>CAWBHU010000001.1:0-22599 GCA_963788805.1 uncultured Alphaproteobacteria bacterium
CGAGAAGGTTTACCTGCGCGAAGGGCTCGACGCCGAATACGACGAGAGCGCCTCCAAGCTGCCGCTCTGCCTCGGCAAGACCATCGGCGGCGAGAGCGTGATCGTCGACCTCGCCCGCATGCCGCATCTGCTGATCGCCGGCACCACCGGCTCCGGCAAATCGGTCGCCATCAACACCATGATCCTGTCGCTGCTCTATCGGCTGCGCCCGACCAGTGCCGGCTGATCATGGTCGATCCCAAGATGCTCGAGCTGTCGGTCTACGACGGCATCCCGCATCTGCTCATGCCGGTCGTGACCGATCCGAAGAAGGCGGTGGTCGCGCTCAAGTGGGCGGTGCGCGAGATGGAGGAGCGCTACAAGCGGATGTCGAAGCTCGGCGTGCGCAACATCGACGGCTACAACATCGCGCGCTCGCCGAAGCGAAGGACAAGGGCGAGACGCTCACCCGCACGGTGCACACCGGCTACGACAAGGAGACCGGCGAGGCGATCTACGAGAAGGAAGAGCTGGAGCTCGAGCCGCTGCCCTACATCGTCGTCGATCGTCGACGAGATGGCCGACCTGATGATGGTCGCCGGCAAGGACATCGAAGGCGCGATGCAGCGCCTCGCGCAGATGGCGCGCGCCGCCGGCATCCACGTCATGCTGGCCACGCAGCGCCCGTCGGTCGACGTCATCACCGGCACCATCAAGGCGAACTTCCCGACCCGCATCTCCTTCCAGGTCACCTCGAAGATCGACAGCCGCACCATCCTGGGCGAGCAGGGCGCCGAGCAGCTGCTCGGCCAGGGCGACATGCTCTACATGGCGGGCGGCGGCCGCATCAGCCGCGTGCACGGCCCGTTCGTCTCCGACGAGGAGGTCGAGAAGGTCGTGCGCCACCTCAAGTCGCAGGGCACGCCGCAATACCTCGAAGAGGTCACCGCCGGGACGAGGAGGAGGACGGCGAGGACGGCAGCCGTGTTCGACGCCACCGGCATGGGCAGCCGAGGACGCCGGCGACCTCTACGAGCAGGCCGTCGCCGATCGTGCGCGCGACCGCAAGGCCTCGACCAGCTACATCCAGCGCCGGCTGCAGATCGGCTACAACCGTGCCGCCTCGATGATGGAGCGCATGGAGCAGGAAGGCATCGTCGGCCAGGCCAACCACGCCGGCAAACGCGAAATCCTGATCGGCGAAGGCGAGCACGAACGCTATGAGAATCGGCGCTGCAGCCGAGAACTGGCCGATTACGGCCCGCCGGGTCGGCCGTGAAATGGCCATAGCCGCGCGCTAGCACCGGCCGCTATCTGCATAGGCGGAGATCCGGATGGCGCGACTTCGGCCGCAAGGCTTTGTCGGCAGCGCTCGCTGCCGCGCGGCCTGCCCTGCCGGCGCAGACGCAGCGCCACCGCCGAACGCCGCGGCCCCGCCGCAGACCGTGCCCGCCGCGCGCCGCAGCGCCCGCCGGAGCAGGCCGCGCCCGGCGCCCATGTCACCAATCCTTTCGCCGCGCTGCTCGGCCAGTCCGGGCGGCGCGCGCGCTCAATCCGAACAGCGCGCCATCGATCGACAAGGTCAGCAATTACCTGTCGAACATGCAGACGCTGACGCGGCAATTTCGTCCAGGTCGGGCCCGACGGCAGCCGAGCAAGGGCGAGTTCTATCATCCAGAAGCCGGGCAAAGTGCGCTTCGAATACGATCCGCCCGAGCCCGATCGAGATCGTCGCCGACGGCCAGTCGTGGTCGTGCGCGACCGCAATCTCGGCGACGCAGGAGTCTATCCGCTGTCGCAGACGCCGCTGCGCTTCCTGCTCTCCGACCGCGTCGACCTGATGCGCGACACCAATCTGTCGCCGTCTATGCCGACGACGTCTTCATCACCGTCGTGGTCGAGGAGAAGAACGGCTCGTCGGCACCAGCCGGCTGATGATCATGTTCGGCGCCAAGGACATGCAGCTCAAGCAATGGACGGTGACCGACCCGCAGGGCTTCGACACCACGGTCGCGGTCTACAATCTCGACACCACGAAGCGGCCCGATCCCGGCCATGTTCAGGATCGATTACACGCGGTACCGGAACTGACGGCGTCATTCGCCGTCATGCCCGGCTTTGTGCCGGGCATCGCCACTCGCAATCGATGACGATCGCGTGGATGCTCGGACAAGCCCGGCCATGGCGTAAAAATCGGCACGCCGACTAAATCCGCGATGCCACTCAAGATCACCACCTGGAACATCAATTCGGTTCGCCTGCGCATCAATCTCGTCGCCAAGTTCATCAAGGCGCGCGGCCGGACGTGCTGTGCTTGCAGGAAACCAAATGCCCGGACGACGCCTTCCCGCTCAAGCGCTTCAAGCGGCTCGGCTATGAGCACATCGCGCTCAACGGCCAGAAGGGCTATCACGGCGTCGCGGTGATCTCGCGCGTGCCGTTCGAGTCGTTCAACATGCGCAATACTTCTGCGGCAAGACCGATTGCCGCCACATGTCGGCGTCGTGCTCGGCGAGACGCGCCGGCCTGCGCGATCCGATCACCCTGCATAATTTCTACGTGCCGGCCGGCGGCGACGAGCCGGACCCGGAGGTCAACCCGAAGTTCGCGCACAAGCTGTCGTTTCTCGACGAGATGCGCGACTGCGCGGACATGCGGCCGGCGCGCGCACGAGCGCGCCATCCTGGTCGGCGATCTCAACGTCGCGCCGCTCGAGCACGACGTGTGGAGCCACAAGCAGATGCTCAAGGTGGTGTCGCACACGCCGATCGAGTGCGAGAAGCTCACCGCCGCGCGCAAGGCCGGCAACTGGATCGACACCATGCGCGTGCTCACGCCGCGAGCCGGAGAAGCTCTACACGTGGTGGAGCTACCGCGCGATGGACAACTGGCGCACGCCGACCGCGGCCGCCGGCTCGACCATGTCTGGACGTCGCGACGCGCTCGCCGACGGGTGTCGACGATCAAGATCGCCAAGGAATACCGCGGCTGCGAGCGGCCGTCGGATCACGTGCCGGTGACGGCGACGCTGGAGCTCGATTAGGTCTCGTCCTTGCAAGCCGAGCTTCCGCTTTGCCGCTTCACGCGCCGCGATCGTCGCGTCGCCCATTCGGCGACGCGCTCGCGCATGCGTCCCGCAGCTTGCGCGCGGCTTCCGGATAGCCTTCCAGCATCTTCCGGAACAGGCTGCGCGAGATGCGGATCACCGCGGCCGGCTCGTGCGCGGTCGCGGTCGCGGGCGCACCGTGTCGGTCAGCAGCGCCAGTTCGCCGAGCAGCGTGCCCGGCCCGACGATGATTCGTCGCCTGCCCGGCCGGTCCGGCTCGAGCAGAAACGAGCCTTCCTGCACCACATAGCCGCCGTCGGCCAGCTCGCCGGCGTAGAACAGCACCTCGCCGCTCGGGCACGTGGCGGCTCTCCGCGCCGATCGCCAGAATGCGCAGCGCCGTGCGGCCCAGCAGGCGAAGCGTCGGCACTTGCTCGAAGAAAGGCGATGTCGTCTTCGAGCTGCCATGCGATGCTGCTCTCAGGGCACCAGCTTGTAGCCGCCGGCTTCGGTCACCAGGATCGGCCGGCGTGGCGGCGTCCTTCTCGACCTTTTGCCGCAGGCGGTAGATGTGCGTCTCGAGCGTGTGGGTGGTAACGCCGGAATTGTAGCCCCACACCTCCTGCAACAGCGTCTCGCGCGACACCGGCTTCTGTCCGGCGCGGTAGAGATAGCGCAGGATCGCGGTTTCCTTTTCCGTCAGCCGGACCTTGCTGCCCTTGGGCTGAGCAGGAGCTTCGAGCTCGGCCGGAAGGTGTAGGGCCCGATGGTGAAGACCGCGTCCTCGCTCGCCTCGTGCTGGCGCAACTGCGCGCGGATGCGCGCCAGCAGCACGGCGAAGCGGAACGGCTTGGTGACGTAGTCGTTGGCGCCCGATTCCAGGCCGAGAATGGTGTCGCTGTCGGTGTCGTGGCCGGTCAGCATGATGATCGGCGCCTTGAAGCCGTTCTTGCGCAGGATGCGCACGGCCTCGCGCCCGTCGACGTCGGGCAGGCCGACGTCCATGATGACGAGGTCGACCTGGCCGTCTTTGGCCGCCTGCACGCCCTTGGTGCCGCTGTCGACCGACGATCGCCTCGAATTCCTCGTGCAGCGCGAGCTGCTCGACCAGCGCCTCGCGCAGTTCCGTCGTCGTCATCGACGATCAGAATGGTGCGCTTGTTCGCCATTGCCCGCCTCGGCCCCCCCCGGCCGCCAGTAGAAACATCGGGCAAAAGCGCAAGTCTTGGTATTTGAGGGACATCGCTATTTTCTCGCACCATGCGGACAGCGCTGCAACAGCCTCACGGTGCGCCGCAAGCCGGGCGAGCCGACGCGCGGCGTGCTGATGGCGGGCGCGTTGGCCATGCCGGTGGCGCTCGGCCGCGGCGGCATCAAGGCCAACAAGCGCGAAGGCGATGGCGCGACCCCGCGCGGCACATTCCGGCTGAAGCGGCTGTGGTGGCGCGCCGACCGCACGCCCGGCCGCGACCCTGCTTGCCGGTGCGGCGCATCGCGCCGCGACGACGGCTGGTGCGAGGATCCGGCCGACCGGCATTACAACCGGCCGGTCAAGGTGCCGCCCGGCAGCAAGGCCGACCGGCTCGCCCGCCAAGACGGGCTCTACGACTTCATCATCGAGATCGACCACAACACCCGGCCGCGCGTCGCCGGCCGCGGCAGCGCGGTGTTCATCCATGTCGCGCGGGCCGGGCTTCGCGCCGACCGCCGGCTGCGTCGCGCTCACCATGCCGGCGCTGCGTCGCCTGCTTGCCGCACCTGTCGGCCGCGCACGCGGATCGATGATCGTCTGACGCGCGGGAACTCGTAACCTTTCGTTAAGACCTCGAATTCGCCACGCGGCAGTTAACAATGTCTCAAAGCTGATCCGCTACCAGTTGATGGCTGTTGGACCGTTGCGCGCGCCGCGAGAAGGCGCTGCCCCGGCCAGCGGGAGCGGTCATGAACGTGGAATCCCCACGCACGCGCTCGCAGAAAATCACGTTCCCCACTCGGGCGCGTGACCGCCGTCAACGGCTCGCAGGCCACCATCGTGATCGAAGCCGGCGTGCCGACCGCGGGCGAAGCCGCGCAGGTCACCGTCGGCCGCTTCATGGGAATTATCCGAGGCACGTCCACCATCGTCGGCCTCGTCACTGAAGTCACCGAACAGCAGACCAATGCCCGATCCGCTCGCCTATCGCAGCATTGCCCGCCTCGACCTGATCGGCGAGATCGGCCCGGACCGCGCAATTTCAGCGCGGCGTCGCCGACTATCCGACCATCGGCAATCCGGTGGTGTTGGTCGATCGACAACGAACTGCGCCTCATCTATGGCGGCGCCGACAACGACCGCGCCCATGTCGGCGACCTGCAGCAGGACACCGTCGATCGGCGTCAACGTTCATATTGACGACCTGATCAGCAAGCACTTTGCGATTCTCGGCACCACCGGCGTCGGCAAATCGTCGAGCGTCGCGATCATCCTCAACGAGGTCCTGGCGGCGCGCTCAAACCTGCGCATCTTCCTGGTCGATCCGCACAACGAATATGCGCCGTGCTTCGGCGACAAGGCGCAGGTGCTCACGCCGCGCAACCTGCGCCTGCCGTTCTGGCTGTTCAATTTCGAGGAGGTGACCGACGCGTTCTTCGGCGGCCGTCCCGGCGTCGAGGAAGAAGTCGAGATTCTCTCCGAAGTCATTCCGCTCGCGAAGGCGGCGTATCTGCAATATCGCAGCAATCCGAACGAGCGCTCCGCGCTGGCCAAGAAGACGCGATCCGCGCGACGTCGGCTTTACCGCCGACACGCCGGTGCCCTACCGCATCGAGGACCTGATCAATCTGCTCGACGAGCGTATGGGCAAGCTGGAGAACCGCGCCCAGCGCGTGACGATCCACCGCCTGATGACGCGGATTCAGACCTTCCGCAATCATCCGCGCTACTCCTTCATGTTCGAGGGCGCGAATATCGGCGGCGACACGATGGCGGAAATCATCGGCAGCCTGTTCCGGCTCCCGATCGACGACAAGCCGATGACGATCATGCAGCTCGCCGGCTTCCCGGCAGAGGTCGTCGATTCGGTCGTCTCGGTGCTGTGCCGCATGGCCTTCGACTTCGGCCTCTGGAGCGACGGCGTCTCTCCGCTGCTGTTCGTGTGCGAAGAGGCGCATCGTTACGCGCCGGCCGACAAGCAAGATCGGCTTCGGCCCGACCAAGCGCGCGCTGTCGCGCATCGCCAAGGAAGGCCGCAAATACGGGGTTTTCCTCGGCCTGATCACCCAACGTCCGGCCGAGATCGATCCGACCATCATCTCGCAGTGCTCGACGCTGTTCGTGATGCGGCTCTCGAACGATCGCGACCAGTTGCTGATCCGCTCCGCCGTTTCCGATGCGGCGGCAAATCTCCTCGCGTTCATTCCGTCACTCGGCACGCGCGAAGTGTTCGCTTTCGGCGCGGGCGTCGCGCTGCCGACCCGGCTGCGCTTCAAGGAGCTGCCGCTGGACAAGCGGCCGAACAGCGAAGCAGCCGGCAGCACCAAGGATGTCAGCGGCGGCCTGATGGATCGCGACCTGATCAACACGGTGATCGAGCGCTGGCGCAGCGCGACGATGAGTCACCGCACCACGACCGATGAGGAGACGCCGTCGCCATTCGAGCAAATGGCGCAGGCGCCGGGCTTGGCCGCCGCTCCGGCGCCGCATATCGGCTCGCCGTCAGTGCAGCCGGCCCAGGCGTGGGATCCCGCCCGGTTGCGGCCGCGCAAGCCGGCCGAGCCTGCCGCTACTGCGGGCGCTCCTGCCTCGCCGCCGGCATCCGCGCCGCGGCCCGCGGCCCCGGCATCGCCGCACGCGCCAGTGCCGCCTCGTCCGCCCGGCGTCTTGCCGTCCGGCTATCCGACGCGGCGCTAGACCTTCGTCCGTTCGCCGAAGATCGCGCTGCCAACGCGGATATGCGTGGCGCCAAGCTCAATCGCGGTCGCAAAGTCCGCGCTCATGCCCATCGACAACAGCTTCAGCGCGTTGCGCTTTGCGATCTTGGCGGTGAGCGCGAAATGCGGGCCGGGCGCTTCATCGATCGGCGGGATGCACATCAGGCCTGAAATTTCCAGGCCGTAAGCATCCCGGCATTTTTCAGAAACGCATCGGCATCTTGCGGCAGCACGCCGGCCTTCTGCGCTTCGCCGCCGGTGTTGATCTCGACGAACAGCAGCGGCTTGCGCTGTTGCTTCGAAATCTCTTTCGCCAGCGCCTCGCACAGGCTGTCGCGATCGACCGAGTGGATCGCGTGAAACAGCGCGACTGCATCCTTCGCCTTGTTGGATTGCAGCGGGCCGATCAAATGCAGCTCGAGGCCCGGATGCCTGGACAGCAGCGACGGCCACTTCGCCTTTGCCTCTTGCACGCGGTTTTCACCAAAAATGCGCAGTCCGCCTTGTTCGATCACCGGCTCGATGGCATCCGCCGGGAACGTCTTCGACACCGCGATAAGCGTGACGTCGGCCGGATCGCGGCCGAAATCGCGGCAGGCCCGGGCAATCTCGGCGGTTACGCCGGCGAGACGTTCGGCCGTATCGGAGGGGGCTTCGGCGGTCATGCCGCAGCGATGCCGGACTTAAGCGGCCCGATCAAGCCTTCAGATGAAAGGCCGCTTGCGCTGCGGAGAAACATCGCCTCCGGCGATTTTCGCCAGGGCGTCCCGGTCGATTATTTCAAAGACCCGGTCGCGCCAGCGCACCGCGCCCGCGGCATAGAGGCGCTTGAGCGTCTTGTTGGTGTGCACCAGCGACATGCCGAGCGTGTCGGCAAGATGCTGCTGGGTAAACGGAAATTGGATTGAATTGGCAGAGGCGAGGCCGACTTCCTGCGCCCGCACAAACAAGAGCAAGAGCACATAAGCAGCCCGCTCGAGGGCGCTGCGTTGCCCGATCGCAAGAAGATGCTCGTCGAGCAATTGCTCCTCGCGTGCCGCAAGCCAGGTCACGTCGAACGCCAGCGAGGGAAATTTGCTGTAGAGGTCCCACAATCGCTCGCGCGGAAAGACGCATAGCCGCACGTCAGTGAGCGCCTCCACCGAGTGCTCCATCTCGTCCATCAAGGAGCCTTGCAGGCCGAGCAAGATCGGCGGGAAGCGCGTAGTTGAGAATCTGACGGCGTCCATCGTCGAGCATTTTGTAACGGAACGCCCAACCGCTCAGCACGGTGAACAGATGTTCATTGCGGGTGCCTTGGCGAAGAAAGCTCGTGCCGGCGGTGATGACGATTTCGTCGCTCTTGAACGACTGCACGAACGCAAGCTCGTCCGGCGTGAAGTCGCGCAACGCTTTGCGCGAACGCAACGGACATTGCGCGCATGGCGTGATGCGCGGCTGGTTTGGATCAACCATTGCTACTTCGTTCCCACCACCCGTGGACTGTCAGGCGCGATATGTCTTTTTTTAATGACAGCAGAAGCTATTTAGCGACACTCCCGCCCAGTTGTCACGGGCGAAGAATCGCTTGCTCACGTGGGGTGAGCTTCGTGCCGGAAAGTTTTCCTTCCTGACGCACGGCCAGTCCTCTCTTCGGAAATCGCATGTCGGATAGCCAACAAAACGGTGGCGGTCATTGGCTTGCCGGCAAGCGACTGCTTGTCGTCGAGGACGAGTTTCTCATCGCGCTCGACATCGAGAGCATCCTCGAAGGCGGTGGCGCGCAAGTGAAGACAGCAAATCGCGTCGACCAGGCGCTGGGGCTTATCAAGAGCGACGGTCCGTTCGACGCCGCGGTGCTCGATCTGAAGCTGATCGCGAGACATCCGTCACGATCGCGCGAACGGCTTCAGGCCAACAACGTGCCGTTCGTGTTTCTGACCGGCGCCGCCGGCGATGCCTCAATCGTCGCGCAGTTCAGGAATGCGCCGGTGATCGGCAAGCCGTTCGACAGCGAGACGCTGTTTTCAGCGCTCAAGCAGGCGATCGAGCGGCCGCCGCTAGGCGCGCACATTAACGCCGGCGGGCCGGCGAACGTTGACCGGGCAAGCCCTTTAGTGTCATTTCGCTCGCCCGAGCAACGGTGAAATGACCGCTATTTCGCAGACAAACGAGCGATATAACGCCCGCGAAGCCGAGCCCCGCTGGCAAAAAGTGTGGGCCGAGCGCGGCATCTACGCCACCAAGAACGACGACCCCCGGCCGAAATACTACGTGCTCGAGATGTTCCCCTATCCGTCGGGGCGCATCCATATGGGGCACGTGCGCAACTACACGATGGGCGACGTGCTCGCCCGCTTCATGCGCGCCAAGGGCTACAACGTCCTGCATCCGATGGGCTGGGACGCCTTCGGCCTGCCCGCCGAGAACGCGGCGATGGAGCGCAAGGTCCATCCGAAGGCGTGGACCTACGAGAACATCGCGACGATGAAAAAGCAGCTCCAGACCATGGGGCTGTCGCTCGATTGGGCGCGCGAGTTCGCGACCTGCGACCCGACCTACTACAAGCACCAGCAGAAGATGTTCCTCGACTTCCTCAAAGTCGGGCTCGCCGAGCGCGAAAAGCGCAAGGTGAACTGGGATCCGGTCGACATGACCGTGCTCGCCAATGAGCAGGTGATCGAGGGGCGCGGCTGGCGCTCCGGCGCCGTGGTCGAGCAGCGCGAGATGAGCCAGTGGGTCTTCAAGATCACGAAGTACTCGCAGGAACTGCTCGACGCGCTCGATACGCTCGACCGCTGGCCGGACAAGGTGCGGCTGATGCAGCGCAACTGGATCGGCCGCAGCGAAGGCCTGCTGGTCCGCTTCGCGCTCGATCCGAACACGGCGCCGTCAGGCGAGACCGAGCTCAAGATCTTCACGACGCGGCACGACACTTTGTTCGGCGCCAAGTTCATGGCGATCGCGCCGGATCATCCGCTGGCGCAAGCCGCGGCGGCGAAGAACCCGAAGCTCGCCGAGTTCATCACCGAGACCAAGCGTCACGGCACCGCGCAGGAAGTGATCGACACGCTGGAGAAGCAGGGCTTCGACACCGGCATCAAAGCGATCCATCCGTTCGATCCGAACTGGAAGCTGCCGGTCTATGTCGCGAACTTCATCCTGATGGAGTACGGCACCGGCGCGATCTTCGGTTGCCCGGCGCACGATCAGCGCGACCTCGACTTCGTCAACAAGTACGGGCTCGGCAACACGCCGGTCGTGTGTCCGCCTGACCAGGACCCGAAGTCATTCGTCATCACCGACACCGCCTATGACGGCGACGGCCGCATGATCAATTCTCGCTTCCTCGACGGCATGACGATCGAGCAGGCGAAAGAAGATGTAGCGAAGCGGCTCGAAAGCGAGACGCGCGGCAACATGCCGATCGGCGAGCGCCAGGTGAATTTCCGCCTGCGCGACTGGGGCATTTCGCGCCAGCGCTACTGGGGCTGCCCGATCCCGGTGATCCACTGCCCGAAGTGCGACGTGGTGCCGGTGCCGGACAAGGACCTGCCGGTCGCGCTGCCGGAAGACATCAGCTTCGACAAACCGGGCAATGCGCTCGACCATCATCCGACCTGGAAGCACGTGACCTGCCCGCAATGCGGCGGCAAGGCGACGCGCGAGACCGACACGATGGACACGTTCGTCGAACTCGTCGTGGTATTTCGCGCGCTTCACCGATCCGTGGAACGAGAAGGCGCCGACCACGCGCCCGGTGGTCGATCGCATGATGCCGGTCGATCAGTACATCGGCGGCATCGAGCACGCGATCCTGCATCTGCTTTATTCGCGCTTCTTCACCCGCGCGATGAAGGTGACCGGCCACATCGGCATCGAGGAGCCGTTCGCCGGCCTGTTTACGCAGGGAATGGTCGTTCACGAGACTTATCGAAAAAAGGACGGCAGCCTGGGCGATGCCGGCCGAAGTGAAGATCGAAGGCGCTGAAGGTTCGCGGCGCGCGACGTTGATCGCGACCGGGGAGCCCATCGAGATCGGCGCGATCGAGAAGATGTCGAAATCGAAGCGCAACACCGTCGACCCCGACGACATCATGGAAAGCTTCGGCGCCGACGTGGCGCGCTGGTTCATGCTGTCCGAACTCGCCGCCCGACCGCGACGTGATCTGGAGCGAGGAAGGGGTGCAGGGCGCGAGCCGCTTTGTGCAGCGTTTGTGGCGCGTGGTCGGCGAGATCGCCGATGTGAAGGCGCCGTCAGGAAAGCCGGCGCAGTTCAGCGAAGCGGCCCTCGCCGTTCGCAAGGCCGCCCATCGGGCCCTGGCAAACGTCTCCGAAGACGTCGCCAAGCTGCGCTTCAACCGCTGCGTCGCTCATATTTATGAGTGCGCCAATGCGTTGAACGACGGCATTGCCGCGACAGAAGATACGCCTTCTCCCGATCTGGCCTGGGCTTTGCGCGAGGCCGGCGACATCCTGGTGCGGCTGTTCAGCCCGATGATGCCGCACCTCGCCGAGGAATGCTGGGCGGCGCTCGGCCACAAGAGCCTCGCCGCCAGCGAGGCCTGGCCGGAGCTGGAGCCGGAATTGCTGATCGAAAGCACCATCACCCTGCCGGTCCAGATCAATGGCCGGAAACGGGCCGACGTCACGGTGCCCCGCGATGCCGGAAAAGAGGCGGTCGAGGCTGCCGTTTTGGCGCTCGATGAGGTAAAAAAGGCGCTCGATGGCAAAAGTCCGAAAAAGGTCATCGTCGTCCCGCAGAGGATCGTGAATGTGGTGGCCTAACGCACGCGCCCTGCTCCGCCTTGTTCCAGTCTTTGCGCTGGCCGGCGTCAGCGCCGGCTGCTTCCAGCCGCTTTACGGCTCGCATGCCAGCGCGCCGCCGGGCGTAAGCGCATCCGTGGCCGGCATGTTGCGCGGGGTGCAGGTCGATCAACTGCGGACACCGCGCGGCACCCGGCTCGACCGGGTCGGCGTCGAGGTCCGCAATGGACTGATCTTCAATCTCACCGGCGGCTCGGGGCAGTCGTCCGCGACCCACAAGCTCACGATCGATCTCGATTCGCAGCAGCGCCAGATCATCGTCGATATCACGACCGGCCGATCCGACGTCCAGACCTACGGTATCGACGCGCGCTATCAGCTGGTCGACCTCGCCACCAACAAGGTGGTGGTCAACAGCGCGACGTTCGCCCGCGTGTCGTTCAACATCCCGGGCCAGCAGCAGCGCTTCGCCGGCGAGCGCGGCCTGCGCGACGCCGAGGACCGCGCCGCGGGGGAAATCGCCGACAACATCCGCAACCGGCTGGCATCCTACTTCGCTGCGGGGACCTGAGGGCTCGGACGTGACCGCCCTCAAGGCTCAAGACGTCGACCGGTTTATCGCCAAACCTGCCGCCCCGATCGTGCTGGTGCATGGCTCCGATGCCGGCCTGGTGCGCGAGCGCGTCGAAGCGCTGATCAAGTCCTCGGTCGACAATCCCGAACGACCCGTTCTCAGTTGCCAGGATCGAGAGCGAGGAGCTCGCGGCCAATCCCGGAAAGCTGGCCGACGAGGCCAATACGGTGCCGCTGTTCGGCGGCCGGCGCGCCGTGCTTCTGAGGATCAGCTCGCGGCACAATGTGCTGCCTTCGATCGAGGCGGTGCTCGACAACCCGCCGCAGGATTGCCGGGTCGTCGTCGAATCCGGCGAGCTGCGCAAAACCGCGCCGCTGCGGGCGCTGTGCGAAAAGGCCAAAGCCGCGGCGGTGATCGCCTGTTACCCCGATCGCGCGCAGGATCTGGTGCGCCTGATCGACCAGGAAATGAACGAGGCCGAACTGACGATCGCGCCGGACGCGCGCGCCGCCTTGGTCGAACTGCTCGGCGGCGACCGGCTCGGCTCGCGCAACGAGATCCGCAAGCTCACGACCTACGCGCGCGACAAGAAACGCGTCGAGCTTGCCGATGTTGCTGCCGTCGTATCCGACGCCTCGGAGTTCGGCCTCGATAACGTCATCGATGCGGCGTTCGCCGGCCAACCCGCCGACGTTGATCGCGAATACGACAAGGCCCGCGCCGACGGCGCAAGTCCGGGCGGCATTCTCGCGCGCGCCTTGTGGCAGGTGACGCTGCTGCACAAGATGCGGCTCGCAATCGACAATGGTGACAGCGCCGAGAGTGCAATGATGCGCGGCGGACCGCCGGTGCATTTCAGCCGTCAGGAGAGAGTCGGCGCGGCGTTGCGGATATGGAGCTCGACGCGGTTAACCGGGGCGATGCAGCAATTGGCCGATGCGTTGCTTGATTCGCGAAAACAGCCCGATCTGGCAGACGCCATAACGCATCGGACGCTGCTGTCGCTCGCCGTCAGCGGCAGGCGCCAGAGATTAAGCGTCAGCGCTTTTCCAGCCGCCGGATCACTTCGGTGAGCTGATCGACGTCGCGGTACTTGATGTGCAGCGCGCCGCCCTTCGGGCCGTGGTCGAGGCTGACGATCAGGCCGAGCACATCGGATAGCCGCTTCTCGATGGCCCTGCTGTCCGCGCTCTTCGGAGACTTTGCTGGTCTTGCCCTTGCTCTTGTCGCGCGCGATCTGCTCGACCTGACGCACGTTCAGGCCGCGCGACACGATTTCATTGGCGAGCTTGTCGGCGTCGGGCTGGCCGATCAGCATGCGCGCATGACCGGCGCTCAACTTGCCGGCGGCGATGTAGCTCTTCACCGTCTCCGGCAATTTCAGAAGTCGCAACGTGTTGGCGACGTGACTGCGACTCTTGCCGACGATCTGCGCGACATCGTCCTGGCTGTGATCGAACGTGTCGATCAACGCCTGATAGCCGGCGGCTTCTTCGAGCGCATTCAAGTCGGCGCGCTGCACGTTCTCGATGATCGCAAGCTCGAGCGACTGCGCGTCGGTCGCTTCGACGACGACGATCGGCACCTCGTGCAGGCCGGCGCGTTGCGCGGCACGCCAGCGCCGCTCGCCGGCGATGATTTCGAATTTGTCCTTGCCGACATCGCGCACGACGATCGGCTGGATGATGCCGCGCTCCCTGATGGATGCGGTCAGCTCTTCGAGCTCGGCTTCGGTGAAATGCTTGCGCGGGTTGCGCGGATTGGTGCGGAGATTTTCGATGGGCGCGCGCCGCGGCTTGCGGCCCGGCTCGTTGCTTTTCCCAGCTTGCGACTCTTCGCCGACATCGCCCATCAGCGCGGCGAGGCCTCGTCCCAAACGCGATCGCTCATCCGCCATCGGCGCACCCAAACTCCGATCCACTAACTCGCTTCCTTCAATTCACGCTCACGTTGAATGATCTCGGTCGCGAGCCGCAGATAGGCTTCGCTGCCGACGCACTTGAGGTCATAGACCAGCACCGGCTTGCCGTAAGACGGCGCTTCGGAGACGCGCACGTTGCGCGGGATCACCGTGTCGTAGACCTTGCTGCCCATGAACTGACGCACGTCGGCGACGACCTGGTTGGACAGGTTGTTGCGCGCGTCGAACATCGTCAGCACGATGCCGTGGATCGAGAGCTGCGGATTGAGCGTCGTCTTCACCTGATCGACGGTCTTGAGCAGTTGCGACAAACCTTCGAGCGCGAAGAACTCGCATTGCAGCGGCACGAGGATCGCGTTCGCGGCCGCCATCGCATTGACGGTGAGCAGATTGAGCGACGGCGGGCAGTCGACCAGCACGTAAGTGTAGGCCTCGCCGTTTTCGTTAAGCGCCTCGATGGCGCCACGCAGCCGGAAGGCACGGTCACGCTGCTGGCCGATCTCGAGCTCGAGGCCGGACAGATCCATCGTCGACGGCGCGATATGGAGGCGCGGCACCGCGGTCTCGAGGACGGCGTTGCGCAGCGGTGCGTCGCCGTGGAGCACGTCATAAGTCGAGGTGGTGCGAAGCTTGCGGTCGATGCCGAGGCCGGTCGAGGCGTTGCCCTGCGGGTCGAGGTCGACGATCAGCACGGCCTCGCCGATCGCAGCGAGCGCGGTGCCCAGATTGATCGCGGTCGTGGTCTTGCCGACGCCACCCTTCTGGTTGGCGATTGCCAGGACGCGCGGGTGCCCCGGCGCCTTGCGGGCAATGGGTTCGACGGGCGTTTCGGGCTGTTCGAGCAGGTCTGCGGTAAAATCCGCCATGATTTTCAAGCCTTTAGCGTCGGTTGAGGCTGCGGACGATCAGAACGCAGCCCGCTGGATCGGTGACGCTCTTCGCCTTGGTGGCCTCGACACTCCAACGTTTAGATGAGTCGGTCAATTCAGCCTCTACATCTTGACCCTTGAGGAATAGGCCAATGGCCCCCTCGGCCATGAACGGAAACGCCTGATCGAAAAGAGAATTTAGCGGGGCAAGGGCGCGGGCGGTGACCACATCGGTTTTCCCCGCATAGCTTTCCCCAAAATTCTCGATGCGTTCGGCGTGGACCACGGCCGGCGCACCGGTGATCCGGGCTGCTTCGCGCAGAAACGCGGCCTTTTTTCCAGTGCTTTCAACGAGATGGACTTGGGCACCCGGCGTTTGCGCCAGGGCGCAGGCGATCGGGATGCCGGGAAGGCCGGCGCCGGAGCCGAGGTCGATCCAGATCCTGGCGTCCGGGCGCGTGGCGAAGGAGCTGGAGCGAATCGGCGATGTGCCGGGTCCAGAGCTGCGGCAGCGTCGAGGGCGCGACCAGGTTGATCCGGCTTTGCCACTCGGTGAGCAGCGCGGCGTATTTGTCGAGCCGCGCCAGCGCATCGTCGGAGACTGGCGTGAGCTTCGAGCGCGCTAGCGCGATCAGTTTGAGCGTTTTGGTCACGCACTCTTCGCGACCTTGCCGCGGCCGCGCTTCACATGCGCGACGATCAGCGTGAGCGCCGCCGGCGTCATGCCATCGAGACGAGCCGCCTGCCCGATCGTGCGCGGACGATGCGCCGACAATTTCTGCTTCGCTTCGTTGGAAAGCCCGGGCAGCGACGCGTAGTCGAGATCGTGCGCGAGCGCGAACAACTCGTCGCGACGATAGGCTTCGACGTCGGCGGTCTGGCGCGAGAGATAGACGTCGTACTTCGCGTCGGTCTCGAGCTGCCCGGAAATGTTCTCCGGCAAGTTTGCAAGCTGCGGCCAGATGCGCGCGACATCGCTCACGCTCACATTCGGATACGACAACAGCTCGAACGCAGTGCGGCGTTGTCCGTCCTGATTGAGCGCGAGGCCGTGACGCGATCGCTTCGCTCGGCGTGAGCGAAACCGATTTCGCAAAATCGCGCGCGGCGTTGAGCGCCGACATTTTTTTCACGTGAAACATTTCGCGCTCTTTGCTCACGCAGCCGATCGCGATTCCTTTTTGCGTGAGACGCTGATCGGCATTGTCGGCGCGCAGTGCGAGACGATATTCAGCGCGCGACGTGAACATGCGATACGGCTCGCTGACGCCGCGCGTCGTGAGATCGTCGATCATCACGCCGATGTAAGCGTCAGCGCGATCGAACACGATCGCATCGCCCTCGCCTGCTTTTCTCGCCGCGTTGAGACCTGCAAGAAGTCCCTGTGCCGCAGCCTCTTCGTAACCTGTCGTGCCGTTGATCTGTCCGGCGAGAAACAGTCCGCGCACGCGACGCGTTTCGAGAGTCGGATCGAGCTCGCGCGGATCGACGTGATCGTATTCGATCGCGTAGCCAGGACGCGAAATGCGCGCGCGTTCGAGTCCCGGAATTGTCGCGACCAGCGCGTGCTGCACCTCTTCCGGCAGCGATGTCGAGATGCCGTTCGGATAAACGGTGTCGTCGTCGAGACCTTCCGGCTCGAGGAAAATCTGATGGCCGTCGCGCTCGCCGAACTTGACGATCTTGTCTTCGATCGAGGGACAGTAACGCGGACCGCGCGACGCGATCTGGCCGGAGTACATCGGCGAGCGATGCACATTGGCGCGGATGATCTCGTGCGTCGCATTGGTCGTGCGCGTGATGCCGCACTCGATCTGCGGATTTTCGATGCGCGTCGTCAGCATCGAGAACGGCTCGGGCGGATCGTCCGCCGCCTGCATCTCGAGCGACGCCCAGTCGATGGTCTTGCCGTCGATGCGCGGTGGTGTTCCGGTCTTCAGACGGCCGAGTGCGAACCCGGCGCGTTCGAGCGTCGCGGACAATCCCATTGACGGCGCTTCGCCGGCGCGGCCGGCGGGGATCTGCTTTTCGCCGATATGGATGAGGCCGCGCAGGAACGTGCCGG
The DNA here is from genome assembly GCA_963788805.1 of uncultured Alphaproteobacteria bacterium. Lineage (GTDB taxonomy): Bacteria > Pseudomonadota > Alphaproteobacteria > Rhizobiales > Xanthobacteraceae > Pseudolabrys. The sequence continues at coordinate 17,110 of CAWBHU010000001.1, forward strand.
TGGTGAGCACCACGGCGGGCGTTGAAATGGTGCGGCCGTCCTTGAGGATGAGGCCGGTAACGCGATTGCCGTCGAGAATGAGGTCGTCGGCCTCGGCTTCGATCACGGTCAGGCCGTCCTGGGCGCGAATCGCGGCCTGCATGGCGGCCGCATAGAGCTTGCGGTCGGCCTGGGTACGCGGGCCGCGCACGGCCGGGCCTTTGCGGCGATTGAGGACGCGGAACTGGATGCCGCCGGCATCGGCGATTCGCCCCATCAGGCCGTCGAGCGCGTCGATTTCCCGGACCAGATGGCCCTTGCCGAGCCCGCCGATCGCCGGATTGCAGGACATGGCGCCGATGGTCGCGAATCGGTGCGTGACGAGGGCTGTCTGTGCCCCCATCCGCGCCGCCGCGGCCGCGGCTTCACAGCCGGCGTGGCCGCCGCCGATCACGACGACATCGAATTTCGCGATTTCCGACATTGGATGGGCTTTTATCTGAGCCGCGGGGAGGGGTCAAAGCCGAGAAGGCCCGCGAATTAGGGCTTTCTTGGCTATGTTTCACGTGAAACAATCGGTGCCGCTGCTACCCAGCGAACCGCGCGATGTTTCACGTGAAGCAGCCTGGCGTGCTCTGCCGGCGTCTACTTCCCGATACAGAAGTCCCGGAAGATCACGTCGAGCACGTCCTCGACATCAATCCGGCCGGTGAGACGGCCGAGAGCGGCGGCTGCCAGGCGAAGCTCCTCAGCGACGATTTCTTCCCGTCCGGAGTCCTGGCTCGCGGTCGCCCGCTTCAACGCATCCAGGGCGTCCTGAAGGGCTCGCCGGTGACGGGCCCGGGTAATGAGAACCGATTCGCCTCCGCCTCCGAGCTGCGCGGCTGCTTCATCGGTTATGGCGGCGATCAGAGCCTCGACCCCCTCGCCAGTGACAGCGGAAAGCCGAAAGGCCTGCGCCGGCGCTGCGGTTTCCGATTCAGTCCTTCGCGCTACTGGCGGACGGGGATTCATTCCTAACATTCGTTAACGAATCGGGGCTTATGGTTAACGCTTGCCTTATAAACGTAGGTACCAAATCGTTAACAGGCTCCGTCTCAGTTGAACTGAACTTGTTTCACTTGTTCTGACGCCGGATTCATTTCTTGCGCCACCCGCCAAATCCACCTTGGTCTGCACCGCGCCACACCGCCTGACCCGAGGCGCCGGCCGCTGCGCAGCCGCGCCGTCCTCGCTCAGCCAGAGAACCAGGTCCGCCTCGGCCGCTCGCGCTTCCGCGCCGCCGCACGCCCTCCGCCTCGACCGGGTCGTCCGTTGGCCGAATCCCGGCGGTGTCGAGCAGGGTGACGGGATAGCCGCCGAGGTCGAGATGCACCTCGATGACGTCGCGCGTCGTGCCGGCGTAGGGCGACACGATCGCCGCTTCGCGCTTGGCCAGCCGATTGAGCAGGGTCGATTTGCCCGCGTTCGGCGGCCCGGCGATCGCCACCACCAGCCCCTCCCGCAGCCGCTCGCCACGGCCCGAATCGGCCAGCACGCCCTCGATCTCCGCCAGCGAGCTCACGCGCAATCTTCAGCGCCGGCGCGGTCATATTGTCCGGAACGTCGCCCTCGTCGGAAAAATCGATGCCGGCCTCGACCTGGGCCAGCGCCTCGGTGAGCCGCCGCCGCCAGGCCTCGGCCCGCTCGCCGATCAGTCCCTTGAGCTGGCGCAGCGCCTGACGCCGCTGGGCCGGCGTGTCGGCCATGATGAGGTCGGCAAGACCTTCGACCTGGGCGAGGTCGAGCTTGCCGTTCTCGAAGCCGCGGCGGGTGAATTCGCCGGGCTCGGCCGGGCGCAGGCCGTCGATGCGGCGCGAGGGCGGCGAGCGTGGCTTCGATTACCGCGCGGCCGCCGTGGGTCTGGAGCTCGGCGACGTTCTCGCCGGTCTCGCTGTGCGGCGCGGGAAACCAGAGCGCCACCGCCTGGTCGATCTCGTCCTGGCCGTCGCGCACGGTGACGAGCATCGCCTTGCGCGGGATCGGGGCCTTGCCGGTGAGCGCCGTCAACGCGTCGCCGGCGCGCGGCCCGGAAATGCGGATCACCGCAACGGCTGCGATGCCGCGGCCGGAGGAGAGGGCGAAGATCGTGTCGCGCGAGGAGGGCATTGCGGGCAGCGAAGCGCCGCGAAGCGAAAGCTCAGGTCAAGCTTGCGGTCTCGAGCAACTCGGCTTCACACGTCGCGCGCCGGGCAACAGCTCCGGCCGATATTCGAAATGCATCGTGTCGTAGTGATACCAGCGGCCGCCCCAGATGAAGCCGTGGCGCTCGAAAATCTCGACAATCTCCAACGGCATGCGGTTGCGGTAACGCGGCTCGACTGCCGGCCTTCGACCAGCCCAATACTCGGAAACGCTCTGGTTGAGATCGATCGCCGCCGCATAGGCGTGCACGCTGGTCAGGCCGGTATCGAGCACGGTGCGGCATGCATATGTGCCGGCGATCGGATAGGCGGCTTGCTTGATCGCCTCGGGCAGCTTGTCGATGTCGGCTGCGACCTTCGCGAGCTGCGCGGCGACGCCGTGCAGCCTGGTGACTTTCACCGTGTGGCCCTTGGGAAACCAGCGAACGGACGTCAGGTGCGGCGTGACTTCGCCGCGCCGGCAATCGCCGTAGAGCTTGCGAAAGAACGCTTCGTTGCGAAAGCGCCCGGGATCGAAATCCTTGGCCGGCGCCGTCGCCGGCGCACCCGCTGGATAGCGCTGATGGAATTGTCCAGGATCGATGGCGCACGCAGGCGCTGCTCGAAGCTTTTCTCGGGCTCCGCCGCGCCAACCGGCATCCGCGTCCCGTCCTTCCAGTAAAGCAACGTGCCGTCGTGCCGAGCGAGCGCATCGGGATAAGCCGCCACCAGGGCGTGAAGCGCGTCGGATGCCCGTTCGGCTGCACGGACAGAATTGCAGCAAATGAAACATAAACGGCGCAAAAAATCCGGAGCCCGGTCACGGCGCGCGGGGACGGCATTGCCGGAGGGAACGCCGCACGCCGTCTGGGTCAAGACCGCGTCAGGTTTTACAAACAAGCATTGCCCTCAGGGCCAATGGGCGATGTCAGGTCCCGTCGTATAAATTGAGCCACGTGATCTCCAAGCATCATGATCTGAGGGCTCGCAAATGACCGCAACTCAATATTCGCTGCTCGCTGCGTTGATCTTCGGCCTCGTGGCCGTGCTGCAAATCGTTCGAGCCGTCATGGGTCTGCCGGTTAGTATCGGCCAGACTTCAATCCCGATATGGGGAAGTTGGGTCGCCGGTGGTGTTGCGTTCGTCCTCGCGTGGCTTGGCTATTCCGCATCGCGAGGCTAATCCGGAGGAACGTGACATGCGATGGCTGCACACCGCCGTTATCGTCATACTCGCGGCTGCGATCCTGATCTTCGTCGCACAGAACTTTCAATCTGTCACTGTTGCTTTCCTCGGCTTGCGCTTCAGCCTCCCGCTGTCGCTGCTCGCCCTCATCATCTACGCGCTCGGCCTGATCACCGGCGGCAGCGTGTGGGCGCTGGTGCGATGGGCCTGGGTCGGCGCGCGCGCGAACCACCCCGTGATCCGCCGCACTTTCATTCATCGCGTGGCGATGTTCGGCGCCGCGCTGTTCAGCGGCGCCGCGAACGCGCAGACTCCCTCGCGAGGAGGAAGCGCGATGATCAATGACATGACTTTCGAGGACGTCCGCAAGCTGCTCGACCTCACGCCGAACGCGACCTGCGGCTATGTGCGCGTCACCTTCATCAGCAAGCACAAGATCGCGGCCGGCGGCATGGCGGCGCCGTTTGCCGACGGACGGGCGGCGGGCTCGGCGCTCTATTTCATGCTGACGCCGGAAGAGCCGGTGAAGCTGCACCGCATCCGCAACGATCAACTCTATCATTATTATCTCGGCGACCCGATCGAAGTGTGATGATGCTGGAGGACGGCTCGACGCAGCATCACATCGTCGGGCCCGACTTGCGCAAGGGGCACAAGGTGCAGCTCTTCATTCCGGGCGGCACCTTCCACACCGCGCGCGTGATCGGCGAGCGGCGCTGGTTTCTCGGCGCCTCGACCGAATGGCCCGGCGTCGAGCCCGCCGATGTCGAGCTCGGCAATGCCGACGCGCTGGCCGCGAAATATCCGAAGGTTGCCGCAGAGATCCAAAGCTTCCCGGTGCCGGCGAAGTAACCGGGCATGGTCTTTGCATTATGCCGAGCGGAGGTTCCATGCTCGGTATCCCGCGTCACTACAGCCACTTTGTGTTCGGCGCCATTCAATCGGCGCTGACCTGCTTCATCGCAGCCGGCATCGCCAGCGTGCCATCATGGGGCGGCGGCCATCGTTCAGCACTGGCTCCTGTCGTCGCTGGTCGCCTGGGTGACGATGCTGCCGGTCGTCATCCTCGCCGCGCCGATGATCCGCTCGCTGTCGCATTTAATGACGCGCGAGTAGTTGCGAGAACGTCAGCCGCCGGAATAGCCGCCGATGATCGGCAGGATCTCGCCGGTGATGTAGCTCGAGCAGCACGGCGCGGCGAGGAACACGAAGGCGGGCGCGATCTCCTCGGGCTGGGCCGGGCGCTTCATCGGCGTGTCGCTGCCGAACTTGCGACCTTCGGCCGGCTTGTCGGCCGGATTGAGCGGCGTCCACACCGGCCCGGGCGCGATCGCGTTCACGCGGATGCCCGTGTCGACGAGATGCGTGGCGAGCGAGCGCGTGAAGGCGTGAATGCCGCCCTTGGTCATCGAGTAGTCGAGCAGGTCCTTGCTGCCGAGCAGGCCGGTGACCGAGCCGTTCATGACGATGGCGCTGCCGTTCTTCATATCCGGAACCGCCGCCTTGCGCCATGTGGAAGTAGCCGTAGAGGTTGGTCTTGAGCGTGCGGTCGAAATGCTCTTCGCTCAGATCCTCGAAGTCGTTGACGTGCTCCTGGAACGCGGCGTTGTTGACGAGGATGTCGAGCTTGCCGAACTCGTCGACGGTCTTCTTGACCGCCGCCTGGCAGAACTTCGGATCGGCGACGTCGCCGGACAGCAGGATGCAGCGGCGGCCTTCGTTCTCGACCGCGCGCTTGGTCTCCTCCGCGTCCTCGTGCTCGTTGAGATAGACGATGGCGACATCGGCGCCTTCGCGCGCGAACAGAACAGCGACGGCGCGGCCGATGCCGGAATCGCCGCCGGTGATGAGCGCGACTTTGTCCTTGAGCTTCTCGGAGCCTTTGTAGTGCGGCGCGTCGTACATCGGTTTGAGATCGAGGTCTGCTTCCTCGCCGGGCTTCTTAAGATGCTGAGCGGGGAGCGGCGGTTCCGGATAGTGCGCGCCCCGCCTGCATTGTACGCGCTTGTGCCTTGGGCCTCGGCTTGTTCTTCTCCCTGGCGTCAATGCGCCGCTGGACCTTGCGCTCCATGCTGCGACGGCCCGCTTCGCGCCTATTGGCAAATGACTTTGAAGAAGACGTCAGAGGAGCGTTTACGTGCGCGCTTCATGATGAGAAACCTA
>CAWBHU010000002.1:0-36657 GCA_963788805.1 uncultured Alphaproteobacteria bacterium
CCTAGGCGTCCTGCGGCTTGAAGTTGAGCGCGACGCCGTTGATGCAGTAGCGCAAGCCGGTCGGCGGCGGGCCGTCCGGAAAAACATGTCCGAGGTGGCTGCCGCATCGGCTGCAGTGCACCTCGGTGCGGGTCATTCCGTAGGTGCTGTCCTCGGTCGTCTCGGTCGAGCCGGGCTCCGGATCATTGAAGCTCGGCCAGCCGGTGCCGCTTTCGAATTTGCGCTGTGACTTGAACAAAGGCTGGCCGCAGCCGGCGCATTCGAACGCCCCTGCCCTCTTCTCATAATTGAGCGCACAACTCCCGGCCGCTCGGTGCCGTGCTGCCGCATGACGTCGTACTGCGCAGGGCTGAGAAGCTTGCGCCATTCGGCTTCCGTGCGGGTGACCGGATATTCTTTGGTGGCCGTACTCATGCGCGCGCTCCTATTGCTGACGGAGAATTGAGGGGCGCCCGGCAAGGTCAAGTCCGGCACAATCAAGATCCGGTGTTAGAGGAAAGCGCCGCTCCGGCAGGCGTACGACATGGCCCGGCAGGTCGACGACCCACGCCGCCGCGCCAACCACGTTACTGCTGACCCAGCCCGGAATCCGCGTCACTGTCGAAACCGCGCGTGCCAGCACCGGCCGTTTCGCCGGCGGCGGCGCGACCTCCTGAGTAACCTGGGCGACCTGCTGTTGCGGGTGGACCGCGAGCGGCGATGGCTGCGGCAAGGGCGTAGCGGCCGCCACGACGTCGCTTTAGCCGTTGCGCGTGGGCATCCGTCGCGCGCAACGCAGCTTCGGCTGCCGCCTGGTGCCGGCTCATCGCGAGCTCAGCGTCCGCCTCGATGGTTGGCCGCCAGCCGCGCCTCTTTCACGTCCTTCAAATAATCGTCGACCACGGCATGCCCGGAATCGATCCGCTCGACCGCCGCTGCGCTGGCCGGCGCATCGGCAGGCGGCGACATCGCCGACGCGATCGGTGATGACGGCAGCGATCAGCGCACTAAAGAGCAGCGCGCCAATGGCGCGAGAGCGTCGAGTGAAAGCCATATCCATCCCTCCGCTCACATGGCACCAAGGCGGCAAGGCCAAACCAAGGCACAAAGTGGGAGAGATTTCGGCTATAATAACGCCATGATGAACCGGCGCTTTTTCGTCACACTGCTGGGCGCAGCCGCTGGCAGCAGCTTCGCGCGGCCTGCCGGAGCCCAAATGAGCCGGATCAGCGCTTATGCATTCTCCTTCGATGGGCTCAATGGCTCGCGGATCAATCTCGCGGAGCACGCAGGCCGTCCCATCCTGGTCGTGAATACGGCGTCGCATTGCGGCTACACGCCGCAATATGCCGGCCTGCAGAAGCTGTGGGCGCGCTACCGGGAGCGCGGTCTCCTCGTCGTCGGCGTGCCGTCAAACGACTTTGGCGGCCAGGAGCCGGGCGGTCCGGTGGAAATCGGCAAGACCGCGCTGGGCGAGTATCACGTCAGCTTCCCGATCGCGCAGAAGGCCGTGGTCAAAGGCGCCCAGGCGCACGCCTTCTACAAATGGGCGGCGCAGCAGCGGCCCAATGAGCAGCCGCGCTGGAATTTCCACAAGTATCTGATCGGACGCGACGGCGCGCTGAAAGCGAGCTTCACCTCGGCGGTCGACCCGCTCGACCCCGCCATTATCGCCGCGATCGAAGTGGAGCTCGGCGCCGCCTGACGCGGCAGCCGGGCAACACCGGCAGCGAATCGTCACACCGGCGTCACGCAGCACGTTGACGAATCGGCGCCGCGATGGCGACCTGACACTCGAATCTGCACACGCGGGCCGGCGGTGTTTGGTGCGGAGGCCGACCCGTTTCCGATGTTCCTCCCGCGTGGCGTTCAAACTTGGGCGGCCATACTCGGCCGCCCCTTTCATTTCAGCGGGAAGAAGAATCTAGGCGGGACTGAAGCGCGTGCGCGCCGACATGTAGCGGCGCTGCAGCGCCGGCGACCTTGCCCTCGAGCGAGGCAGCCGGCAGCGGATCGATTGCCTCGATCAGTTGCAGGAAAGCGCTGCCCGGGAGCGGCGGGGCAAACACATAGCCCTGCGCGGAACGGATGCCGAGATCGCGCAGGTGGATGACCTGTTCGAACGTCTCCACCCCTTCCGCGATCACATCCATGCGCATGTTGTGCGCGAGATCGATCAGCGTCTCCACGATGGTCTTCGAGTTGCGGTCGGAGCCGATCGCGTCGACGAACATCTTGTCGATCTTGATGATATCGACACCGAGCTTGAGCATGTAGGACAGGCCGCTGTGGCCGGTGCCGACGTCGTCAATGGCGATGCGCACGCCGATGCCCTGCAAGGCAGCGATGACGCGGCGTGTCTCGGTCAGATTTTCGATCGGATCGCGCTCGGTCAGCTCCAGCACGACCTGAGACAGATCAATCGGCGAGCCAGCGAACGCATTGCGCACTTCCTTGACGATGGATTCGTCGCGAAACAATCGCGCCGCCATGTTGAAGCCGATCTTGAGCCCCGGACGCATGCCGGCCGCGGTGCCGATCTCGGTGCACACATGCCGCATCATGCGCCGTGTCATGGCCAGGATGAGGCCGCTCGATTCCGCGAGCGGCACGAATGCCCCTGGCAATACCAGCGTGCCGTCCGGCTTTTTCCAACGGATCAGGACTTCGGCGCCGCGCAATTGGCCGGACCGGATATCGACAATCGGCTGATAGTACGGGATGAATTCGCCGGCCTCGAGCGCACGCTCGAGCTCGGCGACCGGATTGTCCCGCTGCGGGCGCGGCAGCAGCAACGTGAATCCGATCAACACAATGCCGACCGTGATTTTCGCGAGAAGCCCGAGCCGCTCCAGATCGCCGGATGGCGGCCCGATCGCACTCTGCGGCACGGCCATCTCGACCACGAAGCCGAACTTGTTCGACGCCGACCTCACCGTCAGCGGCGGCGAAACCTCGCCGGCCGGGACGCTTCCATTCTCGCCAAGCACAGCGCCGCTTGCCGTGAACATGCGTGCGCGCGCGCCAAGCTGTCCGCCATGCGTGGACACTTGCGGCACGAACAACTCCGCGGGCAGAAGCCCGGCCGGCGTGTCGTAGTCGCCGGTGGTTTGCCGGCGAACCCGCACGCGGCGGTCCCGGTCGGCGACCTCCACCACTTCGATCAGATAATTGGTGCCGGCGAGAGGCTCCGAGCTGGTCGCAATGCGGCGTCCGTACATCGAGCCGAAATGAGTACAGCGTGTTCCGCCTTCCGGATCGACCATCGCGAGTTCTTTGAGCGGCGGAACGGCGAATATGGTCCGCTGCATCGCATCGAGATCGGCGCCAGCGCATGAACGTACGCCGGCTGCGACAAGACCGTCCAAGGCCGTGATCACCTGGCTGACGCGGGTGTCGGCGAGCGCGATGGCGCGCTTGGCGGATGTGGTGATCTCGTCGGCGGTCTGCCGCTGGATGGCGCGCGAGAGCCAGTAATCGAACAGCAGCAAGGGTGCGCCGGCGAGGCCCGCGCCAAGCACAATGGCAATAATGTGCTTACGCGGAAAAATGCGCGCGAGCTTCTTCACACCCTCGACCCCAAACCCGACGCGCCAAATGACCATGTTCGGCGTTAAGGTGGCGTTAAGCTTATGCGCCCGCGCTGGCGCTGCTGTGCGAATTTGCAGGATTAATGAGCAGTTAAAGCAATGGAATCCGCGCCGCGCCGGGGCTAAGGCTGGTGCCTGACGCTGACGAGGTGAGTGATGAGCTTCTTTCCCGGCAAGGACCCGGTCGCGGGCGACAAATACAGCTGCGATGCGCTCGCCAATGTGATCGTGCCGCGCACGGTCGATCTCGGCGACGGCTTCTCGGTGCGCCGCGCGCTGCCCTCGGCGCGCACGCGGATGGTCGGGCCTTTCATCTTCTTCGACCATTTCGGGCCGGCTGAATTCCGCGCCGGCGCGGGGCTCGACGTGCGGCCGCATCCGCATATCGGGCTCGCCACCGTCACCTATCTGTTCGATGGCGAGATCATGCACCGCGACAGCCTCGGCACCGCGCTCGCGATCAGGCCGGGCGAAGTGAACTGGATGACGGCCGGCCGCGGCATCGTTCATTCCGAGCGCACCGGCGCGGAAAAGCGCGCGACCGGGTCGCCGATCCACGGTCTGCAGATGTGGGTCGCGCTGCCGAAGGCGCACGAAGAAATGGCGGCTGCGTTCGCGCATCACGACACCGCAGAATTTCCGGTCGTCGCCGAGAACGGCAAGAATGTGCGCGTCGTGGTCGGCTCGGCCTATGGCGCGAAGTCACCCGTGCCGGTGGTGCACGAAACGCTGTTCGCCGACGTACACTTGAAAGCCGGCTCGTCAGTCCCGCTCGATGCCGACCATGAGGAGCGCGCCGTCTATATGATCACCGGCGAGATCGACATTGCCGGCGACAAGTTTGGGCCCGGGCAATTGCTGGTTTTCCGGCCCGGCGACGCGGTGACGATCACCGCTGCGCAGGACAGCCATTTCGTCGATCTGCGGCGGCGCCGCGATGGATGGCCCGCGCCACATCTGGTGGAATTTCGTGTCGTCGAGCAAGGACCGCATCGAGCAGGCCAAGGCCGACTGGAAGGCCGGTCACTTCCAGAAAGTGCCGGGCGACGAGATTGAGTTCATCCCGCTGCCCGAATCCTAAGACGAAGAACTGATCACTCCCCGCGCCGCGGCCCAAGCAGCCGCTCGGCATTGCCGTGCGCGATGCGTTGCGCCTGCTCCGCCGGCAATTGCGCCAGCCAGCCGCGATACTCCTTCATGATGCTGTCATAGGAGTACCAGCGCTCATTGATCCAGGTGTCGGAGCCGAGCAGGAACCGGTCCGAATAGCGCGCGAACAGGCTGCGCCATTCCGGCGACAGCGTGCCGCCGCCTTGCGTGATGCCGCCGCGATAGGACAGCTCGCCCCACAGCGCCGGATATTTGTCGAACAGCTCGGCGACGCGCGCCGGTGACGTCCCGAAGCCGGTATGCGCCCAGATGATCTTGGCGCGCGGATTGTGGCCGAACAGGATCAGCAGCGCTTCTTCGTCGCAATGGGCGTGCAGATAGAGGTCGCGCTCGACCGCGAAGTTCACGATCTTCTTGACCACCTCGGTCGCGGCCGACTTGCCGTAAATGTGGAATTCGCCGACGCCGCGGTAATAGCCGCGCTTGTACTCGTCCTGGATGAGATCGAGGATCGACGGATCATCGAACCAGGTCTGGATGTCGGCGCGGATGCGATAGGGCCGGATGAACGGCACGACCCAGAGGCCCGGCGCCTTGGCATCCATGAGCTGATGCGTGCCCTTGTTCGGGCGGCTGGTGGCGAGGATGCCGGTGACGTTGTTGCGCTTGAAGACCTCGAGCACCTTGTCGAGCGAATAGAACGGGTTGGGCTCCTGATTGTAGTGCAGGTGCGCGTCGAAGATCTTGAGGTCTTGCTGCTGCGCAACAGGCCGGCGTGCGAGCCCAAGCAGGCCGACGGCCATCAGAGCGACGAGTCTTATCCGCATCGCAAGCTCCCGGATCGGAGCGAAGGCTACGCCGCCGTCATTTCTTCGGCAAATCGAGCCGGATGTTGCAGCTCGCGCAATTGCTTGGCGGCGACCTCGGACGGCGCGCCCATCATCAGGTCTTCGGCCCTCTGATTCATCGGGAACAGCACGACCTCGCGCAGGTTTTCTTCGCCGGCCAGCAGCATGACGATGCGGTCGATGCCGGGCGCGATGCCGCCGTGCGGCGGCGCGCCGTATTGCAGCGCATTGAGCATGCCGCCGAACTTGGCCTCGAGCTCGCTCTCCGGATAGCCGGCGATGGCAAAGGCCTTGCGCATCACGTCGGGCCGGTGATTTCGGATCGCGCCGGACGACAGCTCCATGCCGTTGCAGACGATGTCGTATTGAAACGCCTTGAGGCCAAGGATCTTGTCTTCATCCTTCGCGTCGAGCGCGAGAAATTCCTCGACCGGCAGGTTCGGCATCGAGAACGGATTGTGCGAGAAGTCGATCTTCTTCTGCTCCTCGTTCCATTCGAACATCGGGAAATCGACGATCCAGCAGAAGTCGAAGCGGTCTTTCGCGATGAGGTTGAGCTCTTCGCCGACTTTGGTCCGCGCCGCGCCCGCGAACTTCACGAAGGTCTGCGGCTTGCCGGCGACGAAGAAGCAGGCGTCGCCGACGCCAAGCCCAAGTTGATCGGCAACCTGCTTGGTGCGCTCCGGCCCGATGTTCTTGGCGAGCGGGCCCGCGCCGCCCTCCTCGCCTTCGCGCCAGAAGATGTAGCCAAGCCCCGGCTGGCCCTCGCCTTGCGCCCATGAATTCATGCGGTCGCAGAAGGCGCGGTTGCCGCCGCCCTTGGCCGGCACCGCCCAGACCTGCGCCTTCGGATCGCCAGCCAGAATGTTGGCGAAGATCTTGAAGCCGGAGCCGCGGAACGCCTCGCTGACATCCTGCATCTCGATCGGATTGCGCAGGTCCGGCTTGTCGGTGCCGTATTTCCGCATCGCCTCCGCGAACGGGATCATCGGAAACTTCGGCGTCACCGGCTTGCCGCCGCCGAACTCCTCGAACACGCCGCGCATCACCGGCTCGACCGCGTCGAACACGTCCTGCTGGGTGACGAAGCTCATTTCCAGATCGAGCTGGTAGAACTCGCCGGGCGAGCGGTCGGCGCGGGCGTCCTCGTCGCGGAAGCACGGCGCGATCTGGAAGTAGCGGTCGAAGCCCGCCACCATGATGAGCTGCTTGAACTGCTGCGGCGCCTGCGGCAGCGCGTAGAACTTTCCGGGATGCAGCCGCGACGGCACGAGGTAGTCGCGCGCGCCTTCCGGCGACGATGCGGTGAGGATCGGCGTCTGGAATTCGAAGAAGCCGCCCTCTTTCATGCGGCGGCGGATCGAGTTCGATCACGCGGCCGCGCAGCATGATGTTGTTGTGCAGGTGCTCGCGGCGCAGATCGAGGAAGCGATATTTGAGCCGGATCTCCTCGGGATAGTCCTGCTCGCCGAACACCGGCATGGGCAGCTCGGCGGCCGGCCCCAGCACCTCGACTTCGCGGATATAGATTTCGACCAGACCGGTCGGCAGCTCGGTGTTCTCGGTGCCGGCCGGGCGCATCCGCACCTTGCCGTCGATGCGCACCACCCATTCGGCGCGGAATTTCTCGACGTCCTTGAAGGCCGGGCTGTCCGGGTCGGCGACCACCTGGGTGAGGCCATAGTGGTCGCGCAAATCGATGAACAGCACGCCGCCGTGGTCGCGGATGCGGTGGCACCAGCCCGAAAGCCGCACTTCCTTCCCGACGTCGCCCTCGCGAAGCGCGCCGCAGGTGTGAGTCCGATAGCGATGCATTGACGGGTCCGGCTTGTGGGTGATTTGCGAGAGCGCGCGAAAAACGCATGGGGTGCCCGCTTTGTCAAGCAAAGGCGGAACCGGCAGCCTCGACAAGCGCCGGTCCAATCGGCACAACTGGCGCGATGGCGAGACGTAAGCCGAAGGTGCAAGCGGCGGCGCAGGAGATGACGACCGGCGCGGCTGTCGTCGAGTCGCTGATCGCGCACGGGCTCGACACGCTTTACGCGGTGCCGGGCGTGCACAACGACCATTTCTTCGACGCGCTCTACCACGCCTCCAATCGCATCAAGACCGTGCATAGCCGGCACGAGCAAGGCTGCGCCTACATGGCGCTCGGCGCCGCGCTGGCGACCGGAAAGCCGCAGGCCTACGCGGTGGTGCCGGGTCCCGGCTTGCTCAATTCAGGGGCAGCGCTGCTCACCGCCTACGGCATGAATGCGCCGGTGCTGGCGCTGTTCGGACAAATTCCCAATGCCGATATCGGCAAAGGCCTCGGCCACCTGCATGAGATCCGCGATCAGGCCGGCATCATCTCGCGGCTGGTCGACTTCTCCGCGAAGATCGACGGACCGGAAGACGCAGGCCCGCTCACCGCAAAGGCGTTCCGCGCGATGGCAAGCGGCCGTCCCGGCCCCGCCGCGCTCGAATGCGCGATGGACATATGGGGCGTGCGCGGCAAGGTGACGCCGGTCGCGCCGCTGCCGCCGCGACGACGGCCGATCGACGAAACTGCGGTGCGCAAGGCGGCGAAGCTGCTCGGCACGGCGAAGCGCGTTCTGATCGTGGTGGGCGGCGGCGCGCAGGACGCATCAGCCGAAGTGACGCAGATCTCCGACATGCTGCAGGCGCCGGTGCTGTCATACCGGCGCGGACGCGGCGTGCTGAGCGATCGCAGTCCGTTCAGCGTCAACCTGCCGATCGGACGCGACCTGTGGGGCGAGGCCGATGCGGTGCTCGCGATCGGCACCAAGCTCAATCCGATGACGGCATGGGGCCTCGACAAGAAGCTCCTTGTCGTGCGCGTCGACGCCGACCCCGAGGAGCCGGCGCGCTATCGCAAGCCTGCCGTCTCGCTGATTGGCGACGCGGCGCCGGTCCTTCGCAAGCTGATCGATGCGCTCGCGAAGACCAACATCAAACGCGCGTCGCGGCACGAGGAGATGCAGGAGCGGCAGGCAGCGATGCGCAAGCGCCTGGCCAAGCTGGCGCCGCAGCTCGCGTTTCTGGAAGCGATCCGCGCCGAACTGCCGGAGGACGGCATCTTTGTCGATGAGGTGACGCAGCTTGGCTTTGCCGCCCGGCTCGGCTTTCCGGTCTACAAGCCGCGCACGTTCCTCTCGCCCGGCTTCCAGGACAATCTCGGCTGGGGCTATGCGACGGCGCTCGGCGCCCAGCACGCCCGCTCCGACGTGCCGGTGCTGTCGATCAACGGCGATGGCGGCTTCCTCTACACAAGCAATGAGCTTGCCACCGCGGTGCATCACAAGATTCCGCTGACGGCGATCGTCTTTGTCGATGGCGCCTTCGGCAATGTGAAACGCATCCAGCAGGAGCGTTACGGGAACCGGCTGATCGCCAGCGACCTGACCAACCCCGATTTCATCAAGTACGCCGAGAGCTTCGGCGCCCGCGCCGAGCGCGCCACCGATCCCGCCGAGCTGCGGACCGCGCTACGCCGCTGCCTTGCAGCGCGCGAACCCTCCCTGATCGTCGTTCCCGTCGAGGCGATGCCGAGCCCGTGGGAGTTCATCCACATGCCCCGCAATCGCGGCGTCTAGACTTGCCAGAAGCCACACCCCTCGCCTAAAGCCTGCGCCGCAATGAAGCCGATCACGACGACCGTAGAACTGGCGGAAGTTTGCGCCCGGATGGCCAAGCACCCGTTCGTGACGGTGGACACCGAGTTCCTGCGCGAAACGACCTATTATCCGATCCTGTGCGTCGCCCAGATGGCGACCAGCGATGAAGCCGTCGTCATCGACGCGCTGGCCACAGGCATCGACCTTTCGCCCTTCTTCGACCTGATGGCGGACGAGAAGGTGATGAAGGTTTTCCACGCCGCGCGGCAGGACATCGAAATCGTCTGGAACCTGGCGAAGAAGATCCCGCATCCGATCTTCGATACGCAGGTCGCCGCGATGGTGCTTGGTTACGGAGATTCGATCTCTTACGACCAGCTGGTGCAGCGCATCACCGGCGACACGCTGGACAAATCCAACCGCTTTACCGACTGGACCCGGCGCCCATTGACCGAGGCACAGCTCACCTATGCGGTGTCGGACGTCACGCATCTGCGCGACGTCTATTTGAAGCTGTCGAGCGACCTGACCGAGCGGGGACGCAGCGACTGGGTGCGCGCGGAAATGGAAGTGCTCACCGATCCCGATACCTACAAAATGGAGCCGGAACGGGCCTGGGAGCGCCTGAAAAGCCGTGTCCGCAAGCCGAAGGATCTGGCGATCCTCATCGAGGTTGCGGCCTGGCGGGAGCGCGAGGCGCAGACTCGCGACGTTCCCCGCGGACGCGTGCTCAAGGACGACGTGATCGGCGACATCGCGATACAGGCCCCCACCAGCATCGAACAACTCGGGCAGCTGCGTTCGTTGCCGAAGGGCTTTGAGCGCTCGAAATGGGGCGAGGCGATCGTCGATGCGATCAAGCGCGGCCTCGCGCGCGATCCGAAGCAATTGCCGCGCATCGAGCGTTTCAAGGGCGCGGCCAACGGCGCGGCCACGGTCGAGCTTCTCAAAGTGCTGCTGCGCATGACGTCGGAGCGGCACGGCGTCGCGGCAAAGGTGATTGCCACCGTGGACGAGCTCGACCGCATCGCCGCGGACGACGAAGCGGACGTGCCGGCACTCAAGGGCTGGCGGCGCGAATTGTTCGGCGAGAACGCGCTGGCGCTCAAGCACGGCAAGCTCGCGCTTGCGGTCGAGAACGGCCGCGTCGTGACGACCGACCGCGCTTAAGCCTGGATCTCCGGCTCGCGGCCGATCAGCCGCGCCAGCTGGCGCAAGCGATTGAACAGGCGGTCGCTCTGCAGGCGCGCAAAGCGGCCCGGCAGCTTGAGGATCAGCTTGCCTTTCTTCACCCGCATCGGCGTCTTGAGCAGCACGCCGCCCTGCCCCGCGGTGATGAGATAAGCGACGCGCATCGCGGCGCCCAGCACGCGGGCGCGGTCCAGCATGCGCGTCGACGCGAGTTCGCGCAGCCGCGGCGACAATTCATCCTCACTCAGGCCGGCATGGCGGAAGAACACGCTCAGCGCCAGAAACGCGCGGCCCGGATGATCGATGCCGACGAAGGCGGCATGGGCGATGATATTCATCGACTGCTCGCCGCGATAATCGGGATGCGCCCGCCAGCCAATATCGGCGAGCAGACAGGCGGCGCGGCGCAGCCGTATCTCTTCGGGCTCCTCGTCGAGCCCGGACGACGCCATGAAGTCGTCGGTCCAGCGGACCAGCTCTTCGCCGTGCCGCGGCGAGCGCGAGCGCAGAACGTTGAGCTCATCCGCCGCCGCGATGAGCGGATCGCGGCTGCGCTCCCTGGCGGCGAGCAGCGAATAGAGCAGCCCCTCGCGCACGCCCATCACCGACATGACCACGTCTTTTGGATCGATCTCGCGGATGAGATGCTCCAGCACCAGCGCGGCGTAGGACAAAAGCGGGCGGCGATCCGCGTTGACGACGTCGATCTGCGACAGCGTCTCGGGATCGACGCGATGCACCAGCTTGGCGAATTCCAGCGCCTCGCGCGCCGGGATCGAATAGCCGTGCATGACGTGGAACGGATACCCGGTCTGCCACATGTGCAGGCGCGCCAGCGCGCGCCAGGTGCCGCCCACCGCGTAAAGGTGCGGTTCTTGCCCTTGCGCAGGCCTTTCACGTCGCCGAGCACGTCTTCGACGAAACGCTCGGCGCTCTTGAGCGAGCGCCCCGCGATATCCTGCAGGGCCAGGCCGCCGAGCGGCAGGGTTATGCCGCGCCGGACCCGGCTGCCCTTGACGTCGACCAGCTCGAGCGAACCGCCGCCGAGATCGCCAACGATCCCGTCCGGTTCGTGAATGCCGGAGATGACACCGAGCGCAGTGAGCTGCGCTTCTCGCGCTCCGGACAGGACACTGATGCGAGCCCGGCAGATGCGCTCGGCTTCGCGGATGAAGTCGCGGCCATTGCTGGCGTCGCGGCACGCGGCGGTCGCGATCGCCCACAGCTTTCGCACGTGCAGCGTGTCGCACAGAGCGCGGAAGCGGCGCAGCGCCTTGAGCGCTTTGGCAATCGCTTCCGGCGCCAGCAGGCCGGTCGATTGCACCTCGCGGCCGAGGCCGGCCAGCACCTTTTCGTTGAAGATCGGCGTGAGGCTCCGCGTCAGGCCTTCGTAGATGACGAGGCGCACCGAGTTGGAGCCGATATCGATGACGGCGATCGGCGGCCCGTGATCGAGCCGGCCCTTCACCGGGGCATGCATGATGTAGGCCGCGCTACGACGCGCTTTCGAGGCGGCGGAGGAGACTGCGCGGCGATTCTTTGAAGGATTTGCCACGGCCGGAAAGGCTCGGATTGGTCATGAAATACTTGTGGGCGTTGAAGGGTTCTTCGCCCGGCGGCGCCTTTATGCGCACCGAACTGCCGTCCGGCAAGAGCCTCCAGCTTTGCTCGTTGTCCTTGAGGTTGGCGACCATGATCTGGCCGAGCACCTGCTCATGCACGGTCGGATTGTTGATCGGGCAGATCACCTCGACGCGGCGGTCGAGATTGCGCGGCATCATGTCGGCGGAGGCGATGTAAACCGCAGCCTTGGGATGCGGAAGCAGATGCCCATCGCCGAACGCATAAATGCGCCCGTGCTCGAGGAATTGGCCGATAATCGACTTGACGCGGATATTGTCGGACAGGCCCGGCACCCCGGGACGCAGGCAGCACATGCCGCGCACCACCAGCTCGATTTTCACGCCGGCGGCGGAGGCATCGTAAAGCGCGTCGATGATTTCCGCATCGACCAGCGAATTCATCTTCATCCAGATTCCGGAAGGCCGGCCCGCGCGCGCGTTGTCGGCTTCGCGCGCGATATGGTCGAGAATGCTGCTGCGCAGATTGAGCGGCGACACGGCCAGGCATTCAAGGCCGTCCGGCTCGGCATAGCCGGTGATGTAGTTGAACACCTGTGCCACGTCGTGCGCGATTTCGGAATCGGCGGTGAAAAACGACAGGTCGGTATAGATGCGCGCCGTCACCGGATGATAATTGCCGGTGCCGACGTGCACATATGTCGCCAAACGATCCGCCTCGCGGCGAACCACCAGCGACAGCTTGGCGTGGGTCTTGAGCTCGATGAAGCCGAACACGACCTGCGCGCCGGCCCGCTCGAGGTCGCGCGCCCAGCGGATGTTGGCTTCTTCGTCGAACCTGGCTTTGAGCTCGACCAGCGCGGTCACCGATTTTCCGGCTTCGGCAGCCTCGACCAGCGCTTTGACGATCGGAGACTCGGCGGAGGTCCGGTACAGCGTCTGCTTGATGGCGACGACATTGGGGTCGCGCGCGGCCTGGTGCAGGAACTGCACCACCACATCGAATGATTCATATGGATGATGGACGACGATGTCCTTCTGCCGGATTGCCGCGAAGCAATCGCCGCCATGGTCGCGGATACGCTCGGGAAAGCGCGGATTGTACGGCACGAATTCGAGGTCGGGCCGCTCGACGCGCGTCAGCTGCGACAGATCGTTGAGCGCCAGCACGCCATCGACCATGAATATTTCGTCGTCGGCGACCGCGAGAGCGCGCTGCACGAATTTGATGCAGTTCGGGCGGCATTTGCGCGTCGAGTTCGAGCCGGATCACCGAACCGCGGCGGCGGCGCTTGAGCGCGGTCTCGAACAGCCGCATCAGGTCCTCCGCCTCTTCCTCGACTTCGAGGTCGGAGTTGCGGATCACGCGGAACGTGCCCTGCCCTTTGACGCTGTAGCCCGGAAACAAGCGGCCGGTGAACAGCGAGGTCGTCGTTTCGAGCGAGACCAGCCGGACGGTTTGATCGCCACTGCCCGGCAGGCGAATGAAACGCTCGATCTTCTGCGGCATGCGGATCAAGGCATCCATCGACTTGCCGTCGCGGTGGCGCGCGAGTTGAAGCGCGATCGAGAAGCCGAGATTTGGAATGAACGGAAACGGATGCGCCGGATCGATCGCGAGCGGCGTCAGCAGCGGAAAGATATGGGAGAGGAAATACTCTTCCAGCCACGCCTGCTCGTCTTTGGTCAGATCATTGCCGTCAACCAGAACGACGCCGGCAGCCGCGAGCAGTGGCCGCAATTCAAGCCAGCGCCGCTGCTGATCGACGGCGAGCTGCGAGACGGCTTCGCGGATGCGGCTTAGCTGCTCGCCCGGCGTCAGCCCATCCGGGCTGCGGGTGAGAATGCCTTCGCGGACCTGCGCCCGGATACCGGCGACGCGCACCATGAAGAATTCATCGAGGTTGTTGGCCGAGATGGAGAGAAAGCGCACCCGCTCCAGCAGCGGATGGTTTTCGTTGGCGGATTCCTCGAGGACGCGGCGATTAAAGTGCAGCCACGACAATTCGCGATTGATGAACCGCTCGGGCTGCTCGCGCAGAGCGGTCGCCTCGACGGCGGCCGGTTCCGGCCGCGGGTCGGGCTTTTCCAGTGCAATAACAGTGGCTTGCGCGCGATCAGCCATAATTTGCGAACCCTATGGTTCGAACGTGTCGGTTGGATGACACGCTAGAAACGCAAAACCGGTCAAGACGTTCGTAACAGCTCGGCCGCTAATGCCCGGCTAACGGGGCGTTTTTGTCGCAGCGCTTCGCGGTCCAATTCGGCAACCGCCCCCTGAACTCCCGAGAAGGAGCGCTCAATTCGCGCCAGCACAAAATTTACTACGTTATCGTCGAGCTCGATCTGCCGGTCGGCCGCGAGCTTGAGCATCAGCGTGCGCAGCAAGCGCTCGTCCGGCGGCGCGACCGAAACGACCGGCAAGGCGCGCAGCCGCGAGCTCAGATCGGGCAAGCTCACCGGCCACAAAGCCGGCGACCATCGCGTCGTGAGAAGAACAAAGGCGCCTTGCTGCTGCGCGAGGTTGAGCAGATGAAACAACGTCACCTCGTCGAACCATGGCGGCGCCAGGTCCTCGATCACCAGCGCGCCGGTGCTTAGCGCTGCGGGAAGATCGGCATCGTCCAGCAAACGGCCGGAGAGAAAACGCGCGCCTGATTTCTCGCCCCAGGCCGCGGCGAGATGGCTCTTGCCGGCGCCCTCTTCGCCAACCAGCGCGATGATCCGGCCCGGCCAATCCGGCCAGCGGTCGATCAACGCAAGCGCCGCGGCATTTGACGGCCCCGCAATGAAATCCTCGCGGGCAAAGCTTTCAGCGTGTCCCAGCGCGAGCACGAGCTGGCGCGAAGCGGCTGCTTCCATCGCTCAGTCCGTCTCTGCCGGTATAAACCGGACTCGCCAGATATTGCTTGAGCGCAAACCGCGCCAGCACCCCGATCGTGGCGGCAAGCGGAACGGCGACCAGAAGACCAACGAACCCGAACAGGTAGCCGAAGGCGAGCAGCGCAAAGATCAGCCACACCGGATGGATGCCGACGCTCTCGCCGACCAGCTTGGGCGCCAGTACATTGCCTTCGATGAACTGCCCGATGACGAAGATCGCCAGCACCGTGGCAATCGACGTCCACTCCGGCCAGAACTGCGCGACCGCGACGCCGAGTGACAGAACCAGGCCCGTCAACGAACCGACATAGGGGACGAAGGTAATCAGCCCCGAGACCAGGCCGATCAGCATGCCAAAGTTCAGGCCCGCAACCGTGAGCGCGACCGCATAGAACGAGCCAAGGATCAGGCAGACAGCAGTCTGCCCGCGCACAAAGCCGGAAATCGCGGCGTCAATTTCACGCGCCAGCTGGCGCACGGTGACGCGGTGGCGCACCGGCACCCAGGCATCCACTGTCGCGATCATGCGGTGCCAGTCGTAGATCAGATAGAACGCGACCACCGGCGCGACGACGACCAGCGAGAACAGCGAAACCAGCGCCCGGCCGCCCGACCACAAGGAGCGCAGAAACGCGGTGAGCCATCCGACGCCTTGCGTCATCAGGTCGCTCATCGACTTGTCGGTGTTGAGGCCTTCGCCAATGATCTTCTGCAGCCATGGCCGGCTCGGATCGCTGACGACAGTCTGCAGCCGCGTTACGTAACCGGGAATGTTGTCGATGAAGGAAGCAAGTTGTCCGCCGAGCAGCGGCGCAATCAGCAAAACCACCAGGACAAATGCGAGCACGACCAGCGTAATAGGAGCAGCGAGCCGGCAAGCCGTGGCACGCCCATCCGCTGCAGCCGGTCCACCGTCGGCGTGAGCAAATAGGCGATCGCAAGACCGAACACGAAGGGCAGCAGGATCTCGCTGAGCAGCCATAGGGCTACAATCAGCACGACCAGCACGATCAGCCAAAATCGCATTTGCAGATTGATGACAGGACCTTGAGGAAGGCGACGCGGGCGGCGCATCGCTAACGACCCATCTCGGCTTTATTCATGTGGCGGATGAATTCGCGCACATAGGCGGCGACCGACAGCAGCGTCAGTACAGTCACCACCAGTATCAATGCGAAAATCAGATTGTCGGCGCGCAGATCGAACCCGAGCGACGCCAGAACGACGCATGCAAAAACGATCTGCGCCACCGTATTGAGCTTTGACACCAACAAAGGCTTCACCTTGAGCGGGCTGCCAAGCAGCCAGGACAGCATGATCGCGCCGACAATCATGATGTCACGGGACACGACCAGGATGACCAGCCAAAGCGGTATCTTCCCTGCAATCCCCAGGGTCACATAGATCGAGACGATCAGCGTTTTGTCGGCCAGCGGGTCGAGGTAAGCGCCAAGTTCCGAAGCCATGTTGAAGCGCTTGGCGAGATAGCCGTCCACGGCATCGCTCACGCCTGCGGCGAGGAACAGCACAAAGGCCAGCCACAGCTCGCCGTAGATGATCGCCCACACGACGACCGGGACCAGGAGGATGCGCCCCAGCGTGATGAGGTTCGGAATACTCACAGTCAGACGCCCCGGCTTCGCGTGCGTGCGGCCCCACCGCTCGCAACTTCTGAAGGTCGAGTATAACGGCCGTTAGGCCATTGCGCCTACAGCGTTTTCTTCGTAGGACGCGCGCGAACGGGGGCCATCAATGGCTGAGCAGAAGCGCGGGCTCACTTACGCGCAGGCCGGGGTCGATATCGACGCCGGCAACCGGATGGTCGAGCTGATCAAGCCGCTGGTGAAGGCCACCGCCCGCCGCGGCGCCGATGCCGAGATTGGCGGCTTTGGCGGCCTGTTCGACCTCAAGCGGGCCGGATTCACCGATCCGGTCCTGGTCGCTGCGACCGACGGGGTCGGCACCAAGGTCAAGATCGCGATCGAGACCGGCCGGCATTCGACCATCGGCATCGACCTTGTCGCAATGTCGGTCAACGATCTCGTCGTGCAAGGCGCCGAGCCGCTGTTTTTTCTGGACTACTTCGCGTGCGGAAAGCTTTCACCGGAGCTGGGCGCCGCCGTCGTCAAAGGCGTCAGCGACGGCTGTCGGGAGGCCGGATGCGCGCTGATCGGCGGCGAGACCGCGGAAATGCCCGGCCTCTATCACGGTGAGGATTACGACCTTGCGGGCTTTGCGGTCGGCGCCGTCGAGCGCGACGCAATCTTGCCGCGTAGCGACATCGCACCAGGCGACGTGCTGATCGGCCTCGCTTCTTCCGGCGTGCACTCGAATGGCTACTCGCTGGTGCGCAAGGTCGTGGAGCGGTCCGGGCTTGAAATGGGACGCCGCCGCGCCTTTTGAGCGCGACCGCTCGCTCGGTGAAGCCATTCTGACGCCGACCCGCATCTACGTGAAATCCTGTCTCGCCGCGATCCGCGAAACCAAGGCGATCAAGGCGCTTTGCCACATCACCGGCGGCGGATTTCCCGACAACATTCCGCGCGTGCTGCCGGACGGAATGGGCGCGCGCGTCGATCTCGGAAAAATCCCGGTGCTTCCGGTGTTCGCCTGGCTGGCGCGTGAAGGCGACATCGCTCCGACTGAATTGCTGCGCACCTTCAATTGCGGGATTGGAATGATCGCTGTGGTCTCCGCCGCCGAGAGCGGCAAGGTCATCAACGCATTCACGCAGGCCGGCGAGAAGCCGGTCGCGATCGGCGAGATCGTTGCTGCGTCAGGCGAGCCGCGCGTGCGCTATGACGGCACGCTTCGGCTGGATAGCTGAGGCAATGGCTCGCAAGCGCGTCGCCGTCCTGATTTCCGGGCGCGGCTCGAACATGGCGGCTCTGATCGACGCGGCGAAGGATCCCGCCTACCCGGCCGAGATTGTCGCTGGTTCTCTCCAATGTTCCGGATGCCGGCGGGCTTCGCGTTGCGCGAAGCCGAAGGCATCGCAACCGAAGTCGTCGACCATAAGCCATTCGGAAAAGATCGCGCTGCTTTCGAGCGGGCGCTTCAGGCCGTGCTTGAGAAGCACGAAATCGAGATCGTGTGCCTCGCCGGTTTCATGCGCATCCTCACCGCCGAGTTCGTCGGCAAGTGGCAGGGCCGCATGATCAACATCCATCCCGCCTTGCTGCCGCAATTCAAGGGCGTCGATACGCATCGCCGCGCCCTGGAAGCAAAAGTGAAGCAACACGGCGCCACGGTTCATTTCGTGGTGCCGGAAATGGATTCCGGGCCGATCATCCTGCAAGACGCCGTCGAGGTGCGGCCGGATGACACAGAGGCGACGCTCGCGGCGCGCGTGCTGGCTATCGAACACCGCATCTATCCGCAGGCGCTAAAAATGCTGGCCGAAGGCCGCTGCCGGCTTTGATCGCTGGAGATCAGTTGTCCCCAGCGCAATGAATATTCCTGCGGGGCCAGTGTTATTATTGCGGCGGCCGCCGGCCAGGTGCGGCCTAACAAAGAGGTATTCGCCATGAATGGGGGCGGAAGACTTTATTTCCCCGGACTTGCCAGCTTTTACGCCACGATGGAGCCGATCGCGTACACGATCACCCGCGTCGCGTTCGGAGGGATCATGATCATGCATGGTCTTCCGAAATGGAATAACGGCATCGAGCGGGTCGGCAACGCCTTTGCCACCAATTATGGCGCTGCCGCGCTGGTTTGCGGCTCTCGCCATGTTCTTCGAGATCGTCGGCGGTGCCGCGCTGGTGGTCGGATTGTTCACCCGCTTCTTCGCCTCCGCGCTCGCCATCGAGCTTTTGATCGCGATGTTCGCCGCGCATTGGGCCAAGGGTTTTTCGGTCGGCCAGGGCGGCTACGAATACGTGCTGTTCCTCGGCATCGTGTGCTTCTTCATCGCGATCCGCGGCGGCGGCCGGTATTCGGTCGACGCCATGCTGCCGAAAGAGCTCTAGGACGATCAGCGATTCGGTTGAAGCGCGGGCCTTGCGCCCGCGCTTCTGCTTTCAGGCGCGACGGATCGAGACCCGATTGTCGTGGAACGCGGCGCCGCCGTAAGGCGCGATCGGATCGGCACCCGTCAGCGTGTTGATGCCGCAGCCATCCGCATAGGCCTCGTTAGGCCAGATCGATTCCGCGATCAGAACGCCGCGCCTCACGCCATCGAACAGCCGTGCATGGAGGCGGACTTCGCCGCGCCCATTCGCAAGCACGACATAGTCGCCATCGCCAATGCCGGACCCGGCCGCATCGGCGGGATGGATCAGCACGGTCGGCCGCCTCTCCTGCGCAACCGAGGTCGGAGTCTCGTTGAAGGTCGAGTTGAGGAATCCGCGTGCCGGCGAAGTCGCGAGCCGGAACGGATATTGCCGCATCCGCTTCTTCAATCGATGTCCAGTGATCCGGCAGCGCCGGCATCGCGTCGAACGGCCCGCTGCGATACGGGCTGCGGAACGGCACGTTCGGCCAATCCGGCTTGAAGCGGAATTTCTTGTCGGGCCAGTTGAAACCGTCGAGATAGTGCGCGCGCTCGAATGGCGGCTGGCAGTCGATCCATTTCTGCGCTTCGAGATTGGCGAGCGTGCCCCAGCCCGACATCTGCAGCGTGCGGTCGATCAACTCACGCTCGGTCATGTCGAAGCCCGAATGCGAAGCGCCGACCCGCTTGGCAAGCGCGCAGATCACTTCGTGATTGTTGCGGCACTCGCCCGGCGGCTCGACCAGCTTCGGACCGAGGATGATGTATTGGTGCCCGCCGCCCTGATAAAAATCGTCGTGCTCGAGGAACGTCGTGGCCGGCAGCACGATGTCGGCCACCTTTGCTGTCTCGGTCATGAACTGCTCGTGCACGCAGACGAACAGGTCCTCGCGGGCAAAGCCGCGCCTTCACCTTGTTCTGGTCGGGCGCGACCGACATCGGATTGGTGTTCTGGATCAGCAGCGCGGTGACCGGCGGACCGCCGTGCAATGCCTCCTTGTCACCGGTGAGGATGGCGCCGATGCGCGATTGATCGAGCATGCGCACGCTGCGATCCCACACATCATTGCCTTCGATCAGCGTCTTGTCCCAGTGGTAGATGGCGGCGTTGTTATGGAACGCGCCGCCGCCCTCGTACTGCCAGGCGCCGATCACCGACGGGATGCAGCTCGCGGCATGCATGTTGACCGGGCCGTTGCGCGAGCGCGCGAAGCCGTAGCCGAGCCGGAAGTAGGCGCGCTTGCGTTCGCCGATCAGCCGGGCGAATTCCTCGATCGTCTCGACCGGCGTGCCGGTAATCGCCGACGCCCAGGCCGGATCGCGCGTCGCAAGATGCGCTTCAAGCTCGCGCGGCGCGTCGGTGTAGCGGTTGAGATAGTCCCAATCGGCCTTGCCGTCGCGGAACAGGCAATGCATCACCGCGCAAGCGAGCGCGCCGTCGGTGCCGGGCTTCACCAGCACCGGCAGGTCCGCCTGCTCCATGGTGCCGTTCATATAGACGTCGACCGCCGCGATCTTGGCGCCGCGCTCTTTGCGCGCCCGCGTCGCATGCGTCATCACATTGATCTGCGTGTTGACCGGGTTGGTGCCCCAGATCACCACCAGATCGGACTTCGCCATTTCGCGCGGATCCGGCCCCGCAATGCGGCCGGTGCCCGGCGGCAAAGCCGGTGTAGGCCGCGTTGACGCAGATGGTGGAATGGAAGCCTGAGTATTTTTTGGCGTGGCGCAGCCGGTTGATGCCGTCGCGCATCACCAGGCCCATCGTGCCGGCGTAGTAGTACGGCCACACCGCCTCGGCGCCGTGGCGCGCTTCGGCCGCCAGAAATTTCTCGGCCACGATATCGAGCGCGTCGTCCCACGAGATCGGCTCGAAGCGGCCCTCGCCTTTGGTGCCGACGCGGCGCAGCGGCCGCATCAGGCGGTCGGGATGGTGCTCGCGCTCGGCGTAGCGCGCGACTTTCGCGCAGACGACGCCTGCCGTGTACGCATTGTCGCGCGCGCCGTGGATGCGCCCGATCGTGCCGTCGAGGTTGAGCTCGACCTCAAGCGCGCAAGTCGAAGGGCAATCGTGCGGGCAGGCCGAGTGGCCGATCCGGCTGACGGACTTGGCGAGCGGCGAAGGGCTTGATTCATCGCCCCGCCAGATTAGCACCTCAATCAGGCACGGTCCCGCGCGGTACGCTTGGAGGTCTCGGGAAAGTCGTGCGGCCCGGGAGAGTCGACGATCAGCGGCGCTTCCAGCGGCGGTCTTGTGCTTGATCCGCCGGATCAGATAGCCCGCCGCCACCACAAAGACGGCTCCAACCGCCGCCGCCCACAGATGATACTTCTCGACCATTTCCGCGCCGAGATAGCTCGCCAGCGCGGCGTCCTTGACGATGATCTCGCCGGCCACCCAGCCGAGCAAAGCGGCGCCCGCCCATACCAGGATCGGGAAGCGCTCCATCACCTTCATGAGCAGCGCCGAGCCCGCGATGATCAGCGGGACGCTGGTGGCAAGGCCGAACACGATCAGGATCGTCTTGATCGTAAGCGCGTTCGCCATGTCGACACGCGCGGCCGCGGTCTCGGCCGCAGCCGCAATAGCGATGACGTTGTCGAGGCTCATCACGATGTCGGCGACCGTGACCAGCCAGACGGCACGCATGAGAGTATCACCGGCTTTGACGCTGTCCTCGCCATGCTCCGCGCTGGGCACCAGCAGCTTGATCGCGATCCAGAGCAGCAGCAGGCCGCCGACCAGCTTCAGGAACGGCACGCCCATGATCTGAGCAATGATGATGGTGAAGAAGATACGCAGCACGACGGCCGCGCCGGCGCCGAGCAGAATTCCCCAGAACCGCTGGCGCGCGGGCAATGAACGGCAAGCCAGCGCGATGACGACGGCGTTGTCGCCGGAGAGCAAAATGTTGATCCAGATGATCTGGCCGACCGCGACCCAGAATGCCGGCTGCGCAAAATCTGCCCAAAGATGACTCACCGCCGCATCCTCCACCTATGCTTTGTTTTTGTTAGCCAACGATATCGCCGTCTTTGAAGAACTGGGCGATTTCTTTTTTCGCATTCTCGGCGCTGTCCGATCCATGGACCGAATTTTCGCCGACTGATTTCGCGTGGACCTTGCGGATCGTATTGTCCGCCGCTTTCGCCGGGTCGGTCGCGCCCATCACTTCGCGATATTTGGCGATCGCGTTCTCGCCCTCGAGCACCTGCACGACCACGGGGCCTGAGGTCATGAACTCGACCAGCTCGCCGTAGAACGGGCGCTCCTTGTGCACCTCGTAGAATTTTTCTGCGTCGCCGCGGCTCATGCGGATGCGGCGTTGCCCGACGATGCGCAGCCCGGCCTTTTCGATCATCGCATTGATCGCGCCGGTCAGATTGCGCGCAGTCGCATCGGGTTTGAGAATGGAAAAGGTACGCTCAACCGCCATAAATTCACCTGTTGGAACTTCACGTGCAGCGCTGCGGCTTATACCGGCGGGTCCGCCCAGCAGCAAGCAAATGCGGACAGGCTCAGCGGCGAAACGCCGCGCCTATGTCAGTGCAATCAGCGAGCCGCGGTTTGCGGTTTGGCGGCGCGCTTTTTCGCCACCGGTTTCGCCGGTTCCGGCGTCGCGACGCGGTCAACGACTTTGAGACGGCCGTCGACGAAGGTGTAGATGCCCGGCCAGGTGCCGCCCGCATAAGTGAGCACGGCCTTGCGCGAATTGTTCTCAGCGCCGATGTCGACTGAATTAGGCTGTCCGGCGCGCTGCACGACCTGACACTCGGTCATGCCCAAGCCGACTCCGCCGGTACTCAGTGGCGCAGCGTTCGATCCGGCCGCAGCGGGTTCGGCGGCGGCGGGAGCCGGAGCGGAGGCGCAGGCTCCGCTGGCATCGACGTAGTCCTCTGGCGTCGTCTTCGCGGTCAGCGAAATCTCCGCCGCGGTCGGCGCCCTGCCCCAATCGCGCGACTGAGAACATGTTGCCGGCGTTCGGGAAAAACCGGACGTCCGTGAACGAGTCCATGGAGCCGCCGCAACCGGCCAGCGCCGTGGCAGCAAAGCAGAGCGAGAAATGAGATCGATTTACGCATCACGTGAGTCCGATTCGGCGCCGATCAATCGTAATTTTGCGTCCGGATCAGGGCAACGACAAGCACGCCGCAAGACATGCGTTAACGCGCGTAGCCGCATTTTCTCAGGCTTTTTGCTGCCAGCGGCCGCGCTCGTCCGGCTGCCAATAGGTTGCCGCAAGGCCTTTCGCCTTGGCGTCGCTCCAGTGCGCACGCGCCCGTGCCGTCGCTTCCTCGTCCTCGCCATCGAACAAAAGCACGATCCGCTCGTAGCTGGCGGGATCCTCGGGCATTGGCGCGCCGTCGATCAGGAAACGCACCGCCGCATTGTTCGGATTGCTGTCGGTCACCGTGAGCAAGACCGGCTGCGCGGCGGCCTCCGCCTCGCGCCAGGTGCCGTGCGGCAGGAAGCTGTCGTCGCGATAAGTCCACAGCAGCGAGTCGAGCGCCTCGATCCGCTCCTCGATGCCGCTCTGCACCACCACGCGCCAGCCGCGCTCGACCGATTTCTCCAGCAGCGTCGGCAGCACGCCTTCGAGCTTCTGACCTTGCAGGTGGTAGAACAGAACCTCGGTCATCGCAGCCTTAGCTCTCGTAATGATCCGCGATCATGCGATCGAGCAGGCGCACGCCCCAGCCCGATCCCCAGCTCTTGTTGATCTCGGTCTGGCGGGAGTCGAAGCCGGCGCCGGCGATGTCGAGATGCGCCCACGGCGTCTTGTCGGCGACGAAACGCTGCAGGAATTGCGCCGCGGTGATCGCGCCGGCCCAGCGGCTGCCGCCGGTGTTCTTCACGTCGGCAAATTTGGAATCGATCGCCTTGTCGTATTCTTTGGCCGAGCGGCATGCGCCAGACCAGCTCGCCGGTCTCGAGCCCGGCCTCGGTGAGTTGCCTGGACAGCTCGTCATCGTTGGAGAACAGCCCGGCATGCTCATGACCGAGCGCGACGATGATCGCGCCGGTCAGCGTCGCGAGATCGATCATGAATTTCGGCTTGAAGCGCTTGGCGGTGTACCAAAGCGCATCGGCGAGAACGAGCCGGCCTTCGGCGTCGGTATTGATGATCTCGATGGTCTGGCCCGACATCGATGTGACGATGTCGCCGGGACGTTGCGCATTGCCGTCCGGCATATTTTCGACGCATCCGATCACGCCGATCGCATTGACCCGCGCATTGCGCGCCGCGAGCGCATGCATCAGGCCGACCACGCAGGCGGCGCCTGCCATGTCGCCCTTCATGTCTTCCATGCCGGCCGCGGGCTTGATCGAAATGCCGCCGGTGTCGAAGCACACGCCCTTGCCGATGAATCGCGACCGGCGCTTCGTTTTTCTTGCCGCCGTTCCAGCGCATCACGACCATGCGGCTGTCGCGGCGTGAGCCCTGGCCGACGCCAAGCAGCGCATTCATGCCCAGCTTCTTCATCGCCTTGACGTCGAGGATCTCGACGGCAACGCGCTGCTTCCTCAACATCGCGGCGCGACGGGCGAACTCTTCCGGATAGAGGACGTTGGCCGGCTCGTTGACGAGGTCCCGCGCGATCAACACGCCCTCGCCGATCGCTGCGCGCGAGGCGTAGGCTTTGCGCGCCGCCGCTGCATCGGCAACCGCAATCGTCACCGCTTTGGGCGCCGGCTTGGTTTCGCCCTCTTTCAGCTTGGTCTTGTAGCGATCGAAGCTGTAGCCGCGCAGCCGCGCGCCCAAAGCGAGCTCCGCGGTCTGATCCGGTTTGGCTGCGCCGCTGGAAAATTCGGCGAAGATCGTCGCGCTCCGCACGGCCGACGGCACTTTGCCGAGCGCAGTGCCGCCAAGCGTGATGAAATCACGCTCCTTGAGCTCGCTCGCCTTGCCGGTGCCGATCACGATCAACCGCGCAACGTCGAGGCCGTGCGGCATGGCGAGATCGAGCGCGCTGGCGCGCTTGCCCTTGAAATTTTCAGCCTTGGCTGCCCGCGCGATCAAATCGGCCGCGCCGCCAATCGCCTTTCGTGTCGCCGGCCCGAACTTGAGGTCGTCGTCGCAAAACACGACCAAAACGCCGTCGCGGGGCGTGGAAAAACCGGCAAAACCCAGCTTTACGGCTTCGTTCATCGCAGCGATTTCCTTTGGAGCGGCGAGCCTGGCGGGGCTCCATATGGACCGGCATCCGGGCTGCTGCAAACCTCGTCGATATGGTTAATCCCAGCAACGTCAGCGCGCAGGATCGACGCGCGCGAATTCGCCGGCAAATCCTGCGGATTTCGGCAGAGCGGACGCTCGGGCGTTTAAGAATTTATTGTTCATATTCAATGGCTTTGCCACGGCCCGGCCATTTTGTCCGGCAAAAAGTCTATAGGTTCTAGGGCTTTAGACCCTGATGCGGACGCGGCTGGGGAGCCGACCGTCAGGGCACGGGGACGTTTGGGCGAATGGGGTCAATCGCTCGGTATATCTTTCGCAGCACCTTTGCCGTGTTTTTGGTGGTGCTGATTACCCTTACCGCCCTGATCTGGGTGACGCAGGCATTGCGCGAGATCGACCTGATGACCAATCGCGGTCAGTCGATCATCGTGTTTCTCGGCATCACCAGCATGTTGCTGCCGCTGCTGATGATGATGATCGCGCCGGTCGCGCTTTCATTGCGACGACGCACGTCCTCAACAAGCTCTCCACCGACTCCGAGATCATCGTGATGAACGCCGCCGGGATGTCGCCCTGGCGGCTGTTCAAGACCTTCATCCCCGTGATCCTCATCGTGTCCGGCGTCATCGCGGTCACGGCTGCCTATGTGTCGCCCAAGAGCCTGCGACTGCTGCGGGACTGGGTGACGAATGTGAACGCGAATGTCGTCAGCAGCCTCATTCAGCCGGGCCGCTTCGTCACCATCGCCAGCGATGTGACGATCCACATCGGCTCACGCGACCCGAACGGCCAGCTACGGGCGGTGTTCGTCGACGACCGCCGCAACGCGTCCGAGCGCATCACCATCATCGCGGATCGCGGCAATACCGTCGAAAACGAGCAGGGAAGCTTTCTGATCCTGCAAAGCGGCACCGTGCATCACCTGCAAACCGGCCGCCGCGATCCCAACATCGTGACCTTTGAGCGCCACGCGCTCGATCTTGCCCAGTTCTCGCGCAATCCTTCTGCGCCGTCTTATTCGGCGAAAGAGCGCTACATGTGGGACCTGCTCAACGTCGAGCAGGCCGGCACCAGGGCGCGCCAGCGGCCGTCCGATTTTCGTGCCGAGTTCTTCGACCGCCTGATGGCGCCGATCTATCCGTTTGCTTTCGTCGTCATTGCCTTCGCCTATCTCGGCGTGCCGCGCACGACCCGGCAAAGCCGCGGAACGTCGCTGGCCGGCGCAATCCTGGCCATCGTCACCCTTCGGCTGATCGGCTTCGCCTCCACCATCTTCGGCGCCAATTATCAGCCTTTCCTGATCGTTCAGTACGTCGCCGCCGCGGTGGCGATCGTCGGCGGAATTTACGTCATCAGGCGCGGCATCATCCTCGAGGCGCCAGCCTTCGTCACCAACAGCATCAGTGCCGTGACCGAGCGCCTGACGCGCCGGTTCGCGACGAGTTAGCCCATGATCGGCGGAACACTCGGGCGCTATATCGGCCTACGCTTCCTCAGCGCGACGCTGGCGATCTTCGTCGGCATTCTCGCGCTGACGGCGCTGATCGATTTCGTCGAGCAAATGCGAAGAGCCAGCGATGTCGCCGGTGTGACGCCCGGTCTGATCGCGCAAATCTCGTTGTTTCGCGTGCCGCAGCTCGGCGAGCGCCTGCTGCCGTTCTGCGTCCTGGTCGGGACGATGTCGTGTTACCTCAACCTGTCGCGCCGCAATGAGCTGGTCGTCACGCGTGGCGCCGGGATTTCGGCCTGGCAGTTCGTGGCGCCGGCCGCGTTCCTCGCTTTCCTGCTGGGGCTTGTCGCCACCCTCGCCTACAATCCGATCTCTGCGACGCTTCAGGAGCAATCCAAGCGGCTGGAGAACGAGCTCTACCGCGTCAGCCCGACGACGCTTGCCACCAGCACCGGCGCGTTCTGGATTGGACAGAGCAACAGCGACGGCAAGGCGATCATCAATGCGCGCGCGACCCGCGACCAGGGCGTGTCGCTGACCGGCGTCACGATCTTCAAGTTTGATCGCGCGGGTGCATTCACCGAAAGGCTGGAAGCCGCTTCTGCGGTGCTGGCGCCGCGCGCCTGGCAATTGACCGACGTGCGCGGCTATCCGCTCGGCGGCAGGCCTTACGATCAACCTGCCGCTGAGCTCGCGACCAATCTCACCCGCGAGCAGGTCCGAGAAAATTTCGCGACGCCCGAGATCCGTGCCGTTTTGGGAACTTCCCGCAATACATTCGCACGGCAGAGCACGTCGGCCTCGTGGCTGTTGCGTACCGGTTACAGTTCCAGAAGCTTTTGGCCGGGCCGTTCCTGCTGTCGGCGATGGTGTTTCTTGCCGCTGCGGTCAGCTTGCGTTTCTTCCGCTTCGGCGGCGTCCAGAAAATGGTTTTAAGTGGCGTTTTAGCGGGCTTTTTGCTTTATGTTCTGTCGAAAGTCACCGACGACATGACGAAGGCAGGGCTGATGCACCCGGTTGCCGCAGCCTGGCTTGCCGTATTGGTCGCCGGTGTCGTGGGTATTTGCGCCTTGTTGTACCAGGAGGACGGTTGATGGCTGCGTTGCCCGCCGATCCTCTGCGCGTTCGGCCCGCCAGGTTTGTCCTGATTGCTGCAGTCATGATTGCGTTCGGCATCGCGTTGGTGCCGGCGGCGGCATTTGCGCAAGGCACGATCCAGTCGCCCAACCAGTCTCGCATCCTCCAATTCCCGACCGCTCCTGCCGTCGAGAAGCGGCCGAAGCTGCCGCAGCGCGGCGGCCAGGATCAGATGCTCGTGCAGGCGCGGCGCATCGACTACGACTACACCAATCGGCGCGTCTCGGCGGTCGGCAACGTCCAGATCTACTATTCCGGCTCGACGCTTGAAGCCGACCGCGTCGTCTATGACGAGGTCACCAAGCGCCTGCGCGCCGAAGGCAATGCGCGCCTGACCGATCAGGACGGCAACGATCACCTATGGCGAGATGATGGACCTGTCGGATGATTATCGCGACGGCTTTGTCGATTCGCTGCGCCTCGAGCGGCCCGACCGCACCACGCTGGCCGCCGCGCGCGGAAGCCGCACCGGCGGCAATTTCACCGTGTTCGAAAGCGGCGTCTACACCGCCTGCCTGCCCTGCCGGGACAATCCGAAACGGCCGCCGCTGTGGCAGGTGAAGTCCGCCCGGATCATCCACGATAAGGGCGAGAAGATGATCTACTTCGAGGACGCGCGGATCGAATTTTTCGGTCAGCCGATCCTTTACCTGCCCTATTTCTCGACGCCGGATCCGACCGTTGTGCGCAAGAGCGGATTTCTGATGCCGAGCGCGAGCACGAGCACGAACTACGGCTTCGCGGTCGAGACGCCCGTATTACTTTGCGCTGGCGCCGAGCTACGACGCGACGATCGCGCCCATGATCACCACCAAGCAGGGGCTGCTGCTCGAAGGCGAATTTCGCCAGCGGCTGATGGACGGCGCTTATGCGATCCGCGGCGCCGGTATCTTCCAGGCTGATCGCGGACGCCTTCGCGCACGCGGACGCGACCCGGGTGATCGCGACTTCCGCGGCAGCATCGAGAGCACGGGCCTGTTTGCGCTGAACGACAAATGGGTGTGGGGCTGGGACGCGATCGCGATGACGGATCGCTCGTTCCTCCAGGACTACCGCCCCCGGCTGTCGAATTACTCGCAGGGGATCGATCCGACCAAGCTCGGCTTGCCGGGCACCAGCGAGGCGGTCTCGCAAATCTTCCTGACCGGCAAGGGTGACCGCAGCTATTTCGACATCCGCGTCGATGTACTTCTACGGCTTCTCGCAGCCAGGACCAGCAGAACAACTGCCGGTCATCCATCCGGTGCTGGACTACGTTTACATCTTCGGTCAGCCGATCCTCGGCGGCGAACTCAAGCTTCGGGCCAACCTGACGAGCCTGAGCCGCGACGACGCGGATTTCGACCCGATCCGCGGCAGCAACTCTCGACCATTGCTGCATGACCGGCAGCGCCGATCCGGCCGTCGGCGGCCAGTCAACTGCCTCGCTGCGCGGCATCCCGGGCGAATACACGCGCTTCTCCGCCGAGGCGCACTGGAAGCGCACGCATCACCGATACGTTCGGACAGCAGTTGACGCCGTTTGCCTCTGTGCGCGCCGACGCAGCCATCGATGTCGATCAGCAATCGATCCGGCGTCGCCCAGTTCCTGCCGACGGGCGACAGCAGACCTCGCGCGCGCAATGCCGACCGTCGGCCTGGAATACCGCTATCCCTTCATCAACGTGCAGAGCTGGGGCACGCAGACGATCAAGCCGATCGCGCAGGTGATCGCGCGGCCGAACGAACAGCAAATCGGCAACGTTGGCCGAACGAGGATGCGCAAAGCTTCACGTTCGACGACAGCAATCTGTTCCGTGTCGACAAGTTCTCGGGCTGGGACCGCGAGGAAGGCGGCGGACGCGCCAACGCCGGCGTTCAGTACACCGCGCAGTTCAATCAGGGCGGCTTCGTCGACGCGCTGTTTGGCCAGTCGTACCACCTGTTTGGCCAGAACTCCTTCCCGCAGCCGAGCATGGGCAACACAGGTCTCGCGAGCGGGCTGGATAAAGACGTCTCCGACTATGTCGCCCGCGTCTCGTTCCAGCCGAACCGCACCTACAAATTCACGTCGCGCTTCCGCTTCAACTCCGATACGTTTGAAACCGAGCGTCTGGAGCTCGAAGGCAGCGCGATCTACGACCGTTGGAGCACGGCTATTACGTACGGGAAGTACGCGGCCCAACCTGAGCTCGGCTTCCTCACGGACCGGCACGGCCTCTGCTGCCGCCACGTACAAGCTGAACGCCAATTGGTGCGTGCTACGGCAGCACGCTCTACGACCTGGACCGCAACAGGCTCGCGTCGGGCGGCATCGGCCTCGGCTACATCGACGATTGCTTCATTATCGCGCTCAATTACCTGTCCAGCTATTCGTACGATGTGGTCGGCAACACCGGTCCGAAACGCGTCGATTCCGTGATGCTGCAGATCGGTTTGCGCACATTGGGCGAGAACTCGGTCAGCCAACGCGTGACGCCATAATATCGATTTGCCGCATTTTTGCCCTTGTAAGGGGCGACCGGTCCGGGACTTTGACGGGATGAGTGGGATGGAGATCGTTGGTTACCGGCGGCGCAAGCTGGCCTTCCTCGCGGCGGCTATTCGCCGCATGCGCGCTGCTGTTCGCGCCCAATACGGTGAAGGCGCAGGTCGCGGTTCTCGTCAACGGCGCGCCCATCACCGAGATGGACATCACCCAGCGCAGCAAGCTCACTCAGCTCTCGAGCAACAAGAGCCCGAGCCGCAAAGAGGTCATCGACGATCTGATCAACGATCACCTCAAGATATTTATTGCGAAGCGTTACGGCCTCGAAGTCAGCGATACCGATGTCAACAACGCTTTCTCGAATATGGCGCAGCGCTCCCGCGCACCACCGCCCAGATGGAGCAATCGCTTACATCGCGCGGGATCGGTCTCGGCAACATGAAGCTGCGCATTCGCGCCGAGCTTGGTTGGGGCCAGTTGGTCCGCGGCAGGTTCGGTTCGTCCCTGCAGGTTGGCGAAGCCGATATCCAAACCGCCTTGCAGTCGCGCAGCGAGGAGGAGAAGAGCAGCCAAAGCTTCTTGTACAAGATTTATCCGATCATTTTCGTCGGCTCCGGCGAGACGATGCTGACGGTTCCGCGCGCCGCCGCGAGGCTGAAAATCTGCGCGCTCGCTTTAATTCATGCGATCAGGATTTGCGCACGGCCCGCACACTCCGGGGCGTCGTGGTCAAAGAGCCGATTACGCGCAACTCGACGGAGTTCAGCGCGCAACTGCGTGAAATCCTCGACAAGATCGAGATCGGCAAGCTGACGACCCCCGAAGTAACTGCGCAGGGTATTCAGATGTTCGCTCTCTGCGAGCGCAAGGCCACGACAGCGGACTCGCCGATCAAGCGCCAGCTGCGCGAAGAAATGTTCAACAAGCGCTATGAGACGCAGAGCAAGAAGTTTCTGGACGAAATCCGTCGCCAGGCGATGATCGAGTACCGATAGCCGATGACGATGCCCGCATGCTCGCCGCTTGCAATAACTTTTGGCGAGCCGGCCGGCATCGGGCCCGACATCACGCTGCTGGCATGGCGGATGCGGCGCGAGCGGGATATTCCGCCGTTCTATCTCATCGCCGATCCGGACTTCATCACGCAACGCGCCCGCAAGCTGGGTTTCGACATCCCGCTCGCGCCAACGACGCCGCATGATGCGCCAGCCGGTTTTGATCGCGCGCTGCCGGTCGTGCCTCTTGAGATGAAGGCGACGGCGGCGCCGGGTAAGCCGGACGAGCAGCAGCGCGCCGGCCGCCATCGCCTCGATCCGGCATGCCGTGGCCGATGTTCTGGCCGGCCGTTGCGCCGCGGTGGTGACCAACCCGGTCGCGAAGAGCGTGCTCTATGGTTCGGGCTTCAGCGATCCCGGCCATACCGAGTTTCTCGGCAAGTTGGCGAGCGAACATACCGGCCAGGCGGTGCGTCCCGTCATGATGCTGTGGTCGGACGAGCTGGCCGTCGTTCCCGTCACAATTCACCTGCCGCTCAAGGACGTGCCGGCGGCGCTGACCACCGAGCTGATCGTCGAGACGGCGCGCACCGTGGCACGTGAACTCTCCGAGCGGTTCGGGGTAAGGCGGCCGCGGCTGGCTCTGAGCGGGCTCAATCCGCATGCCGGCGAGGACGGCGCGCTCGGTCGCGAAGAGCAAACAATCATCGCCCCGGCGATCAAGGCGCTGCAGGCCGAGCGCATCGATGTGCGCGGGCCGCTGCCTGCCGACACGATGTTTCATGCTTCGGCGCGCGCCACCTATGACGCGGCGCTGTGCATGTATCACGACCAGGCGCTGATCCCGATCAAGATGCTGGCCTTCGACCGCGCGCGTGAACGTCACGCTCGGCCTTCCCTTCGTGCGTACCTCGCCCGACCATGGCACCGCCTTCGACATTGCCGGCAGCGGCAAAGCCGATCCGTCGAGCCTGATCGCGGCGCTCAAGCTTGCCGCCCGCATCGCCGCCAAGACCCCGGCGCTCGCCAAATAATGGCGCACAAGTAATGGCGCAAATCGACGACCTGCCGCCGCTGCGCGAGGTCATCCGCCGGCATGATCTGCGCGCCAAGAAATCGCTTGGTCAGAACTTCCTGCTCGACCTCAACCTGACCGCGCGGATTGCGCGCGCAGCCGGCGATCTACGCGACGCCACTGTCATCGAAATCGGTCCCGGGCCCGGCGGGCTCACGCGCGCGTTGCTTGCCGAAGGCGCCAAACGCGTCATCGCAATCGAGCGGGACGAGCGAGCCATCGGCGCACTGGAAGAGATCGCAGCCCATTATCCCGGCCGGCTCGACATCGTTGCGGCAGACGCGCTGACCTTCGACCCGCGTCCGCATCTTCCACGGCGAGACGGCGCGCATCGTTGCCAACCTGCCCTACAACATCGCAACGCCGCTGCTGATCGGCTGGCTCACGGCGGAGCCGTGGCCGCCCTGGTACGATCAGCTGGTGCTGATGTTTCAGCGCGAGGTGGCCGAACGCATCGCCGCGCCACCCGGCGGCAAATCCTACGGCCGCCTTGCGGTGCTTACCGGTTGGCGCACCGAAGCAAAGATCTTGTTCGACATTGCGCCTTCGGCCTTCGTGCCGCCGCCAAAGGTGACGTCGTCTGTGGTGCGGCTCGTGCCGCGCGCAGAAGCCTCTGCCCTGTGACGCGGCCGCGCTTCAGCGCGTCACCGAAGCCGCGTTCGGCCAGCGCCGCAAGATGCTCCGCCAAAGCTTGAAATCACTCGGCGTCGATACCGGGCGCGCTGCTTGCGCGAGCTGGAATCGAGCCGACCGCGCGCGCCGAAGAAATCCCGGTTGAGGGCTTCGTCAGGCTCGCCAATGTCTTCGCGGCTACCGGCTGATTTTCTTGAGGTCGGCCAGCAAGCGCTCGCGTGGCTTTTACGAATTTCGCGCGGCCGCGCCTTTTGGCCCGCTCCGCCGCGAGAATGGATCGCAAGTCCCGAAACGACCGGTCGAGATCGCGGTTGACCAGCACATAGTCGTATTCTGCCCAGTGCGGAATCTCATTGGCGGCGTTTTGCAGACGCCGCCGGATCGTGTCGCCGGAATCCTGAGCGCGCCGCTCCAATCGCGTTTTGAGTTCCCGCGCCGAAGGCGGCAACACAAACACGCTGACGACATCGGCGCGCATTTTTTGCGTAAAGCTGCTGCGCGCCCTGCCAATCGATGTCGAACAGAACGTCGTGCCCCGCTTCAAGCGCCTTTTCGACGGGCTTGCGCGGTGTGCCGTATAAATTGCCGTGGACTTTGGCAAATTCCAGCAACTCGCCGGATCGGCGCATCGCCTCGAAGCGGCTGCGCGAGATGAAATTGTAGTGGACGCCGTCGACCTCGCTGGGCCGCTTCGGCCGCGTCGTCGACTGAAATCGACAGTTTCAGGTTGCGGTCTTTTTCGACCAGGCTCCGGGTCAGCGTGGTCTTGCCGGCGCCGGACGGCGACGACACGACCAACATGATGCCCCGGCGCTTCTGGCTCATTCCAGGTTTTGCACCTGCTCGCGGAACTGCTCAACGACGGTCTTGAGCTCAAGCCCGATATTGGTGAGCTCGACGTCGTTAGCCTTGGCGCACAGGGTATTCGATTCGCGGTTGAGTTCCTGCGACAGAAAATCGAGCCGCCGGCCGACCGGGCCGCCGTCGGCGATCAGCTTCTTGGCCTGCGCCACATGGGCGGCGAGACGATCAAGCTCCTCGCGGATATCGGCTTTGCTGGCGATCAGGACGGCTTCCTGGTGCAGCCGGTCGGGGTCGAAGCGGCGCCATTTTCCATCAAGGCTGCCACCTGCTCGGCGAGCCGCGCCTTGATGGCTTCGGGCTTGCGTCCGGGCGCCTGATCGGCGCGTCTGGCAAGCGCGCCGATCTCGTCAAGCCTGCGCATTGAGCACGCCGCCGAGCGCCTTGCCTTCGTCGCGGCGCGACTGCGCAAGATCCTTCAGGGCGCGTTCGAAGCCGGCGATGATCGCTGCTTCCGCCGCTGAGCGCTCCTGCTGGTTCTCCTCCTGCTCGCTGACCTCGAGCACGCCTTTGAGAGAGAGGAGACCTTCCACGGTCGGTGGACCGGCGTTGATCCGGGCGGCCAGCTCTTCGCCACCCCAAGCACCGCTTCCAGCACGTTCTCGTTCACCCGCACGGTCGGCGGCATGCCCTGCCGCTCGACGCTCAGCGTGGCGTACACCGTGCCTCGGTTGAGCAAGTCGCTTGCTTTGGCGCGGGCCGGCGCTTCGACGCCGTCCCAGCCGACCGGCAGGCGCAGCCGCACGTCGAGGCCTTTTGCGTTGACCGACTTGAGCTCCCAGCTCCAGGCATAAGGGCCGCTTTGCCCCTGCCCGCGGGCAAAGCCCGTCATGCTGGACAGCGCCATGGACTAACGCCTCGCCGGACGTCGCGGGCTGGTGGTTGTTGTCGCGGTCGGCTCGGCAGCCGGCTCCGGCGTGCCCGCTTCAATCGCGCGCAGCTTGGCGACGTTTCTCTGATGCTGCTCGTAATTTTCCGAGAACACATGGCCGCCGGTGCCGTCGGCGACGAAATAGACTTCCTTGGTGCGCGCCGGATTGGCCGCGGCTTCGAGCGATGCGCGCCCGGGATTGGCAATCGGACCCGGCGGCAAGCCGTCGATCACGTAGGTGTTGTAAGGCGTCGGCTGCCTGATCTCGCTCTCGAGGATCGGACGGCCCAGCGAACCTTTGCCGCCGGTCAACCCGTAGATGATGGTCGGATCCGACTGGAGCCGCATCTTTTGCTTGATGCGGTTATGAAACACCGCCGAGACGCGGGTGCGCTCATCGGGCCGGCCGGTTTCTTTTTCGATGATCGAGGCGAGCACCAGCAGCTCTTCGGGCGACTTTAACGGCAATCCGTCTGCGCGTTTCTGCCAAGCCTCAGCCAAAGCTTGCGAAGACGCCTGTTGCATCCGTTGGATGACGCTTTCGCGCGATGTCCCGCGGGTGAATTTGTAGGTTTCGGGAAGCAGCGTGCCCTCGCGTGGGACCTCCCTGATCGGGCCCGCCAGCGCTTCGTTCTGCAGAAGCCGCGCGACGATCTGCTCGGACGTCAAACCTTCGGCAAGCGTCAGGTTATGTTGGACGACCTTTCCTTCCGTAATCGTATCGACCACGTCCGAAAGGCTCGCGCGCGCCGCAAAACGGTACTCGCCGAATTTGAGCCCCTCGCGCGCTTTCATCACGATCGACGCCGCCCATGAACACCCATGGCTGGTCGATGACGCCTTCGCGCTGGAGCAGGTCGGCGATTTCACGGGTGCCGAGGCCACGCGGAATAATGACGGTCTTTTCCTCGGCGAGAGGCCCCGGCGCTTCGAACCGCGCTTTGCCGAAGAACAACGCCCCGCCTATCGCGAGGATCACCAGCACCAAAAACGTGAAGACCGCATTGCCGGCGATCACAATCGGATGCCGCACACGCTTGGAGCGCCGTGTCGGTCCCGGCACTTTCTCCGGCTCGAGCGCCAGGCGGGGG
Organism: uncultured Alphaproteobacteria bacterium; assembly: GCA_963788805.1. GTDB lineage: Bacteria > Pseudomonadota > Alphaproteobacteria > Rhizobiales > Xanthobacteraceae > Pseudolabrys. The sequence goes on from CAWBHU010000002.1 coordinate 35,555, forward strand.
CTGCGCGGTGAGATGCGCCGCGGCTCCGCCTTCGACGTCGCCGGATCGTTGGTCGGCGGGAAGGCATCCGCGCCCGGACTTTGCATGATTTCCATTGGGCCGCGTCGAGCGCGAAGCCTCGCGTCCGCTGGCAAGACGGTCGGCCAGGCTCACTGAGCTGCCGGCAACCGGCGGCACATGGGCCGCGTCGCCTTCCGGCGCGCGTCCACCGCCGTTTCCATTCGTGCCGTTATCTGATTTCGAATTCACGTCCACTTACCCGCGTCCTGCAACACTCGTATTCTTTTTCATTCGAGCCAAGCACCAATTGCGAGACGCCTTCCCTCAAGCAGCGCGCACGCCGCATACTCAAAACATGAGGCATTCGCGCACGTTAGGAAGGAATGTGGCGAAAGCAGGAAGCTTTCGCCCGGGGATTAGTTAACGTAGCGGCGGAAGATCAGCGAGGCATTGGTGCCGCCGAATCCGAATGAATTCGACAGCACCGTATCGATATCACGGCTGCGCGCCTTGTGCGGCACAAGATCGATCGGAGTCTCGACAGACGGATTGTCCAGATTGATGGTCGGCGGCGCGATGCCGTCGCGAATCGCCAGCACCGAAAAGATCGCCTCCACCGCGCCCGCGGCCCCGAGCAAATGGCCGATGCAGGATTTGGTCGAGGACATCGAAATCTTGCCGGCGGCATTGCCCGCCAGCCGCTGCACGGCGCCAAGCTCGATCTCGTCGCCGAGCGGCGTCGAGGTGCCGTGCGCATTGATATAGTCGATGTCGTCCGCAGTAATGCCGGCGCGCTTGATCGCCATCTTCATGCAGCGCAACGCGCCATCGCCATCCGGCGCGGGTGCGGTAATATGATAGGCGTCGCCCGAGAGGCCGTAACCGATCACTTCTGCATAGATCTTGGCGCCGCGCGCCTTGGCGTGCTCCAGCGATTCCAGCACGACAACGCCCGCTCCCTCGCCCATCACAAAGCCATCGCGGTCCTTGTCATAAGGGCGCGACGCGCGTGTCGGGTCGTCGTTGAATGCGGTCGACAGCGCACGAAGCGCGGCGAACCCGGCCAGCGAAATCCGATTGACCGGCGATTCCGCGCCGCCCGC
>CAWBHU010000003.1:0-621242 GCA_963788805.1 uncultured Alphaproteobacteria bacterium
CCAGAAGCCATATGTGAAGCGGTCTTCCTTCATCCTGGCTTCAGACTAGGGGAAGAGCGTTATCGAAACGAAAATCGGGGGGCTGCCCAGCGCCGGCGTCAGTCCTTGAGGAAATTCTTGATCTCATCGAGCAATCCAGTCCACGCCGGCTCCGATTTTAAGAACGATGTGATTGTGTCCTTCGAGCGTCACGAAGCGGGCGCCGGGAATGCCGGTCGCAATCCGGCGGCCTTCCTCCCACGGCACCCTGGCGTCGTTGCGGCAATGCAGGACCAGGGTCGGAACCTTGATACGCGGCAGCAGGTCTTCGACGTCAAAGTTGGCCATGGCGCGCATGATCCGCACCGCGTTTTTCGGCGATGCCGTCTCCTTCATCAGATCGTTGAACCAGCACACCTGCTCGTGTGTGCCTTCGGGGATGAACTGGGAGGTGAAAATTTGCCGGAACGCAGGATTGTCCTGGCCCCAGCCGTGACGCGTGAGCGTCATCATGGCCTCAAACTGTTCAGCATCGATCGGCGCGCGCTTCAGTGTTCCGCGGGCGTACCCGCCAACGATCACCAGACGGCTGACACGATCGGGATGTCGCGCGGCGTAAGTGACTGCAGTCGCGCCACCTTGGCACATGCCGAGCAACGGAAACCGGTCCAGGCCGATTGAATTGACCACGCCTTCGAGGTCCCGGACAAATGAGTTGACGGAAATCTCGTTAGGGTCCGCGTCCGACAGTCCTGTCCCACGCTCGTCGTAGCGAACCAGACGGTAGTCGGTTGCCAGAGCGTGCAGCAGCGGTCTCCAGACCGGACTCTCCCAATCGTATTCGAGATGGTTGAGCCAGTTCGCGGCTTTGACGAGGGGCGGGCCTGCGCCCACGTCGGCATAGGCGATGCGAACATTGTCGGCCGCGGTGCAGAATTGCACCTGCTGGCGCAGGGCGGCGGGCGAGGCCGATGGGTGAACGGTCGCCGCAGCCGAAACGCCACTCACACTGTCCAACTCCTTAACCTCGCCGACGAACCGGACGCCCTTGCGCACGACGGTGCGGATCAGCCGCTGCTCTTTGCCGGTATCCCCGATTGCGGTTCGCGCCGCGTTGATCCGGCTCGTCAGCGTAGCGTCCGAGACGATTTGACCTTTCCACACGGTGGCGATCAGATCATCCTTGCTCAGGACCCGGTCGCGGTTCTGCACGAGGCAAACCAGCAGGTCGAATACCTGCGGCTCGGTCGGCACCGGCTCACGGCCGTGCCACAGCTCGCGCCGGTCGGTATCGAGTTCATAATCGTCAAATAGAAACTGCACTTCTGCTCCTCGGCTCACTGCCCGCGACAGCGCGGCACGGCGAAGAGAACAATCAAACCCGGGACAAAGTCCCTCGCGGCAGCTTTCGACGTATCTGCCCCGCTTCTCTCGATCACCCGCAATGATGACAACGAGAAGAAATTGAGCGGCCATCTTACCCGATTGGGAATCGAAGTGCGGTGGCCTCAACACGCGTCCCGTGGTTGGGGCAGGCCGGAGCCCGATCGCAAGGGTCAGCCCAAAGGGGGCCTCGCAAGCCCATCGCAAGTCGGGTTTACCCGACTTGCGCACTAAAATTGCCGATCTCGGCTAGCCGAGATCGGATGCTCCAATCCCCATCGGAAAAAGGAGTACCGGCCCCGCCGCAAGAGCCGGGGCACGGCCTGCCTCGAGGGGCGGCAATCTGCCTGCCGCTTGCGCCATTCCCTCGCTTGACTTAGGCTAAGTGCAGGTCAGACTATTTGCACACAAACAATCTGCCGGACACAGGCCACGCCAGGAGTTGTCGCCAATGTTCAACAACATGATCACCAAGCGTCACGTGTTCTTCCTCGCCTCAGCCGCCCTCATCGCGACGTCCCTGCCGGCCGCCGCGCAAGACACCATCAGGATCGGCGAGCTCAACAGCTACAAATCGCAGCCGGCCTTCCTCGATCCCTACAAGAAGGGCATCGAGCTTGCGCGTCGAGGAGATCAACGCCAAGGGCGGCGTGCTCGGCAAGAAGCTCGAGATCGTGCAGCGCGACGACGGCGCCAATCCGGGCGAGGCGGTTCGCGTCGCCGAAGAGCTGGTGACGCGCGAAGGCGTGCCGCTCATCGCCGGCACCTTCCTGTCGCATATCGGCCTCGCGGTCACGAACTTCGCCGGCCAGAAGAAGGTGTTCTTCCTCGCCGCCGAGCCGCTCACCGACAAGATCACCTGGCAGAACGGCAACCGCTATACGTTCCGTCTGCGCGCCACCACCTACATGCAGACCGCGATGTTGATGCCGGCTGCGACCGCCGCGAAGAAGAAGCGCTGGGCGCTGGTCTATCCGAACTTCGAATACGGCCAGTCGGCGGCGGAGAATTTCAAGGCGATGCTGAAGAAGGCGCAGCCCGACGTCGAGTTCGTCACCGAGCAGGCGCCGCCGCTCGGCAAGGTCGACGCCGGCGCGGTCGCGCAGGCGATCGACGACGCCAAGCCCGATGCGATCTTCAACGTGCTGTTCGGGCCCGACCTCGCCAAGTTCGTGCGCGAAGGCAACACCCGCGGCGTGTTCAAGGACCGCTTCGTCGTGAGCCTGCTGTCGGGCGAGCCGGAATATCTCGATCCGCTCAAGGACGAGGCGCCGGTCGGCTGGGTCGTCACCGGCTATCCGTGGGACAAGATCAAGACGCCGGAGCACACCGCGTTCGTCAATGCGTATCAGAAGAAGTTCAACGACTATCCGCGGCTCGGCTCGGTGGTCGGCTACGTCACCATCACGTCGCTCGCCGCCGGCATCGCCAAGGCCAAGGGCACCGACACCGAGGCGATGATCCAGGCTTTCCGGGGCCTCAAGCTCGACAGCCCGTTCGGGCCGTTTGAGTATCGCGCCTCCGATCAGCAGGCCACGATGGGCGCCTATGTCGGCAAGATCGTGCTCGAGAACGGCAAGGGCACGATGGCCGACTTCAAATATGTCGACGGCAAGGACGTGCTGCCTTCCGACGGACGAAGTGAAGAAGCTGCGCCCGCAAGAGGCGATGAACTAGGACGTGACGTTTGGGGCGCTTGACCCTCTCCCGTTCGCGGGAGAGGGGAAGCGAGTTGAGGGCGACGACGGGGATGACCCTCAACTCTTTCCTTTTTCAGGCGCTTAACGGCCTCTCGGCGGCGTCCGGCACTTTTTCTCGTTTCGGTCGGCCTGTCGCTGATCTTCGGCGTCACCCGCATCATCAATATCGCGCACGGGTCCCTCTACATGGTGGGGACCTATCTGGCGTACAGCTTCGCCACCAAGATCGGCGGCGTGATCGGCTTTTGGGGCGGCATCCTCGCCACCGCGCTGATCATCGCGGTGATCGGCGCCATCATCGAGATCCTGCTGCTGCGGCGGATTTACCGCTCGCCCGAGCTGTTCCAGCTGCTCGCCACGTTCGCGCTGCTGCTCGTCATCAATGACGCGACGCTCTGGATCTGGGGCAACGAGGATCTGCTTGGGCCGCGCGCGCCCGGCCTGCGCGGCGCGATCGAAATCCTCGACCGCCGGCTGCCGAGCTACGACCTGTTCCTGATCTTCGTCGGCCCGGCGATCCTCATCATCCTGCACCTGACCATGGCGACCACGCGGTTCGGCCGCCTGGTGCGCGCCGCGACGCAGGACCGCGAGATGGTCGGCGCGCTCGGCGTCAATCAGGCGGTGCTGTTCACCGCGGTGTTCGCGGTCGGCTCGTTCCTCGCCGGTCTCGGCGGCGCGCTGCAGGTCGCGCGCGAGCCCGCCAACCTGATGACCGACCTGATCGTGATCGGCGACGCCTTCGTCGTCGTCGTGGTCGGCGGCATGGGCTCGATCACCGGCGCCTATATCGCCGCGCTGATCATCGCCGAGGTGAAAGCGCTGTGCATCGCGCTCGGCGTGGTCGATTTCGGCTTCATGACGGTGAACTTCTCGAAGCTGACGCTGGTGGCCGAATTCCTCGTCATGGCGATCGTGCTGATCGTGCGGCCTTACGGCTTGCTGGGAAAGCAGCAGGGCATGGTGCGCTCGATCGCCGATCCGGAAGATCCGATCCGTCCCGCCAACCTCGCGGTGAAAGCTGCTCGGCGCCGCGGCGCTGATCGTGCTGTTGAGCCTGCCATTGCTGGCGAAAACAAATCCCTACGTGCTGATCCTCGGCATCGACGTTCTCATCGCCGTGCTGTTCGCCACCAGCCTGCACTTCATCATGGGGCCCGGCGGCATGCATTCGTTCGGCCACGCCGCCTACTTCGGTCTCGGCGCGTACGGCGCGGCGCTGCTGGTGAAATGGCTGGCGTTTCCGATGGGGCTCGCGCTCGCCGCCGCGCCAGTCGCTGCGTTCGCTCGGCGCGCTGCTGTTCGGCTGGTTCGCGGTGCGGCTCTCCGGCGTCTATCTCGCCATGCTGACGCTCGCCTTCGCGCAGATCGTCTGGGCGCTGGTGTTCCAGTGGGAAGGCTTCACCGGCGGCTCGAACGGCGTGGTCGGCGTCTGGCCGCCGCCACCGTTCAATCAGGCCTGGGTGTACTTCCTGGTGACGTTGGTGCTTGCCGTCATCGGCGTGCTGACGTTGCGGCGCTTCCTGTTCGCGCCGTTCGGCTATGCGATGCGGGCCGGGCGCGACAATCCGCTGCGCGCCGAGGCGATCGGCATCGATGTGAAGCGGGTGCACTGGCTCGCCTTCGCCATTGCCGGCGGCATTTGCGGCATCGCCGGCGGCCTGTTCGCCTTTGCCAAAGGCTCGATCTCGCCGGAGACGATCCATGTCGGCCGCTCGATCGACGGCCTTGTCATGGTGCTGCTCGGCGGCATTCAGACGCTGACCGGGCCGATTGTCGGCGCCAGCGTCTACGCGATCCTGCAGGACACGGTGATGCGCCAGACCGAATTCTGGCGCGCGCTGCTGGGCGGCATCGTCCTGCTGCTGGTGCTGGCTTTCCCGATGGGAATTGTCGGCGCGGTCAATCGCTTTGTCGCGCTGTTCAAGCGCCGCGAGCCGGAGGCGCCGGCATGAGCGAGCTCTCCGTCCGCGCGCTGTCCAAGGCCTTCGGCGGCGTGCACGCCGTCCGCGAAGTCTCGTTCGACGTCAAGCCGGGTGAATTTCTGGCGATGATCGGGCCGAACGGCGCCGGCAAGTCGACCTGCTTCAACATGATCAACGGGCAGCTCAAGCCCGACAGCGGCGAAATCCATTTCGACGGCAGGAACATCGCCGGCCTGCATCCGCGCGACATCTGGCGGCTCGGCGTCGGGCGCACGTTTCAGGTCGCGGCGACATTCGGCTCGATGACGGTCGTCGAGAATGTGCAGATGGCGCTGATCTCGCACGCCCGCGAGATTTACCGGTTCTGGCCGGCGGCGCACACTTTGCACCGCGACCGCGCGCTCGCGCTGCTCGAGCAGGTCGGGATGCGCGCCGCGGCCGACCGGCCCGGCCGCGAGCTCGCCTATGGCGACATCAAGCGCGTCGAGCTCGCCATCGCGCTCGCCAACGATCCGAAGCTTCTGCTGATGGATGAGCCGACCGCCGGCATGGCGCCGCGCGAGCGCAACGAGCTGATCGCGCTGGTGAAGAAGCTCGTGGTCGAGCGCGGCATCTCGGTGCTGTTCACCGAGCACTCGATGGACGTCGTGTTCGCCTTCGCCGACCGCATCATCGTGCTGGCGCGCGGCCGGCTGATCGCCGACGGCACCGCGGACCAGATACGCGGCGACGCGAAAGTGCGGGAGGTCTACTTCGGCACCGGCAAGACCTTCGCAGGGAGCAGCCGCTCGTGAGCCGCGAGATCATGCTGTCGGTGCAGGATTTGAGCGCGTGGTACGGCGCCGCGCGGATTCTCTACGACCTCAGCTTCGAGGTCGGCCGCGGCGAGGTCGTGGCTCTGATGGGCCGCAACGGCGCCGGCAAATCGACCACCATGAAAGCAATCATGGGGCTGATCGCGAAGCGGTCAGGCGCGGTGCGCTTCAACGGCGACGACATTTCGCGCTGCGATCCCTATCAGATCGCGCGCCGTGGTCTCGGCTACACGCCGGAGGATCGCCGCATTTTTGTCGATCTCACGGTCGACGGAAAATCTCGATATCGGCCGGCAGAGGCTCGCGCCATTTCCACGACGGCAGGCCGGCGCCGTCATGGACGCCGGAGCGGCTCTACAAGCTGTTTCCCAATCTCGCCGAGATGACCGACCGGCCCGGCGGGCGCATGAGCGGCGGCGAGCAGCAGATGCTGACGGTGGCGCGCACGCTGATGGGCAATCCGCTGCTGGTTCTGCTGGACGAGCCTTCCGAGGGCGTCGCGCCGGTCATCGTCGAGCAGATGGCCAACACGATCGTCGAGCTCAAGAAAGAAGGCCTGTCGATTCTGTTGTCCGAGCAGAACGTGCATTTCGCCGAACTGGTCTCGGACCGCGTCTACCTGCTCGAAAAAGGCCAAATCCGCTGGAGCGGCACCATGAAGGCGCTGACGGAAAATGTCGATGTTCAGCGCAGTTATCTCACGGTCTAAAACACACCCCTTTCGTGATGTCGAAGAGTTGTCATGATCGATCTGGAAATGGGAAGCGCCTGACATGCTCCGCCGCGAAAAGCTCAAGCCTGTGCCGGAGCCAGCGTCCGACGGCCGCTACGTCCTCGACGAGCAGATCGGCTTCCTGCTGCGCGTCGCCATGCAGCGGCATACCTCGATCTTTACCTCGCAGATGGTCGAGGGACTGACCCAGACGCAGTTCGCCGCGCTCGCCAAGCTCTATGAGGTCGGGCCGTGTTCGCAAAACCATCTGGGCCGGCTGATCTTTCTCGACGCTGCGACGATCAAGGGCGTGGTCGACCGCCTGAGCGTGCGCGGCTTTGTGACGGCGAGTAATGATCCCAACGACAAGCGACGCCGTGCCGTCGTGCTCACCGATGAAGGCCGCAAGGCCACCGAGGCCGCGATCAAGGTGGCGATGAAGATCACCGCCGATACGTTGGTGACGCTGACGGAAGAAGAGCGGCGGACAATTGCGCGGCTTCTGAAGAAGCTCGCCTAGCGCGCGCCCACAATGAACATGTGCAGGCCCAGGCGGCGCTGCGCCGCCACGTAAAGCGCTGCCGACTCGGCCAGAATCGCGCCGCTCACGGCCATCGCGGCACCCGCGGCGCCGAACAGCGGGATCAGCGTAAAGCAGCCGGCCAGGTTGATGGCGAAGGCGCCTGCGTAGATCAGCGCGCAAAGATTTTGCTCGCCCGCCATGTTGAGGAGCCGTTCGGCCGGTCCGACCGCGGCGCGGGTGAGCGGCCCGATGGCGAGAATGAACATCAGCGGATAGGCGGCGGTGAAGTCCGGGCCGAACAGCCAGAGCATCGGCCAGCCGAGCGCCAGGATGATCAGCGTCGCCGCAAGCGACGGCCAGAATGTCCAGCGGATCGTCGAGCTGACAAGCCTCGCCAATCCGGCGCGGTCGCCGGCTGCATGCAGTGTCGCAAAGCGCGGCGACACCGCGACCGTCACCGAGAAATAAATGAAGGTCACAAGCAGCAGCGTGCGCGCGGCCGCGTAGTAATGCGCGACCTCCTGCGGGGCCCGGAACTGCTCGAGGATGATGACGTCGACATAGGCGATCAGGTTGTAGAACGCGCCGACCCAGAACAGCGGCAGAGCAGTGGTGAGCCAGTGCTTGAGCTCATAGGTGCGCGGGCCGGGGGACACGACGCTGCGCAGGCGGCGATCGAGCAACAGAAGCTGCACGGCCGACATCGCAATGGTGGCAAGCAGGATGCAGCCCATCGCGGTGGTCGCATCGGGGCGCAGTCCTGCGCCGTAGGCGACTGCCATCAGCGCCAGCATGACCAGCGGCCGCAGCAGGAAGTGCGGCACCAGCGCCAGCGTCACCCAGTTATAGGCGCGCGCCGTGGCGTCGAGGATCACCGACAGGGTGAAGAAGGGTAGCGCAAGGCAGCCGAGATAAAGCGGCACGATCTGCTCGCGCGCCAACGTGTCTTCAAAGCCGCGAACCAGCGCGGCGCCGATTAGCATCGCGGCTGCGCCGAAGCCCACCACCATCCAGCGCGCGCCGGCGATAAAGCCACGCAGCCGCTCGGGAGACTGCGCCACGGTGTATTCGGGGATGAAGCGCTGCGCGGCGAGCGGCAGGCCGAAATGGACCACGTCGCCGACCAGCAGCACCCAGGTCCAGACATAGATGTAGATGCCGAACTCGTGCCCGCCCATCCAGCGCGCCAGCACCACCTGCGCGAAATAGGCGGCCGCGGCGCTCAGCACGCGGATGAGGAAGGTCAGGCTCGCCGCCCGTTGCGCCAGCGAGGTGTCGCTCTTGTCCTTCAGCCAGGCGAGCGCCTGGCTCAGCGGCAAGGCGCGAACGCCCGGCATGCGCGCGAGGTCGGCGAAGGTCATGGCAACGTCTTACCGGCGACAGGTTAACGCTGGCTGTGCCGCCGGACCTCGAAAAACAATTATCAATTCAATGGATTACGCCGTCACGAACAGCTCACTTTCCTGCAGCCGACCCGACCAATAACGTTGGGGTTCGGTGGAGGAAGGGAATGCGTGGTCTTGGAATTTTTGCGCCGGTCGTCGGCGTCGTTGCGTTGAGTCTCACGGCTTGTGGAGAGGGCAACAAGTACGCCGCCCCGCCGCCGCCCAAGGTGACGGTTGCCAACCCGGTCAAGGCTCAGTTCACGCATTATCTTGAAGCGACCGGCAACACGGCCGCGATCAACTCCGCGGATCTGGTCGCGCGCGTTCCCGGCTTTCTCACCACGATCAGATTATCAGGACGGCGCGGCGGTGAAGAAAGGCACGCTGCTTTTCACCATCGAGCCGGAGTCCTACAGGCTGAAGCTTGATCAGGCGAAAGCCGCGCAGACCAGTGCCGAAGCCTCGCTCAATCAGGCCAGGCCCGCCTTCGATCGCCAATCCGACCTGCTCCGCAGCGGCACGACAACTCAAGCGAATTACGATTCTGCGCTGGCGGCGATGGTGGGTGCGCAAGCCAATGTCGCGCAGGCCAAGGTCAACACGCAGCTCGCGCAGATCAATTACGACTACACGCAAGTCGCCGCGCCGTTCGATGGCATCGTGACCGCGCGTCAGGTTTCGCCCGGCCAGTATGTTGGCGGCACCGGCACGCCGACCGTGCTCGCTTCGATCATCCAGCATCAGCCGATCTACGTGAACTTCACCGTCAGCGAGCAGGAGGTGCTGCGTATCCGCGCCAGTATGGCGGAGCGCGGCATCACAATGGAGGACTTGCGCAAAATTCCGGTCGAGGTCGGCTTGCAGTCGGAGAAAAACTATCCCCACCGGGGCACGCTCGATTACGCAGCGCCCGCGGTCAATCAGGGCACCGGTACGCTCGCGGTCCGCGCCATACTCGAGAATGCCAACCGCGCGTTGCTGCCTGGCTACTTCGTTCGCGTGCGGATGCCGGATCGCGTAACGGAGTCACTCTTCGTTCCCGATGTCGCGCTCGGCAGCGATCAGGGCGGCCTCTACGTGTTGCTCGTGAACAAGGACAATGTGGTTGAGCAGCGCAAGGTCGAGGCCGGGCCGCCGGTCGACGGCAAACGCGTCATCCAGAGCGGACTGACCGCAGACGACCGCGTCATTGTCACCGGGCTGCTGCGTGCAATCCCCGGGCCAGAAGGTCGATCCGCAAACCGAAACCGCCGCTGCGGCCGCGCGCTGACGGGAGGCGGACATGATCTCCAAATTCTTCATCGAGCGGCCGGTTCTCGCCAACGTCCTGGCGATCCTGATGGTCGTGATCGGCATCGTGTCGCTCATCCGCCTGCCGATCGCGCAATATCCCGACGTTGTCCCGCCGACGGTGCAGGTGACGACCCGCTATCCGGGCGCGAGTGCCCGCACCGTCATCGACACCGTCGCGCTGCCGATCGAGCAACAGGTCAACGGCGTCGAAGGCATGATCTACATGCAGTCCTACGCCGGCGCCGACGGCAGCTATTCGCTGACCGTGACCTTCGAGATCGGTACCGATCTCAATTTCGCGCAGGTGCTGGTGCAGAACCGGGTGTCGGCCGCGCTGTCGTCCTTGCCGCAGTCGGTGCAGGTGCAAGGCGTCATCGTGCAGAAGCGCTCGACCGTCGATCCTGCAGATCATCACACTGACCTCGCCGGACAACAGCCGCGACAGCCTTTATCTGAGCAATTACGGCACGTTGCGGCTCAAGGATGAGCTCGCCCGCGTCAACGGCGTCGGCAACGTCACTGTGTTTGGCGCCGGCCAATACTCGATGCGGATCTGGCTCGATCCCAACCAGCTCAAGGCGCGGGGCCTGAACACCCAGGATGTCGTGCAGGCGCTGCAGCAACAAAGCGCACAGGTCGCCAGCGGCCAGATCGGCATGCCGCCGACGCCGGCTGACCAGTCGTTCCAGTACACGCTGAACGTCATCGGGCGGTTCGACGATCCCGAGCAATTCGCCAATGTCATCGTCAAGACCGGCAGTTCGGGCGAGGTCACGCGGGTGCGCGACGTCGGCCGCGTCGAGCTTGGCGCGCAGACCTACAACCAGGTGTTCAAGAAAGACGGCCTGCCGTCAGCGGGCCTCGCGCTTTTCCTGTCGCCCGGCGCCAATGCGCTCAACGTCGCAAAAGCAGCCGACACAAAGATGGAGGCGCTGGCGAAGGAATTCCCGCCCGGCATCGCCTACGGCGTGCCGTTCGACACCACCAAGTTCGTCGAAGCGTCGATCAACGAGGTCTATCACACGCTCTTTGAGGCGGCGATCCTCGTCCTCGTCGTGATCCTGCTGTTCCTGCAGGATTGGCGCGCCATGCTGATCCCGGCGACCACCGTGCCGGTGACGATCATCGGCGCTTTCGCCGCCATGGCGGCGATGGGGTTCACGGTCAACCTTTCGACCTTGTTCGCGATCGTGCTGTCGATCGGCATCGTGGTCGACGACGCCATCATCGTGGTCGAGGGCGCGGCCCACAATATCGAGAAGGGCATGAGCGGCCACGACGCTGCAATCAAAGCGATGGATGCGCTGCTCGGCCCGATCATCGGCATCACCCTGGTGCTGATGGCGGTGTTCCTGCCGGCCGCCTTCCTGCCGGGCCTCACCGGCAAGATGTACGCGCAGTTCGCGCTGGTGATCGCGGCGACCTCGCTGCTCAGCGCGATCAATGCCGCGACGCTGAAGCCGACGCAAAGCGCGATGTGGCTGCGCCGCCCGGTGCCGCCGGAGAAGCGCAACTTCTTCTACCGCGGCTTCAATCGCGGTCTATGACCGGCTCGAAGGTGGCTATGCGCGGTTGATCGGACGCATGGCCAACCGCAGCGGCATCATGGTCGCGATTGCGCTGATCATCACCGCTGTGTCGGTTTACGGCTTCACCCGCATTCCGACCGGCTTCCTGCCGATCGAGGACCAGGGCTATCTGCTCGCCAGCGTTCAACTGCCCGACGGCGCATCGCTCGAGCGCACCCAGAAGGTGATGGACCGCGTTCAGGAAATCGCCAAGCGCACCAAGGGCGTGCGCGAGATCGTCAGCATCGCCGGCATCTCGGCGCTCGACAACAGCGCCTCGCTCGCCAATGCCGGCGTCGCCTACATCATCCTCGAAGACTGGGACAAGCGCGGCAAAGACGAGGGCTTGCTGCCGCTGTTCACAAGCCTCAACCGGGCCATGGATGAAATTCAGGAAGCGCGCATTCTGGTGGTGCCGCCGCCGCCGATCCAGGGCATCGGCAATGCCGCGGGCGTGACGATGCAGATCGAGCTGCGCGACGGCAGCTTCGACCTCGTCAAGCTGCAGAACGTGGTCAACGCCGTCGAGCAGGCGGCGATGTCGCAGAGCCAACATTCAGCGGGTGATGGCGACGTTCCGCGCCAACGTGCCGCAATTCACCATCGAGGTGGACCGCACCAAGGCGCAGACGTTGCAGGTCTCGACCGACCAGGTGTTCTCGGCGCTGACCGGCTATCTGGGCTCGGCCTATGTCGACCAGTTCAACAAGTTCGGCCGCACCTTCCAGATCTACGTCCAGGCCGACGCGCAATACCGGCTGCGCCTGGCGGACATCGAGAACCTCTCGGTGCGCAACCGCAACGGCGACATGGTCCCGCTCGGCACGATGGTCAACATCACGCCGACCGTCGGCTCCTCGCTGATCAGCCTCTACAATCTTTATCCATCCGCGACTGTGACGGCGATCCCGGCGCGCGGCGTCTCGACCGGACAGACCATGACGCTGATGGAGGAGCTTGCGGCCAAGACGCTGCCGCCGGGCACCGGCTACGAATGGACCGCGATGTCGTACCAGGAAAAGATCGTCGGCAGTCAGATGTTCATCGTGTTCGGGCTGGCTCTGCTGCTGGTCTATCTCGTGCTGGCGGGCCAATACGAGAGCTGGATCGCGCCGGTTGCCGTCATCCTCGCGGTGCCGCTGTCGCTGCTCGGGCCGGTCGCGACGCTGACCGGGCTCGGCGTCGACAACAATCTCTATGTGCAGATCGGCCTCGTGCTGCTGATCGCGCTGTCGGCGAAGAACGCGATTCTGATCGTCGAAGTCGCGCGCGAGCTGCGCCACGAGGGGAAGAGCATCCTGGACTCCGCTGTCGACGCGGCGCGGGCGCGGTTCCGGCCGATCATCATGACCTCGTTCGCCTTCATCCTCGGCGTGCTGCCGCTGGTGTTGGCGAGCGGCGCGGGCGCCAGCGCGCGCAAGTCGATCGGTATCGCCGTGTTTACGGGCATGATCGCCTCGACCTGCCTGGCCGTGCTGTTCGTGCCGTCGTTCTTCGTGGTGCTGCAGCGCCTGGAGGAATGGCGGAAGGCGCGCAAGCGTCCGGCCCGGTTCCGGCCGAATAGTCAGGCCTTCCGCAGCAAGGCCTTCAGCCGCTGCGGGCTGACCGGCAGCTCGGTGACCGCGCCCGGCCGCTGCAGCGCATCGTCGATCGCCGCGGCGATCGCGGCGCCGACCGCATTGATGCCGCCTTCGCCGGCGCCCTTCAGCCCGAGCGAATTGAGCGGGCTCGGCGCGTCTTCGGTGATGAGCACATCGACCGGCGGCACTTCGCGCGCGGTCGGCATCAGGTAGTCGGCGAACGTGACGCGAGAGCGGCTCGCCGTTCTCGTCGTAGAGGAACTCCTCGCAGCAGCGCGCCGCCGATGCCTTGCGCCACGCCGCCGACGATCTGGCCTTCGACCAGCATCGGGTTGACGGCGCGGCCGACGTCGTAGGCGACACATGTAGCGCTCGATCGTCGACGCCGCCGGTCTCGGCATCGACGCTTCACCTGCGCGACATGCGCGCCATACGGATAGATCATGTGGGTCGAGTTGAACTCGGCCTCGGCGGAGAGCCCGTCGGGCCTGGTGCGCGGCGAGCGGCAGTCAGCGACATGCGACGGGCCGGTCTTGCCTCTGCGCACGATCTCGCCGCCGGCGATGTCGAGCTGGTCGGCCGGCGTCTGCATCAGCTGCGACGCCATCGCGAGCGCCTGCTCGCGCAGCTTCAGCGCCGCCAGCCGGGTCGCCTCGCCGCACATCACGGTGACGCGCGAGGCGAACGCGCCCATGCCGTTGTCGATCCGGTCGGTCTGGCCATGGATCACCTTGAGCTTCGCGTAATCGACGCCGAGCGTGTCGGCGCAGATCTGCGCCATCACGGTCTCGATGCCCTGGCCGACCGAGGCGGCGCCGGTGACGACTTCGATCGTCGCCGCTGCGCGTCGATCTCGATCCGCACCTTGTCGAACGGGCCGAGCCCGCTCTTCTCGACGAACATGCCGAAGCCGACGCCGACCTTCTCGCCGGCGGCGCGGCGCCGTTCGCAGTCGCGCTGCATCGCGTCCCAGATCGCGGCCTTGAGCAGCCTTGTCGAGCAGCCTGGCGTAGTCGCCGGAATCGTAAACGACGTGGGTGCCGAGCGTGTCGACCTGCACGTCGTATGGCATCGCCGCCTTGTCGATCAGGTTGCGGCGGCGGACCTCGATGCGGTCGATGCCGACCTTGGCGGCGATTGCGTCCATCAGCCGCTCGCGCACGAAGGTCGACTTCGTAGCGGCCGGGCGCGCGATAGGTGCCGCACGGCGTCTTGTTGGTCAGGCGGATATGGCCGCGCGCGCGATAGGCCGGCACGCGGTAGGGGCCCGGCAGCATCGCGGCGGCAAGGTCCGGCACGGTCGCCGCATGGGTGCGCATATAGGCGCCCTGGTCGTGGAAGAACTCGTTGTCGATCGCCGAGGATGCGGCCCTGCGCGTCGATCGCGGCCTTGATCGCGGTGGCGCTGCTGGCGCGAATGATTGGCGGCGATCAGGTGCTCGCGCCGGTCCTCGATCCATTTCACCGGACGCTTGAACTTGCAGCGCGGCGGCGCAGACCAGCACGTCCTCCGGGATAAAGCTCGCCGCGGATGCCGAAGCCGCCGCCGACATGGCCTTCGTAGAGATGCACGCGGTCTGCCGGCGCGCCCGAGCATCAGGGCGATACGGTCGCGATTCCAGTGCGGCACTTTGGCGGCGCCGTGCATTTCCAGCACGTCGCGCTTCTGCGTCGTAGCGTCGCGATGGCGCCGCGCGTCTCCATCGGCACGCCGGTATGGCGGCCGACCGCGAGGTCGAGCTCGATGACATGGGCTGCGCCGGCGAATGCGGCGTCGACATCGCCGTACGCCTTCTCGATTACCGTCGGTTCGGTCGAGCAGCGCTGTCGTCGAACTGCGCCCGGCTCGGCGGCGGCATCGAGCAGCGCCGGAAGCGCCTCGATATCGAGCTCGACCAGATCGGCGGCGTCCTCGGCGAGATACGGATCGGTCGCGAACACGACAGCGACCGGCTCGCCGACATAGCGCACCCGGTCGTGCGCCAGCACGTATTGGCGGTAGGGCTCGAGCTGCGTCAGGCCGGTGAGGCGAAAGCCGATCGGCGGAATGTCGGCGACATCCGCGAAGGTCCAGACCGCGTGAACGCCCGGCAGCTTCAGCGCGGCGCTCGCGTCGACGCCACGCAGGATCGCCGTGCGCGATCGGCGAGCGCACCACGCGCATGTGCAGCTGGCCGGGAAACGAGACGTCCGCCGCGAAGCGGCCTTGGCCGGTGAGCAGCGGCCGGTCCTCAAGCCGCGTGACCGAGCGGCCGATGAACTTGCCGCCCGCGGCGCTCATTTACCGCCGCGCATCTCGGCGGCCGCGGCGCGCACCGCCTTGATGATGTTCTGGTAGCCGGTGCAGCGGCACAGGTTGGACGACAGCACGTCGAGCAGATCGTCGTCGCTGATGTCCGGCTCGCGCTCCAGCACGCCGACCGCCAGCATCAGGAAGCCCGGCGTGCAGAAGCCGCATTGCAGGCCGTGGTGGTCCATGAAGGCGCGCTGCATCGGATGCAGCTCGTCGCCGTTGGCGAGCCCTTCGACGGTGCGGATCGTCTTGCCCTCGGCCTGCACCGCGAACATCAGGCAGGAGCGCACCGGCTCGCCGTCGACGATCACCGTGCAGGCGCCGCAGACGCCATGCTCGCAGCCGAGATGCGTGCCGGTCTGTCCGCAATCCTCGCGGATCGCGTCGGCCAAGCGTGCGGCGCGGCTCGACGCTGATCGCGTGGTTGCGGCCGTTGATGTTGAGCGTGATGCGGCGTCTTGCTCATGCGGCCGCTCCTGCCGCGCGCAACGCCGCGCGAATCCGCTGCGGCGTCGCCGGGATCTCGTCGATCTGACGCCGAACGGCGACAGCGCGTCGTTGATCGCGTTGACCACCGCCGCCGGCGCGCCGATCGCGCCGCCTTCGCCGATGCCCTTGGCCTTGGTGATGGTCGCCTCGCTGTAGGTTTCGATGTGATGCAGTTCGATCGGCGGAATCTCGTGCGCGGTCGGCGGCATGTAATCGGCCAGCGTGGTCGAGAGGATGTTGCCGCTGTCGTCGTAGATGATCTCTTCGAACAGCGCGTTGCCGATGCCCTGCGCGATGCCGCCCTGCATCTGGCCGTCGGCGATCATCGGATTGATGATGCGGCCGGCGTCTTCCGCGGCGAGGAATTTCTCGACCGTCACCTTGCCGGTCTCGATATCGACCTCGACGATGGCGACGTGGCACGCATTGGAGAACGTGCCGCCCGGGTCGTAGGTGGCGGTTTCGCTGATGCCCGGCTCGATTGCCGCCGAACTTGTGGGTCTGCGTGATAGGCCGCGCGCGCCAGCTTGGCGATGCTGATGGTGCGGTCGGTGCCGGCGACCTTGGCGTGCGCCGTCTTCCAGCACGATGTCCTCGGCGACGGCTTCCAGCATGTGGCTGGCGAGCTTGATCAACTTGGCGCGCACCTTGCGCGCCGCGAGCAAGACGCGCCGCCGGAGATCACCAGCGAGCGGCTGGCGAACGTGCCCCAGCCGTAGGGCGCGCGGTCGGTGTCGCCGTGGATGACCTTGATCGCTTGCGGCGCGCACGCCGAGCTCGTCGGCGATGATCTGCGCCAGCGTGGTGCGCAGGCCCTGGCCGTGCGGCGACGAGCCGATCCGCGCCTCGACAAAGCCGGACGGATCGACGGTCAGGATCACGGTCTCCCAGCCCGGCGTGATCTCCATGCCGCGCGCCGCAAAGGCCGGGCTGCCGTAGCCGGTGCGCTCGGAGAAGGTGGCAAAGCCGACGCCGAGATAGCGGCCTTGCTCGCGCGCCTTCGTTCTGCCGCGCGCGGAAGCCGGGCAGGTCGATCTCTTTGAGCGCCATCTCCAGGGTCTGCTGATAGATCGCCTCGTCGAACACGAGCCCGGTCGCGGAGGTGTAGGGGAATGTCCGGATCAGGTTGCGCCGGCGGATCTCGACCGGGTCGATGCCGAACGCGGCCGCGGCCTTGTCCATCAGCCGCTCCAGCGAAAACGTGATGACCGGCCGCGACACGCCGCGATAGGGCGCCATCGGGCAGGTGTTGGTGATGACGCCGCGCGCCTCGCAGCGATAGGCGCGGAAGTCGTACGGGCCCGGCATCTCGGCCATCGCCATCAGCGGCTCGACCCCGCAGGTGGTCGGGAAGCACGAATAGGCGCCGATGTTGGCGATCACATCGGCGTCGAGCGCGATCAGCTTCGCATCCGCATCGAACGCGCCTTCGAGCGCGCACATACTGATCGCGGCTGTGATAGCCGGCGATCAGGTTCTCGCGGCGATCCTCGGTCCAGGCGAAGGACGAGCGGTGCTTGCAGGCGAGCCAGGCCACCAGCACGTATTCCGGCGCCGAGCTGCATCTTCTGGCCGAAGCCGCCGCCGACGTCGGGCGCGACGACGCGCAGGTCGCTTTCCGCAATGCCGAGCATGTCGGCGATCGCGGTGCGCGTCATGTGCGGCATCTGGGTCGTGCAGGTCAGCGTCACGCGGCCGGTCGCGATGTCGTAGGCGGCGTGCGCCGCGCGCGCCTTCCATCGGCGTCGCGTTCTGGCGGTGCGAGCGGATCTCGCAGACGATGCGTTTGCGCCGCGCCGTCGAACACCTTCTCGAAGTCCGGCGTCGCGACGCGGCCTTCGACGATCACATTGCCCGGCGCGACTGCGTGGATCGTGCGCGCGCCGTCGGCAAGCGCGTCGTGTGAATCGACCAGCGGCTGCTCTTCGGCGATCGAGAGCTCGACCTGGTCGACGATGTCCTCGGCCTCTTCCTCGCTGGCGGCGATCACGGCGGCGACCGGCTCGCCGGTAAAGCGCACTTCGCCGTCGGCAAGGATCGGCTGGCCGACCGGCTTGTAGTTGAACTTGTGCAGCATCGGCGTGATCGGCTTGAGGCCTTTCACGTCGGCGGCGGTGATGACCCACGCGCCGTCGGGCGCCTTGATGCTCTCGATGTTTCCGGCGGCAACGGGGCTGCGCACAAACCGCACCCAATGCGCCGCCGGAAGATCGGCGGTGAAGCGCCCATTGCCCGAGACCAGCGCCGGGTCTTCCAGCCGCCGGATCGCGCGGCCGACCCATTTGGTGCCGGTGCCTTTGGTGTGCACCGTCATTTTGCATCTTCTCTTTGGCGCATGACCTTGTCCGAAAACCGGTTCCCACTTTTCGGGGTCATGCGCTTGCCTCAGGCGCGCGACACGGCGCGAACCAGGTCGCGCCGGTATTCGGCGTCGGTCTGATGATCGACCAGCGGATCGATGGCGTTGGCCGCTGCTTCGGCCGCGGCGCGGAACGCCTTGTCGCCAGGCGCCTGTCCGGTGAGGGCTTGCTCGGCTTCGGCGATGCGCCGCGGTGACGACTCGGCGCCGCCGACGCCGACGCGCGCCTCGGCGATCTTGCCGTCCGCCAGCCGGTAAGTGACCAGCGCGGCGCTCATGGCGAAATCGCCGGCGCGGCGGCTGAATTCGTTGAAGCCGAACTTGGTGCCTTCCGGCAGCACCGGCAGCCGCACCTCGGCCAGCAGCTCGTCCTCGCGCAGCGCGGTCGCCATGATGCCTTCGAAGAAATCCTTCGCCGCGATCACGCGCTCGCCCTTGAGGCTTTTCGCGACGATCTCGGCATCGAGCGTCGCTGCGACCAGGCACCATTCCGACGCCGGATCGGCATGCGCGAGGCTGCCGCAGAACGTGCCGCGCATGCGGATCGGATAGTGCGCGATGTGGCGAACGACCTCGGCCAGCAGCCCTGCCGAGCGGTCCGCCGAACTTCGGCTTGTGAAACGCGGCATGGCGCACGCGCGCGCCGATCACCAGGCGATCGCCGTCGACCGCGAGCCGGTCGAGCCCGGCGACTTCGTTGATGTCGACCAGATGCGCCGGCTTCGCCAGCCGGAACGCCATGATCGGCACGAGGCTCTGCCCGCCGGCCAGCACGCGCCCGTCCTGCGGCGCGACCTCGGCCAAAGTTTTCAGCGCCTCATCGAGCGTCCTCGGCACATGGCGGACGAAAGGCGCGGGCTTCATGCGGCAACTCGTTGCACTCGTTTGTATGCAAACGATAAGCCGCAGGTGCGGATTGTCAAACCGCTCTAATCAAACACAGCGCTGTAGAACGTTCGCGCCTCGTCGGTGAATGCTTTGCGCGAGGCCGGGTCGAAATAGAACATGTGCCCGCCGCGATAGACCTTGAGCTGGACGCGGTTCGGCGCGCCAAGCGGCGGCAGGTGGTCGATCACATATTTGCTGGCGCCGTAAGGCGTCACCAGATCGGCGCTGCCGTGCACGACCAGCATCTTGAAGCCCGGATTGAGCGCGAGCATTTCGCGGATATCGTTGGTGACGCTGGCTCTGCCCTGGCTCTCGCCGTGCCAGTCCCAGTTCCGGTTGGCGCCCGATAGCTGCTCGTAGGTCATCGGCGTCTCGAAGCCGAGCTCGTTGCGGGCATAAGCGACGAACAGCCCGCCGAGCGCGCGGGTGAAGCCGTTCAGCACCGGATCGTCATGATGCGGATCGCCGCTCTCCGGGAACGGATCGGGCATCGAGATCGCGACGTCGTAAGGGCTCACCACCTCTTTGCTCTTCTCGCGCAGATGCTTGACGTAGGCGTCGCGGATGAAGCCGCGATTGCGCGCAACGATGTCGACGGGAAGGCCCGTCATCTGCGCGACCTTGCCGTAAAATCGCGTCGCGGCTTCGCCTTGCGGCGCAGGGCCGGCCAGCGTGGTGAGATACTCGGTCAGCGCAAAGCGCTCCGCGGCGGCAAGCGCTTCCGGCGTGAAGGCATTGCGGCGCTCGAGCTCGGCGGCAGCGAGCGAGGGAAACTGGATCGCCGCTCCCAAGGCGTAGCGATTGGCGCCGAACTGGAGCGCGCCGTCGAGCAGCGGCGACAGCGCGACGATGCCGGACAGCACGATGCCCTGGTCGTTCTGCAGGGTGCGCGCGATCTTGACGGCGCGGAAGCCGCCATAGCTCTCGCCGAGAATGTATTTCGGCGACGGCAGGCGGTTGTTGTTGGCAACGTAGAGCGCGATGACCTTCGCCAGCACCTGCGCGTCCGGCCGCACCCCGTAATAATTCTTGGCGTCGTCCGCTTTTGCGGTGCGGCTCCAGCCGGTGCCGACCGGATCGACGAAGACGAGATCGGTGAAAGGCGAGCCAGGTGTCGGGATTGTCGGTGAGCTGCGCGTTGGCGCCGTCGCGGTTGGTGCAAAGCCGCGATCTTCGGCCCCGCCACGCCGAGATGCAGATAGACCGAGGCCGCGCCCGGGCCGCCGTTGAAGGCGAAGGTCAGCGGCCGTTTGTCCGCAGCCGCGTCCTTGAGCGTGTAGGCGGTGTAGAAAATCTTGGCGTTGCGGTTGCCGTCCTGGCCGAACAGATCGAGCGTGCCTGCGGTCGCGACGTAAGTGAGCTTCTGGCCGCGTACGGTGATGGTGCGCTCAGTGATCGAGTCCTTGGGCAGGAGGCGCAACAGGCCTTGTGCCTGATCGGCCTGGCTGTCGGCCAAAACCGGCGCCGGAAGCAAAAGGAAAAGGGCGAAGAGCAGGGCCGGCAGGACGCGCATCGGCAAAGCATAGATGGCCAATCATGGCCGGTCCAAGGCGCGGGATGGCGGCGCGATGCCGCGTCAGGTGCCGACTTTGAGCTCGGAGACCAGGCCGCGGAGCGCCGCGATGGTCGAGAGCGCGACGATCTTGCCGGTGCGGGGATTTTCGCTCGGCACGTTCTCGATCTGCATGGAGAAGCGCGCCGTATCGGACTCCACCTCGATGCGATGGGTGTTTCGCGTCACGTCGGGATCGGCCCAGATTTCCAGCGTCGTCTTGTCCGGACCGATGCCGGCCAGCGACAAGGCCGCGGCGACATTGACGTTGGCCGGGAAGCCCTTGGCGCCGTCGCGCGCGCTGCCTTCGAACACCTTGATCGGCTTGTCGACATTCTTTAGCGAAATGCCGCGCTCGACCAGATAAGGCGCGCCCTCGAGCCCGTTGGGCGGCTTGCGCGTCACCATCTTCACCGAACGGATGTCGCCTTCGGCCGCCGCGCGCACCGCATCGAGGCCGATCAGCGCGCCGGTCGGCACCAATATGCGGGCGCCATTTTGTTTGGCGCGCTCGATCAGGTCGCCGTTCTGCAACACCTGCGCGACCGACAGCGGCATGAAGATGCGGCCCTTGTCGATCGCGCTGATCGCGACGTCGCGGAACAGCGCAGGCGGCAGGCATTCGACGACGATGTCGCAATCGTCGGCCAGCGTATCGAGCGTGCGCAGCGCAATCATGTCGCCGATCTGCGGCAGGTTGCGGCGCGCCTTGTCGGCATCGCGCACCGCGACCGCTGTGAGCGTCAGGCCGTCAATGCCGTCAACCAGCCGCCGGGCGACTTCGAGCCCAACCGCGCCAAGACCGGCGATCCCGACGCGCAGAGTTCTTCGTCGTGCTCATTTCTTGCGGCCGGTGAACACCGGCTTTCGCTTTTCCAGGAAGGCGCGCACGCCTTCGGCAAAGTCCGGCGTCATGCCGGCCTGCCGCTGCAATTCGTACTCAAGCTGAAGCTGCGCCTCGAGGTCGTTGCCGGTCGAGGCGTCGAGCGCCTTCTTCATCAGGCCGAGCGCCACGGTCGGCGCCTTGGCGAAGCGCGCGCACATCGCATGCGCTTCGTTCATCAGCGCGTCGTCGTCGAACACCTTCCAGATCAGTCCCCATTCCGCGGCCCGCTCGGCGGGAAGGTCTTCGCCGGTCATCGCCAGGGCGCGGGCGCGTGCCATGCCAACCAGACGCGGCAGCATGTAGGTGCCGGCAATGTCCGGGATCAGCCCGATGCGGACGAAGGCTTGCACAAACGATGCCGAGCGCGCGGCGATCACGATGTCGGCGTTGAGCGCGAAATTGCAGCCGGCGCCGGCCGCAACGCCGTTCACCGCACAAACCACCGGGTAGGGCAGCGCCGCGCAGTTTCCGCAGCATCGGGTAGTAGTGACTGTGCAGCGTCTTGCCGACGCTCTCAGCGATTTGATCGGGCTGTATGGCGCGCTCGGTGAGGTCCTGTCCCGAGCAGAAGGCGCGTCCCGCGCCGGTGATCAGCAACGCGCGGCAACTCTCGTCACCCGCGACGTCGTCGAGCGCCGCATTCATGTCCGCGAGCAGCGACAGGCTGATCGCGTTGAGCCGGTCCGGACGGTTGAGCGTCAGGACGCGGTAACCTTCGCGCTTCTCGGTCAGCACGGTGGGATCAGTCATGCTCAAAGCCGCCTTGGTGGTGGGAAATCCGCGTCTCGCCAACCCTTGCTGACCGGCTCGGACCCGGTCAACGCTGCATAACGCATAGCCCGCGGCTCGGAAATATAGTTCGTGTGCCGCGGCAAAAGCGCCTCGGCGGTGGACGCTCCGGCTGCCTTGCCGCTAGACTGGGCCCAACGCAAACGGGCCTAACGGCCTTCGGGAGGATACACGATGCGTAGAACTATGTTGCTTGCGGGCGTCGCGATGGCGCTGGCGATGGGTCCGGCTGCGGCCCAGAACAAATCCGTCAAGATCGGCTTCGTTTCCACGTTCAGCGGGCCGACCGCCGTGATCGGCAATGACATGCGCAATGCGTTCGAGCTCGCGCTCGATCACATGGGCCGCAAGATGGGCGGCCTGCCGGTCGAAGTCATTTATGAAGACGACCAGATCAAGCCCGAGGTCGGCAAGCAGAAGACCGAGAAGCTGATCGAGTCCGACAAGGTCGACTTCATCTCCGGTTACATCTGGTCGAACGTCGCGCTCGCCTCGATCAAGCCGATCGTCAACTCCAAGACCTTCGTGGTGATCTCGAACGCCGGCGCGGGCCAGATCGCCGGTGAGCTGTGCTCGCCCTATTCATTCTCGACCTCATGGACCAACGACCAGAATCCGCGCGCGGTCGCCGAGTTCATGAACAAGAAGGGCATCAAGAATGTGTACTTGATCGGCCCGAACTACGCGGCCGGCAAGGAAAACCTCGGCGGCATGAAGGATGCCTTCAAGGGTCAGGTGCTCGGCGAGGAATATACCAAGTGGCCCGACCAGCTCGACTTCTCGGCTGAGCTCTCGAAGATCCGCGCCGCCAATCCGGAAGCGGTCTACACCTTCTATCCGGGCGCCGCGGGCGTGCAGTTCCTCAATCAGTATGCGCAGGCCGGTCTGCAGGGCAAAATCCCGCTCTACACGACCTTCGTCGTCAACTCGCTCAGCCTGCCGCGCCAGAAGGATTCCGCCGTCGGCGTGATCCAGGCGCTGCAATGGGCCGCCGACCTCCCGAACGACGCCAACAAGAAGTTCGTCACCGACTTCAAGGCGAAGTTCGGCAGCGAGCCGTCCTTCTACGCGGCGCAGACTTATGACGCTGCGATGCTGATCGGTTCAGCGGTCAACGCCGTGAAGGGCAACCTCAGCGACAAGAAGGCGGTGCAGGCCGCGCTCGAAAAGGCCGACTTCAAGTCGGTGCGCGGCGCCTTCAAGTTCGACAAGAAC
Organism: uncultured Alphaproteobacteria bacterium; assembly: GCA_963788805.1. Taxonomy (GTDB): domain Bacteria; phylum Pseudomonadota; class Alphaproteobacteria; order Rhizobiales; family Xanthobacteraceae; genus Pseudolabrys. The sequence continues at coordinate 23,335 of CAWBHU010000003.1, forward strand.
CACTATCCGATCCAGAACTTCTACATGCAGGAAGTGGTCAAGAACGGCGACGCCTACACGCTGAAGACCACGGCGACCGCCGTCGAAAACAGCAAGAACATTCACGGCGCTCAGTGCAAGATGTGATCGTCACTTCTGCGGCTTGACGTTGTGAAGTAACATCACCGGGTCGCGCTACAACGCGGCCCGGTGTTTTTCGTGGGATTGGGCGGCAGGCAGGCGCGAGACCTGCAATCGTCCGGGTGAGGGGCCATGCTGCTCTTCTTCGAGCAATGCCTGAACGGTTTGCAGTTCGGCCTGCTGCTATTTCTTTTGGCGGCCGGGCTGACGCTGGTGTTCGGCATCATGGACCTCGTCAATCTGGCGCACGGCTCGCTCTACATGGTCGGCGCCTATTTCGCCGCGACCTTCACGGCGCTGACCGGCCACTTCATCGGCGGCATCGTGCTGGCGTTGATCGCGACGCTTCTGGTCGGCATGGCGGTGGAAGTGATCGCGATGCGGCGGCTCTACGGCCGCGACCATCTCGACCACGTGCTCGGCACGTTCGGTCTCATTCTGTTTTTCAATGAGCTGGTGCGGCTGATCTGGGGCCCGGCCGGCATGAACCTGCCGCTGCCGTCCTGGCTCAATAAGTCGGTGCAGATCCTGCCCGGCGTCAATTACTCGATGTATCGCTTCTCGATCATCATCGTCGCGCTGGCGGTCGCGGCCGGGCTTTATTACGTCGTGATGCGCACCCGGATCGGCATGCTGATCCGCGCCGGCGCGTCGAACCGCGAAATGACCGGCGCGCTCGGCGTCAATATCAAGCTGCTCTACACCTTCGTGTTCGGCATCGGCGCTGCTCTGGCCGGCCTCGCCGGCATGATGCAGGCGCCCATTCTCACCGCCCAGATCGGGATGGGCGAGAACATCCTGATCCTGGCCTTCGTCGTCATCATCATCGGCGGCATCGGCTCGATCCGCGGCGCCTTCATCGCCGCGATCCTGGTGGGCCTGATCGACACGGTCGGCCGCGCCGTCATCCCGGACCTGCTCAAAGTGATCCTGAGCCCGACGGCGGCCTCGACCGCAGGCCCGGCGCTGTCGTCCATGCTGATCTATCTGCTGATGGCGATCGTGCTGGTGGTTCGCCCGTCGGGCCTGTTCCCCGCGCCGGGAAGCCGCTGATGCCCGCCCTGAACGCGCGCAACATCGTCATCGGCCTGACGATCATCGGCCTGCTGCTGGTGCCGGCCTACGCCATGGTGGTGGGCAACACCTTCATGCTCACGCTGTTCACCCGCATCGTGATCCTCGCCATCGCCGCCACCAGCCTCAATCTGATCATGGGCTATGGCGGCATGGTGAGCTTCGGCCACGCCGCCTATCTCGGCATCGGCGGCTATGTGTTCGGCATTCTTTCGTTCGAGGGCATCCGCTCCGGCTTCATCCAGTGGCCGCTGGCGCTCATCATCTCGGCCCTGTTCGCGCTGGTGATCGGCGCGCTGTCGCTGCGCACCCGCGGCGTCTATTTCATCATGATCACGCTCGCCTTCGGGCAGATGGTCTATTACGTCGGCGTCAGTTTGAGCCGCTACGGCGCCGATGACGGCCTGACCATTCACCGCCGCAGCGACTTCGCCGGCCTGATCAATCTGTCGAACAAGACGGTGTTCTATTATCTCTGCCTCGCTCTCCTGCTTGGGCACCGTTTATCTGGTCTGGCGGCTGATCAATTCGCGCTTCGGAATGGTGGTGCAGGGCGCGCGCTCGAACATAAATCGAATGCGCGCGATCGGCTTTCCGTCGTATCGCTATCAACTCACCTGCTTCGTGATCGCCGGCACGATCTGCGGGCTCGCCGGTGTGTTGCTTGCGAACTTCACCGACTTCATCAGTCCGGCGATGATGCATTGGACGCGGTCCGGCGACCTCATCGTCATGGTCGTGCTCGGCGGCATGGGCACACCGTTCGGCCCCTTGATCGGCACCGTTGCCTTTCTCCTGCTCGAAGAGGCGCTGCCGTTCGTGATGGCAAAGACCATCGATCCGCTGTTTCCCGGCGTGCGGCCTTCGGAATATTGGCAGATCGTGCTCGGCCCGCTTCTGCTGTTCGTCGTGCTGTTCGCGCGCGGCGGCATTGACGGCTTCCTGAGGGGAGACCGCGATGGCTGACACGCTGCTCGCGGTTGAAGGCCTGACCAAGCGCTTCGGCGGCATTCTTGCCTCCGACAACATCGCGCTCGACGTGAAGCAGGGCGAGCTTCACGCCATCATCGGGCCGAATGGCGCCGGGAAAACCACGCTGATCGGCCAGCTCACCGGCATGCTCACGCCCGACACCGGAACGGTGCGGTTCGCCGGCGAGGACATCACCGCGCTGCCGGCCTATTCGCGCAGCCTGCTCGGCCTGGCGCGCTCGTTCCAGATCACGTCGCTGTTTCTCGATTTGAGCGTGCTCGACAATGTCGCGCTCGCCGTGCAGGCGCACGCGGGCCATTCGTTCCAGTTCTGGCGCGATGCGCGCAAGGAAAAGGATTTGCGGGAGCCGGCGCTGGCCGCGCTCGCGCGCGTCGGCCTCGCTGACCGCGCCGATCGTCCGGCCTCGGCGCTCAGCCATGGCGAGCATCGCCAGATCGAATTGGCGATGGCGCTGGCCGGCAAGCCGCGCATGCTGCTGCTCGACGAGCCGATGGCCGGGCTTGGCACTGACGAGTCCGCCCGCATGGTCAATCTGCTGCGCGAGCTCAAGCGCGAATACACCATCCTGCTGATTGAGCACGACATGGAGGCGGTGTTCGCGCTGGCCGACCGCATCAGCGTGCTGGTCTATGGCCGCGTCATTGCCTCCGGCACGCCGGAAGTGATCCGCGCCAACAAGGACGTGCGCGACGCCTATCTCGGCGAGCAGGAGGTGGTGTCATGAGCGCGCCACTGCTCGATCTTGAGGGCGTCGAGACCTGCTACGGGCTGAGCCAGGTGCTGTTCGGCATGTCGATGTCGATCGGCAAAGGCGAGGTGGTGACGCTGCTCGGCCGCAACGGCATGGGCAAGACCACGACGGTGCGTTCGGTGCTCGGCCTCACACCGGCGCGCGCCGGCGTCATCCGTTTTGCCGGGCAGGACGTGCGCGGACTGGAGTCGTTCCGGATCGCCAAGCTCGGCATCGGGCTGGTGCCGGAAGGCCGCCAGATCTTCCCGAACCTCTCGGTCTACGAAAACCTGGTCGCCACTGCGCGGGGCAACGGCGGCGCGCATTGGACCCTCGAGCGCGTGTTCGAGCTGTTTCCGGCGCTGGCGGCGCGCCGCTCCAACATGGGCAATCAGCTCTCGGGCGGCGAGCAGCAGATGCTGGCGATCGGCCGCGCGCTGATGACCAATCCGCAATTGATGATTCTGGACGAGGCGACCGAAGGGCTCGCGCCGCTGATCCGCGCCGAGATCTGGCGCGTCGTGGCGAAGCTCAAGGCCGAAGGCCTGTCGATCTTGCTGATCGACAAGAACGTGCACGCGCTGACCAAAGTCGCCGACCGTCACTTTGTGATCGAGCGCGGGCGCGTGGTCTGGAGCGGCTCGTCCGCCGAGCTCACCGCCGCGCCGGATATGCAGCACCGCTATCTCGGGATCTGATTATTCCGCGGGCTGCAGCGCCGCGGGCGGCTCGCGCCGCGCGCCCGACAGCCGCCGGTGCAGGCGGTCCAGCAGCAGATAAATGACCGGCGTCGTGTAGAGCGTCAGGATCTGCGACACCAGCAGGCCGCCGATGATGGTGATGCCGAGCGGCCGGCGCATTTCCGTGCCGGGCCCGGTCGCGAGCACCAGCGGCAACGCGCCGAGCATCGCCGCCAGCGTCGTCATCAGGATCGGCCGGAAGCGGGCGAGGCAGGCTTCGCGGATCGCCTCGTGCGGCGAAAGCCGCCAGCGGCGCTCTCCTTCGAGCGCGAAGTCCACCATCATGATGCCGTTCTTCTTCACAATGCCGATCAACAGAATGATGCCGATGAAGGCGATCACCGTGAGCTCGGTGTTGAAAAATTGCAGCGCCAGCAGCGCGCCGAGCCCGGCCGGCGGCAAGGTCGAGATGATCGTGATCGGATGGGCGAGGCTTTCGTAGAGCACGCCGAGCACGATGTAGACCGCGAGCAGGGCGGCCAGCATCAATAGCGGCTGCGCCCCGACGGTGCTACTTGAACGCCCGGATGTCGCCGGCAAAGTCGGCGTTCAAGCCTTCGGGCAAATGCAGCTCCGCAACGGCGCGCTCGATTGCGGCGACCACCGTCTCCATCTGCGCGTCCGGCGCGAGGTTGTAGGTGATCGTCACCGCCGGGAATTGTCCCTGATGGTTCACCACCAGCGGCGCGATGCCGCGCTCGACGCGGGCGATGGACGAGAGCGGGACCTGAGTGCCGCCGGCGCCGGCGACATAGATCTGCTTGAGGTCATTCGGGTCGCGCAGATAGGCCTGCTCGGCTTCGAGCACGACGCGATACTGGTTGCGCGCCGCATAGATCGTCGAGACCTGCCGCTGCGAGAACAGGTTGTTCAGCGCGTTGGCGATATCCTGGATGCGCACGCCAAGCCGTGACGCCGCCATGCGGTCGATCACCACATTGGCCTGCAGGCCGCCCTGGTCGCGATCGGTGTTGACGTCGGTGACGCCGGGGATCTGCCTGATGCGGTCCTGGACGCGCGGCACCCACTCGTTGAGCGCGTCGATGTCCTGGCCCCACAAGGTGAACTGATATTGCGAGTCGCTGGTCCGGCCGCCCATCCGCAGGTCCTGGGTCTGCACCAGAAACACGCGCAGGCCGGGGATCGCCGTGAGCTTGGTGCGCAGCCGCGCCACCACCTGCGCGACCGGCGCGCCGCCGCGCTCATTGAACGGCTTGAGGCTGATGAACAGCCGGCCGCGATTGACCGAGGAACTGAAGCCGGACGCGCCGACCGAGGAGCCGAGCCCGGCGACCGCCGGATCGGCCAGCACAATGTCCATGGCCTGCTGTTGCAGGTCGCGCATCGCCTCGAATGAAATGTCGGTCGAGGCCTGCGTGCCGCCGAACAGAAGGCCGGTGTCTTCCTGCGGGAAATAGCCTTTCGGCGTTTTGACGTAGAGCAGGGCGGTGAGACCGATGGTGGCGAGGAAAACCAGCATCGTCAGCGCCCGCCATTCCAGCACGACGTCGAGCGTGCGGGCATAGAAGCGGACCATGTGCCCGAGCACATATTCCATCACGCGATCGAGCCGCGTCGCATCCTTGCTCGGCGGCGAGCGCACGAAATAGGCGCAGATCATCGGCGTGACGGTCAGCGACACGACAGTCGAGACCGCGATGGCGAAGGTCAGCGTGACGGAGAATTCGCGGAACAGCCGCCCGATAATGCCGCCCATGAACAGCAGCGGGATGAAGGCGGCGATCAGCGACACGCTGATCGAAATGACGGTGAAGCCGATCTGGCCCGCGCCCATGAAGGCGGCGCGGATCGGCGAATAGCCGCGCTCGAGATTGCGGAACATGTTCTCGATCATCACGATGGCGTCGTCGACCACGAAGCCGACCGCGACGACCAGCGCCATCAGCGACACGTTGTTGATCGAGAAGCCGGCGACCCACATCAGCGCGCAGGTGCCGGCCAGCGACAGCGGCACCGTGATGCCGGCCGCGATGGTCGCCGCGCCACGCCGCAGGAACACGAACACCACCAGCATCACCAGGATGATGGTGGCGATCAGCGTGAGCTGCATGTCGTGCACGCTGGCGCGGATCGTATTGGTGCGGTCGGCCAGCACGGAGATCTCGACCGCGGCCGGAATCCACTGCCGCACCTCCGGCAGCATGGCGTAGATGCGGTCGACCGTCTCGATCACATTGGCGTCGCCCTGCTTGGTGACGATCAGGAGAACCGAGGGGTCCTTGTTGAACCAGCCGGCAGCGCGGCTGTTGCGCACGCTGGAGCGGATCGTCGCCACGTCGGCGAGCCGGATCACATTGCCGTCGCGGCTGCGCACCACGATCGGGTTGTAGTCGGCCGGCTCGCGCAGTTGGTCGTTGATGCCGATCGTGGTGGCGCGCTTCGGCCCGTCGAAGGTGCCGAGCGGCCCGACCGTATTGGCATTGGTGATGGCGGTGCGCACCGCCTCGGTCGAGAGCCCCATCGCCGCAAGCCGCGCCGGATCGATCCGCACCCGCAGCGCCGGCTGCTCCGAGCCGGCGACGCTGACCTCGGCGACGCCCTGCACCTGCGCCAGCCGCTGCGCGATCACGCTGTCGGCGGCGTCATAGATCTCGCTGGCCGGCATGGTCTTCGAGGTCAGCGCCAGGATCAGGATCGGCGAGGCGGCCGGGTTGGCCTTGCGGAAGCCCGGCAGCGTCGGCATGTCGCTCGGCAGGTCGCTCAGCGCCGCGTTGAGCGCAGCCTGCACGTCGCGCGCCGCCGCCTCGATGTTGCGGCTCAGATCGAACTGCACGGTGATGCGCGAGACGCCGAGCGAGCTCACCGAGGTCAGCTCGCTGACGCCCGAAATCTCGGATAGCCGCCGCTCGAGCGGCGCGGCGACGGTCGCCGCCATCACCGCGGGATCGGCGCCGGGCCGGCTCGCGCTGATATGGATGGTCGGAAACTCGACGCTCGGGACGCTCGCGACCGGCAGGAAGCTGTAGGCGACGAGCCCGGTGAGAAACAGCCCGATCGCCAGCAGTGTGGTGCCGATCGGCCGCCGGATGAATGGCGCGGAAAAGTTCATGCGTTTTCTCTGCGCATGATCTTGTCCGAAAACCGGTGCCCACTTTTCGGGATCATGCGCTTACTCCGCCGGGCGCGCGGACAGGTCTCCGCGCGGCGACAGCCAGATCCGCAGACGCTCCATGTAGAGGTAGATCACCGGCGTCGTGTAGAGCGTCAGCAATTGCGACAGCAGCAGGCCGCCGACGATGGTGATGCCGAGCGGATTGCGCAGCTCGGAGCCGGTGCCGCCTTCCAGCGCCAGCGGCAGCGCGCCGAACAGGGCGGCCAAAGTCGTCATCATGATCGGGCGGAACCGCAGCAGCGCCGCCTTGGTGATGGACTCGCGCGGCGACAGGCCCTCTTCGCGCTCGGCATCGAGCGCAAAGTCGATCATCATGATCGCGTTCTTCTTGACGATGCCCATCAAGAGAATGATGCCGATCAGCGCGATCACCGAGAGGTCGTAGCCGAACAGCATCAGAGCGAGCAGCGCGCCGACGCCCGCGGACGGCAGCGTGGACAGGATCGTCAGCGGATGAATGAAGCTCTCATAGAGCACGCCGAGCACGATGTAGATCGTGATGAGGGCCGCCAGAATGAGCCAGGGCTGGCTCGCCAGCGACCGCGAGAACTCCTCGGCGTCGCCCGCATAGCTGCCGAGCACGGAGCTTGGCATGCCGATCTTCGCTTCGGCGGCGTTGATCGCCGCCACCGCGTCGGACAGTGCCGCCCAATGTGCGAGGTCGAAGCTGATCGTCACCGAAGGAAATTGCTCTTGGTGCGCGATCGCAAGCGGCGCCGCGGTCTGCACAAAGCGCGCAAAGGAAGAGAGCGGCACCTGTGAGCTGGCGGTGACTGCATTCGGCGCCGACGTCGTGTTGGTGTTGGTGACGCCTTGCGCGGTGTTGCCGACGGTCGGCGTCGTGCCGGTCGAGGTCGAGCTGCCGGTCACATAGATTTTCGACAGCGCCGCCGGGTCTTCCTGGTAGCGCGGCATCGCCTCGAGGATGACGCGGTACTGGTTCGCCTGCGCGTAGATGGTGGAAATCTGCCGCTGCCCGAACGCGTCATAGAGCGTGTCGGTGATGGTCTGCATCGACACGCCGAGCCGGCCGGCCTTCTCGCGATCGACGTCGACCAGCATCGCGCGGCGCGCCTTCCTGCGCCTCGGACGCCACTTCGTGCAGAGCAGGATTTTTGCGCAGCTCCGCCGTGAGCTTGTCGGCCCAGTCGGTCACGGCCGCCGCGTCGGTCGCGGTCAGCGTGTACTGGTATTGCGCGCGGCTCGCCCGGGTCGAAATCTGGATGTCCTGCGCGGCCTGGAAATAGACAATCATGCCGGGGATGGCGGCGACCTTGTTCTTGAGCCGCGCGATGATCTCATCGACGCCGTCGCTGCGTTCGCTGCGCGGCTTGAGCGCGATCGTCAGCCGCCCGGCATTGGGCGTCGGATTGACCGCGCTGACGCCCAGCACCGAGATCAGGCCGGCGACGGCGGGATCGTCGCGCAGCGCGGCTTCGACCTGCTGCTGGCGCCGCCGCATCTCGTCGAACGAAACATCGACCTCGGCTTCGGTGACGGCGGTGATCAGCCCGGTGTCCTGCAGCGGCAAAAAGCCTTTCGGCATAACGACATAGAGGAACACCGTCGCGGCCACGGTCAGCAGCGTGACCATCAAGGTCTGAAACGGCCGCTCCAGCACCCATTCCAGGCTGCGGCGGTAGTACTCCACGGTGGTGTCGACGTAGCGATTGAGGCGCGCCGCCAGCGCGCTCTCGCCTTTGGCTTGATCGCGCCGGCGCAGCAAATGGCCGCACATCATCGGCGTCAGCGTCAGCGAGACGACCGCCGACACGACGACCGCGATCGTCAGCGTCAGCGCGAATTCGCGGAACATGCGCCCGACCAGGCCGGTCATGAACAGGAGCGGGATGAACACCGCGATCAGCGACATGGTCAGCGATATGACGGTGAAGCCGATCTCGCGCGCGCCTTTGAGCGCCGCCTGCAGAGGCTTTTCGCCGTTCTCGATGTGGCGGACGATGTTCTCGATCATGACGATGGCGTCGTCGACCACGAAGCCGGTGCCGATCGTCAGCGCCATCAGCGACAGATTGTCGAGCGAGAAGCCGCAGAACCACATGATGCCGAAGGTGCCGATCAGCGACAGCGGCAGCGCCACGCCGGCGATGAAGGTGGCGCGAAGGGTGCGCAGGAAGATCAGCACCACCAGCACCACCAGCACGACGCTGAGCATCAAGGTGAACTGCACGTCGTTGATCGAGGCGCGGATCGTGTCGGTGCGGTCATTGATGATTGTGAGTTTTGCGCCGGCCGGCATCAGGCGTTCGAGCCGCGGCAGCTCGGCGCGCACGCGCGCCACGGTGTCGATCACATTGGCGCCGGGCTGGCGCTGCACATTGACGACGACCGCCTCGCGGCCCTGATACCAGGCGCCGACCTTGGTGTTCTCCAGCCCTTCCAGCACATCGGCGACGTCGCTCAACAGCACGGGCGCATTGTTGCGATAGGCAACGACCACCGCTTTGTATGTGGCGACATCGGCGATCTGATCGTTCGCCGCGATCGTGTAGGACTGATGCGCGCCGTCGAGCGAGCCCTTGGCGCCGGCGACGTTCGCGCCGACGATGGCGGTGCGCAGATCCTCGAGGCCGATGCCGTAGGCGGCGAGCCGTGACAGGTCGGCCTGGATGCGAACCGCGGGCCGGATGCCGCCTTGCACCGAGACGTTGCCGACGCCGGTCAGCTCCGAAAGCCGCGGCGTCATGATGGTGTCGGCGATGTCGCTGAGCGTCCGCACCGTCACGTTGTCGGACGTCAGCGCCAGCGTGATGATCGGCGCGTCGGCCGGATTGATCTTCGAATAAAGCGGCGGGTAGGGCAGGTTGCGCGGCAGTGTCGAGCCCGCGGCGCTGATCGCCGATTGCACGTCCTGCGCCGCTGCATCGATGTCGCGGTCGAGGTCGAACTGCAATGTGACCTGGCTGATCCCGTACGAGCTGGTCGACGTCATGGTCGACAGCGAAGGGATCTGGCCGAATTGCCGTTCCAGCGGCGCCGTCACCAGCGAGGCGATGGTGTCGGGATTGCCGCCCGGCAACTGGGTCGTGACCTGGATGGTCGGGAAGTCGACCTGCGGCAGCGCCGAAACCGGCAGCCACCAGTAGCCGAGCGCGCCACCCAGCATCGCCGCAAAGCCAAGCAAAGACGTGGCAATCGGGCGATGAATGAAGGGCGTTGAGACGCTCATCGTTGTGGGGCGCCTTCACGCGGCCGCCGGCGCGCCGGCGGTCCCTGCTGCGGAGCGCTGCTGGCGCTGCGCCCGGCTCGCCGCTGCTTGCCGCGACCCTGGTGCCCTCGGTCAGCCGGGCGAAGCCGGTGGTCACGACGCGTTCCGGCGCCTCGACGCCCTGCGTCACCACCGCCTGGACTTCATCCTGATGGCCGATCGTGACCGGCCGCATCGCCGCGGTGTTGTCGTCCTTCACCACATAGACGAACGTGCCGCGCGGCCCGCGCTGCACCGCGCCGGTCGGCACCACGACGACATTCTTCAGGGTCTCGACCAGCAGCCGGACATTGACGAACTGGCCGGGCCACAACTGCAGTTGGGCGTTCGGGAATTCGCCTTTCAGCCGCACCGTTCCGGTCGTTTGATCGACCTGGTTGTCGACCACGGTCAGCTTGCCTTTGTCGATCACAGCGTCCGTGTCGGAACGCAGCACCTGGACCTCGACCGGGCCGCTCGCAAAGGCCTTGTTGACGCGCGTCAGTTCCTGCTGCGGCAGGTTGAAGAACACCGAGATCGGCTGGATCTCCGTCAGCACGACGAGGCCGGTGGCATCGGAAGCCCTTACGATGTTGCCTTCATCCACCAGGCGAAGGCCGGCGCGGCCGTCGATTGGCGCGACAATCGTCGTGTAGTTGAGAATCGCGCGCGCATTGTCGATCGCGCCCTGGTCCGATTTCACCAGGGCTTCGAGCTGCGCGACTGTCGCGCGTTGCGTGTCGGTCTGCTGGCGGTTGATCGAGTTGGTGGCGGCGAGGCGCTCGTAACGTTCGAGATCGAGCCGCGCATTGCTCAATTGCGCTTCGTCCTGCGCCTTCTTGCCGATCGCCTGGTCGAGCTGTGCCTGAAACGTGGTCGGGTCGATGCGCGCCAGCACGTCGCCTTTCTTGACGTCCTGGCCTTCGGCGAACGCGATCTGGATCAGCTTGCCGTCGACTTGCGGGCGAACGGTCACGGTGTTGAGCGCGCGGCTGGTGCCGACGGCGTCGAGATAGAGCGGCACGTCGGCGCGTTTGACCGCCGCTGCGATGACAGGCACCGGGCCCTTCGCCGACGCGGGCGCGTTGTGCCCTTTGCGCGGAACTCCACGGCGCGGCGAAGAAGTAATAGCCGAGCCCGGCGAGGATAACGATGACGAGGCCCCACACCGCGGCGCGCCGCGAGCGGCTGGCCGGAGCGACCACCGGCTTTTTCACTTCATCGCGCATCGGCGGCCTCCGCGATCACCGGCGGCTTCGGCAGCCAGCCGCCGCCGAGCGCCTGATAGAGGGCGACGATCGCCTGCAGAGCGCTGCAGACGCGCCCGCACCAGCCCGTCCTGCGCCTGGAACAGAGCCTGCTGCGACGCCAGCACCGTGATGAGGTCGACCGTGCCTTCGCGCAGCCGCTGCTCGGAAATATCGAACGCCCGCTGCGAGCTGCCGACGACTTCGCTTTGCAGCCGCACCTGCAGTGCGCTCTGCCGCACGGCTTCGAGCGCGACCTCGACGTCGCCGAATGCCGAGACCACGGCCTTGCGGTAGATCTGCAGGAGCTCGTCCTGGCGGCCCTTTTGCAGATCGAGATTGCCGAGCAGTTGGCCGCCCTGGAAGATCGGCTGCGTCAGGCCGGCGGCGATGTTGTAGAAGGCCGATTGCGGCTCCACCAAAGTGCGCAGCACGGCGCTTTGGTAGCCGCCCGCGCCGGTGAGCGTGATGCTCGGCAGGAATTGCGCGCGCGCATTCTCGACATTGGCGTTTGCCCCAGCGAGCAGCGCTTCGGCTTCGCGGATGTCCGGACGTTGCGTCAGCAGCTCGGACGGCAGGCCCGGCGTCACGCGCGGGATCGCGACGCTGCGCAACGTGCCGCCGCGAACGACGACGCGCTCGGGCGGCAAGCCCATCAGCACCGCCAATGCGATCTTGTTCTGCCGCAGGGTCTGTTCGAGCGCGGGTATCGAGGCGCGCTGCTGATTGACCAGCACTTCCTGCTGCGACGTATCGAGCTCGGAGGCGGTGCCGGCCTGCAGGCGCTGGCGTATCAGGTCGAGCACGCTCGTCGCGCTGGCAATGTTCCGGCGCGCGACCTCAAGCTGGTCTTGCGCCGCCAGCACCTGGAAATAGGCGTTCGCCGCGGCGACGACGGTCGAGAGCGCGATCACTTCGCGGTCGAACCGGGACGCGACGGCAGTTTGCTCGGCCGCCCGCACGGCGGAGCGGTTCTTGCCCCAGAAGTCGATCTCGTAGCTGGCGCTGAACGCCGCTTGATAAGAACTCGCTGATGCGCCGCCCGCCGGTCGATCCCGACGCGCTCGCATTGAACGAGCGCTGGCTTTTGCTCGCATCGGCGCCGAAGCCGACTGCGGGCAGGAGAGTTGCGCCGGTGATGCGCGCCTGCGCGTCGGCCTGAACGATCCGCGCCACCGCGGCGGCGACATCGAGGTTGGACTCGCGCGCCTGCTCGATGATGTCGGTGAGCTCGCGGGAGCGGAACGAGCGCCACCAGTCGAGCGGCGGCAATGCGGCGTGCGCGGCGCGTTCGCTGCGCGGCCCCAGCATGTAGCGTTCGGGAATATCGATCGCAGGCTCGGGCTTGTCGGCGAGCAGGCAGCCGGCGAGGGGCAGGGCGATCGCGACCGTCGCACAGCGGAGCGACTCCGCGGCGCGACGCAAACCCGATCTTTTCAAACAAACCCATACTCAACTGCCGGCTGATGAGGAGGAAGCTTAGCGATTGCTGGCTTGCGGTGAGGATCGCCAGTCGGCGAGCGCGGCGCGGCCGGCAGGTGACATCTCGCCGGCGGCCTGAGCCATGACCGCCTGCAATGCGGTATCGAACTCCTGCCGCGCGGCGCGGCTCTCGGCCATCGCTGCGCGCAGGGCCGCATTGTCGAACGGCTCACGCCGCAGCGACCGCGCGGATTGCCTCGCGGCTGTCTTCATACTTCTTGCGCGCACCATCAACATTGGCACGGTTGGCGGCGAAGTTGGCGCGAAGCTTGGCGCCATCCGCTGCCGGCAAGGTCGAGGCCAATCCATCGATCCGCGCCAGCCGGGCTGCGGTCAGTGGCCGGCGGCTCGCGCGTGATCAGCGCCACCATAAGCCCGATCAGGAAGAGATTGAGGGCGAGCGAGCCGAGCAACAGCCAGCGCGATGTCGGCGCGGGCGTGGCGAGTGTGTGAGCGATTGTCATGGGCGCAATCCCGTCAGCGGCTCGGGCTCAAAGACCACCGCGGCGAAATCCTGCGCCGGCGGGCGCATGAGCCGGTCGAGGCCGGCTTCGCCAAGCGCAAAGCCGATCAGCGCGCAGCCGGCGAGCGCCGCCATGCGCGGCCAGGCCGGTCTGAATTGCCAATCGAGCAGGATGTTCGGCAGCCGCGCCCAGAACGGCTGCTTCTGCGGCGGCAGCGTGCCAAGCCGCGCCAGCACGCGCTCGGCTGCGTCGTCGCTCTCGTCATGGCGCGCATAATGCTGCGTCAGTCGCTCGTCGAGCCGGTCCTTCATCGGTCACTCTCCATCGTCTTTGAGCGCACGGCGCAAAGCAGTCTTGCCGCGCGCAAGCAGCGTCTCCACGGCGGAGACGGTGGTGTCCAAAATCTCAGCAGCCTCCGCATGGCTCATGCCCTCGCGATAGATGAGGACGATCGCCGCGCGCTGGCGTATCGGCAGTTGCCCGATCGCATCGGCGAGCAGCCGCTCGCGCTCATTGCTCTCGTATTGCGCAGCCGGGTCGCGCGCCGGGTCGGCAAGCTCTCCGGCCGCTTCGAGCGCGACCCAGGGCGCACGGCGTTTGCGGTCGAGACAAAGATTGATGACGATGCGCGTGAGCCAGGTGCGGAATTTCGCCACCGGCTGCCAGCGCGGCGCATTGGTCCAGACCCGGAGCAGCGCTTCCTGTGCGACGTCTTCGGCGTCAGCGCGGTTTCCCAGCACGCGGGTCGCCAACGCGGCGCAAACGGCCGCGTAACGCCGGGCAAGAATCCGGAACGCGGCTTGCTCTCCGCGTCCGATGCGCGCCATGAGCGCTTCGTCGCTGTCTGCGTCCATCGCGAAATAAGGGCTATCATCCCGTCCGCCCGCTGATACTAGCCGCCAAGCATCCGAATAAACGGCCGGGATCACAAAATCCTGCGTTGTGTCGCCTCGACGAGCGGAGCTAAAACCCATTGAAAAGCCGCGCGATTTGCTGCTCTTGGCAAGCCTGCGTTAAGGGAAGTGCCGTATTTCGTCTTGAATAGGCCGTTTTCCTGCGCCATCCAGCGCGTTCTTCCGGAATTCAGTGGGGTTGGGTCGATGAACTTGCGCTCGGGTGCCCTCATTGCAGCGTTGCTCGCGTCAACGGCAGTTCCCGCCGGTTACGCCAACGCGCAAATTTTTGGCGGCCCGGCGCCGGTCTATCGCGAAGCTCCGCCGCCGAACTATCGCTTGCCGCCTTCATCGCAGGTCGATGACGAGGACGATGAGCCGACCGCCCCCTCGACGCCGGGCTTGCCCCGCTCCGTCGGACCGATCGGCCAAACGCCGCAGGGCTATTACCCGTCCACTCTGCCACCTCAGTCACAAGGCCCGGCAATTGCCCGGCAGCCCGCCGAGATCGACGTGGTCCGTCCGCCCGGCGAGGTCGGCGCGCGTCCTGCTGTGCCGGGCGCGGCGCCCGCGCCGAGCGTCGCATCGCTGCCGCCTGAGGATCAGCCGGAAATTGGCGAGCCCAAGGCGCTCGATCCGAAATTCAAGAAGCAGCTGGTCGATTATCGCGGCAGCGAGCCTGCCGGCACGATCATCATCGACACGAGCAACAAGTTCCTCTTTCTGACGCTCGGCAGCGGGCAAGTCGCTCCGTTACGGCATCGGCGTTGGCCGCGACGGCTTTACCTGGGCCGGCAGCGAGCGTGTCAGCCGCATGGCGGAATGGCCCGACTGGCATCCGCCCGCGGAAATGATCGAGCGCCAGCCGTACCTGCCGCGCATGATGGCAGGCGGTGCCGGCAATCCGCTCGGCGCTCGCGCGCTTTATCTCGGCAAGACGCTCTACCGCATCCACGGCACCAACCAGCCGTCGACCATCGGCAGCAACGTATCCTCGGGCTGCATCCGCCTGCTCAACGAGGACATCGAGGACCTCTACAGCCGCGTGCAGGTCGGCACTCGCGTGGTCGTGCTGCCGAACGCGCAGCCGGCCGTGCCGACGGCGCAGAACCCGGCTGCCCCGACCGTTCCTGCGCCGATGCATGTCGGCAGCAACGGGCCGACCGGCAGCATCAGCAGCGCGCCGCTTCCAGCGCTTCGTTAATCCGAAATCGTCCTAGGCGGCGCCGGCGCGCTCGCGCGGCGCCGTTTGCTTGCCGATCGCGGCATTCACCCGCGGCATCACCTGCTCCGCCATCAGCTGCATCGAGCGCTTGGCAAGCGCCGGATCGACCCAGTCCATGCCGGCATAAACCAGCTCGCCGAAGTCGCCGGTATCGGCGTGGATCTTCAGGATCTCGTCCACCACTTTATCGACGCTGCCGAAGGTCACGCAGTTCTTCATCACGTAATCGAGCGTGATCTCGTCGTCCGGCTGGTCCTTGTGACTCTTGAACACGTAGAGCCGGTTGCCGCGCTTCATCTTGGACAGCATCTGGTAGAAATAGAATTTGTACGGGCTGTTGTCGTCGTCGCGCGCGTAACGCTGCGCCACCTTGTCGTCATCCGCCACGAAGATCGTGCGCGCACAGCGCCAGTCATTGGGGTCGGCTGTCTGGCCCACTTCGGCTTTGCCCTTGGCGTAGTTCTGCCAATGCGACTTCCAGTGCTTGTGCAGCAGGAAGTTCGCCGAAATCGGATGGAAGTCGCGCTTGCCCATCAGCACGACGCCCGGTGAAAACGGCGCGACGACAGTGCCGACGATTTCCGGCCGCGGCTTCTGGAACGGCTTGGCGAGGATGCCGACCCCGATGTCGAGCGCAGCAGTGCGGTCGAAACAGACCTTGAAGCGGTTGCCGGGCAAATCGATGTTGTAGGGCGGATCGCGCTCCCAGATCGCGAGGATCACGTCGATCGCGTCGGCAAAGATCTTGTTGCGGTCTTCATCGAGGATGCCGATCGCTTCACTGTCCGAGGTCAGCGCGCCGGGGCTGATGCCGAAAATGAAGCGGCCCTGCGCCAGATGATCGAACATCGCCGCATTGGCCGCGACCAGCACCGGATGCATCTGCGCAAGATTGGTGGTGCCGGTGGCGAGCTTGATCTGCTTGGTGTCGTTGATCAGCGTCGCCAGAAACAACATGCTGTTGGTGACGTTCTCGCAGGCGTCGGTCAGGTGCTCGCCCATGAAGGCGCTGGCAAAGCCGAGCTTGTCGGCAAGAATGATCGCTTCACGGTCTTCCCGCAGCGTTTCGCTCCAATCCCGCTCCATGGGATGGACTGGCATCGTGAAGTACCCAAGCCGCATTCGTGTCTCCTGTCGGAAACAAACCTAGCCGACACGGCCGACAGATGCAGCAATCTTTGGTCGCAGGGAATGTCGAAAGTGGCTGTTTCGCCGCAGCTTTTTCACCATGTCGATAATTCCGCACGCGCCGTTCCTTTTTGCGCCGGCAAAGCGTTAGCTGTCGCCGCATTCGAATCGTCTGTGAGGCTCCGCATGTTCAATTGGTTTCAAAAATTGATGCCCAAAGAAGAGCGCTTCTTTGAAATGTTCGATCGGCATGCGGTGGCGGTCGTGGCGGGTGCCGCAGGCGCTGCGCGCGATGATGGAAGGCGGCGACGCCATTGGAAGAAATTTCAAGATCGTGATGGAGCGAGAGAACGAGGCGGATAACGCCACGCGTGACGTTCTGATTGCGGTGCGCCGCACATTCATCACACCGTTCGACCGCGGCAATATTCGCGACCTCATCACGTCGATGGATAACAGCATCGACCAGATGCAGAAGACCGCAAAGACGATCCAACTGTTCGAGGTGAAGGATTTCACGCCGCACATGAAGGAAATGGCCGACGAGATCGTGCTGTGCGCCAAGCTGGTGCAGGAGGCGCTGCCGCTGTTGCGCTCGATCAGCAGCGAAGCGGTCCGGCTGAGCTCGCTGACCGAACAGATCTCGAAACTCGAGGGGCAGGCCGACGAACTGCACGACCTCGGCCTGAAGGCGCTGTACCAGGCCAATGTCGGCCGAAGCGGCCTTGAGTTCTACATCGGCAACGAGATCTACGATCATCTGGAAAAGGTCGTCGATCGCTTCGACGACGTCGCCAATGTCATGCACGGCATTGTCATCGAGCACGTTTAGCGGGCGATATTTTCTTCATGGACGCCTCACTGGCATTTCCGATTTTGGTCGGGTTGATCTGCGTCGCGCTGCTGTTCGATTTTCTCAACGGCATGCATGACGCGGCGAATTCGATCGCGACCATTGTTTCGACCCGCGTGTTGCGGCCGATTTATGCGGTCGCCTGGGCGGCGTTCTTCAACTTCATCGCCTTCCTGTTCTTCGGCCTGCATGTCGCCAACACGCTGGGCACCGGCATCATCGCGCCGAATATCGTCGATCCGCACGTGATCTTCGGCGCCTTGATGGGCGCGATCCTGTGGAACGTGATCACCTGGCTGCTCGGCATCCCATCGTCGAGTTCGCACGCCTTGATCGGCGGTCTGGTTGGCGCCGGCGTCGCCAAAGTCGGTCTCTCCGCCATCGTCTGGAAAGGCCTGGTGCCGACCACCGCGGCCATCATCGGCTCGCCGTTGTTCGGCTTTATGCTGGCGCTGCTGTTGATGCTGATACTGTCGTGGACGCTGCGGCACTTCACGCCTTTCGCGGTCGATCGCTACTTCAAGCACCTGCAATTCGTCTCCGCCTCGCTTTACTCCCTTGGCCACGGCGGCAACGACGCCCAGAAGACGATGGGCATCATCGCGGTGCTGCTCTATTCGCAGGGCCATCTCGGCTCCGAGTTTTACGTGCCGTTCTGGGTGGTCATCACCTGCCAGGCCATGATGGGCCTGGGCACGCTGGCGGGCGGCTGGCGCATCGTGAAGACGATGGGCTCGAAGATCACGCGCCTGACGCCGATGCAGGGCTTTTGCGCCGAGACCGGCGGCTCGATCACGTTGTTTACCGCGACCTGGCTCGGGATTCCGGTCTCGACCACGCACACCATTACCGGCTGCATCATCGGCGTTGGCGCCGCGAAGCGCGCCTCCGCGGTGCGCTGGGGCGTGGCGCGGGAAATCGTGACCGCCTGGATCATCACGATCCCGGCGTCGGCCTTGATTGCAGCGTCGTTTTACTGGCTGTCGAACGCGCTCTGGTAGGCGTCAGACCGCGACTTTGCCGAGGAAGCCTTCGACCTCGCGGCGCAGTTCTCCGGCGCGGTCTTCGACTGTTTGCGAGCAATCCAGCACGTCTTCCGCCGCCTTGCGGGTCTGGGCTGCGGCGTCCGCCACACCGGCGAGCTCGGCGACCACATGCTTGGTGCCCTCGCCGCGCCAACAACGTTCTTGGAAATTTCGCCGGTCGCGCCCGCCTGTTGGTGCACGGCCCCGTCCACGGCTGATGCGACCTTATTGATATCCAGCATGCGGGCCGAGATGCGGGCAATGGCATCGACCGACTGAGTCGCGGCGCCCTGCAGGCCGGCGATCTGGCCGGAGATTTCCTCGGTCGCCTTTCCCGTTTGCACGGCAAGCGATTTCACCTCGGAGGCGACGACCGCGAAGCCTTTGCCGGCCTCGCCGGCACGCGCGGCTTCAATCGTGGCGTTGAGCGCCAGCAGGTTGGTCTGCCCGGCGATGGCGCGGATCAGTTTGATGACGTCGCCGATCCGTTGCGCCGCCTGCGCCAGGCTCGAGATCTGCTCATTGGTGTGATGGCTCTCGTCGACCGCCTTGCCGACGATCTCGGCCGCGCGGCCGATTTGCTGGCCGATGCCGGCGATCGAGCCGTTGAGCTCTTCGGCCGCGGCGGCAGCGCCTTCGACGTTCATCGCGGCCTCGTTCGAGGCCGAAACCGCGCTCTGCGCCCGCTCGGATGTCTGGCCTGATGAGCTGAGCAGTCCTGTTGCCGTGGTGCGCATCGTCTCGGTCGTGTCGGTCACCACGTGCAAATGTTTTTCCACTCGGCTGCGGAAATCCGCAATGGCGGCGTCGATGGCGGCACGCCGCTGCCCGAGCTGCTGCATGGCGTCGCGTTCGGCTTCCGCCTGTCGCCGGTCGGTGATGTCTTCGTGCGTGCCGACCCAGCCGCCTTCCGGCGTCGGCCGGTTGCGGACCATGATCAGGCGGCCATTTGGCGAGCGCACCTCCACGCTTGTCATCTTGCCTTGCTGCATCGCCGAGAGCAGGTCGTTGCGGTATTTCTCCATGTCGCCGTCGAAGCTGCCGCTTGCCCTGCGCTGCGCCAGCACATTTTTGAATGTGACACCGCGTTTAATGATCTGGGCGAGAGCCCGTACATGCTCAGATATCTCTGATTGAGCACGACGAGACGCTCATCGGCGTCGAACATGCAGACGCCGGTCGACATCGTTTCCAGCGCGATGCGCGCGCGTTTGTTGAGCGACCCGCAGGTGCCACGCCATGAAGCACCAGTGCGATCGCGGTGGCGATGGCCGCGATGATCGCGCCACCCAGTGCGGCCACCGGCGGGCTGGACTCTGCCAGCAGCAAGGTGAACCCCGCCCCGAAACCGAAGGCGACAGTCAGCACAATCGGACGCCATTTGTGGCGTCCCTCTGGAAATGTCGAATTCCGGCATGGGCCCCGACCGGGCAGTGATCATCGCCGTAACGGGTTGTCTTGCGGTTAATGGCAGATGAATGCGGGCTGGCTTTGGCCGTTAAGTTTTCGTTTACTGCGCTGGTTCGCGACGTGGTGCGGAGTTTTCATGCCCAAGCTGACGGCAAAGGAATGCCGCAAATTCATCGATGCGGTGGTGGAAAAGGCCACTGCCATGGGCGCGCCGGTATCGGTCGCCGTGGTCGGCCCGGAGGGGCACATCATCGTGGTCGAGCGTATGGACGATGCGGGCTTCATCACCCCTGAAACCGCCATCGCCAAAGCCTTCACGGTGGCCGCTTTCCGCTCCATGAGCCCGCGCTTTCCGGATGGGCTGGTGATCCAGCAATGGTTCAAGGAGCGCAATCCGCAGCTGCTGGTCGCGCTGGCGGCGCTGACCAATGGCCGCATTGCAGCCTCAGGCGGCGCTGCCCCGGTGTTCAAGGGCGACGAAATGATCGGCGCCTACGGCATCAGCGGCGGCACCTCGCAGCAGGATGAAGAGATGGCGCTCTACGCACGAGCCAAGGCTGGCTGGGCGCATCAGCCGCAAAACGACACCACCGACGCCGCGGTGAAAGCGCATATAAATGAGCTTTATGCGCAAGCCGGCATCACCGACCGCAAGCTTTAATTCTCGGAGCACTGGATGAATGAGATGACGAATATCCGCGCTGTCGAAACGTGGAACGGGCGCGTCGAGGATGACGCGCTGCTGCGCGGAACGGGCAGCTTCGGTGACGACGTGAAACCCGATGGCGCGTTGTCGGTCGCGTTCGTGCGCTCGCCCCACGGTTACGCCAG
The DNA here is from genome assembly GCA_963788805.1 of uncultured Alphaproteobacteria bacterium. Classification (GTDB taxonomy): domain Bacteria; phylum Pseudomonadota; class Alphaproteobacteria; order Rhizobiales; family Xanthobacteraceae; genus Pseudolabrys. The sequence continues at coordinate 43,891 of CAWBHU010000003.1, forward strand.
GATCGTCAGCATCGATGTGTCGGCGGCGAAGAGCGCCAAAGGCGTGGCCGGCATATTCACCGGCGCGGATCTCGCTGCCGCGCATTACCACAGCGTCTCGCATCCGCATCCGCTGCCGTTCTATCAAGGCCCGCCGATCTTCGCGCCGGACCGTCCGGTGCTCGCGCATGACATCGTGCGGCACGTCGGCGAGCCGGTAGCGATCGTTCTGGCGCAGACTGCCGCGCAGGCGCTCGACGCCGCCGAGCTGGTGGCGGTTGAGTACGATGAGCTCGAAGCCGTCATCGACATGAAGAAGGCGATCGCGCCCGGCGCGCCGCAAATCTACGACGGTGCCCCGAACAATGTCGCTTTCGACTGGACTGCGCCGGCGGATCCTGAAGGCAAGAACAAGACGGCGATCGACAAGATCTTCAGCGAAGCCGCCCATGTCGTGAAGGTCGATCTGGTCAACCAGCGGCTTGTCGTCGCCTCGATCGAGCCGCGCACCGCGACTGCGAGCCACGACGCCGGGAGCGATGCCTACACGCTGCGTATCGGCACGCAGGGCGTGGCCGGCCTGCGAATGGGCATGGCCGGCATCATGAACATCAAGCCCGAGCAGTTGCGCGTGCTGACCGACGATGTCGGCGGCGGCTTCGGCATGAAGGCGTCCACCTATTGTGAATACGCCGCAATGCTCCATGCCGCGAAGGCGCTGCGAAAGCCGATCCATTGGGTATCGACGCGCTCGGAAGCATTCGTCACCGACAATCAGGGCCGTGACTCGCTCTGGACCGCGGAGCTTGCGCTCAATTCGCGCGGCCGTTTCCTGGCGCTGCGCGTCGACGGGCTTGGCAATATGGGCGCTTACGTTACCGGCGTGGCGCATTTCGTGCCGACCGTGCACATCTCCGGTTGCCTGCCGACGCTCTACGATATTCCGAAGGCGTCGGTGCGGGCGCGCTGCGTCATCACCAACACGATCCCGACCGGGCCGTATCGTGGCGCCGGCCGCCCGGAGGCGAGCTATCTGCTCGAGCGGGTGATCGACGCGGCTGCCGACAAACTCGGCATCGATGCCGCCGAGCTGCGGCGCCGCAATCTGATCCAGCCCGAGGCGATGCCGTACAAGACCGCGTTCGGCAACACTTACGACAGCGGCGATTTTCCCAAGGCGTTCGAGCGTGCGCTGGAGATGGCGGACTATGCCGGCTTCAAGGACCGCAAGAAAGCCGCGAAAAAGAGCGGCAAGCTGCGCGGCATCGGCATCGGCTGCTATCTCGAGATCGCCGGCGCATTTCCGGAAGAGGGCGCGGCAATCAAGTTTCCCGGCGGCAAGGCGATGCAGGTGAGCATCGGCGCCGGCGCGAGCGGGCAAGGGCCACAGAACGGTATTCGGCAAGGTCGTCGCCAAGCGGCTCGGCGTGCCGTTCGAATCGATCGAGTTTCAGACCGGCGACAGCGCCCGCGACGTGCCGGGCTTCGGCGCGGTGGCGTCACGTTCGGCGATGTATGTCGGTGGCGCCATCGCCAATACCTGCGACGCGGTGATCGCCAAGGGCAAGAAAGTCGCGGCGATGCTGCTGCAAGCGCCGGAAGATCAGATCAGCTTTGCCGACGGCTGCTTTCGCGTCGGCGCAATCCGAGCGCAAGATCGATCTTTACGATGTCGCCGAGCGCGCCGGAGAGCTCGCCAAGACAGGCGTCATTGCGGAAAATCTCGACACCAAAGGCGGCGTCAAGGCGCCGCCGTCATTCCCGAACGGCTGTCATGTCGCCGAGGTCGAGATCGATCCGGGCACCGGCAAGGTCGAGATCGTGAAGTATGTCGGGGTCGGCGATTGCGGCAACGTGCTCGATGACACCATCGTCATTGCCCAGGTGCATGGCGGCGTGACGCAGGGCACTCGGCCAGGCGCTGACCGAGAACACCATCTACGACGCGGGCGGCCAGCTCGTGTCGGGATCGTTCATGGACTATGCGCTGCCGCGCTTCGACAACACGCCGCCCTTCGAGGTCGAGCACAGCGAGATTGCCTGCAAGACCAATCCGCTCGGCACCAAGGGAACCGGCGAGGCCGGCACCACGGCCGCGCCGCCTGCGGTGATCAACGCCATTCTCGACGCGTTGCCGCCGGGTACTGCGCTCGACATGCCGGCCACATCCGAGCGGGTGTGGCGCGCGATGCAGCAAGGCTGAAGCAAAATTCCCCGCCGGCTCGCGCCGGCGGGGAATAACAGCGAGAACGATTACTGCGTGATCTCGATCTTCACCGCATTGGTGATGGTCTCCCACTGCTTCATCTCAGCGGTGAGCCACTTCTGCGCATCGTCTACCGACTTGCTCGGCACCACGTTGTAGTTCTGCTTCTTCAGCTTGGCTTGCGCTTCCGGCGAGGTCAGCGCCTTCGTGACTGAGGCATAGAGCGCGTCGAGCACCGGCTTGGGCGTGTTGGCCGGCGCGAACATGCCGTTCCAGGCGATGGTCCCGACGTCGGGGAAGCCGGCCTCTTTCATGGTCGGCACATCCGGATAATCCGCAAGCCGCGTGTGATTGACGACCGCGAGCGCGCGGAACTTGCCGCCCTGCACGTTGCCCGCGCTGCTGCCGGTATTGAGGAACGCGGCCTCGACGTCGCCACGCAGCAGGTCCTGGATGACGCCGGAGGCGCCGTTCTTGTTCGGCAGCGCCTGCACGTCGAGGTCGCCCGCTTTCTTGGCGAAATAGGCGAAGTCATAGTGCGGGTAGGAGCCTGGGCCAACGTGGCCGTAGCGCAGCTTGCCGGGATTCGTCTTGGCGTAGTCGACCAGCTCCTTCACGGTCTTCGGCGCGAAATTGTTCGCCGTCGTCACCACCAGGAAGGCGGGCACGTCCACCAGGTTCGTTACGGCGACTACGCGTCTTGCCGTAGTCGTGGGACATCTTGGACTTGTAGAGGATCGGCGTGATGGCGTTGGTCGAGACATTGCCGATCATCACGGTGTAGCCGTCAGGGTCGGCGACTTCACCAATTCATCGATTGCCAGCAAGCCGTTGGCGCCGGGCTTGTTGATGACGACAAAGCCCTGGCCGGTGAGCTTCTGGAATTCGTCGCCGACGATGCGCGCGGTGATGTCGGTGGCGCCGCCGGGTGCGTAAGGCACCAGCACCTTGATCGGCCGGCTCGGATACTTGTCCTGAGCCGACGCGGCCTGCGCACCCAGCGCAAGCAGGATGGACGAAATCAGTATTGGGCCGAGACGTCTCATGGCTTCCTCCGTTGGGTTCTGACTGAAGACGCCGAAGCTCTGCGGCTTCGTGCATCCATTACGTTCATGCGCTGCCGCGGGCCGGAATGACCGGCAGCAGCAAATAGGATTCCTTGTCGCCGCCCGAATAGACGGTGTTGGTGCCGGTGTTGTAGTCGGCGTGATAGTGCATGTAGGACTGGCTGCCGACGCCGTCGCGCGGCTGGATGTCGAGCCGGATGCGGTGTCCTTTGCGGAACACCATCGAGGTCGGCCAGATTTCGACGTCAACCTTCACGGCTTCGCCCGGCGTCAGATAAAGCCGGCGTTGGTGCTTGTGGTAGGGCCGGTAGGGCAGCGTGAGTTCGGGATCGAGCTCGCGGTGCGACACGCGCAGCCAGCCTTTTGCGACCGGCACCGGCGTGCCCTGCTGCCCGGTCTCCAGCACTTCATTGCCGTCGGCATCGAAGTTGCGCAGCGTCAGGAACAGGTCCATGTCCTCGGTCGAGCTCGACACCCAGAAGCTCGCGGCGAGCGGCCCGGTAACCTCAAGATCATGCGGCAGCGGTGGCGTTTCGAGCGAAATGCCCATGTTCTGGCTTGATGCCGCCGCCCATCACTTGCGACGACGCCGCCGAGGTTGAGCCCATCGAGCCAAGGCTCGTCGCGGCATAAGTGCGGGACGCTTGTCGTTGACGGATTTGCCGCAACAAGTCCGCCGCTATTGTCCGGCTTGCCGTCGGCCGGCTTCGACAGATCGAAATAGAACTTGGTCCATTGCGTGCGCGCGATCGGCCATTCGTTCTCGAAGCGCCATTCGATCTCGTCGCGGCCCTTGCGGATCGCGAGCTTGACCGGCGGCTCGTCCATCACGCCGTTGTCGATGCCCTTGAGCCAGTAGTCGAGGAAGCGCAGCTGATCCTGCCGGCCTTCCTCGGTGTAGAACGGATGCACATGGGTGCCGGCCTGCATGCGCAGCTTCTTGTGCTTTGACGCGGCGCGCATGAAGGCTTCGGTGTTGCCGCGCAGGTGCAGCGCCATGCCGGACCAGTTGCCGACCGAGAACAGCGGCACCTTGATCTTGTCCCACTGCGCCTGCGCGCCGCGGAAGGCGCCGGTGTCGAGACTGTTGTGCAGCCAGAAATGCAGCATGTTGGTCTGCCAGCCGTCGGTCACATGCCGCGAGGCGCGGCCGAGCTTGTGATGCAGCAGGTGCGCGGTGAACCAGTTGGTCATGAACACGTTGAGGATGCCGCCGTGGTAGAGCGCGTCACGATAGATGTCGGCGAAGCCTTCCCACGGCATGATCGCTTTCAGCGACGGCGGCTGCCGGTTGGCGACGAACCATTGGTTGATGGCGAAATAGGAAATGCCCGACAGGCCGACCTTGCCGTTGCACCAGGGCTGCGCCGCCGCCCATTCGATCGCGTCATAGAAGTCGATCAACTCCGCGAGCGACCACGGCTCGCATTGGCCCTGGCTCTTGCCGCTGCCGCGCCCGTCGACGCGCACCGCCGCGTAGCCGCGCGGCACCCACCACAGCGGATTGACGGTCTCCCAGTTCATCCACTCGTTCGGCTTCTCCTCCAGCGTGTCGGGCGGAATCCAGACTTTGTCTTTTTGATAGGGCCCGAGATTGAGGATCGCCGGCACGCGGCCGCCGTCTTTCGGACGGAACACGTCCGCCATCAGCGTGGCGCCGTCGCGCATCGGCACCGCGACGTCCTTCTCGATCAGTATCTGCGCAGAAGGATTGACGGACGCGGTCTGATTCATGGCACTCGCCAACGCGTGAGTTCAGTCGGTCTTCTTGATTCCGTGCAGCCCGTAGGAAGCGTCTTTCACCGTGAAGAACACGACGTCCGCTTCCGGCGTCGCCTTGCCGTTATGGACCGCGTTGGCCGGGATGTAGACCACCGAGCCGGGCTTGGCCTCGATGGTCTTGCCCTCGATGGTGGCTTGGAACGTGCCCTCCATCACGTAGACCCATTGTTCGTTCGGGTGCGAATGCGGCTCGGCGCCGGTGCCGGCCTTCATGCGCATCAGGCCGACGATCATGCGGTCGCCTTCGACGCAGGGGCCGTGCGCGGTCGAGTAAGCAGGACCGCCCATGATCTTCTGCACGGTGCCGAGGTCGAACAGAAACTCACCCGGACCGGCGCGAACCGCGCCCGGTGTGCGGGCCGCGGGCTTGCTGGCCGCTTGTGTGGACATGGGCCTTCTCCCTGAACGCGCGTTTTAACGGCTTGTTGTTGGGCGAATGGTAGTGGACGTGAGTGGGCAGCGCCAGCCCACCACCACTGTTCGGCCACCGTCGTCGGTGAGTTTCAGCAGTTCCGCGAATCGAGTTTTTTGCTGATGAAAATCTTTCGCTTCGGTCTGATTGCGCTCTCGCTCGTGCTTGCCGGCTGCGCCGGCGGCGAACTGCCGAAAGGCGAGCCGAGCTTCTACGCCAGCCTGGCGCAGCCGGGCGCCAAGGTCGACGCCGCAGCGGCCGCTTCGATGATCTCCGGCTATCGCGGCAATAACGGCCTCGGCGCCGTCGCGCTCGATCCGCAATTGATGCAACTCGCCGAGGCGCAGGCTGCGCTGATGGCAAAGCGCGACAAGCTCGACCACGGCGCGGGCAAGCCGTTCGTGACGCGGCTTAAGGCATCCGGCTACAACGCCAAGGTCGCCGCCGAGAATATCGGCGCCGGTTATCACACGCTGGCCGAAGCATTCTCCGGCTGGCGCGATTCACCGCCGCACCGGACCAACATGCTGCTCGGCGGCGCGACCAGGATCGGCATCGCCGCGGTGTACACGCCGTCCTCGAAGTACAAAGTGTACTGGGCGCTGATCCTTGCAGCGCCGGACGATCGGCCGGGCTGATCGCTGGACCCTCGCGGCGCGCGGCCATAAGGTCGCGTCATGCCGGGCTCGCTTCCTTCAGGCCGTGATTACGACACGGTCTATCGACAATTCCGCTGGAATATCCCGCCGCGCTACAACATCGGCGTCGATTGCTGCGACAAATGGGCGGCGAACGAGCCGGATCGTCTCGCCATCCTGCATGTGAAGCCGGACGGCGCTGAAGAGCGCATCAGCTTCGGCTGGCTGCGCGATACTTCAAACCGGCTCGCCAATGTGCTGCAGGCGCAAGGCGTCAAGCGCGGCGACCGTGTCGCCATTCACCTGCCGCAGGCGCCGGAAGTCGCCGCCGCGCACATCGCCATCTACAAGCTCGGCGCCATCGCGTTGCCGGTCGCGATTTTGTTCGGTCCGGATGCGCTGACCTATCGCCTGCAGAATTCCGGCGCGGCGGCGGTGCTCACCAATGCGCAGGGCGTCGCCAAGCTCGCGGAGATCCGCGCGCAGGTGCCCGGTGTTCGTTGTGTGCTGTCGGTCGATGGCAAAGGCGAGGGCGCCTTGAGCTTCCACGACGAGCTGTCGCGCGCGTCGTCCAACTTCACGCCGGTCGACACGTCGGCCGACGATCCCGGCCTGATGATCTACACATCGGGCACCACCGGCCAGCCGAAGGGCGCGCTGCACGCGCATCGCGTGCTGCTCGGCCATATGCCCGGTGCGGAGCTGCCGCATTATCCGTTTCCGACCGAGGGCGACAGCTACTGGACGCCGGCCGATTGGGCCTGGGCCGGCGGGCTGCTCGATGTGCTGCTGCCGAGCCTGCATCACGGCATCCCGGTCGTCGCGCGCAAGTTCGACAAGTTCGATCCGGACGAGGCGTTCGCCTTCATGGCCTCGACCGGCCTGCGCAACGCATTCATCCCGCCGACCGCGCTGCGGATGATGCGCTCGGCCGCCAATCCGCGCGGCCGCTACAAATTCAACCTGCGCACCATGGCGTCGGGCGGCGAGTCGCTCGGCGTCGAAGCGCTGGAATGGGGCCGCTCCGCGTTCGGCCTCACCATCAATGAATTTTACGGACAGACCGAGTGCAATCTCGTGGTCGCGTCATGCGAAGACCTCGGCTGCCTGAAAGTCGGCGCCATGGGCAAGGCGGTGCCGGGGCATACCGTCGCGGTGATCCACCCCGACGGCTCGATCGCCAAGCCCGGCGAGCTCGGCCAGATCGCGGTGAAGCGGCCCGACCCGGTGATGTTCCTCGAATATTGGGGCAAGCCCGAAGCCACCCGCGACAAATTCATCGGCGACTGGATGACGACCGGCGACCAGGGCGTGGTCGATGACGAGGGCTACATCACCTTCGTCGGCCGCGACGACGACGTCATCACCTCGGCCGGCTACCGCATCGGGCCCGGCGAGATCGAGGATTGCCTGATCCAGCATCCGGCGGTCGCGCTCGCGGCCGCGGTCGGCAAGGCCGATCCGGTGCGCACCGAGATCGTCAAGGCGTTCATCGTGCTCAAGCCCGGCCACGCGCCGTCCGACGCGCTTGCCAGCGAGATCCAGGCCTTCGTGCGCACGCGGCTCTCCGCCCATGAGTATCCGCGCGAGGTCGCCTTCATCGATCAGATGCCGATGACGACCACCGGCAAGATCATCCGGCGTCAGTTGCGGGAGCGGGCGTAGCTACCCGGCGAAGCCGCCTTCATCCAGAAACTTCTGCTCGTCTGCCGTGGTCTTGCGCCCGAGCACCGCGTTGCGATGGGGAAACCGCCCGAACTTGCGGATGATGTCGGCGTGGATGGTCTGCCATTTCAGGCCGTCGGCGTCGCCCGCCGCGCGATAGAGCGCCTCGCCGCGTTCCTGGTCGGCGAGGTCTTCCGAATGCTGGAACGGCAGATAGAAGAAACTGCGCATATCGGGGCTCACCTGCGCATCGAAGCCCTTGATCAGCGCGCCGGCCGTGACCGCGCGGGCGAGCTCATCCGTCGCAAAGGCGCGCGGATCGTTGCGGAACAGATTGCGTGGAAACTGGTCGAGCAGGATCAGCAGACCCAGCGCGCCTTCGGCCGTCTCTTCCCACGCCTTCAGCTTGCCAGCGGCCGCGGCCTCATAGGTTTCGTAAAACCTGCGCGCGGATCTCCGCGTCGAACGCGCCATCTTTCTTGAACCAGCGCTCCGGTCCCGCCTCGCGCCAGAAGCGGACGACCTCCTGCGCGCTTGCAACGCTCATTACCTCTCCGTCGCGCGGGCCGCCGCTTCGTCGCGCAAGGCGCGACGCAGGATCTTGCCGACATTGGTCTTCGGCAGCTCGGTGCGAAATTCGATGTATCGCGGCACCTTGTAGCTCGTCAGCCGCGTGCGCATGAAATCGCGCAGCTCATTCTCATTTACCTCCGGTGATTTCTTCACCGCATAGAGCGCGACCGCTTCGCCGGAATGCTGGTCCGGCAGGCCGACCACGGCGCATTCCAGCAGGCCGCCATGGGTCATCGCCACGTCCTCGACCTCGTTCGGGAACACCTTGAAGCCGGAGACGCTGATCATGTCCTTCTTGCGGTCCACGATGGTGACGCGGCCCTGCGGGTCCATCACCCCGATGTCGCCGGTGCGGAAGAAGCCGTCCGCCGTCATCGCCGCCGCGGTTTCATCCGCCCGCTGCCAATAGCCGGCCATCACCTGCGGCCCGCGCGCGCAAATCTCGCCGCGCTCGCCAAGCGGGAGGTCCTTGCCCGCATCGTCGCGGATGCTGATCTCGGTCGATGGCAGCGGAAGCCCGATCGTGCCGGTCCACTCGCTGATGTCGCCACGATTGCAGGTCAGCACCGGTGACGTCTCCGACAAGCCATAGCCTTCGATGATCGGCTTCCCGGTCGCCTTGATCCAGGCTTCCGCGACGGCGCGCTGCACCGCCATGCCGCCGCCGATCGCGCATTTGAGCATCGACCAGTCGAGGCTCTTGAAGTCCTTGTGATTGAGCAGCGCGGCGTAGAGCGTATTCACCGCCGGGAATGCGTTGACCTTGTGCTTCTTCATCTCGCCGATCAGCGCGGGCAGGTCGCGCGGATTGACGATCAGCAGCAACGTCCCGCCGAGCCGCATGCCCCAGAGGAAGCAGGCTGTCAGAGCGAAGATATGATAGAGCGGCAATGCGGTGACGATCGTCATTCGGTCGACGTGCGGCGGCTGATCGAGCAGCGGCTTTTGCCAGGCTTCGATCTGCAGCACATTGGCGGCCAGGTTGCGGTGAAGCAGCGTGGCGCCCTTCGGAACGCCGGTGGTGCCGCCGGTATATTGCAGGAACGCGACGTCGTCGGGGCCGAGCTTGGGATCGGCGAGCGTGCGCCCCTTGCCAGCCGCGAGCGCCGCATTGAAACGCACAGCGCCGGGCACCGAATAGGCCGGCACCATTTTCTTCACCTTGCGCACGACGAGGTTGGTGATCGCGCCTTTGAGTCCGCCGAGCATGTCGCCGATCGCGGCGACGATGACGTGCTTGACCTTGGTTTGCGGCAGCGCCTGCTGGAGCACGCTGGCGAAATTCTCCAGCACGATGATCGCTTCGGCGCCGGAATCGGAAAGCTGCAATTCCAGTTCGCGCGGCTTGTAGAGCGGATTGACGTTGACGGCTGTGAACCCGGCGCGCAGCACCGCGGCGATCGCGACCACGTACTGCGGCACATTCGGCATCATCAGGGCGACGCGTGCGCCGCGCTTGAAGCCCAAGCGATTGCAGGTAAGCGCCGAGCGCGCGCGAGGCGGCTTCGACCTCGCCGAACGTCAGCGCCTTGCCCATGAAGATGCAGGCGGTGTTATCGCGAAAGCGCTTGCAGCTGTCCTCGATCAGGTGCGCAAGCGAAGGGATTGCCGCCACATCGATGTCGGCCGGCACGCCCTGCGGATAATGCGCTAGCCAGATGCGATCCATGACGTTCCCCAGCGGATTCGTTTTGGGAAGCATCGGGCAGGAGGGGTGGCGGGGCAAGAGGCAAACCGGCTAATGCCGCCCGGTTGCCGCGCTTTAGCCTGCTGAGATCTCATCCGATGTCGATCAAAGGGCGAACAGTGCCGCCAGCGTACAGCCGCGCGATAATTCCGCAGTGTCAGGTCTTGCAGCAGCGTCAACAAAAACGTTGCCATGAGCACGGTTGCGAGTGCGCCAGATTGCGCGAGCAGCAGAGGCAAATTCCTTTGCTTCGGCCATGTTCCAGGCGACGACGACGAGCACGCCGGCGAGCGCAGCGAGAGGGATAAAGCTCGCGAGCGGCGCGGCAACGAGCATGAAGATCAGCAGGAAGCCGGCGTGCATGATGCCGGACAGCGGGCTCTTGGCGCCGGCGCGAATATTGGTGGCGGTGCGCGCGATGGTGCCGGTCACGCTGATGCCGCCGAACAGCGCGGACGCCATGTTGGCGATGCCCTGCGCGACCAGCTCCATGTTGTAACGGTGCTTGCGGCCGGTCATGCCGTCGGCAACCTTGGCCGAGAGCAGGCTCTCGACGCCGCCGAGCAAAGTGAACGTGAAGGCCGCCGGCAGGACTTGCAGCATCAGCGCAAGCGAGATCGGCGGCAGGTCCGGCGCCGGCAAGGCACTGCGGAATGCCGCCGAAGCGGCTGCCGATCGTTTCGACCGGAAGATTGAAAAGCGAATGCCAGCAAGCGAGCTGAGCAGCGACCGCGATCAGCATACCCGGCCAGTTCGGCCGCCAGCGCCGCAACGCAAAGATCAGCGCCGCCGAGCCGAGGCCAAGGGCAAAGGCGGCCGGGCTGATGCGTCGGCAGCGCCTTCGCCAGGGCAATAAGTTTCGGGAAGAAAGTGACCGGGCTCTTGCGCCGCAGCGTCAACCCGCCAAGGTCCTTGAGCTGGCTGGCCAGGATCGTCACTGCGATCGCGCAGGTGAATCCGATCGTGACCGCATGCGGCATGTAGCGGATCAGCGCGCCGAGCCGCAGCAAGCCGATCACGGTGAGCATCGCGCCCGAGAGCAGGACGGTGAGGAGCAAGCCGCTCGAGTCCGAACTGCGCAACGGTCGCGGCGACGACGACGATGAAGGCGCCGGCCGGCCCGCCGATCTGATAGCGGCTGCCGCCGAGCGCGGACACCAGAAAGCCGCCGATGATCGCCGTATAGAGACCCCGCTCCGGCGACACGCCCGACGCCACGGCAATCGCCATCGATAAGGGCAAGGCGACGATCGCCACGGTCAGCGCCGCGGCGAAGTCCTTACGGAATGCATCGAAGCTGTAGCCCTCCTCGACGATGACTGTCGCGAGCTTCGGCCGATAAAGATGTGCGGTGGCAGTACCGTCAGGCATCTTGGGCGGACTATAAAGGACGGAAGAATAAATAGCGGTGAATTGGGCGCTAACCTAGCATCCCCCGCGCATGGCTGATGCGTCTAGCGGTCGGCGCCCCCAAACGGCACCAGTGGATTGTCCATCAGCGCGGCGCGATCCGGCCGGTCCGGTGCGGCCTGGTTGAGAAAAGCCGCGAACATCTCGCGGATGGTCTTTTCCGGAATGTCGCGGGTGATGAACACCAGCCGGGTGCGGCGGTCCTCATCCGGCCAGCGCTCGAGCTGGCTGAACGGGTGGAAGACGTGCTGCACCGCGTGAATGACGATCGGCTTCTCCGGCGTTTCGGCGAGCTGCACGATGCCCTTGAGCCGCAGCAGGTTCGGCCCGTGCAGCGAGCGCAGCAGGTCGATGAACATGTGAAACGTGCCGGCCGGGATCGGCTGGTCGTGCGTCAGCGCGAAGGCGCGGATGTGGTCGTCGTGCCGGTTGCGGTCGAGATGGTCGTGGTCATGGCTGTGGCGCGTGACCGTGATTGTGCGCATGACCGTGCCCATGATGATGCCCATGCGGCTCGGCATAGGCCTCTTCTTTCAGCCATTTCTTCACGTCCGGAATCTTGCGCTCCGGGTCGTAGAGCCCGCATTCCAGCAGCCTGTCCGGCGTTGCTTCGCCCTTGGCGGCGTCCAGTATCGGCGCGGCCGGGTTGAGCGCGCGCAGCCGCGCCTTCAGCGCTTCGAGCTTGCCGGGTTCGTTGACCAGGTCGGTCTTGCTCAGCACCAGCCGGTCGGCCATCGCCGCCTGCTTCACGGCCTCCGGATGCGCGTCGAGCGTCGCTTCGCCATTCACCGCATCGACCAGCGTCACGACGCCGTCGAGCCGGTAACGCATCACGAGATATGGATGCATCATCGTCGTGTGCAGCACCGGAGCCGGATCGGCGAGGCCGGTCGTCTCCAGCACCAGTCGCTTGAAGGTGCAGCGATTATTGTCGAGGTCGCGCAGCAAGGTTTCGAGCGCGTCGACCATGTCGCCGCGCATCGTGCAGCACAGGCAGCCCGACTGCAGCAGCATCACATTGTCGCTGACATATTCGACCAGCAGATGGTCGAGTCCGATCTCGCCGAATTCGTTGATGACGACCGCGGTCTCTTTGAGCGCCGGGTCTTTCAGCAATTTGTTGAGGAGCGTCGTCTTGCCGGCGCCGAGAAAGCCGGTGATGACGGTCAGCGGGATCGGCTCCGGCGGGACGCGGCGCGGCGTCTCGCTCATTGCGCGGGTGCTGCGGCGGCAGCCTTGTCCTTTTTCGGCGCGGGCTTCTTGGCCGCGGGCTTGGCGGCGGCTTCGCCCTCTTTCTTGGCTTGCTTCGGCGCAGCGCCGTCTTTCTTCGCTGCCGTCTTCGGCTTCGCGTCTTTGCTTTCCGCAGGCGCAGCGTCGTCCTTCTTGGCGACGGCCTTCTTCTTCGCCTTCTTCGCGGGCGCTGCGGCGGTCTGCTCGACCTGATCCGGATTGCCCGGCGGGCCGGTGAACACGACGACCGGCTCGGGCTGAATGAGCGCCGGGCCGAGCACGAATTTCTCGTGGGCGGGCTTCAAGGCCGAGAGCTGATAATTCTGCTCGCTGCCGTCACCGGTGGCGGCCTGCTCTTCGTCATTCTCTTCCGATGGCGGCTTGCGCCGATGCGCGCCGCACATTTCTTCGCGCAAGTTCGGCGGCTGCGCGTCGACCGGCTTGAGCTGCTCGACGGTGCCGAACGAAGGCGTCAGCCACGACAGCCCGCTATTGTTGAAACCGTTCTCGAGCAGTTGCGCCGCCTTCTGCGCGCGCACCGCAGATGAATATGAGCCGAACACGACCGCGATCAGGCGGCGGCCGTTACGGCTCGCCGACGCAACCAGGTTGAAGCCCGACGCGCAGATGAAGCCGGTCTTCATGCCGTCGGCGCCCGGGATAGCGATCGATCAGCGTGTTGTAATTGCGATAGACGCGGCGGCCGTAGCGGATCGAGGAGATGCTCCAGTAGTGCTGATACTGGGGAAACTCGCGGATCAGCGCGCGGGCGAGGATCGCCATGTCGCGCGCCGAGGTAATCTGGTTTTCGGCCGGCAAGCCGTTCGGGTTGACCCAGTTCGACTGGGTCATGCCGAGCTTGCGCGAATTGGCGTTCATCATGTCGGCGAAGCCCTCGATCGAGCCGCCGACGCCTTCGGCGATCATGACGGACACGTCGTTCGCCGACTTGACCATGATCATCTTCAGCGCGTTATCGAGCGTGACCTCGGTCCCGAGCTTGAAACCCATTTTTGTCGGGGCCTGCGCGACCGCATTGCGGGTGACCGGCAGCAGCGTGTCGAGCTTCAGGCGTCCCTCGCGAACGGCCGAGAGCGACGTGTAGGCCGTCATGAGCTTGGTGACGGAGGCCGGGTACCAGGGATAGGTCGCGTTCTCGGCGTGGAGGACTTTTCCGGTGGACGCTTCCATCAGCAGGACCGCCTCGGCCTTCGCTGCCGTCGCGGAAAGCGCCACAACAAGCGCGAGAAGTCCGGTTCGTAAGCCCGTTCTCAAAACCACAATGCGAGATCCGCTTATTTGCCCTGCGAAACCGCCGGTTTCGTAAGCTGCTTTGCTACGCTACTCAAGCGAGCGCGCAGATTCAAAGCCGGCCTGTGCCCAACCGCCAATATGGTAACCTCGGTTCAATCGCGCAGGAAAACGACCAAAGTTCGGCAAAGGAACCGTCAATGACCGCATGCATCGTCGGCTGGGCCCATACGCCCTTTGGAAAGCTCACGGGAGAGACCGTCGAAAGCCTGATTGTGCGGGTCGCAACCGATGCTCTTGCAGATTCGGGCATTGCTCCCGCCGATGTCGATGAGATCGTGCTGGGCCACTTCAATGCCGGCTTTTCCGCCCAGGACTTCACGGCCGCGCTGGTTTTGCAGGCGTCGCCGGACCTGCGCTTCAAGCGGGCGACGCGCGTGGAGAATGCCTGCGCCACGGGTTCCGCGGCCGTTCATCAGGCCATCAAGGCGATTGAGGCCAAGGCGGCGCGGATCGCGCTGGTGGTCGGCGTCGAGCAGATGACGGCGACGCCGGGCCCCGAGATCGGCAAGAATCTGCTGAAGGCGTCATACGTGCGGGAGGAGGCCGATATCGATGGTGGCTTCGCCGGCATCTTCGGCAAGATCGCCGGCCTCTACTTCCAGAAATACGGCGACCAATCCGATGCGCTGGCGATGATCGCCGCGAAGAACCACAAGAACGGCGTCGCCAACCCCTACGCACAGATGCGCAAGGATTTCGGCTTCGAGTTCTGCCGCAACGAAAGCGAAAAGAACCCCTATGTCGCCGGCCCTCTCAAGCGCACCGATTGCTCTCTGGTGTCGGACGGCGCCGCCGCAATTGTGCTCGCCGACGTCGAAACCGCGCTCAAGCTCAAGAAGGCGGTTGCGTTCCGCTCGACCGCGCACGTGCAGGACTTCCTGCCGATGTCGAAGCGCGACATCCTCAAGTTCGAGGGTTGCTCGCACGCCTGGCAGCGGGCGCTGCAGTCCGCCGGCATCAAGTTGGCCGATCTCTCATTTATTGAAACACACGACTGCTTCACCATCGCCGAGCTCATTGAGTACGAAGCGATGGGGCTGGTCCCGGAGGGACAGGGCGCCCGCGCGATCAAGGAAGGCTGGACGCAGAAAGACGGTAAGCTTCCGATTAATCCGTCCGGTGGATTAAAGGCCAAAGGCCATCCAATCGGCGCGACCGGCGTCTCGATGCATGCTCTTGCTGCGATGCAACTCACCAATAGCGCCGGTGACATGCAAGTGCCGGGTGCCAGGCTCGGGGCACTCTTCAATATGGGCGGCGCGGCAGTCGCCAATTACGTCAGCATTCTGGAGCGCATCAGATAGGCGTTCGCGCATTGCGGTCATTCGCAAACGCCGCTTTGCATCCGCGCGAATATGCTACGCTTTTCGGCAAGTGTTTGTGTGCAAACGAGTTTGCGCGCATCTGACGTGGAGGGGCGTTGATGACGAATATTCCAACCGATCTGCTGCGCACACTTGTCGCTGTTGTTGATCTGCGCAGCTTCACCAAAGCGGCGCAGTCGCTTGGCATCACTCAGCCGGCGGTCAGCGCGCAGATCAAGCGCCTGCAGTCGATCCTTGGTGGCGAACTGTTCGACCGCAAGGCTCCGGGCGTCGCACTCACGCGCCAGGGTGAGGCGGTGGTCGCGCATGCGCGGCGCCTCCTGGCGCTGAACGATCAGATTCTCACGGTCGCCGAGCCGAAGGATCAGTCGCGCCGTATTCGCATCGGACTTCCTGGCGACCTGTCCGGTCCCTTGCTGCCCTGGACACTGGCCAAGCTGCGGATGCGCTGGCCGGATACCAATTTCCAGACCATGAGCGGCGCTGCGGTCAACATGTTGCGCGATCTGCGCGACGGCAAGCTCGACATCGTGATCGCGCTTTCGCACGAGGAGCCCACCGACGCCCGTCATCACTGGAGCGACCAGCTGGTGTGGGTCCGCAGCGACGCCACCAAGGTCGATCCAGAG
The DNA here is from genome assembly GCA_963788805.1 of uncultured Alphaproteobacteria bacterium. Classification (GTDB taxonomy): domain Bacteria; phylum Pseudomonadota; class Alphaproteobacteria; order Rhizobiales; family Xanthobacteraceae; genus Pseudolabrys. Next base: position 59,808 of record CAWBHU010000003.1, read on the forward strand.
CGCGCCGGTGCCGATGGTCGCTTTTAGCGAAGAGTGCATGTGCTTCCGCGCCGGCGTTAATGCTTTGCGTGAAGCAGGCCGTAACCACCGCCTGGTCATGGCCTCCAGCACCGTCCTGACCCTCGCGGCGGGCGTTGATGCGGGTCTCGGCACGATGGTCATGACGCAAGGCCGGGTGCGGCTGACCCAGCTTCGCCGCTGGGACGACGCGCCTTTGCCGAAACTGCCGCCCCTTCACGTCGGCATTTACGTGCGGGACGGCGATCATACGCGGCCGCTGCTGGAATTGGCCGACGATCTCGCGCCGCTGCTCCGGCCGAAGCCGGACACGGGGATCGGGGAAGCCAACGAGTTTCGGGCAATCCGCACGGCCTTCAACAAGGCCGAGATGCTCCGCGGCTGATCTGGTTACCCACACCGGCACGGCGTTCGTGCCGCACGCTTGATGTAGGATGGCGGCCTCGACCGGGGCCGCCATGGCTGATCCCGCTTTCACCTCCGTGACGCTTGCCGGAATTCCGGGCGCCCTATGCTGCGCCGGACGAGGAATTGGCAGCGCAGTTTCTCTCCGGCGCTGTTCGGCCAAAGGCGACCGAAGCGCGCATCGACAAGCTTGCCGGCAGGCTGGTGGAGGCGATCCGCGCTCGCTCGGGCGGGCTCGGCGGCGTTGAGGACTTTCTCCATGCCTATGCGCTGTCGACCCGCGAGGGTCTCGCCCTCATGGTGCTGGCCGAGGCTTTGCTTCGTGTTCCTGATGCGCACACCGCCGACCGCCTGATCGAGGACAAGCTCGCCGCCGGCGACTGGTCGCATCACGACGGCGGCGGCGGTCTGCTGGTGTCGGCGTCTGCCTGGACGCTCGGCCTGAGCGTCCGCATCATCCAGCCCGGTGAGACGCCGGAAGGGATCGTTGAATCCCTGATCAAGCGGATCGGCTTGCCGGCGGTGCGCACGGCCACGCGTCAGGCGATGCGCTTGCTGGGCTCGCACTTTGTGCTCGGTCAGACCATCGAGGAGGCGCTCGCTCGCGCCGAGCGCGAGCGAGACGAGCTTTATTCGTTCGACATGCTTGGCGAAGGCGCGCGCACCGCTCGCGATGCCGCCAGATTATTTCGACGCTTATGCCGGGGCAATCGCTGCGATCGGTGCCCGGGCGGGCAATGCTCCATTGCCGTCGCGGCCGGGAATATCCGTCAAGCTCTCGGCCTTGCATCCGCGCTACGAAGCGCTGTCGCGCAAGCGCGTCCTCGCCGAGCTGGTGCCGAAAGTGCTGGAGCTGGCTCGTGCCGCAAAGCAGCACCATCTCAATTTCACAATCGACGCCGAAGAGGCGGACCGGCTCGAACTGTCACTCGAGGTGATCGCCGCAGTCGTGCGCGACGCTTCGCTGGCGCGATGGGACGGCTTCGGTCTCGCCGTGCAGGCTTACCAGAAGCGTGCCGACGCGGTGATCGACTGGATGGCGGATATGGCGCACGCGCTCGACCGCCGTTTCATGGTGCGGCTCGTCAAGGGCGCGTACTGGGACACCGAGGTCAAGCGCGCGCAGGAGCGGGGGCTTGCCGACTATCCGGTCTTCACGCGCAAGGCGATGACCGACCTGTGCTATCTCGATTGCGGGCGGCGCTTGCTGGCGGCGCGGCCGCGGCTTTATCCGCAGTTTGCGACCCACAATGCGCTGACTGTTGCCAGCATCATCGAAGATGCCGGCGGCATTGACGGCTACGAATTTCAGCGCCTGCACGGCATGGGCGAGGCGCTGTACGACGCGCTGCGCGACGATCTGCCGGATGTGGTGTGCCGCGTTTACGCGCCGGTCGGCGGCCACGCCGATCTGCTGGCCTATCTGGTCCGCCGCCTGCTGGAAAATGGCGCCAATTCGTCGTTCGTTTCGCTCGCCGCGGATTCGTCCGTTCCGGTCGCTGACGTGCTGCGGCGGCCGCAGCATTGGGTCCCCAGCCCGGCTGACGCCCGCCATCCGCGCATCCCTTTGCCGCGCGATCTCTATCAGCCCGAACGCGAGAATTCGGCGGGAGTCGAATTCGGCGACCGCGCCGCGCTGGAAACTTTGCTCGCCGATATCAAGCGAAGCGAGCCGCGTGACCTCATCGCGGCGCCTTTGATTGACGGCAAGTCGCAGAGCGGCACGACGCACGCGGTTGTGTCCCCGATCGATGGCCAGACCATCGGCCGCGTGCGCGAGCCTGATGCGCGCGATCGCAACAGCGGCGATGTCCGCCGCTCAGGCGGGATTTTCTGCCTGGAATGCGATGCCGCGCGCGGCGCGTGCCGCTGCGCTCGAACGCGCCGGCGACTTGATCGAGGCGCAGCGCGGGCAGTTGATCGCGTTGCTGCAGGCGGAGGGCGGCAAGACTCTCGACGATTGCGTCTCCGAGGTGCGCGAGGCGGTGGATTTCTGCCGCTACTACGCGGCGCAGGCGCGCACGGCGCTGGCGCCGAAGCCGATGCCGGGCCCGACCGGCGAAAGCAACGAGCTCGACTATCGCGGCCGCGGCGTGTTCGTGTGCATCAGCCCGTGGAATTTCCCGCTCGCGATCTTCACCGGGCAGGTCACGGCGGCGCTTGCCGCCGGCAATTGCGTGGTGGCCAAGCCCGCCGAGCAAACGCCGCTGGTCGCGAGCATCGCCATTCAGATTCTTCACTCAGCCGGTATTCCGGCGAGCGCGCTCCATCTCGTTCCCGGCGACGGCAAGATCGGAGCGCGGCTGGTCGACGATCCGCGCGTGCGCCGGTGTCGCTTTCACCGGCTCGACCGAAGTCGGCCGGACCATCAACCGCGCGCTCGCGGCCAAGGATGGGCCGATCGTGCCGCTGATCGCCGAGACCGGCGGCATCAACGCCATGATTGCCGACGCCACCGCCTTGCCGGAGCAGGTCACCGACGACGTCGTCACCTCGGCGTTCCGCTCGGCCGGCCAGCGCTGCTCGGCGCTGCGCTTGCTCTGCGTCCAGGACGATGTCGCCGACAAGGTGATCCACATGATCGCCGGTGCCGCGCGCGAGCTCAAGCTCGGCGACCCGCGCGATCCTCGGTGCATGTCGGCCCGGTGATCGATCGCGAGGCGCGCGACAGGTTGATGGCGCTGGATCGCCAAGATGGAAAAGCGCGGCGCCGCCCGCTTCCGCTGGGACGCGGTGCACGCTCTCCCGAGCCGCGGCCTGTTCGTCCCGCCGGCCATCATCGAACTCAGCAATGCGCGCGATCTCACGGAGGAGGTGTTCGGGCCGATCCTGCACGTCGTGCGCTGGCGCGCCGGCGAACTTGACCAGCTCGTGCGTGACATCGCCGCGTCAGGCTATGGCCTCACGCTCGGCATCCATTCGCGGATCGAAACCAATGTGCGGCGCATCATCGCCGCGCTCGACAACGGCAATGTCTACGTTAACCGCAGCATGATCGGCGCCGTGGTCGGCACCCAGCCGTTCGGCGGCAGCGGCCTTTCCGGCACCGGTCCGAAGGCCGGCGGGCCGAATTATGTGCGGCGTTTTGCCATCGAGCAGGTCGTCAGCATCAATACGGCGGCGGCGGGCGGCAACGCGGCGTTGCTCACCGCGGAGGAGTGACACGTTAACCGAACCATCGCGCGCGCCGAGCCGTTAACGGATTATGACAGCGTTATCGGTTATCGTGCGCGCATGACTGATTCGGTTGCCCGCCTTTATGAAGCGGTGCTCGCTGCACGCGACAGCGACCCGACCAAGTCGCGCACCGCGCGCTTGCTGCGCCAGGGCCGCGCCAAGATGGCGAAGAAGTTGGCCGAAGAGGCGGTCGAGGTCGTGATCGACGCCATGCACGGCCAGCCTGAAGCGGTGGTGCGCGAAAGCGCCGATCTCATCTACAACCTCGTCGTTCTTTGGGTCGCAGCCGGCATTCATCCCGATCAGGTCTGGGACGAGATGAAGCGGCGCGAGCGGCTGTTTGGTATCGCCGAGAAAATCCCGAAGGACTTGGTGCAGTCGACGTCCCGTCGTAAGGTCGTCGCGCTCGAGACCCGGCGCGCTCGCAAACGACGTTAGTCCAGCGCCGCTGACAATCCCCGCTTCCGGAGCGTGATGATGACCGAGGAGCTTGCCGATCGGCGCTCCCTTGATCCGCCGCCTTTATGACTGGTGCGTCGCATGCCGCCGGCAGGCGCGAAGCGTTCTGGATCCTGGGCGCGGTCTCGTTCGCCGAAAGCTCGTTCTTCCCGATCCCGCCCGACGTGATGCTGATCCCGATGGCGCTGGCGCGGCCGGATCGCGCGTTTTATCTCGCCGCGTGGTGCTCCATCACCTCGGTGGCCGGCGGCATCCTCGGCTATGCCATCGGCGCGCTGCTGTATGATTCAGTCGGCGCCTGGCTGATCTCGATCTATGGCTATGGCGACAAGGTCGAGACGTTCCGCGCTGCCTATGCCGAGTGGGGCGCCTGGATCATCCTGCTCAAGGGCCTGACGCCGATCCCGTACAAGATCGTCACGATCACGTCAGGTTTTGCCGGCTACAATCTTGGCCTGTTCATCCTGTTTTCGATGATCACGCGCGGCCGGGCGTTTCTTTGTCATCGCGGTGCTGCTGTATTTCTATGGTGCAAAAGCCCGCGAGATCATCGAGCGCCGGCTGGGTTTCTGGCTCTTCGTGAGCCTCGCCACCATCGTGGTCGGCTTCCTGCTGTTGAGCTTGATCTTCTGACTAGGAAAATCGCCTAGATTTGGCCTTAACGGTGAGGTCGATTTCGAACTCGCTGATCCGGCGATGACGGGACTGGGCCACCGATGCGCATTCCGATTGCAACCGCTTTAGCTGTGGCTCTGTTCACAGCGTCGGCGCTTGCTCAAAATCAGGCGCAACCGCCGCAGTCCGACGGGCCGCTTGGCGCGGTCGGACGCTGGTTCAGCGAGTCATTCGCCTCGATCGGCTCTCACTTCCGCGACGCGGAGCAGGGCGTCACCAAATTCGGCAACGAGGCGGGAGTTGCCGCGAAAAAGACCGGCACTGCGGTCAAGGATGCCGCCGACGTCGTGACAAAGCTGCCAACGACCCGCGTCCTCGCCGGCCACCAGAAATGCACGATCTCCGCCAACGGCGCGCCCGATTGTCACGACGCCGCCGACAAGCTTTGCAAGCGGCGCGGCTTCACGTCGGGCCAGACCGTGGACATCACGTCCGCTCACGAATGCCCGTTGCAGGTCACGCTCGGCCAGCGCGAGGCGCGCGCCGGCGAATGCAAGAACGTCACCTTCGTCAGCAGGGCGATGTGCCAGTAAAGTCTCTCGCGTGAACCTTCATTCCAAATTGCTCGAGCGCGAGGCCGCCGGCCGGCCGGTCACGGTCGCACTGATCGGCGCCGGCAAGTTCGGCACGATGTTTCTGACGCAGGTCGCGCGCACGCGCGGCATGCATCTCGCCGCCGTCGTCGATCTCGATGTCGGCCGGGCGCGCAGCCAGCTCAAGACCGCCGGCTGGGAGGACAACCGCTACGCGGCTGCATCGCTCGACGACGCGCATGAAGCGCGCCGGAACGTGGGTCACCGACGATGCCGCCGCGGTGATCGCCGATCCACGCATCGAGGTGATCGTCGAGGCGACCGGCGTGCCCGGCGCCGGCATTGCGCACTGCCTCGCCGCGATCGAGCACGGCAAGCACGTCGTCATGGTCAATGTCGAAGCCGACGCGGTCGCCGGCCCGCTGCTGGCGCGCAAGGCCGCCGAAAAAGGCGTCGTCTATAGCCTCGCCTGGGGCGACCAGCCGGCGCTGATTTGCGAGCACGTCGATTGGGCGCGCGCCGCCGGCTTCAAGGTGATCTGCGCCGGCAAGGGCACGCGCTACGAGCCGCATTACCACCAATCGAACCCGGACACGGTCTGGGAGATCCTCGACAAATATCTTGCACATCAACGACCGCAACTCGATCAATCCGAAGATGTTCAACTCGTTCGTCGACGGCACCAAGTCCGGCATCGAGATGACCGCGGTGTGCAATGCCACCGGTCTGGTGCCGCAAAGCGACGGCCTCGGCTTTCCGCCGGCGACGCGCTTCGAGCTCGCCGATATCTGCAAGCCGAAGGCCGAGGGCGGCACGCTGGAGAAAGCCGGCGTCACCGAAGTCACCTCGTCGGTCTATCGCGACGGCAAGCGACGTGCCGCATCATCTCGCGCTCGGCACCTACGTCGTGTTCGAGGGTGAGACCGACTACGCGCGGCGCTGCTTCAAGGAATACGCCATGCTGCCGGACAAGAGCGGCAAGTACGCCGCGCTCTACCGGCCGATCCACATGATCGGGCTCGAGCTCGGCATTTCGGTCGCCTCTGCCGCGCTGCGCCACGAGCCGACCGGCGCGCCGACCGGCTTTCGCTCCGACGTGGTTGCGACCGCCAAGCGCGACCTCAAGGCCGGCGAGATGCTGGACGGCGAGGGCGGCTTCTGCGTCTGGGGCAAGCAGACGCCGGCCGTCAGTGTCGCTGGAGCGCGAGCTGCTGCCGCTCGGCCTCGCGCACAACGTCAAGCTCAAGCGCGACATCGCGGAAGGCGAGCCGCTGAAATGGTCCGACGTCGCCTATGATGCCAACGACACGCGGTCAAAGTTCGCCGCGAGATGGAAGCGGCGTTCGGCCGCCCCAACGAGGCTGCGCGTTAGCCGAGCTCGATCTCGCCGTCCACCTTGTGGCGCAGCGATACCGGCCCGATGGTCAGTACCATTTCGGCATTGAGCGTCTCGGTGCCTTTGAGCTTGCCGTCTCGACGGCGGCGCGCACCGCCTTCTCGATCTCCTGCTGGGAGGTGACGCCGACCACTTTGAGGAATTTTCGCATCGACATGTTGAATTTGTCTTCGTTCATGGCGTCCTCCGCTGTTCGCTTGATCCGATCACAGGATCAGTCCTTACCAAAGATAAGGTCGGGCACGAACAGCACAACGCCCGGCACGAAGATCAGCAGCAGCGTCACGATGCTGACCGCAATCACTGTCGTGAGCTTTCTCATGCAATCCTCCCGGATTTGGCGCTGTCGGCCGCGCCTTTTTGCTTCGGTCATGCAGGCCAATTGACAGGCCGCGTGATCGCAGTCTGAATCGCAGAACAGGAAAGTCAATTCGCTCCCATCGTATGAAACCGAATACGCACCAGTCCCTTGGCCGCGGTTTGCAGGTCCTCGAAGCGGTTGCTTCCAGCGGCGGCAAGGCGAGCCTGACCGAGGCGGCGCGGCGCACCGCCCTGCATCGCAGCACGGCGCATCATCTGCTGCAGCAATTGGTGATCTTCGGTTATCTGCGACAAGATGCGCAGACGCGCTGCTACGAGCTCACCGCGAAACTGTTCCGGCTCACGGCACGAACCTGGACGGCGGAGCAGATCGGCAGGATGGCGGAGCCGATTGCCGCCGAGCTGACGGAGCGGATCGGTGAAGGCACCAGCGTCGCCGCCTATTGCGACAGCACGGTCATGATCGTCGCGAAGTGCGATCCGAACAATCCGTTGCGGGTCGTGCAGGATGTCGGCGCTGAGCGGCCGATCCATGCCACCGCGGTCGGCAAGGCGATCGTCGCGTTCCTGCCGTCGCGCGAGCGTACGGCCATCGCGGCGCGGCTGAAATACGAGCGCTACGCGCCGCGCACCATCACGACGCGCTCGGGTTTCGAAGCGGAGGTGCGCCGCATCCAGGGGCAGGGTTACGCCATCGACGATGAGGAGCATCACGAGGGCGTGCGCTGCATCGCCGCGCCGGTGTTCTCGTACACCGGTCACGCCATCGGCTCGCTGTGCATTGTCGGGCCGAAGGCGCGCATGACCCGCCAGCGGCTGAAGGATCTGCGCGAGCCGATCCTCGATTGCGCGCAATCGCTGTCGACCCGGTTTGGATGGGCGGATGCAGCAACCGTCTCCATCCAGTGATTCCGGCGCGCGGGAGCTGTTCTCCCTCACAGGGCTGAACGCGCTGGTGATCGGCGGCTCGAGCGGCATCGGCCGCGCGCTCGCGATCGGGCTTCAACAGGCCGGCGCGCATGTCGCCATCGCCGGACGCACGGCAAGCAAGGTTGAGGCCGTGACGGCCGAGCTTCGTGCGCGCGATGCCGGCACGCGCGGCTATACGATCGATGCCTCGGAGCGCGATCAGCTCAGCGCATTTCTCGATCAGGCGCTGGCCGATCTCGGCCACATCGACATTCTGGTTCCGGCCCAGGGCATCACCGTGCTCAAGCCCGCGGAGGAATTCACCGGCACCGACTACGACATGATCATGGAGACGAACATGCGCAGCGTGTTCTTCTCCTGCACGCGGATCGGCCGCCACATGCTGGAGCGCGGCTCGGGCTCGATCATCAACATCACATCGATGGCGTCGCATCGCGGGCTGCCGCTCGCCGCGGTCTATGCCGTGAGCAAGCACGGCGTGATGGGCCTGACCAAGACATTGGCCGCCGAATGGGCCAATCGCGGCGTGCGCGTCAACGCGATTTCGCCGGGCTTTTTCCCGACCGAGCTGACGCGCAAGGCGATGAAGCCGGAGCGGCGCGAGAGCGCGTTGCGCCGCACGCCGATAGGGCGGTTCGGCGACGTCGAGGAGCTGGTCAGCACGGCGGTCTATCTGGCCGCTCCGGCCTCGAAGTTCGTGACCGGGGTCGTCATCAATGTTGATGGCGGCTATCTTGCCAGCGGCATCTGAAGCACGCGCGGCGGATCATCCTTCGAATGGCTGACCTCGTTTTTGTCCCTGAGCCGCTGCTGGCTGAGAAGGTGCTGGCCGCGCTGCTTGCGGCGGGCGCGGATGGCACTTCGGCGCAAGCCTCGACCCGCGCCATGCTGCACGCCTCGCGCTTCGGCATCGACAGCCACGGCGTCCGGCTGACCGCTCATTACGCCGCGATGATGAAGTCGGGGCGGATCAACCCGGCGCCGGATATGAAGATCCGCAAGACCGCGGCGGGCTCGGCGATGATCGACGCGGACAACGCGCTCGGCCACGCCGCCAGCTACCGCGCCATGGAGCTGGCCTGCGAGCTTGCGCGCGAGGCCGGCATCGGCGCGGTCGGGGTTGCTCATTCGTCGCATTTCGGCGCGGCTGGCGCCTACGCGCTGGCGGGCGCGGAAGCCGGGTTCGTCGCGTTCGCGACCACCAATGCCGACAGCCTGGTCGCGCTGCATGACGGCAAGGGCGCGTTTCACGGCACCAATCCGATCGCGGTCGGCGCGCCGGTCCAGGGCGAGAAGCCGTGGCTGCTCGACATGGCGACCTCGTCGATCCCGTTCAACCGCGTCAGCCTGGCGCGCACGCTCGGCCTGAGCGTGCCGGATGGCGTCGCGGCCGATGCGGACGGCGTCATCACCACCGACGCGCAAAAGGTGCGAATGCTGCTGCCGCTCGGCGGCAGCGAATATGGCTACAAGGGCGCGGCGCTGGCCGGGCTGGTGACTTTGTTCTCGTCGGTGCTGACCGGCGGCACGCTCGACCACGAGATGCTCGCCATGTTCCACAACAAGGACGTCACCACGCCGCGCAATCTCGGGCACTTCTGCCTCGCCGTCAGCCCCGACCATTTCGTCGGCCGCGAGGCCTACAACGCGGCGATGGCGAATTATCTGCAGCGCGTTGCGCAGCTTTCCTACGCAGCCGGGAAAACGCGTGCTCGCGCCCGGCGACCGCGAATGGGAAACCGCCGCGGCGACGGGCCAAGAGCGGCATCCCGATCGACCGCGAGACCGCGGCGTTTCTTGGAGTTTGACTAAGGGAAATCGTGACAACTCGGCCACTGGCTTTCGTGCGGGCGGGCAACGTCCGGCAACGAGGTCAGGGAAGCCGGACGCCGCAGGAGTAGATCCGCCAGAGACCTATTCGGACACGGCGTTTCTCTTGATGGTATTCGCGTCCAACGTTACCGCGGTTTGAGCGAGTGCTTTGCCGTTGAGTTGTGCTCCGGTCATCAGCACGATCTTAGTCTTGCCCAGGATATTTCCATTAAACACAGCTGTCGTGCGGATGGTGGTTGCTCCAGCGACTTGCCAGAACACGTTTTTGGCCTGCGCCCCATCCTGGAGGATGACCTGCTTCCCGGCGCTAATGGTAAGCGTCCCTGCGATTTGGAAAATCCAGACGGAATTGACACCACCCGAAAGGATGACGTCATCCGGGATGATGACGTTAGAACTCCATTTGTAGAGCCCTGGCTTGATTGTTCTGCCGCCGATATTCCCGGCCCCCAATTCAGTGACACGGGGATTCTGTCTGCCTTTAGCGTCCAGATACGCGTTCTGCATATCGCCGATGGCCGTCGTCAGCATGCTTGGAGTTGGAGCGGCATAATCGGCGGCATAGATTCTTCCCGAGACCAGCGACGAGGTCGCAAATCGCCCTTGGGGATCCATCTGCAATCCGAATCCGGTAACGGCCGTGCTCGCGATTGGGCTGACACCAAGAAGGCCAAAAATCGCGGTATCGCCTGTGGTCGTAATTCCGGTTTTCGAAAGGATCGTAAACTTGTCCGCGGACCCCAGGTCTACTGGGAGAACAACCGCCCTGACTTGTGCGTGCGCCATCGATGAAAATGGAGCAACCGCGACGAAGATCGCCGTCAACGCGGCAATCGTTCTCGGAGAGAATATGTGCATCGGACCTCTCTGTTTTGTTTTCAATATGAAGGGGCGCACAGCGACAACGGGGCAGTCAGGAAAAAGGTCCGCCGATTAGGAAATTTTTCTTGCAAAGTTCAAGTGAGCAAAATTGCACTGTAAGGTCTTGTTAACCTCGTAGTGTCGATTCATCACCAGCCTGGCACGACTGTCGAAGCACTCGGCGACGTCAAAGTGAAATGGGATAGCGGTCGTACCGGCTACTTTGATCGCGGCGCCGCGAACTACGATGAGCTGGTAGAGGCTGCGTGGGCGACGCTCATCAAAGAGCCGTGCCACCTCCCCCTCGGGTGGGGAATCCGACGAAACACGTGCGCAAGACGCATGGACCAGCACGCCTGCGGAAGCGGGCGCCAGGTCGCGCCGCGCCGTGAGGTGGCGACGCGCCTTGGTTGACGACTTGCCTGAATACTTGGTGCCCCTAGCCGGACTCGAACCAGCACGATGTTGCCATCACCTGATTTTGAGTCAGGCGCGTCTACCAATTCCGCCATAGGGGCTTGACCTGCTGCGATCATAATGGCGCATTGCCGCCGGTCAACTTGGTCCACCGGATATGCAGGCGATCGCCGACGATTTCAAGCAGGCCGATGCCGCGACCATCGCGGCGGCGATTTTCATCGCCGGGCTCGCGACCATCGTCGGCTTTCTGTTCTTCGAGCACGTGGTCAAGCTGGCGCCGTGCCCGCTCTGCCTCGAGCAGCGCAAGGCGTTCTATATCGGGGTTCCGCTCGCCGCTCTGCTCTGGCTCGGCGCCAATCACGACGCATCGCGCAGGGTGATGATCGCGGGCTTCGCCATCATCGCCGCCTTCATGCTCTGGAACGCGGGGCTCGGCGCCTATCACGCCGGCATCGAATGGAAATTCTGGCCCGGCCCGGCCGAATGCTCCGGGCCTGTGACAAATCTTGGCGGTCCGGGCGGACTGCTTGGTCAGTTGCAGGACGTCAATGTCGTGCGCTGCGACGAAGCGGCGTGGCGTTTCCTCGGCATTTCGTTGCCCGGCTACAACGTCCTGATTTCGCTTACGCTCGCCGCGGCCGCGGCCTGGGCTGCGCTCGGCGCCTGGCGCCGCGCCTGATGCACGTCGCCATCATCGGCGCGGGCATTGGCGGGCTCACGCTCGGTCTGATGCTGCATCGTGCCGGCATCTCCTGCCGCATCTATGAAGCGACGCCGGAGATCAGGCCGGTCGGCGTCGGCATCAACATCCTGCCGCATGCGTCGCGCGAACTGATCGCGCTCGGCCTCGAAGAGGCGCTCACGCGTGTTGCGGTCCTCACCCGCGAGTTCTGCTTCTACAACCGGTTCGGCCAGTTCATTTACAACGAGCCGGCCGGCAAGTTTGCCGGCTATGACGTGCCGCAATTCTCCATCCATCGCGGCGACCTGCAGATGGCGCTGCTCGAGGCGTTCGTCGCGCGGGCGGGAGGCGACAACGTCATCACCGGCGCGCGCTGCACGCGGGTCGATCCTGATACCGGCACGGCCTATTTCGACGGCCACGAGCCGGTGCGCGCCGACCTCGTCGTCAGCGCCGAAGGCATCCATTCGGTGCTGCGCAAGCAGTTCTATCCCGACGAAGGGCCGCCGAAATATTCAGGCATCAACATGTGGCGCGGCGTGGTGCGCTGGAAGCCGTTTCTCTCCGGCGCCAGCATGGTGCGGGTCGGCTGGCATCACCCGGCCAAGCTTCTGATCTATCCGATCCGCAATGACGTCGATGCCGATGGCCGCCAGCTCATCAATTGGGTGGTCGATATCGAGACGCCGACCTACCGCGAGCGCGACTGGAACAAGCGCGGCGATCTCAACGACTTCATCCGCGTGCTCGAAGACTGGAAGTTCGACTGGCTCGACGTGCCCGCCTTCATCCGCGCCTCCGATCTCGTGCTGGAATATCCGATGGTCGATCAGGATCCGCTGCCGCGCTGGTCATTCGGGCGCTTCACGCTGCTTGGTGACGCCGCCCATCCGATGTATCCGCGTGGCGCCAATGGCGCGGCGCAGGCGATCCTCGATTGCCGCGCGCTTGCCGACGCGCTGGCCGCGGAGTCCGGTATTGAGAGCGCGCTCAAGGCTTACGAAGCCAAGCGCCTCCCGGCCACACGCGACGTCGTGCTCGCCAACCGCAGCGCGCCGCCCGATGCCATCCTGCACGAAGTGTACAAGCGCACCGGCGACAAGCCGTTCAAGAACATCGATGACGTGATCAGCCACGAGGAGCTGGTGGCGCTGTCGGAGAGCTACAAGCGCGTTGCCGGCTATCAGAAAGAGCAGCTCGGAAAAACGTAACGACCACGAAGGGGTCGGCGCGGGTACATCCGCCGTCGCCTAGCCTCAGTGGTCGTCCAGGGCAGCAGAGCTGTTTCCAACTCAACGCCGCCACGCTCCCTATATGGGGGCTGAGTGTGACGCCTTCAAGACGGCCGGGTTAATCGCTCGTTAAGCCGCCAAACGCGGCAGAAGCCTTACGGCTCGAGCTCGGTATCCCAGTAGAGATAGTCGAGCCAGCTATCGTGCAGGTAGTTCGGCGGGAAGAGCCGGCCGTTCCTGTGCAGGTGATGCACCGTCGGCTGGAACGGCATTTGCGAAGGCCACATCTTCGCTTCCTCGGTCGTCATGCTGCCTTTCTGCAAGTTGCAGGGCGAGCACGCCGCCACGACGTTCTCCCAGGTCGTGTGGCCGCCGCGCGAGCGCGGCAGAAGATGATCGAAGGTCAGGTCGTCGCGGTCGCCGCAATATTGGCAGGAGAAGCGGTCGCGCAGGAACACGTTGAACCGGGTGAAGGCCGGGTGCGTCGAGGGCTTCACGAAAGTCTTCAGCGACACCACGCTCGGCAGCTTCATCTCGAAGCTCGGCGAATGCACCGCGCGGTCGTAATTGGCGACGATGTTCACCCGCTCGAGGAAGACGGCCTTGATCGCGTCCTGCCAGGACCACAGCGAGAGCGGGTAGTAGCTCAGCGGCCGAAAATCGGCGTTCAACACCAAGGCCGGATAGCCACCTTGTGACACGTGCACGTTCAATAGAGAGGCTCCTCAACCTCCGTCGCCTGATTCCGGATAATTCTATGGGTCTGTGACGGGAATGTGAAGCCGGTGCGCGGACTTACCCCGGCTTGAAGGCGCGGGCCAGAAACTCCCCGCCCTGCCTCAAGCCTTCTTCATCGATGCCGTGGCCGACGCCCGGCGAGATGTGCCATTCCGTTGGAATGTCCATCGCCGCCAAACCCTGCGCCGCCTGCAGTACTGCCTGAACCGGGATAAGTGGATCCTGGTCGCCGTGAATGAGCAGCACCGGCGGTTTCGCGGTCACGCCCTGCATGAACGGTTCGACGTCCTTCTCCTCGAGCGGGGTCACAAGCATTCCGGAATAGCCGACGATGGCTTTGGGCGCGCCGGCTCGGCGCAAGCCGATCTGCAGCGACATCATCGTCCCTTGCGAGAAGCCGACCAGCGCGTAGGCGCTCGGCGGCAATTGCCGGCGCGTCAGCTCCGCATCGAGAAAACCGTTGAGGACGGGCGCCGCTTCCTTCACGCCGCGCCAGCGCTCGGTCGGATCGCGGAAGGTGAGGGCGAAACCATTCGCGCCCGGTCGGCGATTGCCCGCAAATGCGCGGCGCGTGCGGCGAGACGAATGCCGTATCGGGCAGAACGTTCTGCCACGCTCGGCCGATGTCGATCAGGTCGTTGCCGTCGGCGCCATAGCCGTGCAGGAACACGACGACATTTTTTGCTTTGCCGGACTTCGCCTCCAGCCGCGGTCCATCGAGTTCACCGGCCACGCTTTGCTCCGTTGGTTTTTGGCTTGGTCTTTTTGATCTGTGGCCAGGTTTTCTTGGTCGCCTCGGCAACCGGCGCGCCCTCGCGCCGCTTCACCACATGATAGTAAGCCCACATCAAATGCGCCGCCACTCCGCGCCATGGCCGCCATGCTTCGCGCGATCTTTTGCAACTTTTTTGCGTCGGGACGCTTGCGCAAGTTAAGTGCGATACGCGCGGCTTCCTGTACGGCGAGGTCGCCGGCGGGGAATGCGTCGGCATGGCCGAGGCAAAACAGCAGGTAAATATCCGCCGTCCACGGACCGATGCCGTGCAGCTTGACGAGCTCGGCATGCGCCACGTCGGCATCCATGTTGCCGATCGCGTCGAGATCGATCTGGCCGCGCGAGACCGCCTTGCCGATTTGCTTGATCGACTTGATCTTGTTGAAGGAGAGACCGAGCCGCCTGAGCTTGTCGGTCCGGGCGAGGCGTACAGTGTCGTGATGAAACGGGTCGAACGCCGCGAACAGCTTGTTGCGGATCGCGGCCGCCGCAGTGGTCGAAAGCTGCTGCCCGCAAACGATCGCGCACAGCCCCTGGAAGCCCGCCTCGCGCCGCCGCAGCGCGAACGCGCCGGCTTTCTCCGCGGCGGGAATGAGCCGGGGATCGCGTTTCAGCAGCTCTTTCAGTCCGGCGGCGAGATCGGCGTCGGTGTGGAGGAAGGTCGTCATATTTGTCGGCGTAGCAACACACGCGATAGATAGGCAACATGCCACCCGTTTTCCGCTTCGCGCCATCGCCGAACGGCCATCTGCATCTCGGCCATGCCTATTCGGCGCTGCTCAATGCCGATCTCGCGCGCAAGGCGGGCGGGCGGCTGCTGTTGCGGATCGAGGACATCGACGAGACGCGCTGCAAGCCGGAGTACGAAGCGGCGATCTACGAAGACCTGCGCTGGCTTGGGCTTGCGTGGGAGGAGCCGGTGCGGCGGCAGTCGGAGCATTACGGCGATTATCGCGCGGCCTTGGCCAAACTGGACGCCATGGGTCTGATCTATCCCGCATTCGAGAGCCGGGCCGAGATCGCCCGCTATGTCCACGAGGCAGATCCTGACGGTGCGCCGGTCTATGCGGGCGCTGGCAAGTCGCTGTCCGCTGCCGAGCGCAAGCGCCGCATCGAAGCAGGCGAGCCCTATGCGCTCCGGCTCGATATGGACGCGGCCATGGCGCGAACCGGGCCTGCTGGTGGAACGAGGAAGGCCGCGACATCGAGGCCGATCCCGCGGCCTGGGGCGACGTCATTCTCGCCCGCAAGGATTCTCCGACCAGCTACCACCTCTCAGTGGTCGTTGATGACGCTGCGCAGGGCGTCACCGATGTGGTGCGCGGGCAGGACCTGTTTGCGGCCACCGCCGTGCACCGCGTCCTTCAGGAACTTCTCGGTCTGCCGGCGCCGCGTTACCGCCACCATCGATTAATTCTGGATGCCGAGGGCAAGAAACTGTCGAAATCCACCCAGGCAACGGGCCTGCGCGAGCTTCGCGCCCAAGGCAAAACGCCGGTGGATATTCGCCAGATGGTCGGCCTGGGATGAGCCGCCGCCGTGCCATCCTGCGGCCGGGGTAGGGGATGGCAAAGCGCAAAACCGCAAAGCGGCCGGCACGCCGCGGCAAAAAGGCGCCCGCTGCGCGGCGTCTGCGCGCGCAGCCCAAGCCGCGCGCGGTCGAAGCTGCGCTTGCCGGAATCGCGCACGAGATCCGCACGCCTCTGACCGGCATTCTCGCGCTGGCCGAGCTGCTCGCCAGCTCCGATATCGGCGAGCGCGAGCGGCAATGGGCCAATGCGGTGAAAAGCGGCGCCGAGCACCTCGCCGCGATGACAACGCTGATCATAGATGCCGCCAAGGCGGATGCGGCGCGGCTGACGCTGCAACGTGAGCCGTTCGCGCCGCGCCGCCTGGCTGAAGTCGTCGGCCGCGCTCTGGCGGCGCGCGCGCGAGGCCAAAGGCCTGACCGCCGACGTCGTGATCGCGCGTGAACTGCCCGGCCAAGTGGCGGGCGACGAGATGCGTTTGCGCGCCGCGCTGGAAAATCTCGCCGACAATGCGGTGAAATTCACCGAGCGCGGCCATGTCTCCTTGTCGGTGGGCGCCGAGCCTGCCGCGAAGAAGCGCACGAGGCTCGCCTTCTCCTTCTCCGACAGCGGCATCGGGACTGAGCAAGGCGCGAGCTGGCGCAGCTCTTCAAGCCGTTTGCGCAGGCGAGCGCCGATATCGCGCGGCGCTACGGCGGCGCCGGGCTCGGCCTCGTCTTCGTCAAGCGGCTCGCCAAGGCAATGGGCGGCGATCTTGTGGTCACCAGCACACCGGGCCGCGGCTCGACCTTCCGGCTGAGCGTGCTGGTCGATGTCATCGAGCGCGCCGCCGCGGCGGGCGCCACGCAGCCGGGCAAGGGCCGCCCGCTCAAGATCCTGTGCGCCGAGGATAACCCGTACGGCCGCGTGGTCATGAACACGATCCTGACCGAGCTCGGCCATCGCGCCGATTTCGTCGCCGACGGCGAGGCGGCGGTGAAGTCCGCGATACGCGGCGGCTACGATCTCATGCTGCTCGACGTGGCGCTGCCGGTGTTCGACGGCCTTGAAGCGACGCGCCGCATCCGCGCGCTGGGTGGCGCGGCTGCGCGCTTGCCGATCATCGGCGTATCGGGCCGCACCGAGCCCGGCGCCGAGCGCGCCGCGCTGTCGGCCGGCATGAATTTCTATTTCACCAAGCCGGTCAGCCCGGCGAAGCTCGCGGAGGCGATGGCGAAGCTGCGCTAGCGCTTGTCGAACACGTAGTGCCAGTGGCCGGTCCACCAGCTCGCGTCGCTGTGCAGCCGGATCGCGAACAGGCCGATGCCGCAGATCAGCGCCGCGATGAACAAGGCCTGCGGCCCGCTTTTGCGGATGCCGATCAGGCCGACGATCATCGCCGCATCGATCGCCAGTTCGAGGTAAAGCGCCGTGCGCGGCGGGTATTCCTGCGCGGTTATGGTCATGCGCCACAGCGAACGTGCCGATCAGCATCACGCAGAGCAGATAGAATATGGCTGGGTGGATCTTGGCGTTGGCTGGCGCCGGCTGGTCGGTCATCAGTGCCCCCGAATCTGAGGCGCCAGCCTACACGTTGCTCTGCCCGTTCGCCCGCTCAACGATCCGCACCACGTCCGACATGATGCGGTTGAGCTCGAAATCCTTCGGCGTATAGACCGCGGCGACGCCGTTCTTCTCCAGCGCCTGCGCATCCTCCGGCGGGATGATGCCGCCGACCACCACCGGCACGTCGATGCCTTCCTGCTTCAGGCGGCCGACCACGTCCTCGACCAGCGGCATGTGGCTGCCCGACAGCACGGAAAGCCCGATGACATGGGCCTTTTTCTCGCGCGCCGCGGCGACGATCTCCTCCGGCGTCAGCCGGATGCCCTCATAGACGACCTGCATGCCGGCATCGCGCGCCCGCACCGCGATCTGCTCGGCGCCGTTGGAATGGCCGTCGAGGCCCGGCTTGCCGACCAGGAAGGTGAGGCGGCGGCCGAGCTTGCGCGACACGCGGTCGACCTCGCCGCGGATATCGTCGAGCCCGTCGACGTCGTTGCGCATCGCATTGCCGACCCCGGTCGGCGCGCGGTACTCGCCGAACGCCTGGCGCAGCGTCCAGCCCCATTCGCCGGTGGTGACGCCCGCCTTCGCGCATTCGATCGAGGGCGGCATGATGTTGTCGCCGGTGGTGGCCGCGCGCTTGAGCGCGGCGAGCGCGGCCTGCACCGCCTTGTCGTCGCGCGCCGCGCGCCATTTGTTCAGCCGGTCGATCTGGCCGTGCTCGGCTTCCTCCGACACGGTGAGGATCGCTTCGGCGCCGGTCGAAAGCGGCGACGGCTCGCTCTCCAGGAACTTGTTGACGCCGACCACGACCTGGTCGCCGCGCTCGATCGCCTCGAGCCGCGCGGTGTTGGATTCGACGAGCTGCTGCTTCATGTAGCCGGACTCGACCGCCTTCGACCGCGCCGCCCATCTCGTCGATGCGGCGCAGCTCCTCGCGCGCCTCGGCCTTCAGCGCTTCGACCTTCTCGGTCATCACCGTCGAGCCGTCGAAGATGTCGCCGTATTCGAGCAGGTCGGTCTCGTAGGCCAGAATCTGCTGCATGCGCAGCGACCATTGCTGGTCCCACGGCCGCGGCAGGCCGAGCGCCTCGTTCCATGCCGGCAATTGCACCGCGCGCGCCCGCGCATTCTTCGAGAGCGTCACCGCCAGCATCTCCAGCAGGATGCGGCTGACATTGTTTTCCGGCTGCTGCTCGGTCAGCCCGAGCGAGTTCACCTGCACGCCATAGCGGAACAGGCGGTGCTTCGGGTCGGTGACGCCGTAGCGCTCGCGCGTGATCTCGTCCCACAATTCGGTGAAGGCGCGCATCTTGCAGATTTCGGTGATGAAGCGCAGCCCCGCATTGACGAAGAACGAGATGCGCCCGACCACCTCAAAGAATTTCTCCTGGCTCACCTCGCCGGATTTCTTCACCGTATCGAGCACCGCGATCGCGGTCGCCAGCGCGTAGGCCAGCTCCTGCACCGGCGTCGCGCCGGCCTCCTGCAGGTGATACGAGCACACGTTCATCGGATTCCACTTCGGCAATTCGCTGGTGGTGAAGATCGCGATGTCCTTGATGAGCCGCATCGACGGCTCGGGCGGAAACACGTAGGTGCCGCGCGACAGATATTCCTTGATGATGTCGTTCTGGATCGTGCCGGTCAGCGCGGTGCGCGGCGTGCCCTGCTCGTCGGCCACCGCGATGTAGAGCGCCATCAGCCACGCCGCGGTGGCATTGATGGTCATCGACGTATTCATGGTGCCGAGCGGAATGCCGTCGAACAGCGCGCGCATGTCGCCGAGATGGCTGATCGGCACGCCGACCTTGCCGACTTCGCCTTTGGCAGCGCGGGTCGTCGCTGTCGTAGCCGGTCTGGGTCGGCAGATCGAAGGCGACCGAAAGGCCGGTCTGCCCCTTGCTCAGATTTTTACGGTAAAGCGCGTTGGATTCCGCGGCGGTCGAATGACCCGCATAGGTGCGGAAGATCCACGGTTTGTCGCGTTTGGCCTCGTGTGACATCCGCCGCCCGATTCAGCGTCACAACACTGTGCCGACTGTTTTGTTGCAATGCAACAGAACCGTTAGCGCCATCGCTAAAACTCTCGGCAATCCTGCTTCGAATTGGCGGCAGCGACTTAGCGGCGAATTGAGACGGCTGCGGTAATCAGTGCAGGCCATGCGATCTGAAGCCATGCAAAAAGAACGGCGAAAGCAACCGCGTCTCGTCGTCAACCGCACCACGACGTGGCGCACCGAGCGTGGCGCGCAGCGCCAGTGCCTGATCACCAACATTTCCGCCGACGGCGCGAGGCTGTTCACCGAGGACGCCGTCGTGCCTGAGCAATTCGATCTGGTGATCGCCGAAAATCTGGAGCGCCGCTGCCAGGTGATGTGGCGGCTGGGCGGCGAAATCGGCGTGAGGTTTTTGGACGGCTCTTTGCCGCTGGGCCGGAGTTAGGCGGTCGCGGCTGCGACGTCGCGCACCCGCGCGCCGGCGGCAATCGTGCGCGGCGCCTTGTTGAGCGTCTCGATCGCAAAGCCCGCCGCCGCCTTGTAGCCCGCCATGAACTCGGTGCGCTCCTTCGGCGGGATCACGTCGTCGATATTGTCGAACGTGCCGCCGCATCGCTCATCGACCAGGTTGAGCAATCCGAACGGACCGGCGCCGCGATTGCGCAGGATCAGCTGCGAGATCGGCCCGCACAATTTCGCGTCATAGGCGGCGAGCGCCTGCGGGGTAACGCCGTGCTCGAGCATCATGGTGCCGAGCGCGCGCGCATCGATGATCGCCTGGCTGCCGCCGTTCGAGCCGGTCGGATACATCGCGTGCGCGGCGTCGCCCATCAGCGCCACCGGGCCGTCGACCCAGGTCGGCACCGGATCGCGGTCGATCATCGGATTCTCGAAAATACTGTCTGCGTTGGCGATCAGCTCGGGGACGTCGAACCAGTCCCACGTCCAGTCCTTGAAGTGATGCGCGAAGTCGGAGGTCGGCACCTGCCGGAACCAGCCGCTCTGCTTCCAGCCTTCCGCATTATCCATCGTCACTTCGGCGATCCAGTTGATGATGGCGAGGCCGGTGTTCGGGTCGGGATGCGAGATCGGATAGAACACGACGCGCTGCTTGTGGGTGCCGAGCCCGACGAAAGACGCGCCGCTGCGAATCGGCTTTCCCATCGTGGTGCCGCGCCACATGATCGCGCCGCCCCAATGGATCGGCGGCTGGTTCGGATGCATCTGCGCGCGGATCGCCGAATGGATGCCGTCGGCGCCGATCAGCAGCGCGCCTTCGACTTCGGAGCGCGCCCCGTCCGCATGTTCGACCAGCGCGGTGACGCCGTTCGATGTTTTGCGATAGCCGGTAACGCGGCTGCCGAGCTTCACCGCATCCGCGCCGATCCGCTCCACCAGCCTGTCATGCAGCAGCATGTGAAACTGGCCGCGGTGCACCGCGTATTGCGGCCAGTTGTAGCCGGCCAGCATGCCGCGCGGCTCGGAGTAGATGTCGTTGCCGTTGAGCCCGACCAGCGCCCATTCCCTTGCCGGCACGCCGACGCGATCGAGATCGTGCTGTGAGATGCCGAGGTCGTAGAGCTCGCGCACCGCGTTCGGCTGCATGTTGATGCCGACGCCGAGCGGGCGCATCTCGCGCGCCGCCTCGAACACGATGCACGGCACGCCGATCTGGTGCAGCGTCAGCGCTGTCGCCAGCCCGCCAATGCCGCCGCCGGCGATGATCACCCGATCGCTGGTCATACGCTGTACGCCCTTCAACTCCGCGAAATTGTTTAGCTTTTCGCCCGCGCCTGGCGCAAGCATCGGCTAAAGTCGCGCCGCGTATAGGATCGCGGGGAGGGCGGAAATGGCACGGCTGACCATCAATTGCGACATGGGCGAGGGCTTCGGCCTCTACCGCATGGGTAACGACGCGGCGCTGATGCCGCACGTCGACCTCGCCAATGTCGCCTGCGGCTTCCACGCCTCCGATCCCTCGATCATGCGCGCCACGGTGCGGCTGGCGAAACAGCACGGCGTCAAGGTCGGCGCGCATCCCTCGCTGCCCGATCTGCAAGGCTTCGGCCGCCGCGCCATGGTGATTTCGCCGGCCGAGGTGACCGATCTCGTCACCTACCAGACCGGCGCGTTGGTCGCGTTCCTGCAGGCCGAGAACATGCCGCTCAATCACGTGAAGCCGCATGGCGCGCTGTACGGCATGGCGGCGCGCGACGGCGCGATCGCCGCCGCGATTGCGCAGGCGGTGAAGCCGTTCGGCGTGCCGGTGCTCGGCATGGCCTTCACCGCGCAGGAGAAGGCTTATGCGGAGAACGGCGTCGAGATGGTCGGCGAGTTCTACGCCGACCTCGAATATGACGGCGAAGGCAATCTGATCCTCAGCCGCGTGCATGACGCGGTCGATCCCGTGCAGGCACGCGAGCGCGTCCAGCGCGTCATCCGCGAAGGCAAGGTGAAGACCACGGCGGGCCGCGACATTCCGGTGAAGGCCGGCTCGGTCTGCGTGCATTCCGACACGCCGGGCGCGGCGGAGATCGCCGCCGAGCTCGCGCGAAGCTTGCGGCAATGAGCGACGCATTGCCGCGCGTCGCGGTCATGGGCGCCGGTGCGCTCGGCTGTTTTTTCGGCGGCAAGCTGGCGCAGGCCGGCGCGCAGGTGACGCTGATCGGGCGCGCGGCGACAGTCGATGCGATCAAGCGCGATGGCCTGACGCTCGAGAGCGGCGGGGCGACAGCGAAAGTTCGCGTCGATGCCACGATCGATCCGAGTGGGGCGCGTGGCGCAAAGCTGGTTCTGGTGTGCGTGAAATCCGGCGATACTGCGCGCGCGGCCGAAGCCTTGGCGCCGCATCTCGACCGCGACGCTGTGCTGGTCAGCCTCCAGAATGGCGTCGGCAATGTCGAGCGCATTCACGCGGCAACCAGCCGGCGCGTCGTCGCGGGGCTGGTCTACATCGGCACCAACATGCCCGCGCCCGCTCACGTGCGGCATTCCGGCGGCGATCGCATCGTTCTCGGTGCGGTCAAAGGCTGCGGCGCCGACGCGGCGCTGGTCGGCGAGACCGCGGCGATCTTTCGCAAGGCCGGCATCAACGCCGACGTCTCGGCCGATATCGAGGCCGGCCTGTGGCACAAGCTGATGCTCAATTGCGCCTACAACGCAATCTGCGCGCTGACCGGAAAGCCTTATGGCGAGATGGGCGCGGTGCCGGAAGTTCGCGCCGTCATGCAGGAAGCCGCGCAAGAGGTGATCGCGCTGGCGCGGCGCAAGGGCGCGGCCATTCCGGCGGACGTGTTCGACGGCCTGTTCACGATGACGCAGTCAATGCCGCAGCAGATGTCATCGACCGCGCAGGACATTGCCAAGGGTCGTGCCACCGAGATCGACTATCTCAATGGCTACGTGGCGCGCGAAAGCGAGGCGCTCGGCCTCGCCGCGCCGGTCAATCGCACGCTCAACGCGCTGGTGAAGTTGCGGGAGCGGCAAGGCGATGCCGCTCCCCAACAAGGGGAGCGGCGGAAAAACCTAGCGCCTCCGTTGCACCAGGCTGATGATCGCCAGCAGGATCACCGCGCCGATCGTGGCGTTGATGATGGCTGCGAGAATGCCGCCGCCGATGACGATGCCGAGCCGCGGCAGCAGCCAGCCGCCGATCAGCGCGCCGACCAGGCCGATGACGATGTTCCAGATCAGGCCGAACCCGGTGCCGCGCATGATCTGGCCGGCCAGCCAGCCGGCAATGGCGCCGACCACGAGAATGATAAGCAGTCCTTCAAGAGTCATGTGATGTCCCCCGATTGCGGCCCGGCCGGCCGCAGGCTGTCAGCGGGGGTACTCCATCACCTTCAGGCCCGGCTGTCGTGCCTCCCTGTGGATGACTGATCCGCGCCCGGCGTCAGCGGAGAGCTGTTTTGATTCGGCGGTCTGACCGGCGGAAATGGCGCTGAGGTGGTCCGTGGTCGCCCGCCAGGCCACCAGCGCCGCGACGATCAGCGCCGCCGCAAGGCCCACCTGCATCTTGGCGTAAGGATAGATCAGTAACAGCGCCGCGACGGCCGCAAGCCCCGCCGCTTCCGCCGCAATCATCCCGCGCGTCAGCGAGTAGCGCAGCAGGAAGGCGACCGCGATTGCGAGCACCGTGAGATCGTAGATGTAGAGATAAGGCGTTGCGAGCAGCGCGAGCGTGGCGAGCGCGGCGGCTTTGAGCTCATAAGACACGCGGCTGCGCCACAGCACGAAGATGGTCGTCATGCAGGCCAGCGCGACCAGGATCTGCGCCGACCATGCCAGTTTTTCGTTCCAGCCCAGCATGCGCAGGAAGCCAAAGACGCTTTGCAGCCTGCCGAATCCGGCGAGGCCTTGTCCCATCACGGCCTCCGTCATCTTCGGAGTCGAGGCGAAGAAGGCCGCCCACGTTTCAGTGCCGAAGGCGAGCCAGGAAAGCGCGATCATGGCCAGCGCGGTCAAGGCCGCCGTTGCCATGACGCGCCAATATCCGGCCGCGATCAGCGCGACCGGAAACAGCAGCCCGAAATGCGGCTTGTAGGTGAGCAGGCCGAGGCAGATGCCGGCGAGGATCGGCTTTCTGTCCAGCAGCAGGAGCGTGCCGCCGATCAATGCCGCGGTGAGGAAGCCGTTCTGCCCTGCGGTTATGTTCCACAGTGTCGCGGGAAAGCCGAGTGCGACGATATATCCGGCGCGGTCCCCGATGATCAAACGCACTGCGATGAGATAGGGCGCCGCCGTAACCGCGATCCACAACAGCGCGGCCGGAACAAAGGACACGATGGTGAGCGCCGCCGCGACGAACAGGAACGTCGGTGGATAGTGCCAGCCGTAGTAGTTTTCGAAGCCGTGGCCGACCGCGCGGATCTCCATCGATTTATGGATGACCCAGTCATAGGCGAGGGCAGGATGGCCGTCGACGGTAAGCCGTCCGGCGGCATAGACGTTGACGAAGTCGGAGGCGATCGGCCGGCCCTCGGCGTCGATCAACCAGTGCCCGGTGAATATGGCCGAGCCGAGCACAACGAGATAGCCGAGCGCGAGCGAGAGGCCGACAACGGCGAGCAATCGCGTGATTGGCATCGGCGCTTTATCGGACATGAGGGCTTGCGTGCTCATGCGCGTCAGCCGGGAGACATTGATCGCGGCGCCGCCGCCGATATCGCACCATCCGGCACCAATGACGACGGCAGCTTGCGGCGCCTGCCGTGTGAGCCGTGTCGAGATCAAGCGTGCGGCTGCGATGGCTGTCATCGCGACGGCAATGCCGGCGAAGACGTCGACAAAGTAATGTCCGCCGATATAGGGAGTGGCAAGCAGCATCCCGATATTCGCGAGAATCGCGATCGGCCTTATCCACCACACAGGCCACAGCGCCCAGAGATAAATCACGGCCGTGGCTGCATGAAAACTTGGGAACGTCACGATCCCGGTGAGGCTCGCCATGTCGAGGACGCGCAGTGAGCCGTCACGCAGGCGCGGAAAATCGCGCAAGTGATCGAGGAAGGCGGTCGACTGAAATGGCGCGTCCGGCCTGGCGAAGAACTGCTCGTCATAGAGAGCGACAGCCGGCACCAACGCACTGATCGCTGTCGTAATGATAAGCGCGATCGCGAATGCGAGCGTGAATTGCTGCATGCGCCGATAGTGCTGTGCGACGCCGAGCACGATCGGGATGCCGAACACCGGCCAACCGATCATGGCGTATGACAGAAAGGCGCCATAAACGATCGATGGATGTTCAGTGACGTAAGCGTAATAGGCGTGCCAGTCGAGGCCGAGCCAGCGATCCCAGGCCGCGAGCGCCGCGTCCTGCAAGGGAAGATTGGCGGACGCCGCGATGTAGGTCAGCGGCGTCATCAGGACGGGAATAAGCAGGACCTGGCCGGTCGAGCCGAGGATGAAGAAGATGGTCGAGAAGGCGCCGCTGTTGCGGCGCATATTATGGAAGGCGGCTGCGAGATAGGCCGCGGCTACGGCGAACGCCAGGACGAGGCTGGTCGGCTTGAACGAAAAGCCCAGCACCAACGCGGCGATCAGCAGCGCTGCCGCGATCAGGCCGATAACGACCCAATTGCACAAGAATATGCGCCACGCCGCTGACGCCTCTGAGCCTGGCATGCCGCCGTCCCCCGGGATGCCGAAACGGTAGCGGCGCGTGCTTAACGTTTGGAGAAGTGCCGTAGTTAGCGGTTTGTTGCCGGCATCCTAGAAACTGCGATAATTATTGCAGTGCAACAAATTTGCCGTCAGACTGTTGTAGAGCAGTCACGGAGCCTCCCATGCCGGCCGTCGCGCAGAGAAAAGTCGCAGCCCTGAAGGACCTTTACGCGATCGGCGAAATTCCGCCGCTCGGTCATGTCCCGAAAGAGATGCATGCCTGGGTCATCCGGCAGGACCGTCACGGCCCGCCGGAAAAATCCATGCAGCTCGAAGTGGTGCCGACCTGGCCGCTCGGCGAAGAGGACGTGCTCGTTCTCGTGATGGCGGCGGGCGTCAACTACAACGGCATCTGGGCCGGGCTCGGCCAGCCGATCACGCCGTTCAACGTCCACAAGCAGCCGTTTCATATCGCGGGCTCCGACGCGTCGGGCATCGTCTGGGCGGTCGGCTCGAAGGTGAAGCGCTGGAAGGTCGGCGACGAAGTCATCGTCCATTGCAATCAGGACGACGGCGACGACGAAGACTGCAATGGCGGCGATCCGCTGCTGTCACCGTCGCAGCGCATCTGGGGCTATGAGACGCCGGATGGTTCGTTCGCGCAGTTCTGCCGCGTGCAATCGCGCCAGCTCATGGAAAAGCCGAAGCATCTGACCTGGGAAGAGTCGGCCTGCTACACGCTCACGCTCGCGACCGCTTATCGGATGCTGTTCGGTCACGCGCCGCACACGCTCAAGCCGGGCGACAATGTTCTGGTGTGGGGCGCCTCCGGCGGGCTCGGCGTGTTCGGCGTGCAGCTCGTCGCTGCATCGGGCGCCAACGCCATCGGCGTCATCTCCGACGACTCAAAAGCGCAATACGTGCTCGACCTCGGCGCCAAGGGCGTCATCAACCGCAAAGAGTTCAACTGCTGGGGCCAGCTTCCGCAGGTCAACTCTGCCGAGTTCAACGATTGGGCCAAGGAAGCGCGCCGCTTCGGCAAGGCGATCTGGGACATCACCGGCAAGCGCGACGTCGACATCGTGTTCGAGCATCCCGGCGAGCAGACCTTTCCGGTCTCCTGCATGGTGGTGAAGCGCGGCGGCATGGTCGTGTTCTGCGCCGGCACCACCGGCTTCAACCTTACGTTCGATGCGCGCTATGTGTGGATGCGGCAGAAGCGCATTCAAGGCTCGCATTTCGCGCACCTGAAACAGGCGTCACAGGCCAATCGCTTCGTGCTGGAGCGCCGCATCGATCCGTGCCTTTCGAAGACCTTCCCGTGGGAAGAAATCCCGAAGGCGCACACGATGATGTGGAAGAACCAGCATCCGCCGGGCAACATGGGTCTGCTGGTGAATGCGCCGACTATGGGGCTTCGCAGCCTCGAAGACGTGCTCGAAGCCACCAGCAGCGGAGCCTAGCTGGTCCGCTTGTGCCGCAGCTCGGCGATCACTGAATTCATCTCGCCGCCGAAGATGAAGATCGACGCGTTGATGTAGAGAAAAATCAGCGCGATCATGACCGACGCCAGGCCGGCATACATCGTGACGTAGCCATAAGCGAATTCGGCCAGGTACTGGCCGAAGACTTCGCCGCTGATCAGCCAGAGCGCCAGCGTGGCAAGAATTCCCGGGAAGACTTCGTTGATGCGCCGCCGGCCGGCCGGCAGCCACAGATGGACGATCGTCAGCGCGACGATGATCACAACCGCGGCGACGGTGAACCGCGCGAAGGTGATCAGATAGCCGAACGGCTGCAATGCCGGCACATAGTTGATCATCTTCCACCAGATCAGCGGCGCCAGCACGACCAGAAAAGCAAAAGCCAGCAGGGCGACGGCGCCGATCAGCACATAGACAACCGACTCGAGCCGCAGCACCCACCATGAGCGGGGCTCGGCGGCGCTATAGGCGCGGTTGAGCGCGATGCGCAGGCTCTCTACGCCGCTCGACGCGAAGTAGATCGCAAAAATCAGCACCGAACGTCAGCGCGCTGCCGCGCAAGCTGGTGAGGACGCCGCTGATATCGAGCGAAAGCGGACCCGCGACCTGCTGCGGCCAGGTCTCCAGCAAGATCTTGGCTGCTTCGTCGGCGAGGTCTTTCGATCCGAAAAAGAACCCGGCGAGCGCGGTCACGACAATCAAGAACGGAAACAGCGCCATCAATCCGGACAGCGCGATGTGGCTCGCGATCGCCCAGCCGTCGTCAGCGACGAAGCGGCTGAGCGAACTCGGCGACGATGCGCCAGCTTAGGCGGACATAATGCAAGCGGAAGGTCTCGCTCACGATCTCTCGACACTGAGATCGGATGTTAAGCGGATCTTTGCAAGCCCCGGCTGCGGCTAGGCCGCCTGGACGCGCGTCAGGAAGTGGCGGACTTCGTCTTCGAGCCGCTCGGCTTCGATCGCAACGGCATCCGCGAGTTCTTTGACGCTGGCCGCTGTGCCGCGGGCCTGCGCGGTGGCTCCGGCGACCCGGCTCATCGCCGCGGCCCCGGTCTGCGCTTCGCCGGAGGCGCGGTTGACGCCTTGGGTGATCATGGACACCGCCGAGCTCTGTTGATCGACCGTGCCCGCAACCGTGGTCGCGATGGTCGCCATGTCCTGAACGATGCCGTTGACCTGTTCCAGGGCTTGCGCCGCATCCGCCGCGGCCGACTGGATCGAGCCGACTTGCGCGGCGATGTCCTCGGTCGCTCGCGAAGTTTGCCCGGCCAGCGATTTCACCTCGAAGGCGACGACGGCAAAGCCCTTGCCGGCCTCGCCGGCGCGGGCCGCCTCGATCGTGGCGTTGAGCGCCAGCAGATTGGTCTGGGCGGCGATCGCCTGAATAAGCCCGACCACCTCGCCGATCCGGGTCGCCGCCTGTCCAAGCTCACCCATGGTCGAGACGGTACGTTGCGTCTCCGAGACAGCGCGCCGCGCGACTTCGGTGGATTTCGCGGCCTGGTTGGCGATCTCGCCGATCGAGGTCGCCAACTCCTCGACCGAGTGGGCCGCCGCCGTAACGTTGTCCGAAGCGCCGTTCACACGCTGCTCAGCCGACCGCGCTTCGGCCGAGACCGTATCGGCCACCTGGTTGAGCTCGGTCGATGTCATTTCCAGTCTTCAGGGCGGCGCCGCGCAGCTTACCGAGCGCCGCCTCGACCGAGCTGCGGAATTCGTCGATACGCAGCGCGATGGAGTTGCCGCGCTGTACCTGCTGTTCGGTTGTCTGGGCCTGTTGGGCGGCGAGCTTTTCGCGCTCGACCATGCTGTCGCGGAAGACGAGCACGGTGCGCGCCATGTCGCCGATCTCGTCGTGATTTTGGGTGGCGGGAATGCGCACCGAGGTTTCGCCGGTCGCCAGGCGCTTCATCGCAGCCGAAAGGCCGGTGAGCGAGCGGGTGATGCTGAGCCCGATCAGCCAGCTAAAGCCCAGACCCAACGCCGCCATCGCAATGCCGGCGGCAATGATGCCTAATCTGGTTCGTGTTTGGGCGCTGGTAAGGGCCTCAGCCGCTTTTGCCGCGGTTGCTGTGGCTTCCTGGATGATCGCATCCGCGTGCGGGATCATGTCCTTGCTGTTGAGATCGATCAGCCTGCGGTAGGGATAGGCGCGGTTCGCTACGTCGATCCATTGGCGAAAGCTGTTCGCGTAAATTGTGAACTGCGCTTCGACTTGCCCCTTCATCGCCGGCGAGCCGTCAATCGAACCAAAGGTCTGATTGAACAGGTCGTGATTGACGAAGAAAAGCGCTTTTGAGACGTCGCTGTAGCTCAGCCGGTAGTCCGCTTCGTTGTAGCGCATCGTGGTCAAGGCAAGCGTCAGCTTGCGCGCTTCGCTTTCGTCGAGCCAGACCAGCGCCTCCCGGATGTTCTTCTCGACATTGTTGCCCGACGTGAGCAACTGCCGGCGCAGTCCATCCTCTGCCGTGAAACCGAGTACGTACTGCTCGGCGACCAGCTTCTCGAAATTCGTCTTCAGCGTGATGAGCTGGCCGCGCAACGTTTCGATCAAGTCTTCGCGCATCGTCAGGCTGGACTTGCGAATATCGGCAAGGCTGAGGAACGCGTCGTTCTGCGCGGCGTCGAATTGGTTCACCAGCTCGTTGCTGGGATTTGCCGTGAAGTCCGTCACGATGGTGCGCATCGTGGCGATGGCGATCTTTAGATTGTGGCTCGCGCCGGCAAGGCGCGACGCCTTGTTGGCGGTGTCAAAAGCCGTCGCGACATCCCGCTCGCCGATCACATAGGTGATGCCATTGGTGAGGAAGCCGACGACGGGAATGAGCGCCAGCACGATGATGCGGGTCCGCACGGATAATGAGCGGAGGTAGCCCCGGAGCGGCATTGCAGGGAGGGAACGGCTCATAAATCCCTAGTCCGGCCGGCGAAGCGGGGCGTGGGGTCAATAAAGGCCGATGGAATAGGGAAATGGTTAATTTTGTAGCAACCATGAATCCCCAGGATCGGCGGCAAATAGGCCGGGCGAGGCGTCCAATCGACCTTTTCATTGTGCACCGCAACGACGTGTGCTGAAAACGGGGGGTCGTCCTCACATTCTTCGAGACCATGGCTCCCCCAGCCCAGCGCTCCGCTCCCGAAAGCCTCCTCCAAGCCACCCGTAGCGCCGTAGCCGCGGCCGATGCGTTGCTGGCCGACGCGTCCGCCAAGGTTCGCGAGCGGGTCGTGGTCGAGGGGCACGTCGTCAGCCGGCTCATCGACCGCGAACAACATGCGGTTCACGGGCTGGCCTGGCTTGCGACCTATGTCGAGGCCATCCGGCAGCTCAACGGCTATGCCGAGCGGCTTAGCCGCACCGGTCAACTCGGCGAGATCGAAGAGCACATCATCCGTATCGGCACTGGCGAGTATCTCTCGCAGATCGTCGGCGGAATTCCGATGAGCCAGAACGAGATGGTGCGGCCCTCCGACTATGGGCTCAGCGCATCGCAAGTCGCGGCTCGCTTTGACAAGAACGTGGACGAGCTTGTCGCCACCGGCAATACGGCGGAGCGCCGCGCGCGGCTCGTTGCGCTGATGGCGGACAATCAGAATGCGACGGTCGGCGTTTGCGGGCTCGACGAGACGCTGGAGTCGATCCGCGACGAGATGCGCAAGTTTGCCGACAGCGAGGTGATTCCGCGCGCGCAGGATTGGCACCGCACCAACAGCTATATCCCGATGGAAGTGATCCGGCAGATGTCCGAGCTCGGCGTCTTCGGGCTCACGATCCCGGAAGAATATGGCGGCATGGGCCTCGGCAAGGAGTCGATGTGCGTCGTGTCGGAGGAGCTGTCGCGCGGCTATATCGGCGTCGGCTCGCTCGGCACCCGCTCCGAGATCGCGGCCGAGCTCATTCTCAATTCCGGCACCGGTCCGCAGAAGAGCAAATGGCTTCCCAAGATCGCGTCGGGCGAGATCATGCCGACCGCGGTTTTCACCGAACCGAATACCGGCTCCGATCTTGCTTCATTGAAGACGCGCGCGGTGCGCGATGCGCGACGTCGTACAAGGTGTTCGGCAACAAGACCTGGATCACCCATCCGGTGCGCGCCGACCTGATGACGCTTCTGGTCCGCACCAATCCGAAAGAGCCGGGGCATCGCGGGCTGTCCATGCTGCTCGCCGAAAAGCCGCGCGGCGACGACAAGAATCCGTTTCCGGTGCAAGGCATGACCGGCACCGAGATCGAGGTGCTCGGCTATCGCGGCATGAAGGAATACGAGATCGCGTTCGATGGCTTCGCGGTGAAGCCCGAGAACCTGCTCGGCGGCGTCGAAGGGCTCGGCTTCAAGCAGCTGATGCAGACGTTCGAATCGGCGCGCATCCAGACCGCCGCGCGCGCGATCGGCGTGGCCCAGTCGGCGATGGAGCAGGCGTTTAGCTACGCCAAAGCGCGCGTGCAGTTCGGCCAGCCGATCGTCGCGTTCCCGCGTGTCTCCGACAAGATCGCGATGATGGCGGTCGAGATCATGATCGCGCGGCAGCTCACATATTATGCCGCGCGCGAGAAGGATTCCGGCCGGCGCTGCGACCTCGAGGCCGGCATGGCGAAACTGCTGGCGGCCCGCGTCGCCTGGGCCGCGGCCGACAATGCCGTGCAGATCCACGGCGGCAACGGTTTCGCGCTCGAGTTTCCGGTGTCGCGCATTCTCTGTGACGCGCGCATCCTCAGCATCTTCGAGGGCGCCGCCGAAATCCAGGCGCAGGTCATCGCCCGCCGGCTGCTCGACGGCAGCAACTAAGACGAATCGGCAACGATCGCCTCTGCCGCGTTTATCTCAGAGCGAGGTCCGGGTTCCATCGGCTGCTTCGCGTAGCGCGTCAGTTGGAGCAGGCGTCATGTCAGGGATGTGAAATTCGGCACAGGCGAATGGGTGGTGGTTTGCGACGGCGCCAAGGCGCTGGTTCTGGAAAATGTCGGCGACGCGCAGGATTCCTGAACCTGAAGACCCGCGAAGTTTACGAGCAGAAGAGCACGGCGACCCACGAGCAGGGCACCGATGCGCCCGGCCGTTCCGTCAATTCGGTCGGCCATGGCGCGAAGCGCCATGGAGCAAACCGACTGGCACGAGCGCGGCGAGAAGGCGTTCCTGGAAGAGCTGGTGAAGAAACTCGATCGCGAGCCTTCGGCCGGGCATGTTCAAATCCGCTGATCGTGGTGCGCGCCGCCGCGCGCGCTTGGCATTCTTCGCCAGGCCTACACGCCGGCTCTCAAGCGGGCGGTGCGGGCCGAGATGGACAAGGATTTCGTCAAGATGCCGGTCCACGAGATCGAGAAGCATCTCGCCGCTGCATAATCTGTAATACGGTCTGGCCCGCCCAAGCGGATGCTATGGTCCGCCGCGAATTCGGCGGAGTCGGCGCATGAGGCGTTTGAACCGGCGTGGCGATGGCGGGCGATCACGATGCTCGCGCTTTGGCGCCTGACCGTTGCGCACGCCCAGCAGCCGGCGCCGCGAGCGACCGCGCCGCCGCCGGCGGCGCAGTCGCCGCGCACCGCACGCATCGGTGCCGCCGACGATCCGCTGGCGGTGCCGAGCTTCTGGGATCCGCGGCGGCGGCCCGAGCGGCCGGACCTCTCGCGCATCAACGGCATCCGCTTTCTGACCGAGATCGACTATCCGCCGTTCAACTATGCCGGGCCGGACGGCCAGCCGTCGGGCTTCAACATCGATCTCGCCCGCGCGATCTGCGAGGAGATCAAGGTCGCAATGCACGATCCAGACGCGGCGGTTCGATACGTTGCTGGACGCGCTCAACAGCAACGGCGGCGATGCCATCATCGCTTCGCTCGCGGTCACGCCGGAGATGCGCGCGCCGGATCGATTTCAGCGATCCCTATTATCGCACGCCGGCGCGCTTCGTTCGCGCAAGGACGTCGAGATCGAGAACGTCCGGCCCGTCCGATCTCGAAGGCAAGAAGGTCGCGGTCGTCGCCGGCACGGCGCATGAGGCCTATCTGCGGCGCTGTTCACCGAGGCGGAGCATGCAGCCATATCCGAACGGCGAGAGGCGCGGGCGCGCGCTCAAGCGCGGCGAGGTCGATCTCGTGTTCGGTGACGGCATCTCGCTCGCGTTCTGGCTCAATGGCACCGACAGCGCCGGCTGCTGCGTATTCCGCGGCGGCCCGTTTCTTGAAAGCCGGTACTTCGGCGAGGGCGTCGGCATCGCGGTCCGCGCAGGGCAACGAGCTGATGCGGCTTGCCGTCAACTGGGCGCTGTTCCGGATCTGGGAGAACGGCCGATTCACCGATCTGTGGCTGCGCTATTTCCCGATCAGCCCGTTTTGATCTTCAGCCAGGCCGAGCGCGCCGTTCGCCGCGGCGACACCGGTTGCGAAACATCGCCTGCAGTAGATAGCCGCCGGTCGGAGCCTCCCAGTCGAGCATCTCGCCGGCGGCGAATACGCCGGGCCGGTCGCGCAACATGAAGTGCGTCGTCGAGCGCATCGGAACGTATGCCGCCCGCGCTGGAGATCGCCCGCTCGATCGGCTGCCATCGCCGTGATCGTGACCGGTGCGGCCTTGATGAAAGCGGCTGCCGCCTTTGCATCCGACGCCGCGAGCGAGTTGCCCGATCGCGCCGCGCTTTCATGCAGCAAGCCGATCGCAGCAGGTGACAGCCGGGTCGCCTTGCGCAGGGCATTGCTGAACGTCTGCTTGCCGCGCGGCGCTCGGAGTCTTGCTTCAAGGCCCGACGTGTCGGCGTCCGGCATCAGGTCGAAATACAACGTTGCGCTGCCGTCCCGCGCCAAGGCGGCGCGCAGCGGCGCCGACAGCGCATAGATCGCTCCGCCTTCCAATCCGTCACGGGTGATGAGCGCTTCGCCACGAACGGTGGTGCCATCACAACTCACCGCGATGCGCTTGAGCGGCTGGCCTTCGAAGCGCCGGAAGATGTCCGACCACTTGGTCACCACGCCTGCATTGGCGGGGGCCAGAGGCGCAATGCCAACGCCCGCCAGCGCGTCCACCCAGCCGCCGTCGGAGCCGAGCTTCGGCCAGCTCGCACCGCCGAGCGCAAGGATCGTCGCGTCCGCGCCGGCAGCAATGTCTCCGTTGGGCGTCGAGAACAGGAGCTGGCCGCTGGCGTCCCAGCCCGTCCACTTGTGGCGAAGCTTGAATACGACGCCGGCCTCGGAAAGCCGGCGCAGCCATGCCCGTAGCAGCGGAGATGCCTTGAACGACTTCGGGAAGACGCGGCCGCTCGAGCCGGCGAAGGTCGGCTCGCCGAGACCCTCGCTCCAGGCCCGCAAGTCGTCAGGCCGAAAGCGCTCGATCGCGGTGCGCAGCGGCGCAGCGACATCGCCGTAGCGCGCCAGAAATTGCGGAAGCGCCTCGCTGTGTGTCAGGTTGAGCCCGCCGCGCCCGGCCATCAGGAACTTGCGGCCGACCGACGGCATCCGGTCATAAACCGTCACCGCCACTCCGTCGCGCGCCAGCACTTCGGCTGCCATCAGCCCGGCCGGCCCGCCGCCGATCACTGCCGCCTTGGGGGATACGCTCATCGCCGCTGTTTACCGGATTTCGCCACGTATTTGACGTAGCGCAGCGCGATTCATAGTGTCCGCCGCGAAACCGGGAACGTCATGTCTGTAGCGGAAGCCACACCATCCTTGCGCGACGCCGCCGAGCAATCGGGCGCCTGGCCGTTTGAGGAAGCGCGCAAGATCGTCGCGCGGCTGAAGAAGCGGCCGAAGGACGAGGTGATCTTCTCGACCGGCTACGGCCCCTCGGGCCTGCCGCATATCGGCACGTTCGGCGAGGTCGCGCGCACCACGATGGTGCGGCATGCGTTTCGGGTGCTCACCGACGACAAGATCAAGACGCGCCTGATCGCCTTCTCCGACGACATGGACGGGCTGCGCAAAGTCCCCGACAACGTGCCGAACAAGGAGCTGCTCGAGAAACATCTCGGCAAGCCGCTCACGCAGGTGCCGGACCCGTTCGGCACCCATCCGTCATTCGGCGAGCATAACAACGCGCGGCTGCGCGCCTTTCTCGACCATTTCGGCTTCGACTACGAATTCTTGTCGTCGACGCAGTGCTACAAATCCGGCCGCTTCGACGACGCGCTGCTCACGATGCTGGCGCACTTCGACAAGGTGATGGCGATCATGCTGCCGTCGCTGCGCGAGGAGCGCGCCGGCAACCTATTCGCCGTTCCTGCCGATCGATCCGAAAACCGGCATCGTCCTGCAAGTGCCGGTCACGGCGCATGACGCCAAGGCCGGAACGATCACTTACGAAGATCCCGAGACGAAGCAGTCCGTTACCGCTCCGGTCACCGGCGGGCGCTGCAAGCTGCAATGGAAGCCCGATTGGGCGATGCGCTGGGTCGCGCTCGGCGTCGATTACGAGATGGCCGGCAAGGACCTGATCGATTCGGTGAAGCTGTCCGGCGAGATTTGCCGCGCGCTCGGCGGCCTGCCGCCGGAAGGCTTCAACTACGAGCTTTTCCTCGACGAGAAGGGCCAGAAGATCTCGAAGTCGAAGGGCAACGGGCTCACCATCGATGAATGGCTGCGTTACGCCTCGCCGGAAGTCGCTGTCGCTCTTCATGTATCGCGAGCCGAAGGCGGCCAAGCGGCTCTACTTCGACGTGATCCCGCGCACGGTCGACGAGTATGCGCAGTTCCTCGACGGCTATTCGCGCCAGGACCAGCGGCAGCAATTGTCGAATCCGGTCTGGCACATCCATTCCGGCAATCCGCCGCGTGCGGAGATGCCGATCTCGTTCTCGATGCTGCTGACGCTGGTGTCGTCATCGAACGCGGAGAATGCCGAAACCTTGTGGGGCTTCATCGGCCGTTATCGTCCGGGCGTCACGCCGCAGACCCACCCCAAACTCAACGATCAGGTGCAGTACGCGCTGCACTACTTCCGCGACTTCGTTCTGCCGGCCAAGAAATTCCGTGAGCCGAGCGAATCCGAACGCGCGGCGCTGTCCGACTTGCGTGATGCGCTGTCGCAATTGCCGGCCGACCTCGACCGCCGAAGACATCCAGAACGTCGTCTACGAGGTCGGGCGCCGCGAGCCGTTTCTCGATCAGAAGAAGAAGGCAAAGGACGGCAAGCCGGGCGTGTCGCTCGACTGGTTCAACATGCTCTACCAGGTGCTGCTCGGGCAGGAGAAAGGCCCGCGCTTCGGCTCGTTCGTCGCCGTTTACGGCATCCAGAACACCGTCGAGATGATCGACGGCGCGCTGGCCCGCAGCGCCTAGGTAAAGGTCTCCACTTTCCCGTCGAGCGCCATCAGGCCGAGCTCGACCTGCATCTTCGGGTGGCGCTTCGCCACTTCCTTGCGGAATTGCAGCAACGCCGCCTTGTGCGTTTCGGTCTCGGCTTGCGGGTTCGCGACTTTCGCGGCGCCATAGGCGATCTTGGCTGCGCCGCAATCGCGATGGTCCATCGCGATGACCTTGGGCACGGCGTGAAGCTGGATCGATGCTCCGAGATTGTCCCAGAACGTCTTGTGCCAGGCTTTGAACGAGGGCGCGACCACGCCGATGGCGGCGCCGGCGAAAGTGAACTGGCTGTATTTGCCGACCATGTCGCGGCTTTTCATGTAGCTCGAGCGTCGGCTCGGGAAAGCGCGGGTCGATGCAGGTCAGCAGCATCGCTTCATATTTGCCGGACGCGGCGAAGGCCGATCGCGGGCAACGCGCTCGCCAGCACGGCTGCGCCCGACAGATGCAGGAAACGCCGGCGATCAAAACGCTTCGAAATGAGATCTGCGCAGCAGGCGCAGCCTTGTGATGCAAAATTCATGTCATCCCCCTGAAAAATTTGAACTGCTTATTGCGTGGCCCAGACGATGCGGGCGATCCACTCGACGTCCTGCATCGCCAGAGTCCGATCGCCGTGTGCTCGGCGTTTAGCGACTTCAATTCGATGGACTTCGACGTCTTCTTGCGCAATTCCTTCACCATCACTTCGCCGCGCCTTGTCTTCACCACGACGCGGTCGCCTTTGCGGATCGGCGCGTTCGGCGAAACGACGATAATGTCGCCGGCGCGATAGACCGGTTTCATCGAGTCGCCGTTGACCTTAAGCGCGTAGGCGTTTTCGTCGGTCACTTGCGGCAGCGACACTTCGTCCCAGCCGCGGCCGACCGGGTATCCGCCGTCGTCGAAGTAACCGCTGTCGCCGGCCTGGGCGAAGCCGATCAGCGGCACATTCTGGCGCGCCGTCTTGCCGGTCTCGCTGATCAGGCTGATGAAGGTATTGATGCTGGTATTCGTGGCGGCGAGCGACTTGGCGACCGACTCTGTGGATGGCCAGCGCGGCCGCCCGTCCGGCGTGATCCGCTTTGATTTGTTGTAGGTCGTTGGATCAAGCCCGGAGCGCTTGGCGAGGCCGGAGGGGGAAAGCCCCGCGCGGGAGGCGAGCCGGTCCATGGCAGACCAGACCTGAGAATGCGTAAGTTGCGGGCGGGGGGCCATCTATGCCTCTCTGACAGTGTTCTTCTAGGAATTATAGCCTTAAATCGCCCCCCTCTGGCAACAGCCCTGACTTGGAAAAGTCATCGAGAGGCGTAGGGTCGATCTGATTTCGTCCAGGGACTTCCGTGCTCGGCTTTTTTGACCGTTTGTCGCTTCCATTGCTGCGCGTCATCGATCCGGAGGACGCGCACAAGCTTGCGATCAACGCGCTTCGGCTTGCCCCTATTCCTCGCGCTGCTGCCGATGATCCGGCGCTTGGCGTCCATGCCTTTGGGCGCGATTTTCCCAATCCGGTCGGAATTGCCGCGGGCTTTGACAAGAACGCAGCGGTTCCCGATGCGCTGCTGCGGCTCGGCTTCGGCTTCGTCGAAGTCGGAACGGTGACGCCGCGGCCGCAGGCCGGAAACGAGCGGCCGCGCATTTTCCGGCTCGCTGCCGATCAAGGCGTGATCAACCGGCTCGGCTTCAACGGGGAGGGGGCGCCCTCTGCGTTCGCAAGGCTGACCGAGCGGGCCAATCGTGGCGGCATTGTCGGGGTCAATGTCGGCGCCAACAAGGACTCGCAGGACCGGATCGAGGATTACGTCCGGCTGGTCGAAACCTTCGCGCCGGTAGCCAGCTATTTCACCATCAACGTGTCGTCGCCGAACACGCCGGGCTTGCGCGACCTGCAACATGCGAGCGCGCTCAATGAGCTGCTGTCGCGCGTGCTTGAGGCGCGTGAGCGCACCCGCCGCGCCGTGCCGCTTCTGCTGAAGATCGCGCCCGACCTCACGCTTCCCGAACTCGACGACACTGTAGGTCTGGCGCGCAAGCATCGCGTCGATGGCATGATCGTCGGCAACACCACCGTCTCGCGTCCACAATCTCTCCATGACCGCCAGACGCGCGAGCGAGACCGGCGGCCTGTCGGGCCGCCCCTTGTTCAAGCTCTCAACGCGAATGCTGGCGGAAACCTTCGTGCGCGCCGAGGGTGCGTTTCCGCTGATCGGGGTTGGCGGCATCGACTCCGGCGCAACCGCGATTGCGAAGATCAAGGCCGGCGCGACCCTGCTGCAGCTCTACACCGGCCTGATCTATCAAGGCATCGGCCTTGTTTCGCAGATCAAGGCCGACCTGCTCGCGGCGCTCAAGCGCGGCCATCGCAGCTCGCTCGCTGCGATGGTCGGCAGCGATGTCGCCGATATAACCGCGGAAAGCTGGCCGAGTTAGACGCCCGCGCGGCGCGATTGACGAGCCGCATGATGATCCAGATCGGAATGACGATCACGGCGCCGAGCAGGAAGTAGCGCCACATCCAGTGCACTGCGTCGAAGCCCATCTCCCACAGGCGAATGAACAGGATGCGGACCGATTGGATGATGTTCCAGGGGTCAAAGCCCAATGCCGACAGCACAACGCCGACCAGGATCGACACCAGCACTAATCTCGCGATCACGCCCCAGGGCGTGCCACCGAGATAGCGGTTAACGGGTGGGTTATCGGCCATTCTGCTTTTCTCCAGAATCGTTCATTAGCATACCTCACTTGCCGAGCACCGGCGCGCGGCCGTGCTCGCTCTGCGCCAGCATCTTCTCCAGCGTCTCCAGCCGATCGGCCTCGCCGGGCGGCTTGTCCCAGCGCAGCCGGCTGATGCGGGGAAAGCGCATGGCGATGCCGGATTTGTGGCGGGTCGAGCGCTGCAGGCCCTCGAACGCCACCTCCATGACCAGCCCGGTCTTCGCGTCGTGGGTGACTTCGCGCACCGGTCCGAACCGCTCGATGGTATTGCGGCGGACGAAGCGGTCGATCTCCTTCAGCTCCTCGTCGGTGAAGCCGAAATAGGCCTTGCCGACCGGCACCAGCGAGGGGCCTTCGCCGCCATCGGTCCAGAGGCCGAACGTGTAGTCCGAATAGAATGACGAGCGCTTGCCGTGGCCGCGCTGCGCGTACATCAGCACGGCATCGATCGTCATCGGATCGCGCTTCCATTTCCACCACGAGCCCTTCGGCCGGCCCGGCACATAAACCGCATCGCGGCGCTTGAGCATGATGCCCTCGACCGCGGCGGCATCGTCGGCAACGCCCGCGGCGGCAGGATTGGCGCGCGCGGCGATCAATTCCGGCCAGGTCTTGAATTCGACCAGCGGCGAGATGTCGATGCGCGGATCGTTGAGCCGCTTGACGAACTGCTCGAGCCGGACGCGCCGTTCCGCGAACGGCAAACCGCGCAAGTCTTCCTCGCCTTCGCCGAGCAGGTCATAGGCGCGCAGATGCGCCGGAAATTCCTCCGTCAGCTTCGGCGTGACCGCTTTGCGATTGAGGCGCTGCTGCAGCACATTGAAGGACTGCACGCGGCCATCGCGCATGACGAGCAATTCGCCATCGATCGCGGCGGGAAGCCGCATCGCCTCGATCAGATCGGGAAAGCTCTTGGAGATGTCGTCGCCGGTGCGTGAGTAGAGCCGCGAGACGGTCTTGTCATCGGTCTGCCCGCTCACCGCCTGCACGCGGATGCCGTCCCATTTCCATTCCGCCATGAAGTCGGCCGGTTCGAGCGCGGCAAGCTCCGGCTCCTCGATGGCGTGCGCCAGCATCGGCGGCCGGAACGGCGCCGGGTCGCTCGACAACGGCTTGTCGGCGCGGCCCTTCGAGCCAGGCGAACAAGTCCGTGTAAGGCGGGCGCAGGCCGGGCCAGAGGATTTCGATCTCGTCGGGGTCCTTGTCGCCGAGCGACGCGGCAGCGGTCTTCGCCAGCCGCGCCGAGACACCGACGCGAAGCTCTCCGGTGACGAGCTTGAGCAAGGCCCAGCGGCCTTTTTCATCGAGGCCGTCGAGCCAGCGCGAAATCTGGGCCGGCAGATGGACCTTGCCGAGCGTGGTCAGCGTTTCGACCACCTCGGTGAGCGTCGGCGGCCGGTTCGGCTTGCGCGACGGATCGGCCGGCCACATCAGCGCGACCGTCTCGGAAAAATCGCCGACGTAGTCGGCCGAATAGGCAAACAGAACCTCGTCGACGCGATCGAGAATGAGCCCGCGGATCATCGAGGGCTTGGCGTGGCGGAAGCTGAGCGCGCCGGTCAGCGCCGCCAGCGCCCAGCCGCGATCGGGGTCTTCGGTGGTGCGCAAATAATCCGCGATCAGCCGCAGCTTGTTGTTGCGGCCGGGCTCATAGGCGAGCCGGTCGAGCAGTTCGGCGAAGCGATTCATGCTTCCGCCTCGTCCGCCGGCGGCTCGTGCTCTTCCTCATCGCCGTAACCGACGATGTCGAGCGGCCGCGCTTTCAGCCCGCGCGTCTTCGCCCAATGCACCAGCGCGTCTTCCTGGCCGTGCGTGACCCAGACTTCGCGAGCAGCCGGTGGCGGCGATGGTCGCGGTCAGCCCGTCCCAGTCGGCATGATCGGAAATCACGAGCGGCAGCGAGATGCCGCGCTGCCGCGCGCGGGCGCGCACCCGCATCCAGCCGGACGCGAAGGCAGCGACCGGATCGGGAAAACGCCGCGACCACAGATCGCCGATCGAGGAGGGCGGCGCGATGGTGATCGTGCCGGCGAGCTCCGGCTTGTTGCGCCCGCGCGCCAGCTCGATGGTGCCGAGCTTGATGCCGCGCTGTTCGTAGTAGCGGGTGATCTTCTCCAGCGCGCCGTGGATGTAGATCGGCTTGTCGTGGCCGGCATTGCGCAGCATCGCCATGACGCGTTGCGCCTTGCCGAGCGAATAGGCGCCGACCAGATGCGCGCGCTCCGGGAAACACCTCGACCGAGTGCAGCAGCTTCTTGATCTCGCCTTCGGCGTCGTGATGGCGGAACACCGGCAGGCCGAACGTCGCCTCGGTGATGAAGACGTCGCACGGCACCAGCTCGAATGGCGGGCAGGTCGGGTCGGGCCGGTCCTTGTAGTCGCCGGAGGCGACGATCCGCATGCCTTTGCGCTCGACGCAGATTTGCGCGGAACCGAGCACGTGGCCGGCCGGGTGAAAGCTGACCGTCACGTCGCCGAACTTGATCTTCTCGCCATAGCGCACGGCCTGCGTCGTCTTGGCGAAGCCCTCGCCGTAACGCAGCCGCATGATGTCGAGCGTCTCCTGCGTCGCCAGCACCGCGCCATGGCCGGGCCGCGCATGGTCGGAGTGGCCGTGCGTGATCAGCGCCTTGTCGACAGGCCGGGTCGGATCGATGTGGAAACCGCCGACTTTGCAGCACACGCCGGACGGCGTCGGCAGCAGGATATCTTCAGGCCGCATCGCGCTTACATATGTGCTGAGATGCCGCCAATGAAGGTGTTCCCGCTTGGCTTTGCTTGAACCGACCGCCGGCACGGCGCTGCCCGAGGTGTTTTCGCGCTGGTTTGCCGCGCGCGGCTGGCAACCGCGCGCGCACCAGCTCGAACTCCTGGCGAGAGCCGAGGCGGGCCGCTCGGCGCTGCTGATCGCGCCGACCGGCGCGGGCAAGACGCTGGCCGGCTTCCTGCCGAGCCTGGTCGAGCTTCACGACCGCGGCCGGCCGGACAAGAAACTGAGGTCCACCGGCCGGGACCTGCGCCGGTCCGGCGGACTGCACACGCTCTATATCTCGCCGCTGAAGGCGCTCGCGGTCGACATCGCGCGAAACCTGGAAACGCCGGTCGCCGAGATGGGCCTGCCGATCCGGCTCGAAACCCGCACCGGCGACACGCCGGCCTCGAAGCGGCAGCGCCAGCGCCGCGATCCGCCCGACATTCTGCTGACCACGCCGGAGCAGGTGGCGCTGCTGCTGGCCAGCGCCGATGCGCCGTACCTGTTCGGCTCGCTGCGGCGCGTCGTGCTCGACGAATTGCATTCGCTGGTGACCTCGAAGCGCGGCGATCTGCTGTCGCTCGATCTCGCGCGGCTGTTCGCGCTGGCGCCGCAGATCACGACGGTCGGCCTTTCCGCCACTGTCGCCGAGCCGGACGATCTGCGCCGCTTCCTGGTGCCGCAGCCGCTCGAAGGCGTGGCGATGGCGGACCTTGTCGTCGCGGAAGGCGGCGCCAAGCCCGACGTGTCGATGCTCGACAGCGCGCAGCATGTGCCGTGGGCCGGGCACTCGGCGCGCCACGCGCTCGACGGAAATGTACGACCTGATCCGCAAGCACAAGACGACGCTGGTCTTCGTCAATACGCGCAGCCAGGCGGAATTCCTGTTCCAGGAGTTCTGGCGCATCAACGACGACAATCTTGCCATCGCGCTGCATCACGGCTCGCTCGACGTGGCGCAACGCCGCACGCGTCGAGGACGCGATGACGCGCGGCAAGCTGCGCGCGGTGGTCTGCACATCATCGCTCGATCTCGGCGTCGACTGGGGCGACGTCGATCTCGTCATCAATGTCGGCGCGCCGAAAGGCTCGTCGCGCCTGATGCAGAGGGTCGGCCGGGCCAATCACCGGCTCGACGAGCCGTCCAAGGCCGTGCTGGTGCCGGCCAACCGCTTCGAAGTGCTGGAGTGCCAGGCCGCAATCGGCGCGGTCGCCGACAATGCGCAGGACACGCCGCCGGCGCGCACCGGCGCGCTCGATGTTCTGGCGCAGCATGTTCTCGGCCGCGCCTGCGGCGAGCCGTTTTATGCCGACGATGTGTTTGCCGAGATAAAGGCCGCAGCGCCTTACGCGCACCTGACCCGCGCCGACTTCGACGCCGCGCTCGATTTCGTCGCCACCGGCGGCTATGCGCTCAAAGCCTACGAGCGCTTCGCCAAGATCCGCCAGGACAAGAGCGGCAAGTGGCGCATCAGCCATCCGCGCGATCGCGCAGCGCTACCGGCTCAATGTCGGCACCATCGTCGAGGCCGACATGCTCAAG
This sequence comes from uncultured Alphaproteobacteria bacterium, assembly GCA_963788805.1. Taxonomy (GTDB): domain Bacteria; phylum Pseudomonadota; class Alphaproteobacteria; order Rhizobiales; family Xanthobacteraceae; genus Pseudolabrys. Next base: position 103,210 of record CAWBHU010000003.1, read on the forward strand.
GTGCGGCTGGTGCGCTCGCGCCGCACCGGCCAGCACGTGCCGCGCGGCGGCCGCGTGCTCGGCGAGGTCGAGGAATATTTCATCGAGACGCTGACGCTCGGCGACACTTTCGCGTTTGCCGGCGAAATCCTGAAATACGAGGCGCTGGTCGAGGGCGAGGTCTATGTCTCGCGCTCCAATGCGCCCGATCCGAAAGTGCCGGCCTATGAAGGCGGCAAGTTTCCGCTCTCGACCTATCTCGCCGCCCGCGTGCGCGCGATTCTCGCCGAGAAGGGCGCGTGGCGGGCGCTGCCCGAGCAGGTGCGCGAATGGCTGGAAGTGCAGGAATGGAAGTCGATGCTTCCGCCTGCCGGCGATCTGCTGGTCGAGACCTTTCCGCGCGCGGACAAGACTTATCTCGTCTGCTATCCGTTCGAAGGCCGGCTTGCGCACCAGACGCTCGGCATGCTGCTGACCCGCCGGCTCGAGCGCGCCGGCATGAAGCCGCTCGGCTTCGTCGCCAACGAATATGCGCTGGCGGTATGGGGCGTCGGCGATCTCCAGCTTCGCATCAAGCGCGGCGACCTTTCGCTCGCGCAGCTGTTCGACGAGGACATGCTGGGCGACGATCTCGAAGCCTGGCTCGCCGAATCGGCGACTGATGAAGCGCACCTTCCGCACCTGCGCGATCATCGCCGGGCTGATCGAGCGAAGGTTCCCGGGCGAGGAAAAGTCCCGCCGCCAGCTCACCATCTCGACCGACCTCGTTTACGACGTGCTGCGCAAGCACCAGCCCGATCATCTGCTGCTGCGCGCGGCCCGCGACGATGCGGCGACCGGGCTTCTCGATATTCGCCGGCTCGGCGAAATGCTCTCGCGCATCCAGGGCCGAATCGTCCATAAACCTCTGGATTATGTTTCTCCACTGTCGGTCCCGGTTCTGCTGGAGATCGGCCGCGAGACCGTTTATGGCGAGGCAGCCGACGCGCTGCTCGCCGAGGCGGCCGACGAATTGATCAGGGAAGCGATGAAGTGACTGTGCTGGCACGATCTGCCGCGCCTTCCGACCGCGGGCGAGGTTTCGATCAATGGAACTGCGCTGGTGGCCGATCGGGCCGGGCGCGCTCTATTGGCCGAATGAAGGCGTGCTGGCGATCGCCGACCTGCACCTTGAGAAAGGCTCGAGCTTCGCCAAGCGCGGCGTTTTGCTGCCGCCTTACGACACCGCCGCGACCCTGGCGCGGCTGTCCGCCGTCATCATGCGTTATGCGCCGCGCTGCGTGATCGCGCTGGGCGACAGCTTCCACGACGGCGGCGGGCCGGAGCGTCTTGCCGATGCAGACCGCACGCAGCTGCGCGCGCTGCAAGTCGGCCGCGACTGGATCTGGATCACCGGCAATCACGATCCCGAGCCGGCGCGATAACATCGGCGGTCAGTTCGGCGGCGCGCTTGCCATCGGCGCGCTGACGTTCCGTCACATTCCGTCCGGCGCTCGCGGGCGAAATCGCCGGGCATCTGCATCCGGTCGCGCGGGTGTCGCATCGTGGCCGCGCGGTGAGCCGCCGCTGCTTCGCCGCCGATGCGTTGCGGATGGTGATGCCGGCATTCGGCGCGTTTGCCGGCGGGCTCAACATCCGTAATGCTGCGTTCGCCGACCTGTTCGGCACGCTCGCCTTTACCGCGCATATGCTTGGCGAAGACCGGCTCTATTCGTTCGGCGCCAAGCACTGCATGGCGGATTAATCGCGCCGGAACACCACGCTGGCGAACCAGCCGGTCAGGAGCGCAAGCAGCGCGGTGGCGAGGCCGTACAGAAATCCATAATCACGCGCTGCTTCGGCGATGTATTCCTCGAAGCCGGCCTTGATGATCTGCAGGCTGGAATTCGCCTGGGTGACGAGCGCGCCGTCAGCGAACAGCTTCACATTGACCTGATACCTGCCGGTCGGCACCTGCGCAGGTAGCGCAATTGGCGCCCGGAAAACCGTCGGGGTGATGAACGTCACCGACGTTGGGAGTTCTCGCTGTAAAGGCCGTGTTCGGCCTCGATCCGAATGAAGGCCGAGCGGAAAGGATCGTCGGGCACGGTGTCGGCAAAATCGGTCCCGACCCGCTGAACCAGCCGGAAATTCTCAAGCCCGAGCTGCATGCGCCGCAGGTTCTCCGCGGTGGTGATATGCGGCAGCGGCCGGTTCGAGAGCACGGCCAGATAAGCCGGGACCTGGATGAATGGCCGTGAATTGACGTTGACCCAGATGCCGAGCACCCGCTCCTTGCGGCGCGTGCGCAGCGTCTGGCGCGGGCCGGTCACCGTGACGGCGACATCGTAGCGCGCGCCGGTCGGTGCGGTCGCCGCATCGGTTTGAATGGCGCCGAACAGGACCAGGTCCTGGCCGGTAAAGCTCGACGTGATCGCGACGCGGTGGCTCGACAGCGACACGACCAGGCTCTCGGCCTTGGCCGCGGCGGCAAAGGTCAGCGAGGAGTGCGAATGCGGCAACTGCGCGCCTCATCGCTCCGACCTCCACGACAAGGATCGAATAGAGATCGTCCGGCTGCGACAACGAGCTGCACGGCAAAGCGCAACCCGACCGCGAGCACCAGCACGCCGAGCAACAGACGCAGGCGCTCGCCGCGCATCTTCTGTCCGGTGCGCGCGCCGAATTGCGCGCCGGTGACGCCGCCGACCATCAGGATGAAGGCAAGCACCGCATCGACCAGATGATTTGTCGTCGCGTGCAGCACCGTCGCCGAGGCCATGGTGACGAGCGTGAGCACCATCGACGTGCCGATCACCGTCGCGGTCGGAACGCGCAGCAGATAGATCAGCATCGGCACCAGCAGGAAGCCGCCGCCGATGCCCATGATCGCGCCGACAAAGCCGATGATGAAGCCGATGCCCCAGACCGGAATCACCGAGACGTAAATCTTCGAACGCTTGAAGCGCATCTTCAGCGGCAGGCCGTGCACCCACAGATGGCTGCCCGGCCTGCGGATGACCGGCGGCAGGCCGCGGCGGTCGCGCAGCACGGCGCGCACGCCCTCGTAGATCATCACGCCGCCGACGATGGTGAGCAGCGTCACGTAGGACAGGCCGATCACCAGATCGAGCTGATCGAGCGCGCGCAGCACGGTGAACAGCGCGACGCCGGCCGCGGTGCCGACAAAGCCGCCGACCAGCAGCATCAAGGCGAGCGACGTATCGAGCGCGCGCTTGCGCCAATAGGAGATCGCGCCGGAGAACGATGAGGCGGCGATGTGGCTGGCGACGCTCGCCACCGAGACCGCGGGCGGCACGCCGACGAAGATCAGCAGCGGCGTCATCAGGAAGCCGCCGCCGATCCCGAACATGCCCGAGATGAAGCCGACCGCGAGCCCCATGCCGAGCAGCAGGAAGACGTTGAGCGGCAGGTCGGCGACCGGAAGGTAAATCTGCACGCGCGGCCTCGCGAAAGAACGTGCCGGTGTCCGAAGCAGGACTGGAGGACTGGCTATAACAAAATGCGAAACGGGATTCCCGCTTTTGCGGGAATGAACGACGTTAAGATTAGCGCGCGCGCGTCCAGCGACGAGGTCTTGGTCGGCTTGGCCGCCGCGGCCGGCTTGGCCGCGGCGGCCGGCTTTGCGTCCCAGCCGCCGGCCGGCTCGGTCACGCTGGTCGCCATCGGCGGCTGCCGCTCCGGCGCCCATGATTTGACCGCGTTTTGCAGGGCCGCCAGCGCGCCAGGCTCGATCTGGGCCGCGACATCGTCGCGCTTCTTGACGGCTTCCTTGTCGCCGCTGGTGGCGGCCAGCGAGAACCATTTGTAGGATTCGGCGAAATCCTTCGGCATGCCGAGCCCGCGGGCATAGAGGATGCCCAGATTGTACTGGCTGTCGGCGACCCCGTAGCTCGCCGCCTTGCGGAACCACTGCGCCGCATTCTGGTAGTCGGGCTTGCCGCCGGCACCCTCGGCGTAGAGCACCGCGAGGTTATGCATCGCCTTGGCGTTGCCCTGCGAGGCGGCCGCAATATACGAGCGCTTGGCCTTGTCGAGGTCTTTGCGCACCCCGATGCCCTTTTCATAGAGGCTGCCGAGGCGGAATTGGGCAGGGGCGAGCCCGGCGCGTGCGGCGCGCTCGAACCAGCGGGCGGACTCCGCCGCGTTGGCGGCGACGCCGCGGCCTTCGGCAAAGCGCACGCCGATTTCGTAGGCGGCGGAAGGATCGCCGTTGGCGGCGGCATTGCGGAGATTGGGACCGCCGATCGAAGTCGGCAGTTCGTCTGCGTTCGGCTGCGAGGTGGTGGAAGGCCGGCGCACCGAGCCGGTGATGTCGTTGCTCTGGCCGATGCCGAGGCCCGGCACCGAACTCATGGCCGTTTCCGGCAGCATCGTGGTCGAAGACGGTGAGAGCGCGCTGTAGCCGAACTGCGAGGGCGGCGGGATCATGCCGGGCAGGCGCGGCGCCGGTGCGGGCGCGGGAGTTGCGATAATGCTTCCGGTCGTCGTGGGCTCGGCCTGGGCGGGTTCGGCTGGCGGCGCTTCGTTGCTCGCAAGTTCGGTGGTCGGTTCGGCCGGCTGGTCTTTCTTGGCGAAATCGAAGTTTCTTGTGCCGATGTGCAGACCGCCGATCACGATGGCGATCACGCTCGCCGAGACGAACAGCGACTTGACGCGCCCGAGCAGACGCTTCTTGAGCGCGGGCTTGTCACCGGCGGACTCGTCCTCCTCGGCATAATCATGCGCGGGCGGCGGCGCATTTTTGGTCTTGCTGGTGTCGCGCAGGGCAGCTTGAGCGGCGCGGCGCGCGGCGGCGAGGAAGCCGGACTTGCCTTCCGGCGCGGGGCCGCCGGGCGGGATGGCGTCGCCGAGCGCGGCCTCGGAGGCGGCGATGCGCGACGCCGGGTCGGCGCGAAGGCGCGACAGCGAACCGGGCTCGAGCGGTTCGTCGGGCGGAAGATCGGGATTGATCGGCAGCGTCTTGGCGCGCGGCAGCATCCGCTTCGGAGCTTCCTGCTGCGGCGCCGGCTTTGGCATCGGCCTTGCCGACATCGGCGCGCTCGGCTCTGCCTGAGGCATTGGAGCGGCGGGATGTGGCGGGGCAGGCGCGATCGGCGGTGACGGTATCGGTGCCGGGGCAATGTTTTCGGCCGGCACGGCGCGCGCGGCCACCCGGCCAAAACCGGGAGCCAGCGGAATATCGTCAGAATTGACCGGCGTGCGGATGCCCTGCTCGATCTTGCCGAGCCGGTCCATGATTATGGCTCAAGGCGCCATGCAGGGACTGCATTTCGCCCTGGGTGCGAGCAATGTCCTGCTTGAGGCCGTGCGCGTCGCCGCCCTCGCGTGGCGCGCCGCCCTGGCCGCGTTCCATATTGACCAGCAGATCGGCCAGCCCGCGCTCGATCGTCTCCAGATGCGCGAGCCGCGAATCCGAGGCGTCGAGCTTCTCGACCAGCTTGACGATACGGTCTTCGAGATGCCCGAACGCGACGTCGCCGCCGCGGGAGCTCTGCAGCTTCTCGATCTTGTCGGACAGCGAGCCGACCAGCGCCTCGAGCTTCGGCGGCACGGCTCCGCCGTTCTGGCTGCGTTGCGCGAGCGCGTCGGACAGCGCGGCGATCCGCGCTTCCAGGCCGTTCAACGCATCGCCGCCGCTGACATGGGCGAAGCGGTCGATCTTCTCGGCCAGCATCTGGACGTCGCTGGCGAGCCGGCCCACCGTCTCGTTCGAGGCGATGTGGCTGGAGACCTGGCGCAGCGTGTTGATCGCATTCTCGAGCTGGTCGAGCGTGACCGGGTCTTTCTGCGCGACGACATAATCGATCTTCTGCCCGAGCAGCTCGATCGCGTCGTGAAAGCCCGCGAGATTTTCTGCCGGAGTGAGATTGCGCAGCGCTTCGCGGACCTCGGTCAGGCCGCTCTCGAGATTGGCGAGCGCGTGCCCATCGCCGCCATTCTGGCGGCCTTCCGCAATGCGGTGGTTAAGGCTCTGGATCTGCCGCTCGATCGCGTCGATCGCCTGGCGCGGCATGGCGTTATTGAGCGCGCCGGTGATGTCGGCGAGTTCGCCGCGCAGGGCGTTGATCGCCGCCTCGACACCGGGCGATTGCAGCATGTCGATGCGGTCGGTGATCTGGCGCAGCTGCTCTTCGAGACCGGAGAGGTCCTGCGCCGGCACGGAGTGCGCGCGCACGATCGCCGGTGGCTCGGCGAAGACCGGCGGTTGTTCCGGCGCGGCGGCTCGCATGGCCGGCGCGGCGCCCGCACCGGAGCGGCTGCGGCGGCTCGCCACTGAGCATACGGCGGCGCGCCGCAATCTCGGCGACCGCAGTATCGAGTCCGCCCTGCCAAGGCCGGGCGGGAGGCGGCATCGGTGGCGCCGGTGGAGCCGCGTAAGCCGGCGGCGGGGCGTAAGCGGGCGGCGCATAAGCTTGCGGGCCATAAGCGGGCGGCGCCGCCACGACAGGCCGCAGATGAGGCGGCGCATAAGCTTCTGGTCCGCGGCTGAGCCGCTCGAGCCGCTGGCTCAGCGCATCGAGCTTGGCATTGACGGTGCCAAGCTCCTCGCCGGTGCTGTCGGCGAACAGCTCGTCGTCATCGTCGACGCCTTGCTCCGCTGCGGAATTGATGATGACGGAGTTGAGCCACTCCGAGAGCGGCATGCCGGCACGGCGCGCCGCTTGCTTCGCGCTCTCGCGAGCTTCCGGCCTTATGCCTTTCACGCTCCACGGGACGCCAAGTTTCATGCTCGCCTGCAGGTCAAAAGCGGGCGCGGACCCGGGTGAGCCGGCGCGCGCAAGCGGGAATTCAGGGCGAACGCGGCCGCCGCCTTCGCAGGGCGGAGTTTTTAACGTTTAGGGTAAATAAGCCGTTAAAGACGGGCAGATCGGTTGGATTTTCGGCGTATTTGGCCAGTGTCCGGAGGTAAACGGGCCGGCCGCGAATTAAGGGCTCCTGAACCAGACGCGGAAGAAGCCGCGTCATTTAATCCGGGTGAAAAGCCTCCTCCGCCATAGTCCCGCCCGGACGAAGGGGATATCGCCGTAAATCAGTCGAGACGGTTGCTCGCCTCGCATGCTGGGAACGTGTGCGGCGCGCTTGGCTTGAAAGCACGGCGACTATGGGGAAACGGGACAATGCCAATCTACAAAGCGCCGGTTGAGGACACGCTGTTCCTGTTGAACGACGTGTTCCAGATGGAAAAGTACGGCAATTTGCCGGGCTTCTCTGATGCCTCGCCTGACGTGGTCGAGGCCGTGCTCGGCGAAGCCGCCAAGCTCTCCGAGGAAGTGCTGACGCCGCTCAACAAGGTCGGCGACCACGAGGGCTGCACGCGCCATGGCGACGGCAGCGTGACGACGCCGACCGGCTTCAAGGATGCGTTCAAGCAGATCGTCGAGGGCGGCTGGATCGGCATTTCAGTGCCGCAGGAGTTCGGCGGCCAGGGCCTGCCCGCGACCATGACCGTCGCGGTCAATGAATTTTTCTGCTCCGCCAACATGGCGTTCGCCATGTATCCGGGCCTGACGCAGGGCGCGAACGCCGCGCTGCTGGTGCACGCCTCGGACGCGCTCAAGCAGAAGTTTCTGCCGAAGATGGTGACCGGCGAATGGACCGGCACCATGAACCTCACCGAGCCGCATTGCGGCACCGATCTCGGCTTGCTCCGCACCAAGGCGGTGAAGCAGGCGGACGGCAGCTACAAGATCACCGGCACCAAGATCTTCATCTCCGCCGGCGAGCACGATATGGCGGAGAACATCATTCATCTGGTGCTCGCGCGCATCGAAGGCGCGCCGGCCGGCACCAAAGGCATCTCGCTGTTCGTCGTGCCCAAGCTCGCCGTCAAGGACGACGGTTCGCTCGGCGAAGTGAACGGCGTGTCGTGCGGCTCCATCGAAGAGAAGATGGGCATCCACGGCAACTCGACCTGCGTGATGAACTACGACAACGCGACCGGCTGGCTGATCGGCGAGGAAAACCGCGGCCTCAACGCCATGTTCGTGATGATGAACGAGGCGCGGCTCGGCGTCGGCGTGCAGGGACTCGCGCAGTCGGAGGTCGCCTATCAGAACGCCGTGGCTTACGCGAAGGAGCGGCTGCAGGGCCGCGCGATTTCGGGCGTGAAATATCCCGACAAGCCGGCCGATCCGATCATCGTGCATCCCGACATTCGGCGCACATTGATGACGATGCGCGCCTTCAACGAAGCGGCGCGTGCGCTGGTGTTGTGGACCGCGCTGAAAAGCGATGTCGCGCATCGCTCCGAGGACGCCAAGGAGCGTCAGAGCGCCGACGATCACATGAGCCTGCTGACGCCGGTCATCAAAGGCGTGCTGACCGACCGCGGCTTCGAGAACACCGTGCAGGCGCAGCAGGTGTTCGGCGGCCACGGCTACATCGTCGAGCACGGCATGGAGCAGTTCGTGCGCGACGCGCGTATCGCCCAGATCTACGAGGGCGCCAACGGTATCCAGGGTCTCGACCTGGTCGGCCGCAAGATCGGCAAGGATGGCGGCCGCGCGCTGATGGCGTTCCTCAACGAGGTCGGCGCTTATCTCAAGGAACGCGCGTCGAACGACGAGATGAATGTCTATCTCAAGCCGCTCGGACAGTCGCTCGCGCATCTGCAACAGGCGTCGATGTGGTTCATGCAGAACGCGATGACCAAGCCGGACAATGCCGGCGCCGGCGCGACCGACTACATGCACCTCTTCGGGCTGGTGGCGCTCGGCTATATGTGGTGCAGGATCGCGGAAGCGGCTCTGGCGAAAATGCCGAAGGCCAACGGGCAGGCCGCCCGCTATTCGGCGAAGCTTGCGACCGCGCGCTTCTTCATGGAGCGGATGTTGCCGGAAACGGCGACGCGGCTCGCCCGCATCCAGGCAGGCGCCGCGTCAACAATGGAAATGCCGGACGAGCAGTTCTAGCTCGCCCGGCATCTCTCATTCATTCCAGAACGCTAGCTTAGCGACGGATCACGCGGCGCTGCGTGCCGAGCTGCTGCGCGTCGGCCATCGCCTGGCGCTGCGCGCACTCCTGCCGGTTCATGCCGAACACCGCCGCGGCACCGCGACACGGTTGGGTGACCGCATCGATACCGGCTGCGACGCCGACGCCGGCCACGCCGCCGGTGGCCGCTGCGCCCGCTACTGTCGCGGGAAGCGCGGCGCCCAAGGCGCCGCCGACCACGCCTTCAGACACGGCGACACCAGCCGCGGTACCTGCCACGGCGCCGGCGCCGACTTCGGCAGGCGCGGCCGGGTTGTAATCTTGCGCGAACGCCGATGCAGACAGTGCAACCGTCGCGGCCGCGATCAAAAGAGCTTTACGCATAATCAGTCTCCGTCTTGTTGTCGGTAACCCCGTGGACAACCGAGTGCGCTGCAATGCGTTCCGAAGAAACTCGTAGTTTCGTGAATGATGGCAATGGCTTGGCAGCAGAGACGGAACTGCGACCGCACTGCGCAACGATCATGACGACGCTGTGGCGAAACCTTACACGCGTTCATCCGGAACGCGGGACGGCATCACCTCGCGTCCGAATAGTTCGAGTGAGTGTTTCGCGTCCTCGAAGCGGATGTCGCCGAACACCATCTGGCACAGCACGTAATTGACGCCGGTGTCGCGCGCGAGCGCATCGAGATAGGCCCGCACGGTTTCCGGCGAACCCGCGATGCCATGTCCGATCTTTTCCAGCGCATCCCAGTCCGGCGGATAAATGTCCTTCAGCACGAAATCCGATCTGCGAACGCTGCCACAGGAAGGCGATGGCATTCGCCCAGCGCGGATAGGCGGCACGCGCGATCGCCTTTGCCTTGTCGTCGGTGTCGGCGACCACGATGTGCCGCGTGATGCCGATGTGCGGCAAGGTTTCGGCGGACGGCCGAGCGCCGCCCATTCCTGCCGATAGCGCGCGGCAATCGCCTTGGCGCGATTGGCCGGACCGAGCGAGACGACATTCACATTGCGCGGCGCCGCCCATGGGATCGCGTCGGGTGAGGGCGCGCCGTACCAGATCGGCGGATGCGGCTTCTGCACCGGCTTCGCCTGCACCAGATAATCTTTGTACCGGTAGTACTTGCCCTCGAAGTTGACGATCTCGCTCTCGAACGCGGCCGTCATTACGGCAAAGGCTTCGTGATACATCGCCGGCGCGTCTTTCGGATCGACGCCATAACGCTGATGCTCGATCAGCGCGCCGCCGCGGCCGATGCCCATCATGAGCCGGCCGCCGCTCAAATGGTCGAGCATGCAGATCTCTTCGTAGACGCGCAGCGGATGATGCAGCGGCAGCACATAGACCAGCGGCCCCATCCGCAGGGTCTTGGTGCGGGCAAAAGCGCTGGCGAGGAACACGCTTGGGCTCGCGGCATGGCCGAGCGGGGTCGAATGATGCTCGGCGAGGTGATAGCCGGCGAAGCCAAGCCGCTCGATCGCCTCGATCAGCTTGAGCCGCTGCTCGAAGAGTTCGCCGAGCGGCAGGCCGTTATCGTCGAGGTGATCGAAGATGCCGAATTTGAGCACAGCGGTCCTGCAAGGTGGGCACTGGTGGGCGGCGCAAGTGTAATTGACCCGCGCAAGAGCGCTCAGTTAGCTTGGGCAAAACGCAAAACTCAACGGAGAAACGCCATGCGTAAGTTCGCTGCGTCTTTGGCCGCCGTCGCTGCCCTCGCTTTTGCCGGGGCCGCGCAGGCGCAGGACACCATCAAGATCGGCCTGATCATGGCCTATTCCGGCCAGTTCGCCGATACCGCCACGCAGATGGACAACGGCATCAAGCTGTTCGTCAAACAGCACGGCGACACGATTGCCGGCAAGAAGATCGAATTCGTCCGCAAGGACACCGGCGGCCCGAACCCGGACGTCGCCAAGCGCCTCGCGCAAGAACTGGTGGTTCGCGACAAGGTCGACATCCTCGCCGGCTTCACGCTGACGCCGGAAGCGCTCGGCGCCGCGGACGTCTCCGCCGAAGCAAAGAAGTTTCTGGTCGTGATGAACGCCGCGACCTCGATCATCACGACGAAGTCGCCTTACATCGCGCGCACCTCGCTGACGATCCCGCAGCTCGAACATCCGTTCGGCCAGTGGGCGTTCAAGAGCGGCATCAAGAAGGTCTACACGATGGTGTCGGACTATGGCCCGGGCATCGATGCCGAGACCTGGTTCCAGCGCGGCTTCAAGGAAGCGGGCGGCGAAGTGGTCGGCTCGGTGCGCATGCCGGTCGCCAATCCGGACTTCTCCGCCTTCGTGCAGCGCGCCAAGGACCTCAATCCGGAAGCGATCTTCATCTTCATTCCGGGCGGCGCGCAGCCGATCGCGATCACCAAGGCATTCCAGGAGCGCGGCTTCCCGGCCGACAAGATCCTCGGCCAGGGCGAGATCACGATGGACGACAATGCGCTCAAGAGCATGGGCGATGCCGCGGTCGGCATCCGCACCGTCTTCCACTACAGCTGGGAGCACAAATCGGCGGCCAACGAAGCCTTCGTGAAGGCCTATCGCGCCGAATTCAATCGCTCGCCCGACGTGTTCTCGATCGGCGCCTGGGACGGCATGCACCTCATCTATGAGGCGCTGAAGAAGACCGGCGGCAAGGCCGATGGCGACTCGCTCATCACGGCGGCCAAAGGCATGAAGTGGGAGAGCCCGCGCGGCCCGATCTCGATCGATCCGGATACGCGGGACGTCGTGCAGAACGTTTATGTCCGCAAGGTCGAGAAGATCGGCGGCGGCACGCAGAACGTCGAAATCGACACGATCGCGAATGTAAAAGACCCGGCAAAATAGCCCGGAAAGCCGTATCCGCTCGTCCCTGCTTTCGCGGGGGCGGGCGGGGCTATACGTTGTCGCCAAACGAGTCGCGACAGCCGGATATGGACGTCCTCAATCTTCCCCGCCCGTCATGGATGACCGAGGACCTGGTCCTGCTCGAGGACCAGGCGCGGCGTTTCATCGGCGACGAATTCGCGCCGCAGATCGACCGCTGGCACGAGAAGGGCATCTACGAGCGCGAGGTCTGGACCAAGGCCGGCGAGGCCGGCCTGCTGTGCGCGTCGATGCCGGAAGAATACGGCGGCGCCGGCGGCAGCTTCGCGCATGACGCGGTGATCAATCGCGAGCTCTCCTACGCCGGCTTCGACACATTCGGCGCGCCGCTGCATTCCGGCATCGTCGCGCCCTACATCCTTCATTACGGCACCGAAGAGCAGAAGAAGCGCTGGCTGCCCAAGCTCGCCAGCGGCGAGATGGTCGGCGCCATCGCCATGACCGAGCCGGGCACCGGCTCCGACCTGCAAGGCGTGCGCACCACTGCGGTGAAATCCGGCAACGGCTACAAGCTCAACGGCTCGAAGACCTTCATCACCAACGGCCAGCACGCCAATCTGGTCGTCGTCGTTGCCAAGACCGACCCGAAGCAAGGCTCCAAAGGCGTCTCGCTGGTGGTGGTCGAGACCGACGACGCCAAGGGCTTCCGCCGCGGCCGCAAGCTCAAGAAGCTTGGCCTCGATTCCGCCGACACGTCGGAACTGTTCTTCGAGGACGTACAGCTCCCGGCCGAAGCTCTGCTCGGCACCGAAGAAGGGCAGGGCTTCTACCAGCTCATGAAGGAATTGCCGCAGGAGCGGCTGCTCGTCGCGGTGCATGCCGGTGCGATGATGGAACGCGCGCTCAGGCTGACCATCGACTACGTCAAGGACCGCCAGGCCTTCGGCAAGAAGATCATCGAGTTCCAGAATACCCAGTTCGAGCTCGCCGACATCAAGACCAAGGTCACCGCGGCCAAGGTATTCATCGACCACTGCATGGAGCGCCATGTCGGCGGCGGCGAAGGGCTCGACGCCGTCACCGCCTCGATGGCCAAGCTGTGGACTACCGATTTGCTCGCCGAGGTGGTGGACCGTTGCCTGCAATTGTTCGGCGGCTACGGCTATATGGATGAATATCCGATCTCGCGGCTCTACCGCGATGCCCGCGTCATGCGTATCTATGCGGGCACGAACGAGATCATGAAATTGCTGATTTCCCGCAGCCTCTAGGGCTGCGAAGGAGGGATCGATGGCCGACGCATATGTCTACGATGCCGTGCGCACGCCGCGCGGCCGCGGCAAGTCCGACGGCTCGCTGCATGAAGTGACCGCGCTCAACCTCGCGACCCAGGCGCTCGCCGCGGTGAAGGAGCGCAACAAGCTCGATCCGCTGCTGGTTGACGACGTCGTGCTGGGTTGCGTCGATCCGGTCGGCGAGGCGGGCGGCGATATTGCGCGCGTCTCGGCGATCATGGCCGGCTTCGGTGACGAGGTGCCGGGCATCCAGATCAACCGGTTCTGCGCTTCGGGACTGGACGCGGTGAATTTCGCTGCCGCCGAAGTGATGAGCGGCCAGCACGACATGACGATCGGCGGCGGCGTGGAATCGATGAGCCGGGTCGGCATCGGCGCCTCGGGCGGCGCCTGGCCGATGGATCCTTCGATCGCGCTGAAATCCTACTTCGTGCCGCAGGGCATTTCCGCCGACCTGATCGCGACCAAATACGGCTTCTCGCGTGACGACGTCGATGCTTACGCAGTCGAGAGCCAGAAGCGCGCCGCGAAGTCGTGGGAAGAAGGCCGCTTCAAGAAGTCGGTCGTGCCGGTGAAGGACGTCAACGGCATCACTCTGCTCGCCAAGGACGAGCACATGCGGCCGTCGACCACGATGCAGACGCTCGGGCAACTCAATCCGTCCTTCGTCCAGATGGGCGAGATGGCGGGCTTCGACGCGGTCGCGGTGCAGCGCTATCCCGAGGTCGAGTACCTCAACCACGTGCATACGCCGGGCAACTCCTCCGGCATCGTTGACGGCGCTGCGGCGGTGCTGATCGGCAACGAAGAAGCCGGCAAACGTGCGGGGCTAAAGCCACGCGCGCGCATCAGGGCGTTCGCCAATATCGGCTCCGAGCCTTCAATCATGCTCACCGGCCCGATCCCGGTCACCGAGAAGGTGCTCAGGAAAGCCGGCATGACGACCAAGGACATCGACCTGTGGGAGCTCAACGAGGCCTTCGCCTCGGTGGTGTTGCGCTACATGCAGGCGCTCGACATCCCGCACGACAAGATCAACGTGAACGGCGGCGCCATCGCGATGGGCCATCCGCTCGGCGCCACCGGCGCCATGATCTTCGGCACCGTGCTCGATGAGCTTGAGCGCAGCGGCAAGCAGACCGCGCTGGTGACGCTGTGCATCGGCATCGGCATGGGCACGGCCACGATCATCGAGCGGGTCTGATGCCCAAGATCGACATCGCGCAGGTACCGTTCAAGAAGGTCGGCGGCTATCCCGGTGAGTGGTCGACCTATCTCGACAAGCGCGAGAAGCGGCAGCTCGGCGACGTGGTCGGGCTGAGCCAGTTCGGCGTCAATATCACCAGGCTCGCGCCCGGCGGCGCGTCATCGTTGCGCCACTGGCACCGCGAAGAAGACGAATTCATCTACGTGCTGGAAGGTGAGCTGGTGCTGATCGAAGATTCCGGCGAGACCGTCCTGCGCCCCGGCGACTGCGCGGGTTGGAAAGCGAGCTCGCCGAACGGCCATACGGTCGAAAATCGCAGCGGCCGCGAGGTGCTCTATCTCGAGGTCGGCACGCGCGCCAAGACCGAGCACGTCACCTATCCGGACCACGATCTGGTGCTCAAACGCGACGAGACCGGCCGGAAATATTTCCACCGCAACGGCGAGCCCTACTAAGAGGCAAAATATGCTGGCTCCGACGCCCAAGGACAAAGCTTCCAATTTCAAATTCGAGGTCGATGGCGACGGCATCGCGCTGCTGACCTGGGACATGCCGGGGAAGTCGATGAACGTCATCGACGTCTCGGTGATCACCGAGCTTGCCGAGCTGGTCGAAAAGATCGCTGCTGACGCCAATATCAAAGGCGCGGTGATCACATCGGCCAAGGATGCTTTTGGCGGCGGCGCCGACCTGACGCTGCTGGAGAGCCTGATCAGCAATTATCGCAAGCTGGAAAAGGACAAGGGCGAGGTCGCCGCGGCCACCGAGCTGTTCGAGCAGAGCCGCAAGCTGTCGCAGCTTTACCGGCGCATCGAGACCTGCGGCAAGCCGTTCGCCGCCGCGCTCAACGGCACCGCGCTGGGCGGCTGCTTCGAACTCGCGCTCTGCTGCCATCATCGCGTCGCCGCGGAAAACCCGAAGACGCGGCTCGGCCTGCCGGAGATCAAGGTCGGCCTGTTCCCCGGCGCCGGCGGCACCATCCGCTTCTCGCGCATGATGGCGCCGGCCGACGCGCTGCAGACCTTGCTCAAGGGCGATCAGCTCAAGCTCGACCGCGCCAAGGCGATGAAGCTGGTCGACGCTGTCGTGCCGGCGGGCGACCTCGTCGCCAAGGCGAAAGAGTGGGTGAAGGCCAATCCGAAGGCCAAGGCGCCGTGGGACGTCGACGGTTTCCGCAATCCCGGCGGCCAGGTCTATTCCAAGGCCGGGATGATGACCTTCCCCGCGGCGAACGGGATCTACCGCCGCGAGACCTACGACAATTATCCGGCCGCCCGGGCGCTGATGCAGACCTTCTACGAAGGCCTGCTGCTGCCGTTCGACCGCGCGCTCACGGTGGAGTCGCGCTACTTCGCCAGCGTGCTGCGCTCGCCCGAAGCCGGCAACATGATCCGCTCGCTGTTCGTCTCGATGCAGGAGCTCAACAAGGGCGCGCGCCGCCCGGCCAATGTGCCGGCCACCAAGCTCCAAAAGGTCGGCGTCGTCGGCGCCGGCTTCATGGGCGCCGGTATCGCGCAGGTGACGGCAGCCGCGAACATCCCCGTCGTGCTGGTCGATCGCGATCAGGAGACCGCCGACAAGGGCAAGGCCGGGCTGCACAAGGCGCTGACCGATCGCGTCAACAAGGGCCGCATGAAGAGCGCCGAGCGCGACGAGCTGCTCGGGCGCATCACGGCAAGCGCCGACTACGGCGCGCTGAAGGATTGCGACCTCATCATCGAAGCGGTGTTCGAGGACCGCAAAGTGAAGTCCGACGTCATCGCCAAGATTCAGGCGGTGATCAACGACACCGCGATCTTTGCCTCCAACACCTCGACGCTGCCGATCACGTCATTGGCCACTGAGTTCAAGGACCAGGCGCGCTTCATCGGCATCCACTTCTTCTCGCCGGTCGCGCTGATGCTGCTGACCGAGATCATTCTCGGCAAGAACACCGGCGACAAGGCGCTCGCGGTCGCGCTCGATTACGTGCGCGCGATCCGCAAGACGCCGATCGTCGTCAACAACTCGCGCGGCTTCTACGCCAATCGCTGCGTGCTCAATTACATCCAGGAAGGCCACCTGATGCTGCTGGAAGGCGTGCCGGCGGCGATGGTGGAGAACACCGCGCGGATGGCCGGCATGCCGGTCGGCCCGCTCGCGCTCAACGACGAGACCGCGCTCGACCTTGGCCTGAAGATCGTGCGCGCTGCCGAGCAGGACCTTGGCGCGAGCGGCATCAATCCGCAGCAGAAGAAGCTGCTTGAAGACATGGTCGAGAAGCACGGCCGGCAGGGCCGCAAGAACAGCAAGGGCTTCTACGACTACGCGCCCGGCAAGCCGAAGCGGCTGTGGCCCGATCTGGCCGAGCTGCTGCCGAAGAAGCTGTCGCGCGAGGAGGTCGAGGCGATCGACGTCGAGGAGCTCAAGCAGCGCTTCCTGGTGACGCAGGCGGTCGAGGCCGCGCGCACCTTCGAGGAGCATGTCGTCACCGACGTGCGCGAGGCCGATGTCGGCTCGATCCTCGGCTGGGGCTTCGCGCCGTTCACCGGCGGCACTTTGTCCTACATCGACATGATGGGGACGAAGGCCTTCGTCGAGCTGTGCCGCAAGTTCGAGAAGAAGCACGGGCCGCGCTTCAAGCCGCCCAAGCTCTGGTCGAGATGGCGGAGAAGGGCGAGAGCTTCTACGGCCGCTTCGCGCCGGCGCGGCAGAAGGCGGCGTAGTTCCCGCATCCGCGTCGTTGTGTCTTTTGACGCGTTCTTGCGTGGCGCGCCGCGCTACCCATCTAAGCGCGCATGGCCCGCGCCCGCACGATCTCGCCCATTATTGAACCCGCCCGTTCCCGCAGCGGTCACACCGCCGCGTCGCGCCGCGCCGCGCTCGAGCGGCTCGAATGGCTCGCCAACATCATGGACACGGCGGTCGTTCTGCCCGGCAATATCCGCATCGGCGCGGACGCCGTGATCGGCCTTCTGCCCGGCATCGGTGACGCCGTCACCACCGGCATTTCGCTGTGGATCGTCAAGGAAGCGCATGCGCTCGGGATCCCGAAGCACGTGCTCACCCGCATGATCGGCAATGTTGCGGTCGATGCGCTGACCGGCGTCGTGCCGGTGTTTGGCGACGCGTTCGACGTCTTTTGGCGCGCCAACCGCCGCAACGTGAAGCTGCTGCGCGAGCACTTCGAGCGCGAAGGGCTTGATCTAGACCACCACCGTCACCCGCTCCACCGCGCGGGTCACTGCGGTGTACAGCCAGCGCTCGCGCGTCTCCGCAAACGCGAACGACTCGTCGAACACGACGACGTGGTTCCACTGCGAGCCCTGCGCCTTGTGCACGGTCAGCACATAGCCGTAATCGAATTCGTCGTAGGGCTTGCGCCGCTGCCAATCGACATGCTCGATGCCGCCGGAGAAGCATTCCGGCCGCACCGACACTTTCACGCCGCGCAGGCCGGTCTCGTCATCCGGCAGAAGCCGCATCGTCATGATGCCGGTCTTGCGCCCGCCGCGTTCCTTCACGCTCCACAGCGAGCCGTTGAACAGGCCCTTCTTGCGGTTGTTGCGCAGGCACACGAGCTTGTCGCCCGCTGACGGCATGTCGCCCTCGAAGCCGCGCCGCTCGCGCAGCCGCGCATTGTAGCTGCGCCGCGTATTGTTGCGGCCGACCAGCACCTGATCGGCCTCGAGCACGTGCTTCGGATCGAGTTCGACTTCGGCACCACTTCGCTTTCGCCGAACCGGCCCGGCTCGAGATATTCGCCGGCGCGAATATCCATCGACAGCCGAATGATCGGATTATCCTGCGCCTGGCGGTGCACTTCGGTGAGCATCACGTCCGGCTCGTGCTCGGTGAAAAAGCCGCCGGCGTTGGCGCCGCTCTGGATCGGCGGCAGCTGCGCCGGATCGCCAAGCACCAGAACCGGCACGCCGAACGAGATCAGGTCGCGGCCGAGCTCGGCATCGACCATCGAGCACTCGTCGATGATGATGAGGTCGGCCTTCGAGGCCGGGGCCTCGTCGTAAAGGTCGAAGCTCGGGATTTCCTCGCCGCTTTCGCGCGCGCGATAGATCAGCGAATGGATGGTCGACGCGTTGTGGCAGCCTTTGCCGCGCATCACCGCCGCGGCCTTGCCGGTGAAGGCGGCGAATTTCACTTCGCCGTCCACGCAATCGGCGATGTGCTGCGCCAGCGTGGTCTTGCCGGTGCCGGCATAGCCGAACAGGCGGAACACCTGCGGCGTGCCGTTCGCGGCCGGGCTTGGCCTTGAGCCAGGCGTCGACAGCCTTGAGCGCGGCGTCCTGTTGCGGCGAGAAAATCGTCACTGGATTGTTCTAGGGGAGGTCCGTTAACGTGAAAAGAACAAAAATAGAACGGCGGCTAAAGGCCCGCCGACATTGCGCTTTTTGAGCGCCCGTGCTTAAGGTCACGACCCTTTCGAACCTCCCTCCGACATCAACCCGAAACGCAGTAAGCCCGCTTCATGGCGCGTGACCAGATCGACATGACGCCGCTCGAGACCCGCGACGAACTGGTCGCGTGGTTCGAGGCCGGGTGCAAGCCGAAAGCGCGAGTTTCGGGCCGGCACCGAGCACGAAAAATTCGCCTTCACGATCGATCACCGGCGTCCCGTGCCCTACGAGGGCCGCCGCTCCATCCGCGCCCTGCTCGAGGGCATGCACAGCCTGCTCGGCTGGGAGCCGATCATGGAGGGCAACAACATCATCGGCATGTTCGACGTCACCGGCGGCGGCGCGATCTCGCTCGAGCCCGGCGGACAGTTCGAACTGTCGGGCGCGCCGGTCGAGAGTGTCCATCAGACCGCGGCGGAGCTGTTCGCGCATCTGGCGCAGTTGCGCGAAGTGGCCGGGCCCGCTCGGCATCGGCTTCCTCGGCATCGGCATGACACCGGACTGGACGCGGGCCGACATGCCGGTGATGCCGAAGGGCCGCTACAAGATCATGACGAACTACATGCCGAAGGTCGGCACGCTCGGCCTCGACATGATGTATCGCACCTGCACGGTGCAGACCAATCTCGACTTCTCCTCCGAAGCCGACATGGTCAAGAAGCTGCGCGTGTCGCTCGCGCTGCAGCCCGTCATCACCGCGCTGTTTGCCAATTCGCCCTTCACCGACGGCAAGCCCAACGGCTTTGTCTCCAAGCGCTCGGAGATCTGGCGCGACACCGACAATGCGCGCGCCGGCATGCTGCCATGGGCGTTCGAGGACGGCATGGGCTTCGAGCGCTATGTCGATTATGCGCTCGACGTGCCGATGTATTTCGTCAAGCGCGGCGACAAATACATCGACGCCTCCGGCAAATCGTTCCGTGATTTCTTCGCCGGCAAGCTCGACGTGTTGCCGGGCGAACGGCCGACCGTGTCGGACTGGGCCAATCACGTCAGCACGATTTTCCCTGAGGTGCGGCTCAAGCGTTACCTCGAAATGCGCGGCGCCGATGGCGGGCCGTGGCGGCGGCTGCCGTCGCTGACGGCGTATTGTGTCGGCCTGCTGTACGATGACGACGCGCTCAACGCCGCGTGGGAGCATGGTGAAAGACTGGAGCGCCGAGGAGCGGCAGAAGCTGCGCGATGAAGTGCCGGTGCGCGGCTTCAAGGCGGTGATCCGCAATACCAACGTGTTCACGCTGGCGCAGCAGACACTCGGTTTCGCGCGGCGCGGTTTGGAACGGCGCGCCAAGCTCGACCGCAACGGCCGCGATGAGACGCGCTACCTGCGCCCGCTGGAAGAATCGATCGCGCGCGGCATCACGCCGGCCGAGGAATTGCTCGAGAAGTATTTCAACGACTGGAACGAGTCGGTCGCGCCGCTGTATGATCAATATGCATACTGAATGGGCGCGATGAGAAAACTCTGGTCGAGAATTTTCGGAAAAAAAAATCCCCATTCCGCCGGAAGGGTTCATTCTGCACGACCCGGCGGCGCAGCGGCCGCACGATCTCGACGATCCGTATTTCGACGCTAAGCTCCAGCAGCGCTTGGGCAAGGCGATCGGAACGGTGGTCGAAAAAGCTGCGCCCGTGGACCCCAAGACCGGCAAGGCCAAGGCTAGGGCAACGCCGGCTGTCGGATCACTCCCGCCGCCTGCGCTGCACGCCGTGAACGCGCTTATGGCGCCTCCTCACCATGAGGGGAGAGGTTATCAATGGCCAAAGGCACGCCGGCGACACTCGCGCTTGAAAAAGCCGGCGTCGCCTTCACGCTCCACGAATACGACTACGACCCGAATGCCGCGCGGATCGGCATGCAGGCCGCGCAAGCGCTCGGCATCGAACCGGCGCGGCTGCTCAAGACATTGATGGCCAATTCTTACGACGGCCGGGCAGGAGGTGGTGTGCGTCCTGCTCGCCTCCGACCGCGAAGTGAATCTCAAGAAGCTCGCCGCCGCGGCCGGCGCGAAAAGCGCGGCGATGGTCGGCGCCCAGGAGGCCGAGCGCATCACCGGCTATCACGTCGGCGGTATTTCCGCGTTCGGCCAGAGGAAGCGCGTGCGCACGTTTATCGACCAGGCCGCGCTGGCGTTTCCGAAGCTGGTGATGAACGGCGGCCGGCGCGGATTGCAGGTCGAGCTCGCCGCCGCCGATGCGGTGAGGATGCTCGGCGCGACTGTAGCTGAGATCTCGTAGCCTACTCCGCCGCCTGTGCGGCGTCGCTCAGATTGTCCAGCGACGACATGATGTGCTCGGCAAGCGCATCGGCAAGCGTTGTACGTTCGTGCGGATTACGCACCAGGCCGATGCGGCAGCTCGGCAGCTCCGGGAAACCTTCGTTCGCGGTGAGCACGCGCATGCCGGGCCGCAAGCCCGACTCCGCAAGCACCGATACGGCGAGACCCGCGAGCACCGCCGCAGCCACCGCGCCGGCGTTCGACGACGTGTACAGAACCCGGAACGGACGGCGCACCTTCTCGAGATGTTCGATCGCCAATCTCCGCCAGCCGCAGGTCGGCCGGCCGAGTGCGAGCGGCAGCCGCTCTTCCATGTGGGTTGGATGGCGGTTCGACGTCACCCACAGCAAACGCTCGCGCCGGAATGTTTCCGATGCGCGCTTGGTCTCGCAGTTGGTGACGATGGCGAGGTCGAGCTCGTTCTTGTCGATGCATTCGAGCAGATCGACCGACGGCAAACAGACCACCGACAATTCGACGCCGGGATAGGCGCGCGAAAACCGCGCCATGATTTCCGGCAGGTAACGGTCGGCATAATCGTCCGGCACGCCAAGCCGCACGCGGCCCGACAGGCCGGCATCCGAAAATGCCGCGATCGTTTCCATGTTGAGCTTGACCATGCGGCGCGCGTAGTCGAGCAGCCGCGATCCGTCTTCGGTCAGCTTCGACGCGCGGCCGTCGCGTGCGAAAATCGGCCGGTCGATGCGTTCCTCAAGCCGCTTCATCTGCATCGACACTGCCGACTGCGTCTTGTTCACGACCTCGGCCGCCTTGGTGAAGCTGCCGGTCTCGGCAATGGCGATGAAGGTGCGCAGCTGGTCGATGTCGATCAAAGCGGTCATGGCAGCCATCCTGTTTTGCATCCCGGTGCGGATGCGAGGCCAAGCCTTGGGAAATCGAGCCTATCCGGCTCCCATCAACGTTTCGTATTGGTTAGATTACAAACATTCGTTTCACTAATCAATTGGAGCGGCGCATATAGAGTTCCGAACCACGGAATTGGGTGGGTAATCCGGGTGGTTCGGACTCGCGGTTTAGGCCGATTTATCAGGCTCAAACCGAACTTGAAGGAGAACTGACATGCGCACTTATACCCCCGTTTTGCCGCTTGGCGCCGCCATCCCGGCGCGCGCCTTTGGCTCATTCGCCGCTGCCGCGGCCCGCGCCGTCAAAGCCTTCGTCCGCGCCCGCCGCAACCGCCGTGACGCCCTGGCCCTGGCCGGCCTCGACCGGTCCATGCTCAAGGACATCGGCCTCACCCGCGCCGACCTCAGCGACGCGTTCTCATCGCCGTTCTGGGAGGATCCGACCGCGATCCTCAAGGAGCGGGCGATCGAGCGTCGCCTCGGCCGCGCTCTCAAGCGCCGCGGACGCAAAGCGCGAACCCGCGGTCGAGCCGGGTTTCACCAGGCCCGCTATGAACCGGCCCGCGCGTCAGGCTGTCTAACGACATACGGCTGGGCCCTCTCGCCAGCCGTTCGATCCGCCGGCGATAATCCCCTCTCGCGACGGATCCCGCGCCCGCCGGTCCCCTCCGGCGGGCGCTAAATTTTTTGTGACCGCGAACATCTCTGCGCTTCACTAGGATGCCGCCACGCTGCAGGCATTCGAGGAGATTTGCAGATGAACAGAGTGAGCGTCTCGCTCATTGCGATTGCGGCGTTGGCGGCGCCGGCCGCGGCGCATCACGGCTGGGGCAGCTATGATGCCGCCAATCCGGTCACCGTCACCGGGCCCATCACGGCATCGAAATACGAGAATCCCCACGCCACCATCAGCGTGAAAGGCAATGACAAGACCTGGACGGTGACTCTCGCGCCGACCTTCCGCATGCAAAATCGCGGTGCGACTCCCGAAATGGTCGCGGTCGGCAAGACCGTGATCGCTTATGGCTATCGTCTCGACAGCCGAAAAGGACGAGATGCGCGCCGAGCGCATCACAGTGGACGGCAAGACGATCGAGATGCGCTGAACGCTGTGCGCGTGTACCCCGAAAAGTGGGCACCGGTTTTCGGATAAGGTCACGCGAAACTAAAGCGGAGGGGACGATGAACGAGCACGCACCGGCGATCTTCCAGGCGCTTGAGGCTTCGTCTTTCGCGGCGGCGATCCGCTCCTCGACCTGGGCCTACATGGCCGCCAATGTCGGCCACATCCTGTCGTTGACGATATTCGCCGGCGCCATCGCGGTGATGGATCTGCGCATGCTCGGCGTATTCTCGGCAACGACGCCGGGCTTTGTCATCCGCAAGGCGCGGACTTTTGCCGGTTTCGCGCTGCTCGGGATGGCGATCACCGGCTCAATTTTGTTCTCGGCCGAAGCGAGCCACGTCGCGCTCAATCCGGTCTTCCAGTTCAAGGTCGCGCTGATCGTGCTCGGCTTGCTGAACGTCGCGTATTTCGAGTTTTTCGTGAAATCGCGGGTCGCGAATTTGAGTCCGCTCAAGCCGCTGCCGCGCGAAGCCCGGTTCGCCGGAATTGCGTCACTGACGATCTGGCTGCTGGTCGCGGCCTGCGGCCGGAGTATCGCCTACTTCTGACGCGTGCAATCAGGCGAACGTCGTCTTCGCCGTCAACGTTTCGACCTTGCCGCGGATCATGACGTTGAACGCCACCACGATGCGGTCGTCCTTATCGTCGGCGTTGCCGTTATCGACCGAATGCGGGAGGTAACTCTGCCACAGGATCATGCGTCCCTTTTCGGGCGGCAGGATGAATGTGTCGGCGTTGAACTGGGTTTTTTCGACGAAGTCCGGCGCGATCTCGCTGCGGCGGGGCGTGTGAAACAGGGTCATGCCGGCGCCGGTTGGAATCTTGATGTAGATCAGCCCGCTCAGCATGCAGTTCGGATGGACGTGATTGTTCTGCCGCCGGTTGGGGCTGGTGATGTTCCCCCACATGCCGGTGATGTATTCGGAATCCCGTTTCACCCGGTAATTGTCGAGGATCAGCTTGCTCTCCGAGAGCACGAGGTCCGACAGCTCCTTGAATTCGGGCAGTTGGTGAAGATTGTCGTTCGTCATGAACGATCGCAGAAAGGTCTTGGCGGTGACGCCGTCGCCGGCCTTCTGCATCTCACGCAATTTCTTCTCGATGCGGTCGCACATCGTGACGTCGGGCACCATTCCGGTGAAAAGCCCGGTCGGAAACAGCATGAACATGTCTCTGCCGACTAGCGCCATCGTCGTCGTCCCCTTGGTCTGCCCGCCGCAACGCTAAGGCCGCGATCAGGTAGTGCAATATTATAGAGGAAAGAGTTTGTGTCTCGAAACCAAGCCGCGCAGGCGCAGTTCAGCCATGCAGCGAGCTTGCTCAGGCCGTCCCGCCGACCGTGATTTTGTCCATCCGCAGCGACGGCTGGCCGACGCCGACCGGCACGCCCTGGCCGTTCTTGCCGCAGGTGCCGATGCCGGGGTCGAGCGCGAAGTCGTTGCCGATCATGCGAGATGCGGTGGAGGTCGGTCGGCCCGTTGCCGATCAGCATCGCGCCTTTCACCGGCGCGCCGATCTTGCCGTTCTCGATCTTGTAGGCCTCGGTGCACTGGAACACGTATTTGCCCGAGGTGATGTCGACCTGGCCGCCGCCGAAGTTCACCGCGTAGAGGCCGTTCTTCACCGAGGCGATGATCTCGCCCGGCGCCTTGTCGCCCGCGAGCATGTAGGTGTTGGTCATGCGCGGCATCGGCACATGCGCGTGCGACTCGCGCCGGCCATTGCCGGTCGGCTTCATCCCCATCAGCCGCGCGTTCTGCCGGTCCTGCATGTAGCCGACCAGGATGCCGTCCTCGATCAGCACGGTCCTGTTGGTCGGCGTGCCTTCGTCGTCGATCGACAGCGAGCCGCGCCGCTGCGACATGGTGCCGTCGTCGACCACGGTGACGCCTTTGGCGGCGACGCGCTGGCCCATCAGGCCGGCGAAGGCCGAGGTCTTCTTGCGGTTGAAGTCGCCTTCGAGCCCGTGGCCGACCGCCTCGTGCAGCATCACGCCCGGCCAGCCGGAGCCGAGCACGACGTCCATCTCGCCGGCCGGCGCGGGGACCGCCTGCAAGATTGACCAGCGCCTGCCGCACCGCCTCGTCGACCGCGCCTCTGCCACGCATCGGTCGCGATGAAGCGCTCATAGCCTTCGCGTCCGCCGAAGCCGTGGCTGCCGGTCTCCTGGCGGTCGCCTTCGCCGGTGACGACTGAAACGTTGAGCCGCACCAGCGGGCGGATGTCGCGATAGGTCTCGCCGTCCGGCCGCAGGATCTCCACCACCTGCCAGGTGGCGGCGACGAGGCCGACACCTGCCGCACCCGCGGATCCTTGGCGCGCGCATAGGCGTCGATCTCTTCCAGCAGCTTCACCTTGGCCTCGAAGGCCGGCTCGCCGAGCGGATTGTCGTCGCCATAGAGCTTCACATTGGTGCGGCCCGGGCGCCTCGGCATAGCTGCCGCTGTGGCCGCCCTTGACCGCGCGCACCGCGTCGGCCGCGCGGGCGAGCGCCGCCTCGGAAATGTCGGAGGCATGGGCGTAGCCGACCGCCTCATCCTTCACGGCGCGCAGGCCGAAGCCCTGCGCGGTGTCGTAGGTCGCCTGCTTCAGGCGGCCATTGTCGAACAGCAGCACCTCGGATTGGCGGTACTCCAGAAACAACTCGCCATCGTCGGCGCCTTCAAGGCCGCGCATGATCAGGCCGGACACTTTGCCGCGGTCGAGGCCGGCTGCGGTCGATGAGCGAGGAAATCGCCTGGTCCATGCTTTTCTCCGGTCTCACAGATAGGCGGTCCGGGGCCGTTAGGCGAGGGTGCAGCGGCATGCGAATCCCGCTATCCAAGCCGCGCCGAAGGCGTAAGATCGGCTCGTCGGTCGCCGGAAGAAGCGGGGTCGAGCAACAAAGACATTTGAAATTGCAGGCTGGAATCCCCGAGGTCGGCGGACCGATGTCGAGAGGGGAGAACGCCATGAAACGTCGTAAATTCCTGCAAGCCGCAGGCGCGGGTCTTGCCGCGTCTGCCATTGCAGCGCCTGCCATTGCTCAATCATCGCCGAACATAAAGTGGCGGCTGACCGCCAGCTGGCCGAAGTCGCTCGATACGCTGTACGGCGGCTGCGAATATTTCGCCAAGCGCATCGCCGAAATCACCGACAACAAATTCCAGATCCAGACGTTCGCGGCCGGCGAAATCGTTCCCGGCCTGCAGGTGCTCGACGCCGTGCAGAACGGCACCGTCGAGATGGGCAATACCGCGCTCTACTACTACTTCGGCAAGAACACGGCTTTCACTTTCGGCACCGCGCTGCCGTTCGGCTTGAACGCCCGGCAGATGATCTCCTGGCTGCGCCATGCCGGCGGCGAAGAGCTGCTCAATGATCTGCTCAAGGAATACAACTGCATCGGCTTCGCGGCGGCCAATACCGGCGCGCAGATGGGCGGCTGGTTCCGCAAGGAGATCAACAGCTCGGAAGATCTGAAGGGACTCAAATTCCGCGTCGGCGGGTTCGCCGGCATGATCCTGCAAAGGATGGGCGTGGTGCCGCAGCAACTCGCCGCCGGCGACATCTATCCCTCGCTGGAAAAAGGCACGATCGATGCCGCCGAGTGGGTCGGCCCCTATGACGACGAGAAGCTCGGCTTCGTGAAGGTCGCCCAGCTACTACTACTATCCGGGCTGGTGGGAAGGCTGCGGCCAGGCCCACAACATCATGAACATCGCCAAGTGGAACGAGCTGCCGAAGACGCTATCAGTCGGCGATCATCACCGCCTCGAACGATGCGTGGGTCTGGACGCTGTCGAAATACGACGCCCTCAATCCGCCGGCGCTTGCTGCGGCTGATCGCGAATCGGCGCGCAGCTGCGCGCGTTCCCGCAGCCGGTGCTGGAGGACTGCTACAAGGCGGCGAACGCGCTCTACGACGAGCTCGTCAAGACCAATCCGCACTTCAAGAAAATGTACGAGAGCCTCGTGCCGTTCCGCTCGAACGCCTATGCCTGGCTGCAGGTGGCCGAAGGCACGTTCGACAACTTCCAGATGCGGCATGCGCGCGCGCACCTGATCTGCAAGCGAATGCGAAACGGCCCCGGACATCCGGGGCCGTTTTTCTTTTGCGGCTCAATCCCAGTCGAAATTCACCGACACCTCGCCGATCGGCTCGAGCGCGTGGCCCAGACCGGTCTCGTCCTTCTCCAGCATGATCGGCGGCGTGATCGATCCGGTGATGATGATGTCCCCGGCCTTGAGCGTCTCGCCATGGGCCGCCAACGTGTTGGCGACCAGCGCCACGATCTCCGGCAAGGTACCGGTGAGCTCTTCCGGCTTGTTTGTTTTTGCCGCTTCGCTTCCGCGGCGGATCAGTTTCGAAGTCAGGCCGTCGGTGCTGGCGCCGGGGCGCGTGACACCGGCGAGGATGACATGGCGGTGATAAATATTCGCGCCGATCATGTCGCCGATGTTGTCGGCCGTTGGCGGCGGGTCAAACTCGGCAAGCTCGATGGCGGGCAATATTTCCTTGATGGCGGCTGCTGCAGTTTCCGGCGTCGTGCCGCCGGCAAGGTTCTGCCCCATGCGCACGGCAATCTCGCATTCCGCTGCCGGCTGCTTCCATCCCGCAAAGGATACCGTGCTGCCGGAAAGGACGAGACCGCGCTGCATCAAGATAGCCGACCGCGCCCGCTTTGATGTTAAGGCGCTCTTTCGCCGAGGGCGAACCGAACCCGACCTTCCAGCCGAGCGGCTTCTCGCCGGCGGCGATGCGCTCGCGGCGTTTGGCGAGCTGCACCTTCATGCCGCTCGCGATGCGCGGATCTTCCCAAGGCTGCATTCAGAGCTTCCTTATTTGTGATGCTCCGGATGCACCTGATATCCGCGAATCTTCGATCGAGCCGGCGCCCATCCAGCCCCACACCAGCACCACGTCCTCGGTGCCGGTGTTGTTGAAGCCGTGCCAGCAGCCGCGCGGTGAATAGACCACGTCGCCCTCGCCGGAAGGCTCGAGGCCGTGGTCGGTGATGATGTGGCCCTTGCCCTTCAGCACGATGAAGAACTCATCGCAGTCGTGATGGCGGTGGCTGTCGTGGCTGGCGCCGGGCTTGAGCACGGTCCAGCCGACCACGTGATCGGCGCCGGCCGATTTCTTGTCGACCAGGAACTGCACCTGCATGTCGATCCAGCCGTCTTCGCGCTTGAGGCCCTCGACCTTCGGCACGTTCTTCATGTTGGTGCGATACATCTTGGTCGCGGGCGCGTCGTCGTGCATTTTCTTTGCCGTTCCCTTGATCGCTCTCGCCAGCGCAGCGCCGATCTTTTCCCCAGATGATGTCACGTTCGTTCTCCAGGAATGTTGTTCAAAGCTTATCTTTTTCTGAAGCGCCCATCGACGTCCTTGACGCATTGCGACCATTCCGAAACCAGCCCGTTCATTGCGACGTAAACGCCCGGGCTGGCGGTCAATGCGGCGCCGATCGCGAGGCCGAGATTGAAGTCGGTATCGCTGTCGCGCATCACCGCCGGCTGCGCCGCGCCGGTCAGCACGATGGTCTTGTCGAGATTGCGCGCCGCGATCACGGCGGCGGTGTTGGGCTGATCGGAAATCAGGCCGGTCTTGGGATCGATGCGAAACGTCATCGTATCGGTGCCATGCGTGACGACGATCCGCCTCTGCGGCGCAGCCGCGCAGCGGTCGGCGATCTGGACGCGTTGCGCGTCGGTGATGTCGGTGGAATCCTCGGCAAAAATCCACGCCTGGCTGTAACTGTCCGGCGCCATGCGGGCGCGGCGCAGGATGTCGTTGACGGCGGATTCGTGTGCTTCCGGAAAACTGAATTCCTTGACCCACTGACCTTCCGGATAGCGTTTGTCGAAAGTGCCGCCGGTTGTGAGGATGAGGAGCTCGTCGGCCATGCAGCGCCTCCCTTTTCTTGCCTCACGTCTGGCCGCCGAGCAGCCGGTAGGCGCGGTGCGCGACCACGAAATCGTTGTGGTCGATGCCGAGCCCGCGGCACGCATTCATCATCTCGTTTGCCGCCGCGGCAAGCGGGGTCGGCGAGCCGAGCATGCGTCCCTGACCCAGCGCCAGCAGCATGTCCTTTTGCTGCAGCGTGACGTCGGCGAGCGGCTTCTCCGGCATGTTGCCCTCGAGCACGAACGGCCCGCGATAGCCAAGCACCGGCGAAGCGGCGACGCTTTTCAGGATGGCATCCACCACTGCGGCGCGCTCGACGCCGCCTTTCTCGGCCAGCGCGACCGCTTCGCCGAATGCGATCACCTCGACCATCAGCAGCAGGTTGACGGAAATCTTGGTCTGGCAGGCGAGGCCGTTGCCGCCGATCCGCGTCACTTTCGGCCCGATCGCCAGCAGCACATCCTTGGCGCGCTCGAACGCGGCCTCGTCGCCGCCGACCATCACCGAGGCATTGCCGGCCTTCACGGTGACGGGCGAGCCGGAGAGCGGCCCATCCAGCATGAACAGGCCGGCCTTCTTGAATTCGGCCGCGACCTCGCGGCTCGCATCCGGCTCGATCGTGCTCATATCGATGAAGATGCCGCCCTTCTTGAGGCCGGAGATAATCCCGTCCGGGCCAAGCGCGACCGCCTTCACGGCTTTGGCGTCGGTGACAATGGAGAACACGATGTCGGCGCCTTGCGCCGCTTCGCGCGGCGTGTTCGCCCAATTCATGCCGGCCTTGATCAGGTCTTCGGCCTTCGCCTTGGTCCTGTTCCAGCCGGTGACGCTATGACCGGCCGCCATCAGGCGCGGCACGATCAGCGAGCCCATGTCGCCGAGCCCGACAAAACCAAGATTCATAGGGGTCATTTCTAGTTCGTTCGCGGCAACTGCCGATAGTGCGCTTACGCGATTGATGGATTCAAGGTTGGGCAGACGCGAGGTGCGTGGGCTGCGACGTTACGGCAGCCTGCCGTAACCCTCGCTGAAGCCCTTCAGGCTCATCGGGAAGCCGATGCCTTCTTCCGGCGTCTGGAAGATGATGAAAGTCGCGGTCTGCCCGGTTTGCAGCTTCTGGACAGCGCATCGTCCATGATCACTTCGGCGATGCAGCCATTGGGCAGGCAGCGCACGAAGCCGGCGCGGCCGATATCGGCATTGTCGATCTTGAGCCCGAGGCCGGAGGGGAGCAGCACCCCGAGCGGCGCCACCACCCGCATCAGCCGGCTCTTCTGGTCGGAGGTCTTCAGCACGATGACGGTGAGCCCGACATTGGCCCGGTCCTCGGCCGTGACGCTCTGGATCAGGGCGCATTGCTCGCCATGCGACCCGGGCGGGGTGTCGCAGCGGATCTGCCACTCCTGGTGAACCGAGCGGACCGCGCCCTGGCCGTACGCCGTGCCGGTGGCGAACACTGGAACAAGCGCGCAGAGCAGCGCAAGCATCCGCAACAGTCCGGCACGTGCCGCAAACGTCATGGAATCGTCCTTGTGCGCGCGAATCGCCCCGCTGCTCGCAGTCTATCGTCGCGCCGCCTCATGCCCCATCCGGCGCTTCAAAGCAAAGCCAATAAGCCGCAAATTTGACGCTACGCAGGCGTTCGGAACGCTGGAAAATGGGCTTAGAACCACTACAAGGCGCATTGCGGCCTGCCGTGAATTATGGTTTGAGAAACCGGGATTTCCCCCGTCCCACCGCACGTTCTTGGCGCCACGCCCGTGGCAAAACGCCGTGCAAAGCGGGGGTCGAGCCGGATCATCGCGCGCGATATACGGCTGGCACAGGAGCCCGACGCGGCCAATTCTTAGGAGTTCTCACAGCGATGCTGGCGCCCAAAAAACTGATCGGCTTTGTGACGGTGTGCGCGGTCCTGCTGGCCCTGGCCGGCACTGGCTACGCCGGTCTCGGCCAGCCTTCGCCCTGGCAGCTTGGCCCGCAAATTTCGGCTTCGCCGGTGATGGACGACATCGTCTGGTTTCACAACTTCCTGCTGTGGCTGATCGTGGCGATCGCGCTCTTTGTGCTGATCCTGATGGTCTATGTCTGCGTGAAGTTCAATGCGGCCGCCAATCCGGTCCCGACGCGCACGACGCACAACACGCTGGTCGAAGTGCTGTGGACGGTCGTGCCGGTCCTGATCCTGGTCGCGATTGCCGTGCCCTCATTCCGCCTGCTGTTCTTCCAGCTCGAGCCGCCGCCGGCCGATCTCATCATCAAGGCGACCGGCAAGCAGTGGTTCTGGACCTACACCTATCCGGACCAGAAGATCGAATTCGACTCCCTGATGATCGCGGAAAAGGACCTCAAGCAGGGCCAGCCGCGCCTCCTCGCGGTCGACAATGAGATCGTCGTTCCGGTCAACAAGGTCGTTTACGTCCAGACCACCGCCTCCGACGTGATCCACGCTTTTGCCGTTCCGTCTTTCGGCGTGCTTGATCGACGCCGTTCCCGGCCGCCTCAATCAGACCTGGTTCAAGGCGACCCGCGAGGGCGTTTATTACGGGCAGTGCCGCGAACTGTGCGGCAAGGATCACGCCTTTATGCCGATCCAGGTTCGCGTCGCGAGCGAGGCGGACTACAACGCCTGGCTCACCCAGGCGAAGCAGAAATTTGCGATCGACGGTTCACGGCCGGCCAATCTCGCGGCAGCCGAACAGGCGAAGCAATAGCGCGGGCGACAACGAGAAAGCCGAAGGACGAAGACAATGGCGCATTCTGAAGTTGCACACGGCCACGACGACCACGCCCACGGCCATCCGACCGGCTGGCGGCGCTTTGTCTACTCCACGAACCACAAGGACATCGGCACGATGTACCTGGTGTTCGCGCTCATGGCCGGTGTGATCGGTGCGCTGCTGTCCATCGCCATCCGCATGGAGCTGCAAAATCCCGGGATGCAGATCTTCCCGGCGGCGCACGAGTTCAACGTGTTCGTCACCGCGCACGGCCTGATCATGATCTTCTTCATGGTGATGCCGGCCATGATCGGCGGCTTCGGCAACTGGTTCGTGCCGTTGATGATCGGCGCGCCGGACATGGCGTTCCCGCGCATGAACAACATCTCGTTCTGGCTGCTGCCTGCCTCTTTTGCGCTGTTGCTCACGTCTGCCTTCGTCGAAGGCGAGCCGGGCTCACCCGGCGTCGGCGGCGGCTGGACGCTGTACGCGCCGCTTTCGAGCTCGGGTCATCCGGGTCCGGCGGTCGACTTCGCGATTCTGTCGCTGCATCTCGCCGGCGCGTCGTCGATCCTCGGCGCCATCAACTTCATCACCACGATCTTCAACATGCGCGCGCCGGGCATGACCCTGCACAAGATGCCGCTGTTCGTGTGGTCGATCCTGGTCACCGTGTTCCTGCTGCTGTTGGCCCTGCCGGTGCTGGCCGGCGCCATCACCATGCTGTTGACCGACCGCAACTTCGGCACGACGTTCTTTACGCCTGATGGCGGCGGCGATCCGATCCTGTTCCAGCACCTGTTCTGGTTCTTCGGCCACCCCGAAGTGTACATCCTGATCCTGCCGGGCTTCGGCATGGTCTCGCAGATCGTCGCGACCTTCTCGCGCAAGCCGGTGTTCGGCTATCTCGGCATGGCTTACGCGATGGTGGCGATCGGCGGCATCGGCTTCGTCGTGTGGGCGCACCACATGTACACGGTCGGCATGTCGACCGGCGCGCAGGCCTACTTCATCGCCGCCACGATGGTGATTGCGGTGCCGACCGGCGTGAAGATCTTCTCCTGGATCGCCACGATGTGGGGCGGCTCGATCGAATTCCGCACGCCCATGGTGTGGGCGCTCGGCTTCATCTTCCTGTTCACGGTCGGCGGCGTCACCGGCGTGGTGCTCGCCAATGCCGGCGTCGACCGCATCCTTCAGGACACTTATTACGTCGTCGCGCACTTCCACTATGTGCTGTCGCTCGGCGCCGTCTTCGCGATCTTCGCCGGCTGGTACTACTGGTTCCCGAAGATCAGCGGCTACATGTACAACGAGACGATCGGCAAGCTGCACTTCTGGTTCACCTTCGTCGGCGTGAACCTGGTGTTCTTCCCGCAGCACTTCCTCGGCCTGGCCGGCATGCCGCGCCGCTACGCCGATTACCCGGATGCCTTCGCCGGCTGGAATGCGATCTCGTCTTACGGCTCGTACATTTCGGGCTTCGGCATCCTGATCTTCTTCTTTGGCGTCGCCGAAGCCTTCGCGAAGAAGCGCCTCGCCGGTGCAAATCCGTGGGGCGCCGGCGCGACCACGCTGGAATGGACGCTGCCGTCGCCGCCGCCGTTCCACCAATTCGAGACGCTGCCGCGGATCAAGTAAGCGCATGATCCCGAAAAGTGGCTACCGGTTTTCGGACAAGATCATGCGCAAAGGAATGTATAAGCGCATGATCCCGAAGTGGCTACCGGTTTTCGGACAAGATCATGCGCAAAGGAATGTAAATGTCGCTTGTCGATGCCGAACTGCACGCTCGACCTGCCTTAGCGGCGCGCGACGAGCCGAGCCTCGCGGGCGCGGGCGACTACTTCGCGCTGATGAAGCCGCGGGTGATGTCGCTCGTCGTCTTCACCGCGCTCACCGGCATGGCAGTCGCCCCGGGCCACCTTCACCCGGTGATCGGCTTCACCGCGTTGCTGTGCATCGCGGTCGGCGCCGGCGCCGCCGGCGTTCTCAACATGTGGTACGACGCCGACATCGACGCGCAGATGACCAGGACGGCGCGGCGCCCGCTGCCGCTGGGCCGCATTCAGCCTGCCGAAGCGCTGACATTCGGCATCCTGCTCACGGCGTTTTCGGTGATGACGCTCGGCCTGATGGTCAATGCGCTTGCCGCGATCCTGCTGGCCTTCACGATCTTCTTCTACGCCGTGATCTACACGATGTGGCTCAAGCGCTCGACGCCGCAGAACATCGTGATCGGCGGCGCCGCCGGCGCGTTCCCGCCGGTGATCGGCTGGGTGGCCGTCACCGGCTCGATCTCGCTCGAGCCGATCCTCCTCTTCCTCATCATCTTCTTCTGGACCCCGCCGCATTTCTGGGCGCTGTCGCTCTACCGTGCCGATGACTATGCGCGCGCCGGCGTGCCGATGCTGCCGGTGGTCGCGGGCGATCCCGCCACCCGCCGTCAGATCCTGCTCTACACGCTGCTGCTCGTTCCGCTCGGCGTCTCGCCGTGGCTGCTCGGCTACGCCGGGTGGCTTTACGCCGGGGCCGCACTGATCGGCGGCGCGGTGATGCTGGCGCTGGCCTGGCAGGTCTATGCAGAGCGCCGCCCGGCCGACAAGGCCAGCAAGCAGCTGTTCGCGTTCTCCATCCTTTATCTCTTCCTGCTGTTCGCCGTGCTACTCGTTGAGCGCGGCTGGGACGGCGTCCTGTTGCGGTGGGCGGCGTGAGTATCGCGATGACGAATGACAAGCGCGACGAAGGCGTGGTTTTGACCGACGCGCAGAAGCGGGCGCGCCGCTCGCGCTCCATCGCGATTGCGGTCGTGTGCGGCGCGCTGGTCATCCTGTTCTACATCATCACGCTGGTGAAGGGCCCCGGCGTCCTGGTGCGGCCGCTATGAGCACAGGCAACGACAAGCGCAAGCTTCGCCGCGACCTCGTCGTCGCCGGCTCGTGCGGCGTTTTCGTTGCGATGATGGTCGGTGCCGGCTTACGCGTCCGTGCCGCTCTACGACTGGTTCTGCCGCACCACCGGCTTCGGCGGCACGCCGCAAATCGCCGAGCGCGCGCCCGACCACATGCTCGACCGCACCATTCGCGTGCGGCTCGACGCCAATGTGATGCCCGGGCCTGCCTTGGGTGTTCCGGCCGGAGCAGAATGAGGTGCGGGTGCGGATCGGCGAGGTGCTGACCCTCAACTATCGCGTCACCAACCAGGCCGCCCGCGCCACCACCGGACAGGCGTCTTACAATGTGTCGCCGCCGACCGTCGGTGCCTACTTCAGCAAGATCAATTGCTTCTGCTTCACCGAGCAGCGGCTTGCGCCGGGCGAGACCCGCGACATGCCGGTGGTATTTTACGTCGATCCGGCGCTCGCGCAGGATGCCGAGCACGCGCGCCTCGACGTGATCACCTTGTCCTATACTTTCTTCGCGCTGCGCGACCAGCCTGCACCGGTCGCCGCTGCAACCACGCCCGCGGGCCGATTGTAATTCGAACGGAGACGATGATGGCCGACGCTCACGCCAAACCGAACCACGATTACCATCTCGTCGATCCGAGCCCATGGCCGGCGGTCGGCGCGGCATCGGCTTTCTTGTTGGCGGTTGGCGCCATCTTCTGGATGCACAAGAGCTTCGCCGCCGCTCCGGTCATCTTCGGGGTTGGCGTGATCGGCGTGCTCTACACGTTTATCGCCTGGTGGCGCGACGTCATTCGCGAAGCGGAGTTCGGCGGCTACCACACCCGCGTTGTGCAGATCTCGCACCGTTACGGGATGATCCTCTTCATCGCCTCCGAGGTGATGTTCTTCGTCGCCTGGTTCTGGGCCTATTTCAACACCGCGCTATTCCCCGGCGACCCGCACGATATTGCGCGCATCGCCGCAACCGGCGGCGTCTGGCCGCCCAAGGGCATCGACGACCTTCGATCCGTGGCATTTGCCGCTGCTCAATACTCTGATCCTGCTGACCTCCGGCACGACAGTGACCTGGGCGCACCACGCGCTGCTCGAAAACGACCGCAACGGCGCTCAAGTGGGGCCTGATCCTCACCATCGTGCTCGGCGCGCTGTTCACCTGCGTGCAGGCCTACGAGTATTGCGCATGCCGCGTTCGGCTTCAAAGGCAACATCTACGGCGCCACCTTCTTCATGGCGACCGGCTTCCATGGCGCCACGTCCTGATCGGCACGATCTTCCTGATCGTCTGCCTGGTCCGCGTGCTCAACGGGCATTTCTCGCCGAAGCAGCATCTCGGCTTCGAGTTTGCCGCCTGGTACTGGCACTTCGTCGACGTGGTGTGGCTGTTCCTGTTCGTCGCGATCTACGTGTGGGGCGCCGGGCCGAACGCCGGAGCCGGCGCGCATTGATCCGCCGCCCCGACCGGCACTTCAACGAAAGGGCGGCGTCACAGCCGCCCTTTCTGTTTGTGAGGCGCCAAGAGTGACGCATGCGCATGAGTGACGCGCCGATCTGGCCCGCGGTCATCCGCGGCTTGCGCGGCCGCTGTCCGCAGCTGCGGCGAGGGCCGTCTGTTTGCTGGATTTCTGTCGCTGCGGCCACAATGCGAAAGCTGCGGGCTGGATTATCGCTTCGCCGACGCTGGTGACGGGCCGGCCATCTTCGTCATCCTCGGCGCGGGCTTTATCGTGGTGTTCGCCGCGCTTATCGTAGAGGTCCTGTACCGGCCGCCGTTCTGGCTGCACGCGGCACTGTGGCTGCCTCTTATCCTGCTCACGACACTCGCCCCGTTGCGCGTCATCAAAGGTCTGCTGATCGCGCTGCAGTACCACCACAAGGCGGAGGAGGGGCGCTGGGGCAACGGAGCCGGGCCGTGAAGCGCAGCGTCGTCACTGCATCGGCGTTTGCGGCCATGGGCTTCGCCATCCTCTGCGGCCTCGGCATTTGGCAGACTCGAGCGCCTGCAATGGAAAGAAAAGCTGATTGCCGATCTCAACGCGCGGGTTTCCGTGGCGCCTGTTGCGTTGCCGGCCGCACCTGAGCAAACGACGGACGAATTCCGACGCGTGCGCATCCGTGTGCAATTCGCTCCCGGTCAGCACGCGCTCGTCTATACGCCGGGGTCGGCACTGCGGCCGGACGTGCCAGGAGCCGGCTACTGGGTGATGGCGCCGGCCAAGAGCGAGCGCGGCACCATTGTGATCAACCGCGGCTATGTCGCGCCGAACGCACGCGCCAATGTCGGCGCAGCTCCCTCGGGCGACGTCGAGATCGTCGGCGCGCTGCGGTGGCCGGAGGAGGGCACCTACTTCACGCCACGCGATGAACCAGCCAACAATGTGTGGTACCGGCGCGATCCTGCTTCGATTGCCGCTGCAAAGAATTGGGGCGCGGTCGCGCCGTTCTACATCGAGCAGGAAGCGCCGCAGCTTCCCGGCGCGCCGAAGGCCGGCCCGCTGGTGGTGAAGCTGCCGAACAATCACCTGCAATACGTGATCACCTGGTTCGGTCTGGCCGGCGCACTCGCCGCCG
This sequence comes from uncultured Alphaproteobacteria bacterium, assembly GCA_963788805.1. Taxonomy (GTDB): domain Bacteria; phylum Pseudomonadota; class Alphaproteobacteria; order Rhizobiales; family Xanthobacteraceae; genus Pseudolabrys. Next base: position 140,196 of record CAWBHU010000003.1, read on the forward strand.
TCTATTTGGTGTGGCTGCGGAGCCGGTTGCGGCGTGTAACGCCTCGTTAATCAATCCCGCTGGTCCAATGTTAACCGGCCGATCGCAAGATCGGGTGTGCTCGAAAGTTTTACCTGGTTGTTTCTGTCGCTGCGTGGCCGCATCAGCCGCCAGGAATACTGGCTCGGCTATATCGGCGTCATCGTTCTTTACATCGTACTGATCAAGTTGCTCCAGCCGCTGTTCCTGGAATGGCATCGTCCGGACAGGACGTGGTGGTATCGCGACGAGCTCAACGCCGCGCTTGCTCTGCCAAAGTTATGGCTCGCCGCGGCTTTCACCTGGCCGATGGCGACATTGTATGTGAAGCGGCTGCACGACATGGATGTGTCGGGCTGGTGGCTCTTTGCCATGCCGTCTCTTGCCGCGCTTGCCGGCACGCTCAATGGCAGTTCTTTGCCGTTCACGATGTGGGCTTGCATCTTTGGCCTCGGCGTCCTGCCGGGCACGCGCGGCGATAACCGCTTCGGCTCAGATCCGCTGCCGGCGCGCGCCTGAGGCTTTCTTGTCGAAGCGGTCCCGCGCCGCTAGTGTGCGGGCAAAGAACCACTTCAGCGCAAAAGCAAGCTTTCTCAATGCGTTACGTCTCAACCCGGGGTGAGGCCCCGCCGCTCGACTTTGTCGAGGTGATGCTCGCGGGGCTTGCCCGCGACGGCGGTCTTTACGTGCCCGAGACGTGGCCGCGGCTCGATGCGCAAACCATCGCCGGCTTTGCCGGCCGGCCATACGCCGAAGTCGCGCTTGAGGTGATCCGGCCGTTCCTGTCGGGCCCGCTCGACGAGCGCGACCTCGCGCGCATGGCGCAGGAGGCTTACGGCAGCTTCCGTCATCCGGCGACCGTGCCGCTGGTGCAGATCGCGCCGAACACGTTCGTGCTCGAGCTCTTCCACGGCCCGACGCTCGCCTTCAAGGACCTCGCGATGCAGTTGATCGCGCGGCTGATGGACCATGTGCTCGCTCAGCGCGGCGAGCGCACGGACGATCGCAGTTGCGACCTCCGGCGACACCGGTGGCGCTGCAGTCGAAGCGTTCCGCGGCCGCAACAACATCGACCTTGTCGTGCTCTATCCGCACGGGCGCATTTCCGATGTGCAGCGGCAGATGATGACCACCGCGCCGGACAGTAACGTCCATGCGCTCGCCATCGAAGGCACGTTCGACGATTGCCAGGCGCTGGTGAAGGCGATGTTCAACCATCACGCTTTCCGCGACCGCATCCGGCTCTCCGCCGTCAACTCGATCAACTGGGCGCGCATCGCTGCGCAGGTTGTCTATTACTTCACGGCGGCAGCGTCGCTCGGCGCGCCGCATCGCAAGGTCGCCTTCACTGTGCCGACCGGCAATTTCGGCGATATCTACGCCGGCTATGTAGCCGCCCGCATGGGCCTGCCGATTGACCGGCTTGTCATCGCCACCAACGTCAACGACATCCTGGCGCGGGCGCTGGCAACCGGCGCGTACGAGGTGCGCGGCGTGACCCCCACCACATCGCCATCGATGGATATCCAGGTGTCGTCGAATTTCGAGCGCGTGCTGTTCGAGGCGTATCGCCGCGATGCGTCTGCGATCCGCGCCCTGATGGGCTCGTTGGCGCAGTCAAAGCGCTTCAACATTGCCAGTGATGCACTCAAGTCGTTGCGCGACAGCTTCACCGCCGACCGCGCCGACGAAGAGGAAGTCGCGGCGACGATGCGCACCGTTTGCCGGGAGGGCGACTACTTCGTCGATCCGCACACCGCGGTCGGGCTGGCCGTGGCGGAAAAAGAAACCAACCGCGACCCATCGGTGCCGATGGTCGTGCTGTCGACCGCGCATCCCGCCAAGTTCCCCGATGCGGTTCAGGCCGCCTGCGGCACGCGCCCGAAGCTGCCCGATTGGCTGGCTGATTTGCCGTCACGCAAAGAGCGCGTCACCGTCCTGCCCGCGGAACAGGCCGCGGTCGAAAAATTTATCGTCTCGGCATCTCGCGCGGCGCGCGAAGGCGCCGCCGCGTAAGGAGAAGGAATGGCCGTCGAACTCACCAAGCTTCCATCCGGGCTGACAGTCGTCACCGACTCCATGCCGCATCTGGAATCCGCCTCGCTTGGCGTGTGGGTCGGGTCCGGCAGCCGCGACGAGAAGCCTGACGAGCACGGCATCTCGCATCTCCTCGAGCACATGGCCTTCAAGGGCACCAAGCGCCGCAACGCGCGCGAGCTCGCGGAGGCAATCGAGGCCGTCGGCGGCGACCTCAATGCCGGCACCAGCGTCGAAACCACGGCCTATTACGCCCGTGTCCTCAAGGCCGACGTCCACCTCGCGCTCGATGTGCTGTCCGACATCCTCGCCAATCCGAGCTTCGCGCCGGACGAGCTCAAGCGCGAGCAGAACGTCATCGTGCAGGAGATCGGCGCGGTCGAGGATGCGCCCGGACGATCTGGTATTCGAGCGTCTCAACGAGACGGCGTTTCCGGATCAGCCGGTCGGCCGTTCGATCCTCGGTACGCCCACAACGGTCCGCTCCTTCGACCCCGACAAGCTGCGGCATTATCTGGGCCGCAACTACCGTGCGCCCGACATGATTGTCGCTGCGGCCGGCGCGGTCGACCACAAGGACGTGCTGGCGCAGGTCGAGGAGAAATTCGCGAGCTTCACAGGACCGGCCGCGCCCATGCCGCAGGCCGCCAAATTCGGCGGCGGCACCCGCATCGAATCGCGCGACCTTGAGCAGGTGCATCTCGCGCTCGCCATGCAGGGCTTGCCGCTCGGCCATCCCGAGCTTTACAGCCTGCAGGTTTTCACCGCCGTGCTCGGCGGCGGCATGTCATCGCGGCTGTTCCAGGAAGTGCGCGAGAAGCGCGGCCTTTGCTACTCGATCTACGCCTTCCATATGCCCTACAGCGATACCGGCGTGTTCGGCCTTTACTCCGGCACCGACCAATCCGACGCGCCCGAGTTGATGCAAGTGGTGGTCGACGAGATCGCGGATGCCACCGCGACCATCAACGAGAGCGAGATCAATCGCGCCAAGGCGCAGATGAAGGCGGGCCTGCTCATGGCGCTGGAAAGCTCCGGCGCCCGCGCCGAGCAGCTCGCGCGCCAGATCCTCGCCTATGGCCGGCCAATTCCGCTCGACGAGATCGTCGCCAAGGTCGATGCCGTCACCGAAGCGAGCGTCCGTGCGGCTGGAGCGGCGCTGCTGCGCCGCAGCCGTCCGGCTATCGCCGCGCTCGGCTCCGGCCGCGGCCTTGCCAGCGCCGCGGCGATTGCGGAAAGTTTGGGTAAGCAGGCGGCGTAGCGCCTGCGGGGCGAAATCGTATGGCGTTTTTCCGCAGCGTCAGCCTGGCAGAGAGCGGCCCCGCCGTCGCCGGTCACGGCGTGATCCTGCGCCCCCCGGTGATGTCGGACTTTTCCGAATGGGCGGCGCTTCGCGAGGAAAGCCGCGATTTTCTCACGCCATGGGAGCCGGTCTGGCCGGCCGACGACCTCACGCGCGGCGCCTTTCGCCGCCGCCTCAAGCGCTATGCCGAGGATCAGCGCACCGATACCGCCTATGCCTTTTTGATCTTCCGTGAGTCGGACCGCGTCATGGTCGGCGGTCTCACCCTCGCCAATCTGCGCCGCGGCGTCGCGCAAGCCGGCAGCATCGGCTACTGGGTTGGCCATCGCTTCGCGCGCCAGGGCCTGATGACGTCAGCAGTGCGCACTTTGATCCCGATGTGCTTCGACACGCTGCGGCTCCATCGCGTCGAGGCGGCTTGCATTCCGAGCAACACAGCTTCGGTCCAGCTCCTGGAGAAGACCGGCTTTCAACGCGAGGGTTACGCGCGCGAATATCTGTGCATCAACGGCGTCTGGGCCGACCATTTACTGTATGCGCGGCTGCGCAGCGATGGCCCTTAATTGGCCGTGGTTCCTGCTATAGATTGGCCGCAAGCGCGGGGTAGGGGATAGCCTGCGCACTGCCGGGGAGTGATTTGATGCGTGGGGGATCAGCCGCCACTTTGCTTGCCTTGATGCTGACCGCAGCCGCGGTGGGCGGATGCACGTCTGTTGCGAACCTCATTCCCGGCTCGCCGTCGAGCGACAAACCAGCGTCCTCTCCATCCTCGGCCGCTTCGCCAGGCGCAGCAGGTACCGCCGCGGTCGACACCGCTGCTCCCGGCACAACGCCGACCACGGCGATGGACGAATACAATTGTCCGGATGTGACGGTCCGGCCAGGGACCGCGACGCTGATGGTCAGGACGCCGAAGCCGGCGGGCGCTGAGCAGACCGCGCTGGACTTGCGCTATCAGGGCACGTTGGTGCGGTTCTCGCGCGAATGCGGTGTGCGCCCGGGTTTCATGACGATGAAGGTCGGCGTGTATGGCCGCGTCATCACCGGTCCCGCAGGTGGCCCCGGCACGGTCGACGTGCCGTTGCGTATCGCCGTCGTGCAGGAAGGCCCTGAGCCGAAGACGGTCGTCTCAAAACTGGCGCGGCTGTCGGTGAACGTGGCCGGCGAACCCGCCTTCGCCGACTTCACCCATATTGATGAGGACGTGACGTTCCCGCTGCCGCGCAACGCGCCCGACATTGCGAACTACGTCGTCTATGTCGGGTTCGATCCGGGTGCGGCGGCGCCGAAGCCCGCCGCGCCCGCGCGCCGCCGGCGCTAGTCTCTCACCAGCCGCGCAGCTCGATCACCGCGCTCTTGAGCGCGCGCATGTCGTTGATGATGATCTTCGCGCCTGCGGCTCGAAGCTGCGGTGCGAGATCGTCGGCCGCGTGACTGCCGCCGACAAAGCCGACCGCGGACATGCCGGCGGCAACCGCCGCGGCGACGCCGACCGGCGAGTCTTCCACCACGATGCATTCGCGCGGCGCGGCCTGCATCTTGCCGGCCGCCAGCAGGAACAGGTCGGGCGACGGTTTGCCGTTCGCCACTTCGCTCGCTGAGAACAGGAACGGATCGAAGAAGCGGATCAGGTCGGTGGTCTGGAGGCTGAGCCGGATGCGGTCTTGCGCAGAAGACGAAGCGACGCATTTCGGTCCGCGGATCCAGGAGAGCGCCTGCGCAACGTAAGGCGTGGCGCGCAGCTCCTGGCGGAAGCGCTCCAGCGTCGCGCTGGTGACCGTCTGCGCGAAGTTCGGCGGCAGCCTGCGTCCGGCCGCGATTTCGACTTCGGCGAACATGTCGGCGGCGCGCCGCCCGGTAAAAAAGCGCGCGACCACCTCAGGCGGCAGCTGGAAGCCCGCCTTGATGAATTCTTGCGATACGACCGCGGTCGCCAGCTTTTCGCTGTCGACCAGCACGCCGTTGCAATCGAAAATGACCATTCGTCCCCCGAACGGCAGCAGCCGGCCGCGGCCGGGTTCCCTCTCCCGGCCTCACGCACGCAACAACGCAACGATGTCGGCGAATCAGTTGAAGGCGAGAATAGGCGAGGCCGGTTAACTCGCAACGTTCCGGACGACGCAAAGCGGGGATTATGGGGACGGGAAGCCGAAATATGAGCGCGGTGAGCCAGTTAGTCGGGCTCAGCCGGCCGGGCTAGTTCAGCTTCTTGCGGACGTCCTCGACGCCCTTGGCGATCAGCTGCGGCGGCGACGTCGCCCTTGGCCTGCTGGGTGAGGATCCTCTCGGCGGCAGCAACAGCAGCATCAGCAGCAGCAGCACGCACATCCGCCACGGCCTGGGCCTCCGCCTGGGCGATCTTCTGCTCCGCCATCCTGGTGCGGCGGGCGACGAATTCCTCGGCCTTTGCCTTGGCCTCGACGGCCATGCCGGTCGGCCTCGGCGCGGGCCTCGGTCACGATCGACTGGGCCTCGCCCTCGGCGGCCTCGCGCTTGCGCTGATATTCCTGCAGCAGCGCCATCGCCTCATCCTTGAGGCGGCGGGCCTCGTCGAGTTCCGACTTGATGCGCTCGGCGCGGCTGTCCAGCGCCTTGGTCAACTGGCGGTGAACGCCGAGATAGCCGAGCAGGCCGACAAAGATCACGAACGCGACCGCGACCCAGGTCTCCGGATTGCTCAGTGCGGCCATCATCGGTCTAGCCCTTCACCACGTCGGACACGGCGGCCTCGACCGTCTTGTCGTCCGGCACCCGGCCAATCAGCCGCTCGACGATCGTCTTGGCGGTATCCGCGGCGATGGTGCGGATATTCGCCATCGCCGCCGTCTTGGTGGCGGTGATCGACTTGTCGGCGTCGGCGAGCTTGGCGTTGAGTTGATCCTCAAGCACCTTGCGCGCCGCTTCGGCCTCTTTGGCCTGCTTGTCGCGCGTCTCGTTGGCGATGGCCTGCGCGCGGGCGCGGGCATCGGCCAGCGCCTTCTCATAGGCCTGCAGCGCGGCGTCGGATTGGCCCTTGAGCCGCTCCGCCTCCGCGAGGTCGCCGGATACGGCGTTCTGACGTGCATCGATGATGCGGCCGATGCGCGGCAGCGCGACCTTCCACATCATCACGAACAGGAAGAGGAAGCACAGCGCCAGCCAGAACAGCTGCGAGGCATAGGTCTCCGCATTGAACGGCGGAAACGGCTCCTTATGCCCCGGCTGCTGGGTTGATGCGCTCGTGGTGGCCATCTGGCTTCGATCCGCCTGTTCTTAGAGCGCGAACAGCAGCAACAGCGCGATCAGCAGCGAGAAGATGCCGAGCGCTTCGGTCACGGCGAACCCGAAGATCAGGTTGCCGAACTGGCCTTGCGCGGCCGACGGATTGCGGAGCGCGGCGGCGAGATAGTTGCCGAAGATGATGCCGACGCCGGCGCCGGCGCCACCCATGCCGATGCAGGCAATGCCGGCACCGATGTACTTGGCTGCGATTGGATCCATGATGAACTCCTCGTGGTTTTGCTGAAACGGAAAGGCCTAGTGGCCCGGGTGAATGGCGTCGTTGAGATAGATGCAGGTGAGAATGGCAAACACGTAGGCCTGCAGGAATGCGACCAGAAGCTCCAGCGCAGTGAGCGCGACCACGAGGCTCAGCGGCAGCACGGCGCCGATCCAGCCGGCAATGCCGAGCCCGCCGAGCAGGGTGATGAAGCTCGCGAACACTTTGAGGGTGATGTGGCCCGCCAGCATGTTGGCGAACAGACGCACCGAGTGCGAGATCGGGCGCGACAGGAACGACAGCACCTCGATGAAAACGATCAGCGGCAGGATGTAGATCGGGATGCCCTTGGGCACGAACAGGTTGAAGAAGTGCAGCCCGTTCTTCCAGAAGCCGTAGACCAGCACCGTGAGGAACACCGACAGCGCCAGCGCGGCGGTGATGATGAGGTGCGAGGTGACGGTGAAGGTGTAGGGGATCAGGCCGACCAGGTTGGCGACCAGGATGAACATGAACAGCGAGAACACGAAGGGGAAGAACCTCATCCCTTCCTTGCCCGCCGTCGAATTGATGGTGTTGGCCACGAACTCGTAGGACAGCTCGGCGACCGATTGGAAGCGGCCCGGCACCAGCGAACGGTTGGCGGTTGCGGCCAGCAGGAAGGCAGTAATGCCCCCCGCGGCCAGCGCCATGAAGGCGGCCGAATTGGTGAAATGGATTTCGTGGCCACCGAGGTTCAGAACCGGGAAGAACTTCACGATCTGGAACTGGTGAATCGGATCGGTAGCCATCACTTCATCCTGTTGTGGGGCGCCACGCCGGCGGCCCGCATCACGTTCAGCACACCCGCCGCAAATCCGGCGAGCAGAAACACAATCATCCCCCAGGGCGAGATACCCAGCCAGCGATCGATCAGCCAGCCGATGAGGGCGCCCACGACGACGCCGGCCACCAATTCGCTGGAGAGCCGGAAACCGCGGGCGAGCGCCGACGGGTCGGCGCGGGTGCGAGGACCGGACACGTTTTCGGAGGGCCGGCTCACATTCTTGAGCCGTTCGCCGAGACGATCGAGCCTCGCGGAGAGAGCAGCTTCTTCGTCCGGGGTGTCTTTGCGCTCGTCCTGCCGGCGGGGTTCGTCAGCCATTGCTTCGATCCCGCGCAGAAAAACCGCTGGAAAAACTCCACCGCCCTTAAAAGCCGCGCGGACCATACTGACCGCATTTTTGCGAGTCAAGGAACGGTAAGCGTTTGAAAACAGGAGCGAATGCGCGAAAATTTGCCGCGGCGACGGAACTTGATTTCGCCGCCCGGATTGCAGTTTGCAGACACGACTGCGCAGCGCGTTTTCGCCCGCCCATCGTGGTGTTAGCGTTAGCGAACCGCTGCCGCAGGGAGATGCCCTCATGCGTCCCTTATCGATGCTCGCCGCCGGACTGGTGTTGGCGCTTGCGCCGGAAGCGTCCGCGCAAAAAGCCAAACTGGACGACGTGAAGCAGGCCGCCGCCTCGCCGCTGCGCTACCGCTTCACCCACGTAAACGACGGCGTGATGCGGCTCGATCACCAGACCGGGCAGGTGGTGTTCTGCAAGTCGCAAGGCCCGGCCAAATGGTCCTGCAGCCCGGTGCAGGAAGAGGGTGTCGTGCTGCAGGCGCAGCTCAAGCCGGCCGAAAGCGACAACAGCAAGCTCAACGAGCAGCTCGGCGAGCTGCAGAAGCATCTCGGCATGCCGGAAGAGGAGCGGGCTGCTCTCAAGGCCGCGATCGAGAAGTCGCAGGCCGACAGCGCCGCGGCGAAGAGCGAGCTGGCCGCGCTGCGCCAGGAGATCGCGTCCCTCAAGCAGCAGCTTTCCAGCAATCAGCCGGCCGATGCTTTGAAGGCCGAGCTCGCCGCGATGCGGCGGGAGATCGCCACTGTCTCGGACGCAGGTCACCGCGCAAGAGCAGCTTGAGGGGCAGCGCGACCGAGATCGCGAAGCTGCAGAACGAGAACAGGCAGCTCAATGAGCGGATCGCGGCGCTGCAACAAGAGACAACCGCGATGCAAAAGCGCATCGCCGAGCTTGAGCCGCCGCGTCCGCCGGCGCCGGTGCCGGCGCCGAAATCGAGCGAGCTTAAAGTCCCGCAAATGCCCTCGAAGGACGAGCTGGCGCAGGCGCGCGCCGCGCATCACCGAAGCGTGGCGTCGCGTGGTCGAGATGCTCAACGACCTCAAGCGCGATCTGACCGGCAAGAGCGACGAAGACTCGGTGCGCCTCTAAACGTGAGCAGCCGCCTGTCGCCGATCACTCGCGTTACGCCGCAGGCCCTGCTGACGGCCACGATCAGCGTCCGCACCAGCGGCATCGGCTTCATCGACATTACGCGCGATGCCGCCGATTTTCTTCGCGAGGCGAAAGCGGCTGACGGCGCGCTCACCGTGTTCCTGCGCCACACCTCGGCATCGCTCACCATTCAGGAAAATGCCGATCCCGGACGTGCAGACCGATCTGACCGATGCACTGAACCGCCTCGCGCCGCAGCACGCCGGCTATATCCACGACACCGAAGGCCCCGACGACATGCCGGCGCATATCAAGGCGATGCTCACGGGCGTCTCGCTCACCATTCCGGTGCAGGACGGCAAAGCCGCGCTCGGCACCTGGCAGGGCATCTATCTGATCGAGCACCGCCACGCGCCGCATACGCGCGAGGTCGTGCTGCAATTTATCGGCAGTTGCCGCGAGTAGCGGCGCTCAAAACCCCAGCAGCCAGAAGATCAGCGCGATCGCCCACATCGCGACCGCGATCGCCGCCGTCCACATGCCGAAGGTGAGGTAGGTCTCGCGCATCACGGTCGAGCTTGCCCACTGCGCGCCGCCGTGCGGCGGCTTGTAGTCCTTCGGCACGTAGAGCCAGAGCTCGGTCTTGCGGTAGTCCTTGTGCAGCGCCTCGTGCGCTTTGTAGTAGAGGACCAGCGCCATCATCGTGGTCAGGAAGCCGCCGGCCTGGAAGGCGAAGCGCGGCTCGAATGACATGCCGACCATGACGCAGAAGATCGCGAGCGAGCCGAAGCCGCAGGCCCGCAGCACGATCTCGTAGGCGAGTTGGCGAAGAAATTCCATTCAGCAAGTCTTCTGAATGCAAGCCGGCGCGAGACGATAACAGCGCGGCCCATAACGCGGACAATGCGGGCTTTCTCACGAAAGCCGTGGGCGCGATTCTAAAGCCCGAGCTCGAGAAAACTTGCCCATGCCGGCAGCGCCAGCAGCGCCGTGCCGGCAAGCCAAATCCACAAGGCGACCGACGTCGGAATCCTCTTTCGACCGCGGTAGCGCTCGTAAAGCGCCGCCGGAATTCCCGGCGAGGATAACGGTGGCGGTCGCCAGCATCAGCGACGAAAAATAGAAGATCAGGCCTGGGCTGCCGAACAGCGGCAGCGCCATGAAATAATTGAGTGACGAATGCAACGATTTACCCGCAACGGGTGAAACATCCCGTTGATCATCCCGAAGAAGGCGATGCCGATGAAATAGAAATTGCCGCTCCATGGTCAGGCCCCGCTCGGCGGGCGAGGCTGAAATAACTGAAGAAAATCAACAGCGCGACGCGCAACCAGAACAGCCAGACCACGCCGAACAGCCAGAGGACGACCGGCGCCGCGGCCTTCGGCGTGACTAGGCGATCAGCGGCAACGACCGGATCGGTGAGCCGGCAGAAAAACCGCCAGATGTAATTCTTCGAATCCGGCTGCAACGATCAGCCCGAGCAACGCGCGCCCGAGCAGCGTGTACATCAGCGCCGCCAGCACGAAATTCGGCACCTGGAAGTACCAGTGCGTGAGGAGCCAGGTTGTCTGTCCACGATTTGTCCGGTCTCGTTGCGCGCGGCACTATAACGAGCGGCATCGCAGCGCGTCACGCGCTCGCACAAAAAAAGCAGGGCCCCGAAGGGCCCCGCTCGTCACTTTGTTATCGGTATCGATCAGGTCTTCTCTTCGAGAACCGTGCGGCCACGCGGCTTGCGGATCTCGTCGACATAGGCCTGCATTTCCTTCGACGGCTCGTTGTCATCAGGCTGACCACGTAGATCACCAGGAAGCCGAGCGGCATGCCGAGCAGATCCGCAGGCGATGTTGTTGAGGTTGAACCAGCCAACCTTGTTCGCCAGCGGGTGCGCAAGCGTCGGCCAGGCTTCCATCGCGTTCGGCAGCTGCCATCGCCGCTTGCAGGTTCGACCAGCGGCGCGCCGGTCGCCGGATTGAGTCAGCGAGGTCATGCCGAAATACTTCACACCGAAGCCGGGGAAGTAGCGCGTCACGACCAGGTAGAACAGGCAGAGGCCGAAGCCCGCCAGCATGCCGGCGATCGCGCCGGCCGCGGTCGTGCGCTTCCACCAGATGCCCATGACGAGCGCCGGGAAGTTGCCGGCCATGGCGAGCGAGAAGGCCCAGCCGACCATGGCCAGGATGTCGCCCGGTTTGGTCGCAGCCAGTGCCGCCGCAGCCACCGCCACGAAGAACAAGAGGACGCGAGCCACGGTGAGCCGACGAATGGTCGGCGCATTCGGGTCGAGCATCTTGTAGTAGACGTCGTGGGACAGCGCGTTGGCGATGGCGAGCAGCAGGCCGTCGGCGGTCGAGAGCGCCGCCGCGAGGCCGCCCGCCGCGACCAGGCCCGAGATCACGTACGGAAGGCCCGCGATCTCCGGGGTGGAGAGCACGATCACGTCCGTATTGATCACGAAGTCCTGCAGGCGGACGACGCCGGGATGGCCGGCGATCGCCTTACAGGCGGCGACAATCGCATCGATACTGGCGGCGTTCTTGCCGCAGATCTGGATCAGCCCAAGCTCGCCCCAGGTGAACATCCAGGGTCGGACCTGCGTCACGTCCCGGCCGATGATGTTGGTGTACACCTCCAGCTTCGAGAACGCGGCGTAAGCCGGCGCCGAGAAGTAGAGCAGGAAGATGAAGAGCAACGACCACGCCACCGACTGACGGGCTTCACGCACCGACGGGGTGGTGAAGTAGCGCATCAGGATGTGCGGCAGCGACGCGGTGCCAACCATCATGCAGAAGATGATCGCGAAGAAGTTCAGCGGCGCTGTAGTTGATGAACGGCTGGATGTGCGGCTTGAGAGCCGCCGCCGTCGTCAAGCCCGCTTGCCAGCATCTGCTGCTCGCGCGCCGTGATCTCTGCGATCGCCTGCCCGTAGGTCAGTTCCGGGATCGGAATGCCGTACTTCTTGGTGGACAGGATCACGATCGGCGTCAGGTAGGCGACGATCAGCACGATGTACTGGGCGATCTGCGTCCATGTCACCGCCCGCATGCCGCCGAGCATCGCGCAGAGCAGAATGCCGACGAGGCCGGCGAACACCGCGAGCTCGAACGGCATGCCGAGGAAGCGCGAGGCGATCAGGCCGGTGCCGTAGATCTGCGCCGTCACGTAGGTGAAGGAGCAGCACACCAGCACGACCACGGCGATGAAGCGGGCGAAGTTGCCGCCGAAGCGGAACGCCATGAAGTCCGGAACCGTATAGGCGCCGAACTTGCGCAGATACGGGCCGATCAGGATCGAGACCAGCACGAAGCCGCCGGTCCAGCCGAGCACCCAGGCGAGGCCGTCATAGCCGAGCAGGAACAGCGTGCCGGCCATGCCGACGAACGACGCCGCCGACATCCAGTCGGCGCCGGTCGCCATGCCGTTGTAGAGAGCGGGAACGCGCCGGCCGGCGACGTAATATTCGGACACCTGCGCCGTTCGTGTCATAACGCCGATGATGGCGTAGACCGCGAGGGTGAAGAACACGAACAGATAGCCGAGGATCTTGTTCGGGACGCCGACCTGCTCGAGGATCGCGAGCAGGATGATGAACGCGATGAAGCCACCCGTATAGGTGCCGTACATCCGTCCGAGGTTGTTTATAAAATCGGCGTCTGCGCCTGTGGCTTGAGTTGCCATGGTTGTTGCTCCCCTCAGTCGTCTTCGGCCATGCCGAATTCGCGGTCGATGCGCGTCCTGCTGCTTCGCGAACATGAACAGCATGACGACGAACACGATCAGCGAACCCTGCGCGGCCATGTAGAAGCCGAGCGGGAATCCCAGAATTGGAATTTTGATCGCGTTGAGCTGATTGACGAACATGTGGATGACGTAACCGAAGAAGAACCAGACCCCGAGATGCGTAAGCATCAGGCGAGTTGTCTTCTTCCAGTGAGCGTCCGTATTGGCCTGACTGGACTGAGTCATGGGGCGTAAGCCCTCCCTCGAAAATCCGGACCGTTGCGAGCCCGGAGTGCGGTTTCTTCGGGAGGTGAAAGTCAGCGGCGCGCGGCACCCCCCATCTGCCGCGATCCTTTCCCGCTCTTTTTGCTTCGGCTGGGATAAGGACCAATTCTGACGCTAACACCGGTCGCTTAGGGCGCCTTATAAGACTTTCGGATAATGTGCATGGATCAAGTCACTGAAAAACAAAGATTTTTCGCGCTGCAGCACCATCGGCACATCGTTTCCAGTCTGAAAGGGCTAAAAGAAAGCCATGGGATTGTTCGACTTCTTCAAGCGCCGGCCGCCGATCCGCGACGCCGCGGCACTCGCGGACTTCATCGACGGCAATGCCGCCTTCGTCGCGCAGAAAGGCATCTACGAATATGCCCGCGCGCGCGCCGGCCACTACGCCAAGGTGCTGTTCAAGGACACCGGGCTTCCACGCCGCCGCCGAAGAGGCGCGCTGGCGCGCCTACCCGCTCGGCCTCGCAATGGTGGCGGAGGTTGCCGACAACGTGCTGCACAGCGACGGCCGGACGCCGATCGCGCGGACGGGCTTGAGCAGCTCAGCGCGCTGGTCCTCTCGGTGTTCGACCGCTATCCGGTCCCGGCCGCGCTCGGCGCCGATACTTGGCGCGACATGCGCGCCGAGCTCGACGCGCCGCCTCAAGCTCATCAGGCTGCATCCGCCCAAGCGCGCGATGGATATTCCCGAGACCTACGTCAAACTCTATTTCGACGCGATGCCGATCCACGAGAAATTGAAGAAGAGCGATTTTCACACCACGCACAATTATCTCAAGGTCGTGCTCTGCAATGTGCACGAAGAGCTGACCAAGCGCATCGATCTGCGCGGCGTTCGCGGAGCGGCGACCTCGCGACAATCGGGTGAGGAAGCGTCAGTGGCTTCGAGCTGAACGACATCGCCTGGTGATCGCCGACGATCATCCGCTGTTCCGCGGCGCGCTGCGCGAGGCGGTGACCGGCCTGTTCGATCAGGTCGAGATCAGCGAAGCCGGCACCTTCGACGAGGTCGCCGATCTGCTCGAGCGCGACAGCGAGATGGATCTCGTTCTGCTCGACCTCACCATGCCGGGCATCCGCGGCTTCTCCGGGCTGATGTATCTGCGCGCGCAATATCCCGGCCGTGCCGGTGATCGTCGTGTCCGCAAATGACGAACCGGCCGCGATCCGCCGCTGCATGGAATTCGGCGCCTCAGGCTTCATCCCGAAGACGCTCGGGATCGACGAGATGCGCACCGCGATCTCGCGCATCGTAAAGGGCGGCGTTTGGACGCCGCCCGATGTCGATCTCAACGTCGCCGCCGACAAGGAGACCATCGAGCTGATGTCGCGCATGGCGACGCTGACGCCGCAACAGGTGCGCGTCCTCATGATGTTGTCGGAGGGTCTGCTCAACAAGCAGATCGCCTTCCAGCTCGGCGTCTCGGAAGCCACCGTGAAGGCGCACGTGTCGGCGATCCTGCAAAAGCTCGGGGTCGAGAGCCGCACCCAGGCGGTGATCGCCGCGGCGAAGATCGAAGCCGGGCAATGGCCGCAGCCCGCGGGCGGCTGAGGGGTAGTTACTCCGCCGCGGCGACCCGCAGCACCCGCCATTGCGACAGCATCGCCCGCAACGCGGCCGGCTTGAGCGGCTTGTGCAGCACCTGAATGTTGGCGGCCCGCGCCTCGGCGCGCACCTTCACGCTGCGGTCGGCCGTGATCAGGATCGCCGGCAAGTCGCCGCCAAGCCGCCGCCGCAGCGCCTTCACCGCTTCGATGCCGTTGCTGCGGTCGAGGTGGTAATCGACCAACAGGCCGTTCGGCGCCGGCCCGGCCTTGCCGAGCATCGCCAGCGCGCTCTCGCCGTCCGGCGCCGCAATGCACTTCGCAGCCCCAGCCGCGCAGCAAGGTCACCATGCCATCAAGGATCTTGGGGTCGTTATCGATGCAAACCGCGACGGTGCCGGCGAGCTGGCCGGCATCGGCAGCGGGCTCCGCCGCGGTGAAGCTGGGCGGTGCCGCGCGCGGCCATCGGCATCGTGATTGAAAACCGGGAGCCCTGTCCGCTGACTGAATCGACCTCGATCTCATGCCCGAGCACGCGCGCGATGCGCTCGACGATCGAAAGCCCGAGCCCAAGCCCGCGGGCGATCCGCGCGCCTTGGTCGAGGCGATGGAATTCGATGAAGATGTCGCGTTGCTTGGCTTTGGGAATACCGACGCCGGTGTCGAGCACGTCGACCCGCAGCTCCCCGTTGTGCCGGCGGCATCCGACCAGGACGCGTCCTTTCGGCGTGTACTTGATGGCGTTGGACACCAGATTTTGCAGCACGCGACGCAACAGCCGCCGGTCTGAGCGCACCGTCAGCGAGGAGGGCACGAACACCAGCTCGAGCCCCTTGCTCTGCGCGATCGGCGCGAACTCGACCTCGATCTGGCGCAGCATGTCGGCGATGCGGAATGCGCTGAGCTCCGGCCGCATCGCGCCGGTATCGAGCCGCGAAATGTCGAGCAACGCGCCGAGAATTTCCTCGACCGCTTCGAGCGAAGCATCGATGTTCTGGACCAGCTCGCCATCCTGACGGTTGGTGTCGCGCTCGCGCAGGCTCGTCACATAAAGCCGGGCGGCATTGAGCGGCTGAAGAATGTCGTGGCTCGCGGCGGCAAGAAATTTCGTCTTTGAAATGTTCGCCTCGTCCGCCTGTCCCTTGGCGTGCCCAAGCGCGATGTTCAGCCGGGTCAGCTGCTCGGTGCGCTCACGAACGCGCCGCTCCAGAGTCTCGTTGGCGCGCGCGAGCGCCTCGGCCGCTTCGACGCTCGGCGTGATGTCGGTAAAGGTCGTCACCAGGCCGCCATCCGGCATGCGGTTGGCGCGCATCTCGATCACCAGGCCACGCTCGGCAAAGCGCTCGCTGAATGGCTCGCCGCCGGCGAGATAACGATCAAGACGCGTGCTGACCGCGTCATCGATCGCTTCGGCGTCGCCGCCGGCGCGCTTGGCATTGAAGCGCAGGATTTCGTCGAGCCCGGCGCCGCCGCGGACCAGGCTCGGCGGCAAGTCGAGAATGTCGCCGAATTGCCGGTTCCAGCAGATCAGGTGCAGGTCCTTGTCGAACACCGCGATGCCTTCCTGCACGCGGTCGAGCGCGGTCTGGAGGATTTCGCGGTTGTACTGGATCGCCGCGTTCGCATCGTCGAGCAGCTTGAGCGCCGCCTTGGTCGAGACCGTGCGCTTTCGCAGCAGGAGTGACAGGACGAGCCGCGACGATGCCGTGCCAATGGCCGAGGCCAGAACGTGCTCGGCATGACGGACCAGCCGGAAATCGGCCTCGTCCTTCGGATCGAGACTGATCCGCTGGGGCGAGGCGAGCGCCTCGAAGCTCGCTCTGGTGCGCTCCTCGCCGAGATAGCGCGCCACCGTGCCGGTCAGTTCTTCGACCGTCACCGATGAGCGCCACAGCCGGAAGCTCGGCGTGATCGGCGCAAGTTCGGTCGGCACGAACAGGTTGGCCTGCAGCCGCTCGATCGAAGAGGGGTCTGCCGCCACGACACCGCAAACCACGTGATGACGTTGAGCAACAGGCTCCACATCACGCCGTGCACGATCGGCGGCAGGTCGAGGCCGAGCAGGTTCTGCGGCCGCAGCGCGGCGATGCCCCATGGGCCTTCGGTAAGGACGCGGGCCCCGATGATGCCGATGATCGGCAAAGCTCGGCAGCAACAGCGTGTAGCCCCAGACCAGGATGCCGACCGTCATGCCGGCGATGGCGCCCGCCGCGGTCGCGCCGCGCCACATCAGCCCGCCGAAGAAGGCCGGCGCCAGCTGCGCGATGGCGGCAAAGGCGAGGATGCCGATCGAGGCAAGCTGCGCGTCGCCGGCCGAGCGGTAATACGCGTAGGCCAGGCCGAAGATCACGAAGATCGCGACGCGCCGGACCTTGAGCAGCTTGGCGCCGAAATCGGCGAGGCGGCCGAGCTCCTTCTGCCGCCGCAAGGCGAGCGGCATGACGAGGTCGTTCGAGACCATGATCGAGAGCGCGACCGTCTCGACGATCACCATGGCGGTCGCGGCGGAGAGGCCGCCGACGAACGCGGCGATGGTGAGCAAGGCCGATCCTTCGCGCAGCGGCAGCGCCAGCACGAACATGTCGCTGTCGATCGTGCCGGGCGAGAACTTGAGCAGGCCCGCAATCGCGATCGGGACGACGAACAGATTGATCAGCACAAGATAAAGCGGAAACAGCCAGCGCGCCCGCTTGATCTCCGCCTCGCCGTTGTTCTCGACCACGGTGACGTGGAATTGCCGCGGCAGCAGCAGGATGGCAACGAACGAGAGCAGCGTCGTGACGACGAGCGTGTCGGCACGCGGCGTTTTGCCGAGTATCGCCGCCGTATCGGAGCGCGCGGCCGCCTCGGCGAACAGCGCGGCCGGTCCATCGAAGATGTAAAATGTCACGAAGAAGCCAACCGCCAGGAACGCGAGCAGCTTGACGAGCGACTCGGCGCCGATCGCGAGCATCAAGCCGTCCTGGTGCTCGGTCGCATCGATGTGGCGCGTTCCAAACAGCACCGCGAAGGTCGCCATCGACAGCGCAACGAACAGCGCGAGGTCGCCGAATACCGGCTGCAGCATGCCGGTGTTCTGCATCGCGGGCGCCAGGATCGTCCCGAGCGAGGAGGAGACAGCTTTGAGCTGAAGCGCGATGTAGGGCACGGTGCCGACGATCGCGATCAGCGCCACGGTCGCGGCGACCGCCTGGCTCTTGCCGTAGCGCGCGGCGATGAAGTCGGCGACCGACGTGATGTTTTGCGCCTTCGCGAGCCGCACCACGCGCAGGATCAGCGGCGTGAAGATGCCGATCATGAGGATCGGCCCGATATAGATGGTCAGGAATTCGTAGCCGGTGCGCGAGGCGTTGCCGACCGAGCCGAAGAACGTCCACGACGTGCAGTAGATCGCGAGCGAGAGCGGATAGATCCACAGCCGCGGACGCCGCTGGGCGCGCGAGCCGCTCAAACGGTCGCCATAGCTCGCCACCAGGAACAGCAGCCCGATGTAACCGAGCGCGACCGCGATAACGATCCAGCCTTGCAGCATCAAAAAACCCACGCCCACCACTGCGCGGATTTTATCCCGGCGCGCGTGTTCCCGCTCGGTTATTTGATGCTGAAAAAGCCGCTGTTTAGCGGCTTAAC
The DNA here is from genome assembly GCA_963788805.1 of uncultured Alphaproteobacteria bacterium. Lineage (GTDB taxonomy): Bacteria > Pseudomonadota > Alphaproteobacteria > Rhizobiales > Xanthobacteraceae > Pseudolabrys. Next base: position 158,479 of record CAWBHU010000003.1, read on the forward strand.
AAGGAGAGATACTCAAGCAATGCGGGGTGAGGACGCATCGTCCCCACCCCGAAATGCGCTTAGCAAACCCGCGTACGCACCGTGACTTGACGGCCGTTCGACCAGCGAGTCTTGGTGACGTAGCGGCACGAAGCGGCATAGCCGTACGACCGGTAGGCCGGCCGCGCGTAGCCATAGCCCGGCGTGCAGACGCGCTTGCTTGGTCGTGACACGGCGCCCATTGCTCCAGCGCGACGACACCACGGTGCGGCAGGCCGCAGACAATTCCTGCGTCAGGCCTTCCTGGGGCGCGGCCGCAGCCGGCGTAAACGATGAAGCGCCGGCCCATGCGGCCGCCGCGAAGACTGCGACGGCAGTGATCCGGGTAAAATTGGTCATGTGATTCTCCTCTGTCTCCAGACCACCTACAAAGCGCGAAGCGGCTTCTCGTTCCGAACCAAGGACTTGGACCGCTCGATCTGAACGCGCATTCAGCAGATTAGGTGAATGTTCCTGAAGTGTTCGGCTTTGCGAGGCTTGCATCCGCAAAGCGGTGTCATGCGTCGCGTCGGCTTGCCTTGCTCGCGTGCGCAGGCCATCCCTTCCGTGCACCGGCGCACATTGCGTCGCGTGTACTGCGGATACCCGCCTTGCCGCCTCAGCCATCGTCTTCGCGAACGACCAAAGCGTGGCATCTGGCCGAAACGCTTTCCGTTGCCACGATCGGTGGCGGTGTCTTCGGCATCATCGGGGTGCCGGCCGGGTGGCTGTCCGGTGCGATGCTCGCGGTCGCCTGCGCCGCGTTGGCGGGCCGTCCGATGTTCATGCCGCTGCGGCTGACCTCGACCATCCTCGTCCTGATCGGCATTTCACTTGGCGCCGTGGTGACGCCGGCCACGCTGCACGGCATCACCACCTATCCGGTGAGCATCATCGTCCTGGTCGCGGCGATGGCGGTGATCGGCTTTGCCGGCGCGCTCTATCTCCAGAAGGTGCACGGCTGGGACCGCGTGTCGGCTTTCCTCGGTGCGGCGCCTGGCGGGCTGTCGCAGGTGATGGCGGTCGCCGCCGAGCTGGGCGCCGACATGCGCGGCATCGCCATCGTGCAGACAATGCGCGTGGTGGTCATCGCGGTCGGCCTGCCGGCCGGGCTCGCCAGCTTCGGCCTGGTGGGGCCGGTCTTCCAAACTCTTGGCGGCGAGCTCTCGCTCGAAGCGTTGCCTGAACTGGCAATCCTCGTCGCTGTCTCGACCGCTTTGGCCGTCCTGCTGTTCTACGTCAATTTCCCCGGCGGCCTCCTGTTCGGAGCGATGCTTGCGTCTGCCGTGCTGCACGGCTCCGGGCTCATCCAGGCCGTGATGCCGTGGTGGATCGTCAACGCGGCGATGATTGCGCTTGGCGCCGTCACCGGCGCGCGGTTCGCCAACACCTCGTTCCGCATGCTGATGAGCTTCATCGCCGCATCGTTCGGCTCGCTTGGCGTGTCGATCGCGATCGGTGGGGCGGCTGCGGTGGCGATGATTGCGGTGACGCCGTTCCGCATCGCCGACGTGATGATCGCTTTTGCGCCGGGCTCGGTGGACGCCATGATGCTGCTGGCGCTCGCGCTCAACATCGACCCGGTCTATGTCGGCGCGCATCACCTGGCGCGCATCTTCTTCGTGTCGCTGACGACGCCGCTGGTTGCGCGCTTTGCCGCGCGGCGCGTTCTGACGCCGGGCAAAAAGCCGCCGAAACTACCCACGCATCCGTTCGAGGATTAGGAGACTGCAGGCGGCTTATTTGCCGGCCGGCATCCCGATGAATTTCCGGATCGTGGCGACCTCAGCCTCGGCTTGCTGCCTGGTATCGGCTGGCACCGCCCACGCTGCCGCCGGACTTCATCACCACCATCGTGCCGTAAATATCGGCCCCGGATGCTGGATCGTGGTTTTGCTCGATCTTGACGTCGCGCGACATCCTTGAACGCCGCGCTGAGCTGGAGCGCGCTTCCAGAACAGCACTTTGCTTTGCAGCGTCATCTGTCCGGCGGCGCTGTCGAGCGATGAGCGTGGTCGAGCCCGATTGGAGCACGAGTTTCTTCGCGGTATTTTCGACAATAGCCATGGCGGTCCCCTCCGCGGACATGTGTCGGTCCGGGAACGATAGCGCAGGGGGCCAAGCGCGTGAATATGGAGCCGAAGACAGGTTGTCGCGGCCTGCCGTCAGGGCGGTAGCGCTGTGGTTATTCCGCCGCCAGCTGCTGGCCGCGGCGCGGCAATTGCAGCCGCTCCCACACATCGACCAGCGCCTCGGCCAGCGCATCGATCAGCGCGTCGTCGTGATAGGGCGAGGGCGTGATGCGCAGCCGCTCCATGCCGCGCGGCACGGTCGGATAATTGATCGGCTGGATGTAGATGCCGTGCTCGGCGAGCAGCATGTCGCAGGCCTGCTTGCACTTCTCCGGGTCGCCGACCAGCACCGGCACGATATGCGTGTCGCTCGGCATCACCGGCAGGCCGGCGGCATTGAGCACCGCCTTCACCCGCGCGGCGCGGTCCTGGTGGCGGTCACGCTCCCAGTGCGATTCCTTCAGATGGCGGATCGCGGCGGTCGCAGCGGCGCAGATCGCCGGCGGCAGCGCGGTGGTGAAGATGAAGCCCGGCGCATAGGAGCGCACCGCGTCGATCAATTCACGCGAGCCGGCGATATAGCCGCCGAGGCAGCCGAACGCCTTGGCGAGCGTGCCTTCGATCACATCGACGCGCGCAGCGACGTTGTCGCGTTCGGTAACGCCGCCGCCGCGCGGGCCGTACATGCCGACCGCGTGCACCTCATCGACATAGGTCATCGCGCCGTATTTCTCGGCGAGGTCGCAGATCGCGCGGATCGGCGCGACGTCGCCATCCATTGAATAGAGGCTCTCGAACACGATCAGCTTGGGCCGCGCCGGATCGGCGGCTTGCAGCAGCTCTTCGAGATGCGCGACGTCGTTGTGCCGCCAGATCTGCTTCTCGCAGCCGGCGCGCTTGACGCCCTCGATCATCGAATTGTGGTTGAGCGCGTCGGACAGGATCAGGCAGTTGGGCAGGAGCTGCGCGATGGTGGCGATACCGGTCGCGTTCGACACATAGCCGGAGGTGAACACCAGCGCCGCCGGCTTGCCGTGCAGGTCGGCGAGCTCGCGCTCGAGCTCGACCAGCGGATGATTGGTGCCGGCGATGTTGCGGGTGCCGCCGGCGCCGGTGCCGAGCCGCGCCGCGGTCTCGGTCATCGCGCCCACCACCTTCGGGTGCTGGGCCATGCCGAGGTAGTCATTGGAGCACCAGATCACGACGTCCCGGCGGCCTTCCGGCGAGTGCCAATAGGCGTGCGGGAAGCGGCCGGCGATGCGCTCGAGGTCGGCGAATACGCGGTAACGGCGCTCGCGGTGCAGCTCGCCCAGGGCCTTTTCGAAATACTGGTCGTAGTTCGTCACTTTGGAAAACTTCCACCCACGCTCCCCGGCTTTTTAGAAGGCTTCCAGGGCGTTTGTCGAGGCAAGAATCCTTGGGATTTCCATGAAATTGCATTGAGAAATGCGCGATCTCCGTAAGCCTCGCGAAACCAGCATCGCCTACGACGACGCTCATGCCTCGCAGTCTCCGCCGCCTTTTGCTGTCGGTCGCATTCCTGGTCGTCGCGGTCGCTGTTTATGTCTTCTTCGGCCTCTACCTGCTGTTGGGACTTATCCTGCTGAACATCGTCTGTTGGGTGCTTTCACCCATCGCGCGAAAGCGCGGGTGGGGCGCGAAGGCCGCCTCACCAGGTATTTGAGCCGGCCTCCGATTGACGACGAGGCCAAGCGCGCTTCGCAGCCCACGCTGAATTCGCTGAGCGCACGCTTCGATTAAGCAAGGCGGCGGCATGCCTGGCCGCCGCATTGGCATCGCGGCACCGCGACGATACAAACGGCGCATGGCAGACAAACCGATCGGCTTTTCGCACGGCCTCACCAACTACGGCGACCGCGACTTCTCTCTTTATCTGCGCCGCTCCTTCGCGTCCTCGATGGGCTATTCGCGCGAGTCGCTGGCCAAGGCCGTGGTCGGCATCGCCTATACCCGCTCGGGCTTCAACAACTGCCATCGTCATTTCCCGGAGATGCTCGAAGCGGTGAAGCGCGGCGTGCTCGCCGCCGGTGCAATTCCGGTTGAATTCCCCACCATCTCGCTCGGCGAAGTCTTCCTCAATCCGACCAGCCTGAAATTCCGCAATCTGATGGCGATGGACACCGAGGAGATGATCCGCGCCCAGCCGATGGATTCGGTCATTCTCATGGGCGGCTGCGACAAGACCGTGCCGGCGCAGCTCATGGGCGCGGTATCGGCCAACCTGCCGGCGATCGGCTTGATCGCCGGGCCGATGATGACCGGCCGTCACAAAGGCGAGCGGCTCGGCGCTTGCACCGACTGCCGCCGCTTCTGGGCGCAGTACCGCGCCGGCAAAGTCGACGACGAGGAAATCTCCATCGTCGAAGGCCGGCTTGCCACCACCGCCGGCACCTGCGCGGTGATGGGCACCGCCTCGACAATGGCCTGCATCGCCGAGGCGCTCGGCATGATCCTGCCCGGCACCGCCGCGATCCCCGCCGTTCACGCCGATCGCCTGCGCGCCGCCGAAGCGACCGGCGCGGCCGCGGTCAAGCTCATCAAGACCGGCATCACGCCGGACCGCGTCGTCACGGCGCGTTCGGTCGAGAACGCGATCCGCGTGCTGATGGCGATCGGCGGCTCGACCAACGCGGTCATCCACCTCACCGCGATCGCCGGCCGCGCCGGCATCAATGTCTCGCTCGAAAGGCTCAACGAGATTTCCGACACCACGCCGGTGCTGGTGAACCTCAAGCCGGTCGGCAACGGCTATATGGAGGACTTCTTCGCCGCCGGCGGCATGGGCGCGCTGATGCGCGAGCTGCGCGACCTCCTGCATCTCGATTGCCTCACCGTCACCGGCGAAACGCTGGGCGAGCGGCTTGCCGCCAGCGAAGCCGATCATGTCGATCGCAATATCATCGCCGAGCGCGCCAAGCCGCTCGAGCCGCAAGGCGGGCTGGTCGCGCTGTTCGGCAATCTCGCGCCCGGCGGCGCGATCCTGAAGCGCTCCGCCGCCGACAGCCGGCTGTTCGAGCTTGAGGGCAGGGCGGTGGTGTTCACGTCGCTCAACGATCTCGCCGCGCGCATCGACGATCCGAAGCTCGACGTCACGCCGGACGACATTCTGGTGCTGCAAAACGCCGGCCCGCATTCGGTCGACGCCATGCCGGAAGCCGGCTATCTGCCGATCCCGAAAAAGCTCGCTACCGCCGGCATCAAGGACATGGTCCGCATCTCCGATGCGCGCATGAGCGGCACCGCATTCGGCACCATCGTTCTGCACATCACCCCGGATGCAGCGTCCGGCGGCCCGCTGGCGCTGGTGCGCTCGGGCGACCGCATCAAGCTGTCGGTCAAAAATCGAACGATCGATCTTCTGGTCGAGGCGACGGAACTCAGCAAACGCGCCGCCGAACTTCCGAAGCCGCCGGAACCGCCGGCTCGGGGCTATGCCTCGCTCTATGCCCGCGAAATTCTTGGCGCGGACCAAGGTTGCGACTTCGCCTTTCTCAAGCCGCGCTGACTAGCAAGATCGTTTGTACGCAAATCCACGTTTACTCGTGCGTAGGACTAACAGCGCTTTAACCAAGACCCGGCACTCTAATTTAACGGGCAGAAAATGCCGTCCCCTTAGCCTGAAGGCGAAAACGCGCATCTGCGCGTCGGGCGAATAGGGGAGCGGCTCGTTTGTTCAATCCGGTACACGCCGCGCTGCGTGCGCTGAAAATTGCGCGCAACGATCCCGCGCGCGATTTCATCGCCGACACCAAACGCCTGGCCGGCGCTCTCAATAACATGAACCAGGGCCTCTGCATGTTCGATGCAGAAAATCGGCTCCAGGTTTGGAACGAGCGCTACCGCGAGATGTACGGCATCGATCCGAAGCAGATCTGGACCGGCTGCACGATCCGCGACCTGCTCAAGGCCCGCATCGCGGCCGGCACGTTTCCGCTCGATCCGGAGAAATACGATTCCGAACTGCGCGAGGCGATCAAGCAAGGCAAGGTTTACGTCATCACGGTCGAGCTCGCCGATGGACGCACCATCGCGGTCGTCAACCAGCCGATCGAAGGTGGCGGCTGGGTGGCGACGCACGAGGACATCAGCGAGCGCATGCGCGCGCAACGCGAGCTCGACAAGACGCGCGCCTTTCTCGACACGATCATCGACAACGTGCCGACCCCGGTCATCGTCAAGAGCCTGCCGGAGATGCGCTATCTCCTCGTCAACAAGGAGGCCGAAAAATTCTTCGGCAAGCCCCGCGAAGAGGTGATCGGCAAGACCGTGCACGAGATGCAGGATCGCGAAGAGGCTGACGCAGTCCACGCGCGCGATCTTGAACTGCTGCGCGCAGGCCACGAGATCGTGACCGAGCGAGCATACCGTCCTCACTCCGGCCGGCGAGCGGCGGGTGATGACGTCAACGCGATTGCCGGTGATGGGTCCGGACGGCACGCCGCAATACCTGATCATCGTTCTGCACGACCTGACCGAGCGCAAGCGCGACGAGGCCCGCATCGCCTATATGGCGCACCACGATCCGCTGACCGAGCTTCCGAACCGCGCGGCCTTCAACCAGTGCCTCAAGGCGGTCGTCGATCTGTCCGCTTCGTCCGGCGACAGCTTTGGCCTTTTGATCATCGACGTCGACCGGTTCAAATCCATCAACGACACGTTTGGCGCGCACACCGGCGACACCCTTCTGAAACAGCTCGCGGAGCGCTTGCAGGAAGCCTGCGAAGGCGCCTTCCTCGCGCGCATCGGCGGCGACGAGCTTGCGGTCATCTCCCCGACCGGACCGCAGCCGATGACGGCGGAGAAGCTGGCGCGGCGGCTCAGCGCGGCGGTGAGCCACGAATTCGACGTTGAAGGCCATCCGGTCAGTGCCGGCGTCACGATCGGCATTGCGATCGCGCCCGGCGACGGCCACGACACGACCACGCTGCTCGCGAACGCCGAGGCCGCGCTCTATCGCGCCAAGGCGGAGGCGCGCGGCTCGATCCGCTTCTTCGAATCCCAGATGGATCAGCAGCTGCGCGAAAAGCGCGCATTGCAGCACGATCTGCGCGGCGCGATCGCAAAGGACGAGCTCGAGCTCTACTACCAGCCGCAGGCCGAGATGGACGGCACCATCGTCGGCTTCGAGGCGCTGGTGCGCTGGCACCATCCGCGCCGCGGCATGGTCCCGCCCTCGACATTCATCCCGCTGGCCGAGGAAAGCGGGCTCATCCTGTCGCTCGGCGACTGGATCTTGCGCACGGCCTGCCGCGAGGCGGCGTCATGGCCGAAGCCGCTCCGCATCGCGGTCAACATGTCGCCGGTGCAATTCCAGCACGGCGACCCGGGCCATCTGGTGCATCAGGTCCTGCTCGAGACCGGCCTGTCGCCGAGCCGGCTTGAGCTGGAAGTCACTGAAGGCGTCCTGATCGGGGATTTCTCGCGCGCCATGTCGATCTTGCGGCGCGTCAAGAGCATGGGCGTGCGCATTTCGATGGACGACTTCGGCACCGGCTATTCGTCGCTGTCATATTTGCAGTCGTTCCCGTTCGACAAGATCAAGATCGACCAGTGCTTCGTGCGAAATCTCAAGACCAGCCCGCAATCGGCCGCGATCGTGCGCGCCGTGATCGGGCTTGGCCAGGGGCTTGGCCTGCCGGTCATCGCCGAAGGCGTGGAAACCAAGGAACAGCTTGCGTTCCTCGTCGATGCGAAATGTGACGGCATCCAGGGCTTCCTGATCGGCCGCCCGCAGCCGATCGCCCATTATGCCGACATGGTCGGCAAGCCGGCGCTGGCGCCGCCGGCCATGAAGCCGAAGATCGCCAAGGTCGGCTGAGCAGCTCCGCAACAGATTGTTAACCTGAAACCGCGCGATACCTGACACACGCGTAGCGCGTAAGCGTTCTTTAGCCGCGCCGCCCTAGAACGAAACCCGATAGTGGGGGCGTGCCGGGAATGTCTTCAGCTGTAGCGCTGGTCAAAGAGGTCGAGGCGACGCTTCGCGACGCCCCGATCGAAAAGCGCACCGAAATTCTCCGCCGCGTCACCGACCTCTTCCTTGTATCGGCGCCGACCGCGGACGAATCGCAAGTCGCGGTGTTCGATGGCGTGATGGGTCAGCTCGTCACCTATGTCGAGCAAAAGGCCGTCGCCGAGCTCAGCCGCCGCATCGCCGCCTTCGCCAACGCGCCGCCAATGACCGCGCGGCAGATGGCGCGGCACGACAATCTGGAAATTTCCGGCCCGATTCTCTCGAAATCGCCGGTGCTGACCGACCACGATCTCATCGAGATCGCCGCCTCGAAGAGTCAGGCGCATCTTGCGCAAATCGCGCTGCGCCCGCAGTTGACCGAGAAGGTCACCGATGCGCTGGTCGATTTCGGCGACAACACTGTCGCCAGCCGTCTGGCCGCCAATGCCGGCGCGCGCTTCTCCAAGCTTGGCATGGCCAAGCTGGTCATGCGCGCCGAGGGCGACGAACAGCTCACGGTCTCGATCGCCGGGCGCAACGACATTCCGCTGCGCATCTACCAGCAGCTGCTGGCGCAGGCGACCGTGCTGGTGCGCAAGAAACTGCTCGCACAGGCCAAGCCTGAGCAGCGCGCCGCGGTCGAGGAGATCATGACGAGGATCGCCGGCGAGATGGTGCCGGAGCGGCCTTCCGCCGAAGCCAAGGCGAAGGCCACCCGCGATATGGCCGACCTCAGCCAGCAGACCGACGTCCTCAAGGCGAAGCTGTTCAAGTTCGCGAACGAACGCCGCATCGCGGAGACGCTGGCGGGACTAGCCACGCTCAGCGGTTCGCCATTCGATGTGGTCGAGCATCTGTTTTATTCGCGCAACGGCCTCGGCGTGGTCATGCTTTGCAAGGCGGTGGCATTCGACTGGATATCGACCGAGGCCATCGTTTCTGCCTCGCCGACGATGCGCGATTTCGATCAGCCGCAGCTCGACGAATTGCATGAGCAATATGACGCGCTGTCGACCGGCTCGGCGCAACGGCTGCTGCGGTTCTGGGAAGGCCGGCACGCGGTCATCAGCGCGGTGGCGCGCGCCAAAAGCGCGAACGCCAAAGCAGGCGCTGGCTAAAGGCGGCCTCTCTAATCTTGGACAAAGCGCTGGTGCTGCCGCACAGGATTGAACTGTGGACCTCCCCCTTACCAAGGGGGTGCTCTACCACTGAGCTACGGCAGCTTTTGCGGGCAAATGGCCGGCGCGCCCTGCGAATAACCGATCATCCCTGCATCCGCAACGGCTTTGCGCCCGGCGGCGTGTCGCCTATCTAGCAGCCATGGCTGAGAAGACCGCCGATCAAGCGCGCAAGGACCGGCTGGCGCGGCAGTTGCGGGAAAACCTCAAGCGCCGCAAGGCGCAAGCGCGCTCACGCAATGCCAGGCCGCAGCCGCGCACGAAAACTACGCAACCTTAAGCAAACTTGGGACTTGCACCGGAGTTTCGCCGCAATCGCGCGGCGAGGGTGGTAGGGTCCGGCAAATTCAGGGGCAGACATGGATCGCATACGCATCGTCGGGGGGCATCGGCTCAACGGCACCATTCCGATCTCGGGCGCCAAGAACGCGACCCTGCCGCTGATGATCGCGAGTCTCCTCACCGACGAGCCGCTGATCCTCGAAAACGTGCCGCGGCTTGCCGACGTCGTTTTGCTTCAGCGCATTCTCGGCAATCACGGCGTCGACGTGATGATCGCCGGCAAGCGCGCCGACACCGATCCGAACAGCGGCCGCACCATTCATCTCTCCGCCAAGCAGATCGTCGACACCACGGCGCCGTACGACATGGTGTCGCGCATGCGCGCGAGCTTCTGGGTGGTCGCGCCGCTCCTTGCCCGCATGGGCGAGGCGAAAGTCTCGCTGCCCGGCGGCTGCGCGATCGGCACCCGTCCGGTCGACCTTCTCATCATGGCGCTGGAGAAGCTCGGCGCCGACATCGAGATCGAGAGCGGCTACGTCGTGGCGCAGGCGAAACGCGGCCTGCGCGGCGGCCGGATCGAGTTTCCCAAGGTCACCGTCGGCGGCACTCATGTTGCTCTGATGGCGGCCGCTTTGGCGCGCGGCACGACCGAGATCGAGAACGCCGCGCGCGAGCCCGAAGTCTCCGACGTCGCCGATTGCCTGAACAAGATGGGCGCCAAGATCAGCGGCGCCGGCACCTCACGCATTGTCATCGAGGGCGTGGAGAAGCTGCACGGCGCGACGCACAGCGTGCTGCCCGACCGCATCGAGGCCGGCACTTACGCCATGGCGGTGGCCATGACCGGCGGCGACGTGGTGCTGGAGAATGCCCGGCCCGAGCTTCTGCTGACCGCGCTTGATGTGATCAGGAAAACCGGCGCCACGGTAACCTCCACCAATGAAGGCATTCGCGTCGCGCGCAATGGCGGCGGCGATCGAGCCGGTCGAGGTGACGACCGAGCCGTTCCCGGGCTTTCCGACCGACCTGCAGGCGCAGCTGATGGCGCTGGTGACCCGCGCCAAGGGCACGTCGCATATCACCGAGACGATCTTCGAAAACCGCTTCATGCACGTGCAGGAACTGGCGCGGCTCGGTGCGCACATCCGGCTCTATGGCGACACCGCCACGATCGAGGGCGTGTCGCGGCTGCGCGGCGCTCCGGTGATGGCGACCGACCTGCGCGCCTCGGTGTCGCTGGTGATCGCCGCGCTCGCCGCCGAAGGCGAGACCATGGTCAACCGCGTCTATCACCTCGACCGCGGCTTCGAGAAGCTCGAAGCCAAGCTCAACGCTTGCGGCGCGCAGATCGAGCGGCTCAGCGCGTAACCTGCTACTGTCATTTCCGGCTATCTGGGAATGACAGAGGGGGAAATGCCGTCAATCAAGCTGCTCAGCGCCGGCGCCATTCAGAAAATGGCGACCGACTTCGCCGCCGATTTCGAACGCCAGACCGGCAACAAGATCGAGCTGAATTTCGCCACCGCCGGCGTGGTGCGTGACCGCATCGCGGGCGGGGAAGCCGCCGATATCGTGATCAGCTCACAGTCCGCGATCGGAGAGCTGCAGAAATCCGGCAAGCTCGCCGACGGCAGTGTCACCAATCTTGCCGAGACCGCGACCGGCCTGTTCAACCGCGCGGGCGAGCCAAAGCCGGACATTTCGACACCGGACAAGTTCAAGGCTGCGATTCTCGCCGCCAAGACATTCGCCTATTCCGATCCGGCGGGTGGCGGCACCGGCGGCAGATTGTTCGTCGCCGTGCTCAACCGGCTCGGCGTCAAGGACGAGATCGACCGCAAGACCGTGTTCGGCAAGCGCGGCGTCGAAGTCGTGCAGTCCGTGATCGACGGGCGTGCCGACCTGGGCACGACCTTCATCAGCGAGATCGTGCCGCATGCAGGCGTGCAGGTGATTGGCGAACTGCCCGGCGACCTCCGCGACGTGAACGGCTACGCGGCCGCGGTCCCGAACACCGCCAGCCGGTCCGCAGAGGCGCGGGCCTTTATTGAACTCATGACGTCTCCGGCCGGCCGGCCGCGCTGGACGGCAGCAGGCCTCAACCCGCTGTTTTGACGAGCCTTGCGGCCGCAGGGGCCCTGCCTAACTAGGCGGTACGGCCGAAGCCGCACCAGAGACCGCCCAAGAGATCGTCCTATGGACCTGCTGAAATTCATCGCCCTCGACAGCGAAGACCTCGAAGTGGTCTCGACCCACCTCCAGGATGCGGTGGTCCGGTCTTCCGAAGTGCTGTGGCGCCCGGAAGAGCACCGCCTCGTCGTGGCGCTGAACCGCTTCGACTGGGAGGCCGCGACGAACCGGTCGCCGGAGTATCGCCGCCGCCGCGCAGCTTTGCGGTTCGAGCGGGTGCTGTCCTGCAAGTGCAAGGGCCTCAAGCCGCCGGCCGGCGAAGATGCGGTGCTCAACCTCCTCTCGGTGGAATTCACGCAGACCGACGAGCCTGCCGGCGTCGTCACCCTTTATTTTTCCGGCGGCGGCGCGCTGCGGCTGGAAGTCGAATGCCTCGAGGCCGAGCTTGCCGATCTTGGCCCGACCTGGACCACCGCCGCCTGTCCGGCCCATGCCGATGGCGAATTAACCGGCGTTGCGCCGCGCCGCGCCTGATCGCCTTTTGGCGGGTTGACGCGCCCGCGCGGTTCACCCATTGACCTGTGGCCATGCCCGCAATGGTGCGGGCCGTTAAAATCATGCCGCAGCGTCTCGACAGCAAAGCCGCCGATTTTGCCGCGCGCTTCCGCGCTTTCCTCGATGTGAAGCGCGAAGCCTCGGTCGATGTCGAGCAGGCGGTGCGCGTCATCATCGATGACGTTCGTTCGCGCGGCGACCAGGCGCTGATCGAGCTTTCCAGGAAATTCGACCGCGTCGATCTCGACAAGCTCGGCTTGCGCGTCAGCGCCGATGAAATCGCGCGCCGCGGCGAAGTCATGCGACGCTCGCGCGCTCGACGCGCTCAAGCTCGCGCGCGACCGCATCGAGGCCTATCACGTCCGCCAGAAGCCGAAGGACGAGCGCTTTACCGATCCGCTCGGCGTCGAGCTCGGCTCGCGCTGGACGCCGGTCGAGGCGGCGGGTCTTTACGTGCCGGGCGGCACCGCGGCCTATCCATCATCGGTGCTGATGAACGCCGTGCCGGCCAAGGTCGCCGGCGTGCCGCGGCTCGTCATGGTCGTGCCGGCGCCGGACGGAAAGCTCAATCCGCTGGTGCTCGCCGCCGCGCAGCTTGCCGGCGTGGACGAGATCTATCGCGTCGGCGGCGCGCAGGCGGTGGCGGCGCTGGCCTACGGCACCGACACGATCAAGCCGGTGGCCAAGATCGTCGGTCCCGGAAATGCTTACGTGGCCGCCGCCAAGCGGCTGGTGTTCGGCACGGTCGGCATCGACATGATCGCCGGCCCCTCGGAAGTGCTGGTCATCGCCGACAAGACCGGAAATGCCGACTGGATCGCCGCCGATCTGCTGGCGCAGGCCGAGCATGACGTCAGCGCGCAGTCGATCCTGATCACGGACAGCGCCGAGCTTGCCGCGCAGGTGGAAAAAGCGGTTGCCGCGCAGCTCAAGACGCTGCCGCGCGCCGAAACCGCAGGCGCGTCGTGGCGGGATTTCGGCGCCATCATCACGGTCGGGACGCTCGATGAGGCGGTGGCGCTCACCAACGCGCTGGCGCCCGAGCACCTCGAACTGATCGCCAGCGACGCCGACGCGCTGGCCGGAAAAATCCGCAATGCCGGCGCGATCTTCATCGGCGCGCACACGCCCGAAGCCATTGGCGATTACGTCGCCGGCTCGAACCACGTCCTGCCGACCGCGCGGTCCGCGCGCTTCTCGTCCGGGCTTGGCGTGCTCGATTTCATGAAGCGCACGTCGATCTTGAAATGCGGGCCCGATCAGCTTCGCGCGCTTGGTGAAGCCGCCATCACGCTCGCCGAGGCCGAGGGCCTGCAGGCGCATGCCCGCTCGGTGTCGATCCGTCTGAACAAATGAGCGCCGGCGAAGAACAAGCAGCGTCTCGTCAAGGTCGAGCTCGACGAGGAATCGATCGGCGCCACCAATGCCGATGTCGAGCATGAGCGCGAAGTCGCGATCTACGATCTGCTCGAGCAGAACAGCTTCGCGCCGATCGGCGACAGCAACGGTCCCTACGAGCTGTTTCTGAAAATCGACGGCAACCGCCTGGTCTTCGACATCCGCCGCGAGGACGGCAAGCCGGTGGTCGCGCACCTGTTCTCGCTCTCGCCGCTGCGCCGGATCGTCAAGGACTACTACATGATCTGCGACAGCTACTATCAGGCGATCCGCACCGCGACGCCCGACAAGATCGAGGCGCTCGATATGGGCCGGCGCGGCGTGCACAATGAAGGCTCGCGCATCCTGATGGAGCGGCTCAAGGAAAAAGTGTCGCTCGACATGGACACGGCGCGCCGCCTGTTCACCCTGATCTGCGTCCTGCACTGGAAGGGCTGAGCGCGCATGATCTATGGGAACCGGTTTTCGGGCAAGATCATGCGCTTGCGCTGAATGCCCAAATCGGTGCTGTTTGCCTGTCAGCTCAATTCGGTGCGTTCACCCATCGCTGCGGCCCTGCTCGGGCAGATGTTCGGCAAGTCGATCCGCACCGGTTCGGCGGGCGTGCAGGAGGGCGAGCTCGATCCCGTTCGCGGTCGCGGTGATGGACGAGGCCGGCTTCGACATTTCGCGCCACAAGCCCAGGACCTTCGAAGAGCTCGAGGACCTCGAAGACGGCCTCCATTACGACCTTATTGTTACGCTCTCGCCGGGCGCGCATCATCGCGCACTCGACCTCGCGCGCGGCAAGGACATTGAGGTCGAGTATTGGCCGACGCCCGACGCCACCGGCATTGAGGGCAATCGCGAGCAGCGTCTGGACGCCTATCGCGCGGTCCGCGACCACCTGCTGGCGCGGATAAAGGAACGGTTTGGCACGCGAGGGACGAGTGCACGTTCGAACGCAATCGAGCGCGTTGAGCTGACCGGCCGCGCAATCGCGATGCTCCATTAGCTTCCGCGCGCACATGATCGGTCGCCCGAAATTCGTCCTTGCCTCCGGCTCGCCGCGCCGGCTGGCGTTGATCAACCAGGCCGGCATCGAGCCGGATGCGCTCAAGCCCGTCGATATCGACGAGACGCCGCGCCGCGGCGAACTGCCCCGCGCTTATGCGAACCGGCTGTCTCACGCCAAGGCAGCGGCGGCGCTTGAAGCGGTGAAGCTCGACGACGAGCTGCGCGGCGCCTTCATCCTTGCCGCCGATACCGCCGTCGCGGTCGGCCGCCGCATTCTGCCGAAGGCCGAGCTGCTCGACGAAGCATCGCAATGCTTGCGGCTGCTGTCCGGCCGCAATCATCGCGTCTACACCGCGATTTCGATCGTCACGCCGCGCGAGGCGTTTCGTCACCGCCTGGTGGAAACCCGGGTGCGCTTCAAGCGGCTGTCGTCCGAGGATATCGAGGCCTATCTCGCCTCCGGCGAGTGGCGCGGCAAGGCCGGCGGCTACGCGGTCCAGGGCATTGCCGGCACCTTCGTGGTGAAGCTGGTCGGCTCCTACAGCAACGTGGTCGGGCTGCCGCTTTACGAGACGATGAGCCTGCTCGGCGGCGAGGGCTATCCGATCCGTTTCGGCTGGCTCAACGTGGTGTCGGCCGTATGATCCCGGAGCGGCAACCGCTTTCGGACAGATCACGCGCACTAAAATGAATTCATGAACATCGCGAGTTGGTTGGCGCGCGCGGGGCTCAGCCATCCGTCGCTTGCCGCTGTCGGCAAGGGCACGCGCGTCGTTCTCAGTTACGGCGAGCTGGCGCTTCGCGCCGCGCGGCTGGCGAGCGGGCTGCGCGCCGCCGGTTTGCGGCCCGGTGATCGCGTCGCGATCGTCGCCAAGAACTGCGTCGAATATCTCGAAATCATCTACGGCATCTGGCACGCGGGGCTCGCCGCCGTGCCGGCCAATGCCAAGCTGCACGGCCGCGAGCTCGGCTACATCCTCGAACATTCCGGCGCGCGGCTGTGCTTTGCATCCTCCGGGCTCGACAGCGAGATCGCGCGCGCACGCGCCGCAAAGCCTCGAACGGCTGATCACGATCGGCAGCAAGGAATACGCGGCGCTGTTCAGCGGTGACGCCATGCCGGTCGAGGCGCGCGACGGCGACGACCTCGCGTGGCTGTTCTACACCTCGGGCACCACCGGGCGGCCGAAAGGCGCGATGCTGACCCATCGCAATCTGGCGCAGTCGAGCATGGCCTATCTCAGCGAGGTGGATGCCACCGCACCCGGCGACACCATCCTGCATGCCGCGCCGCTGAGCCACGGCTCGGGCCTCTACATGATGCCGACATGTGGCGCGGCTCGGCATCAACGTCGTGCCGGAATCCGGCAGCTTCGAGCCGGACGAGATCTTCGCCGCGATCGACCATTGGCAGCAACATGTCGATGTTCGCCGCGCCGACCATGGTGAAGCGGCTGGTCGACGCGCCCGGCGGCTGCAATTCTGCGAACATCCGCACCATCATCTGGGGCGGCGCGCCGATGTATGTCGAGGATGTGCTGCAAGGCGCTGGACCGTTTCGGCCCGCGGCTGGCGCAAATCTACGGCCAGGGCGAATCCCCGATGACGATCACGCTGCTCGGCAAGGCGGAGATCGCCGATCGCGACAATCCGCACTGGCTGGCGCGGCTTGGCTCCGCCGGCCGGCCTTATGCCTGCGTCGACGTGATGGTCGCGGATAGCGACGACAAACCGATCTGCAAGCGGGCGAGACCGGCGAGATCCTGGTGCGCGGCGACGTGGTGATGGCCGGTTACTGGCAGAACGAGGAAGCCAGCGCGCAGGCGCTGCGCAATGGCTGGCTGCACACCGGCGACGTCGGCGCCTTCGACGCGCACGGCTATCTCTCGCTGAAAGACCGCTCCAAGGACGTGATCATCTCCGGCGGCGCCAACATCTATCCGCGCGAGGTCGAGGAGGTGCTGCTCAAGCACGGCAAGGTGCGGGAGGTCTCGGTGATCGGCCGGCCCGATGCCGAATGGGGCGAGGTGGTGGTCGCTTATGTGGTCGGCGAGGCGCCGACGACGGACCTCGATGCGCTCTGCCTTGCCGAGATCGCGCGCTTCAAGCGGCCGAAGGATTACGTGTTCGTCGACGCGCTGCCCAAGAACAATTACGGCAAGATCCTCAAGACCGAGCTGCGGGCGCGCGATGCCGCGCGGGAGAAGAAAAGTGCCTGAGGGCTGTTCGGTCTGCGGCAAGCCGGTGGACGACAAGTTCAAGCCGTTCTGCTCGGCGCGTTGCCGCAACGTGGACTTGAACCGGTGGCTGTCCGGCGTCTATTCCATCCCGGCGACCGAAGAGACGGATGAGGACGGCGAGCGGCCGCGTGAGGACGACAAGGAATGATGCGGCAATGAACGTGGATTGGCCCGACCGTCTGTTTGACGCCTTCAAGCGCGCCGATATCCGGCAGGTCGGCTATGTGCCGGATGCCGGCCATGCGCGGCTGATCGAGCGCTGCCAGGCCGACCCCGATATCCGCGCCGTGCCGCTGACCACGGAAGAGGAGGGCATCGCGCTCGCCGCGGGCGCCTGGCTCGGCGGCGAGCGCGCCGCGCTGCTGATGCAGTCGTCCGGCGTCGGCAATTGCATCAACATGCTGTCGCTGGCGCGCACCTGCCGCTTTCCGCTGCCGATCTTCATCACCATGCGCGGCGAGTGGGAGGAGTTCAATCCGTGGCAGGAGCCGATGGGCTCGATCGTCGAGCCGGTCATGAAGCTGTGCGAGGCGGATGTGCTCAGGGTGAAGGAGCCCGATGAGGCCGAGCGGACCGCCGAGCGCGCGCTGCAATCCGCCTTCGGCGACGAGCGCATCGTCGCCGTGCTGCTGTCGCAGCAGCTGATCGGCAAGAAGGTCTGGACCAAATGAGTCTCGACCGCCGCGCCGCGATGGCGGCCTTGATGGAAGGCCGCGACGACAATCTGCTCGTCGTGCCCGGTCTCGGCTCGACCACATGGGATCTCGCCGCCGCCGGCGACAATCCGCGCAACTTCTATCTCTGGGGCGCGATGGGCGGCGCGGCGATGATCGGGCTTGGGCTTGCGCTGGCGCAGCCGGGCAAGCGCGTCGCCGTCATCACCGGTGACGGCGAGATGCTGATGGGGCTCGGCGCGCTCGCCACCATCGGCGTGCAGCAACCGGACAACCTTGCGATCGTCGTGTTCGACAACGGCCTCTATGGCGAGACCGGCGGGCAGGCGAGCCACACGCAGTCCGGCGTCGATCTCGTCGCCACCGCGCGGGCTTGCGGATTTTCCGACTGCCACGACATCGCGGACGATCAGGGCCTGCGCACGCTTGCCGCGCGGCTGAAAAATCTCGGCGGCCTTCTGTTCGCCCGCGTGCAAATCGCCGCGCAAGAGCCGCCGCGCGTCTTGCCGCTGCGCGATGGCGTCGAAATCAAGCGGCGGTTCCGCGCCGCGCTGGGCTTCGAAGCCTGAGGTTTACAGGCCAAGGCCCGGCCTCTATAACGCGGCGCTCGTTAATCCCGTGCGTTTTCAGCGGGATCGGCGCCCAGGTAGCTCAGTTGGTAGAGCATGCGATTGAAAATCGCAGTGTCGGTGGTTCGATTCCGCCCCTGGGCACCATATTTTCCAGAGCGATCGGATAAATCGGCAAGCTCCTATGGACGGCAATCGGGTCGTTGTAGTTGAGCAAGACATGACAACCGCTCCGCCGCTGATTCGAATCTTCATGTCGATGCCGATGCCTGTCCAGTGAAGGACGAGGTCTATCGTGTCTCGGGCCGTTACAGGTTGCCCGTTTCGGTCGTGTCCAACAGCTTCATGCGCGTACCGCAAGACCCCCTGATCGAGCGCGTCGCCGTGGCGTCTGGGCCGGATGCCGCTGATGACTGGATCGCCGAGCGCGCGGATGCGTCGGCCATTGTCGTCACTGCGGATATTCCACTGGCTCGTCGGTGCGTCACGGCCGGTGCAGCCGTGATCGCGCCGAATGGAAAAGCTTCATGCCGGATTCCATCGGCATGGCGGTGGCAGTGCGCGATTTGATGACCGACCTGCGCTCGGCAGGTGAGATGACCAGCGGACCGCGCCTTTTCTCCGCGCGACCGCTCCGCATTCCTCTCTGCGCTCGATCAGGCGGTCCAGCGGATACAGCGCTCACAGAAGAAATAGCCCGCGGTCCTCGATCAGACGGGTAGCTATTTCGACGAGAAGATTGGCTGCGTCCCCGTTTGACGGTCTCGATCAGTGCGGGAATGTCAGGAAGTGCGGTGTCCGGTGGCACCGACGCATGGAGGTCAGTCCTGCACCGGCGATCTCCTGCCTCGTCGCGTAGACCATCAAACCCTTTTTTCTTGATCGCGGCTTTGAGCGCCTCGTCGTCAGAGTAGGTCACATATCCGATGCAACTCACGCCCAATCCCTTGGAGGGATCATTCGGTTCTGTGCGGGAGACGGCTGCGATAATGCAGTATTCCAAGCTGCCCTCTGCCGCGTCATCAATGGGGATCGCGAAAATTTACGAAGCGCTCGAGCTGGCCGGCCAAAGTAATCGCTGACCGTCCGCGCGGTGGTGTAGGGACGTTTGTTGTCCGGGACGAATGAGTATTCAGTATCTCGTCGAATGGAAGGCTCGTGAGAGTTCTTGCACCAATTCTGCATCTGCACGAATGAAAGAGACTTCATCGGCGGGTCTTTGGTGACATTGAAATCGTAAACGCCTGACGAGTTCAGCGAAATGTTCAGGAGCGTCAGTTTTTTTGCAGTGTTGATCAGGAAGAGATTGTCAGGATCCGGTTGAAGCAAGTCGGAAACCATTCCCCTGGGAACGTCGAGCTTCGAGGATTCCTTGATGAATTCCGCCGACACGGTAAAGGCGGTACGTAGCGCCGCCGAGACTTCTGTCGTGTCGTACTGGCGACTTTCGAGTTTCGGGTAGGGAGCCTGAAAGCCCAATTGTGCCTTTGGCATCGAAGCTCGGCTCGACAACGTTGCCGCATCAGCGCCGTTGACCGATCCACCCAGAAAAATGAGTGCGCAGGCTGAGAGGCAGTTTTTGCCGTCGCGGACGAATGTCGAAATTGTGTGCTCGTGCAAAAACTTTGCGATCTCCAAAGCCTCGGTGTAACTGCCGCCCTGGCTGTCCAACTCCATGACCATCAAGAGACCGGGCGAACCGCTATTTAGACGTACAATCGGACTTCTTTTCTTCTGCTTCCGCCTTTGCTCCCTCCACCAGTTTGCTCAATTTATCCAGATCGCCGGAAACGACGTCTCCGGAATAGGTTATGGTCGTCTTCAAGCATCTGTCGTCATAAGCCGGTGCGCGTTCGAGTTCAGAGATGGTGAGGTCCGCAGCCGCGACGCCTGGCGCATGGAGGGCGGCCATCGCGAAGAGCGCGAAAGTCGCCAGGGCGCTGCGTGGCGAAGGCATACGATGCCGATGGCGGTGAGCCGGACCCGCCACGCTCTGCTCGCTGGTCATGAGGCAATCCCACTCAGTAATGTCGCGAGATTATGAGCTGAATTGTTGAATTGCCTCAAGGACGTAGCTCGCGGCCAGCGCAGCCGCCCACTGGGCACCACTTCTTTTTCCTCATAACCATTCTAATTGTCGACCAGCATTCGCCGGCCCGCAACGCGCATAGCGCCGCCACGGAAAAGCCGCGACGCGCCGAATAATGGCGTCCCGAGCGACGGAAATTGCTATAAATTCGCCGCCGCAGCGCCGGGGGGCGCAGCGCAACGCCGGGATCTCAATGCCAGTCGTATTCGTGGTGGGCCGCGTACTGTTGGTGCTTTATTTCGTGCTCGATGGATTGCAGCGCCTGATGAATGTTGCCGGCGGCGCCGAAGCGCTGGCCCAAACCGTCGCAATTCCGGTCACGATCACCGCGCTGATGGCGCCGCTGGAAACCGCGTTCGGCTTGTCGTCTGCCCAGATTTTCGCGCTCCTGATCGGTGCTGTCGAATTGTTCGCGGCCCTGCTGCTGGCATTCAATGTCGGTACCCGCTTTGTCGCGGTGGTGCTGATCATATTTACTGCGCTGGTGATCTTTTATGGTCATGCGTTCTGGACTCTGCCGGACGGGCAGCGTGAAACCGTGATGATGCAAGCGGTGCTGCATGTTTCCCTGATTGGCGGCTTGCTTGTATTCGTCGGGCTTGGCTCGGCCGTGCCGGGTGAACCCCTGCGGTCCAAAGACGTTTAGTTTTCCGAAGGCTTGGCCGCCGGGGGGTCTTCGCGGGGTCGGGCAATAACAGGCGGCAACCTTTAGCAATGAGCCTGCGGCGACGATTATCGATTTTGGTAGGCATCGGGCTGGCGCCGCCACTCCTGCTCGTCATGGTCGATACCGCGCGCTGGCAAATCCGCCAGGAAGAGGATTTGCGGGCGGCTGCCATCGCCGACGCCCGGCTGGTGGCCACCGAAGTGACGCAGGTGATCGACAGCGCCAACCAGGCGATGACGATCATGAGCAAATTCCCGCGCACGCCGGACGACGAGGCCAGCTGTGCGGCCTATTTCAAGTCGGTCATCGCGGCGCTGCCGGTTTATCGTGAAGCGGCGCTCATCGACAAAGACGGAAAATTCCATTGCTCGACAATTCCGATCCCGCCGACACTTGAACGTCAGCGACCGCGCCTATTTTTATGAGCCGATCCGGACCGGACAATTCACGATCGGCATGCTGACGCGCGGCCGCGTCACCGGCGAAACCTCGATCCATCTGTCGATGCCGTACAAATCGCCGGACGGCGCCAACGAAGGCGTCATCGTCGTCATCCTCAATCCGCAGAAGATGGCGGAAAATCTCGTCGCGCTGCCGTTTCATCCGCGCGACCGCGTGATGGTGGTCGATCGCCAGGGCGCCGTGGTGATGGCCTATCCGCAAAGCGACGAGGTGTCGGACGCGATCGTCAATGACATCTTCAAGCGGGCGAATTGGCAGGTGCCGGAAACGCTCGACACCAATGTCGTGCCGAACAAGCCGTTCGTGGTCAGCAGCGCCGGGGTGGCGGTCGGCTCAGGCTCGCTCGGCGTCATGGTCGCGGTTGACCGCAATGTCGCCATGGCAGGAGCCTGGGCGTTTGCGGCGCGCAATCTGGCGGCGGCGCTGGTCGCGATCCTGCTTGCGATCGGAGGCGCCTGGGTCGCGACGCATTACCTGATCACCCGCCCGGTGCGCAGCCTGGTCGACGTCGCGCGGCGCCGGGAAAGCGGCGATGCCACGGCGAAATTCCCGGAGCTCAATCCGGAGACCGAGTTCGGTCAGCTCAGCCTGTCGCTGTCCAAGATGTCGGCGAAGGTCGACGAGCTTCTGGCGCAGAAGGCGCTGTTCCTGCGCGAGCTGCAGCATCGCGTCATGAACAGCCTCAATCTGCTGTCCAGCATCTTCGACTTGCAGCGGCGCAAGCGCGACACGACCGAAGCGACGCGCGAGCAGCTCGCCAGCGCGCGCAACCGCGTCGTCGCGCTCGGCACGGTGTATCGCCATCTCTACAACAACGATGCGGTGGACAATATCGAGGTCGGCGAGCTTCTGAAGTTCGTCGCGACCGAAAGCGCCAACGCCTACGAAGGCACGGTCAAGCTGAGCATCGAAACCGATATCGAGCCGGTCCTGCTGTCAGGCACCAACGCGATCTCGCTTGCGATGCTGACCCATGAGCTGATCATGAACGCGATCAAGCACGCCTATGGCGACGGCGATGCCGGCATCGTGCGCGTGTCGCTCAAGCGCACCGCGGACGGATTTCAGCTATGCCTTCGCCGATAGCGGCAAGGGTCTGCCGGAAAACTTCCAGTTCGAGAAATCGGATTCGCTCGGCATGATCATGATCAATGCCACGGCGCGCCAGCTTGGCGGCAAGCTGACGATCAACAATCTCAATCCTGGTACCGAATTTGCCCTCGATCTGCCGGCGAGCATCGAGGAAAAGGAAGCGTAGGCGCTACTTCTGCCGGTCCTTGTCGCCAGCCTTCGACCTGTCATCGAGCTGTTGCAGCAGGGTGCTGAAATGGTCGGGTACACCCTGCTTGACCACTTCGTCGTACATGGTCCGCAGGTGCTGCCCGATCTTGACCTGAATATCGCGCCCCAAACTCACAACGTTATCCCGAACCACTCTAGTCCCTTTACCGCGCGTGGGCTTGTGCGGATTGTTCGGTCCCCATTTCCCCTTCCCGAACGGGGTTGAATCCCCCGTTTCAGGCCACCTCAGTCGTCGCCCAAGGCCACTTATGTCTAATTTCAACCCGATTCGGCCTATCCCGTTCCCAGCCAGTGGAACTTTTTTCAGGTATAGGCATTGTGAGGGGTTGAAGTCCAGTTTCGGGGAGGAAGTCTGATGTCGGTGTCCCAGCAAATCTCTGCCTTTTTGCCGTTCCTGCGCCGCTACGCGCGCGCGCTGACGGGCAATCAGAGCTCGGGTGATGCCTACGTGGCGGCCAGCCATCCAGGCCATGATCGAGGATCCAAGCCTCGCCAAGCTTGGCGCCAACCCGAAGGTCTCGCTGTACCGGATTTTCAGCAAGATCTGGAATTCCGTCTCGATCAACACCGCAGGGCTCGGCCAAGGAAGCGCGGCTGCCGGCCGATCAGCACCTCAGCAACATCACGCCCTTGCCGCGCCAGGCCTTCCTGCTGATGTCGCTCGAAGGCTTCAACGAGTCCGACGCCGCCCACATTCTCGACATCGATGTCTCGGCCCTGCGCGAGCACGTCGCCGAATCCGGCCGCGAGCTTGCTGCGGAAATCGCGACCGATGTCCTCATCATCGAAGATGAATCGCTGATTGCCAAAGATCTCGAAGGCCTGGTCGAAAGCCTGGGTCACGACGTGATCGGCGTCGCGCGCACGCGCACCGAGGCGGTCGATATCGCCAAGACGCGCAAGCCCGGCCTGATCCTCGCCGACATTCAGCTTGCCGACGGCAGCTCCGGCCTGGATGCGGTCAATGACCTGCTCAAGACATTCGAAGTGCCGGTGATCTTCATCACCGCTTATCCGGAGCGGTTCCTGACCGGCGACCGGCCGGAGCCGGCCTTCCTGATCGCGAAGCCGTTCCAGCCTGCGACCGTCTCTGCGGTGATCAGCCAGGCGCTGTTCTTCGAGCGCAAGGCGCATATCGCGCCGAAGCGGGCGAGCGCGGGTTGATATCCGCGCTCAGACCTGTTCGGCGTTGAGATAAGCCAGCCGCGCGCCGCAGAACGCGCAGATCATTCCCAGACCGAGCGCCGTGAGCCCGGCGATCACGTCGAGCCTGCCGCCGGCGCTGCCGGTCTTGCTGAGAATGCCTGCGGCCGTGCACACGATGACGACCAGGCCGATCAGCGCCGCGCGCGCCATCCGGTAGATCGCGTCACGCTCGCGCGCCGCCGCGATCAAGTAAGCGCCCGCCGCCCAGCCGCCGAGAAATCCCGCCGCGGCGATCGCCCACCACGCCAGCGACGATACCAGCTGGTCGCGGCTCGACGGGAATAGCTGGCGCAACACGGCGTCGAGCCCAACGCCAAACACCGTCAGCAGGATATGGACCGCCAGCGACGCGAACACGCCGCAGCCGATCGCGGCCGCGTAGTGCAGGCGTCGTAATGCGTTGGTGTCCATAAGCTCCGCCCGGCGACTTGATCTCGCCACACGAATCGCTGCTTGCTTGGCTTACGTCAACAGGCTCCGCGGAACTCAGATCATGCACCTGCTTTGCATCAGCTGCCGCTGCGAAATCGAGCGCGTGGACATCGCGCGCGGCCGTATTGTCGCGATTTGCCTGGCCTGTGACGCTTACGGCGACGCCGCCGAGCTGGTCGCCGGGGTCCGGCTGGCCCCGGCCGAGGCTCTGCCGCCGCGCCTGCGGCTGGTGCAATCGCTGCCGCAGGCCAAGGGGCCAAGCCTGCCGAGCCGCAGCGGCCCCGCCTTAACCGGCGCGCCGCCTCCGGAACGCGCTAAACCTCTCGTTTCTCAGCGCTCTTAAGCCAAGCGCCGGTTTGGCTCGCGAGAGCCGCGAACGCGCGCGGCTGTGGCGGCGTTGTGAAGCCGGATGGCATCCCCCTCCGCCACGATCGAAACGGCAATCCCGGCGCGGCTCGACCGCCTGCCTTGGGGCGGCTTCCACACCCGCGTGGTCGCGGCGCTCGGCATTACCTGGATTCTGGACGGGCTGGAGGTGACGCTGGCGGGCGCGGTCTCGGGCGCGCTCAAGGACAGCCCGGTCCTGAAGTTCAGCAATACCGATATCGGCATCGCCTCGAGCGCCTATCTGGCGGGCGCCGTGCTTGGCGCGATTTTCTTCGGCTGGCTGACCGATCGGCTTGGGCCGCAAGAAGCTGTTTTTCATCACCCTGTCGGTCTATCTCGTCGCCACCGCGGCGACCGCGTTCTCCTGGGATCTCTGGAGCTTCGTGCTGTTTCGCTTTCTGACCGGGGCCGGGATCGGCGGCGAATACACGGCGATCAACTCGACCATTCAGGAACTGGTGCCGGCGCGGGTGCGCGGCTGGACCGATCTCGTCATCAACGGCAGCTTCTGGATCGGAGCGGCGCTCGGCGCGGTGGGTGCGATCGTCCTGCTCGATCCGGCGGTGATCGATCCGGAGCATGGCTGGCGGCTCGCCTTCCTGATCGGCGCCGTCCTCGCGATCGTGATTTTCTTCATGCGGCTGTGGATTCCGGAAAGCCCGCGCTGGCTCATCACCCATGGCCGCGCCGACGAAGCCGAGCGGATCGTGGCTGAGATCGAGGCGCGGTTTGTGCTTCCGCCGGCGAACGACTTGCCGCGCGCGCGGCTTCGCGCCCGCTCCTCGACGCCGTTGTCCGAAGTGGTCCGCGTTCTATTTCGCGATCAGCGGCAGCGCACGCTGGTCGGCTTGAGCCTGATGGCGTCGCAGGCATTTTTGTACAACGCGATCTTCTTCACCTACGCGCTGAT
Organism: uncultured Alphaproteobacteria bacterium; assembly: GCA_963788805.1. GTDB lineage: Bacteria > Pseudomonadota > Alphaproteobacteria > Rhizobiales > Xanthobacteraceae > Pseudolabrys. The sequence continues at coordinate 184,020 of CAWBHU010000003.1, forward strand.
CCTGACCGACTTCTACGGCATCCCATCCGCCAATGTCGGCTGGTATCTGTTGCCGTTCGCGGCCGGCAATTTCCTCGGGCCGCTCCTGCTCGGCCGCCTGTTCGACACGATCGGCCGGCGGCCGATGATCGCCTTCACCTACATCGTGTCGGGCATGCTGCTCGCCGGCGCCGGATATCTGTTCGCGCACGACATGATCGACGTGCGCACACAGACTGTGTGCTGGATGGTGATCTTCTTCTTTGCCTCGGCTGCGGCAAGCTCGGCCTATCTCACCGTGAGCGAGACCTTTCCGCTCGAGATCCGCGCGCTGGCGATCGCGTTCTTCTACGCGGTCGGCACCGGCATTGGCGGCGTGGTCGGCCCGGCATTGTTTGGCGCCTTGATCGACACCGGCTCGCGCATGAGCGTGTTTGGCGGCTATCTGCTCGGCGCGGTCCTGATGATCGCCGGCGGGCTGGTCGCCTGGCGCTGGGCCGTTGCGGCGGAGCGGAAGCCGCTCGAGGAGGTGGCGCGGCCGCTCACCTTCATCGATTAGGCGGCGAGCTCTTTCATCACCGCGTAAAGCCGGTTGTGGCCTTCAAAGCCGATGCCGGGCCGGTCTGACAGGTTGATGTATCCGCCCTCGACCCGCGCATCGTCGGCAAAGCCGCCAAACACGCCGAACACGCCGGGATAGGATTCCGCGCCGCCCAGCCCGAAACCGGCGGCAATGGCGAGCGACATCTGGTTGCCGCCGTGCGGGAACAGGCACGACCGCGGCCAGCCGTGTTTCTCCAGCATCGCGACGGTGCGGCCGTATTGGACGATGCCGTAGGCTTGCGGCGGATCGATCTGGATGACGTCGTTGCGCTGCGGCTTGAGCCCGCCAAACCGCACCAGATTTTCGACGTCCTGGGTCGAGAACAGGTTCTCGCCGGTCGCGAGCGGCGGCGCGTAGTGCTCGGCAATCTCCGCAAGCAGCGCGAAGTCGAGCGGATCGCACGGCTCCTCGAACCAGCGCAGCCCGAACGGCGCCAGCGCCTTGGCGTAGGCGAGGGCGTCGTCGCGGCCGAATTTCGAATTGGCATCGACCGCGAGCTGCGCGCCGGATGGCAGAACCTGCTTCACCGCCTCAAGCCGCGCCACATCCTCGTCGAGCGGCGCGCCGCCGACCTTCATCTTCACCATCGTGTAGCCGGCATCGAGATGGCGGCGCATCTCGTCCTGCAGCTCCTTGCGGCCTTTGCCCGGCTCGTACCAGCCGCCGCCGACATAGACGAACACCTTGTCCGGGCATTTGCCGCCGCTGTAGCGCTCGGCCAGCACGCGGTGCAGCGGCTTGTCGGCGATCTTGGCGACGGCGTCCCACACCGCGACTTCGATGGTGCCGATGCCGACCGAGCGCTCGCTGTGCCCGCCGGATTTCTCGTTGCGCATCATCGCGGCGAGGATCTTGTCGGGCGACAGAGTGCCGTCCGCGTCGAGCAACGTGTCCGGGTCGCTTTTGAGGATGCGCGGGATGAAGCGCTCGCGCATCTGCGCGCCGCAGGCATAACGGCCGGTTGAATTGAACGCGAAGCCGGTGACCGGCTTGCCGCCGCGCACCACGTCGGTGATCACCGCGACCACCGACGTCGTCATTTCCGAGAAATTGAAGCTCGAATTGGCGAGCGTCGACTTCAGCGGAATCGCTGTTTCGCGGATGTCGACAATCGCACTATTTAATCTGCTCGATCTTCGCTTCGCGGATCACGCAGGGCCCACTTCTCGACCTCGGCCTTGATGTACTGCCGCGAACTTGTCCGGCGAATTGGCCACCACGTCGAAACCAAGCTGCGCGCATTTTTCCTTCACGTCCGGCATCGCCATCACCTTGGCGATCTCGGCATTGAGGAATTGCACCAGCTCCTTCGGCGCGCCGCCCGGCAGGAAGATGCCCTGCATGGTCTCGGATTCCTGGCCCTTCATGCCGGCTTCTTCCAGGGTCGGGATGTCCGGGAAGGCGGCTGAGCGCTTCGCCGACGTCACCGCAAGGCCGCGCAGCTTGCCGCCCTGCACCTGCGGCGCGGTCGGCGGCAGCGCGGTGAAGGCAATCGGGGTATGGCCGGCGACCGCCGACTGGATCGCCGGGCCCGCGCCGCCGAACGGCACGCTGGTGCGCGTCGAGCTTGAGCTGCAGCTTGAACAATTCGGCCGCGAGCTGCGGCGTGGTGCCGACGCCGGGATTGGCGATGCTCGACTTGCCCGGGTTGGCCTTGATGTAATCGACCAGCTCTTTCATCGATTTGACCGGCACGTCCGGGTGAACAACCACGATGTTCGGCGAAGCGGCGGCCAATGTGACCGGCGCAAAGTCCTTGTACGGGTCGTACGGATTTCGCGCGTAGAGGCTCGGGTTGACGACGTAGCTCGATGACGCAACGAGAATTGTGTAGCCGTCGGCGGGCGACTTCGCGACCAGGCCCATGCCGAGATTGCCGCCGGCGCCGGCATGGTTCTCGACGTAGAATTGCTGTCCGAGCCCCTCCGATAATTTCTGCGCGATCAGCCGCGCCATCACATCGGTCGGGCCGGCCGGTGCGAACGGCACGATCACTTTCACCGGCTTGTTCGGATAACCGCCGGGTCCGGCGGCAAAGGCTGCCGCGCTCATCAGCATGGCAGTCATGAATGCGGCGATGCGCGCTGCAGATTTCATCGTTTCCTCCACGTTTTATTGTTGCCGCGAGCATGCCCAACGCCCGGCCCATGAGCAAGCCATTGAGCAAGCGCCGTTGCGCAGCGAAGCCGCGCAGGATTAGTCTCTCGCGCGAACTGGAGCCCGCCATGCCGACCAATGGAATCTCGACGCCGTTCGATCGCGCCCGTCTCGATCGCCTGATGGACGCAGAGAATATCGACGTCCTGCTCGCGACCTCGAAGCACAATGTGCAGTACCTGCTCGGCGGGCACCGTGCCGATTTCTTCGACTACATGGATGCGACCGCGGTCACGCGATATCTGCCGGTCGTGATCTATCCGAAGGGCGCGCCGGACAAGGCGGCCTATGTCGGCCACCGCCTCGAGAAATGGCAGGTCGAGATCAATCCGATCTGGACCCCGCACAAGCAGACTGTTTCGAACGGCTCGGTCGACGGCATGCAAAAGGCCATCGATGTGATGAAGAAAAGCGGCATGAAGCCGCGCCGGCTCGGCGCTGAATTCGGCTTCCTGCCTTACGACGCCGCGATTGTGCTGCGCGATGCGTTTCCGGACGCGGAGTTGGTCGACGCCACGCTTGTGCTCGATCGTCAGCGCGCCAGGAAATCTCCGGACGAGCTCAAGAAGCTGAAATTCGCCTCGGAAGTCGTGCTGGAGTCGATGAAGACTGTCATCGCCAAGCATGGACCGGGCTCGACCAAGGAAGAGATCGCCGAAGCGCTGCGCAAGGAAGAGGTCAATCGCGGACTGGTGTTCGAATATTGCCTGATCGCCGCCGGCACCAGCCACAACCGGTCGCCGTCTGACCAGCGCTGGGAAAAGGGCGATGTGCTGTCCCTCGATTCCGGCGGCAATTACCAGGGCTACATCGGCGACATCTGCCGGATGGCGATCCTCGGCGAGCCGGATGAAGAGTTGCAGGATCTGCTCGGCGAGATCGAGAGCATCCAGCGCGCCGCCTTCAAGGCGGTGAAGGCCGGCGCGACCGGGCGCGACATTTACGCGGCCGCCGAGCCGCTGGTCGCCAAGTCACGGCACCACAATCACATGGAATTCCTCGCCCATGGCATGGGCATGGTCAGCCACGAAGCGCCGCGCCTGACCGAGCGCGGCGTCGCCGTGCCTTACACGCCCGAGCACAAGGACCAGCCGCTCGAAGAGAGCATGGTGGTGTCGGTCGAAACCACGCTGCTGCATCCGACCCGCGGCTTCATCAAGCTCGAGGACACGGTGGTCGCCACCGCCAATGGCCACGAGGTCTATGCCGAAGGCGGCCGCGGCTGGAACAGGGGCGGGACGGCGGCGCACTGATTGCCTATGCTGGCGCGCGCATGTTCGCCGCCCGCAACAATTACCTCCGCATCCGTCACGGCCACGAGCACCACCGGGTCACCTTCGTCGAGCTGTTCTTCGACCTGGTGTTCGTGTTCGCGATCACGCAGCTTTCCCACGGGCTGCTGCATCACCTGACGCCGATCGGCGCCTTCGAGACCGCACTGCTGATGATCGCGGTGTGGTGGTGCTGGATCGACACCGCCTGGGTCACCAACTGGATCGACCCTGAAAAGCCGCCGGGCCGGCTGCTGCTGTTCGGCCTGATGCTGGGCGGGCTGGTGCTCGCGGCGTCGATCCCGAAGGCGTTCGAGGAACGCGCGCTCGCCTTCGCCGGCGCCTATGTGCTGATCCAGGCCGGCCGCAACATGTTCATGCTGTGGGCGACTGCACGGCATGACCCCGCGAACTTTCTCAACTTCGCGCGGATCGGCCTGTGGCACATGGCCGACGCGCCATTGTGGATCGCCGGCGCGCTGGCCGATGGCCCGCTGCGCATCACGCTGTGGGGCGCGGCGGTGGCACTCGAGACGTTCGCGCCCATGGCCGGCTTCTATGTGCCGGGCCTTGGCCGTTCGCGCACCGCGGACTGGGTGGTGGAAGGCGCGCATATGGCCGAGCGCTGCGGCCTGTTCGTCATCATCGCGCTCGGCGAGTCCGTCCTGATCACCGGCGCGAATTTCGCGAGCCTCACCTGGACGCCTGCCACGGTGGCGGCTTTCGTCGTCGCCTTTGTCGGCAGCGTCGCGATGTGGGCGGTGTATTTCAACGTCGGCGCCGAGCGCTCGAGCCGGCTGATTGCGGGCTCCGACGATCCGGGCCGCATCGCCCGCAACGGCTACACCTACATCCATATTCTGATCGTTGCCGGCATCATCGTGGCCGCGGTCGGCGACGAGCTGGTGCTGCACCATCCGCTCGGCCACACGGAATGGAAGAGCGCCCTCGTCATGATCGGCGGCCCGGCGCTCTATCTGGTCGGCAATTTGTGCTTCAAGCGTCTGTCCGCGCCGCACTTTCCGCTGTCGCATCTGGTCGGGATTGGGCTGCTCGCGCTGACCGCCTTCGCCGTCCCGTCGCTGTCGCCGCTCGCGCTCTCCACCGCGACGACTTTTATTCTGATCGTGGTTGCGGTGTGGGAGTGGTGGTCGTTTCGCCCGACACCAGCAGCCGGTCCGAGTCGTCCTTGAGCGCGATGCCGGACACGCCGCCGGCGCGCATGGCGCGCAGCAGATGCACGATTGTCCGCGCCGCATCGGCATATCTGACGCCCTCGGGGCGGATGTTGGAGACGCAGTTGCGATCCGCTTCGGTCGTGTCGGGCCGCGGCTTCCAGGTGAGATAGGCGCCGAGGCTGTCCGGCGCGGTCAGCCCGGGCCGCTCGCCAAGCAGGATGACGACACAGGTGGCGTTGAGCGCGGCGGCAACCGCGTCGCCGGCGCCGACCCGGCCAAGGCGCACGATCACCAGCGGCGCGATCCGCCAATCCTTCAGCGCCGGGATGATTTCGGCGAGCAGCGGCGCGGCGTGCTTCTGCGCGGCGCCGGCGGACAGCCCGTCGCTGATGACGAAGGCGATGTCATAGGCGCCTTTCTTCGCCGCCAGCGTGCGCTCGGCTTCGCTGGAAAGCTGCCGGCCCAGGTCGGGCCGCATCAGAAATTGCGGACGGTCCGTTCGCCTGGCTGGCGACGGTCAGCACCGGCAGACCGAGCGGGGCTAAATCGCGCTCCAGCCGCGTCCTCATCCAGCGCCTGATGCACCGCGTCGCGCGCCCGCGCATGGGCAAGCTGAAACTCGAGCAGCGGCGCGGTCGCCAGCGAAGCGCCGCTCCGCTTCAGGCCGATCCGCGCCGCGGTCAGGCGGCGCAGCGCATCCCAGGGCCCGGGAAGGTCATCGCTCATGCCGGCAGCAGCGCCTGGAAGCGCGCGGGCAGGGCGCCCGGCCGGATGCGCTCGTTGCGGTCCATCAGGCCTTGCTTCGCCAGCCACGCCTCGAATTCCGGCGCCGGCTTCTTGCCGAACAGGTCGCGCATGGCCAGCGCATCGTGGAACGAGGTGCTCTGGTAGCCGAGCATCACGTCGTCGGCGCCCGGCACGCCCATGACGAAGTTGACGCCGGCCGCGGCGAGCAGCGCCAGCAGGCCGTCCATGTCGTCCTGATCGGCCTCGGCGTGGTTGGTGTAACAGACGTCGACGCCCATCGGCAGGCCGAGCAGCTTGCCGCAGAAATGGTCCTCGAGCCCGGCGCGGGTGATCTGCTTGCCGTCGTAGAGATATTCCGGGCCGATGAAGCCGACCACGGTGTTGACCAGCAGCGGCTTGAAGTGCCGCGCCACCGCATAGGCGCGCGCCTCGATGGTCTGCTGGTCGACGCCGTGATGCGCGTTGGCGGAGAGCGCGCTGCCCTGGCCGGTCTCGAAATACATCACGTTGTCGCCGATCGTGCCGCGCTTGAGCGCAAGCGCCGCTTCGCGCGCCTCCGCGCAGCAGCGCGAGGTTGACGCCGAAGCCCTTGTTCGCCGCCTCGGTGCCGGCGACCGACTGGAACACCAGATCGACCGGCGCGCCCTGCTTGATCAGCGCGAGCGTCGTCGTCACATGCGCGAGCACGCAGCTCTGGGTCGGAATATCGAGCTTGGTGCGCACGTCGTCGAGCATGGCGAGCAGCTTGTGAGCGCGCTCCGGGCTGTCGGTCGCCGGGTTGATGCCGATCACGGCGTCGCCCGAGCCGAGCAGCAGGCCGTCGAGAATGCTGGCGGCGATGCCGCGCAGGTCGTCGGTCGGATGGTTGGGCTGCAGCCGCACCGAGAGCCGGCCGGGCAGGCCGATCGTGTTGCGGAACTTGCGTCACGACGCTGCATTTCGACGCGATCAGCATCAGGTCCTGCAGCCGGCAGATCTTGCTGACCGCGGCCGCCATTTCCGGCGTCAGGCCCGGCGCCAGCGCCGTCAGCGTCTCGGTGGTCGCCTCGTCGGACAGCAGCCAGTCGCGGAAGCCGCCGACCGTGAGCGACGCCACCGGCGCAAAGGCCGCCTTGTCATGCGTATCGACGATCAGCCGCGTGACCTCGTCGGCCTCGTACGGCACGACCGCCTCGTTGAGGAACGCCGTCAGCGGCAGATCGGCCAGCGCGAACTGCGCCGCGACGCGCTCCTCGCCGCTCTCCGCCGCGATGCCCGGCGAGCTGGTCGCCGCTGCGCAGCGGCGTCGCCTTGGCGAGCAGCGTCTTGAGGTCGCCGAAGCTGTATCTGCGCGAGCCGATCGTCGCCGCGTACATGTCGTCCTGCTTTCTCTGGCGGAAACTATAACGCAAAGCGCGTGCCGCGGATGCGACACGGCCCTTGAAGCGTCCGCGCTTTGCGGCTTTAAGCGACCTTGGGATCATGGGCATGTCCAGTGCAGCCGCAGCGCAGTATCCGATCGAAACCCGCAAGGGGGAGATCGAGCGCCTCGGTATGCAAGCCGATGCGATCGCCCCGGATGCGCGCGTTCTGCTGGACCGCATCGGTGTTGCGACGGGCTGGCGTTGCCTCGATCTTGGTTGCGGGCCTCGCGGCATCACTGATCTTTTGAGCGAATATGTCGGGCCGACCGGCCATGTCGTAGGGCTTGGACAGGAACGAGGAATTCCTGGCGCGTGGCCGTGACCACGCGCCGCCAAACGTCGCATTCCGGCATGGCGATGCCGGCAACACGGGTATGCCGAGTGACAGCTTCGACCTCGTGCATATGCGTTTTGTCGCCGGCACGACCAGCGACCCGATCTCTTTGATTCGCGAGGCAGTGCGGCTCACGCGGCCGGGCGGGATCGTTGCCGCGCAGGAACCGGAAACCGACACGATGTGCTGCTATCCGCCGCACCCGGCGTGGGACAAATTGATGGCGGCCATGGAGGGCGTCTTTGTCAGCGTCGGCGCAGACGTCCACATCGCACGCCGTCTGCACACCTTGTTTGCACGAGCCGGCCTCAGCGACATTCATTATCGCCCGTTTCTGCTGGGATGGCGCGCGGACGACCCGATGATCGATCACTTGCCGGCCACCATCGAGTTGCTGCGCAGTTCGATCCTGAAGCTTCGGTCTGATGACGGAAGAAGAGCTGCCCGCGGTGCTTGCGCAATGTCGCGCGCATTTGCGCGATCCGGGCACCGTCGTGCGCTCTTTCATGGTGCGCAAGTCTGGGGAAAAGGAAGCGCGGGATGATGCTGGGCCACAATCAGAAGCGCACCGGCGCCGAGGTGCTCGCCGACATGCTGGCGGGCTATGGCGTCACCCATGTCTTCATGGTGCCGGCGGTGCTGCGGCGGACCTTCGCCGAGATGGAGCGCCGCACCCAGATCGCCCGCATCCACACCCACGGCGAGAAGTCCGCGGCCTATATGGCGGATGGCTATGCCCGGGCCTCCGGCAAGCCGGGCGTCTGCATGGCGCAGGTGATCGGCGCGCTCAATCTCGCGGCCGGCCTGCGCGACGCCTGGCTGGCGCATTCGCCGGTGATCGCCATGACCGGCGGCCGCGACCCCAAGACCAAGTTCCGCAAGGTCTATCAGGAGATCGACGACATGCCGGCGTTCGAGCCGGTCACCAAGATGAACGTCACCATCGACGACGTCTCGCGCATTCCCGACATGATCCGCCAGGCCTTCCGCACCGCGACCACCGGTTCGCCGGGGCCGGTGCATCTGCAATTCCGCGGCAATGAAGGGCAGGTCGATCTCGAAGAAGCCGAGATGGAGGCGATCGTCGAGGCGCAGTTCGCCAAGGTGCCGCCGTTCCGTCCCGAGCCTGAAGCCGCGCATGTGAAGGCGGCGCTCGATCTGCTGCAAAAGGCCGAGCGGCCGGTGATCGTCGCCGGCGGCGGCGTGCGCGCCTCCGGCGCCGCGCGTGAGCTCGTTGCGCTCGCCGAGGCGCTGCAAATTCCGGTCGCCACCTCGCTCAACGGCAAGGACGTTATCCCCGGCACCAACGCGCTGTCGGTCGGCGTGGTCGGATCGTACTCGCGCGAGAGCGCCAACCGCATCGTCAATGCCGCGGACCTCGTCTGCTTCATCGGCAGCGAGACCGGCGGCATGACCACGCATTTCTGGGCGGTGCCAAAAATCGGCACGCCGGCAATCCAGATCGACATCGAGGCGGAAGCGCTCGGCCGCAATTATCCGCTGCAGGCCAGCGTGCTCGGCGATGCGCGCACCGTGCTCATCAAGATGCTCGGCCAGATCGACAAGACCACTGCGACGCGGCGGCAGAAATGGATCGAGCAGGTCAAGGCGATCAAGTCGGAGTGGGCGACGAAGTATCAGTCGCTGCTGACGTCCGACGCTATGCCGATGAATCCGGGCGCGCATCTGCGGCGACCTCACCAAGCTGATGCCGGATGACGCCATCGTCGTGGTCGATACCGGCCACGCCGGCATGTGGATGGGCGGGCTCTACGACCTGCGCACGCCGCAGCAGAGCTACATGCGCAGCGCCGGCCATCTCGGCTGGGCGTTTCCGGCCGGCATGGGCGCCAAAGCGGCGTGTCCGGAGCGGCCGGTCGTGGTTTTCACCGGCGACGCCGGCTTCTGGTATCACATCGGCGAGCTTGAAACGGCGGTGCGCTGGAAGCTCAACAGCGTCACGGTCGTCAACAATAATGGCGGCGGCAATCAGTCGAAGCGCGGCTTCGACCGCGCCTATGGCGGCGAGCAGACCCAGCAGGCGCGCGAGCTGTGGACCTACAATCCGATGAATTTCGCGCGGCTTGCCGAAGACATGGGCGCGCTCGGCATTCGCGTCGAGCAGCCGATCGGAGTTCGGCCCTGCGCTGGCGCAGGCGCTTGCTGCCAATCGTCCGGCGGTGATCGACGTCGCCACCGACATTGAAGCGCTGGCGCCGACTGCGGTCGACCTGATTACTTCAGCGGCGGACCCGAATAGCGGAATTTCTGAGCGCGCTTCGCGTTGTCCACCTCGGTCGTATAGATGTTGCCTTTGCTGTCGATCGCCAGATTGTGAATCATGGAAGTCGCCGGCCTGCGGCGCTGCGGCCGAATGAGCCGAGCGTCTCGCCGCTTTCGCGCGACAGGATGCGCACTTCGTTGTTCACGCCATCGGCATTGATCAAATAACTCTGCTTGGCATCCGGCCACAGCGCAGCCACCACATTGAGCCCTGCAGCAGCGTGTCCTTCTCAACGAAGAACTCTTTCACGAAGCCGCCGTCCTTGCGAACACCTGAATGCGGTTGTTGGTGCGATGCAGCATAGACGAAGCCATCTTTCGCTACGCGGATACAGTGCACCGGATTGGCAAATTGCTGCGGCGGCGGAGCTTTCGGATCGAATGCAGGAAGCTTCTCGATCGGACGGCGGTTTGCCGTAGCGCCCAGTGCCGTTTGTACGCACCGGTGTCCGCGTCGAATACGATGACGCGCTTGTTGCCATAGCCGTCTGCCACGTAAATTTCGTTGGTTGCGGGATCGATCTCGGTATGGAAGGTGGCCGAGCTTGGCCGTGTCGTTGCTGTCGAGCTTCGCGCCGGGCTTGCCGATCTGGAGCAGGAATTTGCCGTCGCGGCTGAACTTGAGGATATGGCCATCATTGTTGCCATTGCCGCCGACCCAGACATTGCCTTTATGGTGACGCTGATGCCGTGCTCGTTCTGAAACAGTCGTAGCCTTGGCCGGGACCGCCCCAGGCGTTGAGCAACTTACCGTCGGCGTCGAATTCCATCACCGGAGGCGCGGGTACACAGCACTTTGCGCGCGGCGGATTAAATGACGCCGCTTTCTCATCATCGGTGAGCGACTTGGGACGCTGGATGATCGAGACGTGATCCTGGGCATCGACGCGATGCCGGCAGCCTGGCCCATCAGCCATTTGTTTGGCAGCGGCTTGGGCTAAGACGCATCGACCTGAAATTCGGGCGGGCCTTCCGCGAATGCGGGTAACGTCGTGATAGCGAGTGCGAATGCCGCCGATAGCCATTTCATGGTCGTCTCCCTGATCGCGCGCTTGCTGCCCGCGTTTGAGGGCAATGCTCCGCCCTCGCGGGCGGCCCGGTCAAGGGGATGGTCGCCGGTGGACATGCGCTGGCGCCCACCGCGGTGACCTGAAACAATTGCTCCATCCTCGGATGGAGCGACCCATGAAACGCCTCGTCGTTTTTGCGTGCGGCTTGCTGGCCGGCGCCGCGCTGATGCTGGCCTGGCCGCTGCGCGCCCACGACCTCGAAAGCTTCAAGAAAGCCGCGCCCGGCAACAATCCGCTGTTCATCAACATGACGACCGGCGACAGCTGGCGCGGCTGGATGGGCCTGCATTTCGCCCACGCGACGCTGAAGATGGGTCACCCGGTCGCGGTGTTCCTCAATCTCGATGCGGTGAAGCTCGCCGCGAAGACCGGCGAGCAGGAGAAGCGGCCGACCATGCAGCGCATGCCGCGCGAGATCATCGCCGACTTCATCAAGGACGGCGGCATCGTGCTGATGTGCGGGCCCTGCATGGCCGAGTTCGGCCTCAAGCAGGAAGACCTGGTCGACGGGCGTGAAGATGGGCCGTCCCGGCTACACCCAGGAATTCATCTTCGCCGAGAACGCCCGCACGCTGACCTGGTGATTACTTCTCGCCGATCTCGCGCAGCACTTCATCGGTGTGCTCGCCGAGCAGCGGCGAGGGGCGCTCCGACGCCGCTCTCCAGCCGTCGATCACGATCGGCGTGCGCACGCCGGGGATCGTGCCGCTCTTTGCGGCCTTGCTCGGCAGCTCCAGCTTCATGCCGCGGTGCTGGACCTGCGGATCGGCGAAAACCTGCTCGAGATTGTTGATCGGCCCCGCCGGCACCTTCACTTGCTCGAGCTTGGCGAGCAGGTCGTCGCGCTTCATCTTCTTGGTCTGCGGCGGTGAGCTTTTCGATCAGCTCCCCGCGATGCGCCAGGCGGCCGACATTGTCCTTGAATCTCGGATCGGCGCCCAGCTCCGGCGCGCCGACCACTTTGCAGAAATCGACGTATTGCCGGTCATTGCCGGTGGCGACGATGCAGGAAGCCGTCCGCCGCGGGAAATTCCTGATAGGGCACGATGTTGGCGTGCGCGTTGCCGATGCGCTCCGGCACTTTGTCGGAGACGAGATAGTTCAGCACCATGTTGGCGAGCACGCCGACCGTGGAATCGACCAGCGCAGTGTCGACATAGGCAGCCCTTGCCGGTCTTGTGGCGCTGCTCCAGCGCGGCCAGGATGCCGACCACCGAATAGATGCCGGTGAAGATGTCGGAGATCGCAACACCGGCGCGGATCGGCGGGCCGTCGCGCATGCCGGTCAATGACATCATGCCGCCCATGCCCTGCGCCATCAGGTCGTAGCCGGCGCGCTCGGCATACGGCCCGTCCTGGCCGAAGCCGGTGACCGAGCAGTAGATCAGCTTCGGGCATTCCGGTGCGAGCGACTTGTAGTCGAGGCCGAACTTGGCGAGTCCGCCGACCTTGAAGTTCTCGATCAGCACGTCGGATTTCGCGGCGAGCTTTTTGACCAGCCGCTTGCCTTCATCGCTCTCGAAGTCGAGCTCGATCGAGCGCTTGCCGCGATTGGCGGAATGAAAATAGGCGGAGCCGATGTGCTTGCCGTCGGCGCCCTCGACGAAGGGCGGGCCCCAGCCGCGCGTGTCGTCGCCGGCGCCCTTGCGCTCGACCTTGATCACGTCGGCGCCGAGGTCGGCGAGGATCTGCCCGGCCCACGGCCCCGCGAGAATGCGGGCAAGTTCGAGCACGCGGATACCGGCAAGAGGCTTGGGCATTGGCTAATCCTTGACGCTAAGAGCCTGGACGGGCGGCGCTTTATACCTTGAAGCGCGGATCGAGGAAGTCCCGCAAGCTGTCGCCGAACAGGTTGAAGCCGAACACGGCGAGGCTGATGGCGGCGCCCGGGAACAGGATCATCCACGGCGCCTGCCGGTAGAAGTCGGAGGCATTGCCCGACAGCATCAGGCCCCAGGCGGCGGTCGGCTCGGTGACGCCGAGGCCGAGGAACGACAGCGACGCTTCGGCGAGGATCGCCTGCGCGATGAAAGCCGTGAGCATGATGAGGTAGGGCGCCACCACGTTGGGCGCCATGTGACGGAAGATGATGCGGGTGTGCGAATAGCCGGCGGCGCGCGCGGCATCGACATAGGGCATCACGCGCACCGAAAACGCCGCGGCGCGCACGACGCGCGCGACGCGCGGGATGATCGGGATGGCGATCGCGACGATCAGGTTGACGTCAACGCCCGCCGACCACGAATTTGCGGAACGCGGCGACCACGACCAGCGCCAGCACGATCAGCGGGAAAGCGAGCAGGATATCGACGAAGCGCTGGATCCAGTCGTCGATCTTGCCGCCGAAATAAGCCGATGCGATGCCGAGAATTGCGCCGAGCGACGAGCCGACGAACGACGAGGTGAATCCGATCACCATCGCCGTGCGCGCGCCGTAAATGAGCCGTGAGCAGATGTCGCGGCCGTAGGCGTCGGTGCCGCACCAGTGCTCCCACGACGGCGGCGGCCAGCAGCGAGGCAAAGTCGATGTCGAGCGGATCGTACGGCGCCACCCAGGGCGAGAAAAGGCCGGCGAACATCATCAAGGCGATGATGACGAAGCTCACGGCGCCGAGCGGCTGCTGGCGCACGAACTCCATGACGCGGCTCGGCTGCCGCGTCTGTTCGATGGAGGGGAGGGCGATCGTCATGAGCCGTACCGGATGCGCGGATCGAACACCGCATAGAGCAGGTCGATGATCAGGTTCACGAATACGTAGAATGCGGCGATCAGCATCACCATGCCCTGGATCAGCGTGAAGTCGTTGCGCGACACGCTCTGCACGAACAGCTGGCCGATGCCGTTGAGGTTGAACACCTGCTCGGTCACGACCAGCCCGCCGATCAGGAAGGTGAATTCAAGGCCGATCACGGTGATCGCGGGCAGCAGCGCGTTGCGCAGCGCATGCCGCGAAATCACCAGCCGCTCGAACACGCCCTTGGCGCGGGCGGTGCGGATGTAATCCTCGTTCAGCACTTCGAGCAGCGAGGAGCGGATCATGCGCGCCACCACCGCGCAGTAGCGATACCCGACCGCCATGGCCGGCCAGATCAGTTGCTTCAGGTTTTCCCACGGGTCGACATAGATCGGCGTGAAGGTGATCGGCGGCAGCCAGTTAAAGAAGGCCAGCAGGCTCAGCATGATCAGCATGCCGAACCAGAACGACGGGATCGACAGCCCGCCAATGGTGAGAATGCGGACGGTGTAGTCGATCCAGGTGTCGCGGAATAACGCCGCCAGCGTTCCCATGGGTACGCGAGCAGCACCGCAATGATCGTCGCCATCAGCGCGACCTGCAGCGACAATTCGAGCCGGATCGCGATCTCGGTCCAGACCGGGCGTTCGGTCCACATCGAGATGCCGAAGTCGCCTTTGGCCATGCCGACCATCCAGCCGGCGAATTGCGCCATCAGCGGCCGGTCGAGGCCGAGCCGCTTGCGCTCCAGATCGATCGTTTCCTGCGTGACGCTGCCGCCGTCGCCGCGCAGCTTGATCTCGACGATGTCGCCGGGAACGACCCGCAACATGAAGAACACGAGCACCGCAACGCCAAACAAGCGTCGGGATCATCAGCAGGACGCGGTTGATGGTGTAGCGAAGCATGATTTGTTGCGCGTGGATGGGTTCGCCCGGCGCGCTCGGTGAGGAGCGCGCCGGGTTTACCCGTGTAGCTTTACGCGTTGAGCCAGACGCCTTCGAGCTGGGCGCCGAGGTTATGGCTTGGCGACATCGGCCAGCCCATCAGCGTCTTGTGGGTCGGCACAATGCGATGCCACCACAACAGCGGCTGCTGATACGCCTGTTCGAACACGCGCTTTTCGAAGGCGCGGATCATCGCCTTGCGCTTCTCGACATCACGTTCGCGCAAGTGCGCGTCGTAGAGCTTGTCGAGCTCTTCATCCTTCGAGCGTGAACGGTTTTCCGGCGCCCGGCTGAGCGACAGATACTTCGCAAGGCCGAGGCTGGAATCGTCCATGAACAGATTGGAAAAGTCGATGGCGACGTCGTGGTTGCCCGAGTTCATGTGAGCAAGATACGGCGCCGGTATCGGACTGCTTGTGCTCGACCTCGACGCCGATCTGGCGCCACTGGTCGACCAGGAAGACGCCGGCCGGCGTGTAGGGCATCGCGAGGTTGCGATTCCACAGCGTGAACTTGAGGTTTTCCTGGCCCGCCTCCTTGAGCAGCTTCTTGGCTTCCTCGCGGGACTTCTTGATGTCCTTGGAGAAGCCCGGGAGCTTCACAAGTTCAGCTTCCGGCGTCGCGAACGGCGAGCCCGGACGGATCACGCCGCCGACCGAGCGCAGGGTCGAAATCTTCGACAAGCCGTTGCTGCCGCCCCAGCGGTCGATCGCCATCACCAGCGCGCGGCGAACCCGGACGTCGTCGAACGGCTTCTTCTCGATGTTGAAGCAGACCAGCAGATTGAGCGTCCAGCTCGATTCCTGGATGCGGATCTTGTCGCCCATCGCCTGCACCAGACGGTCGCGCTCGGCCGGCGAGATGCCGCGGAATTCGCCCATCACCTGGCCGCCTTGCACGGCATTGAGCATCGCCGCCGCCTGCAGCGTGAAGATGCCCTTGAAGCCGTCGAGATAGGGATAGCCCTTCTTGAAGTAGGCGTCGTTCTTCTTGCCCGAGACATGGCTGCCCTTGACGTGCTCGACGAAGGTGAACGGGCCGGTGCCGTTGATCTTGGTGCGCGGGCTCGCCGGGTCGGCGCTGAGGTCCTTCGCGGCGTAGATCACGTTCCACGGCGAGGCGAAGTGCTCGAGCATCGACGCGTTCACGTCTTCATCTTGAAGACGACCGTGAGCGGATCGGGCGTCTCGATGTCGCCGATATCGCCGAATGTCGCCTTGCGGGTCGAGACGACGCCGGTCGGCGGATTACGCAGGCGCTCATAGGTGGCCTTGACGTCGGCCGATGTCAGCGCCGTGCCGTCATGGAATTTCACGTCCGGCTTGAGCTTGAACGTGTAGGTCATCAGGTCGGGCGCCACCTGCCAGGACTGCGCCAGATCGCCTTCGACCTGCGGGAATTTGTCGAGGTTGAAGCGCAGCAGGGTCGAATAGAACGGTCCCGCCAGGTGCAGCGTCGCATAGGTGTCGCTGGCGTGCGGGTCGTAATGCGGTGCTTCGGCGCTGATGGCAAAATTGAGCGTGCCGCCGCGTTTGACGTTGGTTTGCGCGGTCGCCCGGCTGAAATCGAAATTGAGCCCGGCGAGGCCAAGGGCGGTGGCCCCTGTGCCCTGAAGCGCGTGGCGTCTTGTGATCTTCATGCGTTTCCTCCCTAAAATTTACGTTTCTTGTCGCCCTTGGTTTCATCGCCGGCACTTTGATGCAGGCGGCGAAGTGCCCGGGTCGCTTTTCTTCCAGCGGCGGAATGACTTCGCGGCATTCCTGACTGGCCAGTGGGCACCGCGTATTAAAGACGCATCCGGGCGGCGGCGCCAGATGGCTCGGTAGTTCGCCCTTGATCAGTCGTGGCTCGCGCTCTTTTTCCACCGTCGGATCGGGGACTGGCGCGGCGTCCAGTAACACCTTCGTGTAGGGGTGCAGCGGCTCGCGATAGATCACGTCGCGGTCGGCGATCTCCATGATGCGGCCGAAATACATGACGACCACGCGCATCGAGATATGCCGCACCACGGCAAGATCGTGCGCGATGAACAGGTAGGCGAGACCGTATTTGCGCTGGAGGTCTTCGAGCAGATTGATGATCTGGCCCTGGATCGAGACGTCGAGCGCCGACACTGCCTCGTCGCAGACGATGAAGGTCGGCTCCATCGCCAGCGCGCGCGCGATGCCGACGCGCTGGCGCTGTCCGCCCGAGAGCTGATGCGGATAGCGCTCGGCCATTTCCGCGCGCAGGCCGACATTTTCCAGCAGTTCGCTGACCCGCGCCTGGACGGCCTTCTTGCCCTTGACGATGTCATAGACGTGCAGCGGCTCGCCGATGATCTGCCCGACCGTCATGCGCGGATTGAGCGAGCTGTAGGGATCCTGAAAGATCACCTGAACCTTGCGGCGCAGCGCCTTGAGTTCTGCCGCTGAAGTCGCGGACAGGTTTTTGCCGGCAAAGCTGATTTCGCCGTCAGTCGGCTTTTCGAGACTGAGGATCAGGCGGCCGACCGTGGTCTTGCCGCAGCCGGACTCGCCGACCAGGCCGAGCGTTTCGCCCGGAAAGATGTTGAAGCTGACGTCCTCGACCGCGCGCACAGTGCCGCCCTGGCCGCGCAAGCCGCCGGACACCTCGAAGTGCTTCTTCAGATGCTTCACCGCGAGAAGGGGCTCTGCGGCCTGCTCTTTGGCGGTTGGCACCGCCCCAATGGCAGCCTTCCAGGTGAGCTGGCCGGCGGCGATTTCAGCATGCCGGTGGCAACGCGACAGGCTGCCGGTGTCGGTGGGATAGAGCGGCGGCTCCTGCTCGCAAATCTCGATCTTGAACGGGCAGCGCGGCTTGAAGCGGCAGCCCGGCGGCGTATTGGCGAGGTTGGGCGGCAGCCCCTCGATCGTCTCGAGCTTGGCGCCGCGCGGCCGGTCGAGCCGCGGCACCGAGCGCAGCAGTCCCATCGTGTAGGGATGGCGTGGCCGGTGGAAGACTTCCTCCGCCTGACCCTGCTCGGCGACGCGCGCCGCGTACATCACGATCACGCGGTCGGCGTAGCGCGCCACGACGCCGAGATTGTGGGTGATGATGATCAGCGCAATGTTGAGCTTGCGCGACAGATCCTTCATCAGTTCGAGAATCTGCGCCTGGATGGTGACGTCGAGCGCGGTGGTCGGCTCGTCGGCGATGATCAGCTTCGGATTGCACGCGAGTCCGATCGCGATCATCACCCGCTGGCGCATGCCGCCTGAGAATTGGTGCGGATACTGCTCGAGCCGGCGCTCCGGATCGGTGATGCCGACCAGCCCCAGCAGCTCGACCGCGCGGGCCTGGGCCTGCGCATCGTTCATGCCGAGATGGATCTTCAGCGGCTCCATGAGCTGCAATCCGATCGTCAGGATCGGATTGAGCGAAGTCATCGGCTCCTGGAAGATCATCGAGATGTCGCGGCCGCGGATTTCGCGCATCTCCTCATCATCGAGCTCAAGCAGGTTGCGGCCGTCGAAGAGGACGCGGCCCTTCGGCACGCGGCCGGTCAGCCGCGGCAACAGCCGCATGATGGAGAGCGCGGTCACCGATTTGCCGGAGCCGGATTCGCCGACGATCGCGACCACTTCGCCGCGCTTGACGTTGAAGCTGACGCCTTCGACGGCACGCACCGTGCCGCGAGACGTCGAAAATTCGGTGTGAAGGTCTTCGACCTCCAGCAATGGGGCAGCGGGATCGGAGGCCACCGCATTTTTCTGCGGCAGGCCCGATACGGCTTCGGCCAAACTCAACGCGTTCCCCTACTGTTCCGGCCCGCTTCGCCCACAGGCGCCTCCCGCGGTCCGAGGCCGCACGCATGCGGCCCATGATTATTAACAGGCCGCTTATTGAGCGGCCTTTCGCCCCGGGCCGGATACTGGCCCAAGTCGCGCGCCGCGATCAACCGCGAATTACGCTATCTTGTGAGGGGCAGTCGCAATCGCCACATCGTTGCCGGCATCGGCATTTGCGAAAAGGGCAAGCTCGGGATGAACAGTTCGTTTTTCGGCGAGCTCTTGCAGTCGATTTCCGAGCGCGGCCGCGCCTTCCTGCGCGGCGAGCGCAAGGCGGAGGGCGAGTCCCATTCGGAAACGATCATTGAGCTTTGCGAGCATCTGCTCTCAAGGCGTGGCGAGGCCTCCGGCGTCGCGCTGGCGACCGAGATTCTCGACCGCTATCGCGAGCTCAAAACCGGGCCACGTATCGCGTTTTTCGAGGCGCTGACCGAGCATTTCGGCCAGGACAAGGCGCGGGTCGAAGCGGCGATCGCCCGATGGCAAGCGACACCGGACGATGGCGCGGCGGCCGAACTGCACGCCGCGTCAGAGCCGCGCCGCCAGGAATTATTCCGGCGGCTCAATCTCGCGCCGGGAGGCACTGCCGCGCTGGTCCGCATGCGGGAGCAACTGCTCGACGCGCTTGATCGCCGCGACGATCTGCAGGCGCTCGACGATGACTTCGTCCACCTGTTCTCGTCCTGGTTCAATCGCGGCTTCCTGGTCTTGCGCCGCATCGACTGGTCGACGCCGGCGTCGATTCTGGAAAAGATCATCAAATATGAAGCGGTGCACGAAATCCGCGATTGGAACGACCTGCGCCGCCGCATCGATCCGGCGGATCGCCGCTGCTTCGCGTTCTTCCATCCCGCCGTGGTCGATGACCCGCTGATATTCGTCGAGGTCGCGCTCGAGACGGAAATTCCCGGCGCGATCGCGCCGATCCTTGCCAGCGGACGCCAGGATTTTCTGGACCCGCAGAAGGCGCGCGTTGCGGTGTTTTATTCGATCTCGAACTGTCAGCGCGGTCTCGCCGGCGTTTCGTTCGGCAATTTCCTGATCAAGCAGGTGGCCGAGGAAATTTGCCGCGAGCTGCCGAAGCTTTCGACCTTCGTGACGCTATCGCCGGCACCGAATTTCGCAGGGTGGCTGACGCGTGAGCTGGCCAATGAAGCATCGCCTGCGATCTCGCCTGCCGACCGGGCGCAACTCGCTCTGCTGGAGCAGCCGTTCTGGTGGACCGATCCGCTGGCCTTCGAGCCTCTCAAGGAACCGCTCACGCGCGCGGCGGCCTGGTATTACTTGCGTGGCAAGAATGCGCGCGGCCTTCCGGTCGATGCCGTCGCGCGCTTCCATCTCGGCAATGGCGCGCGGCTCGAGCGCATCAACTGGCTCGGCGATACGTCCGAGCGCGCCATCAAGCAGGCGTACGGGATGATGGTGAACTACCTCTACGATCTCGACGAGATCGAGAAAAACCACGAGGCCTATGCGGAGAGCCGCACCGTCGTGGCGTCGCCGAATGTGCAGCGCCTGGTGAAAGCGCCGCTCGAGCTGGTGCCGGCGGCGAGTTAGCTCTTGCCGTAAACCGGAACGATCGCTCCGCGCGTCACCCGGTTCTCAGGCGAGGCCAGAAATACAATCGTCGCCGCGACTTCCTCGACTTTCGGCCATTTGTCGAAGTCGGCCTTCGGCATGTCCTTGCGGTTGGTGGGCGTGTCCATGATCGAGGGGGCAACCGCATTGACGAGGATGCCGTCCTTCGCGACTTCCTCCGATAGTGCAACGGTGAGCGCGGCGACCGCGGCTTTTGCCGCGCCATAGGCCGACATGTTGGCGCCGGCCCGCCATTCCAGCGCCGGGCGCGCCGCCACGTTGACGATGCGGCCGCCGTTTCCATCCATCGCCTTGATCGCGGCGCGGCAGCACAGGAAGCACGACATGAAATTCATGTCGATTTGCGCCTGCGCCTTGGCCTTGTCGGTATCGGCGACCGGCCCCCACAAATAGCCGCCGGCGATGTGGATCGAGGCCCATAGCGGCGAGACATCTTTGTAAAGTTTTGCGACCTCGGCTTCGTCTGACAGGTCGCGGATTGAGACGAGCGTCGCGCGCTCGCGGCCTTTCAGCCGCTGCGCATCCTTCTCGTCGCGATAAGGGACGATGCACTGCGCGCCGGCCTTGAGCAGCGCATCGACGACCGCGCTTCCGAGCGCGCCGGTGCCGCCGGTCACAACGACGTTGCGGCCGGCGAAGTCGCGTCACCCGCGCCCTCGCTTCACCCGCATCGGCAGCACCTGATACTCGATCCAGTTCGCGACCTCGGCGGTCCGCAATGTCTTGTCGAGCACATTCTTGCTGATGCCATGACGCCAGGCCAGCCGCTTGTTTTCGGGATCCCGGTCGAGCGTATTCAGATCGTCGGCGAACGTCTCGATGTCCGCTCCGTCGTTGAAAAAGCCTTCCGCGATCAGCCGCGTGCCGATCCGCCGCGAAATAACCGCGAGCTCGCGCAGCGGATATTCCGGATGATATTGCACGCCCCACGCCACCGAGTTTTTGGTGCGCAGTTCGGCGCTCTGCACCTGCGACACTTCGTTGCTCGCCAGCACCGTCATGCCGGGCGCAAGCGTCTCCACTTCATCGAGATGCACGGTCGGCGCATTGAACACGTCGCGCTTGCCGGCATACATCGGATGCTTGCGGCCATGTTCGGTCAGCCTGATGCTGCGGCCGAAGCCGAGCTCGCGGCCTTTCGGATTTCGCCGCACCGAGCCGCCGGCCGCGGCGGTAATCACCTGCAAGCCCCAGCAGGAGCCGAACACCGGCGTGCCGGTATCGAGCAAGGTGCGCACCAGCTCGACCTGCCGCGTGACTTCCTTGCCGCCTTCATAGACATGCAGGGCAGAGCCAGTGATCGTCACCCCGTCATATCCCGCGAGTGACTGGCCTTCGGGCAGCGTCGCGGCCGGATCGCCCGGATAACAGATGTCGACATGCGCGCCGGGCAGCAGCTCGCGCAGCAGATTGGAATATCCCTCGCTGGCCGGAATGCCGCCATGCTCGACGTGTTCCGCCATGGTCCGCGGGGAATTGCCTTCGATGACGAGGAAGCGGGGAGAGGGCATTGCGGGAAGCGGTTTCGTTAGGCTCGCTGTGTAACGGCGGTATGGCGAAGCCAAGGCAGCAAGGCAAGGTAATTGGCAACTCCGTAAGGATTTTGTGGCTTTGTCGCTTGAGACCGCCGCGCCAGCCGACCATCCTCGCCAGAGCAGACAAATCACCACATGGCCGATTTCGATCTCGCGATCATTGGCGGCGGCATTAACGGAACAGCGATCGCGCGCGACGCCGCCGGGCGCGGGCTGCGTGTCCTTCTGGTCGAGCAGAACGATCTCGGCGCCGGAACTTCATCGGCTTCCAGCAAGCTGATCCATGGCGGCCTGCGCTATTTGCAATATGGCGCGTTCCGTCTTGTGCGGGAGTCGCTCAAGGAGCGCGAGGTGCTGCTGCGGACGGCGCCGCACATTATTCGTCCGTTGCGCTTCCTGCTGCCGCCGGCCGGCGGATATGTCGAAGCGACGCGATTGCGGATCGGCCTGTTCCTTTACGACCATCTCGGCCGGCGCAAGTTGCTGCCCAAGACCAAAACGATCGACCTTACCCATCATCCGGTCGGCCAGCCGCTGAAGCGGAATTTCCGCTACGGCTTCGAATATTCCGATTGCTGGGTCGATGACGCCCGCCTGGTGATCCTGATGGCGCTCGACGCCAAGCTGCGCGGCGCCGATATCCGCACCCGCACACGATGCGTCCGCGCCGAGCGCCATGACGAGTGGCATCTGGTGCTCAGCAATCACGGCAAGCGCGAGACCGTCACAGCGCGGGTCATGATCAATGCCGGCGGCCCGTGGGTCGCGCAGGTCGCCGAGAACATTCTGCGTGTGCCGCTGCGCGGCGGCGTGCGGCTCGTCAAAGGCAGCCACATCGTCGTCAAGCGTACCTTCAATCACGATCGGGCCTATACGTTCTTCGGCGAAGACGGCCGCGTCGTGTTCGCGCTGCCGTTCGCCCGCGATTTCACGCTGATCGGCACCACCGACCAGGATTTCGTCGGCGACGTCAATGCGCCCGCGCCCGACGCCAACGAGATCGTCTATCTGTGCAACGCCGTGAACCGGTACTCGCGGCTGACGCTCGGGCCCGACGACGTGGTGTGGGCCTTTGCCGGCGTGCGCTCGCTCTATGACGACGGCGCGGACAGGCCGGAAGAGGTCACCCGCGATTACACTTTGATGCTGGATGAGAAATTTCGTGAAGGGCCGCTGCTCACGGTGTATGGCGGCAAGATCACGACTGCGCGCAAGCTTGCCGAAGCCGCGCTGGGGCGGATCGCGCACTTCTTCAACATGCGGCCGCCCTGGACCAGCGGCATGACGCTGCCCGGCGGCAATTTCCGCGCGGAGGAATTCGACCAGCATGTGCTCCGCACCCGTAATCGCTGGGAATTTCTGGAGCCGGACGACGCGCGCCGGCTCTTTCAAGCCTACGGCACGCGGGTCGAGATGATCCTGGGCGACGCCAAGAGCTACGAGGAGCTCGGCCCGCGCCTTTGCGGCGGCCTGACCGGCGCCGAGGTGGCGTACTTAATGAAACATGAATGGGCCGAGAATCCCGAAGACGTGCTGTGGCGGCGAAGCAAAGCCGGTCTGGTGGCCACCGCCTCCGATCAGGATGCTCTGGCCAAGCTCATGCGGGCCCCGGCTGGTTAACTTCCGCTTTCCTAAAGTCGGTAAAATTCAAGGCAAAGCTTTACGAGCTTCTCATCTTGGCGTGGTTGAATACTCCCACGCTAGCTGGGGATTTGATGGACCCGACGCTGCACCCGAACTCTTTTCGCGAACACCAAGGTGTTGGTGATCGACGATGAGCATCACATGCGCAAAGTCGTGCGCACGTTGCTCATGTCGATCGGCGTTCGCACGATCTATGAGGCGGCGGACGGCAATTCCGGGCTTGAGCTGATCCGCACCATGTCCCCGCACGTCGTCATCGTCGATTGGCAGATGCCTGGGCTCGACGGTCCTAGCTTCGTGCGCACGGTCCGCTCGCCCGACACGTTCCCCTATCCGGACGTTCCGATCATCATGCTCACCGGCCACAGCGAACGTTCGCGCGTGCTCCAAGCGGTCGAGATCGGCGTTCATGAGTTCTTGCTCAAGCCGGTGTCGTCCAAGGCGCTGGCCGACCGGCTCGCCGCCGTGCTGGTCAATCCCCGCAAGGTGATCCGCCGTGGCGATTATTACGGGCCGGAGCCGCGCAAGCCGCTGCCGCTCCGTGACATTGGCGACAACGAACGCGGTCGTCAAGCGCTTCTACGTGAACTAATCTCGCTGCCTGCGCCGCTCTGGCGCCTGGGGCAGGAAGCGTGGCCGGCGCACTTATCGCAATCGATCAGGGTACGACCTCGACACGCGCCATCGTGTTCGATGCCGCGTTGACGCCGCTCGCCAGCGCGCAAATCGAGCTTCCGCAAATCTATCCCGAGCCAGGCTGGGTCGAGCACGATCCCGAGGAGATCTGGACCGCCACGGTTGCGACCGTGCGTGACGCATTGGCGAAGGCGCGGCTCACCGCCGGCGACATTGCTGCGATCGGCATCACCAATCAGCGCGAAACCACGATTGTCTGGGACCGCGCAACCGGTAAGCCGATCCACAACGCGATCGTCTGGCAGGACCGCCGCACGGCGGATACCTGCGAGAAACTCAGGGGCGACGGCGCGGAGGCAGGTCTCGCCGCCAAGACCGGCCTGCTGCTCGATCCGTATTTTTCCGCCACCAAGATCGACTGGCTGCTCAATCGCGTTCCCGGCGCACGCGCGGATGCAGAGGCAGGCAAGCTCGCCTTTGGAACGATCGACACGTTCCTGATCTGGCGTCTCACCGGCGGCAAGAGCCACGTCACCGACGCCACCAATGCAGCGCGCACCTTGCTGTTCGACATCGGCCGCGGCGAGTGGGATGCCGAGCTGTGCAAGCTTTTTCGCGTGCCGCAAAGCCTGCTGCCGCGCGTGCTGGATTGTGCGGCGGACTTCGGCACAACCGAGCCGGCATTGTTCGGCGCGCCGATCCGCATTCTCGGCGTCGCCGGCGACCAGCAGGCGGCGACGATCGGGCAGGGTTGCTTCAAGCCCGGCATGGTGAAGTCCACCTACGGTACCGGCTGCTTCGCCGTGCTGAACACGGGCAGCGAGCGCGTCGCATCGAAGCGCAAGCTGCTCTCCACCATCGCCTATCAGTTCGACGGCAAACGCACTTATGCGCTGGAGGGCTCGATCTTTATCGCCGGCGCGGCGGTGCAATGGTTGCGCGACAGTCTCAAACTGATCGAGCGCGCAAGCGAGCTCGATGCGCTGGCGATGCAGGCCGATCCCGCCGAGCAGGTCTATCTCGTGCCCGGCTTCGTCGGCCTCGGCGCGCCTTACTGGGACAGCAATGCCCGCGGCGCGATCTACGGGCTCACGCGCAACAGCGGCCGCGCCGAACTCGCACGCGCCGTCATCGAAGCGGTCGGCTACCAGACCCGCGATCTGATCGAGGCGATGCACGCGGATTGGCCGTCATCCGCGAAGGCGCAAACCGCGCTTCGCGTCGACGGCGGCATGACCGCGAGCGATCTGACCATGCAGTTTCTGGCCGACATGATCGGCAGCCCGGTGGACCGTCCAGTCGTCATGGAAACGACGGTGCTCGGCGCCGCCTATCTGGCCGGCCGCGCCGCAGGCCTGTGCCCCGACCTCGAGGGCTTTGCCGCGACCTGGAAGCGCGACCGCCGCTTCGAGCCCGCCATGCCGCCCGAAGAACGTGCCCGCAAGTGGGCGGGCTGGCGGGACGCCGTGGGCCGCACGTTAACAAGCCGCTAATCCGGCTTTACCCCGCGTTCACGGAAAGATGGTGTCATGACCGCCGCCCAACGTCCGGTAGCGTCATGATTCCTGCGCGTTATGTCGAATTCCAGATTCACCAGCTCATCGTGCTGGTGGTCGACGACAATGCGTTCATGCGCAAGATGGTGAGAAGCCTGCTCACCAATATCGGCGTCAGGAAAGTCTACGAGGCGAGCGACGGCATTGCCGGCCTGGAAGTGATCCGCTCCGTCTCGCCCGACATCGTCATTCTCGATTGGGAAATGCCGCTGCTCAACGGCCCGGAGTTCGTGCGCATCGTGCGCTCGCCCGGCGTGTTCCCGCTGCCGGACATTCCGATCATCATGCTGACTGCCTATGGCGACCGGCGCCGCATCGTTGAGGCGGTGAAGCTCGGCGTCAACGAATTCCTCTGCAAGCCGGTGTCGGCCAAGGCGCTGACCGACCGCTTCGTCTCGATCCTGGCGAAGCCGCGGGCCAATGTGCACGTCGGCGACTATTACGGGCCGGAGCCGCGCAAGCTGATGATGCCACCGCCCGAGGTAGAAGCCGACGCTGAGGAAGCTGAGGTTGGAGCTGAAGCCGAGCTGAGTTGATTACTGGCCGGGCTGTGCGACCGGCGTCGCCCCTTCAGCCGGGCCAGACGGGCGGCCGGTGATCCGCTCCACCGCCGAGCGTACCGTATCGCGCGCGTTGTTCTTGCGGACCGCGTTGAGCAGCGGCGCAGCAGCGCCGGAGCGCCTGATCAAAATCTGCGGATCGGGTAGCACCACCGGGTCGTCCCACGAACCTTGCACAATGAACGGCAGATCGAAGCCGCCGCCCGTCGTCGGCGCGAGCAGCGTGGCGGTGCCGGCCAGGTCAAGCGCCCGCGTCGGGATCGATGCCGTGCCCGCAACGGCGAGCTTCATTGCTGGTCCCTCGATCGCGACATCCTGCACCGACACCGTGCCATTCGCGACGTTGAGAGCGATCGCGATGCGGTCATAGGGCGTGCGGCCCGAGCGCAGTTCGTTGCCGCCGGAAAGCGGGCGGCGCTCCAGACGGCGCAGCAATTGCTCGACATTGACGCCGGCCAGCGCGCCGTTCGTGCCGGTTATGGTGGCGGTGCCTGCCAGCGTGCGCGTTACCGCCATCACACTGTCGCCCGAGCCTTCGAGCGCCAGCGCGATGTTGCCTTTGCCTTCGAGCCGGTTGATGCCGAACACTTGTCCGAGACAGAGCCCAAGGTCGACATTGCTGAATTGCAGTTGCGTCTTGACGTCCATGCGAGTCTCAAGATCGGCGAGCGTGATCGCGCCCTTGATCAGGCCGCCGAATGACTGTGACTCGCCGATCGTGAGAACAAGATTTCCGCCGCGCAGATTGGCGGCGACGGCGCTGCGCCCAAGCTTGGAGTCGCCGAGCTGAATGGCGGCGGCCGACAGCCGCAAATCGACGTCGACGCCGGTCAGGCCGTCGAGGCTCACCGGTCCTTCGCTCCATTGTTTCTTGCTGGCGCTCATCAGCTGCATCGCCGAAAAGTACGGGCGCAGATCAAGCGCATCGGCCGCGAGCGTGCCTTGCAGCGTGCGGCGTCCGTCGGTCGCGAAGGTCAGCACACCTTCGACAACATTGCCGTCCACTTCCATATTGACGGTGGAGAGCGCGATCGTGCCGCCGACGATGTTGGTCTGAGCCTTGATGGCGAAGCGCTCGAAGCCGCCGCCCGGCAGCGGCTTCTGGCGCATCCAGCGCAGCGTCTGGCGCAGCGAGGATGTGTCGGCGGCGAGATTGCCGGTTACTCTTAGCGTCGGCTGCGTGCTCAGCGAGCCGTCGAAGGCGAATTTGCCGATCGGTCCGGCCAGGCGGACCTTGACGCCGCTTCGGTTGCCGATCAGCGCCTCGGCAAAATCGGCCAGTGTTGCGCTCACGTCGACGACATCGCCGTGCCAGTTAAAGCGGCCGGTTACGCCGAAGCTCTTCGAGATGAACGGCCAGGCGAGCGAGATGTCGACGTTGTCAAATTTCTCGCTGAGGCCGCGCGTGTCATCGCGCACCATAACGGTGCCGTCTGAGATCCTGATCGCCGAGAACGATGCGGCCTCGGTTTGATTGGTGCGGCTGCGGCCCAGCGCCTCGAGCAAGCCGGACCAATTTGACCGGCCATTGCGGTCGGTGGTCAGGGTAATTGTCGGCCGCTCAAGCGTCACGTCGGCAGCTTCGACGCGGCCGAGCAGCATGGGGAAGAACTGAAGCCGGGTGGTGATCCGTTCAGCCTTGAGGGCAGGGTCGCGATCGTCGCCGAGCGTGACGTCCTCGAACGTGACCTTTCCCGATGGAAACAGCCTGACCGTCGACGGGCCGTGGAAGACCGGATCGAGGCCGGTCACCGCGCGCAACTCGGCCTTGGCCTGCTCGCGCACCGCATCGGTCGAGATGAGCAGCATCATCACGCCAATGACGGCACCCGCCGCCACGACGGCGGCGGCACAGGCAAGACCCAGCCGTTTGAAGAGGATGGCCGCGCTCACGAAGGATGCTCAGTTACTGAAAACGGTGCGGCGCCTTCCCGTTGCCCCACCGGGTCGCGAACGTGGCCCGGGTCTGTGACCCTTTCAAGGCCGGTCGTCGGTTAACGCACAGGGCTCGAACGGGCGAGGGATGTACGTTTTCCGCAAGCTGGACGATGCGCATGACCGGCAAAGTCCCCGCCGCCACGATCAGCAGCGCCGCCAGCGCGCCTTCCTCGAAATTGCCCCGGGTGGCGAATTGGTAAATGTAGGTCGACAGCGTCTCGACATTGAGCGGCCGCAACAGCAGCGTCGCCGGCAATTCCTTCAGGCAGTCGATAAAGATCAGCAGGGCCGCGCCCCACAGCGCCGGCCGCAGCAGCGGCAGATGCACGCTGCGCACCAGGGTCATCGGCCCGGCGCCGAACATGCGGGCCGCTTCATCGAGCTCGGGCGACAGCCGCGCAAAGCCCGAATGCAGGAAGCCGATCGAGATGGCGAGAAAGCGCACGCTGTAAGCAATGATGAGCGCAGCGCTGGACCCGGCCAGCAGCAGGCCGACCGAATGGCCGGTGAGGTGGCGGGTAAACCAGTTGATGGTCTCGTCGAAGCCGACCAGCGGGGTCAGCAGGCCCAGCGCGAGCACGGTCGCGGGCACGGCATAGCCGAGCGAGGCAATGGTGGCGCAGGCCAGCACGAACCGATGGTGGAGCAGCCTTAGCGGCACCACGGCGGCCAGGCCGAGCAACAGAGTCGCAATCGTCGCCAGCGCCGCGAGCCATATCGTGCTGGTCGCGGCGTGAATCAGCGCCGGGTCAAAGCCGACCAGGAGGCCGCGCTTGATGGTCTCATGAACCAAAGCGCCGGCCGGCACGAAAAATCCGATCATGACCGGCAGGAGACAAAGCGCGGTCACCAGCCACTTGCGCCATCCCGGCAGGTGGACCCGCTCGCTCAGCCGGTTGTCCTGCATCGCCGCGCTGTAGCGCTGGTGACGCCGCCCATAGCGCTCGAGCGCGATCAGGCCCGCGACCAGGACGAGCATCGCAAGCGCGATCTGCGCCGCGCCGCCGAGGCTGCCGCGGCTGAGCCAGGTTGTGAAGATCGTCAGCGTCAGCGTCTGCACGCCGAGATATTCGCTGGCGCCGATGTCGTTGAGCGTTTCCAGCAAAGCGAGCGAGACGCCGACTGCGAGCGCCGGCCGCGCCAGCGGCACAGTGATGTCGCGCGCGAGCCGCAGCGGACTGGCGCCGAGCGTGCGCGCGGCGTCGATGAAGATCGCGCAATTGGTCTGAAACATCGCCCGGGTGGCGAGATAGACGTAAGGGTAGAGCACGGCGGACATGACGAAGATCGCGCCGGCCAGCGATTGCATCGGCGGCAGTACGGCGCCGTTCTGCATCCCGAGCGCGCCACGCAGCAGGCTCTGCACCGGGCCGCCGACATCGAGCAGGTCGGAATAAACGTAAGCTGAGATGTAGGTCGGGATCGCGAGCGGCAGCGGCAGCAGCCACAGCATGGTCCGCCGCCCGGGAAAGTCGAACGTGGTCACCAGCCAGGCGGCGCCGGTGCCGGTTGCTGCGGTGAGCACCGCGACACCAAGAAGCAGAACCGCGGTCTGCCACAGCGCATGTGGCAGCACATAGGCCGCGAGATGCGGCCACAATTCCGCATCGCCCTGGATGGCGTAGCGCAGCACGCCGAACAGCGGCAGCGCGACGAGCGCGGCAACCGCAAAAGCCGCGAGAAATGCAGCGGCGCGGCTAAAAAAATGACCGGCCCCGCTTGGGGCGGGGCCGGTTTCGCTAACCTCAACGAGGCTCACTGATCGAAGCCGACCTTATCGACCAGGGCGGCGGCCGCCTTCCGGTGCTGCGCGATCTTCGACAGCGGCACCGGATCGGGCTTCAGCGTGCCATAGCTGGCGATGGTCGGGTTGAGCTTGATGCCGGCGCGCAACGGATACTCGTAGTTGATATCGGCATACATGTGCTGGGCCGGCTCGCTGACCAGCCATTCGATCAGCTTGACCGCATTGGCCTTGTTCGGCGCACTCTTGGTCAGCACCACGCCTGACAGGTTCACGTGGGTGCCGCCGTCCTTGAAGGTCGGCAGCATGACCTTGGTCGCGTCCGCCCAGGGCTTCCGGTCGGTTTCCTTGTCGTTCATCAGCGCCCAGTAATAGGTGTTGCCGATGCCGATGTCGCACTTGCCGGCTGCGATGTCGCGTGCCGTCTCGCGGTCGCCGCCCGACGGCTTCTGCGCCAAATTGGCCTTCAGTCCGCGCAGCCACTCTTCGGCTTTCGCCTCGCCGTAGTGTGCGATGTAGGCCGCGAACAGCGCGTTGTTGTACATGTGCTGGCCGGAGCGGATGCAGATCTTGCCCTTCCACTTCGGATCGGCGAGCTCTTCGTAAGTGATGGTGTCCTGCTTCACGCGGTCCTTCGAGGCGTAAACAATGCGCGCCCGCATCGCGAGGCCGTACCAGTGGCCTTCCGGATCGCGGTACTGCTCGCTGACGACCTTCTCCAGCGCCGGCGAATTGACCGGCTGGGTCACGCCGGCCTGCACCGCGTCTTCCAGGCGGGCGATGTCGACGGTCAGGAGCACGTCGGCCGGGCTGTTGGCGCCTTCGGTCTTGATGCGCTGCTCGAGGCCGGAGCTCGCAGAGATGACGTTGACCTTGATGCCGGTATCCTTGGTGAAGGCATCGAGCAGCGGCTGGATCAGCTTGGTCTCGCGGTAGGTGTAGACATTGACTTCGCCCTGCGCGAGCGCAGTGCCTGCGCTCAGTACGGTGGCGAGGATGGCGATTGACGCGATGCGTCCGGCCGAAGCGACCATCACGAACTCCCTCGAAATGCTGATGCCGGTCTGATGCGCCGACGATGTTGATGTTTGACAGCGGAACCACACCGCCGTCAACCGATTAGTCGTTTTTGATCAATAGGTTAGAAGCGTTCCAGACTGTCGGGATTCAAGTGCAGCGACAGAGGATTGGTTCGTCGGCGCGTTGCGTTTAGCCGCGCGGTAGGTCGTTTGGTCGCGGCGCGAACGCGATCTCGGCAATCAGCTTGCTGATGATCGCCTGACCGAACGAATTGAAGTCCTGCGCCTCGATGACGAAGGCGCCGGGTCCGCCCATCACATTGTCACGGAAATATTTGGTGAGGCCGCCGGGTGGATTGGTGTGCTCGGGATTCCACGGCAGCGGCGTGGTGCTGAGGATCACCAGGCCGTTGATGGTGATGTTGAGCGCGACGGCCGCGTCACGCGCCTCGCGCACGTCGCGGCCCGAATTGTTGGTGCCGTCGCCGGATACATCGATGGTGCGCCGCTTTGATTCGAACGGCGCCTTGGCAAACAGCGCGACCGAGAAGTCGATTCCGGCGCTGATCGAGGTGCGGTCGGCGAAAGATCGCGGTGTTTCCAGCAGGCGATCCCCGAACTGCTGCGCGCTCTGCGGCCCGTCGATGATCATCCAGTCGACCACGACGCGCTGCGAGCTTGAGCCGGACCATTCGACGAAGGTGACCGCGATGCGGCTCAGCGGTCCCGACTTGATGGCGTTGAGCACGCGCGGATCGGAGAGGGCGGTGGCGTAGCCCTCGC
Organism: uncultured Alphaproteobacteria bacterium; assembly: GCA_963788805.1. Lineage (GTDB taxonomy): Bacteria > Pseudomonadota > Alphaproteobacteria > Rhizobiales > Xanthobacteraceae > Pseudolabrys. The sequence continues at coordinate 215,533 of CAWBHU010000003.1, forward strand.
GTTGCAGCGCGAACTTCTGGGAGTCGACGCTGCGCGAGACGTCGGCGGCCAGCACCAGCAGCAGATCGACCGGCTCGGCGGCGCGGGCGGGCTTGAGCGGCAGCGACGGCCAGCGCGAGCAGAACAAGCGCGAAAGACAGGCGGCGCAGCATAGGACCTCGCTTCATCCCACCGGAGGGAAGCCTAGCGGGAATGGCTGCGCAGCGGAAGCAGGCGCCGCGCAGCCATTTTCCTAGCGTGCCGCGGCGCCGCGCCGGCTATCGCTGTTGCTAGCTAAGCCAGCACCCGCGTCGCCGGGAACGCGATCTCGACCAGCGTGCCGTCCTGCGCGGCGCTGGTGATGCGGAAGCTGGCGTGATTGGCTTCCGCCAGCGCCTTGGTGATCGGCAGGCCGAGCCCGGTGCCGCTGGTGCCCCAGCGCGAGGTGGTCGCCATCTGCCGGAACGGCTGCAGCGCCGCCTTGATCTCCTGGTCGCTCATGCCCGCGCCGGTGTCGCGCACGCGCAGCACGACCTCCTGGCCCTCGGTCTGCGTGGTCGAGACGATCACCTGCCCGCCAGTGCCGGTGAGCTTGATCGAGTTCGACAGCAGGTTCATCACGATCTGACGCACCGAGCGCGCATCGGCGACGATCTGCGGCAGGCTCGGCGAAAGCGATGAGCGGATGATGACGCGCTCGCGATTGGCCTGCGGCTGCAGGATCGCGACGCATTGCTGGGTGATGTCGTTGAGATTGATGCCGGTGAAGGTCAGCTCGAGCTTGCCGCTCTCGATCTTGGACAGATCGAGCAGCTCATTGAGCAGCGCCACGACCTGCCCGCCCGCGGTGTGGATGTCGCGCACATATTGCCGGTAGCGCTCGTTCTCGACCGGGCCGAAGCTCTCCTCGACCATCACCTCGGAGAAGCCGATGATGCTGTTGAGCGGCGTGCGGATCTCGCGGCTGACCTTGGCGAGAAACTCGGTCTTCTCGGCGGCGATCTTCTCCGCCGTATGGCGCGCGCTGATGAGGTCTTCCTCGGTGCGCTTCCAGGCGGTGATGTCGCGGACCACGGCGCAGAATTTCTCGGCCGAGTCGCCGGCGCGGCCGATCGAGATGATGCAGCGGGATGACGCCGCCCTTGCGCACGCGGCCGACCGCTTCGAGGCCCTGATTCATCAGCGCGGCGGCGCCGCCTTTGACGATCTTGTCGAACTGGTCGAGCACCGCGCGCTTGCTTTCCGGCGCGAACAGGTCGCCGAACATCAGCGCGCCGAATTCGGTGCGGTCATAGCCGAACAGCGCCTCGGCGCTGCGATTGGTGGTGAGAACGCGGCCGGCGCGGTCGAACATGACCACGCCGTCGGCCGCGGTATCGAGCACGCCCTTGAGCTCGTTGTTCTCGGCCTCGAGGCGGCGGGCGGCAAGCTCGGCGTCCTTGCTGCCGGGCAGCGGCGCCTGGGTGTTGAGCATCAGGACCAGCGCGTTGTCGCCGTCCCATTGCGTCGACAACAGCCGGCCCTGCACCGGAAGCTGCTTGCCGCTCGGCGTAGCTGATGGTGAGCGACTTGCCGTTCTTGCCGTTGCCGTTCGGCTCCTTGGACGGCTCGATGAACAGGCTGTCGAGCCCGCCCGCGGCCTGCAGCGCCTGCAGGCTGCCGTAGCCGGTCCATTCCAGGAAGGCGCGGTTGGCGTAGATCAGCTCGTTGAGCCGGTAGATCAGGATGCCGATTGGAAGCTTGTCGAGGATCGGCCATTCGCTTTCGATCGCGCGCTGCACGGCATCGCGCTTTGGCGGTGACGGCAGGCGGCGCGGGCTCCGGCGCGCCGACATTGCCGATCGGGTCGCTGCGCTCGTCGCCGAAATCGTCCTCCAGCACGGTCTTGCCGCTCTTGAGGCGGTCGTTGAGCTCGCGCGCGATTTCGCTGAAGGCCTGGGATTCCTTGTTGGTAAGGCCCGGCGTTTTCTCGAGGATGGGGAAGGGGACCACGGTCGCGCTCGGCTCGGGCGCGGCGGCTTCAACGGGCTCCGCAGGCGTGGGCTCGGTTCGGGCTGCGCGTCGTCTGCGACGGGCGGCTCAACGACCGGAGCCGCTTCGGGCGGCCGCGAGCGCAGCTCCGCAAGCTCGCGCATCAGCGCGGTGTCGCGGCAAATGCCGAAGCCGCGGTAGCCCTGAATGTTGCGCTCGGCGTCGAACACCGGCAGGCCGGAGAGATCGACCGCAAGCCGCTCGTCGCTGCCGTCGGCCGGCCACTGCGTGGTGACACCGCTGAAGGTCTGGTTGGTCGCCAGCGCGGCGGCGACGCGGCCTTGCGGGTCGAGCGCGAGCGTCTCGGCGATATGAGGCCACGGCTTGACGAGCGTCGCGGTGGTCTGCGGGCCGATCAGGCGGATGAAATCGTCGCTCTCGATGCCGAAGTTCTGCTCGGCATCGATCAGCCAGACGAAGCGCAGCGGCTTGTTGGCCGGGAATGTCGGCACGTTGTTCGGGAAGCGCGGCTTGCGGCGTCGCGGGCTCCGCAGGTGCGGCGACAGGAGCTTCGCGCGGCTCGTTGGCGCGGACGCGAATTTTCTCCAGCGACACGACGAGGATCGCATCGCCATCCGCAGTCTTGAAACGCGAGCATTGGCACAGCAGCGCGCCGCCGATCGGCGCGCCAAAGCCGCGCAGCCGCTCGAGCCGCGGCGCATCGCTCTCCGGCAGTGCCGCAAAGACGCGCGCAATCTGCCGCGCCGCTGAATCGGTTTCGCGAAGCTGGGTGCGCGGCGCAAAAATCTGGGCGCCGACCGCATTGGTCCAGAGCAGCCGTGTTCCGTCAGCGCTCCACAGCCAAGCCGGTTTGTCGGCTCGCGACCTGGTCGGAAAGCCGAGGATCGCTGTCGAATGTGTCGGTCGCGGTCATCGTTTCGGCACGGATTACGGCTAATGAAGATTTAATAAGGCTGGCTCGCGGAACCGTCCACGCGAGGAAAGGCCGATATCACCGTCAAAGACGGACTTGGTTAATTCGGATTCAGGCTGTTCCGCGGCAACCAGCCGGAATCACGGACGTTAACGAGTAGCGGGCAGGGGCGATGGAGGACGATGTGAGCACCAACAGTCCGAACTTCGAAGTTCCGCCCGACATGCGAGCCTTCGCCGAGAAAAGCGTGGAACAGGCGAGAGAGGCGTTCGACGGTTTCATCGGCGCCGCGCGAAAGGCGGCCGAGCAGGCCCAAACGACCGCCGCCACGGCCCAATCCAGCGCCAAGGACATGACGCAGCTCGCGATGAGCTTTGCCGAGCGCAACATCGCCAGCACGTTCGATTTCGCGCAAAAGCTGGCCCGGGCGAAAAATGCCAATGAGATCCTGGCGCTCAATGCCGACTACGTGAAACGGCAGATGGATGCGCTCAGCGATCAGGCGAAGGAAATCAGCCGGCGCACGGCAACTACGTCTGCACGCGTCGACGCCGCCTAAGCCTCGAAAAAATCACGATAATTGTGCATCGCAACATTTATGTTGCAATGCACCATTTTCTCGCTATATTGGATTGAGAGAACCCCGATCGAGAGGAGCACCCCATGACTGACGCATCCCCCGCGAATGCCCCGAAGGCGAAGCGAAAGCCCCCGCCATCGAAGCACCGAAATTCCCGACCCCGAGCTTCGACATGCCGAAGTTCGACGTCCCGGCCTTTGAGGTTCCGCCCGCCTTCCGCGAGCTCGCCGAGAAGGGCGTGTCGCAGGCGAAGGAGCAGTACGAAAAGATGAAGTCGGCGGCCGAAGAGGCGACCGGCGTCATGGAAGACACCTATGCCACCGCGTCGAAGGGCGCGGCCGAGTACGGCCAGAAGGTCATCGACAATGCGCGCACCAATTCGAACGCCGCGTTCGACCTGTTCGGCGCGCTGTTGAGCGCGAAGAGCTACGCGGAAGTCGTCGAGCTTTCGACCGGCTATGCGCGCAAGCAGTTCGAGACGTTGACCGAGCAGGCCAAGGAGCTCAACGCCGTTGCCCAGAAGGCCGGCACCGAGACCTTCGAGCCGATCAAGGACAGCTTCACCAGCGTCCTCAAGAAGGCGGCCTGAACCTTTTCAGCGTAAGTACCGACTAACGAAGGCCCGGGCATTGACCCGGGCCTTTGTCTTTCCGGCCGCGGCTTGCCAAAGCGGCGGCTGGCACCTAGTTTCCGCCCGCTTCCTCGAGGCGGCATGCAGGCGTAGCTCAGTTGGTTAGAGCGCTGGTCTGTGGAACCAGAGGTCGGTGGTTCAAGTCCACCCGCCTGTACCACGTCGACAAAGCCAATCTCGTTTCTGCAAATAAAAAGGCCGGTCGCTTGGACCGGCCTTTTGCATTCCGCTCGCTGTTCGCTCAGCGGTAATAAACGCGTCCGCTATTGTCGTAGCTGCGGCGCTGATAATAGGTCGGGCCGCTGCGCGGGCCGCCATTGAAGATCCATCCGAAGAAATCGCCGCCGCCGCCACCACCGCGGTTGCCGCCGTACATGCCGGGCGACAAGCGGACCGGCTTGGCCGATGTATTCGGCGGACGCTCCATCGGAACGTCTGCGACTTTGCGCTCGCCCTTCATGATCTGGCTCATGCGCGAGTCACGGCCGTAGACGTCCTCACGCATCTGCAGCTTGCCGTCCGCATCCGCGAACGCGGTCTGATAGGTGATGTGGACCGGGATGTGCTTGTTGTTCGGGAAGTTGATGTTGATCTCGTTCGAGCCGTACATGCTCTCGAGCTTCGCCGGCGTGTACTTCTCGTTCGGCAGCACCAGCGACAGCAGCTTCTCGCCATAGACCAGCGGGTCCTGCACGCGCATGCAGCCGTGGCTGTAGGCGCGGCGATCCTTGGCGAACAGGTGCTTGTCCGGCGTGTCGTGCTGATACACCAGGAATTTGTTCGGGAAATTGAAGCGGATGCGGCCAAGCGCATTGCCCGCGCCCGGCGGCTGCCAGATACGGACAGTGCCATCCGGAGCCTGCTCGAGCTTGAGCCCGATGCGCTCAAGCGCATTCGGATCCTGCTCCAGCGCCGGCAGATATTCCTTCTCGATGATCGACGGCGGCACGTTCCAGGTCGGGTTGACCGTGATGAACTTCATTTCGGCGGTGATCAGCGGGGTCGGCAGGTTCGGCTTGCCGACCACGATCCGGGTCGTCCAGTAGACCTTGCCGTCCTTGTAGATCGTGAGCCGGTAGTCCGGAATGTTGACGATGACGTGGACGTCGCCGAGGTCGTGCTGCACCCAGCGCCAGCGATCCATGTTGAGGATGATCGTCTCGGCGGTGTCGCCGAGCTTCGGCGCGGCCGGCGCGGCATTCTGCTCGCCGTTCATCGCGCGCACGGTGAAGTTGCCGAGATTGCCGTCCGCGTTGAGGTCGTTGTCGGCCTGGAACGCCTTCACGGCGTCGCGGACTTCCTCGTTATAGACCGGGCTGTTCTTGTCGCCGGAAATATCGAGCCGCTTGCGCAGCGCGATCACGCGCTCGTCGCGCATGCCCACGCCGAATGATCTTGCCTTCCGGAATATGGACGAACGCGACCTTCTTTTCCGGCTTCGGCTCTTCTTTGGCGACCTTGCCGGCGCGTGCATCGGCCAGCGCTTTCTTCAGCGCTTTGTATTGCGCGTGCTGCGGCTGGAAGCCGTCGAGCGCCGCAGCGGCGTCCGAAGCCGCGGCGATGCGCTTGAGCGCCTCGGCAGGCTCGAGCGTCGGATGGCTGTAATGAATGTCAGCCGAAACGCGGCTCCAGGCGATGCGCCCCGTCGCAGCATGACGCGCGTAAGTCAGCACGCTCGCGGTCATGCGCAGCTCGGCGTCCGCCAGCGCAGCCGGATCGCCCGACTTGAAGTCCGGCACCGGATAATCGGTCGGGTCGAGCCCGTCGCGATCGACGCGCGCGAGATACTCGCTCGCGGCCTTGCCGGCCGGGCTCAGCTTGCCGCCGGAGACCCACAGCGGCGCGAAATTGCGGTCCTTGTAAAATGCCTCGACGGCGGTGCGCTCGTTGCGGCGCGAGAAGATCCGGTCGAGCTTGCCGGCGCTTTCGCGCAGCTTCTCGGCGACCGGTGCATCGAGGTCTTGCGGCGCCGCGGCGGTATCGACCATGGGCATGGTCGAAGGCTCGGGCTTCGCAGACGCCGCCGGCGCCACAGTGCCGATGTCGTTCGCGGTCGGAGGCGGCAGTTGCTCGGTATTCGGGACCGGGACGTTATCGACCGTGGTCTGGGCCAGCGCGCCCTGAGAAAGGGTCAGCGCGAGACCGAGGGCGGTGCCCGCCAGCAAGTGTTGCAAACGATTAGTGCGCACCAGTCACTCCTATGCCCCGAAATGTAAGTGCGTTTTCATAACACCCAAATGAGCTAATAGTCCCGTTCGGGTTACGTATTTCACAACGGCGAGGGAGGAACCGCGCCGCTGTGGCTATTTTGCAAGAAATTTGGCTGGCCTTAGGCCGCCTGGGCTTTGGCCTGACGCTGGCAAAACGAAGTCGTAGTGCACCTCGTACCAAGGCTCGTTGATCGTCTCGCCATTCGGAGCCTTGCCCGGCGGACGCTTCACGAATTCGACGATCAAGGGTTCCTTTACCCCGTAGACCACGTCGTTTTCGATGTACTCGTCGCCCTTCTGGAAGAGATGGGTCACGACCGGGTGGTGGCCGGGCGCCGACACCGCGAAATGGATATGCGCCGGCCGGAAATGGCTGATCTTGGTCTTGCTGACCAGCTCGCCGACCGTGCCGTCCATCGGAATCGTGTAGGCGATCGGCGCCACGGTGCGGACCGCGAATGAGCCGTCCTGCTGCGTGTGGTAGAGGCCGCGCATCCAGGGCTCCTCGATCCCCTTCTGCGACTCGTAAAGGCCTTCGCCGTCGGTCTGCCACAGGTCGAGCACCGCGCCGGCGATCGGCTGGCCCTCGAGGCTGCGCACCTTGCCGACCACGACGGTCGGAATCCCCGGCGCGTCCTTGGCCATGTTGCCGCCATTGGCGATTTCCGGCGCATCCGGAATGTGGAACGGGCCTTCGACCGTGGTCGGGGTGGCGCCGCTCGGCAGCCGGTTATTGATGGCGTCGACCAGCATGCTGACGCCCAGCACGTCCGAGGACAGGATGAATTCCTGGCGCTTGTCGTCGCATATCTTTCCGGTGCGGGTCAGGAAGTCGATCGCCTTGAACCATTCGGCGTTGGTCGGCTCGATATCGCGCACGAAGGCATGCAGGTGCTTGATCAGGGACTGCATCACCTCTTTCAGGCGCGGGTCCGGGATCGCTTTCCAGCGCTCCATAACAATGTCGGTCAGGTTTTCTTCGGTGACGTAGGGCATTGCATTCCCCCATTCGCCGTTACGGCAAAGAACTATTCTGACATGGATATCCGACCTCGCCCGCCGGAAATCAATAGGTCAAAAAAGCCGAGCGATCAGGCGGTTCCGGCTAGCCGGTTGGGCAAGTGGGCCGGATGACATTACGCGATTGCGCGCTTTCGCTAATAAAAAACCGGGCCCCAAAAGGGGCCCGGTTGCAGTGTGACCGGCGTGGGGGCCGGCCGTCTTCCAGAGGGGAACATGTTGCAGCCGGTGACTCTGGGAGGATACGCCGGCCGCAACGACACCGAACTATGCGCAGGCAGCCGTCGTGCAACAATCGACATGGCCGCATGTCAGCCATGTCCTTGTGCAACGCGCATAACGTTTGGTGTGGGCGCTAGAACTTCCAGCGTTGGGCGTTCGCCACCAGAAAATCGCGGAACACCTGAACGCGGGCGACCGACTTGAGCTCTTCCGGATAAACAAAGAAAGCATCGAGCGCGAGCGTGTCCTGCTTGCCGAACAACTGCACCACGCCGCCATTTTCCTCGACCAGGTAGTCCGGCAGCATCGCAACGCCGAGCCCGCGCTGGCAAGCGCGCACGACTCCCAACACGTTGTTGATGGTCAATGACGGGCTGCGCTCACCTTTCCCATTCCGGCCCACTTCGAGCAGCCAGCGCCGATTCTGCAAATAGGACGGTACGCTGCCGCCGAGCAACACGATGCGGTGCTTGTCGAGATCGTCATAGGTGTTCGGCGTGCCGAATTGCTTGAGGTATTCCGGCGACGCGTAGGCGTGGAAATGCACGGAAAACAGCTTGCGCTGGATCAGATCCGGCTGGGTCGGCTGGCGCAGCCGGATCGCGACGTCGGCCTCGCGCATGGCGAGGTCGAGTTCTTCGTCGCTGGTGATCAGCGTGATCTGGATGTCGGGATAGAGGTCGATGAAATTCGCCGAGCCGCGGCGTCAACCAATGCACGCCGATGCCAGGCGTAGTGGACACTTTGAGCTCGCCGTTCGGCCGTTCGCGGCTATCGGTCAACTTGGTCCGCGCCGCTTCGAGCTTCATGAAGACTTCGTGCGCGGTGCGATACAGCAGTTCGCCCTGCTCGGTGAGGATCAGGCCGCGCGCGTGGCGGTGGAACAGCGAGACATTGAGCTCGCCTTCGAGCGCCGAGACCTGCCGCGACACCGCCGATTGCGACAGGCCGAGCCGCTCGCCGGCATGGGTGAACGAGCCGGCTTCTGCTGCGGCGTGGAAAACCTTGAGCTTGTCCCAGTCCATGGTGCCGCGTCGGCCATCTGGCTATTCTGCAGCCGCGCGATGGGTTTCGTGCGCGTGCAGGAATTTCTGGACTTCGAGCGCCGCGATGCAGCCCTGGCCGGCGGCGGTCACGGCTTGCCGGTAGATCTCGTCGGTGACGTCGCCGGCGGCGAACACGCCGGGCACCGAGGTTGCGGTCGCGCTATTGGTGACGAGGTAGCCCGACGGCTTCATCTCCAGTTGCCCGGCGAACAGCTCGGATGACGGCGTATGGCCGATGGCGATGAACACGCCGTCCACGGCCTTTTCGATAACGGCGCCGGTCTTCACGTTCTTGAGCCGGACCTTCCTCACCTTCAGCGGGTTTTCGTCGCCGGTCACGTCGTCGAGTGTCGTGTCCCAGATCACGTCGATCTTGGGATGCTTGAACAGGCGGTCCTGCAAGATCTTCTCGGCGCGGAAGCTGTCGCGCCGATGCACGACCGTGACCTTGCTGGCGAAATTGGTGAGGAACAGCGCTTCTTCGACCGCGGTATTGCCGCCGCCGATCACGACCACTTCCTTGTTCTTGTAGAAGAAGCCGTCGCAGGTCGCGCAGGCGGATACGCCGTAGCCCTTGAACTTCTGCTCGGAGGGCAAATCGAGCCAGCGCGCCTGCGCCCCGGTCGCAATGATCAGCGAGTCTGCGAGATAGATGTCGCCGCTGTCACATTCGAGCCGGAACGGGCGCTGCTTCAGGTCCACCTTGCTGACATGGTCGTAGATGACCTTCGTACCGACGTGTTCGGCCTGCTTCTGCATCTGCTCCATCAGCCAGGGGCCCTGGATGACCTCGGCAAAGCCCGGATAGTTCTCGACGTCGGTGGTGATGGTGAGCTGGCCGCCGGGCTGGATGCCCTGGATCAGCACCGGCTCGAGCATGGCGCGGGCGGCATAGATCGCGGCGGTGTATCCGGCAGGGCCGGAGCCGATGATGACGACTTTGGCGTGTGTGGTCTTGGCCATATTGCGCCCCCAGTAGCGCGTCCCTTGGCGGGCGATCGGCCGCACACCGGTCGCTCGGGGCGGCTCTTCTTGGTGCCGGGGAATGTATGGCTTCCGGGGAGCTATGCAAGACACGCAGATCGCCGCACCCACAGCCATGCTCACGCAATAAAGTTTCGCGCAACAAAATTTCGCGCTATGGTCGGTTAGATCGGAGCTTTCCCGCCTTGGCCGACCGTCTCGACGCTATCGACCGCAAGATCCTCAAAGAACTGCAAGCCGACGGCCGCATCACCAATGTGGAGCTGTCGCGGCGGGTCGGCATTTCGGCGCCGCCCTGCCTGCGCCGTGTCCGTGGGCTCGAAGAGGAAGGCTTCATCAAGGGCTATCGGGCGCTGCTCGACGAGAAGGTGCTCGGCTACGAGGTCGTCGTGTTCGCTTTCGTGCATCTGGCCAGCCAGGCCGAAGCCGACCTGCAAGCCTTCGAGAAATTCGTGCGCAACCAGCCGCTGGTGCGCGAGTGCTGGATGCTGTCTGGCGAAATCGATTTCATCCTCAAATGCGTCGCGCCCGATCTGAAGACGTTTCAAGGCTTCGTTGAGAAGCTCACCGCCGCGCCGAACGTGCGCAACGTCAAGACCTCGCTCACCCTGCGCAATTCTAAAGACGCAGCGATGGTACCGATGGACGACTAATCGTTCAGTCCCGCTTTGCGCATGCCTTCGAGAAAGCGTTCCATCAATTCCGGCGTCTGATAAGGCACGTTCCGCCTGAGCCAGTCGAGCGACAATTGCGGCTGTTCGTGCTTGACCGTTTCAAGATGTTCACGTGCTTTCGCGATCTGCCCGGCCTGAGCCAAACTGGCGCACCATAGCCGGTGCGCGCCCTGAAATCCGGGCCGCAGCCTGGCCGCCTCGGTGGTGAAACGCACGGCCTCCAGATAGCGACCGGCAACGTAGTGCGCGACAGCCATTGTGCCGAGATTGAGCGCCATCATTGTATCGAGGGGGCTAAGTCGGATCGCATTTTCGACGTGCTGGATCGCTTCATCGCTTTGGCCGGAAAAAGCGAGAGCATGCCCAAGATGCGTGCGTGCGGCTGCCGAGTTCGCATTGAGGTCGAGGGCGCGCCGGCACTCCGCGATGGCTTCCCCAGTCCGCTTCTGCATAAGCGCACAGTAAGACAATGCGATGTGGCTCCATGGGTCGCAGTCGTCGATTGCGATCGCGCGCCTCGCATGGTTGCTCGCTAACACTGTGTCGTGCTCGCCCGCGATCCATCCCATATGGGTGGCAAACGCCAGGCAGAATCCGAGCAGCGCCCGGGCAGGGGCATATTCGGGGTAAAGCTCGACGGCGCGTTTGAGGGTCTCGATCGCCGTATTGTAGTCTGCCTTGCTCATGCGCCAGAAGTGGGTCTGCGCGCGGGCGACGAGCTCCCAGGCGCCGAGGTCGTCGGGCGACCGCGATAATGCGCGAATGCCTTCGGCGGCGAGCAGGCGCGGCTCGATTGCGCCGGCGACACTGCGGGTGATCTCGTCCTGCACGGCGAAGATATCGCCAAGCTCGCGGTCGTATCGTTCGGCCCAGTGATGCACGGCGCTGGTCGCGTCGATCAACTGGGCGCTGATGCGCAGCCTCTTGCCAGCGCGGCGCACGCTACCCTCGAGCACATAACGCACGCCAAGTTCGCGCGCGACCTGCTTCACGTCGACGGCACGACCTTTGTAAACGAAGGTCGAATTGCGCGCGATCACGAACAGCCAGTGGATGCGCGACAAGCCGGTGATCAGGTCTTCCGACATACCGTCGGCGAAGTGTTCCTGGTCGGGCTCCTCGCTCATATTCGTGAACGGAAGCACGGCGATCGACGGCCGGTCGGGAAGCGGCAGGACGGGAGTCGCGACATCATTCGCGGCTTCTGGCGCCTTTCCGATGAAACGATAGCCTCGCCGGTGCAGGGTCTCGATGTATCGCGGCTGCCGCGCATCATCGCGCAGCGCCTTGCGCAATTCCTGGATGCAGGTGACGAGCGCCGCATCGCCCACTTCTGTCTTGGGCCACACGGCGGCGAAAAGCTCGTCCTTGCTGATCACTTCGCCCGGATGCTCGGCGAGGAACGCCAGGAGTTCGAGCGCTTTCGGGGTCAGCCGGACATCTTGGGCGCCGGCCATGAGCCCGCGGCGCGGCTCGATCCGGTACTGCCCGAACGAGATGGCCCGATCCAACATTGGTTTTGCCTTGCAGGAGGGGAGGATAGCACGGTGCGCCTATAGAAATCCCGTTTCTCGCTTATGACTTCGGCTGGGACAACTCGTAGCGTCGCGAAGGCAGCGGCCACACAAGCACCTTCGCGGCGGCGGCTGTTCTCACATTATAGGCGATAAGGAGAAGCGCGATGAAAACCCTACCGGCCGTTGCCGCAATCGTCGCCGCAGGCCTGATGGCCGCCCCATTCGCTTTCGGACAATCGGAAGGTTCCAAACTTGGCAAGGTTCACTTCGAGACGTCTTGCAATTCCGAAGCGCAAAAAATCTTCGATCGCGGCATGCTCTATCAGCATTCGTTCTGGTACCGCGCATCGCAAAAGGAGTTTGAGGATGCCCTGAAGGTCGATCCCGAGTGCGGCATTGCCTATTGGGGGATCGCGCTGAGCTTGTTGTTAAATCCGCACGTCCCGACGCCTGCAAAGAATCTGTCGATGGGACCGCAGCGATTGCAAAGGAAAAAGTGTCGGCGCCAAGACCCAGCGCGAGCGCGACTACATCGACGCGCTTGCCTTCATCTATGTCGACCATGACAAACTCGGTCATCTCCCGCGCACACAGGCTTACGCCAAGGCGATGGAGACACTGGCACAACGCTACCCGGACGACGACGAGGCGCAAATCCACTACGCGTTGGCCCTCAACACCTCGGCTTTGGCCTCCGACAAGACCTATGCCAACCAGCTCAAAGGTGCGGCTATCCTCGGACCCATTTTCAGGCGCCAGCCGCAGCACCCCGGCGTCGCGCACTACCTGATCCACCTTTATGACACGCCGGCATTGGCCGACCGGGGTGTCGAGGCCGCGAGGCTATACGCCAAAATTGCCCCGGCAGCCGCGCATGCTCAGCACATGCCGTCGCATATCTTTACGCGGCTCGGTTATTGGGAGGAATTGATCGCCTCCAACGATGTCGCACAGCGCGTCGCGGAGAAGCTGGCGATTTCCACGAACAACTCCATCCCATGGACTACATCGTCTACGCCTATCTGCAGCTTGGGCAGGACGCCAAGGCCGCGGCGGTCATGAACGACATGACGAAAGTGAAGGGATTCACCGAGACCTTCCTGGTCGGTCCGTATGCCCTGGCGGTGTCGCCGGCCCGCTACGCCATCGAACGCGGCGACTGGAAAGCGGCCGCGGCGCTTCCGGTACGTCCGAGTCCGATACCTCAGGTGCAAGCTGTTACGTATTTCGCGCGAGCACTCGGCTCCGCCCGTTCGGGAAACCCCGAAGCCGCGAAAGCGGAAATCGCCACGCTCATCGAACTGCGCGAAAAATTGCGTGGAAAAGATCCTTACTGGTTCGAACAAGTCGATATCCAGCAACAGATCGCCTCGGCCTGGATGCTTCACGCGGAGGGAAAATACGATGACGCGCTCAAGGCGATGAGCGCCGCCGCCGACCTCGAGGACAAGACCGAGAAGCATCCCGTAACGCCGGGCGCGCCGCGGCCTGCGCGCGAGCTTTACGGCGTCATGCTGCTTGAGCGCGGCATGGCGAAGGAAGCGCTTGTTGCGTTCGAAGCGACGCTGAAGAAAGAGCCGAACCGGCTCGGCGCTTATGTCGGCGCCGCCAAGGCCGCTGCGAAGTCAGGCGATGTTGCGAAGGCACGTGAATATTACGGCAAGATTGTCGCGATCGCTGCCGATGCCGACAAGTCGCACACGGAAATCGCCGATGCGCGCGCCTTCTTGAAGCATTGAGAAGATGCGCGCTGTGAGAGCGCTCACCCTTGCTGTTGCGGTGAGCGCTCTCGTTGCTCCCGCCGCCGCAGAGCCGCGCGAGGTGTTCGGCTATGCGGGCGATCTGGGCGAGTGGGAAATAACCGCGAGCGTCACGGAAAACGCGTCCTTGCCGACGACCGGATTTTCGGGGCCGCTTGTCATGAAGCACGTTGGCATTTGCACTCGGGAGGGTCCCGAAGTAGAGGAGCGGCGAAATCCGCTTTCATTTGTCGAACGCGTCATCACGATTGAACGCCACCATAATGGTGGCGGGCGTTGAATGCAGGTACAGTGCAAAATTGGCGGATTTCTATAGCGGGATAATGACCTGCAAAGACGGCCAATCGCTTCCGCTCAAGCTTTGGGTGAAATAAAAACACAACATGAGAGGTGCCGTTCCATGAGCAATCTTTCCACCGTCCGCAATGCCGCTTTCTTTGTCGCAGGCGGGTTTGCGGCCGCGTTGTTTCTGGGCGGCGCGGCCTACGCTATCACCGATACCGTCTTCAAATATTCGAGCGCGGCAGGATGGCCATTTCACCCTTCCCGCCGCGGCCTTCGTGCCGAAGAACAACACGCAGGCCTATGACAATGGCGGATATTACGTGCACCCCACCACGGCCAGCGTGGCCTGTTTCTCGGCTCCGGTGAATTTGCCAACCAGAGCAAAAATGACCGAGCTGGCGATCTGGTATGCGCGGGGCGTCGCCGACAGTATGGATGTAGTGTTTTACCGGCAGAGGCTGTCGGATGGCGTGCTGGTGCAGATCGTCAGCCAAAACCTGCCGTCAACCGGCGGCGCGCGCGGCCTCGCCACCTATCCGATCACGTCGCAAACGGTGGACAGCGAGCACTACGCCTATTTCATCAAGGTCTGCATGCAGACCAGCACCGTTCCTCTCCTGGCCGCCGCCCGCGTCGCGTACACTTATACGAGCGCGGGCGACTGACGCGCGGCGGGCGACAACGACGTTGGCCGGGAAGCCGCCTCGCTTTGCGTGCTCGCGCACTGTTTCGGCGTCCCGAACGACATGGACGCAGTAGATCTTGTTATCGGTGAAGTAGCTCTACATCCACCCTGCGCAACTCTAAAGACGCAGCGATGGTGCCGATCGACGAGTGAGATTTTCGACCCGTGCCTCGCGCGGGGTTTTTCCGGTCATCCGCTTGAAGGCATGCGAGAACGATCCAATCTCGCGGTAGCCGAGCAGCCAGGCAATCTGCGAAATCGACACGTGATCATCCGCGAGATAGCGGCGGCTCAGATCTTCGCGCAGCTTTTGTAGCAGCGACGAGAAGGTCAGGCCTTCGGCCTCGAGCCGGCGCGCCAGCGTGCGCGGGCTGAGCCCGAGCTCACGCGCCACGATATCGGCGCGCGCCTTGCCGTGGGGCAGCAGTGGGGCAATGGCGTTCTCCACATTGGAGCGAAACGAGCCGCGTGCACGCTTCCGATACGACAGCGCCTGCTCGCAATATTCGAGCAGCAAGCGGTTGAGGTGCGGGTCGGCGCTGACGACGGGAAGCTCTGCGACCCGCTTCTCGAAAACGATTTCGTCCACATTCGTACCAAAGGTGATGTTGCCGCCGAAGTACTCGGCGAACCTGGCGGGACACGGATTGCGCCTATGCGCGATCCGTACCCGCGTGGGCATGAGCCGAAGTCCGGTCAGCTGCCGCACCACCCGCACCAGACCCACCAACCAAAACTCCATCTGATGGCGATCGAGATGCCGGCTTACGCCGGCATAATTACAGGTCACGGTAACTTCGGTGCCGCTTTTGCAGGTCACTGCGATGCCTTCATTGACGATCGCGGTGTAGCGCGAGGCGCGCTGCAACGCCTCGAGGAGCAAGCCGGACGACGCCATCGTGTAATAGAACAGGCCGACCTCACGCAGGTCGAAGTCCTGCGCGAGATGGAAGCCAAGGCAGTCATCCTCAAGCGCGTCCGCGACCAGGTTGACGAACTTGATCTGGTCGCGCACCGGAATCCAGGTCTTGGGGTTGGACAGTTGCTGGCGCGAGAGCCCCGCGCTTTTCAGAAGCGGATCAAGCTCGAGGCCTTCGGCTTGCGCGCGCGCAAACGCCAAGCGGGCGAGCGCGCCGCCGGCGGACGGCACATCTCCCACACTCTTTGACCGAAGTTGCGCCACAACGCACTCGCTTGCTGGCAGGCAGCGACAAAGCTTTGGCGCACAATAACAAGACGCTTGGCGCAAGTCGCCCATATGTCATGGACTGCTAGGCAATATCTCACATCAGGATAAGGAGAAGCTGCATGCTCAAGCTCATGCTTACTTTGCTCGCGATCGGCCCGCTTGTTCTCGCCGGCGTCGCCCCATCATCGGCCCAGGTGCGCCCCGACTCCGCCCATCCGGTACGGCCCGACTCGGCCCAACCAATGCGCTCCGATTCCGCTCACCCGGCACGCCCGGATTCAGCGCACCCCGTGCGCCCGGATTCGGCTCAGCCGATGCGCTCCGACTCCGCTCATCCCGTACGTCCGGACTTGGCGCAGCCGATGCGGTCGGATTCGGCCCATCCGGCACAACCTGCGGCGAAATAGTCCGGCGACGGATTGCATGAGGCTTGACAAGAACGTCGCGAGCGGAAATCGCTCGCGACGTAGCGGCAGACGTTGCGCCACACGCGCTCGCTTGTCTGGCAGGCGGCGACAAGGCTTTGGCAAAGAATAACAAGACGCTTCGTCCCCGTCGTCCTATCTCAACTGCGTTCGCTGGGATCTGAGCGCCGCATGCGGCCTTGTTCCGGCTTCACAATCGGAACAATCCATCGTGGGCCAGCCGGTCGTTGCGGTTATCGAGAGCGATTTGGGAGTGCGCACGGCGATCGACGCCTTGCTGCGCGCCTATGGCTTTCGCGTCGAACTTTATCCGACTGCGCAGAAATTTCTTGAGACGGTGAAAGACAACGAGCCGTCTTGCGTCGTGCTGGACGTGCAATTGTCCGATCTCTCCGGCATCGAGTTGGCGCGGCATCTTCTGGCGAGCGGGCTGAAGCTTCCGACTGTGTTCATGACCGGATCGAAAGAGCAGGGCTGGCGGCGGCAAGCTGTTGAGGTCGGTTGCGTGGCTTTTGTCGAGCGGCCGTTTTCAGCGCGGGTGCTGATCGAGGCCGTCGTCACCGCCACCGGCAGCAATCCTTTTTTCGAGAAGTAGAGCAATCGCGAACAGGGCCGGCTTGTATTGCGTCCGGCCCAACGAAAGTCATGGCCGGGGTCAAACGCAGGCGCGTGATCGCCCCCATGAAAGCGCGTCTGTGCCCGGCCATGACACCGCAGATATGTTCACCGCGCCAGTGATAGACGTAGATTGTCGGCGATCATCTGTTTGAGCGGCTCGGCGAAGCTGGGCAGCTTGCGGTTCTGACGGGTGAGAAATCCGACATTGCGCCGCAGCACCGGATCGCTGAGCGGCCGCACGGCCAGACCGCGGCCCTTGAACATCGCGAAGGTCAGCGCAGGCAGCGCGGTCACCCCGAGTCCGGCTTCGACAAGCGCGACGGCGCTCGGCACTTGCTCGACTTCGTAGCGCGGCTTCGACCGCGATTTCGCCGTGCACGAAAGCGGCATCGGTCAGGCGTCGCACCGACGAGATTGCGGTGATGCCGATAAACGGAAACTCGGCCATGTCGCGCCAGCGTACTTGTTTCTTCTTCGCCAGCGGATGATCGCGGCGGCACACGAGGTGTGCTGCATCGGACACGATGCTCTCGAACGCCAGGCCATCTGCTGCCGCCGGTTTGATGGTGATCGCGAGGTCGGCGACGCGATCGGCCACCATCGCCATGGCGCGCTCGTGCTGTACATCGTGCAAGGCGATGTCGATGCCGGGATGGCTGCGCGAGAATTCCGCGAGCGCTTGCGGCAGCGCGGCGCAGCGATTGAGGGCAGGGCGGCAATGGTCAGGCGTCCGCTGCCGGCGGTCATCTGGTCGAGCGCATGACGTACGTCGCGCAATACTTCACGCGCAACGGCCGCCAGGCGGCGCCCGTCGTCAGTGAGCTTGAGCGAGCGCGTGGTGCGCTCGAACAGGATCAGGCCGGTCTCGCGCTCGATGCGGCGGATCGATTTACTCAGCGAAGGCTGCGAGATGCCGAGGCTTTTGGCGGCCGCGCTGAACGCGCGGTCTCCGCGGCCGCCAGCACGATCTCGCATTGCCGCAGGGTGATATTCATCGTGTGAACCTCTGAATTCATAGTATGTCATTATTTTACACGATAAATAGCGCGGCCTAGCGTCTGCGCCTTATGGCCGGTCAGACCGTCTTCATTGGCTGCGGCGCCGGCTTTGCCGGCGACCGCACGGATGCCGCGGGTCCCGGTCGTGGAGACGTTGGCCCGGTGCGACGGCTCGCGCTTCCTGATGTTCGAGACGCTGGCGGAACGGACGCTGGCGCTGGCGCAACTCGAACGGCGTGCCGATCCCTCGCGCGGCTATAACCCTGCGCTCGAGCGGTTCGTCGGGCCTATCCTGAAGCGCTGCCTCGCCGAAGGGATCAGGATCGTCGGCAATTTCGGCGCCGCCAATCCGCGCGCCGCCGCGGCGCGCATCGCGTCGCTGGCCCGCGAGCAGGGCATCAAGCCGCCGCGCATCGCGGTAATCGAAGGTGACGATCTCAGCAGCCTATTGTCTCCCGGTGAACTCGCGGCGCGAGAGACCGGCGGTACGCTGCTCGCAGGCAAGCCCTCGATCATCTCGGCCAATCTTTATCTCGGCGCCTATGCGATCGCTGAAGCGCTGGACCGGGGTGCCGAGATCGTCGTCACCGGACGCGTTGCAAATTCCGCGCTCGCATTGGCCCGCTCATCCACGTGTTCAAATGGAAGCGTGAGGATTGGGACCGCCTGGCCGCCGGGACGCTCGCGGGTCATCTGCTCGAATGCGGAGCCCAGATCACCGGCGGGTACTTCGCCGATCCGGGTGTGAAAGATGTGCCGGCACTTGCCGATGTCGGCTATCCGATCGCCGAAATCGCGAGCGGACGGTGGCATCGTGGTCACCAAGGCGAAGTCGACCGGCAGCCTGCGTTGACCGCCTAACGGTGATCGAGCAGTTGCTCTACAAAATCCAAGATCCGGCAGCCTATCTCGCACCCGACGTCGTACTCGATCTGACCGATGTCGAGGTCGAAGAGATCGGCCAGGACCGCGTGCGAGTCACCGGCGCGCGCGGCAAGCCGGCGCCGGCGACACTCAAGGCCACCGTTTGCGTCGATGGCGGTGTGCTCGGCGAGGCCGAGATTTCCTATGCCGGCCCGAATGCGGCGGGCCGCGCCCGTCTGGCCGCCGAAGTCGTTGCCGCGCACATGCGCAAGCGCGCCCCGCATCTGCCATTTCGGACCGATGCCATCGGCGCCGTCAGCGTCCTGGGCGAGTACCGGCCATAATCGCCGCTCTGCTGGAAGAAGCGTCTGACATCCGCCTGCGCTTTGCGGCACGCGGCGACACCGCGGCCGATGTCGAAATCCTGCTGGACGAAGTCGAAGGCCTCTACTGCGCGGGCCCCGCCGGCGGCGCCGGCGTGCGCCGGCGAGATCACGCCGCGGCTGGCAAGCGCCTCCTGTCTCGTCGAACGTGAATATGCGCGCCAGCGCGTCAGTCATGATCGAGGGCGGTGCATGACAGTGAACGCTGCACGAAATCGCCAATGCGCGCGCCGGCGACAAAGGCAACCGGCTTAATATCGCGCTGGTCTGCCGTGATCCCGCGCCACTACGCCGCCATCGCCGCCCAAGTCACCCCGTCGCGGGTCGCCGCAGGCCTTGCGGCGCGCCGCCCGAGCAAAGTCATGCGCTACGACCTGCCGAAGCTGGCCGCCTTCAATTTCGTGCTCGATGACGTTCTCGAAGGCGGCGTCAATTCCAGCCTCGGCCTCGATGGCCACGGCAAGTCGCTGTCGTTCCTGCTGCTCGGTCTCACCGTCGATATCGCCACAACAAAGCCGCTCGCCGCGGCCGGGAATAAACCGAGAGGAAACCAAGATGAAACGCGTTATTTTTGCCGCCGTCGGCTGCGCTGGCAACGATCTTTGCCCTGCGCAGGCGCAGAACTATCCGTCCAGGAACATCCGCTTTGTGGTGCCGTTCACCTGCGGGCAGCGCCACCGACACGTTGGCCCGGGTCCTACGCCAATCGCGTGCAGACTACGCTGGGCCAGAACGATCGTGATCGAAAATATGGCCGGTGGCAGCGGCATTTCCCGCCTTCGCAAAAACGTCGTGCGGTCGGCGCCCGACGGCTACACGGTGATGATCACGGCCAACACCACGCAGCCGGCAACCAGGCGTTCATGAAGAAGGTACCGTATGACGCCGTCTCCGGATTTCGAGCCGGTCACCAAGCTCGGCACTATTACGCTCGCCCTGGTGGTTCATCCGTCGGTATGCGAGCCAACAATCTGCAGGAGTTGATTGCTTACGCCAAAGCCAATCCGGGCAAGCTCGCCTTCGGTGCCGGCTCGACCTCGTCGCGCATGTCGGCGGAGTTGCTCAAGGCCATGGCCGGCATCGACATGCTGCACGTGCCTTACAAGAGCAACCCGCAGGCCATCACCGATCTGCTTGGCGGCCAGGTTCAGCTTTTCTTCGGCGACATTTCTACCGCCATGCCGCCAGCGCGCGCTGGCAAGCTCAAGGCCCTTGCAGTGTCCGCGAGCAAGCGTTCGCCGCTTGCCGGCGATCTGCCGACCATCGATGAATCCGGCCTCAAGGGTTATGAACTCACCGCATGGTTTGCCGCTTACGTGCCGGCCAAAGACGCCGAAGCCGATCGTCGACAAGCTCAACGCCGCGTTCCGTGAAGCGCTGGCGGACAAGCAAGTCGTCGACCGGTTGCTGACCGCCGGAATTGAGCCCGAAGCAAGCACACCCGCGGAGCTGACGAAATTCCAGGCCGACAGAGACGGCGAAGTGGGAAAAAATCGCGACTCGACGCCAAGATCGAGAAAGAATGAGCGGACTTGGCACAAACGAAAACAGCCGGGCATGATCCCGGCTGTTGCTATCAGAGTGTGATGGCAGCGGCGTTTACCGCCACTCCACCTTCTTGACTTCATAGCCCTTGGCGCCGCCCGGCGCGTTGACCTCGACGGTCGCGCCCTTGGCCTTGCCGATCAGCGCGCGCGCCAGCGGCGAGGTCACCGAGATCTTGCCTTCCTTGGCGTTCGCTTCCGGCTCGCCGACGATCTGCCACACCATCTTCTTGTCGGTGTCTTCGTCGACCAGCGTCACGGTCGCGCCGAACTTGATGGTGTCGCCTGACAGCTTCGACACGTCGATCACGTCGGCGCGCGCGAGCTTGTCCTCGAGCTCGGCGATGCGGCCTTCATTGTGAGACTGCGCTTCCTTGGCGGCGTGATACTCCGCGTTCTCCGACAGGTCGCCGTGCGTGCGCGCATCGGTGATCTGCTGGATGATGCGGGGCCGCTCGATCTGCTGGCAGTGCTTGAGCTCGGCTTCGAGCGCGGCATAGCCGGCGGCAGTCATCGGAATCTTTTCAACCATCGTCATCTCCTCCTGACGGCCGGTTAAGCGCGGCCGCCAAGCCTTCTCGGTTCCAAAAGTCCGCTTTGCGGACTCGTAATTCGACTCCGGTCGCGGGCTGCGCGCACCGGAGTCCATAATTCCGGACCGGGCAAAAAAGCGCCGACCGCGGCAATTGTTCCGCGGTCTTAAGCTGCCGATCCAGACGAAACTCGCGCCGTACCAGCCCTAGGCCTGGCCGCTGAAGTAGCTCTGCAGGGCGCGTACTTCGAGATCGCCGCCCAGATAGGCCTCGATCCCTTGCGCCGCTGCGACGGCACCTGAAAGAGTGGTGTAGTAGGGCACTTTATGCAAGAGGGCTTCGCGCCGCAGCGAAACGCTGTCGGCGAGGGCAGTGGCCCCCTCGGTGGTGTTGAAAACAAGCTGAACTTCGCCGTTTTTGATGGCGTCGACGATGGACGGGCGGCCTTCCTGGGCCTTGTTGACCCGAATTGCCTCGACCCCGTGTTCCGTCAGGAACCGCTGGTTGCCCGAGGTGGCGATCACCTTGAAGCCGAGGCTGACCAGGAGCTTCACCGCATCGAGCACCCGCGGCTTGTCGGCGTCGCGCACCGACACGAACACGGTGCCCTTCTTCGGCAGCCGCGAGCCGCCGCCGAGTTGGCTCTTCACAAAGGCGATATGGTGCTCGCGATCGAGCCCCATCACTTCGCCGGTCGATTTCATCTCCGGGCCCAGCACGGTGTCGACACCGGGGAAACGCGCGAACGGGAAGACCGCTTCCTTGACCGCCTTGTGCTCGAAGTGCGGCGGCTTGAGCTTGAACGAGGCGAGGCTTTCGCCCGCCATGACACGCGCCGCGATCTTGGCGACCGGCAGCCCGATCACCTTGGCGACGAACGGCACGGTGCGCGAGGCGCGCGGATTGACCTCGAGCACGTAAATCTCGCCGTCCTTGATGGCGTACTGCACGTTCATCAGGCCGCCGACCTTGAGCGCGAGCGCCAGCCCGCGGGTCTGGCGCTCCAGCTCGGCGATCATCTTCTTGCTCAGCGAGAACGGCGGCAGGGCGCAGGCGGAGTCGCCGGAGTGGATGCCGGCCTCTTCGATGTGCTCCATGATGCCGGCGATGAAGGTGTCCTTGCCGTCGGCGAGGCAGTCGACGTCGACTTCGGTGGCGTCGGACAGGTAGCGGTCGATCAGCAGCGGGCTTTTCTTCGACACCACCAGCTCGGACGGCCGGTCGAGATCGGAGGTGAGCCGCGCGAGATAACGGTCGAGCTGCGCGCTGTCGCGCACGATCTCCATCCCGCGGCCGCCAAGCACGTATGACGGCCGGATCACCACCGGATAGCCGATCTGCTCGGCGACGGTGCGCGCCTGCGACGGACTCGTCGCGATGCCGTTCTCCGGCTGCCGCAGCTTCAATTTGTTCAGCAACTGCTGGAAACGGTCGCGGTCCTCGGCAAGGTCGATGGCGTCCGGTGAGGTGCCGAGGATCGGCACCTTCGCCTTCTCCAGCGCATCGGCCAGCTTGAGCGGCGTCTGGCCGCCGAACTGCACGATCACGCCGTGCAGCGTGCCGTTGGTGCGCTCGCAATCCATGATCTCGAGCACGTCCTCGGCGGTGAGCGGCTCGAAATAGAGCCGGTCCGACGTGTCGTAGTCGGTCGAGACCGTCTCCGGATTGCAGTTGATCATGATGGTTTCGTAGCCGGCCTCGCGCAGCGCGAAGGCGGCATGGCAGCAGCAATAATCGAACTCGATGCCCTGGCCGATCCGGTTCGGCCCGCCGCCGAGGATCGCGACTTTCTTCGGTCGGACGGCCGCGCTTCGTTGGCCGGCGCGCCGGCGAACGGCGCCTCATAGGTCGAGTACATGTAGGCCGTGGGCGCGGCGAACTCGGCCGCGCAGGTATCGATCCGCTTGAACACCGGACGCACGCCGAGCGCGTGGCGCTTCTTCGTGACCTCGTCGGCCTTTGCGCCGGTAAGCTTTGCGAGCCGCGCATCGGAAAAGCCCATCGCCTTGAGCCGCCGCATGGTCGGCGCCGATCTCGGGCAGGCCCTTCTTCTCGATCTGGCCTTCCATGTCGATGATGCCGCGGATCTGCGCGATGAACCACGGATCGATCTGGCAGGCGTCGAAGATCAATTCGTCGCTGTAGCCAAGCCGCATCGCCTGCGCGAGCTTGAGCAGCCGGTCCGGCGTCGGGGTGCCGAGCGCGGAGCGGATGGCGTTCTTGTTGTCGACGTCGTCGACGCCCTTGTCTGCGTCGAAACCTTCGATCGCCATTTCATCGAGGCCGGTCAGGCCGGTCTCCAGCGAGCGCAGCGCCTTCTGCAGGCTTTCCTGGAAGGTGCGGCCGATCGCCATCGCTTCGCCGACCGACTTCATCGAGGTGGTCAGCACCGGCTTGGCGCCGGGGAATTTCTCGAAGGCAAAGCGCGGGATCTTGGTGACGACGTAATCGATGGTCGGCTCGAACGAGGCCGGCGTCGCGCCGCCGGTGATGTCGTTGGCGATCTCGTCGAGCGTGTAGCCGACCGCGAGTTTCGCCGCGACCTTGGCGATCGGGAAACCGGTCGCCTTCGAGGCCAGCGCCGAGGAGCGCGACACCCGCGGGTTCATCTCGATGACGACCAGCCGGCCGTCCGCCGGATTGACCGCGAACTGCACGTTCGAGCCGCCGGTCTCGACGCCGATCTCGCGCAGCACCGCGATCGAGGCGTCGCGCATGATCTGATATTCTTTGTCGGTGAGCGTGAGCGCCGGCGCCACCGTGATCGAATTGCCGGTGTGCACGCCCATCGGATCGACGTTCTCGATCGAGCAGATGATGATGCAGTTGTCCTTCTTGTCGCGGACAACTTCCATCTCGAATTCTTTCCAGCCGAGCACCGATTCTTCGATCAGCACTTCGTTGGTCGGCGAGGCGTCGATGCCGCCTTCGACGATGTCGATGAACTCGTCCTTGTTGTAGGCGATGCCGCCGCCGGTGCCGCCCAGCGTGAAGGACGGGCGGATGATCGCGGGGAGCCCGATGTCGGTCAGCGCTTCGAGCGCCTGCGCCAGCGTCTTGATCTGGCGCGAGCGCGGCGTCGGCAGCCCGATCTTGGTCATGGCGTCGCGGAACAGCTCGCGGTCTTCCGCCTTGTCGATCGCTTCGGCGGTGGCGCCGATCATCTTCACGTTGAACTTGTCGAGCACGCCCATCTTCTTGAGCGACAGCGCGCAATTGAGCGCGGTCTGGCCGCCCATGGTCGGCAGCAGTGCGTCGGGCCGCTCCTTCTCGACGATCTTGGCGACGATCTCCGGGGTGATCGGCTCGATATAGGTGGCATCGGCCAGATCCGGGTCGGTCATGATGGTCGCCGGATTGGAATTGACCAGGATGACCCGGTAGCCCTCGGCCTTGAGGGCCTTGCAGGCCTGGGTGCCGGAATAGTCGAATTCGCAAGCCTGGCCGATGACAATCGGCCCGGCGCCGATGATCAGGATCGATTTGATGTCAGTGCGTTTCGGCATTGCTCTCCGGGCAACCGCCGCCTTTAGGCGGCGGAAAATTCGACAACACGGCACACAAAAAAAGGGCGCGCTTTTTGCGCGTCCTCCTTGTCGTCCCCCGGCGGGGTAGGCCCCGCGCGAGGGGTGCTTAGACCAGAATCGGCGGGCAAGGGAAGGGCAACACACGGTCTTGTCACAGCTCTGTCGGAAACCCGGCGGGGATGTGGCCGTTATCGCGCATGGGTCTGAAGCGCCGCGTGTCCACTGCCGTCAAGAAAGCCAACCTTCCGGCCTGGGGCGCGGGGCTCGCTCTCGCCGCGACCTATGCGCTGGCCATCGCGCTCGAGGAGCGGGAGCGCAACAAAGCGGCCCCTGCGGCCAAGGAGCGCCGTCCGGTCCGGGGCGATCCGACCCGTGGCGGGGAGGCAATCGGGACCGCCAAGTCACCTGCCATCGCACAGAAGCCCGCCCAGGCTGAAAGCGGCTGGCCGTTCTGGAAGGCGATGGGGCTTCGGCTTTACCAGCGCACCGTGGACGATCGCCTGCTGGCGCTTTCCGCCGGCGTCGTTTTCTACAGCCTGCTGGCTCTCTTTCCCGCGATCACCGCGCAGGTATCGAGCTACGCGCTCTTTGCCGATCCAGGCACGATCGGCGAGCACCTCAAAGCGCTGTCCAGCCTGATGCCGGCCGGCGCATGGCAAATTGTCGACGAACAGGTCACGCGCA
The DNA here is from genome assembly GCA_963788805.1 of uncultured Alphaproteobacteria bacterium. GTDB lineage: Bacteria > Pseudomonadota > Alphaproteobacteria > Rhizobiales > Xanthobacteraceae > Pseudolabrys. The sequence goes on from CAWBHU010000003.1 coordinate 240,796, forward strand.
TCGTCGGCAACACCAAAGCGGGGCTCGAGCTTCGCCTTCATGTTCGGTCTCGGCTTCGCGATCTGGAGCGCCAATGCCGGCATCAAGGCGATGATCGACGCGCTCAACATCGCCTATGACGTCACCGAGCGCCGCAATTTCTTTGTGTTGAACGCGGTGTCGTTGGCCTTCACGGTCGGCGCGATCGTCGCGCTGCTGATGGCGATTGGCGCCATCGTCGTGCTGCCGGTCATCGTGTCCTATGTGCCGTTCGATGGCACTGCAATTGTCGTGAAATGGCTGCGCTGGCCGGCGCTGGCGGCGCTCGTCATGCTCGGCCTCGCCATCCTGTATCGCTTCGGGCCCGATCATCCGGAGCCGCGCTTTCGCTGGATCAGCCCCGGCGCGGTGTTCGCCGCGATCACCTGGCTTGTCACTTCGGCGCTGCTGTCCTGGTATCTGGCCAACTTCGCCGACTACAACGCGACCTACGGCTCGCTCGGCGCGGCGATCGGCCTGATGATGTGGATGTGGATCAGCACCATCGTCGTCGTGCTGGGCGCCGAGATCAATTGCGAGCTGGATCACGTCGCGGATGATGCGGAGCGAGCTCGCGGAGCGCGCCGGCGTCGGAGACGAAAAGAAAGCGACAGCTACTTGATGATGTCGGCGATCGTGTTGTCTTTCGGATCGACGACCACGACCTGACCGTTCGACACGAAGAACTTGTGGCTTTTCACCGCCGGCACTTTTTCAACGACGATCTGCGGGAAGTCCTGCAGCGAGGATCCGTTCGGGCGCCTTGTCGCCGATCTCGACCTTGGCGCTGTCGCCCTGGCCCGAGGTTGCGGGGGCTTTCACCACGTTTTCCTTGATGATGTAGCCCTGCTCGGCGGTGATCTTGATCGAACGCGAGGGCACTGACCCGCTGTCGGGGGCCGGCGCTTGCGCGATGGCGGAGCCTGCCAGCAAGGCGGTGCTGAGCGCGGCAATGGTAAACAGGTGTTTCATACCGGCATAACGGCGCGGGCGGCAGGCGAGTTCCCACCGAGATTCACTAATCGCGTGAGGGGATTGGAGGCGCGGCCAGGAATTGAACCTGGCTGGAAGGCCTTGCAGGGCCTTCTGCGTAAACACTCCGCCACCGCGCCGTTTCGAGCTATAGCGCGCCGAAAATTGCTGCGGCGTTATGTCTGCGTAACGGCTGCGTAGCTTTGGCGGGTCCAGTTAATATTTAACGTGGCCGCTCCGGGCCGCTAGGCCGGCCGGGCCAGACGAAAGGGCGTTCACGCCCGTCTTGCCAGACGAAAGGGCGTTCACGCCCGTCTTGCTAGAAACGTCATCCGCCACTGGTTATGGCCGATATTGGTCTCGGCCCGCGCCGCCACGAACCCGGCCTCGCGCAGTTTCTTCAGCATCGCCGCTTCGTCGTAGTGCGTCAGGCCGAGCGAGCCTTTGAGCGTGAGGTAGTCGGACACGACGATGCGGATGAGCCCGCCGACCGCCGCCATCAGGAAGCCGTTGGCGGCGGCGAACCGCAGCAGCGAGATCGCGGCCAGCGGGGCGTTGAGCTTTTCCGGCACGATGTCGCCGACGATCAGCAACGCGCCGGGTTTGAGCAGCCGCCGGAACAGCGCCAGCAAACCGTCGAGCTCGGACTCCTTCAGATATTGCGCGACCGAGTGCAGCACGATCAGGTCGAACGAGCCGTCAGGCTTCGCTGCCGCCTCGTCAGGCGTCAGCACCGAAATCTTCGGATTGTTGCCGAAACGCTGCGTCAGCGAAGTCACGCACCGTCGACGCCGCCTCGACCAGCGACAGATGTCCGGCGCGCTCCGCGACGAGATCGGCCGAGGTCGCTTCGCCGCAGCCATAGTCCATCACATTGCCGCGGTCCGGGACGTATTCGCTGCACGTCCTGCGCGATCGTGCGGTAATGCACGTCGCGGTGCCGGTCATTCACGTAAATCAGCGAATGCTTGGCGTTGTAAAAGCTGATCCAGTCGCGCGGCGCCATGCGAGGCTTATAGCCTTCGCAGCGCCTATCGCCGCCACAGCTTCGGCAGCGCGCCGTCTTTGCCGCTCAGCGGATCGCTGTCCGGCACCGGCACCTTCGGGATCGACACCAGCGCCTTGTCGCGCTCGGCCGGATTGTCGCCGCGGCACAGATTGTATGTGCCATCCGGCGGATAGCCGCCGATCACCAGGAAATCGTCGCCGCCCAGCAGCTTCTGATGTCCGGTGCCGGCCGGCAGCACGACGACGTCGCCCGCCTTGAGATCGAACGCCTGGCCCTGATCGCCGCCGAGCTGCACGCGGGCGTGGCCGCGCGCGATGCCGAGCACCTCGTGGATATGCGAGTGATAATGCACGAACGGAAAGACGCCGTTGCGCCACATGTCGCGGCCCCAGCCGTTCGCCTTGAACAGCGTCTCGATCACGGCGGCTGGATCGCCCGCCTTCGCGAGATCGACCGCCTGCTGATAGACGAGCACCGGCAGCGCCGGATTGTTCGGCACCTTGCCGTCGTCCTTGAAGAAGAAGGTAAGAGGCGCGGTCATGCGACGAGGAACGCGCGGCGCGAGCTCAAGCGATCTTGCGCTCGGCCTTTTGCTTGTTGGCCGCGCATCAATTCGACGAAGCGCGTGAAGAGATAATGTGAGTCACGCGGCCCGGGCGAGGCTTCGGGGTGGTACTGCACCGAGAACACCGGCTTGTCCTTGAGCGCGATGCCGCAATTGCTGCCGTCGAACAGCGAGAAGTGCGTCTGCTCGACATTCTTCGGCAGCGAGTCCTTGTCGACCGCGAAGCCGTGGTTCATCGAGGTGATCTCGACCTTGCCGGTCGTGACGTCCTTCACCGGATGATTGGCGCCGTGATGGCCCTGATGCATCTTCGCGGTCTTGCCGCCGACCGCGATGCCGAGCATCTGGTGGCCGAGACAGATGCCGAATGTCGGCGTGCCTGACTTCGATCACCTGCCGGATCACCGGCACGGCATATTCACCGGTCGCCGCCGGATCGCCCGGGCCGTTCGACAGGAACACGCCGTCGGGCTTGAGCGCCATGATGTCCTCGGCCGAAGTCTTGGCCGGCACCACCGTCACCTTGCAGCCGACGCCCGCGAGCAGCCGCAGGATGTTGCGCTTGATGCCGTAATCGATCGCGACGACATGGAATTCCGGCTTCGCCTGCTTGCCGTAACCCTTCCCCCAGTCCCACGGCGTCTCGTCCCAGGTGAAGCGCTGGCCGCTCGTCACCTTCGGCACCAGGTCCATGCCGACCAGGCCCGGCCATTCGCGCGCTTCCTTCTTGAGCTTCTCGATGTCGAACTTGCCGGACGGCTCGTGCGCGATCACCGCGTTGGGCATGCCCTTCTCGCGGATCAGCGAGGTCAGCGCCCGGGTGTCGATGCCGGACATGCCGATCACGTCGCGCGCCTTGAGCCAGGCATCGAGGTGCTCGACCGAGCGGTAATTCGACGGCGAGGTGATCGCGCTGTGCAGAATGACGCCGCAGGCCCCGGGCCGCGCCGCGATGTTCACGCTCTCGATGTCGTCGCCGGTTGGTGCCGACATTGCCGATATGCGGGAAGGTGAAGGTGATGATCTGCCCGGCATAGGACGGGTCGGTGAGGATCTCCTCATAGCCCGTCATCGCGGTGTTGAAGCAGACCTCGGCCGACCGCCGATCCGGTCGCGCCAAGCCCGAATCCCTCCAGCACGGTTCCGTCGGCCAGCACCAAAAGCGCGGTGGCCTTGGGTTCGGCCCATCCGCCGGACGTCTGTGATCTGCGGGTCATGAGCCTCTTATTTGCGTATTATATATGTCGAGGCAAGGGCGCGTGCCCGGCCGTCCCCGCGAAAATTCGTCATGGAATGGAGGAATGCGATGACCGGCCCGGCGCGCGAAAACTACCGCGAGGACGTGGCCGGCCGGGCCAATGTCGAGGATACCCCCGAGCTCAAGGCCTATTACGACGATCTCGAGCGCTTCGAGGCCGCGGCGCTCTGGACGGTCGCCAACAAGATCGAGCCCTGGGAACCGAAGTCCAAATCGCTGCCGGTGCTGTGGCGCTACGCAGGATCTGCGCGAGCACGTGCTGCGCTCGATCGATCTGGTGGCGCCCGAGAAGGCCGGCCGCCGCGTCATCTATCTCAACAATCCCGGCGCCGCGACGTCGCCGCCGCCGGCGGCTGGCTCTATTCCGGCCTGCAGGTGATGAAGCCCGGCGAGGTCGCCTCGGCGCATCAGCATTCGGCCTCGGCGCTGCGCTTCATCATGGAAGGCAAGGGCGCCTACACCATCGTCGACGGCCACAAGATGACGCTCGGCGAGAACGACTTCGTGCTGACGCCGAACGGCAGCTGGCACGAGCACGGCGTCGCCGCCGAGGGCACCGAATGCATCTGGCAGGACGGGCTCGACATCCCGCTGGTCAATGCGCTGGAAGCCAATTTCTACGCCGTGCACCCGACCTCAAGCAGCCGTCGCCTATCCGGTCGACGACTCGACCGCGAGCTGGGGCGCGCCCGGCCTGCAGCCGGCCGGTGCACGACTGGGAGAAGCCCTATTCGCCGCTGCTCAAATACGAGTGGGAGCCGACCTACGAGGCGCTGCAGCGCTACGCCAAGGCGACCGACGGCTCGCCGTTCGACGGCGTGTTGATGAACTACGTCAACCCGCAGACCGGCGGCCCGGTGATGCAGACCATCGGCGCCTCATGCAGATGCTGCGCCCCGGCGAGAAGACCCGCGCGCACCGCCATACCGGCTCGTCGATCTATCAGGTCGCCAAGGGCGAGCGGCTATTCGATCATCGGCGGCAAGCGCTTCGACTGGAAGCGGCGCGACATCTTCTGCGTGCCGGCCTGGGCCTTCCACGAGCACGGCAATGCCTCCGCCAGCGAGGACGCCTGCCTGTTCTGCTTCAACGATTTGCCGGTGATGCACGCGCTCGGCCTTTACCGCGAGGAAGCCTTCGGCGAGAACGCCGGCCATCAGCCGGTGCACTGAGGAACAGGAAATTCAATATGCTGCGCGACGACATCAACAAGGCCCTGACCGAGGCGATGAAGGCCAAGAACGAGCGCACGGTCTCGACGCTGCGCATGGTCAATTCGACGCTCAAGAACGCCGACATCGAGGCGCGCGGCGGCGGCAAGCCGCCGCTCGGCGATGCCGAGGTGCTGTCGCTCCTGCAGAAGATGATCAAGCAGCGCCAGGAATTGGTCGAGATCTACAAAAAGGGCGACCGCGCCGACCTGGTGAAGCAGGAGGAAGAGGAGATCGCCATCATCTCCGCCTATCTGCCGAAGCAGATGTCGGAGGCCGAGATGACCGCCGCGATCGACGCCGCCATCAAGGAAACCGGCGCCGCCGGCATGAAGGACATGGGCAAGGTGATCGGCGCGCTGCGCGGCAAATATGCCGGGCAGATGGATATCGGCAAGGCAAGCGGCGCGGTGAAGGCGAAGCTGCAGTAGGCGACGCATCGTGAGGAGCCGCCGCGGCCGGTGCGCTAAGCTCGCTCCTCGAGCGACAATAACGAGCAAGTCCGGGGAGCCTGCATGACCCGTCTGTTTCTGGCTGTCTTTGCTGTTTTGATCGCCACCGCGCCGGCCAGCGCCGAGACTTATCCCACCCGTCCGATCCGCGTCCTGACCAGCTCGAGCGCCGGCGGGCTGAGCGACATGTTCATGCGCGCGCTCGGCGAGGAATTTCAAAAGGCGACCGGCCAGCCGATCATCATCGAGAACCGTCCCGGCGGCGCGGGCAACATCGCCAGCCGCGCCTGCATCGAAGCCGCGCCCGACGGCTACACGATCTGCATCCTCAATGCCGACAACGCCGCCTACAACCAGCACCTGTTCAAGAACCTGCCCTACGATCCCGACAAGCTCGTGCCGATCGTGAACCTGTTTCACCTCATCCAGGTGCTGGTGGTGAATGCGGAGCTGAAGGTGAAGACGGTCGACGAGCTGGTCGCGCTGTCGAAGGCCAAGCCCGGCACGATGAACTATCTCACCGCGTCGATGCCGCTGGTCGTCTTCATGGAGAGCCTCAAGCGCGACAAGGGCGCCGACTGGGTGCGCGTGCCGTTCAAGGGCGGCGGCGAGGCGACCAACGCCATCATGTCCGGCACAACGCCGATCGGGCTGCTCGGCCTCGGCAACGTGCTGTCGCAGATCGAGGGCGGCAAGATGACGGCGCTGGTGCTCACCAACAATGTGCGCACGCCGCAACTGCCCAACACGCCGATCTTCACCGACATCGGCTACACCGGCGCGCCGTCGGAGACCTGGTACGGGCTGTTCGCGCCGGCCGGTACGCCGCGCGAGATCATCGACAAGCTCAATCGCGAGGTCGTCAGGATCGCGAGCCAGCCCGACTTCCAGAAGCGCCACATCATCGACCGCAGCCTGGTGCCGGCGATCGGCTCGCCGGAGGCCTTTGCGGAGGAGATCAGGAAGGTCCGCGCGGTGGCCGGGCAGGTGGTGCAAGACGCCGGGATGCAGCCGCAATAGGCGGGCGGCCCTGTGAATTGGTGTGGACGGCGCTCGCTAAGTGGCGGAATTAGCGGGGATCGATGGCCGGTCACGGGCCGGGCTGGATTCCGGGCCTATGATGGCCGCCGAATCGGTCAGTCTGCGTCCCATGCGCTTCACGCCGCAATTTCTCGACGAGCTCAAAGCCCGGCTTCCGGTCTCGGAAGTCGTGGGCAAGCGCGTGAAGCTCGCGCGCTCGGGCCGTGAGTTCAAAGGCCTGTCGCCGTTCAACAAGGAGAAGACCGCGTCCTTCTTCGTGAACGACCAGAAGCAGGCGTGGTTCGATTTCTCGTCCGGCAAGAACGGCAGCATTTTCGATTTCGTCATGCAGACCGAAGGCGTGACCTTCCCCGAAGCGGTCGAGCGGCTTGCCGCCATGGCCGGCATGGCGCTGCCGAAAGTCTCGCGCGAGGATGAAGAGCGGCAGGCCCACCGCAAGACGCTCTACGAAGTGATGGAGCTTGCCGCGAAGTTCTTCGAGAGCAATCTCGCAGGGCGCGGCGGCGCGCGGGCACGCGGCTATCTCGCCGACCGCGGCCTCGACAGCCGCATCCAGCTCAAGCACCGGATCGGCTATGCCGGCAACGAGCGCTTCGCGCTCAAGGAATATCTCGGCAGCCAGGGCGTGCCGGTACCCGACATGGTCGAGGCCGGTCTGCTGATCGCCGGCGATGACATCGCCGTGCCTTACGATCGCTTCCGCGACCGCGTGATGTTTCCGATCGCCGACATCCGCAACAGGGTGATCGCGTTCGGCGGCCGCGCGCTGGAGAAGGAGGCGCAGGCGAAATATCTCAACTCACCGGAAACGCCGCTCTTTCATAAGGGCGCGACGCTCTACAACATCGCCGCTGCGCGGCAGGCCGCGCATGACGGCGCGCCGATCGTCGTGGTCGAGGGCTATGTCGACGTCATCGCGATGGTCGAGGTCGGCTACACCGCGACCGTCGCGCCGCTCGGCACCGCGCTGACCGAAGACCAGCTCACGCTGCTCTGGAAAATGGCCGACGAGCCGACGCTCTGCTTCGACGGCGACAAGGCCGGCCAGCGCGCCGCCTATCGCGCCGCCGATCTCGCGCTGCCGCGCTTGAAGCCCGGCAAGAGTCTGCGCTTTGCGATGCTGCCGGAAGGGCAGGACCCCGACGATCTGGCGCGCGCCGGTGGCCGCGCCGCGATCGAGGAGGTGTTCGCCGCAGCGCGCCCGCTCGCGCAGGTGCTGTGGGCGCGCGAGACCGAGAACGGAAATTTCGATACGCCGGAGCGGCGCGCCGCGCTCGAAGCGCGCATCAATGAGGTGATCGTCACAGATCGGCGACGAGTCGGTGCGCAGATACTACCGGCAGGATTTCACCGCCCGCGTCGGGCAGTTCTTCGCCCCGCCACCGCGAAGCGGCGGCCAATACAACAGGTCGCCCCGCAACGCCGGCAACTACAACACGCCCCGCGTCGTCGGCGGCCGCGACTTCCGCGGCCAGCGCGGCAATCCCAACCAGCGCGGCTTCGGCCCGGCGGCGCCGAACCCTTACGCGCTGGTCTCCCGCCAGATGGCGGCGAGCCCGCTCTATATCGGCCACCGCACCGCGATCCCGCGCCGCGAGGCGCTGATCCTGCAAACCGCGCTCAACCATCCCTGGCTGCTGCACGACCATCTGGAGGACCTCGCCTCGCTCGAGTTCCGGCACGCCGGGGCGGAAAAGTTGAAAAATGCCGTCATTGATTTGTTCGCACATGACAGGCTCGCCCGACCCGGCGGCGCTCAAGGCCGAGCTGGTCCGGCAGGGCCTCACTGAAATCATGGAAAAAATCGCCGGCGCCATCACCACGGACGACGTCTGGGGGGCCCTGCAGGACGCCGCGCCGGCCGATGTTCTGGTGACCTGGCAACAGCTTGTCGGCTTGCATCGTCAGTGGCATTCACTACTTAAGGAGCTCCAGGAAGCCGAGCAGGCGCTGGGATCTGACGCCAGCGAGGCGAACTTTTTGCGCTTGCGTGACGTGAAGACCCGGCTATCAAAAATGGAGGGGACCGAGGCGCTTATTGAAGGCTTCGGGGCTTCGTCCGGCCGGCCGGTCCGGAGCATTTAGGAGCGGATTTCGCATCGGCGCGGGGACTTTCAGGCCGAATCCCGCGTTTTTGACGGTTAAGCCGAGACTTAAAAGGGTTCCGGCGAAACTGGAGGCCTGATTCGGAGGGCACGCGATGAGCGCGCCCTCTTTGTCATGTGAGGCAAGCAATTTGCCCCGCGCCAGAATCGGCGCGAAAGCGTTAGAACCATGCGACGCCCTGCCGGGGCGGCGCGGCCCAGAAAAGGCGGGACTGAGAATGGCGAGTAAGGCGGCAGCCAAAACGGCAACCAAATCCGCGAGCAAGCAACCCCCGAAAGGCGTGGTGAACAAGCTCGCGCAGCAGGCCGCCAAGGGTAAGGCCGGCAAGGATGCCGCCGAGGAGAAGGAAGAGGGCGCAGCTGCCGAGAACGCGCTGCCGCTGCTCGACCTCAACGACGCCGGCGTCAAGAAGATGATCAAGGCCGCGAAGAAGCGCGGCTACATCACCATCGACCAGATCAACGAAGTGATGCCCTCGGGCGAAGTCTCGTCCGACCAGATCGAGGACGTCTACGCGATGCTCAACGAGATGGGCATCAACGTCGTCGAGAAGGAGGACGTCGCCGACGAGGACGGCGAGGAGAAGGCGACCGACGAGGTCGACGACGATGAGGAGGGCGGCGAGCTGGTCGAGACCAGCGCCAAGCCGCTCGCGGTCGCCGAGAAGAAGGAGCCGTCCGAGCGCACCGACGATCCGGTCCGCATGTATCTGCGTGAGATGGGCACGGTCGAGCTGTTGTCGCGCGAAGGCGAAATCGCGATTGCGAAGCGCATCGAGGCCGGCCGCGAGGCGATGATCGCGGGCCTCTGCGAATCTCCGCTCACCTTCCAGGCCATCATCATCTGGCGCGATGAGTTGAACGAAGGAAAGGTCTTCCTCCGCGACATCATCGATCTCGAAGCAACTTACGCCGGCCCGGACGCCAAGAACGCCCAGCCGCCGCAGATCGACCCGGCCACCGGCCTGCCGATCCCGCAAAATCCCAACATGACCAATGGCGGTGGCGTGCCCAATTCCGGTCACGTTGCCGGCCAGCCGCCGCATCTTCGCGTCGTGCCGCAGCAGCAGCCTGCCCAGGCTGTGCAGCCGCCCTATAGGGCTGCGCCCGCAACCGCGCCCGGCGCCCCGACCGGCGACGAGGAGCCCAAGGATCCGGCCGAGTCCGCCGCCGAGAGCGATTACGACGAAGACGATATGGAGAACTCGCTTTCGCTCGCCGCCATCGAGGCCGAGCTCAAGCCGAAGGTGATGGAGTCGCTCGACAACATCGCCTCCGAGTTCAAGCGGCTGCGCCGCCTCCAGGAGCAGGACATCGATCTGCGCCTGAAGAGCGACACGCTCTCGCCCTCGCAGGAGCGCAAGTACAAGAAGCTCAAGGAAGAGATCATCGCCGAGGTCAAGAAGCTCCAGCTCAACCAGCAGCGCATCGATTCACTGGTCGAGCAGCTTTACGACATCAACAAGAAGCTCGTGTCGAACGAAGGCCGCCTGATGCGGCTCGCGGAAAGTTACGGCGTCATCCGTGACGACTTCCTGCGCCAGTACATGGGCAACGAGCTCGACCCGCGCTGGCTCAACCGCGTCTCCAAATTGTCGGCGAAAGGCTGGAAAGGCTTCGTCGCCAAGGAGAAGGACCGCATCAAGGAGATGCGCCAGAGCGTGCAGGATCTCGCCGGCCAGACCGGCGTGCAGATCGGCGAATTCCGCAAGATCGTGCACATGGTGCAGAAGGGCGAGCGCGAAGCCCGCCAGGCCAAGAAGGAGATGGTGGAGGCGAATTTGCGCCTCGTGATTTCGATCGCCAAGAAATACACCAATCGCGGCCTGCAGTTCCTCGACCTGATCCAGGAAGGCAACATCGGCCTGATGAAGGCGGTCGACAAGTTCGAGTACCGCCGCGGCTACAAGTTCTCGACCTACGCGACCTGGTGGATTCGCCAGGCCATCACCCGCTCGATCGCCGACCAGGCGCGCACCATCCGCATCCCGGTGCACATGATCGAGACCATCAACAAGATCGTGCGCACCTCGCGCCAGATGCTCAACGAGATCGGCCGCGAGCCGACCCCGGAAGAGCTCGCCGAGAAGCTCGGCATGCCGCTCGAGAAGGTGCGCAAGGTCCTCAAGATCGCCAAGGAGCCGCTCTCGCTCGAAACGCCGATCGGCGACGAGGAGGACTCACACCTCGGCGATTTCATCGAGGACAAGAACGCGATCCTGCCGATCGACGCGGCGATCCAGTCGAACCTGCGCGAGACCACGACGCGCGTGCTCGCCTCGCTCACCCCGCGCGAGGAGCGCGTGCTGCGCATGCGCTTCGGCATCGGCATGAACACCGACCACACGCTGGAGGAAGTCGGCCAGCAGTTCTCGGTCACCCGCGAGCGCATCCGCCAGATCGAGGCCAAGGCGCTGCGCAAGCTCAAGCATCCGAGCCGGTCGCGGAAACTGCGGTCGTTCCTGGATAACTGATCGCTCTCCGGCATCTCTCGTAATCATCTTGCGCGGCCTGCGGGCCGCGCTCGCATTTTCAGTCCCACACCTCCATGATCCGCCTCGACAACGTCAGCAAGCAGACCGGCACGCGGCTTCTGTTCATTGAAGCCTCGGCCGCGCTCCACCGTGGCGAGAAGGTCGGGCTGGTCGGCCCGAACGGCGCCGGCAAGACCACTTTGTTCCGCATGATCAAGGGCGAGGAAGCGCCCGACGAAGGCCAGGTGTCGGTCGATCGCGGCACCACCATCGGCTACTTCAGCCAGGACGTCGGCGAGATGGCGGGCCGCAGCGCGGTCGCCGAAGTGATGGACGGCGCCGGCCCGGTGAGCGAGGTCGCGGCCGAGTTGAAGGCGCTCGAAGCCGCCATGTCTGATCCCAAATTGGCCGAGCCTGAGCGCGCCGACGAGATGGACGCGATCGTCACTCGCTACGGCGAGGTGCAACATCGCTTCGAGGAGCTTGATGGCTACGCGCTCGAGGGCCGTGCCCGCGAGGTCCTGGCCGGGCTGGGCTTCAGCCAGGAGATGATGGACGGCGACGTGGGGAAACTCTCCGGCGGCTGGAAGATGCGCGTCGCGCTCGCCCGCATCCTGCTGATGCAGCCGGACGCGATGCTGCTCGACGAGCCGTCGAACCATCTCGACCTCGAAAGCCTGATCTGGCTGGAGCAGTTCTTGCGCGGCTACGAGGGCGCGCTGTTGATGACCTCGCACGACAGCGAGTTCATGAACCGCATCGTCAACAAGATCGTGGAGATCGACGGCGGCACGCTCACCAGCTACGCGGGCGACTACGCGTTCTACGAAAAGCAGCGCGCGCTCGGCGAGAAACAGCAGCAGGCGCAGTTCGAGCGCCAGCAGGCGATGCTCGCCAAGGAGATCAGGTTCATCGAGCGCTTCAGGGCGCAGGCCTCGCATGCCGCGCAGGTGCAGAGCCGCGTGAAAAAGCTCGACAAGATCGACCGCGTGGAGCCGCCCCGCCGCCGCCAGACATTGATGTTCGACTTCCCGCCCGCACCGCGCTCCGGCGAGGACGTCGCTAGCCTCAAGGGCGTACGCAAGGGCTATGGCAGCCGCACCATCTATGACGGACTCGACTTCATGGTGCGCCGGCGCGAGCGCTGGTGCGTGCTCGGCGTCAACGGCGCCGGCAAGTCGACGCTGCTCCGTCTGGTGGCCGGCGCGGCCGCGCCGGATGACGGCGCGGTGACGATCGGCGCCAGCGTGAAGATGGGCTACTTCGCCCAACATTCGATGGACCTGCTCGACGGCGGGCGCACCGTGTTCGAGGAGCTCGAACACGCCTTCCCGCAGGCCGGCCAGGGCTCGCTACGCTCGCTCGCCGGCTGCTTCGGCTTCTCCGGCGACGACATCGAGAAGCGCTGCCGCGTGCTCTCCGGCGGCGAGAAGGCGCGCCTCGTGATGGCGCTGATGCTCTACGACCCGCCGAACTTTCTGGTGCTCGACGAGCCGACCAACCACCTCGACATCGCCACCAAGGAGATGCTGATCACCGCGCTCGCGGACTACGAAGGCACCATGCTGTTCGTCTCGCATGACCGGCACTTCCTCGCCGCGCTCTCCAACCGGGTGCTGGAGCTCACCCCCGAGGGGCTTCACCAATATGGCGGCGGCTACACGGAATATGTCGCGCGCACCGGCCAGGAGGCGCCGGGCTTGCGGGCGTGAGGCGAGGGTCGCCGCCCCTCACTTCACCTTCATCATCTTCGGCGGCTTGGCGCCTTCGCGCAGGATGCTCTTGATCTTGAGCGGCGAGCGGCCGGATTTCTCGGCGATGTCGCGGTCCTGCTCGATCAGGTAGCCGAGCGCGTCGGTGTCGTCCTTCGGGTCGATGGCGAATTCGGCCGGCACGCGCCGGTTGGAGCGCTGCGAGCCGTCCTCGTAGACGACGTCGAAGAACACGTATTCGCCCTTGGGGTTGGTTCCCGGTTTCTTGGCCATCGGATGTCTCTCGCGAAACGAAAACCCCGCGACGCGGCGCGGGGTTCGATTTGCGACGGAGTTAGCCCATCCGCGGCGATTTGCAAACCGCCTTCTGCTGCTCACAAACGGCGGCGCGGCCAGCGTTGCCGGCCGTTACTTCACTTGCGCCAGCAGCTTGGCGCAGGCATCGGCGACCTGGCGGTCGGGCTCCGAGCCGGGGAAGGTTGCCCATCCGGCCTTGACGAGGATGTCATCGCGCTTCCACGAATCCGCTTTGTTGAGCTCCTCGAGATTGGCGCTGGCGTTGGTCGCGTTCTTGAACTTGTCGGCGCAGATCGGCGCCAGCACGCGTACGACGCTGGCCTGTTCGGCGGCCGAGACCTGTTTTTGCGCGGTGCTGCCGAGCGTCCAGCCGCCCAGGTAGAAGCCGCCGACCACGGTCACGAGGGCGCCGAAGAACGCGCCTTGCACGAGGCGTCTCGGCGAGTCGCCCTGGAAGATTTCAGGTGTTTGCACGATGGTTCCTTTTCGCCCGACATGTTTCGGAGCGAGGGCAACGGATACCCGGATGGGTTCCGGTCACGAAGTTGGGAAAAAGGCCCGGCCGCTTTGAGCTGGCGTTTCGGTCAAAACGACCCTGCGCCTTCGGCGCCGCAAAGTCGAGGCGCTTCGACCAGTCAAATCCCCGCCGCAAAGTCGCGCGACCAAGACGCATGTCCCGTGCGCCACTTGCACCCTTGCACCCTTGCCGTTCTCGCGTTCATCACGCCCGCGCTGGCGCAACCGGACGTCTTCACCAATCGCCCGGCCTTTGCGCCGGCCGAGCTGCCGGCGCAGTCGTTTTGCGCGCTGCGAGGAGCTGCGCGCCATGGCGGAGGGCGTCGGCGAGCCGGAATTCCGCATCGATCTGTGGCTCGAGCGGCGAGCTCACTTTGGTGCGCTCGGACGGCGCGCTGTGGTACATCGTGATGTGCCGCGATCTGCGCGTCATGTGCGTCACCTACGAGCAGAACGAGATGAAGATCGGCGACAAGGTCTATTTCAGCGGCGGCTACCGGCGGCTCGACCCCAACCACGCGGTGCTCGATCCGTGCCTGGCGCCAGCATGCGAGCCGCAGATAAAGGCCTTTGCTCCGGACGGCGCTCGCGTCTTCCGATCAGCTCGCAAAGCTTTCATTATTTCGCGCCCAACTCATTAAGTATTGTGCGCCAGCCTGCGCCGTCCCGTTCATTGCTCGGGAGACATTTATGACATTGCGCCTCGTTCTTGCTCTCGCACTCATTTCATTCGCCGCATCGGCGCAGGCGCAGATGCCGGACGTGAAGCCGCCGATCCGCGGCCTCATCTCGATGGGCGCCTACAAGTTCGTCGCGATCGGCGGCCAGCCGGTCAACACCATGGCGGCGGTCCGCGCCAAGTCCGGGATTTTCAGCGGCATCGTCCTGGTGCCAAGCTGGCAGCAGCTTCAACCGGTTGCGAACGGGCCGCTGCAGACCGAAGTCATCGACAATTTCCTTTCCGAGGTTCGCCTCTACAACGCGAACCATGCGCACCCGCTGGCGGTGAAGCTGCGCGTCTGGGGCGGCTTCGTCGCGCCGATGTGGGCGAAGAGCATTGGCGGGCCTCCCATCCGCGTCGTGCAGAACCAGGGCCAGAACAACGAGCAGAATCGCACGCTCGGCCGTTTCTGGTCGCCGCAATACCGGCAAGCCTGGGCAAACCTGCAAGCGCTGCTCGCCGCGAAATACGACAGCGAGCCGCTGATCCACGAAGTTTCCATCACCTCGTGCATGTCGCTCACGGCCGAGCCGTTTGTGGTGAACACCCAGCCCGCGGTGATAGGACGTCTGCGCCACGCCGGTTTCACCGACACCGCGTTCAAGGATTGCCTGCAGGGCGCGCTTGCCGACTATGCGCCGTGGCAGCAGTCGCGGCTGGTCCTGTCGGTCAATCCGCTGCACCTCGTGCACGTGCCGGGCCCCGGCAATCCGGAATTCACCAAGAAGATCATGCTGGCGTGTCACGTCTCGCTCGGCGAGCGCTGCGTGTTCGACAATCACGACCTGAACACGCCGCTCGCGAACCCGCTGGTGCCGACTCTACGCCTATATGAAAGAGCTCGGCGCCCAGATCGAATTCCAGACTGCCAATGTCACGCCGGCGAACTTTCCCGGCACGATCATGTTCGGCGTGCAGAGCGGCGCGAGTGCGATTGAGCTCTATCAGGACTTTCCCACGGGCGGGTTCCCGCCGGTGGCCAACGCCACGCTGCGGCAGTGGTCGCGCTCGCTCATCAACAATAATGCCGCAAAGGCCGGAGCCCGGTAGATCGGGCTAGCGGTTCCGGGTGATCGAGGCCCTTTTCACGCCACGGCCAATCGGGTCAGATAGCGCGTGTTTTTTCTGGCCAAGTTGCTCCGATCCTTCATCAAGCGCGGCACGCTGCGCGTGATCGATCCCGGCGGCAAAGTTCACGTGTTCGGCCAAGGCGCGCCCGACGTCACGGTCCGCCTGCACGAGCGCGGCCTGCCGCTGCGCATCATGCTCAATCCGGATCTGCAAGCCGGCAAAGCCTACATGGACGGCACGCTGACGATCGAGAACGGCGCGACCGTCCACGATTTCCTGTATCTGTTCTCGCTCAACCGCGGGACGTTCCACGCCCAGAAGTCCGCGCAGCTGCGGCGCCGGCTGTTTCGCGCCCTGCGGCGCTGGCACCAGAAAAATCCTGTCGGTGTCGCGGCGAAAAACGCGCGCCAGCATTACGATCTCTCCACCGAGCTTTACCGCCTGTTTCTCGACGAGGACCTGCAATATTCCTGCGCTTATTTCCGCGACCCTGCTGGTGACACGCTCGAACAGGCGCAACGCAACAAGCTCATTCACGCCACCTCAAAGCTCGCGCTCACGCCCGGCATGCGGGTCTGCGAGATCGGGTCGGGCTGGGGCGGCTTTGCCATCCATCTCGCCCGCGAGGCCGGGGTCCACGTCACCGCGATCAATGTCTCGCCCGAGCAGATCAAGATCGCGCGCGAACGCGCCGCAGCAGGCCGGCGTGGCGGACCGGGTCGAATTCATCGAGCGGGATTATCGCGAGTTGACCGGCCAGTTCGACCGCGTCGTCTCGGTCGGCATGATGGAGCATGTCGGCATCGGCCATTTTGACGAATATTTCCTGAAAGTGCGCGAATTGCTCACGGCGGACGGCTTTGCCTTCATTCACAGCATCGGCCGCATGTCGCCGCCGAGCTCGACCGGGCCGTTCGTGCGCAAATATATTTTCCCCGGCGGGTACGTGCCGGCCATGTCGGAGACGCTCGCCGCGGTCGAGCGTTGCGGTCTGTGGACCTGCGATGTCGAAGTGCTGCGGCTGCACTATGCCCACACGCTGCGGCACTGGCGCGAGCGTTTCGCGCGCAACCGCGATAAGGCGAAGGCGCTCTATGACGAACGGTTCTGCCGAATGTGGGAGTTCTACCTTTCGGTGGCCGAACTCGAGTTCCTCAATGGCACCCACATGGTGTTCCAGCTTCTGCTGGCGACCCGGCGTGACGCGGTGCCGGTGATGCGGGATTTCATGTTCGAGGCCGAGCGGGGCTTGGCTGAACAGCCCGCATGACAAAGCCGAAAGAAGAGGGCATATCCGGCGCGGGGATGCCACCGGAGCAGCCATGATTGCCCGCCTGCTGATCACGCTCACGCTCACCGTCACACTCGCCGCCCCGGCTTTCGCCGCGCGCTGCGGCGGCGACTTCAACACCTTCCTCGGCGAGATGGCGCGCGAGGCGCAGGCCGCCGGCGTCTCGCGCGGCGTGATCGCCGACGCTTTCGCCGGCCTCGCGATCGATCCGAAGGTGCTCGACTTCGACCGCCGCCAGCGCGGCACCTTCCGCAAGACCTTCGAGGAATATGCCCGCACCCGGGTGATCCCCGCCCGCGTCAACCGCGCCAAGAGCCTGATGCAAAAGCACGCTGCGCTGTTGTCGCGCATCGAGCGGCAATTTGGCGTTCCCGCTCAACTGATCATGGCGATCTGGACGCTGGAGAGCGACAACGGCACCGGCGACATCGGCAAGATGTCGGTGGTGCGCACCATCGCGACGCTCGCGCATGATTGCCGCCGCACCGAGCTGTTCCAGGGCGAGCTGATCGCGTCGCTGCAAATTGTCCAACGTGGAGATTTGCCGTTGCGCGACCTGGTCGGCGCATTTGCCGGCGAGATCGGCCAGACGCAATTCCTGCCGTCGTCCTACATCAAGTACGGCGTCGATTATGACGGCAACGGCCACGTTGACCTGCGTCACTCGATCCCGGACGTGCTCGCCTCGACCGCGAACCTGCTCAAGGTCAACGGCTGGAAGGCCGGCGCCCCGATGCACGAGGGCAGCGAGAACTTCCAGGTGATGCGCGAGTGGAATCGCTCCGAGGTCTATCGCAAGACCATGGTGTACTTCGCCGAGCAGCTGCCGCCGCTGCGCTAGGCATTAACACTCCTTAACGAATGTGACGGCGGAACGATTTGCTGCGCCTTTGTGCGTGGTGACGCATGATTCATCCGCCGATGCACAATCACGCGACAGAATTATTTCGACGTCTCAGGTTGTTGCATGAGTCTCATGCGCTTTTCGATCTGCTAAACCCGCGCGACTCGGATTATCTTCTCAATCAACAAGACCAAGAAACTGCACGGAAACGCCTTGGGCTCCTGTTTGAAAGGAATGACCCATGGCCTTCTTCTCCCACGCGCTTTCCCCCAGCGAGACCGTTCTCGTTCGCAAGCCCGCCAAGCCGGGCGTGTTCGCCAGGTTTTATGCCGCGATGATCGCCGCGCGCCAGCGTCAGGCCGACGCTGAGATCGCGCGCTATCTGGGCCGCAGGGGCGGCAAGCTCACCGACAGCATCGAGCGCGAAATCGAGCAGCGCGTGCTCGCCAATCCCCGTACCCATCTTTGAGACAACAACAATGACAACTTTGATTTTGAAACTTGCCCGTACGCCGCAGCTGCCGAGCCTGGCGCGCGTCGCGAACGCCTTCGACCGGTTCTTCCAGGCCTGGGCCGAAGCGCAGGCAATGGCGCGCGTCGCGCAGCAGCGCTACCCGTTCTCGATCGAGTAGCAAGGTCGCCGCGGTCTCCGCGGCGGCCTCCTATCGACAGGCGAAGCTGCTGGCCTTCTTGACGTCGCCGGCGCCGTCATAAACCGCGATCTTCGGATACGGACACAGCGGACGCTGCATCGCGATGCCGGCCGACGTCGTGTCGTTGACGTACTTGGTCGCGATGATTTTCTCCGGCGCGCGGCCGCGCTCCACCCACGCACATCAGCGCCTTGAGCGCATGGTAGTTGGCGTTGTCGACCGGCGGGTCGACCACGACGATATTGCCCGAATACTGATTGCCGAACACGTGCGGCCCCGGGCCGCCGTAGCAATGGTTCATGCCGGGCGCCATGAACAGCCGGAAGTAATCTTGCGTGCGGCCGCGCGTCGTCGCCGGTCCTGGTTCTCGAGCCGCACGACGCTTGTGTAGTAGTCGATCGAGCTTTGCGGCGCGATCAGCGGATCGGCCCAGCCGTGATACATCAAGAGCTTGCCGCCGCGCTCCCGGAATTGCCGAGGTCGGGGTTCGTCGACATTGAGCAGCGCGCTCGAGCAGCGCTGTCGAGCTTGTTCATGTCGTGGTGAAAGTCGAAGTCCGTCATAGGTGAAAGTTCGCGCCGAACACCCATTTGAACAGCGAACCGAAATTCGGCTCGACGCTCGCTTGAATGGCGTTCCAGCCGAACGATGACGCAGCTTCGCTGCCTTTCGCCGCGCCGGGGAAGATCCGTTCGCCGGTGACCGGATCGCGCGGTCCGGCATAGATCGCGGTTGCCGCCGCGCACCTGGTCGTTGTTGAGGCAATTGCTCTGGCCGGGCGGACGTGCAGCGCAGTTCGCTCGGCCGCCAGTCGCATTTGCGCGGATCGGTGAGCCAGGTGTCGCCCGGCGCGCCGCCGCTCTTTTCGCGGCAAGCCGCGATGATCGCATTGTTGATCAGCGTCACCTTGTCGGAGGTGATGTAGCTGGTCGGCTTTTCGTGGGTCTTGGCGAACAGCCACAAGCACCGAGGTATGAACGTGCGTGCGGTCATGCGCCGGCGCGCCGGCGAGGATGCCGTCATAGAGGTGCGGATATTTCTGGGCGAGCAGCAGCGCCTGCTGGCCGCCGGTCGAGCAGCCGTTGAAATAGGAATAGGTCGGCGCGCGGCCCTGAAATGCCTGCACGACGCGCTTCGCCAGCGCGCTCATCAGGTAGGTCGAGCGTGAGCCCCAATCGATCCATTTCTGCGGATGGCCGATCAATGTATCGGCATTGTTGTTGGAGGAGGGCGCGGTGCCCATGTCGCTCGCGGCGACAGCGAAGCCGTGCTTGATGGCGTAGACCATCGCGAACGCGTCGATCGCCATGTTGCCGGCGTAGCCGCCATTGCCGGTGCCCTGGAAACGGCCGTTCCAGGTGTTGTCCGGCATCCAGAGCAGGATGTTGATCGCGGAGTCGTCGGTCGGCGTGGCGACGATGGTGACCTGGCAGAACGACGGCAGGCCGGTGTAATTCTTGCCGTCCGGCCCGGTGACTTTGCCTGACACCGTCGCAGCGGACGTCACCACCGCGTCCGGCAATTGCAACTGTGACGAGATCGGCGCACGGCGTCGCGCCCTTGGCCTGCGTGGCGAGCAGCGCAGCGGCGATGCCGATGCCCAACGCGAAAAGATTGATCCAAGTGGAAGTCGCATTCGCGCGCGTCAGGCGCGCAGCTCTTGCATGTCTCATGAAGCACCCAGCCCGTCGTTGCGTTGGCAAACAAACGAGGGCCGGTGGAGGCGGGTTCCAGAACTCCATAAAATTCAATGATTTGGCATTAAGTATGCCAGGGCTGGGAACTCTGCCCGTCAAAACCGCCGCCGTATGCGCCTAATGGATTAAACTGCGTCACATTCTGGCCGGCGTTCGCAACCACTGAGGTTCCTTCTTCAATTGAGCTGGAGCCTTCAATAATGAAAATTCGTGTTGTTGCTTGCACGGCGATGGTCGCCGCGCTGCCGTTCCTCGCTGCGCCTGCTTACGGCATCAGCAAATCCAAATCTCGACGCGCTGATTGCCAAGCATTCTGCGGCGTACAACGTGCCGGAATCTCTTGTGCGGCGCGTCATAAAGCGTGAAAGCGGCGGCCGCCCCCACGTCATTAGTCAGGGCAACTACGGTCTGATGCAGATCCGGCTCGGAACCGCGCGTGGCATGGGTTATCGCGGCGACATCCGCGGCCTGCTCGATGCCGATACCAACATGACCTATGCGGTGAAGTATCTCGCCAACGCGTACCGGGTTGCCGGCGGCAACCATGACCGCGCGGTCGCGCTTTATGCCGGCGGCTATTACTACGCGGCGAAGCGCAAGGGCATGCTGGCGGAAGTGAACCCGAACGCCGGTCTCGGCGTCGCATCGCTGGAGCAGGTCAAGGGCCAGCAGTCATTTGCTTCCACTGACCCGCAGCCCGCATCTTTGCTGCGTGAGGGCGCTACGCCGTAAGGCGCTATTAGCGTCCTTGCCTGACGATCGCCAAAGATCGTCGAAAGCAAATCTGGAACCGTCGGCTCAGCCACAGGCTTGGCCGGCGGTTTCTTTTTCACCCGCGCGATGCGCTTGCGCTCGATCTTGGTTCGATCTTGGGCCTGCTCTCGGGAAGTCTCTCGACCGTTGCCGCCAGGCGAACGTCAGCTTCCGGCTGCACCGCAGATTGACTGTCTGAGCTTCAGCGTCTCGGGCTGGCGGACCTGCGGAAGCGTTTCTTGCTCGGTCAGCGGCAGCTCGGCGGCGGAGGAAGCACCGATCTCGACCGGCATCATGCCGGCCGGCTTCTCATCGATCGAAGCCGTGATGTCCTCCATCACGTCCGGATCGCGCTCCGGGGCTAATGCAGCGATCTGCGCCGCGGGCTCGTCCGCTTTTTCAGGGGCGACCGTTACTTCAACATTTTCCGCCTTTATGACCGCCGGCTCGATCACGGCCTCAATGATCATGGGTGACGCCGGCAGATCCCGCAGCCGCTCGAGCTCGTCGGCGCGCCGGAACGCGGCCTGCACCAGGAACTGCTTCCACTCGGGATGTTCATTCGCCTCGATCAGCGGCCCGCGGGCCGGGGCGACGACATGGCTTAAGTGCGGCCGCACGGGCTCATGCACCGGCGAATCCGGCGAGAAGGGCGAGCGTGAGAAACACACTGCCGAGAAGGGTCGTCCGAAGTATCGGAAGCACACCCAACCTGTAACTGAGTCGCGGTGAAGGCGATAACCAACTCGACATAGGCCCGCGCAACCGGCCACACGCATTGCGAGTTCCCACGACCCCTAGCCGGGCAAGGGTTCGTGACACGCCCTCCAGCCATTGGTAGGAACGTGGCCTACCGCACATTGTTCCCGGGTGAACTCACATGATGTCGAAGCCGAATGTCCCGATCATCGCGATCGAGGAACACTATTGGGATGCCGAACTGGCAAAGACCTTCCAGGGCCCGGAAGCCGGGCGCCCCGGCGACATCACACGCGGCTCTACGACTTCGACAATCTGCGCATCAAGGAGATGGACGAGGCCGGCATCGACATCCAGGTGCTGTCGCTCGGCGCGCCCTCGACCCAGAAGCTGCCGGCCGAGACCGCGGCGCAAATGGCGCGCGAGGTGAATGACCGGCTCGCCGCGCAGATCAAGAAGAACCCGAAGCGCTTCGCCGGCTTCGCGGCGCTGCCGACCGCGGTGCCGGAAGCGGCCGCCGACGAGCTCGAGCGCTGCGTCAAGGAGCTCGGCTTCAAGGGCGCCATGATCCACGGCACCGCCAACGGCGAATTCCTCGATGGACAAGAGGTTCTGGCCGATCTTCGCGCGCGCCGAGAAGCTCGACGTGCCGATCTACCTGCACCCGTCGCTGCCGGACCCGGCATCACCGACATCTATCTCAAGGAATATGTGCAGGACTTTCCGCTGGTGGTGCGTCCGGCATGGGGCTTCACCGTCGATACCGCGACCCAGGCGATCCGGCTCGTTCTGTCCGGCCTGTTCGACAAGCATCCGAAGCTCAAGATCATCCTCGGCCATTTCGGCGAGACGCTGCCGTTCCTGCTGTGGCGCATCGACAATGCGCTCAAGCGGCCGGGCCAGAAGCCGCTCGAATTCCGCGAGATCTTCACCAGAAATTTCTGGCTCACGACCTCGGGCTTCTTCTCCGACCCGGCGCTGCTGTGCTGCGTGATGGAGATGGGCGTCGACCGCATCCTGTTCGCGGTCGATTGGCCGTTCGTGATCAACAACAAGCCGGCGGTGGACTGGATGAGCCGCGTGCCGTTGTCGAACGAGGACAAGGCCAAGATATTGAGCGGGAATGCGAAGCGCCTGCTGAGGATGTAGCGGCGCTTGCCGCTCGCGTCCCATGTGCTAAAACGCGTTCAGGGCCTGTAGCTCAATGGTTAGAGCCGACCGCTCATAACGGTCTGGTTGGAGGTTCGAGTCCTCCCGGGCCCACCATTCCTCCGCGTTTGCTTGACACTGTGGAACGGCAGCAAGTCCGCCGAAACGGCGGCTCTCTGTCGTCGCTGTCGCGTGCAGGCAGGCAGACTGCGTCCGCATTGCGGACAAAAACTCCCGCGTTATTGACATCACCTAGATCGGCTTGCCACGCTTGGTCCAAGGCGGAAATAAATGTCCGCTATGTGGACTAACGCTGGGAGGATTTATGTCGCAGTCAAACGGTCTCAATCGTCGCGCCGTCACGCTCGGTCTGCTCGGCGCAACGTCTGCCGTGGGGCGCCGCGCGCGCCGCCTATCCGGAAAAGCCGATCAAGCTGATCGTGCCGGTGCCGCCGGGCTCCGGCGTCGACGCGGTCAGCCGCGCGATGGCGCAGCAGATGTCCGAGCAGATGGGCCAGCAGATCCAGCTCGAATATCGGCCGGGCGCGGGCGCGATCGTCGGCAGCGACGCGCTCGCGAAGTCGCCGCCCGATGGCTACACGATGATGATGGCCTACACGGCCCATTCGACCAATCATCTCTTCACCGCCAAGATGCCGTACGACCCGGTGAAGGATTTCACGCCGCTCATTTACGTCTGCTACATCCCGACCGTGCTGCTGGTGCATCCCTCGGTGCCCGCCAAGAACGTGCCGGAGCTGGTCGCGTGGATGAAGGCCAAGCCGAACGGCAAGTACACCTACGCCTCGGCGAGCGTCGGCGCGACCGCGCACCTGTGCGGCGAGCTGCTCAAGCAGCACACCGGCGCCGACATCCAGCTCGTGCCGTTCAAGGGCAATGCGCCGGCGCTCAACGCGCTGCTCGGCGGCCACGTCACCATGATGTTCGACATCGTCTCGACCGCGCTGCCGCAGGTGAAGGCGGCAAGCTGAAGGCGCTCGCGGCCACCAGCGCCAAGCGCTCACCGAAGCGCCGGATATCCGACCATGGGCGAACAGGGCTTCAAGGGCTTCGAGGTGGTCGGCTGGTACATGATGATGGCTGCCGGCGGCACGCCCAAGGACGTCGTCGCCAAGCTCAACGCCGAGGCCGACAAGGCGCTGCAAGGCGCCCGGCGGTGAAGGACAAGCTCGGCGCGCTCGGCTTCCAGATCGCCGGCGGAACGCCGGAGGAGGCGCAGAAGTACCTGCGGTCCGAGATGACGAGCTGGGCTGACGTCGTGCAGAAGGCCGGGCTCAAGGCGCAGTAGCGACGCGCGCGTACCATGAAGATCTTCGACGTTCATTCGCACTGGGGCACCAGGCGCGGCTATCCGCTGCGCAGCGAGGCCGAGCTCGCGCAGCAGCGGAAGGTCTGGAATTCCGACCCGAGGTATCACTCCGAGGAGGAGATGGCGGATTACTTCCGCGCCCAGGGCGTGCAGACCATCCTCGACTTCGGCTTCACCAAGAACATGCCGATCGACGAGGTGCGCGCGTATGCACGACTACGCGCATCGAGGTGCAGGCGAAGCACGCCGACGTCATCTTCGGGCTGTGGCTGCAGATCCACCCGAAGGAGGGCGACGCCGGCGTCGCGCGAATTCGAGCGCTGCATGGCGGCGAGCAGGGCTTCGTCGGCTACATGGTCTCCGGCGCCGGGCCTCGGCAAGCCCGCCGACGATCCGATCTACGACGCCGTTCTACGACGTCAGCGAAGCTCGCAAGCGGCCGGTGCTGGTGATGGTCGGCTACACCGGCGCCGGCGCGGGCCATCCCGGCGGCGGCGGCATGATCCTCGACCTACTGCCATCCGCGCTACGTCGACGTGCTGGCCGCGCCAGCGGCCGAACCTGACGATCATCGCCGGGCGTCCGGCCTGGCCGTGGCAGGACGACATGATCGCCGTGCATGCTGCACAAGCCGAACGTCTGGTACGAGCTGCACGGCTGGTCGCCGAAATACCTCACCGACGTCGCTCAAGCGCGACATCCCGCGCCGCCTGAAGAACCGCGTCATGTTCGGCGCCGACTATCCGCTGTTCACCTATGAGCGGCTGGTCGACGACTGGCAGGCGCTGGGCTACGACGAGGAGGTGCTCGAGCAAGGTGATGCACCGGCAACGCCGACGCGGCTGTTCGCGGCTCGCGCGCAAGGCGCTGCATGACCGCGCTCGCGGGCAAGGTCGCGATCGTCGGCGGCTCGAGCGAGGGCATCGGCTACGCGCATCGCGCGCCGGCTCGCGGCCGATGGCGCCGACGTCGCGCTGGTGGCGCGCCGCGCCGAGAAGCTGGAAGCCGCGGCGAAGACGCATCCGCGACGAGACCGGCCGCGAGGTGTTCACCGTCGCCGCCGACATCCGCAAGGCGGAGGATTGCGAGCGCATCATCGCCGAGCCGCTCGCGCATTTCGGCCGGCTCGACATTCTCGTCAACAATGACGGCGCGCCGCCGCTCGGCGAGCTCGATGAGCTTCGACGACGCGGCCTGGGACAAGGCCTGGCAGCAGAACTTCATGAGCGTGGTGCGGCTGACGCGCGGCGCGATGCCGGCGATGCGCGAGGCGGGCGGCGGGCGCATCGTCAACATCACCGCGCTGTCGGCGCTGCAGCCGATGCCGAAGTTCGGCCTGTCGGTCGCGACCTGGGCCGGCGTCATCGGCTACGCCAAGACGCTCTCGCTCGAAGTCGCGGCCGGACAACATCACCGTCAACACGATCTGCCCCGGCCGCATCGCGACCGGCCGGCTCGCCAAGGTGTTCGGCGCCGGCGACGGCGAGCGCGGCCGAAGAGATGCGCGCGCGGCTCAAGAAAGAAGTGCCGGTCGGCCGCATCGGCGAGCCGTGACGGAGATCGCCGGCGCTGGTCGCGATGCTGGTGTCGGCGGGCGGCGGCTACATCACCGGCGCGACAATGCATGTCGACGGCGGCCGGCGGGCGCAACTTGCTATGAACGATGTTCCGAGCACCGTCGAGTTTCCCTGGTACTACAAGTCGTTCGATATCGAGCAGGTCTGGCGCGACTATCCGCCGCCGCCGGATTTCTTCGGCGGCGTCTTCCGCGCCTCGCGCGACGAGCTGCGCGCGCTGCAGGAGCGCCGCTTCCTGCAAGACCATGAAGCGCGGCTGGGAGATTCCGTTCTTCCAGCGGCATTGGGGCGCGGCCGGCATCGAGCCGGGCGACATCAAGGGCCTCGACGACCTGCCGAAGATTCCGTCCTACACGGTCGAGCACATCCGCAAGAGCATCGAGGCGCATCCGCCGTTCGGCGATTTCATGGGCATCGCGCCGGGCGGACGCGCAATCCGATGCCGCTCGTCCTGCAGACCAGCGGCGGCACCACCGGCCTGCCGCGGCCGATGCTCTATTCGCCGCACGACCGCGAGATCATGGCGATCCTCGGCGCGCGCCGCTACGCGATGCAGGGCATGCGGCCCGGCGACATGGTGCTGGTCGCCTTCTCGCTCGGCCTGTCGAATGGCGGCTTGCGCCAATCGCGAGATCCTCTGGAAATACATGGGCGCGGTGCCGGTGATGACCGGCGGCGGCGCCACCACGCCGACGCGGCGGCAGATCGAGATCTGCAAGGCCTGGGGCATCAATGTCGTGCTCGGCTTTCCCGTCCTATCTGCGTCACCTGGCGCTGGTGGCGCGCGACGAGATGGGCATCGACGTGCGCGACTTCAAACTCCGCATGATCGGCTCGCATCTCGGCGTCGAGGACCGCAAGACCATCGAGGAGCTGTGGGGCGCGCCCTGCTACGATTCCTACGGCACGCACGAGAACGGCACGCTGGCGACCGAGTGCAAGTTCCAGAACGGCATGCACATCAACGACGATTGCCTTCTTCCTCGAAATCGTCGATCCCGAGACCGGCAAGGTCGTGCCCGACGGCGAGCGCGGCAGCATCTACATCACCACCCTGTTCCGCGACAGCGCGCCGCTGATCCGCTTCAACATCAACGACGTCTCGTCGCTGATGCCCGACACGGCGGCGTGCCCCTGCGGCTGCACGCTTCCGGCGGCTGACCAAGATCTTACGGCCGCAACGACAACATGGTGAAGGTGCGCGGCGTCAACGTCTTCACCGAGGCGATCGGCGTCACCGTCGCCGCCGACAAGCGCACCAACGGCGAGTTCTTCTGCGAGATCGAGCGCGTCGGCGAAAGCGGGCGCGAAGAGCTGACGGTGAAGGTCGAGGTGCTGGACCCCGCGCATGCGGGCCCGGTCAAGGAGGACCTCGAGCGGCGCCTCAAGGAGGTGATCGGCCTGCGCACGAACGTCGCAGCCGGTCGCGGTCAAGGCGCTCGATCCCCTGACCGGCCTCTCGCAGACCTCGAAAATCAAGCGGATGATCGACAAACGAAAGGTGACCTGATGGGCGTGCAGACGGTCGACCGTGCGGTCGCCATTCTCACCTGGGTCGGCAATAGCGGCGAGAAGGGGATGCGGCTGGTCGATCTCCAGCGCGCGCTCGGGCTCACCCGGCCGACCGTGCATCGCATCCTGTCGTCGCTGATCGAGCATGGCCTGGTCGCCTGCGACGAGCGCACCCGCACCTACCGGCTGGGCTGGGAAGCCGCCGTGCTCGGCTGGTCGGCGGTGCGCGGCGGCTACGATCTGCGCGAAATCGCGCAGGGCGCCATGACCCGGCTTGCCGAGGAGACCGGCGCGACCGCGCTGCTCTGCGCCTGTTCGCGCCGCGACACGGTCTGCATCGACCGCAAGACCGGCGACTATCCGATCAAGGTGTTCACCGTCGAGGTCGGCACGCGCCGGCCGCTCGGCGTCGGCGCCGGCAGCATCGCCGTGCTTGCCGCCATGCCGGAGGCCGATGCGCTGGCGGTCATCAAGTCGCTCGAGCAGCCTTTGCGTGCCTATCCGGAGAAGCTGCGCCGCGGCATCGTTCCTTCAGTGCGCGCCGCCCGAAAGGCGGGCTTCGCTGTCAGCGACGGACTGGTGCTGCCCACCGTGATCGGCGTCGGCGTCGCCATTCGCGATCCGCGCGGCACCCCCATCGGAACGCTGGGCATCGCTTCGTTCAAGGACAAGGCCACCGACCAAAGGGTGGCCGACTACGCCGCCCTGCTGCGGCGTGAGCAGATCAAGATCGAGC
Organism: uncultured Alphaproteobacteria bacterium; assembly: GCA_963788805.1. Lineage (GTDB taxonomy): Bacteria > Pseudomonadota > Alphaproteobacteria > Rhizobiales > Xanthobacteraceae > Pseudolabrys. The sequence goes on from CAWBHU010000003.1 coordinate 268,459, forward strand.
GGGCTTTGCGTGACAAAAAGGCGGTAACCACGTCGAGTGCCGCGGCTTAGACCGCGCGTGATCCGCTTTGACAATCGTGCGGCGATGCGTGAAGAACGTGCAACCGCCCTGCCGGGGTGCGGTCATGTCAAACTCACGCGCCCCGAATGTCGGTCGATCCATCACTGAAGATTGTCATTGTTGACGAAAGCCCGGTCCGCGCCGCGATCCTGATCGACGGCTTGCGTGAGGCCGGCTTTACGCAGGTCACCCATCTCGAAAGCACCGACAATCTGCTGACGCGCATCTATGCGATCGATCCCGACGTGATCCTGATCGATCTGGCCAATCCGAGCCGCGACGTCCTCGAGCAGATGTTCCAGGTCAGCCGTATCGTGAAGCGGCCGGTCGGAATGTTCGTCGACCAGAGCGACAGCGCCTCGATCCAGGCCTCGGTCGATGCCGGCGTGTCCGCCTATATCGTCGATGGCCTCAAGAAGGAGAGGATGAAGCACATCCTCGACCTCTGCATCTCCCGGTTCAACAGCTTTTCGCGGCTCCAGGACGAGCTGGAGCGCGCCAAGAGCCTGCTGGAAGATCGAAAGGTGATCGACCGCGCCAAGGGAATCCTGATGAGCGCGAAGAAACTCACCGAGGACGAGGCTTACACCCTGATGCGCAACACGGCGATGAAGGAGAAGAAGAAGATCGTCGAGATCGCGCAATCGATCATCACCGCGGCGGATTTCTTCAAATGAGCGAAAGCTGCGGATCGGCTTCATTCCGCTCGCCGACGCGACCGCGCTGCTCATCGCGGTGGACAAGGGCTTTTGCGCGGATGAAGGCCTCGACGTCGAGCTGATCCGCGAAGTGTCGTGGTCGAACATCCGCGACAAGCTCAATATCGGGCTGTTCGACGCCGCGCACCTGATCGCGCCGGTCGCTATCGCCTCAAGCCTCGGCCTTGGCCACGTCAAGGTGCCGATCAATGCGGCCTTCGGCCTCGGCGTGAACGGCAATGCCATCACCGTCTCGCCGGCGCTCTATGCGGCGCTCGCCGCCGCGGCCGAAAAGGGCAAGAGCATCGCCGATCCGATGGTGTCGGCGCGGGCGTTGGCGCGGGTCGTCGCCGACCGCAAGCAGAAGGATCTCGATCCGCTGACATTCGGCATGACGTTTCCGTTCTCGACCCACAATTATCATCTGCGGTTCTGGATGGCGGCCGGCGGCGTCGATCCGGATGAGGACGTGCGGCTCGTCGTTTTGCCGCCGCCTTACATGGTCGAAAGCCTGCAGAATCATCACGTCGACGCGTTCTGCGTCGGCGCGCCGTGGAACTCGGTCGCGGTCGATCTTGGAATTGGCTACATCCTGCATTTCGTCTCTGAGTTGTTGCCGCGCGCGGCGGAGAAGGTGCTTGGCGTGCGCGCGCAATGGGCTGCCGAGCATCCGGACATCGTGAAAGCGCTCATCCGTGCGCATCAGCGCGCCGCCGATTTCGTCGAAGACGAGAAAAACCGCGACGAGGTCTGCCGTTTGCTTGCGGCGCCGAACCGGATCGGTGTCGCCGCGGAGGTGATCAGGCGGACACTGGACGGCAAGCTCAAGGTCGCACCTGACGGGACAATCCGAAGCAGCGACCGTTACCTGTTGGTCGGCCGCGACAGCGCCGGCCGGCCCGATCCGGTGCAGGCGGCGTGGCTCTATGCGCAGATGGTGCGCTGGGGACAGGCGCCGCTTGCCAACGACTGCTTGCCGCTGCGAAGGAGACGTTCAACCCGGATCTCTATGACGCGGCGATCGGTGCACCGAAGGCCCTGCCGTCATCCGAGCCTGCGGATGGCATCGGCGCATTTGCGGGCCCGGCTTTCGATGCGGACGATATCGTCGGGCACCTGTCGGCCTGGAAAATCCGCCGCTAGCTTTCGCACTGCACAAATTTGAATCAGAATGCCTCAAGGTCTGGCGCCAAAACGCGCGTGACCGATTCGTAGGCATCAGCCAAGCATCTGAAATCACGTAATTATTTCGATTCTGCCGCTTGGCACGATCCTCGTAATGCATGAGCTGAGGGCGCGCGAGCGCTCATAAAGTCCAACGATGGACTGACAGCAACGCCGCTGTCCTGGGGAAGAAACGCGCACAGGTCGCGCGCCTCAGGCTGCGGCTTTTTCCATTTGGGCCGCGGCGACTGACGAGACGAAGAGCCGGTCACACGAACGAAAAACGAAGGAACGACGATGACGAAGATGAGGGGAAAATTGGGTCGCGGCGTCAGCCGCCGTTCATTTCTGAAATCGAGCGCCGGCACCGCCGCGCTGATCGGCGCGGTCAATTCGCAATTTCCGTTCGGCGTGCCGATGGCGCTCGCCGACGGCCCGGAAGTGACCAAGGCCACGCTCGGCTTCATCGCGCTCACCGACGCGGCGCCGCTGTTCGTCGCCAAGGAGAAAGGCATCTTCGCCAAGTACGGCATGCCGGACGTCGAGGTCGCCAAGCAGGCATCGTGGGGCGCGACGCGCGACAATCTCGTGCTCGGCGGCGAAGCGAGCGGCATCGACGGCGCGCACATCCTGACGCCGATGCCTTACCTGATCAGCGCCGGCAAGGTGACGCAGAACAACGTGCCGACGCCGATGTACATCCTGGCGCGGCTCAATCTCAACGGCCAGTGCATCTCGGTCGCCAAGGAATATGCCGACCTCAAGGTCGGCGTCGACACGACGCAGTTCGAAGGCGCGCTCGCAGGAAAAGAAGGCATCGGGCAAGGCCGTCAAGGCCGCGATGACATTCCCGGGCGGCACCCACGATCTCTGGATCCGCTACTGGCTCGCCGCCGGCGGCATCGATCCCGACAAGGACATCGAGACCATCGTCGTTCCGCCGCCGCAAATGGTCGCGAACATGAAGGTCGGCACCATGGACTGCTTCTGCGTCTGCGAGCCGTGGAATCTGCAGCTCATCCATCAGGACATCGGCTACACCGCCATCACCACCGGCGAGCTCTGGGACAAGCATCCGGAGAAGTCGTTCGGCATGCGCGCCTCCTTCGTCGACAAATATCCAAAGGCGACGCATGGCGATGCTCAAGGCCGTGATGGAAGCGCAGCAGTGGTGCGACAAGCCGGAGAACCACGCCGAGGTCGCGGCGATCTGCGCCAAGCGGCAATGGATCAACTGCCCGGTCGAAGGACATCACCGATCGCGTCAAGGGCAAGTTCGACTACGGCATTCCCGGCAAGGTGGTCGAGAACAGCCCGCACATCATGCGCTACTGGAAGGATCATGCGTCCTATCCGTTCCAGAGCCACGACCTCTGGTTCATGACCGAGGATATCCGCTGGGGCAAATTCGAGCCCGGCTACGACTCCAAAGCGCTGATCGCCAAGGTCAATCGCGAGGATCTGTGGCGCGAAGCCGCCAAGGCGCTCAACGTCGCCGCGGCGGATATTCCGGCCTCGAAGTCGCGCGGCAAGGAGACCTTCTTCGACGGCAAGGTGTTCGATCCGGAAAATCCCGTCCGCCTACCTCAAGAGCCTCGGCATCAAGCGCGTCGAAGTGTGATGCACGCGCGGGCCGCCTCTGCGGCGGCCCGCTCTACTTCAACGAACGGAGAGAAAACTGCGCGATGAACATGCCTCTCGAAATCTGCAGGCGATAACGACCGCCACGCCGGCTCTGCCGGTCACCAAGAGTGTCGTGCTGGCGTTGCCGCCGAAGCGAAGTGCGTTCGACCGACCGCTTGCTTGCCGCGTGCAACGGCGGTGCTCGCGCGGGTCGCGCCGCCGGTCATCGTCATCGGCCTGCTGCTGCTGCTTTGGGAAATTCTTTGCAGCAAGGCCGGCTCGACCCTGCCGCCGCCTTCGCGCGTCTATGAAGACACCAAGGAATTGATCTTCGATCCGTTCTTCGACCGCGGCGGCATCGACAAGGGCTTGTTCTGGCATCTGTCGGCGAGCTTGCAGCGTGTCGCGCTGGGCTACGCGATGGCCGCCGTCGCCGGCGTCGCGCTCGGCACCTTGGTCGGCCAGTCGACCTGGGCGATGCGCGGCCTCGATCCGATCTTTCAGGTGCTGCGCACGGTGCCGCCGCTCGCCTGGCTGCCGCTGTCGCTCGCCGCGTTCCGGCAGGGTCAGCCGGCGGCGATCTTCGTCATCTTCATCACCGCGATCTGGCCGATCATCATCAATACCGCGGTCGGCATCCGCAACATTCCGCAGGACTACCGCAACGTCGCCGCGGTGCTGCGGCTCAATCCGATCGAGTTCTTCCTCAAGATCATGGTGCCGTCGGCCGCGCCCTACATCTTCACCGGCCTGCGCATCGGCATCGGCCTGTCATGGCTCGCCATCGTCGCCGCGGAAATGCTGATCGGCGGCGTCGGCATCGGCTTCTTCATCTGGGACGCCTGGAACTCGTCGCACATCTCCGAAATCATCCTGGCGCTGATCTATGTCGGCCTGGTCGGCTTCGTGCTCGACCGCATCGTCGCCGGCGATTGCAACGATCGTCACGCGCGGCACGGCGGCGAACTGAGGAGCACGGACATGACCAGCTATTGCAAGATCGACCACGTCTCCAAGACCTTCACGCGCGGCAATGTCGAGTCGAACGTGCTCAAGGAAATCACGCTCGATGTCGAGAAGGGCGAATACGTCTCGATCATCGGCCATTCCGGCTGCGGCAAGTCGACCTTGCTCAACATCGTCGCCGGTCTCGTCCCGGCGAGCGAGGGCGGCGTCTTCCTCGAAGGCAAGCAGGTCGACGAGCCCGGGCCCGGACCGCGCCGTCGTGTTCCAGAACCACAGCCTGCTGCCCTGGCTCACCGTCTACGACAACGTGTCGATCGCGGTGAACAAGGTGTTCGGCAGCAGGAAGTCGCGCGCCGAGCGCCATGATTGGGTGATGCACAATCTCGGCCTCGTGCAGATGACGCATGCCAAGGACAAGCGTCCGGCGGAAATTTCCGGCGGCATGAAGCAGCGCGTCGGCATTGCCCGCGCGCTGGCGATGGAGCCGAAGATTCTGCTGCTCGACGAGCCATTCGGCGCGCTCGACGCCCTTACCCGCGCGCATCTGCAGGATTCGGTGATGGCGCTGCACCAGAAGCTCGGCAACACCGTGCTGATGATCACCCACGACGTGGACGAGGCGGTGCTTGCTCTCGGACCGCATCGTGATGATGACCAATGGGCCCGTCGGCGCAGATCGGCGAGATCCTCGACGTGCCGCTGGCGCGGCCGCGCAAGCGGCTCGAGCTTGCCGGCAACGCGACCTACCTCAAATGCCGGCAGCGCGTGCTCGAATTCCTCTACGAGCGGCATCGCTTCGTCGAGGCGGCGTAATGAGCGACTTTGCCCGCAATGGCGCGCGGTGATCGACCTGCCGCACATGCCGCAGGTGCACGTTTCGAAACAGCTTTCTGCGAGGGATAGCTGATGAGCGAACCGCTCGTCATTATCGGCAACGGCATGGCCGCGATGCGGCTGGTCGAGGAGCTCGGCCGGCGCGCGCTCGGCCGCTACGCGATCGCCGTGATCGGCGATGAGCCGCGGCTCGCCTATAACCGCGTGCTGCTGTCGTCGGTGCTGGCGCAGCGAAGTATCGCGCGACGAGATCGAGCTGCGCTCCGCCGATTGGTGGCGCGACCGCGGCGTCACGCTGCTCTACGGCACAGCGCGCGACCGCGATCGATCCGGCAATCCGCCGGGTGAAGCTCGCCAGCGGCGCCACGCTGCCTTTTTCCAGGCTGGTGCTGGCGACCGGTTCGCGCGCCATCCGGCTGCGTATGCCCGGCATGGAATTGCCGGGCGTCATGACCTTCCGCGATCTCGGCGACGTCGCCGCGCATCGAAGCTGCGGCCGGCGGGCCGCAAGGCGGTGGTGATCGGCGGCGGACTGCTCGGGCCTCGAAGCGGCCTATGGCCTGGCGCAGAGCCGGCGTCGAGGTTTCGGTCGTCCACCTGATGGACCGGCTGATGGAGCGCCAGCTCGATCCGCCGCGCCGCCGCGATGCTCAGGCAGACGCGTCGAGAGCAAAGGCATCAAGGTCCATCTCAACGCCGAGACGGTGGCGATTGCGGGCAAGCAGCACGCGCAAGGCGTCCTGCTCAAGGACGGGCGCTGATCGAAGGCAGACCTGGTCGTCGTCGCCGTCGGTATCGCGCCCAATGTCGGCCTGGCGCAGACCGCCGGCCTCGAAACCAATCGCGGCATCGTCGTCAACGACGTCCTTCAGACCATCACGCGCCGGCATCTATGCGATCGGCGAATGCGCCGAGCACCGCGGCATCTGTTACGGGCTGGTCGAGCCGGCTTATGAGCAGGCCAAGGTGCTTGCCGCGCATCTCGCCGGCGAGACAGGCGCGCTACGACGGCAGCGTTCTCGCCACCAATCTCAAGGTCTCCGGCGTCAATGTTTTCTCGGCCGGCGATTTCCTTGGCGCGCCCGGCACCGAGCAGATCGTGCTCTCCGATCCCGGCATCGGCACCTACAAGAAGCTGGTCATCGCGAAGGGCCGACTGGTCGGCGCCGTGCTGTTCGGCGATACCGATCGACGGCAACTGGTATCTCGATCTCATCCGGAGCGGCAGCCGACATCGAGCCGATCCGCGACGACCTGATGTTCGGCCGCGCGATGGCAACGCGCGCGCAGGCGGCGTGAGCGCGCGATGTCGAGCGACTTCAGCCCCGACCAGAAACGCTATCTCGAAGGCTTCGCTTCGGGCCTGAACGCGGCGCGCGCCGCGCGTGGCAGCTCTGCCGGCCGGGCAAGGGCGAGCCGGCCGGCCCCGACGCCATTCACATCAAGGCGCAGGACGCGTGCTGGCCGCCGGCGGCCAGCTTGCCGACCAGGAAAAGTCAAGCGCGAGCAGCATCCGTTCGATGCCTATGACCGGCTGAAGCAGCAGGCGCAAGGGCAACGAAGCGCCGAAGCCCGCCGACAATTTCCGCTGGCGCTATTACGGGCTGTTCTACGTCGCGCCGGCGCAGACCTCATATATGTGCCGGCTGCGCATCCCGAACGGCATCGTCAAGCACTGGCAGCTGAGCGGGCCTTGCCGACATCGCCGAAAGATATGCCGGCGGCTATTCGCATGTCACGACGCGCGCCAATCTGCAGATCCGCGAGATCGAGCCGCAGGCATGCGGTCGCCGTGGTCGAGGAGATCATGGATCTCGGGCTCGGCTCGCGCGGCACCGGCGCCGACAATATCCGCAACGTCACCGGCACGCCGACCGCCGGCATCGATCCGCAGGAACTGCTCGACACCCGGCCTTATGCGCGCGAATGGCACAACCACATCCTCAACGAGCGCGCGCTCTACGGCCTGCCGCGCAAGTTCAATGTCGGCTTCGACGGGGCCGGGCGCATCCCGGTGCTGGAGGACACCAACGACATCGGCTTCCAGGCCGTCGAGGTGAAGGACGGCTTCGGCGTCGAGCCCGGCGTCTGGTTCCGCCTCGCGCTCGGCGGCATCACCGGCCACAAGGATTTCGCGCGCGACACCGGCGTCATCGTCAAGCCGGATGAGGCGACGCCGGTCGCCGACGCCATCGTGCGCGTCTACATCGAGCATGGCGACCGCACCAACCGCAACAAGGCGCGGCTCAAATACGTGCTCGACGCCTGGGGCTTCGAGAAATACCTCGCCCATGTCGAGGAGAAGCTCGGCCGCAAGCTGACTCATGTGCCGCCCGAAGCGATCGCGCCGCGGCCGGCTGTTCGACCGCATGCGCGCATATCGGCGTGCATGCGCAGAAGCAGGCCGGGCTGAACTGGATCGGCGTGGTCTTTCCGGTCGGCAAGATCTCCGCCGCGCAGATGCGCGGCCTGGCGAAGATCGCGCAGGATTTCGGCGACGGCGATATCCGCCTCACGGTCTGGCAGAACCTGCTGATCTCGGGCGTTGCCGGACGACAAGGTCGCCGCCGCCGAAGCCGCCATCGAGGCGCTCGGCCTTGCCACCAAGGCGAGCGCGATCCGCGCCGGGCTCGTCGCCTGCACCGGCGCGACCGGTTGCCGCTTCGCCGCCGCGCACACCAAGGAACATGCCGAGGAGATCGCCGCCTGGTGCGAGCCGCGCGTCGCGCTCGACGACGCCGGTCAACATCCATCTCACCGGCTGCCATCATTCCTGCGCGCAGCACTACATCGGCGACATCGGCCTGATCGCCTGCAAGATCGATGTCGGCGAGGATGCCGAGCGGTCGAGGGCTATCACGTCCATGTCGGCGGCGGCTTCGGTCCGGACGCGGCGCTCGGCCGCGAGATCTTCCGCGACGTGAAGGCGACGGATGCGCCGCGCGACGATCGAGCGCATGCTCAAGGCCTATCTCGCCAATCGCGCCTCGGCGACGAGACGTTCCTGACCTTCTCGCGCCGGCATGAGGTCGACGCGCTCAAGGCGATGTGCGAGGCGGAGGCGGTCGAATGACCCAGCAACTTGCCGCCGCCGATCCCGTCGCTCGTGCCGGAGACCGCGCCGTTCTCCGAGGAGCAGCGCGCCTGGCTCAACGGCTTCTTCGCCGGCCTGGTCTCGCTCGATCCCAAGGGCATCACGCCGCTGTCGGGCGATCAGGCGGCGGCGCTGCTGCCCGGGATGCCGGCGCGAAGCCTGCCGAGGACGAAGGCGACACGCCCTGGCACGACCAGACCATGCCGATTGCCGAGCGCATGAAGCTGGCCGAAGGCCGCAATCGCTGCGCATGCGGCTGATGGCGGCGATGGCGCAGCAGGACTGCGGCCAGTGCGGCTACGACTGCAAGAACTATTCGAAGGCGATCTTCGACCAGCAAGGAGGAGCGGCTGAACCTCTGCGTGCCGGGCGGCAAGGAAACCGCCCGCATGGTGAAGGCGCTGTTCGAGGAGATCGGCAAGGACGCCGGCGCCGTCGCCAGAGGCTGCTGCGGCCGTGCTTGCGCCCGCCGCGCCCGACGCGCCGATCGGCCGTTCGCGCGACAATCCGGCCATGGCGACGTTCCTGTCGCGCACGCTGCTCAACAAGACCGGGCTCGGAGAAGGAAACCTGGCACGTCGAGATCGATCTCGCGGCGTGCGGCCTCGACTATGTCGTCGGCGATGCGTTCGGGCTGTTTCCGGCCAACGATCCGGCGCTGGTCGATGCGGTCATCAAGGCGCTCGGCGCGCCCGGCGACTTTCCGATCGGCGGCCGCACCTTGCGCGAGGTGCTGACCGACGGCGTGTCGCTGTCGCCGGCGCCCGACATGCTGTTCCAGCTTCATCTCCTACATCACCGGCGGCGACCGGCGGAAAAAGGCGAAGGCGCTGGCGTCCGGCGAGGATCCGGATGGCGATGCGGCAACGCTCGACGTGCTGGCGGCGCTGGAGAAATTCCCCGGCGTGCGGCCCGATCCGGAAGCCTTCATCGAGGCGCTCGATCCGTTGCAGCCGCGGCTTTATTCGATCTCGTCGTCGTTCAAGGCGAATCCCGGGCGGGTCGCGCTGACGGTCGATACCGTGCGCTACGACATCGACGGGCGCGACCGGCTCGGCGTCGCCTCGACCTTCCTCGCCGAGCGCGTCGCGCCCGGCGACGCCGCTCAAGGTTTATGTGCAGCGCGCGCACGCCTTCGGCCTGCCGGCCGATCCGAACGTGCCGGTCATCATGATCGGTCCCGGCACCGGCGTCGCGCCGTTCCGCGCTTTCCTGCAGGAGCGCATGGGCGACCAAGGCGCCCGGCCGGAACTGGCTGTTCTTCGGCCATCAGCGCTCCGAGCTGCGACTTCTTCTACGAGGACGAATTCAAGGCGATGAAGGCGCCGGCGTGCTGACGCGCCTGTCGCTGGCCTGGTCGCGCGACGGCGACGAGAAATTCTATGTGCAGGACCGCATGCGCGAGGTCGGCCGCGATCTGTGGGCCTGGATCGCCGACGGCGCGCACATCTACGTCTGCGGCGACGCCAAGCGCATGGCCAAGGATGTCGAGCGCGCCCTGGTCGACATCGTCGCGCAGCACGGCGCGCGCAGTCGGCCAATGAAGCGGCGGCGTTCGTCGGCGAGCTGAAGAAGACCGGCCGCTTCCAGCAGGACGTCTACTGATGAACGCGCCGTCGCCACAGCCTCCGCCGGTGAAGACGACGTGCCCGTATTGCGGCGTCGGCTGCGGCATTCTGGCGAAGCCGGACGGGCAGGGCGGGGCGATCATCGCCGGCGATCCGGACCATCCGGCCAATTTCGGCCGGCTGTGCTCCAAGGGCTCGGCGCTCGGCGAGACGCTGGGGCTCGAGACGCGGCTGCTGCGTCCGATGGTGCGCGATGCCGAACGGCACGCTGAGTGAGACCAGTTGGGACGACGCGCTCGACAAGGTCGCCGGCGGCCTCGCGCGCATCATCGCGCAGCACGGCCCCGACGCCGTCGCCTTCTATCTCTCCGGCCAGTTGCTGACCGAGGACTATTACGTCGCCAACAAGCTGATGAAGGGCTTCATCGGCTCGGCCAATGTCGACACCAATTCGCGGCTGTGCATGGCTTCGTCGGTCGCCGGCCACCGCCGCGCCTTCGGCGCCGACACCGTTCCCGGCAACTACGAAGACCTCGATACGGCCGATCTGATCGTGCTGGTCGGCTCCAACGCCGCCTGGTGCCACCCGGTGCTCTATCAGCGCATGATCAAGAACAAGCGCGAGCGCGAGCGCCAAGATCGTCGTGATCGATCCGCGCCGCACCGCGACGGCTGAAGATGCCGACCTGTTTCTGCCGATCGCGCCCGGCATGGATACGCGCGCTGTTTTCGGGCCTGCTGGTCTATCTCGCCGATCATGGCGCGCTCGATTTCAACTACATCGAGCGGCACACCAGCGGCTTGCCGCAGGCGCTCGCCGCGGCGCGCGAACTGGCGCCGAATGTCGATAGCGACTGCGCGGCTTTGCGGGCTCGCTTCGGAAGACGTCGCGCGTTTCTTCGCGCTGTTCTGCGACTTCAAGAAAGTCGTCACCTGCTTCTCGCAGGGCGTGAACCAGTCGGCGCAGGGCACCGACAAGGTCACCACCATCATCAACTGCCATCTCGCCACCGGCCGCATCGGCAGGCCGGGCATGGGGCCGTTCTCGCTGACCGGCCAGCCCAACGCGATGGGCGGCCGCGAGGTCGGCGGTCTCGCCAACCAGCTTGCCGCGCATATGGATTTCAACGCTGGCGACATCGATCGCGTGCAGCGCTTCTGGCGCGCGCCGAACATGGCGCAACGCGAAGGCCTCAAGGCCGTGCAGATGTTCGAGGCGATCGAGCGCGGCGAGATCAAGGCGCTGTGGGTGATGGCGACCAATCCGGCGGTGTCGCTGCCGCGCGCCGGGCGCGATGGCGAAGGCGCTGAGCAAGCTCGATCTGTTCGTCGTGTCGCGACAATGTGCTGACCAACGACACGATCAATGCCGGCGCGCATGTCCTGCTGCCGGCGGCGGCCTGGGGCGAGAAGGACGGCACCGTCACAAATTCCGAGCGGCGCATCTCGCGCCAGCGCGCGTTCATGGCGCTGCCGGGGGAGGCGCAGCCGGACTGGTGGATCGTCGCGCAGGTCGCGCAGCGCATGGGCTTCGAGGGCTTTGGCTATCGCAACGCTGCGGATGTTTTCCGCGAGCATGCGGCGCTTCATCGGCTTCGAGAACGATGGCGCTCGCGACTTCGACATCGGCGCGCTTGCGCGCATCAGCGACAGCGAATTCAACGCGCTTGCGCCGGTGCAATGGCCCGTGCGAGCGAACGGTCGCGCGACAGCGGATCGCGTTTCTTCGCCGAGGGCGGCTTCTTCACGCCCGACCGCAAGGCCCGCTTCAACGTTCCGGAAAGGCCGGCGCCGAAAGGCGGGCTGAGCCGCGGAATTCCCGTTCCGCCTCAACACCGGCCGCGTGCGCGACCAGTGGCACACGATGACGCGCACCGGCTTGAGCCCGAGGCTCGGCGCGCATCTGCCGGAGCCGTTTGTCGAGGTGCATCCGGCGCGATGCCGCCGAGCTGGGCCTTGTCGACGGCGGCTTTGCGCGCCTGACGCTCGGCGCATGGCGCATGCGTCCTGAAGGTGCGGGTCAGCGAAGGCCAGCAGCGCGGCTCGCTGTTCGCGCCGATCCACTGGAGCGGAACAACGTCTTCGTCGTCGCATGTCGGCGATCTGGTTGCGCCGGAGACCGATCCGTTCTCCGGCCAGCCGGAGGCGAAGGCGACGCCGGTCAGCATTGCGCCAGTCGAATTCGCGGCGCGCGGCTTCGCGCTGACGCGCGATCCGATCGAGCAGCCGCCGGCGAGTGGTGGTGCCGCGTGGCCGTCAAAGGCGGCCACGGTCTGTTGCTCGCGGGCGAGAAGGAGCTTGCTGCGTGGCGCGATACCGCAGCTAAGATTTTTTCCGGCGGGGCCGCAGAATACATCGATGAAGCTCGCGGCCTTTATCGCGCCGCGCTATTTGTGGATGGACGGCTCGAAGGTTGTCTCTCCGTCGGTCCTGCCGCGGCACCGCCGGTGTGGGATCCAATGAAGGCGCTGTTCGAAGCCGACACGCCGGCGCCGTTCCGCGCGTACCGTGCTGTCGGGCAAATCGGCCGATGGAATTCCCGATCCGGGGCCGCTGGTTTGCGCGTGTTTCGGTGTCGGCGCCAATACGATCCGCACCGCGATCGAAGGCGGCGCCGAAAAGTGCCGACGAGGTCGGAGTTGCGCTGCGGGCCGGCACCAACTGCGGTTCCTGCCTGCCCGAGTTGAAGAGGATGTTGAGCGATGAGCGACAGCCGCAAGCCATCTGAGCAGAAGACGCCGCGCATGGGCGCGCTGGCGCGGCTGCCGCTGTTCTTTGCGCTCGAGGGCAAGCGCGCGGTGGTCGCCGGCGGCGGCCCCGGCTTTGTCTGGAAGGCCGAACTGCTGTCGGCCGCCGGCGCGAAGGTTGACGTCTATACGACGGACATTGACGACGACCTGACCGAGCTTGCGCTCGATCCGCCGCGCGGGGCGGTCACGATCCATCGGCGCGAATGGCTGGATGACGATCTGCCCGGCGCGGCCATTGCGATCGGCGGCTTCGACAATGACGGCGCCGCGGGCGCTTTCGCCGCCGCAGCGCGAGCGCGCGGCGTCCCCGTCAATGTCATCGACAAGCCGGCGTTCTGCGATTTCGCCTTCGGCTCGATCGTCAATCGCTCGCCGCTGGTGATCGGCATTTCCACCGATGGCGCCGCGCCGGTGTTCGCCCAGGCGATCCGCGCCAAGCTGGAAGCGCTGCTGCCGCAGGGCTTTGCGCTTTGGGCGCAGGCCGCCTCGCGCTGGCGGGGAGCGCTCAAGGCATCGGGCCTGTCCTTCGCCGGCCGCCGCAAGGTCTGGCAGCTCTTCACCGCTCATGCGGTGTCGCATCCGAATGACGAGCCGCAGGACAGCGACCTCGAGCGCTTCATCGACGAGGTGCGGGGGCTTGGCGAACAAGGTCGAAAGCGGCTCGGTGCGTTCTGGTCGGCGCCGGCCCGGGCGATCCCGAATTGCTGACGCTGCGCGCGGTGCGCGCGCTGCAATCCGCCGACGTCATCCTGTTCGACAATCTCGTCTCCAACGAAGTGCTGGAGTTCGCCCGCCGCGAGGCGCGCAAGATGCTGGTCGGCAAGACCGGTCATGGTCCGGCCTGCAAGCAGGACGAGATCAATACATTTGATGGTCAGCCTCGCCAGGCAGGGCCGTCGCGTGGTGCGGCTCAAGGGCGGCGATCCGATGATCTTCGCCCGCGCCGACGAGGAGATCGCAGCCTGCCGCAATGCCGGCATACCGGTCGATATCGTGCCCGGCATCACAGCGGCGCAGGGCGCGGCAAGCCGGCTCGGCGTGCCGCTGACCGGCCGCGGCAATGCGCGCCGTGTGCAGTTCGTGACCGGCCATGCCCGCAACGGCCAGCTGCCGGGCGATATCGACTGGCGCAGCATCGCCGATGCCGGCGTGACCACGCGCCGTTTACATGCCGGTGAAGACGCTGCCGAAGTTTGTCGAGAATGCGGTTGCGGCGGGACTCGCGGCGGAGACTCCTGCCGTCGCAATCGTGAATGCGACACGGCCGGGCGAAGTCGCGATCAGAGGGACGATTGCAACGCTGCCTGCGCTCATCGCGGCACAGAGTGTCGCGGGGCCGACTCTGGTTCTGATTGGAAACGGCTTCGGCGAAAATGCTGCGGAGAAGCCGCAAGCGAGAGCGGCGACCGGCAGCTAGCCGGCGACCCGTTGCGGAACGCCGCCGGCCCAGTGCAGGCCGCATTCCTTCTGGTTGTCCTTTTCCCACCACCAGCGGCCGGCACGCTCGTCTTCGCCGGGCAGGATCGCGCGCGTGCAGGGCGCGCAGCCGATCGAGGCGAAGCCCTGATCGTGCAGCGGATTGATCGGCACGTCGTTGCGCTGCAACGAACTCGACCACGTCCTCGCGGCTCCAGTCGAACAGCGGATTGACCTTGATGAGCTTGTGCTCGGCGTTGGCTGTCGCGAGGCCGATGCCGGCGCGATAGACCGACTGCGAGCCGCGCAGGCCGGCGACCCATGCCTTGGCGCCGGTAAGCGCGCGCTTGAGCGGCTCGACCTTGCGGACATGGCAGCAGGACAGCCGCGCGTCCTTCGACTTGTAGAAGCCGTTGATGCCGTGCTCGTCGACCAGGTCGGCGACCGCATCGGGGCGCGGAAAGATCGCGCGGATGCGGCGGTTATAGCGCCGCTCGGTGTCTTCCCAGAGCTTGTAGGTTTCCGGAAACAGCCGGCCGGTGTCGAGCGTGGCGATTTCGATGTTGATGTCGTGCTCGGCGATGTGATGGAGGATGACCTGGCTCTCCATGCCGAAGCCGGTGGTGAGCACGATCTTGCCGTCGATCTCACGCCGCACGTATTTGAGCCGCTCGGCGAGCGACAAATCCTTCAGGGCGCGATTGATCTCATCGGCCTGCGTCGCGAGATCGCGCGTGCGCGCCGCGCGCTTGGCCTCGAGGCTGTGCACGCTGGTGGCCGGCAACAAGGATTGATCGTCGATACGCATGAACGTGCATGTTGTGCCGCGAGCCCTTCAAGTCAAACCGGCTTACGGCTTTCGAGCGCGCGTTGAGGCGGCGAACTTTCCCTTCGATTGAAGGGATATCGAATGATATTCCGCGGCGAGTGCTGTGAGACGTTGAAGATATTTCGCACACCAGCACAGATGTATCGCCATGCCTGCCAACGCAGGTCGCGCGCTCCAAAATTTCAACGCACGCGACAAAGATTTTCTTTTTTCTGTCGTCTTCGTCGGCATGAAAACGTGCGGGACGGCACTCAAAAGCTCAAAGAGATTTCGTTTCGACTTCCGCCGCAAAAGAGAATGAGCAACGCGCGCTCAATCATGAGGCGGCAATGTTCTTTTTAATTGCGTTGGCGCCGTTGCAGTGGCGCGTAAAAGCGTTTTGATAAGCAGAGAAACGCAGCAACAGCGCGCTTATGTCATCGTCCGCCATCATACCGAAGACCGCGCCGTTCACCGATGACGACATCGATATGCTCAATCGTGTCGTCGCTCCGGCGAGCGCGACCCAGCGCGCCTGGCTTGCGGGATTCCTCGCCGGTATCGAAGCGTCGCAGGGCGCGGGTGCGCCGCAGATCGCGGCTCCGCCGGTTGCCGCCGAGCCGCTGACCATCGTGTTCGCGAGCGAGTCCGGCAATAGCGAGAAGCTCGCCGGCGACCTCGCGAAGATCGCGCGCAAGAACGGGCTCAAGCCGTCGGTGGTCGATATGGCCGACCTCGACGTTTCGACGCTCGCCAAGGTGAAGCGCCTCGTCGTCATTGCCGCAACCTGGGGCGAGGGCGAGCCGCCGGCCCGCGCGATCCGCACCTATAACGAGCTGATGGGCGATACCGCGCCGCGCCTCGACGGCGTCGAATTCGGCGTGCTGGCGCTCGGCGATACCGCCTATGTCGAGTTCTGCGCGATCGGCAAGCACATCGATGCGCGCCTCGCCGCGCTCGGCGGCAAGCGCGTGGTCGACCGGATCGATTGCGATCTCGATTTCGCGACTCCGTCGGCGGACTGGATCGACCGCGCGGTCAAGGCGCTGGCGCCGCCGGAAGCCGCGCGCGGCACCGTGATCGAGGTCGATTTCGGCAAGCCGGCGGCGGCCCCCAAGACCGGCATCGTCGAGGCCGAAATCATCGAGCATGTGGACCTCAACTCGTCGCGCTCGGACAAAGAGACGGTGCACCTTGCGCTGTCGTTCGAAGACGGCGCGCCGCCTTACGAGCCGGGCGATTCACTCGACCTTTATCCGCAGAACGATCCGGCGGAAGTCGATGAGCTGCTCAAGGCGGCTGGCGTCAGCGACGACACGTTGCGCAAGGAATTCGTGACCTCGCGCGACATCCACACGCTGTCGCTCAAGAGCCTCGAGACCTATGCCGCCGAGACCGGCCATCAATACGTCAAGCAGCTGATCGCCGACGGGCAGGCGCGCGAATGGATCGCCGGGCGCCAGCTCATCGACCTGATCAGCAATTTCCCGATCGCGCTGACCGCGGAAAATCTCCGCGCGGTGACGCGGCCGCTCGCGCCGCGCGCCTACTCGATTGCGTCCTCGCGCCGCGAAGTCGGCGACGAGGCGCATCTCCTCATCTCTGCCGTTCGCTATGAGACCCACGGCCGCGCCCGCAAGGGCGTCGCTTCGAACTATGTCGCCGAGCGCCTGAAGAAGGGCGACCGCGTTCGCGTCAAGGTGAAGCCGAACAAGCACTTCCGTCTGCCGGCGCCCGACCAGGACATCATCATGGTCGGCCCCGGCACCGGCGTGGCGCCGTTCCGCGCTTTCGTGCAGGAGCGCCGCGCCATCGGCGCGACCGGGCGCTCATGGCTGTTCTTCGGCGACCGGCAGTTCACCCACGACTTCCTCTACCAGCTCGACTGGCAGGACGCGCTCAAGGATGGCGCGCTCACCCGCATGGATGTCGCGTTCTCGCGCGACACGCCGGAGAAGGTCTACGTCCAGCACCGCATCTGGGAGCGCCGCCAGGAACTCGTCGAATGGCTGGAGAACGGCGCGCATTTCTATGTGTGCGGTGACGCCAAGGCGATGGCGAAGGATGTGCGCGCGGCGCTGGTGCGTGCCTTTGCCGATGTGAAGGGCTTGACCCCCGAGGCCGCCGAGCAGACCTTGGCTGCGCTGGAGCGCGACAAGCGCTACCTGCAAGATACCTACTAGAGCCGAAAAGCCGCGACGCGGCGATCCATCATGGCCGAGCAATCGCGCAACGAGCGCATCAAGGAAGCTTCCGAGTATTTGCGCGGCACGCTGACCGAAGGTCTGCGTGACGAGATCACCGGCGCGATCAGCGAAGACGACCAGCAGCTCGTCAAATTCCACGGCATGTACCTGCAGGACGACCGCGACCTGCGGGCCGAGCGCGGCCGCAAGAAGATGGAGAAGGCCTTCGCCTTCATGCTGCGGGTGCGCATCTCCGGCGGCGTGCTGACGCCGCAGCAATGGCTGGCGCTCGACCAGGTGGCGCGCGACTACGGCAACGGCACGATGCGGCTGACCACGCGCCAGACCGTGCAGCTTCACGGCGTCATCAAGTCGAACCTCAAAAGCACGCTGAAGGCGATCGACGCGGTGCTGATGAACACCATCGCGGCCTGCGGCGACGTCAACCGCAACGTGATGTGCAATCCCAATCCGTACCAGTCGCGCGCCCATGCCGCCGCGCTCGAGCTGACGCGGCGCGATCTCGGATCATCTCGAGCCGCGCACGCCGGCCTATCGCGAGATCTGGCTGGAAGGCGAGAAGATCGCCGGCAGCAATGAGGACGCCGTCGAGCCGATCTACGGCAAGTATTACCTGCCGCGGAAATTCAAGATCGTGGTCGCGGTGCCGCCGTCAAACGACGTCGATGTCTATGCCCACGACCTCGGCTACATCGCCATTGTCGACGACAAGGGCGACATCGCCGGCTGGAACGTCACGGTCGGCGGCGGCATGGGCATGACCCATGGTGAGCCCGACACCTATCCGCGCACGGCTGATCTTATGGGTTTCTGCCGCACGGAAGACGCCGTCAAAATCGCCGAGGCCGTGGTCACCACGCAGCGCGATTGGGGCGACCGCACCAACCGCAAGCATGCGCGGCTCAAATACACGATCGAGGATCGCGGGCTCGATAATTTCCGCGCCGAGGTCGAGAAGCGCGCCGGCATCAAGTTCGAAGCGCCGCGGCCGTTCACCTTCACGTCGACCGGCGACCGCTATGGCTGGAACGAAAGCGGCGACGGTCGCGCACATCTGACGCTGTTCGTCCAGAACGGCCGGGTCCAGGACAATGGCGCCGGCGCGATGCAGATGTCGGCGCTGCGGCGGATCGCGCAGCTCGGCATCGGCGACTTCCGCATCACGGCCAACCAGAATCTGATCCTCGCCAACATTCCGGTCGAGCGGCAGCGCGAGATCGAGGACGATCGTCAAGGCGGAAGGCCTCGCTCGCGCCATGGTCCGGGCCTGCGACGCAATTCGATGGCCTGCGTCGCGTTGCCGACCTGCGGCCTCGCCGTTGCCGAGAGCGAGCGCTATCTGCCGCAGCTGCTCGATGCGCTCGACGAGCGGCTCGCTGCGCACGGCCTGTCCGCCGACGACATCGTCATCCGCATGACCGGCTGCCCGAACGGTTGCGCGCGGCCGTACCTCGCGGAGATCGGCTTGGTCGGCAAAGGACCGGGCCGTTACAATCTGTACCTCGGTGCGGCCTTTGACGGCTCACGGCTCTCCAAGCTTTACGCCGAGGATCTCGACCACGCGGCGATCGTGTCGAGGCTCGATCCGATCTTTGCGGCCTACGCCGCAAAGCGGGAGAAGGGCGAACGTTTCGGCGAATTCACGATCCGCGCCGGCTACGTGGCCAAGACAGGCAACGGGCGCGACTTTCACGCCAATGTCCGGTAGCGCTGGCCGGTAGAAAAACCGCGCGGCTCGTTCTAAGACGGGACGGCAGGGGACGCGAAGCAATGACCTATGTAATCGTCGCGCGTTGGCGGTGCCGTGCCGGTGAGGCCGCCAAGATCGACGCGATCCTCCAGGAGCTCGTGCCGGCGATCCGTGCGGAACCGGGCAATGTGAGCTTCACCGCGCATCGCTCGAACGAGGATCCAAACGAATATCTGCTCTATGAGCAGTACAGGAGCGAACAGGCTTTTCTCGATCACCGCCAGCTGCCGCACTTCAAAAAGCTGGTGCTCGAAGGGGTGGTGCCGTTGCTCGAGAAGCGCGAGATCACAGCGTTCTCGATCCTCCCGGTGTAAGCCGCTGTCAGGTATGCGCTAGCTTCGGCAGTCGCTGAAAATCAGAACTGGCACCGCCAGCCAGACGGCGGCGATAAGCCCGGCGATGGCGAGCGCGGCCGTGCTGTTGATCATGAAAGTCTGCAGCGGCGACGTCGATTGGAACGCCGCGGTTGCCGTTGCCTTTCCAGAACAGGACGGCGCCGGCAACAAGCACGAACAGCGATGCTGCTCCTATTGCGCCCGCCGCGAAACGAAACGCTGACATGGCGCTCATCGATACGGGTGGCGTGCAGATGAGGGACGCGCCGCCGTAAAGCAGGGTGAAGAGGATCGCCCAGCCGATCATTCCGCCGAGCATCGCGACAAAGACGACAATCGAATGCGTTTTCGGCATCACAGCGCTCTCGGAAATCCGTGCATCAAGATGACGCCGAGCGCGCCCTGCGCCGCGGTGTAATGCCAAAGCTGCGCAACGTTGTCGTAAACGACGCGCCGGGTGCTGTTGAGTTGCCCCGTCAGTTTGCGCGCAATCGCGAAGCCCGCCATCACGACCAGCGTCAGGACCAGCTGGAGCTGAAGGAACAGGCCGAGCGCGATCAGCGCCATATAGGCGTTGCTCGCAGGCCGGAGTCCGCTGCTCCAGAAGGCGCAAACGTCGATCAAAAGTGCGCCGCACAGCAGGATGACGGCAAGGGCGACGATCGCTGACCAGATCGCCGGCGAAGTGGTCGCCGCAAGCCGGCGTCCCGCCTGTGCAATCAGCATGCTGCTCAACGCCAGCAAAGCCAGCGTCAGCACAGGATAAAACCAGCCTGGCAAAGCCTGGCCGGAGGGCCACAGCCCCGGCGACACCGTCCACACGTAGAGATAGGAGAAGACGTAGCTGAGGTAGAGCGCGCCCGCGACCATCATCAGCACGACCATCGCCCACCACGCATGCGAGTCCGGGCCGGACACATAAGTCGGCAAGCGGATGCCGCCGCCGATCGCGACCTTGCCGGCCGGCGGCGGGTCGAGCTGCCAGCACCAGAACAGAATGCTGCCGATCGCGATGGCGCCGCAGATCAGCGCCACAGTCGACCAGTTTCACCGTCAGGATCAGGAAGAACGCGGCGGTGAAGACCGCCGCCAGCACGTGCGCCAGGCCGGGGCCGGCAGCCGCATGCAGATATTGCGGCTCGCCTTCGATCGGCGAGGTGACGATGGTTTCGCGCGCGCCGGTCGGCGTGCCGGGCAGATACCAGCGGCCGCGTCAACCGCCTTTTCGAGTCGCCGGATCGCTCCACAGCGGATAGCGGTCGGTGACGCGCGGAACGCTGCGCGCGGCATAGGCATCGTTGTTGAGCCATTCCAGCGTGCCGGCATTCCAGACATTTCCCGCCGCATCCGACAGCGTCGGGCCGGAAGTGCAGCGCCAGGTCGACGATGAAGACGAGCACGCCCGCGGCGAAGATGAAGGCGCCGACGCGTCGAAATCGCGTTGAGCGTGCCCCAGCCGAGCTCGGCCGGATAGGTGTAGACGCGCCGCGGCATGCCCATCAGGCCGGTCAGATGCATCGGCAGGAAGGCGACGTTGAAGCCGACGAACATCAGCCAGAACGCCCAGCTGCCGAGGCGCTCGGACAGCGCGTGGCGGCTGAACGCCGGCGCCCAGTAATACAGCGCCGCGAACAGCGGAAACACCATGCCGCCGACCAGCACGTAATGGAAGTGGGCGACGACGAAGTAGGTGTCGTGCGCCTGCCAGTCGAACGGCACCATCGCCACCATCACGCCGGTCAGCCCGCCGAGCGTGAAGATGAAGAGGAAGCCGAGCACGAACAGCGACGGCGTCGCGAATCGCAGGCGGCCCGCTGCGATGGTCGCGATCCAGGCGAACACCTGGATGCCGCTCGGCAGCGAGACCGCCATGCTGGCGGCGGAGAAGAAGCTCAGCGACATCAGCGGAATGCCGGTGGTGAACATGTGGTGCACCCACAGGCCGAAGCTGAAGAAGCCGGTCGCGATCAGCGCGCACCACGATCAGCGTGTGGCCGACCAGCGGCGTGCGCGCCATGGTCGGCACGATCATCGACACCATGCCGGCGGCCGGCAGGAAGATGATGTAGACCTCGGGATGGCCGAAGAACCAGAACAGGTGCTGCCACAGCAGCGGGTCGCCGCCCTTGGCCGCGATGAAGAACGGCCAGGCCGAAGGCGCGTTCCAGCTCCAGCATGATGGTCGCCAGGATGACGGCCGGGAAGGCGAACACGATCATCCCGGCGAAGATCAGCATCGTCCAGGCGAAGATCGGCATGCTTGGCGAGCGACATGCCGGGCGCGCGGGTGCGCAGGACGCCGACGATGATCTCGATCGCGCCGGCGATCGCGGAAATCTCGATGAAGCCGATGCCGAGCAGCCAGAAATCGGCGCCGATGTCGGGCGAGTATGTGTTGCCCGTCAGCGGCGGATACATGAACCAGCCGCCGGACGGCGCGAGATCGAAGAACAGCGTGCCGAAGAAAACCAGGCCGCCGATGAAATAGGCCCAGAACGCGAAGGCGCCAGAGCCGCGGGAACGGCAGGTCGCGCGCGCCGAGCATCTGCGGCAGCAGCATCACGCCCATCGCCTCCACCACCGGCACGGCGAACAGGAACATCATCACCGTGCCGTGCATGGTGAAGATCTGGTTGTAGGTCTCCTGGCTGAGGAAGGTGTTGCTCGGCACTGCGAGCTGCGCCGCATCAGCAGCGCGAGGATGCCGGCCAGCACGAAAAACAGGAGCGCCGTGCCGACGTAGAAATAGCCGATGACGGTGTTGTTGACGGCGGTGAGCGATGCGCCAGCCGCTCGGCAGCTCCCAGATGCGCCTTGAGCTTGCGCAGCTCGGCTTTCGGCCGCGGCAGCGGATTGGGATAGCTCGGCGCCGGCCTGAGTCGTTGGCGTGCGTCGTTCATCTGAGCGCCACCGAGATAGGCGGCGAGCGCGCTCAGCTCGGCGGCGCTGAAGATCCGGAACGGCGGCATCTTGTTGCCGGGCTTGATGCTCTGTGCCGTCGGCGATGAAGCGGGCGAGGTTGTCCTCGCTCATCGGCAGCAAGCCGGCCGCAATCGAGCGGCGCGCGCCGAGCGGGGTGAGATCGGGCCCGATCGTGCCGTTGGCCGTCGTGCCGCGCGACGGCGTGACAGCGCGCCGCAGCCGGCGCGCACGAAGAGCTCGCCGCCCGCGCGTTGCCGTCGTCGGCGATGGCGGCCGCGCCGGCCTTCGCTGAGCCAGGCATCGAATTCGGCCGGCGGCATCGCGATCACCGGCAACGCCATGAGCGCATGCGGCCCGCCGCAATATTCGGCGCAGGGGCCGCGATAGACGCCGGGCCGCGTCGGCCGTGCAGGCGCAGCGACGTGTCGCGGCCGGGGATCATGTCGACCTTGCCGCCGAGGCTCGGAATCCAGAAGCTGTGGATGACGTCGGCGGATCGTAAGCTGAAGACGACGTCGCGGCCGACCGGGATGCGGATCTCGTTGGCGCTTTCGCACCGTGCCGCCGTCCGGCTGTAGCGGACGCGCCACCACCATTGCTCGCCGACGCACCTCGATCGGCACGGCATTCGGCTGCGTCGGACGCGCGGGCGGCGAGTCAGCCGCAGGCCGATGTGGAACAGCAGGAGCGGGCAGCACGACGGCGGGAAAGACGATGCCGCCGATGACGATGGCTGCGCGGCTCGCGAGGCACTGCGCGCAATCGGTGCCGGGCCGGCAGCGCGATCGCAAGCGCGGCGGCGACGAGCGAAGACACGATGGCGCAAGACGCAAACAGCAGCCAGGTCAGCGGCGCGATCTGCGATGCCGCGACGCCGTGCGGCGCAGCGCGGAATGGTGTTCCTGCGCAGCGCGGCCGCGGCAGGATCAGTGGCCGATCGCGAGCACCGGCGATCATGGGCGCCGGCGCTCCGCTGGCGGCGAAATAGGCGGAGACGGCGTCGATCTGCTGCTCGGTCAGCCGACGGCGATCGGCGCCATGATCGTCGTTCGGATCGGGCGAGGTCGATGCCGTTCGTCCAAGAGCCGCAGCCGCGTTGGCCATGTAGGCCGCGTTCTGTCCGGCGAGGCGCGGAAAGGTCTTCGAGCGCCGTCCGCGCCATGGCAGGCGACAGCAGGCCGGAACTGCGTCGATCGGGATCGCCCTCGGTCGCGAGCGCGCGTCCCGCTCGCGGCGGCCGGACGCTGCGGCCGCCGGCCGCGCGGTGCGTCAGGCGCGCATAATATTGTGCGAGCTTGCCGATGGAGTCTGTCGGTCAGATCGGCCGCGACCGGCTGCATGATGCCGCTCTTGCGCTTGCTGTTGGCATAATCCTGCAAAGCGGCTACCAAAAATTCGGCGGGTTGGCCGTGCATCACCGGGACGAGCTTGCTGGTGGGGCCGCGTCGCTCGTCGCCGTGGCAGCGCGCGCAGGCTTCGATGCGAACGGCGTCAGCCCGGCCGCCGCGATGTCGCGTCCCGTTGCGGCGTCGGGCTCGACCGACCAGCGCAAGGTCGCGATAGGACGCGGCGTCGAGATTGGGCAGCCGCTTGAGGAAGGCGACCAGCGCCCAGACTTCGTCGTCGCGCTCCTGCGCCACCCAGGCGGGCATGCCGGTGTATTTGATGCCGTGCTTGACGATCCAGAACAGCTGGCGGTCGTTCCATTCCTCGCCGTGTGCGTCAGATCCGGCGGCGGCGGCAGCGCCTGCTCGCGATGTCGCGTTGGCTGCTGCCCGGGCGCGCCATGACAGGGCGCGCAGCCGCGGTGGAAATGGCCGGCGCCGAGGATAGAGATCGGGATTGTCGAGCGGCGGCGGCTGGAACGGGGGGCGTGCGACTCCACCGAATTGCTCATGACAAAGGAGAGCGCCCATTCGACGATGCGCAAATGGCCGCGGCTGGCCGCGATATTGTAGATGCCGGACCACGCGAACAGGAAGCCGCCGAGCAGACCGCGATCACCGAAGCGACCGAATAACGCGCGAGCGGCGGCCATCGGCGCAGCCATTGTATCGCGCGTCTGAAGCTAGATCGCGCGAACATGCGCACCTGCGCGCGCCTGGGGAATCTGGATCAACTGCCGGCCATCATGATTCCGGCGACCACGTAGCTCACCGGGCAGGCGGTAATCATCAGCAGGCCGGCGAGTTGCTGATCGTCGATGCGAGGCGGCGTGATGAGCTCCCGTACAGAAAGCGCGGCGCGAAATCAGCAGGGCGGCAAGAGGCAACTGAATTTGCCGGTGATCATGAGGCCGAGGATCGCCTGCCATCGTCCGGCCGCGCAGTTGCAGCACGCCGGTCCAGAACAGCGCGCCACGAAACAGTGAGCCGTGCATGAGCAAGGCGCCACCTGACGATGCTGTCGCCGCTTGCACGGCGGGAAGGTGCCAGAACCACAACGCCCCGATTTGCAGCGTTGCGATTGACCAGAACGCTGCCCCACTCATCGGACACAGTCGTTTCACCAGGCCGATCGCGACCGCTGGCGCCACGACATTCATCAAGGCGATATGCATCGCCATGTGAGAGGAAAGCGATCCAAGGTTATGGCCGATGAGGACGAGAGCGACGACAGCCAATGTGCCGAGAATGCTGGCTATCGCTGGCAGCCCCCAAAACAGGCGCTCGTACAAGCCTACCCCCTGAAGAAAAGCTCGCTCCTAACTTGAATAAAGACGAGGGTCGTTTGAAAGTTCCATGCGCGTCAATGCGGCATCGCAGCACCGGAGACGGACATGCTCGATAAGCTCTTCGAGGTCGGATGGGCCGATCTTTTCATCCCGACCCATTCCATCGCGGAAATGGTGGTGCGCGGCACTTTAATGTACCTCGCGCTCTTCATCATTTTCCGTTTCGTCGTAAATCGCCAGCGCTCGGCCGTCGGCATCTCGGACGTGCTCGTCATCGTGCTGATCGCCGATGCCGCTCAGAATGCATTCTCCAAGGAATACCGGTCGATCACCGAAGGGGTGGTCCTGGTCCTGACGATCATCCTCTGGGATCTCTGCCTCGACTGGCTCGACTATCATTGGCGGCCGATCAACTGGCTGATCCGGCCTTCGCCGGTTTGTCTTGTGAGAGACGGCCGCTTCGTCGCGGCTGCCCTGCGCAATGAAATGCTGACACGGGAAGAGCTGCTGGCTCAGGCCCGTGAACAGGGCATCCTGCGCGTCAGCCAGATCAAGCTTGCGCAGATGGAGCCAAGCGGAAACATTAGCTTTATTACCTACGAAAAGAAGCCGGAACGCAGATCCAAGAGAAAAGTGGCGGGCGCATCGTGATGCGGCGTTGAATGCTATGTCGGTAACGCGGATGAGCGGACACCTCTGATGGAAGGCCACATCGCCAAAGCGAAGCCGGCACGCCGGCCGGCGCCGGTCCAGCGCGATCCGGACCGCACCCGCGCCGCGATCCTGCGCGCCGCGACCGCGGAGATCACCGCCAAGGGCCTAAACGGCGCGCGGGTCGACGCCATCGCCGAGCGCGCCGGCGTCAACAAGCGGATGCTCTATCATTACTTCGGCGACAAGCAGGGCTGTATCTCGCCGTGCTCGAGGACACCTATGCGGCGATCCGCACCGCCGAATCGATTTCAATCTCAAGGACTGCGACCCGGCGACCGGCATGCGCAGGCTCGTGCAGTTCACCTGGCAGTATTTCATCGATCATCCGGAATTCCTGAGCCTGCTGGCGACCGAGAACCTGCAATCGCGCCGCCTATCTGAAAAAATCGAAACAAATCCGCCATCTGCATGCGCCGTTGGTCGGCATGATCGCGGATCTGCTCAAGCGCGGCGCGCGCGCAGGCGTGTTCCGCCCCGGCGTCGATCCGGTCGAGCTCTATATCTAGCATCGCCGCGCTCGGCTTTTTCTACATGTCGAACCGCCACACGCTGTCGACGATTTTCGGCAAGGACCTCGCACGTCCCGGCGCGTTTGTCGCAGCGCGGCGGGCATATCGTCGATGTCGTGCTGGCCTATCTGAAGCCGCCTGAGCTGAGCGGCCTTGACGCCCGAGCGCCGACCGGCGGCATAGTAACCATCTGGTTACTTAGACGCCGCCGCAGAGCCGCGAACGGGAGGAAGGCTTTGGCGACGCGCAGGCTCGGCATCATCATGCACGGCGTCACCGGGCGCATGGGCCTCAACCAGCATCTGGTGCGCTCGATCCTGGCGATCCGCGAAAGCAGGGCGGCGTCGCGCTGCCGAACGGCGACCGCGTCATGCCCGATCCGATCCTGGTCGGCCGCAACGCCGAGAAGGTCGCGGCCCTGGCGCGTGAATACGGCGTCGAGCGCCACACCACCGATCTCGACGCGGCGCTGAAACAATCGAACGACGAAGTCTTCTTCGATGCCGCCACGACGCAGATGCGGCGCCGATCTGCTCACGCGCGCGATCGAGAAGCCGGCAAGCACGTCTATTGCGAGAAGCCGATCGCCGACACGCTCGACAAGCGCGCTCGCGGTCGGCGAAGCTCGCCCGCGCCAGGAAGGTGAAGAACGGCGTCGTGCAGGACAAACTGTTCCTGCCGGGCCTGCGCAAGATGAAGATGCTGCGCGATGCGGGCTTTTTCGGCCGCATGCTCGCGGTGCGCGGCGAGTTTGGCTATTGGGTGTTCGAAGGCGATTGGGGCCAGCCGCGCGCAGCGGCCGAGCTGGAATTACCGCAAGGACGACGGCGGCGGCATCATCCTCGATATGCTGTGCCACTGGCGCTACGTGCTCGACAACACTGTTCGGCGCGGTGAAGGCGGTGAGCTGCCTTGGCGCGACGCATATTCCCAAGCGCGTCGACGAGAACGGCAAGACCTATGAGGCCGACGCCGACGATGCGGCCTACGCAACCTTCGAACTCGAAGGCGGCGTCATCGCCCACATCAATTCGTCGTGGTGCGTACGCGTGCGCCGCGACGATCTCGTCACCTTCCAGCTCGACGGCACGCACGGCTCCGCGGTGTGCCGGCCTGACGCGATGCTGGACCCAGAGCCGCGTGAACACGCCGCGCCCGGTCTGGAATCCCGACGTGCCGCAGACCATGAACTTCTTCTCGCAATGGGAGGAGGTGACGCCGACAACGACGTCTACGACAACGGCTTCAAGATGCAGTGGGAAGATTTCATCCGCCACGTCGTGGCCGACACGCCGTGGAAATATGACCTGATCGAAGGCGTCAAAGGGCGTGCAGCTCGCCGAGCTCGGCTTGAAGAGCTGGCCCGAGCGGCGCTGGCTCGACGTGCCCGAGATCAAGATCTGAGCGATCGCCATGCCGACGATCGCGCTGCCGACCAAGAATCGTAAGCTGGAGCCCTATACGACGGGCGAGCCGATCAGCATTCCGTCGAAGGGCGAGACCAGGCTTCAACCGCATCGCTTACGCGGCCGCGCATGTCGTCGCCGATCCGCTGGCCGATAACGATCCATGGCTCGACGCCGCGATCGACTGGGACAAGACCATCGCGTTCCGTCATTATCTGTGGGATCTCGGCCTCGGCGTCGCCGAAGCGATGGACACCGCGCAGCGCGGCGGCGGGCTCGATTGGCCCGGCGCGCAGCGAGCTGATCCGCCGCGCGCTCGAAGCCGCCAAGAGCCGGCCCGGCGTGAAAATCTGCTGCGGCGTCGGCACCGATCATCTCGACGCCAGGCCGGGCGTCACCATCGACGACATCATCCGCGCCTATGAGGAGCAGATCGAAGCCGATCGAGGCGATGGGCGGCCAGCTCGTCGCTCATGGCAAGCCGCGCGCTCGCCTTCGCCGCGAAAAGCCCCGACGATTATGCGAAGCGTCTATGGCCGCATCCTGCGCCAGGTGAAGCGAGCCGGTGATCATTCACTGGCTCGGCGAAATGTTCGATCCGGCGCTGGCCGGCTACTGGGGCTTCGACGATCACGGCGGCGATGGAGAACTTGCCTCGCGATCATCCACGACAACGCCGCCAAGGTCGACGGCGTGAAGATTTCGCTGCTGTCGAAGGAAAAAGAAATCGACATGCGCCGCAGGCTGCCGGACGGCGTGCGCATGTATACCGGCGACGACTTCAACTATGCCGAGCTGATTGCCGGCGACGAAGCAGGGCTATTCCGACGCGCTGCTCGGCATCTTCGACGCGATTGCGCCGGCGGCTTCGGCCGGCCTGGCGCGGCTGGCGAAGAGCGACATGCAGGGCTTCCACGGCATTCTGGAGCCGACGGTTCCGCTGTCGCGCCACATCTTCAAGGCGCCCACCCGCTTCTACAAAACCGGCGTCGTGTTCCTTGCCTGGCTCAACGGCATGCAGGACCATTTCATCATGGTCGGTGGGCAGGAGAGCGCGCGATCAATTCTGCACCTCGCCGAGCTGTTCCGGCTGGCGGACAAGGCGCGCGTGCTGCACGATCCCGATCTGGCGGCGGCGCGCATGAGCAAATTTCTTGCGGTGCACGGCATGGCCTGACCGCGACGAGATCACCAGCCGGCCGACAAGAGCCGGGACAACAAGGATCACTGTGAGAGAAACGAGCAACGGGAGGATTAGATGCTTCGGACATTGACGTTCGCGACGGCGCTCGCCCTCGGATTGACGGGTGCGGCCTCGGCGCAAAACTATCCCTGGAAGCCGAACCAAGCCGATCACCATCATCGTGCCGTGGGCTGCCGGCGGCTCGACCGATCAGGTCATCCGCGTCACCGCCGCGGAGATCGAAAAGGCGCTCGACCAGAAGGTCGTGGTCGTCAATCAGCCCGGCGCGTCGGGCTCGATCGGCACCAAGAATGCGCTCGAGGCGCCGAAGGACGGCTACACCTGGACCTCAGGCGCGGCCAAGGACATCGGCACCTATGTGGTCAGCGGCTTGCTCGATACCAAGGTCGCCGACTGGCGTCTCTACCTGGCGGTCATCAACGTGTCGGTGCTCGGTGTAAATCCGGCGCTCGCCCTACAAGAACGCGCAGGATCTCGTCGCTGCGATGAAAGCGAAGCCGGGCCAGGTCTCGGTGGCCACCGCGGGCATCAATTCGTCCGGTCATGCCGCGATCGAGGCCTTCAGCCGCGCGCTCGGTGTCACCTACAAGCACGTGACCTATGACGGCGGCAATCCGGCGGTGATCGCGGTCGTGTCCGGCGAAGCCGAAGTGACGACGCAGCTCGCCGTCGAGCAGGCCAACATGATCCGCGCCAAGCGGCTCAATCCGCTGGCCGTGCTGTCCGACAAGCCGCTGGAGCTCGAGGGCTTCGGCACCATCCCGCCGATCACCTCCTCGGTCGCCGGCTTCAAGCCGGACGCGAACTATTTCGGCATCTTCGTGCCGAAGGGCGTGCCGCCGGAGGTGCACGAAGACGCTCGACATGCTGTGGGAGAACGTGATCGCGAAGTCCGAGACCTTGAAGAAGTACGCGGCTGCCAACGGCGCGCAGTTCGCTCCGGTCGCCGGCGACGCCGCGCTCGGTGCGGCAATGCCGGCCATCAAGACCACGGCGTGGCAGCTGCACGACGCTGGCAAGTCGAAGGTCGCGCCGGACACGGTCGGCATTCCGAAGCTAAGGGTAGGGTCGAAGGCCGCCTCCGAACGGGGGCGGCCTTCGCCATCCCGGAAGCCTGCAATGGAAGACGAAAAGCCTTCACCCTTTACCGATCTGGTGACCGGGGCGGCGTGGTTTGCGCTGGCGGCTTTCATCGTTGTCTGCGCGTGGCAGATGGATCGCCTCAAGCATCTGCAGGCGACGATCTACACAGTGCCGGGACTTGTTCCCGGCATGCTCGGCGCCGTAATCGGCTTGACGTCGGTCATTCTGATGGTGCGCGCCGTGCGGGCAGGTGCGCTGGCCGAAGCCGCGATGGCCGCAGCTCGATTTCCGCGAGCACTGGCGTCTGATCGCGGTGCTCGTCCTTTGTCTCGGCTTCGCGATTGGCCTGGTCGGCCATGGCCTGCCGTTCTGGCTCGGCGTCGGCGATCTTCATCGCCGTCTTCGTGCTTGTTTTCCAATTTGCGGAACGTCGACGCGCACGGCACGTTGCCGCGCGGCGTCCTGGTCGCTGTTACGCTGGGTGTCGTGGCGGCTTTGACCATCCATTACGTTTTCCAGGACGTGTTCCTGGTTCGGCTGCCCTGAGGCGCGCGATGCTCGACGGTCTGATCGGCTTCGGCCACGCGCTGCTCGGGTTTCATGACGCCGAGCGCCGATCGCTTATGCGCTGATCGCGTGCTTCGTCGGCTTCGTGATCGGCGCGCTGCCCGGCCTGACCGCGACCATGGGCGTCGCGCTGATGACGACGCTCACGATCAGCTGCCGCCCGCCGACGCGCTGCTGATCCTGATCTGCACTTACGTTGGCGCGATCTATGGCGGCAGCCGCAGCGCGATCCTGCTCAACATTCCGGGCACGCCGGCCTCCGCCGCGTCCTGCCTCGACGGCCATGCGCTTGCCCGCCAGGGCCTTGCCGGCCGCGCCATGGGCATTGCGACATCCGGCTCGGTGCTCGGCACCTGGATCGGCATGCTCGCGCTCGCCTTCTTCACGCCGATGCTCGGCGAGATGGCGCTGAAGTTCGGCGCCTACGAATTCTTCTGGCTCGCGCTGTTCGGCGTGGTGATTTCCGGCAATCTCACCGGCAATGATCCGCTCAAGGGCTGGATGGCGGGCTTTCTCGGACTTGTTCGTCGCGGGCATCGGGCAGGAAGGGCTCTATGCCTACGACCGCTTCACGTTCGGCATTCACGACCTGTCGGGCGGCATCTCACTCGTGCCGGCGCTGGTCGGCGCATTCGGCTTCGCCGAAGTCCTCACCGTCATGAAGGACAAGCCGCGGCCGATGAAGGTGAGCAGCCTATGACACGGTGATCCCGAAGCATCGCGCGACGTGACCAAATACTGGCGCACGATCATCCGCTCCGGATTGATCGGCACCGGCATCGGCATCATTCCCGGCGTCGGCGAGGATGTCGCGGCGTGGAGTTCCTATGCCGCGGCACGCCGCGCCAGCAAGGAAAAGGAACTGTTCGGCAAGGGCTCGGTCGAAGGCCTGATGGCGGCCGAGACCGGCGACAATGCCTGCGTGCCGGGCGCCGTCATCCCGGTGCTGACACTGGCGGTGCCGGGTTCGGCGCCGGCCGCGGTCCTGCTCGCGGCCATGCTGATCCACGGCGTCAATCCAGGCCCGCTGATCATGATCGAGAATCCGAACTTCGTTTACGAGGTCGTTGCCATGATGTTCATCGCCAGCGTCGGCATCCTGATCTACGGCCTGACGCTGACAAAATTGCTGGTCCGCGTGCTGCAATTTCCGGCCGTGCTGATCATGCCGATCATCTTCGTTCTGTGCGTGGTCGGCTCCTACGCGATCGCATCGAGGATGTTCGACGTCTATGTGATGCTGGCGTTCGGCGTGGTCGGCTTTGTGCTGCGCCAGCTTAACTTCCCGATGGCGCCGCTGGTGCTGGGCATCGTGCTCGGCGACTTGCTGGAAAAGAAGTTTGCGCCGCGGGCTGGTGCTGTCGGACGGCGACCTGATGCCGTTCTTCACCCGGCCGATCAGCTTTGTGATGTTCGTGCTCGTCGCCATCACGATCTTGATGAATATTCCGGCGTTTAATCGGTTACTGGCTCGCGGCTGGTCGTCGCTGATGAGCGTCTTCGGCGCGGCGTAAGGCCGGCGCCTAGACGTGCCTATGCGTATTCGCTGTGCAACGAAGTGATCGCCGGCGTCCCGTTCGCGGCGCAATGCGAGCTTGCCGCCCGGCTCGGCTATGACGGGCTCGAAGATCGCGCCGTTCACGTTGAGCGACGAGCCGCATCTGTTGCCGCCCGGCGAGCGGCGCTCGCTGCGCAAGGCCGCGTCCGATGCCGGGCTCGCGATTACCGGGCTGCATTATCTGTTGCGGGCGCCGGCGGGCCTTTCGATCACCAGCGCGGACGAGGCAGGTGCGCGAGACGACTCTTGACGGTGATGCGCGGTCTGTGCGGCTTGGCGGCGGATCTTGGCGCCACCATCCTCGTGCATGGCTCGCCGGATCAGCGCCGTCTCGAGCCCGGCCGATGAGCAGGGCTGCCGCCAAAGCGGCGTTGACGCTTTCGCGGCGGTCGCGGCGCTGCCGCCGAGGCGGGCGTCACTTATTGCATCGAGCCGCTGTCGCGCGACCAGACGCGCGTTCGTGAACACGGTGGCCGAAGCCGCAGAGATCGTCCGCGCCATCGACAATCCGGCGTTGCGCACGATGATCGATTGCTCCTCGGCGGCGGCTCACCGAGAGCGAGAGCGTGCCGGACCTGATCCGCCGCTGGATTCCGACCGGCCTCATCGCGCACGTCCATTTCAACGATCCGAACCGGCAGGGGCCGGGTGACGGCGAGCTCGATTTCGCCCCGATCCTCGCCGCGTTGCGCGACACCGGCTATTCCGGCGATGGCGTCGATCGAGCCCTTCATCTACAGGCCGGACGGCCCGGGCTGTGCCGCGCGCGGCATCGGCTACATCCGCTCATTGGAGGCGCGATCATGAGCAAGCGCCGCGCCTCGGCTCTCCCTGCTCGACGTCTCGTTCTACGAGCGGCCGGTCAAGCTGCGCCTGCCGTTCCGCTTCGGCGTCGTGACCTTGACCGAGGCGCCGCAGATGTTCGTGCGCGCGCGGGTCAAGCTCGACGACGGGCGGGAAGGCGAGGGCATTGCCGCCGAGCTGCTGGTGCCGAAATGGTTCGACAAGTCGCCGCAGCTCTCGAACGAAGACAATTTCGATCAGCTGCGGCGCTCGCTTGCGATCGCGAAGCGTCACATGATCGCGGCAGGCAGCGACACACCGTTCGGCCTGAGCGCCGCGACTCGAAAAGCCGCATCGCGCCGAATGCGAGCAGGCCGGGCTGAATGGGCTGATCGCTTCGTTCGGCATTGCGCTGCTCGAGCGCGCGGTCATCGACGCGCTGGGCCGGCTCGAGAAGCAGCCGGCTTCGACGCTGCTGCGTGACAACCGGCTCGGCATCGATGCGCGCCTGACGCCCGATCTCGCCGGCTTCGATCTCGCCGCGCTTCCTCGCCGGTCTGAAGCCGGCGCCCTCGATCCACGTCCGTCACACCGTCGGCCTGCTCGACGCGCTCACCAAGGCCGAGACGCAGGGCAAGCGCGCTCGACGACGGGCTGCCCGAAAGCCTCGAAGAGGTGATCGCCGCCTACGGCCATCGCTATTTCAAGCTGAAAGTCGTCCGGCAAGGCCGACGCCGACATCGAGCGTCTGGCGCAGATCGCGGCCGTGCTCGACCGCCTCGACGCCTATCACGTCACGCTCGACGGCAACGAACAGTACGAGACAGGCCGACGCGGTGATGGAGCTGTGGCGGCGCATCAGCGAGGATCGCCGCCTCGCGCGCCTGAAATCATCGATGGTGTTGCTGGAGCAGCCGATCGCGCGCGTCGCGCGCTCTAGCGAGCCGCTCGGCGAACTCGGCCGGCAGGCGCCGGTCGAGATCGACGAGTCCGACAGCGATTACGACGTGTTCCCGCGCGCGCTGTCGCTCGGCTATCGCGGCATTTCGGCCAAGTCCTGCAAGGGTTTCTATCGCGCCATCCTCAACGCCGCGCGGGTGGCGAAGCACAATGCCGACGGAAACGCCGGCGCTTTTCATGTCGGCGGAGGACCTGACGACGCAAGGCGGCGTCGCCGTGCAGCAGGATCTGCTGCTCGCCACCCTGGTCGGCGCCACGCATGTCGAGCGCAACGGCCATCACTATGTCGATGGCATGGCGGGTGCGCCGCAGAGCGAGCAGGCCGCGTTCCTGTCGCAGCACGCGCGATCTTTATCGCGCCGCGCCGGATGGCCGCGCCCGGCTCAATATCCGCGACGGCGCCGTGTCGCTTGAGACCGTCGCGCAGGCGCACGGCCTTGGCTGCAGCGTCATACCGGACTGGTCGGCGATGACGCCGTCGTCCGCCTAGGAGAAACGATGGGTATCGAAAGCCTTTCAATCAATCTCGCGACCGTGCGCCAGCAATGGAATGTCATCGAGGCGGCGCGAAGCTTGCGCGCGGCACGGCATTCCGGCGGTCGATCCGTGGCGCGACCAGGTTGCCGCGGTCGGGCTCGACGAAGCGGTGCGCGCCATCAAGGACAATGGCCTGCGCGTCAGCGGCTATTGCCGCGGCGGCATGTTTCCGGCGCCGGATGCGGCCGGCCGGCAGGCTGCGATCGACGACAACAAGCGCGCGATCGACGAAGCCGCGGCGCTCGGCGCCGATTGTCTCGTGCTGGTGGTCGGCGGCTTGCCGAAAGGCTCGCGCGACATCGGCGCGGCGCGCCAGATGGTGGCCGACGGCATCGCTGCCGTGCTGCCGCATGCGCGCGCGAACAAGATGCCGATCGCCATCGAGCCGCTGCATCCGATGTATGCCGGCGACCGCGCCTGCGTGAACACGCTCGCGCAGGCGCTCGATATGTGCGAGCAGCTCGGGACCGACGTCGGCGTCGCGATCGACGCCTATCACGTGTGGTGGGATCCCGACCTCGAGGCGCAGATCGCTCGCGCGGGCAAGGCAAACCGGATCTTCGCCTATCACGTCTGCGACTGGCTGGTGCCGACCCGCGACCTGCTGCTCGACCGCGGCATGATGGGCGACGGCGTGATCGATCTGCCGCGCATCGGCGGCTGGATCGACAAGGCCGGCTATCGCGGCCTCACCGAGGTCGAAATCTTCTCGTCGCTCGATTGGTGGACCAGGCCGGGCGACGAGGTGCTGCGCACCTGTATCGAGCGCTACTCTCGCTACGCGCGGTTGAGTCGCGCGTGATCTAGGACAGCACGAGAAGCAGCGACAGCAGCAGCGCCGCGGCGGCAAACGAGATCAGGCCGCGCTTGCCGTCGACGAACCGGTCGGGAAACCACTGCAGCACCAGCGGCGCGACGAGGATGCCGCCGCCGCCGCCAATCACCGCGGCGTACCAGGGGATCAGCCGCCACGCGGCAAAGAGTCCCGCCAGCAGGCACGCCAGCACGACCAGGATCGTCAGCCACAGCACCGCGAGACCGGCGCCGCTCGCCATCGCCGGAAGCCGCGTTTCGCGCGGAAAGTGGCCGCTGGCGGTCAGGCCATGCAGCGATACGGCCAGCATCAGCATAGTGAAAAGCGCGAGCGGAACGAGGGCGACCGACATGCGGACGGCTTGACCGGCTTAAAACAATATCCGTAACATACGAGACATATATCAGCGGTCCATGCAACCGCGATCGGGGAAACGCCATGTCGACCGCGGATATCGCGTCCAAGCCGGCCGCAAGACCGGCCGAGAAAAAGCCTGAGCCGAAGGCCGAGGCAAAGCGCGAGAAGCGCACCATCACCGAAATCCGCAACTCCAAGAAGACCGGCGAGAAGATGGTCTACATGTCGGTGCCGGACTACACCTCGGCGCAGTGGGCCGAGATGGCCGGCGTCGACGTCGCGGTGCTGGGCGACAGCCTCGCCATGATCTCGCACGGCCACCGCTCCACCGTGCCCGCCACCATGGACATGATGGTGCTGCACGGGCAGGCGGTGCGGCGCGGCGCGCCGAACACCTTCATGCTCGGCTGCATGCCGTATCAGAGCTACCACACCGTCGACGTCGCGCTGCGCAATGCCTCGCGCATGATGCAGGAGACGCTGTGCGACGCGGTGAAGCCGCAGGGCGGCAAGTCGCAGGCGCATATTCTCAAGGCGCTGGTCGATGCGGGCATTCCGACCGCGCTCGCATATCGGCCTCACCCCGCACACCATCGCGATGTTCGGCGGCTTCAAGATCCAGGGCCGCACCGCGGACGCCGCGATGAAGATCCTCGAAGATGCGCTCGCCATCGAGGATGCCGGCTGCTTCATGCTCGAGTTCGAGGCGGTCCCGGCCAAGATCGCCAGGCTGATCTCGGAGCAGCTGACGATTCCGACCATCGGCATCGGCGCCGGCGTCGGCACCGACGGGCAGATATTGCTTTGCTACGACCTGCTCGGCGTCTTCACCGATTTCAAGCCGAAATTCACCAAGCGCTTCGCCAAGCTCACCGAAGTCGCGGTCGGCGGCATCAGGGAATACGTCAAGGAAGTGAAAGAAGGCTCGTTCCCCGATGACGATCATTCCTACACGGTGAACGACGCGGAATACGAGAAGTTCGCGGCCATGGTCGCCAAGCGAAAGCAGATCTGACATGGCCCGCGGTCAGACCGGCGCACTTCGACGGCAGCGTCCGGTCGCGAGGCCGAAATCGCGCCGCGCCCGGCGAAACGCTGACCGAACAGGCTTATCGCGCCATCGAAGAGCAGATCGTGACGCTGCGGCTGCGGCCGGGCGACGTGCTCTCCGAGCAGATGCTGTCGGCGACCTTCAAGATCGGCCGCACGCCGATCCGTGAGGCGCTGCAACGCCTGGCCCGCGAGGGGCTGGTCACGATCCTGCCGCGCAAGGGCATCCTGGTGTCCGACATCAATCCGCGCAACCAACTGCTGGTCCTCGAAGTCCGCCGTGAGATCGAGCGCATGTTGAGCCGCGCCAGCGCCGAACGCTCGACCCCCGAGCAGCGCGCGCAATTTCAGGAGATTGCGCGCGGCATGGACCGCGCATCCAAGACCAATGACGACATCGCCTTCATGCGGCTCGATCGCGAGCTCAACTCGCTGCTCGTCGAGTCCGCCCACAACGATTACGCCGCGCGCTCGATGAAGCTGTTGCAGGGCCTGTCGCGGCGCTTCTGGTACATGCACTACCGCGAAGCCGCCGACTTGCCGCTGTGCGCGCGGCTGCACGCCAATCAGGCCCGCGCTATCGCCGAAGGCAACGTCGAAGGCGCGGCGCGCGCCAGCGACAAGCTGCTGGATTACACCGAGAACTTCACGCGCGGAACGGTCTCGGTCTGAAATGAAGACCTATGAGGGCAAGCGCACGATCGATGGGCTGGTGGTGACCGCCGATGGCCGGCCGCTGCCGGAGCACTATGAGGTCAAGCGCTTCACCACCTACGGGTTCGAATGGACCTATGAGGGCGAAAGCCCGCAGCAGCTCGCGCTCGCAATTCTCTACGACCACCTCGGCGACAAGGATCGTGCGATCGCTCTCTCCGAGAATTTCATGAAGCGGGTGGTGGCAAATCTCGACAATGATTGGACGCTCACCGGCGCAGAAATCGATGCAGCCATTAAGGAGCGGGCCTGACGGGACTGCCCGTTTCGAATGGGACTGGGAAGAAATAGCGAAAATACAAACACAGGGAGGGTACGTTATGAGAAGGATCATCAAAGCCAGTTTGCTGAGCTTGGCGGTCGCCATGCTCGGCTCCTCGGCGATCTCGGCCGCCGAACATAATTGGAAGATGCAAACCGAGTGGGGCGGCGGTCCGCTGATGGACCTCGGCTCCAAGGCGTTCGCCGAAAAGATCAAGTTCATGACCGACGGCCGCATCGAAGTGCAGGTGCTGCCGGCCGGCACGCTGGCCAAGGGCCTGGAGTCGCGCACCGCGGTCGCCAATGGCGTCGCGGAGGCCTGCCACACCTGGATGGGTTACGACTGGGGCAAGGACAAGACCGTCGTTTTGTTCGGCGGCTTCTCCGGCTCGATGGACAGCGAGCGCATGCTGCACTGGCTTTACGAGGGCGGCGGCCTCGAGCTTCAGCGCCAGTTCAACGACGAGAAGTTCAACGTGATCTCGATGCCGCTGTTCGCGCGGACCGCCGAGGCGTTCCTGCATTCGCGCAAGCCAGTGCGCACCATGGAGGATCTCAAGGGGCTCAAGCTGCGCACCGCCGGCGCCTGGCTTGAAATCTCGAAGTCGCTCGGCGCGGCGTCGGTTACGACGCCCGGTCCCGAGACCTATCCGATGCTGGAGCGTGGCGCGATCGACGCCACCGAGTGGGGCACCCTGTACGAGAACATCTCGATGGGTTTCCACAAGATCGCGAAGTACGTGATCATCCCGGGCGTGCACCAGCCGTCGGCGCCGTTCGAGCTCTGCGTCAACAAAGGCGCCTGGGCCAAGCTGTCCGACCGCGACAAGAAGCTGGTCGAGATGGCCGCGAAGGAAGTGACGCTCGAGAGCTGGATGCGCGTCGGCGCGGAAGATGCCAAGGCGCTCAAGTTCTTCCGCGAGCAGGGCAACGAAATCATCGAGCTCTCAACCGAAGTGCAAAAAGCAACCAAGGACATGTCCATCACATGGGCTGAAGAGCAGGGCAAAACCAATCCCTGGTTCAAGAAGGTCTGGGAAAGCCAACGCGCCTTCGAGAAGCTGTGGGAGAATGCCTCGAGCTATCGCAACGTGAAGTATTAAGCGGTCCTCGGCCGGGAGCGGTCTTGCTCCCGGCCTTTCTCTCTCCAATCACTTTGAGGGAACGATGCAGGCACTGCTGCGCCTGATCCAATCCATTTCGCGCTTCAGCGGCGAGACCACCGCCTGGCTTGTCGTGCCGCTCATTCTGGCGACCACTTACGACGTGGTCGCGCGCTATGCTTTCAACGCGCCGACCCAATGGGCCTATGAAGTGGGCTACATGGTGATGGGCACGCATGCGCTGCTCGGCATGGCCTATACGCTGCGGGAACACGGGCATATTCGCATCGATGCCTTCACGCAGCGCTTCTCCCAGGGGACGAAAGCGATCGTCGACCTCGTGGGCTATCTGGTCGTGCTGCCGTGCCTTGCCTGGGTGACGTGGTCACTGTGGGATTACTGGAGGCTCGCTTACCGCACCGGCGAATTGTCCGGGCAGTCTGCCTGGAATCCCGTGATCTGGCCGTTCAAGTTGATCTTCTTCATCGCATTCGTGCTGCTCGTCCTGCAGATCATCGCCGAGGTCATGAAAGCGTTCATGTATCTGGCCGGGCGGCGCTCGCACTATGACGCTGAAGTCACGACGGAGCCGCAATAGATGCTCGGCGCCGCTTCGATCTGATGTTTCCGGCGCTGTTGTTTGCGCTGTTCATCGGCTTTCCCGTCGCCTTCTCGATGATCGCGGTGGCTTTCACTTTCGGTTACTGGGCGTTCGGCTCTTCGATCATCTTCCAGTTCATCCAGAAGATCGACGCCATGGCGTCGAACTTCGTGCTCGCCGCCGTGCCACTGTTCATTTTCATGGGTGCGATGCTCGAGCGCGCCGGCATTGCCGAGCGGCTGTTCGAGGCGATCCATTTGTGGACGCGGCGGCTTCCCGGCGGACTGGCCATCGCTACCGTTCTGATGTGCGTCGTGTTTGCCGCTTCGTCCGGCGTGATCGGAGCGACCGAGACGGTTGTCGGGCTGCTCACCATCCCGGTGATGTTGAAATACGCCTACGACAAGTCGCTGATTTCCGGCGTGATCTGCGCCGGCGGCTCGCTCGGCACAATCATTCCTCCGTCCATCGTGGTGGTGCTGCTCGGGCCGGTCGCCAACGTATCTATCGGCGACCTGATGTTCGGGATGTTGTTTCCCGGGCTTCTGATGGCCTTCCTCTACATCGTTTACATCCTGGTGCTTTGCACGATCTGGCCTGAGAAAGGGCCGCGGATTCCTCCCTCGCCAGACGATCCGTCGTTCCTCGGCAAGGTGCGCATCTCGCTGGTCGCGCTGTGGCCGCCGATGCTGCTGATCGCCGCTGTGCTCGGCTCGATCATGTTCGGGATAGCTGCGCCGACCGAAGCGGCGGCGCTCGGTGCACTCGGTGCCTTGCTGCTGTCGGTCTTCTACGGCGACTTCTCGCTGCCGGTGCTTCACGAGGCGGTGGTCAAGACCCTCAAGGTCACGGTCATGATCCTGACCATCCTGATGGCCGGCAACATGTTCGCCGGGGTGTTCATCGCCGGGGGCGGCGTTCAGACCACCGAGCACTTGATCGCTGCAGCCAATCTCGGTCCTTGGCTGACGCTCAGTCTGTTCCTGCTCATCTGTTTCCTGGCCGGGTTCATTCTCGACTGGATCTCGATCCTGTTGATCTTCATCCCGGTCTTCATGCCGATCATCAACAAGATCGGATTCGACGGCGTCTGGTTCTGCGTTCTGTTCCTGATCATCATCCAGACCAGCTATCTCTCGCCGCCCATGGCGCCGGCGATCTTCTATCTCCGCGGCATCGCGCCGCCGGAAATCACCATCCACCACATGTTCCGCGGCGTGGTGCCGTTCATCGTGCTGCAACTGTTCACGCTCGCGCTCACCGCGGCATTCCCGCAGCTCGTTTTGTGGCTGCCGTCCGTGCTGTTGGGGTTCAAATGAGCACTGGAAAATCGGCTTATCTTTCAACTTCTTCGCGAAAGAAATTGACGGCGCATTCCGCCGTGATAGATTAGTGATATATCAGACAAGGCGACCAACGCCGTTGCTAGGGAGCGAAAACCATGACCCCGGATGATGTCCTGTCCATCAAGCCGAAAGTGCTCACGCAGAAGCAGCGCGAGTTCTATTTCGAGAACGGCTACATCCTGCTTGAGAAATTCCTGCCGGACAGCTGGGTCGAGCGCCTGCGGGCCGCCACCGAGCAGATGGTCGACAAGAGCCGCTCGGTCACCAAATCCGATGCGGTCTGGGACGTCGACAAGGGCCACACCCGCGACAATCCGCGGCTGCGCCGCTTGTCGAGCATGAACGACCATCATCCGGATTACTGGGAATATGCGTCAGGCGAGAAGTCGCCGCTGCCGGATGCCATCGCCGATCTGGTCGGCTCTGACGTGAAATTTCACCAGTCCAAGCTCAACTTCAAATGGTCGAAGGGCGGCGACGAGGTGAAGTGGCACCAGGACATCTCGTTCTGGCCGCACACCAATTACAGCCCATGCACCGCCGGCACTTATGTCTATGAGTGCAATGCCGAGCAGGGGCCGCTCGGCGTGCTGCCCGGCAGCCACAACGGGCCGGTGGTCGACCAGTACAACGACAAAGGCCAGTGGGTCGGCTGCATGAAGCCGGAGGACACTGCCGGAATCGACATGAGCAAGGTGGACTATCTCGAGGGCCCAGCCGGCTCGATCACCATCCATAATTGCCGGACCTTGCACTATTCCAAGGCCAACTGGTCGGAGATACCGCGTCCGTTGCTGCTCAACGTCTATTCGTCAGCCGACGCGATGCCGTACACCTACAATCCCCTGCAATCGCGCCATTACGGAGCGATCGTGCGCGGCAAGCCGGCGCGCTGGGCGCGTCACGATCCGCGGCCGTGCCTGCTGCCGCCGGACTGGTCGGGCGGTTACACCTCGATCTTCGCGGTTCAGCAGGAAGAGGACTGGAAGGCGGAACGGCCCAAGGTCGCCGCCGGCGGCATGATGTAGGCGCCGCGCCGACGTAGTTGAAGGAGACAGGGATGATCACCCAACGCCAGATCGAGTTTCGCAAGGAATACCGTTCGCGGATCATCGGATGGTACGACGGCTATTTCCATATCGCCCTGATCTACGCGATGGGCGCGGCGGCGTTCTACGTTTACGTCCAGCACATTCACAGCCCGACCTGGCTGGAATGGCTGACCGTTCCGGTGACCTTCCTCTTCACCAACATCTTTGAATGGCTCGTGCACAAATACATCATGCACCGGCCGGTCAACATCAAGGGCCTGCGCGCGGTCTATGAGCGTCACACGCTCAACCATCACCAGTTCTTCACCGACGAAGAGATGCGCTTCCGCGATCACAAGGATTGGCGCGTCACCGTGTTTCCGCCCTACGCGCTGGTCGTCTTCATCCTGATGTCGCTGCCGATGGCGGTGATCCTCGGCTATCTGTTCTCGCCGAATGTCGGCTGGCTGTTCATGGCGTCACGACCGGCATGTACCTGATCTACGAGTTCATGCACTTCTGCTGCCACGTCGATGAGAACTGGTTCGTGCGCAATTGTCCGTTCGTGAACACGTTGCGCCGTCATCACACCGCGCATCACAATGCGCGGCTGATGATGGAGACCAACATGAACCTGACGTTCCCGATCGCCGACTGGCTGTTCGGCACGTCGGATCTCGATCGCGGATTGGTCGGCACGTTGCTGAACGGCTACGACACGCGGCACCTCAAGACCAATCTCCGCGGCAAGCCGCGCCGGCCTGATGAAGCCGCGACGGCTCCGGTCGGGACTGCTTGATCGGAGGGCACGATGCCTAACGACGTCAAAGCCATCGTCTCGGTCGTGTTCATGATCGTCGCGGCAATCCTGGCCTATTGGCAGGGATCGCCGATCCGGCCGGAATTCTCCACGTTCGTCATCGGCGCCGCGATATTCATGGTCGTGGCGATGTGGATCTTCCCCGAAGCCGGCGGCAAGAAGCGCGAGAGCAAAGCCGGGAAATAAGACCTGCCGAGCAGCGACGGAAGCCTGCGAGGGCTTCCGCCGGCTGATCGTGTGCCGGATCAATAGGCGTCGACGTGCTCGGCGACCGGCAGCTTGCTGACGTCGACCTTCGGATACATCGCGCCCAGATCGGACATGGTCAGAGCGTCGACGGCAGCCGTTGCGTGCGGACCTGGCCGCAGGGTCAGCCCCATCATGACGATGAAGGCGGTGGCGATACCAACAGCGATGTAGCGCATGATTCTCTCCAGGGTTCTGAGCGCGCGGCGCATGACTGACGAACGGGTTAAGGCGATGGGCCGCGCGCAGGCGCGGTCCATTCAGGCGCGCGTGGCGATGTCGATGGTGTTTGCGAGTAGCGGGGATCCGACGCTGAGCGCCGCGACGATGATCAGGACGTAAAAGACGAACCAGAGCATCGCGACGACGGCTTCGCCGAACCCGCGATTGTCCGCCTCCTGCTGCTGGTGCAACGTGGCGGCTGACCGGCTCAGACAACGTACTCATGATGACGTCCTCCTTGCAGGCAGCGGTAACAGTCGCTGCGCGGCGCGGAGGTGAGCCGCATCACATTCGCCGGCGAAAAATTTCAGTCGCTGTGGGTGGGCAGGGCGCGCGCAACGAACGTGGTCAATGGAGCATTACCGGCGTCGAAAACGCCTTTACTTCGCAATGCGATAGCTAGGCCGCTATGGCGCGCATGATCGTCGCATCATTCATCGTGACGCGCCGGGTGCTAGTATTCACCGGACCATCAGCAAATGACGTCAATCGCAGACTGGCTCAGCCTCGCTCGGGTTGCCCGAATACACCGAGCGTTTCGTCGCGAATGCGATCGATCCCTCCGTGCTCGGCGAACTCACCGAGCAGGATCTCAAAGACCTCGAGATTCCGATCGGCCATCGCCGCAAGATTTTGCGCGCGATTGCGGACGCCGCAAATCGCGCCGAAAACCGAAGCGCCGGTCCAGCCCGCGCAAGAGGCCGGCGCGCAACGCCGCCAGCTCACGGTGATGTTCTGTGATCTCGTCGGTTCGACCGCGCTCTCCGCCAAG
The DNA here is from genome assembly GCA_963788805.1 of uncultured Alphaproteobacteria bacterium. Lineage (GTDB taxonomy): Bacteria > Pseudomonadota > Alphaproteobacteria > Rhizobiales > Xanthobacteraceae > Pseudolabrys. Next base: position 311,986 of record CAWBHU010000003.1, read on the forward strand.
CTCGATCCCGAAGATTTCCGCGCGGTGGTTTCGGCCTACCAGAACTGCATCGAGACAATCATCCAGCAGCATTCCGGCATGATCGCCCGTTACATGGGTGACGGAGCGCTGATCTATTTCGGCTATCCGCGGGCGCGCGAGGACGATACCGAACAGGCCGTTCATGCCGGCCTTGCGCTGGTCGAAGCGATCCCGCGATTGCAGCCGGGGTTCGACGTCACGCTGCAAGCTTGCATCGGAATCGCAACCGGTACGGTCGTGGTCGGCGACCTCCTCACCACCGCTGGCGGCGCCGTCGAGCACAACGTGCTCGGCGACACTCCCAATCTCGCGGCCCGGCTGCAGAAGGTGGCGAGAGCGAACACCGTTGCCGTGTGTCCAAGCACGCGTGGCCTGACCGCCGGCTACTTCGAGTATCGCGGCCTCGGCGCTGTCCCGCTCAACGGCTGGGCGGAGCCCATTCATGTGTGGCAGCCGCTTGCACGCGCTTGGTGTCCGAAGCCGGTTCGAAGCGCAGCATCAGCGGCGGATTACGCCGCTGCTCGGACGCGACGAAGAAATCGACATGCTGATGCGCCGGTGGCGGTCAGCGCGGGAGGGTGACGGCCGAGCCGTCTTGCTGCTCGGCGAGCCGGGCATCGGCAAGTCGCACATCTCGCTGGCGCTCGACGATATGCTGCGCGAGGAGCGGCACACGACGCTGACTTACTTTTGCTCCTCGCATCATACCAACAGCGCCTTGTTTCCTTTTATCGGTCAGCTCGAGCGCGCCGCCGGCTTCGAGCGCGTCGACACGCCGGCGACGCGGCTCTCCAAGCTCGAAACGATGCTTGAACGTCAGGCCACGCAGGGCGAGCACACCGTCGCCCTCCTGGCCAATCTTCTTTCACTGCCGCCCAGTCCGCGCCATCCGCTGCCCGACCTCAGCCCCCAGGAGCAAAAGGAAGCGACGCTCGCCGCGCTTGGCGCCATTCTCGAGAAGCTCGGGGCACGCCAGCCCGTGCTGGTGATCTTCGAGGATGTGCACTGGATCGACCCCACCTCGCTTGAACTGCTGGCTTTGACGGTGGAGCGATTGCCGAAGCTCAAAGTCTTGCTGCTGATGACCGCGCGGCCGGAGTTCACGCCGCCATGGCCCGGGCATACCCACGTCTCCACCGTGCCGCTCACAAGGCTGAGCCGAAAGGACGGTGCAGCCCTGGTCGATCGCGTTACCGGCGGAAAGGCGCTGCCGGACGAGGTTTTAAGCCAGATCCTTGCACGCACCGACGGCGTGCCGCTGTTCGTCGAGGAGCTGACGAAAACCGTGCTGGAAAGCGGCCAACTCCAGGAAAGGAGCGGCGAGTACGTGCTCGAACGGCCGCTGCCGTCTCTCGCCATTCCGATGACATTGCACGCCTCGCTGATGGCGCGGCTCGATCGCCTGGCCTCGGTGCGAGATGTCGCCCAGATCGCCGCGGTGATCGGGCGCGAATTCAATTACGAGCTGTTGAGCGATCTGGCGTCGCTGCCGAAAGCCAAGCTCGACGAAGCGCTGGAGCAGCTGGTGCAGGCGGAGCTGATCTTCCGCCGCGGCACCATTCCTCACGCCGTGTTCAGCTTCAAGCATGGGCTCATGCGCGACGCCGCGTATGGCGGCCTGCTCAAGAGCCGGCGCGCGCAGCTGCACGCCATGCTGGCGAAAATACTGGAGCAAAAATATTCCAGTCGTGGTCGAAGCTCAGCCGGAAACGCTGGCGCAGCACCTGACCGAAGCCGGCCTGCTTGATGAAGCGGTTCGCTATTGGCTTCAGGCCGGGCGCAAGGCGGCGCAGCGCTCGGCCAATATCGAAGCCATCGCCCATTTGCAAAAAGGCCTCAAGGCTCTCGCCGCCATGCCGGAAGGCGCGCAACGCGATCGCATCGAGCTCGACTTCGCCATGGTGCTCGGACCCTCTCTGATCGCAACGCAAGGGCCCGCGGGCGCCGATGCGATGCCGTTGTTCAAGCGTGCCCGCGAGCTTTGCGTCCAGCTCGGCGATCCGCCGGGATCGCTGCAGGTGATGTTCTGGCTCACGACCTCCAGCGTCATGCGCGGCGAGCTGCCGCTCGCGCAGGAAACCATCACCGGGCTGCTGGAGCGCGTCGATGCGTTGGGCGACCGGCCGGCTTTGCTCAATGCCATGCGCGGCAGCGGCATGATCTGCATGTTCATGGGACATATCGTCGAGGCCGCCGCGAGGATCGAGCGAGCCTTTGACGCCTTCAATTCAAGCAGCGAAGAAGACCGGCTCACGGCGCGCGCGGCCGGGCAGGATGCCGGCGTTGCCGACCTGGCTTTGCTGTCATGGACGCTATGGCTGCTCGGCCAACCGGACTCGGCCGCCGCGCGGATCGAGGCGGCCCTGCAGCGCGCCGAGGCGATCGCGCACCCGCACAGCCAGGCTTACGCCTGTTACTACGCCGCCGTGCTTTACGCCTTGCGCGGCGAGTTCGCGACTGCGCAAAAGCACGCCGAGCGTTGCCTGATGCTTTCGGAGCAGCACGCGTTCCGGCCATGGCACGGCCTGTCGCGCGCCGTTCGCGGCATTTGCCGGACCTTGCTTGATCCAGAGTCGTCCGCGATCGACGAGGTGTACAGCGCGGTCAAGGAGTATCGCAGCGGCGGCTACCAGATCGGCATCACCGCGCTTTACGTCCTGCTCATCCCGGCGCTGATGTCGCGCGGGCGCTACGAAGAGGCGCTGGAAATCATCGATGGCGGCCTCGCCATCGTGCAGGACAATTCGGAAAAGCTCTTCGCTGCCGAGCTGATGCGGCTCAAAGCCCAGGCTTTACGGCACTTGCCGGCCCATCAGGGGCGGGACAGGCCGGCATGCGCTTCTGGAAAGCGCCGTTCGCGTCGCGCGTGAGCAGCAAGCGCAGATCTCTGGAGTTACGCGCCGCGACCGACCTGGCCAAACTTTTCGTGGAGGACGGCAAGCGTCCTAAAGTACGTGAGCTGCTGGCGCCGATCCTTGCGCAAGTTCAATGAAGGCGAGGCTGCGCGCGATCTCGTGCAAGCCAAAGCGCTGCTCAACGAGATCTGAGCGAATCTACTTCTTGCTCTTTCCCTTCTTGGGCGCGCTTTCAGGCGTGTAAGACTTCAACACCTCGTCGGCCGCCTCATAACCCGCATCGCGGCCGCGATTGAGATTGCCGTGCGTCCAGTTGAAGTCGATCTTGGGCGACACTTTCATTTCGATGATCTTGCCGTGCCACTTGTTGTCTTCCTTGACGTGGTAGCGGAACAGCTTGATGTCGTCCTCGCCGACGGTCGCGGCGAACAGCATGCAGAGATTGGCGAGCGCATCGGCGATGTTTTGCGGCGCCCGCACCTGCTTTGAATCGACGATGCGGCTCACCCATATTTCGTCAAGGTCCGGATGATCGTCCAGCAATTTCTCAAAGTTGACGGTGTCGACGAGCGCACCTTCGCAATAGATGTCGCCGTTGATCTCGACCGTCTCTTCAACGAACGGTAGTGCCGAACATGCGCACAGGCTGGCCGGCGTGATCTGCCCGTACGAGTCCGGCTTGTTGGAAAATAGCTCGAGCCGTTGTTTAGCTGATGTTCCACGCGTTGTGGTAGATGAAGGGCTTATCCTTCTCGAACAGGCGATCGAACTTGATCGCCTTCATGAAGGTGCTCTCGGGATAGTGGATGCGCGACAGGCCCGAGATGTTGCTCAGGTACATCATCGAGGTCCAATAGCGAACGAATGGATTGGTCGCGAGCACGCTGTTGAGAATCCAGCGGTTGAAGTCGCCTTCGTTCCAGCGCGCGCGATCGGACATGAATGCGAGCGTATCCTTCGCCGCCGCCATCATCTGGTCCGGCAGCCACAAGTTCTTGTAGCTGTCGGGATTGAGGAAGAATTGCGTCATCGCTTGCGCATTGGCGGCGTTGTTGGTCCCGAACACGGTGTTGACGGGAAAGCGCGAATACGAAACGTCGTCGCGGAACACGCCGTCGCGGAAGAATTCGTAGGTCTGATCGGCTTCTTTTCCGGGATCGGCCTGGTTGTAGACGAGGCCTACCCACGCCCCGATGCATGACAGGGCCCAGACGTCGAACTTGATGCTTTTCTTCATCGAGCCGCTTCAGCGCGCCGATGTGCAATCCCGCAGCGGGCCCGCCGCCTGCGAGCGTGATAGCTCTCTTCATGATTACGCCCCCCTTACACGGCGGGAGCGGCGCTCCCGCCACCAAACGCAAGCGCGACGAAACCTAGGACGCCATGGTCGAGCGTCATTTGCAGAAAGTAGAAGGAGTTTAGTCAAATTTTGCGGGCTAAACCATTGGCCGCGTGCGACACGCGCGCGCTGGTCGGCTACGGCTTAATCTTGATATCGTTCAGGAAATTCCCGGCGAGTTTGCCATGGCTGTGCGGCCAAGCGACCAGCCTCGATTGCGCCAGCCGCTCGACAAGCGGGCGCTGCTCCGCGCGCATCCGTTTTTCCGCGATCTGGACAGCGCGCAGATCGATCGTCTCGCGCAGCACGCCACGACGCGAAAGGTCAAGAAGGGCGCCGTCATCTTTCGCAAAGGCGAGGTCGGCTCGTGCCTCTACGCGGTGACGGCCGGAAAAATCAGAATCGCAACGTCATCGGACGAAGGCAAAGACGCAACCTTCAATCTCGTTACGATGGGGCAGATCTTCGGCGAGATAGCCTGTCTCGACGGCGGCGAGCGCTCAGCGAGCGCGGTGGCCATTGAAGACGGTGAAGTCATCGCGATTGAGCGGCGCGATTTTGTGCAGCTGGTGCGCGACCGGCCGGAGGTTGCGGTCAAGCTGATCGAAGTCCTGTGCTCGTGCTTGCGCCGGACCAGCGAGCAGGTCGAAGACATCATCTTCCTCGACCTTCAGACGCGTCTTGCCAAAGTGCTGTTGCAGCTGCACCGGCAATCGGACTCGTCGCGCAAGATCCGCGTCACCCAGCGCGAGATCAGCCAGATGATCGGCGTGTCGCGTGAAAGCGCGAACAAGCAGCTGCGCAACTGGCAGCGGCGGAAGTGGCTGCGGCTTGAGCGCGGCGGCCTTGTCATCCTGGCGCCCGACGCGCTCGACGGCGTCGTCTCGCACCGGCCCGAAGCCTAGGGCTGGAACGCCTCGCCGCCGGTCAGCGGGCGCGGCACGCCGGTCGTGGTCGGCAGGCTCAGCGGCAGGCCGAGCAGGCTTCGCACCGCCAGATAGCCGAAACATTCGGCCTCGAGAAAATCGCCCGCCCATCCCACGGCTTCGACCGGCTGGACGATCGCCTGCAATTCGGCGGCGAGCCGGCGGATCAGATGCGCATTGTGGCGCCCGCCGCCGGTGACGAGCCAGCGCAGCGGCCGGGCGGGCAGGTGGTCCTGTGCCGCCACCAGCGAGCGCACCGTGAATTCGGTCAAGGTCGCCGCGCCATCGGCATCGGATAGCCGCTCGACCGCCGCGAATGCATCGTGGAAGTCGTTGCGATCGAGCGATTTCGGCGGCGTGCGGGCGAAAAACGGATGCTGCGCAAAGTCCTTGACGAGATTGTCGTCCGGCTTTCCCGAGGCGGCCAGCGCGCCACCGGCATCGAACGGCTTGCCCTGCCGCTTGCGCACGAAATCGTCGACCATCGCGTTGGCCGGACCGGTGTCGAATGCGAGCACCGTGTCGCCGTTGATGTAGGTCAGATTGCCGACCCCGCCGAGATTGAGCACCACGACGGGCTGCGGCAGCTCGGCCGCCAGCGCCTTGTGATAGAGCGGCACGAACGGCGCGCCCTGGCCGCCGGCCGCGACGTCGGCATCGCGAAAGCGGCCGACCGTGGTGACGCCAAATCGCGCGGCGATGTCCTTGGCGCGTCCGAGCTGGCGCGTGATGCCCTGCTCGGGCCGGTGATAGACCGTCTGGCCATGCAGCCCGATCACGTCGATCGTTTGCGGCTTGATCCCGTTGTCTTCCAGGAATTGCGCAATGCGCGTCGCCGTGCGATTGCGTCACCGCGGCCTCGATATCGGCCAGCGGATCCGACTTCGCCTTGTTGGTGTCGGCGATGACCGCGAGCAACTTGTCGCGCAGGGCAGCCGGATAGGGATAGCTGCCGCCCGGGCCGCGCGTGACGCGCTCTTTGCCGTCGGTCGTCACCAGCGCGACATCGATGGCGTCCATCGACGTGCCGCTGATCACGCCAACCGCGCGGTAAGAGTCTTTTGCCGCGGTGCTCACAGGGTCTGCGTGACCTTGTTGAGATGCGGCGGATTGTCGGGATCGAGGCCGAGTTTGCGCGCTGCCATCTCGATCGCGCGATAGGCCGGAACGAGCATGACAATCGGGTCGCAAACCGGATGATCGTCACCGATCCACGGCAAAGACGATTGCGGCCCGCCGGCGAGAAACACCCGGTCGCCGGCCTGCTTCAGGTCGCGCGCAAGTTCATCGACCGCGGTCGCCGCCTCGTCGTTCTGCCGCAGCAGCAGCACCGGCGTTGCCGGCGAGATCGCCGCGCGCGGTCCATGTCGCAGCTCGGCGGCGCTGTAGCCGAGCGCGGGAAGCCGCAGTGTCTCCGTGAGTTTGAGCGCAACCTCGCGTGCCGTGCCGAACCCGTAGCCGCGGGCGGCGACGAAAGCCGCGGGCGCGCCGAGTCAGGCTGTTCGACCAGTCCGACCAGTCGCAGGACAGCGCGTCCGCCAGCCGGCGCGGCAGGCGCCGCAGCGCCGCCTCCAGCTCTGCGTCGCGTGAGAGCGCGGCAACCAGCGCCGTGCCCGCAATCATCGACAGCGCGACCGTCTTGGTTGCCGCGACAGCTTTCTCCAGCCCCGCGCTGATCGGCAGCACCAGGTCGGCGGCCTTCGCCGCCGGCGAATTCTCGTCATTCACGATGGCGAGCGTCAGCGCGCCGCATTCGCGCGCGACTTGCGTCGCCATCGACGAGGTCCGGGCTGCGGCCGGACTGCGACACCACGACGAACAGCGTGTCGCGCATCTCCGGCCGCTTCTTGTAGGCCGTCACCACCGACGGCGCGGCGGCGGAGACGAGCAGGCCAAGCCGCGCCTCGAGCAGATAGCGCATGAACACGGTCACATGGCCGGAGCTGCCGCGCGCGCACAGCACGGCGAAGCGCGGATTGGCCTGATTGATCCGTTTGGCAATTGCGGCAATGGCGTCGCTCTGCGCGAGCAAGCCCTCCGCGAGCGCGGGAATCTCCGCGATCTCGCGCGCCATCGCGGTTTGTCCGCTGCGGTCAGCCATTCTTGCCGCGAAATTCGTCGATCGCGGGGCGCAGGTTGCCGCCGTGCCGCCCGAGCGCAGCGATGGCGTCCTCGCGCTTCATGCCGGCGCCCAGCAGGATCGCGATCTTCACGTCGCCGTCCGCCTGCTCGACATAGCGTGCGGCGTCTGCGGCGGAGCAGTTCGTGATCTGCGCCACCATCCGCTCGGCGCGGCGGCGCAGCTTGGTGTTGCTGGCGCGCATATGCACCATCAGCCCGCGATAGACGCGGCCGAGCCGCACCATCACCGCGGTCGAGAACAGGTTGAGCACGATCTTCTGCGCGGTGCCGGCCTTCATCCGGGTCGAGCCGGCGATCACTTCAGTGCCGGTGTCGACCATGATCCGGTGCTGCGCGACCTCGAACAGCGGCGCTTCAGGATTGCTGGCGACCGCGATCGTCACGGCGCCAACGGCGGTCGCCGCGCGCAACACGCCGATCGTGTAGGGCGTCGTCCCGCTCGCCGCGATGCCGATCACCACGTCGTTCTTGCCGATCTTGTTGGCGACGACGGCGCGCTCGCCCTCGGCCTCGTCGTCCTCGGCGCCCTCGACGCTCTGCACCAGTGCGCCAAGCCCGCCCGCCATCGCAAAGACCATGCGGTCCAGCGGCCAGCCGTAGGTCGGCGGCAGCTCGGTGCCGTCCTGCACGCCGATCCGCCCGGACGTTCCCGCGCCGGCATAGACGATGCGGCCGCCGCGCTGCAGCGCCGGAACGGCGGCGTCGACCGCCGCCGCGATGGCATCGAGCGCCGGGCGCACCGACGCCGCCGCCGCGAGCTGGCCCTCGTACATGGCCGCGATCATCTCGGCCGAGGACCAGGAATCGAGGTCCTCGTAGCGAGGGCTGATCTCTTCGGTCAGCATGCCCTTGACGGAATCAGGCAAGAAAAACCTCGGCGGTTGGAATCTCGTTCAATGTAACATCACCGCGCCGCTGCTGCACGGCGGGCCAGATGCAGCGCGCCGTCGACCGCATCGCCCTGGATCGGAACCAGCCGGCGCTGCACGTCCGGTGCCAGCCACGGCTCCATCGGGGTGGCGAGGCCGCCAAGCAGTGCGACCCGCGGCGCGCCGCGCTCGATCAGCTGGCGCACCAGATCGTCGATCTTTTCGGCGGCATCGCGGATCGCCGCGCGCGCGACCGAATCGCCGTCATTGGCATGGCGGACCACCAGCGGCGCGAACCTCGCGTAATCGGTCGCGTGAGCGCGGTCCATCCAGGCCACCGCCTCGAACGGATCGCTGTCGAAGCGCGCCATCACCTCGCGCGTGAAATTCGTCTCCACGCCGCGTCCGTCATGCGATCGCAAGGCGAGGCGGATGCCGTGCAGGCCGAGATCGGCGCCGCTGCCTTCATCCGAGATCGGAAAGCCGTAGCCGCCGACGCGGATCTCGCGTCCGCCGACCACGGCGAAGCCGATGCTGCCGGTGCCGACGATCACGATGCCGCCGTCCGCGCCGGCATGCGCGCCGATGCAGGCGATCGTCGCGTCATTGACATAGACCACCGAGCGATACGGATGCTTTCGCGCGATCAATTGCTCCAGCAGGCCTTTGCGCCCGATCCCGGCGAGGCCGATTGCGGTGTCGGCATCGGCCAGTGCTTCGACAGGCAGCTTGGCCTCTTCAAGCGCGGCCTGGCACGCCTGCTCGACGGCCGCCAGCGACGTGTCGATCCCGAGCCGCAGCGCCGCCGGGCCGGCAATGCCGGTGCCGAGCACGCGCCCTTCGGCATTCACGATGCGGGCGCGGCAGCCGGTGCCGCCGCCATCGACGCCGACAAAAAGCTGCCGGGGCGCCGCGCTCATTCGGTGACCCGGCGGATGTCGGCGCCGCACTGCACGAGCTTGCGGTCGAGCGCTTCGTAGCCGCGGTCGAGATGGTAGATGCGGTGGACCGTCGTCTCGCCTTCGGCAACCAGCGCCGCGAGGACGAGGCCGACCGAAGCGCGCAGGTCGGTCGCCATCACTTCCGCGGCGCGCAGCGTCTCGACACCGCGCACCAATGCGGTCGAGCCTTGCAGCGAGATGTTGGCGCCGAGCCGGCCAAGCTCCGGCACATGCATGAAGCGGCTTTCGAACACGGTCTCGCGGATCACCGAAGCGCCGGATCGCGATCGTCATCAGCGCCATGAACTGCGCCTGCAGATCGGTCGGGAAGCCGGGATAGGGCTCGGTGACGATGTCGACGCGCGCTCAGCTGTCCCGACGCGCGAGATCATCAGGCCGCGATCGGTCGGCCAGATCTGCACGCCGGCGCGCTCGAGCGCCGCGCCGACGGTGGCGAGATGCTCGAGCCGTGCATCGAGCAGTTCGAGATGCCCGCCGGTGATCGCGGCAGCGATCGCATAGGTGCCGGCCTCGATGCGGTCGGGGAGAAGGTGGTGGGTGGCGCGGCGCAGTGTCGTCGACGCCCTGCACCAGCATGCGATGCGTACCGGCGCCTTCGATCTTGGCGCCCATCGCGACGAGGCAGAGTGCGAGATCGGCAATCTCCGGCTCGCGCGCCGCGTTGAGAATTTCGGTCTCGCCGCGCGCCAGGGTCGCGGCCATCAACGCAGTTTCGGTCGCCCCCATTGACGGCAGCGGCAGCACGATGCGTCCGCCCTTCAGCTTGCCGGCGCTGACATTCGCATTGATGTAGCCGCCCTCGACGCCGACCGTCGGCGCCGAGCGCTTCCAGCACCTTCAAGTGCAGGTCGACCGGCCGCGCGCCGATCGCGCAGCCGCCGGGCAGCGACACCCGCGCCGACCCGAACCGCGCCACCAGCGGCCCCAGCACCAGGATGCCGGCGCGCATCTTCCGCACCAGGTCGTAGCGCGCGACAGCGTTGGCGGCCTTGCCGGCATCGATCGTGACCGAGCGGGCGTCGCGCTGGGTGGCGACGCCGAACTCCTGCAACAGCGCCAGCATCGTGGTGACGTCGCTGACGTCGGGCACATTGGTGATTTCGAGCGGCGCCGAGCTCAGCAAGGCCGCCGCGATCTGCGGCAGGACAGCGTTTTTCGCGCCCCGGATCTGCACCGAGCCTTCGAGGCGCTTGCCGCCGCGGATGATCAAGCGATCCATAGTGGTCTTCTGCGCGTTGTCCTAGATTGGAGGCTACGGCTTACAACGTGCTTCGCTTCGAATCAGTTTACACCCGAACGCCATGAGCCCGCAGCCCGACCCCGCGAGCCGCGCCCCGCATGCGGTCATGGCCGACCGCGTGTTCGACGGCCGCCGCTGGCACGATCATGCCGCGGTTCTGATCGAGGCTGGCCGCATCAAGGGCATCGCGAAGGCGGCAGATGTTCCGGGCGACATGCCGGTCCAGAAGCTGCCGGCCGGCTCGATCCTCGCGCCGGGCTTCATCGACCTCCAGGTCAATGGCGGCGGCGGCGTGCTGCTCAACGACAGCCCGACCGCGGATGCGATGCGCGCCATCGCCCGCGCGCACCGCCAGTATGGGACGACGGCATGCCTGCCGACGCTGATCACCGACACGCGCGACCAGATGAAGCGCGCCATCGAAGCGGCGCAGCAGGCGGCCGGCTCGGACGGCGTGCTCGGCCTGCATCTCGAAGGGCCGTTTCTCAGCCCGCAGCGTCCCGGCGTGCACCGGCCCGACCTGATCGCCACCGCGAATGACGCAGGATCGCGCATGGCTGAGCGGGCTCGATCGCAAAGGGCATTGGCTGGTGACGCTGGCGCCGGAATGCGTGCCGGCCGGTTTCGTGAAAAGCCTGACTGCTGCCGGCGTTCGCGTCTCGGCCGGTCACAGCGAGGCCAGCGCAAAGATCATGAGCCGCGCGATGGACGAGGGGCTCACCGGCGTCACGCATCTGTTCAATGCGATGCCGGCGATGACGGCGCGCGAGCCCGGCATCGTCGGCACCGCGCTGGCTGACGCTCGCCTTACCGCCGGATTGATCGTCGACGGCATTCACGTCGATCCGCTGTCGGTCAAAGCTGCATTCAGCGCCAAAGGTGCTGACGGGATTGCGCTGGTGACCGACGCGATGCCGACCGTCGGCGCAACGGCGAAGACGTTCGAATTGATGGGCCGCACCATCACGCTCGAGCAGGGGCGGCTCCAGACCGCGGACGGCACTTTGGCCGGAGCGCATCTCGACATGGCCTCGGCCGTGCGCAACGCGGTCAAGCTTGCCGGCATTGCGCTGGAGGACGCGCTGCGGGCGGCATCCCTGACGCCGGCCAAATTCCTGGGTGTCGAGAACGAGCGGGGCGCCCTGACGTCCGGCGCCCGCGCCGACCTTGTCGCCCTGACCGGTGAGCTTGCGGTGACGAACACCTGGATCGGCGGCGTCCCGGCCTAGCCGCCGCCTTTCGCTAACCCCCGTCACGGCCATATGTTTTAAGTTTGAATATTTTAGGCTTGCAATAATTACCGGCCATGCCACCTTTAAGGCCGAGGAGAACCCCAATGCGTGCGGTGTGTCTCGGTGGCGGCCCAGGCGGCCTGTACTTCGCGATCTCGCTGAAGCGGCGCGATCCTTCCGCCGATGTCACCGTGATCGAGCGCAACAAGCCGGACGACACGTTCGGCTGGGGCGTGGTGCTCTCCGACGACACGCTCGCCAATCTCGAAAAGCAACGATCCGCAAAGCGCGAAGGCGATCCGCGCAGGACTTCGTCTATTGGGACGACATCGCCGTGCATTATCGCGGCAAGGTGACGCGCTCCGGCGGCCACGGCTTCTCCGGCATCGGCCGCAAGCGGCTGCTCAACATCCTGCAGCAGCGGGCGCGCGAGCTCGGCGTCAAGATCGAGTTCGAGACCGAAGCGAAGGACGTGTCCGCCTATGCCGACTACGACCTGATCGTCGCGGCGGACGGCGTCAATTCACGCGTGCGCGCCGCGCATGCCGACATCTTCAAGCCGGACATCGACGTGCGCGCCTGCAAATACATCTGGCTCGGCACGCGTCAGAAGTTCGACGACGCCTTCACCTTCATCTTCGAAGAGACCGAGCACGGCTGGATCTGGGTCCACGCCTACCAGTTCGACAAGGACACCGCGACCTTCATCGTCGAATGCGCGGAGGAGACCTGGCGCCGCGCCGGCTTCGACAAGATGTCGACCGACGAGACCATCGCCGCCTGCGAGAAGATCTTCGCGCGCTATCTCGACGGCCACAAACTCGACTCCAATGCGCGCCATCTGCGCGGCTCGGCCTGGCTCAACTTCAACCGCGTCCTGTGCGAGCGCTGGAGCCACGACAACATCGTGCTGCTGGGCGACGCCGCGGCGACCGCGCATTTCTCGGTCGGCTCCGGCACCAAGCTGGCGCTGGAAAGCGCCATCGCGCTGCCGACTATCTGCACAGCGAAAAGACCATGGAGCAGGCGTTCCGCCGCTACGAGGACGAGCGGCGGCTCGAAGTGCTGCGGCTGCAAAGCGCGGCGCGCAATTCGACCGAATGGTTCGAGGACGTCGAGCGTTACCTCCATCTCGATCCGGTGCAGTTCACCTATTCGCTGCTGACCCGCTCGCAGCGCATCAGCCACGAGAACCTGCGCCAGCGCGACAACATCTGGCTCGGCGATGCCGAGCGCTGGTTCGAGAAGCGCGCCACCGGCCACGAGCCGAACGGCACCCGCGCGCCGATGTTCGTGCCGTATCGCGTGCGCGGGCTCGAGCTGAAGAACCGCGTCGTCGTCTCGCCGATGGCGCAGTACCGCGCGGTCGACGGCACGCCGACCGACTGGCATCTCGTCCACTATGCCGAGCGCGCCAAGGGCGGGGCAGGGCTGGTCTTCACCGAGATGACCTGCGTCTCGCCGGAAGGCCGCATAACCCCAGGCTGCACGGGCCTTTATGCGCCCGAGCACGAGGCGGCCTGGAAGCGCATCGTCGATTTCGTCCACGCCGAGACCGACGCCAAGATCGCCATCCAGCTCGGCCATTCCGGCCCGAAAGGCTCGACCCAGCTCGGCTGGGAGGAAATGGACGCGCCGCTCGCCGCGCGACAACTGGCAGGTGGTCGCGCCGTCGCCGGTGCGCGTGGTCGCCGCAGAACCAGACGCCGCGCGAGATGACGCGCGCCGACATGGACAAGGTGCGCGACGATTTCGTGCGCGCCGCGCAGATGGCGAACCGCGCCGGCTTCGACTGGCTCGAGCTGCACTACGCCCACGGCTACCTGATGTCGGCCTTCATCACGCCGCTCACCAACAAGCGCACCGACGACTATGGCGGCTCGCTCGAGAACCGCATGCGCTTCCCGCTCGAAATCTTCCACGCGGTGCGCAAGGTGTGGCCGGACGAGAAGCCGATGTCGGTTCGCATCTCGGCCAATGACTGGGTCGGCGCCGAAGGCGTCTCGCCGCAGGATGCGGTCGAGATCGCGCGCATCCTCACCGAGGCCGGCGCCGACATGATCGACGTCTCGGCGGGCCAGACCTCGAAGCGCGCCAAGCCGGTCTATGGCCGCATGTTCCAGACGCCGTTCTCGGATCGCATCCGCAACGAGGCCGGGCGTCGCCACGCTGGCGGTCGGCAACATCTACGATCCCGACCACGTCAACTCGATCCTGATGGCGGGCCGCGCCGACCTCGTCTGCCTCGCGCGGCCGCATCTCGCCGATCCGTATTGGACGCTGCATGCGGCGGCGCAGCTTGGCTACGAGGGCTCGACCTGGCCGAAGCCGTATTGGCCGGGGCGCGATCAGTTGCACCGCCTCAAGTCGCGGCCCGACGTCATGACGGGGAAGGTGTGATGGGCGCGCTCTCCGGCAAGCACGCGCTTATCACCGGCGGCGGCACCGGCATCGGTGCCGCGATTGCGCGGGCGCTCGCCAAAGAAGGCGCCGCGCTGTCATTGGCCGGCCGCCGCAGCGGGCCGATCAACGAGGTCGCCGCGCAGCTCCCGAAAGCCAAGGCGATTGTTGCTGACGTGACCGATGCGAAGTCCTGCGCGGCGATGGTCGAGCAGGCGCGCGCCGCGCACGGGCCGCTCGACATCGTCATCGCCAATGCCGGCGCCGCTGAAAGCGTGCCTGCCGCCAACATCACCGCCGAACACTGGCAGCGCATGATCGCCGTCAATCTCACCGGCGCCTTCAACACGGTGCAGGCGGCGCTCCCGGACATTGTCTCCCGCAAGGGCCGCATCATCTTCATCGCCTCGACCGCGGGCCTGCGCGGCTATCCCTACGTCGCCGCCTACTGCGCGGCCAAGCATGGCGTGGTCGGCCTCGCCCGCGCGCTTGCCGCCGAGCTCGGCCCGAAGGGCGTTGCCGTCAACGCGATCTGCCCCGGCTTCACCGACACGCCGCTGCTGGCGGCTTCGGTCGAGCGCATCACCGAAAAGACCGGAAAAAGCGCCGCAGAAGCGCGCTCTTTGCTCGCCAAGGACAATCCCGGCGGCCGGCTGATCACGCCCGATGAAGTCGCGGCAAAGGTGCTGTGGCTCTGCACCGCGGACGACATCAATGGCGAGGCCATCGAGGTCGCGGCATGAGCGCCCGCAAGAAACCAGCTGCTCAACGGCTCGATCAGCAAGCAGCGCCTGCGGCTGTGGATCCGCATTCTGCGCACCGCGCGCGCGATCGAAGCGGAGGTGCGCGAGCGGCTGCGCGTCGAGTTCGGCGTCACGCTGCCGCAGTTCGACGTCATGGCGGCGCTGGAGCGCAAGCCCGCCGGCATGAAGATGAGCGAGCTGTCGCGCTTCCTGATGGTGTCGAACGGCAATGTCACCGGCATCATCGACCGGCTCGCCGCCGACAAGCTCGTCACCCGCAAGGCGCCGGACGATGACCGCCGCGCCATCGTCGTTCGCCTCACGCCGCAGGGCGCGTCGCAATTCGCCACGATGGCGAAAGCGCACGAAGGCTGGGTCAACGCTCTTTTGTCCGAATTCAACGCAGCGGAGGCGGGCGCGGTGATCCATCATCTCGACGGCCTGTCGGGCCGCATCCGCAACGGAGGGCGCGCGCATGAACATGGCTGACTTCAAGCCGCAGCATTTCAACTGGCGCGCCAAGGACGGCGTCGCGACCATCACGCTCAACCGGCCGGAGCGGAAAAATCCGATCACGTTCGAGAGCTACGCCGAGCTGGGCGAGACCTTCCGCAGGCTGGAGCACGCCAAGGACATCAAGGCCGTGGTGTTCGGCTCCAACGGCGGCAATTTCTGCTCCGGCGGCGACGTCCACGACATCATCGGGCCGCTGGTCTCGCGCGACTCCAAGGGCCTGCTCGACTTCACCCGCATGACCGGCGAGCTGATCAAGGCGATGCGCGCCTGTCCGCAGCCGATCATCGGGGCGATCGACGGCGTCTGCGTCGGCGCCGGCGCGATGATCGCGCTGTTCTGCGACATGCGGCTCGGCACGCCGGCGGCGAAGACCGCGTTCCTGTTCGTGCGCGTCGGGCTTGCCGGCTGCGACATGGGCGCCTGCGCGATGCTGCCGCGCGTGATCGGCCACGGCCGCGCCTCGGAGCTGCTCTACACCGGCCGCACCATGAGCGCGGAGGAGGGCGAGCGCTGGGGCTTCTTCAACCGGCTGGTTGCCGCCGAGCAGCTCGAGAGCGAAGCCGACGCGCTGGCGCGTTCGCTGGCGAAAGGGCCGACCTTCGCGCACGGCATGACCAAGAAGATGCTGCACAATGAGTGGGCGATGCCGCTCGACGAGGCGATCGAAGCCGAAGCGGTGGCGCAGGCGGTCTGCATGACGACGCAGGATTTCCGCCGCGCCTATGAGGCCTTCGTCGCCAAGCAGAAGCCGGTGTTTGCAGGAAACTGACGATGCCGGACCAAAGCTTCCTCCACTGGCCGTTTTTCGAGGAGCGCCACCGCAAGCTGGCGGCCGACGTCGAGGCGTGGGCGCAGAAGAACCTCGCGCATCTGAACCACGACGACGTCGATGCAGCCTGCCGCGACCTCGTCGCGCGGCTCGGCCGCGACGGCTTCCTGATGCACACCGCGCCGGGCGAGCAGGGCGGCGCGCTCGACGTCCGCACTTTGGCGCTGATCCGCGAAACGCTGGCGCGCCATGCCGGCCTTGCCGACTTCGCCTTTGCCATGCAGGGGCTCGGCGCCGGGCCGATTTCGCTGTTCGGCAGCGCCGAGCAGCGCGCCGAATGGCTGCCGAAGACCCGCGCCGGCAAGGCCATCGCCGCCTTTGCGCTGTCCGAGCCGGCCTCCGGCTCCGACGTCGCCAATCTCGCCACCACCGCGACCCGCGACGGCAATGGCTATGTGCTCAACGGCGAGAAGACCTGGATTTCGAACGGCGGCATCGCCGACCTTTACGTCGTGTTCGCCCGCACCGGCGAAGCGCCCGGCGCCCGCGGCCTCTCCGCCTTCATCGTGCGCGGCGACAATCCCGGCCTCGAAATCGCAGAGCGCATCGATGTGATCGCGCCGCATCCGCTCGCCCGTCTCGCCTTCAAGAATTGCCGCGTCGATGGCGGCGCGCTGATCGGCAAGCCGGGCGACGGCTTCAAGATCGCGATGGCCACGCTCGACGTGTTCCGCACCACGGTCGGCGCCGCTGCGCTCGGCTTCGCCCGCCGCGCGCTCGACGAAACCATCAAGCGCGCCGCCAAGCGCGAGTTGTTCGGCGCGCCGCTGTCCGAACTGCAGATGGTGCAGGGCCACATCGCCGACATGGCGCTGGAGATCGACGCCGCGGCGCTGCTGGTTTATCGCGCGGCCTGGACCAAGGACCAGGGCGCCGAGCGCGTCACCCGCGAGGCGGCGATGGCGAAGCTTTACGCGACCGAAGCTGCGCAGCGCGTGATCGATGCCGCCGTGCAGCTTCACGGCGGCGACGGCGTGCGCTCCGGCCATCCGGTCGAGACGCTGTACCGCGAGATCCGTGCGCTACGAATTTACGAGGGCGCGTCCGACGTCCAGAAGGTCGTCATCGCGCGCTCCGTTCTTGCCGGGACGAGGCAGTGACATGGCAAAGCAGTCAAAACTGGGCCCTTCCGCCCACGTCGACACCTTCACGCGGGACAATCTTCCGCCGTCCGATCAGTGGCCGGAGATCCTGCTGGACCGCCCGGAATTTCAGTATCCGGAATATCTCAACGCCGGCGTCGAGCTGACCGACCGCTTGGTCGAGCGCGGCTTCGGCGACAACACCGCGCTGATCGGCAATGGCCGCCGCCGCACCTACAAGGAGCTGGCCGACTGGTCGAACCGGCTCGCCCATGCGCTGGTCGAGAATTACGGCGTGAAGCCCGGCAATCGCATCCTGATCCGCTCCGGCAACAATCCGGCGCTGGTCGCTGCCTGGCTGGCCGCGACCAAGGCCGGCGCCGTGGTCGTCAACACCATGCCGATGCTGCGCGCCGGCGAGCTCGGCAAGATCGTCGACAAGGCCGAGATCGCGCTCGCGCTCACCGACAGCCGCATCGCCGACGAAATTGTCGCCTGCGCCAAGGACAGCAAATTCCTCAAGCAGGTCGTCAATTTCGACGGCACCTCGAACCACGACGCCGAGCTCGACCGCATCGCGCTCGACAAGCCGGTGAAGTTCGATGCGGTGAAGACCGGCCGCGACGACGTCGCGCTGCTCGGCTTCACCTCGGGCACGACCGGCGAGCCGAAGGCGACCATGCATTTCCACCGCGATCTTCTGATCATCGCGGACGGCTATGCCAGGGAAGTGCTCAACGTCACGCCGGACGATGTGTTCGTCGGCTCGCCGCCGCTCGCCTTTACCTTCGGGCTCGGCGGGCTTGCGATCTTCCCGCTGCGGTTCGGCGCCACCGCGACGCTGCTCGAGAATGCCTCGCCCGCCAACATGATCCAGATCATCGAGACCTATAAGGCGACGATCTCCTTCACGGCGCCGACCGCCTATCGCGCCATGATGGCGGCGATGGACAAGGGCGCCAATCTGTCATCGCTGCGGCTCGCGGTGTCGGCCGGCGAGACGCTGCCGGCGCCGGTGTTCGAAGAGTGGACGCGCAAGACCGGCAAGCCCATCCTCGACGGCATCGGCTCGACCGAGCTGCTGCACATCTTCATCACCAACCGGATCGGCGATGCTCATCCGGGCGCGACCGGCCGCCCGGTCGCCGGCTACGAGGCCAAGATCGTCGATGAGAACTTCAACGAACTCGGCCCCGACATTGTCGGCCGCCTCGCGGTGCGCGGGCCCACCGGTTGCCGCTATCTCGCCGACAAGCGGCAGAACAACTACGTCAGCAACGGCTGGAATCTCACCGGCGACAGCTTCAGCCGCGACAAGGATGGCCGCTTCCACTTCGCCGCGCGCAACGACGACATGATCATCTCGGCCGGCTACAACATCGCCGGTCCTGAGGTCGAAGCCGCGCTGCTGGCGCATCCCGACGTCGCCGAATGCGCCGTGATCGGCGCGCCCGACCGGGAGCGCGGCCAGATCGTCTCCGCCTATGTCGTGCTCAAGGCCGGCGTGGAGCGCGACAATCTGCGCATCAAGCTGTTGCAGGACCACGTCAAGGCGACGATCGCGCCGTACAAATATCCGCGCGCGGTGAACTTCGTCGATGCGCTGCCGAAGACCGCGACCGGAAAAATCCAGCGCTTCAAATTGCGCGAGCAGGTGACGCCATGAGCAACGACATGAGCAACGATCCGCAAGTCGTGCAGCCGCAAGGCTGGGCCGCGCCGAAGGGCTATGCCAACGGCGTCGTCGCCACCGGCCGCCAGCTTTTCATCGCCGGCCAGATCGGCTGGAACGCGCAAGGGCGCTTCGAGACCGACGACTTCGTCGCCCAGGTCGAGCAGGCGCTGAAGAACATCGTCGAAGTCCTGCAAGCCGCGGGCGGCAAGCCCGAGCACATCGTGCGGCTCAACTGGTACATCACCGACAAGGGCGAATATGCCGAGAACCAGCGCGCGATCGGCGAGGCGTATCGTCGCGTGATCGGCCGGACTTTTCCGGCCATGACTCTGCTGGTCGTGGCCGGTCTGCTCGAGCCGCGCGCCAAGG
The DNA here is from genome assembly GCA_963788805.1 of uncultured Alphaproteobacteria bacterium. GTDB lineage: Bacteria > Pseudomonadota > Alphaproteobacteria > Rhizobiales > Xanthobacteraceae > Pseudolabrys. Next base: position 331,186 of record CAWBHU010000003.1, read on the forward strand.
TCGAGATCGAAGCGACCGCCGTCCTGCCGGGCTGACTACTCGCAGGCGCCAGCTACGGCGCCTTCTGCTCCAGCTTCTGGCCGAGCCGCTTGAGGTCGATCACCATGCGCTCATGCGTGCCGGTGCCGATATTCTCGGTCTCGTCGCGCGCGCTGACGTCGAACCAGATGCGGCGGCCTTCGACCTTCGTGACCGTCGCGGTCGCCGTGACCTGATGGCCGACCGGCGTTGCGGCCAGGTGCTTGATGTCGACCGCGGTGCCGACCGCGCTCTCGCCCGGCTCGAGATAGTCGCGGATCGCGTTGAGCGCGGCGTTCTCCATGGCGCGGATCATCATCGGCGTGGCGTAAACCGGCGGCAGCGCCGTGTCCTTGAACTGGCTGGCGAGGTCGGAGGCCGCGACCTTCTGCGTGTAGATGCCGCTTATGCCGATCGGAACGTCGCGCATCACCGCTCTCCGTAAGGCTTGACGTGTCCGATCGCGGGCGAAAGCGCGATCAGCACAATGCAGCATACCGCGATCGGGGCGAACGCCATCGCCGGGATGCCGGTCAGGTCCCACGCAGCGCCGCTGATGACGGGCACGATCACCGCGCAAGTATAGCTGATCGTGAACATCGCCGCTGTCAGCCGGTGGACGTCGTTCGGCGCGCTCAACAGCGGCGGCAGCGCCAGCGCCAGAATCAATATGAAAGCCGCGGCAAAGCCGATCAAAGCCGCGCCTGCGACCATCCAGTAGCCGGTGCCGAACACAATCGCGGCCGTTCCGATCAGGGAAAGCACGCCGGCCGCGACGAACGGCCACACGCGCAACTGCAAGCGGCTGGCGAAGGCGAGCAGGATGAATGAGCCGGGCAATTGCCCGAGATTGAGCGCGGTCAGCGCCGCGCTGATCCATTCGCCCTGGCCGTGGCGGGTGAGAAAATCCGGGATGAACGCATTGGTGCCGAAATACATCGCGTTGACGGTGCCGAGCATGATGCCGAGCCGCCAGATCAGCGGATCGTTCCAGTCCGGCCACCAGCGGCGGCTGGTGTTGGCGGCCGTCGCGGTCGTGGCGCGCGGCGCCAACAGCAGCACCACCACGGCGATGACTGCGACCGGCGCGCTCCAGAACGCGAAGCCCCATTGCCATGTGCTGACGAGCGGCAACACCAGCGGCAGCATCAGCGCGACCGGCAAGATCTCGCCGATCAGCAAGCCGTTGGTGTAGACCGCGGTCGCGAATGCGATGCGCTGTTGCGGCACCCAGGCGCGCACCGCAGGCGGCATCGCCACCTGCATGATGGCGACGCCGGCGCCCATCACGATCGTCATCGCATAGAGCCACAGCACATCGTTGATCGCGCCGCGCAGCGCGCCGCCGGCCGCGTTGAGCAGGAGTCCGACGGTCAGCGCCGCCAGCACGCCGGTGCGCGCGATCAACAGCGAGCCCGGCACCGCGGCGAGCGCGAGCAGCAGCGAGGGCAGGCCGGTGAGGATGCCGACCTGCGTCGCCGACATGTGCAGGTCGTCGTGGATCAGCGGGATGACCGGCGGCACTGCCAGGATGGTCAGCCGCAGCGCATTGCCGGCGAGCCACAACAGCAGGAGCGCGATCCAGACCTCGCGCGCGGATATTCGGACGTTCATGCAAGCCCCGGCCAAAGGCCGCAGGTACTGCGGCCAGCGGAGCTTGTCGAGGCTAAGAGCTTGATGCCGCTATGAAATCGACGAATGGTAGCTTTCACATGGAGAAATAAACATTCGTCATCCTGAAATCTCCTTGACTCCCGCCCCGTCTCGAAATGTCATTGGCGTCAGGGAGAGAAACAAAAATGGACGCAAAAGTAGTACCGGGCCCGGGCGCTAACGGGCGTGTCGACGCTGCCACCGCTGCCAACAATGCCAGCCGCCACAGCATCCAGTCAGTGGATCGCGCGCTGCTGCTGCTCGAGACCATCGCCGACATGGGCGGCGAGGCGACGCTCACCGAGCTCGCCAACCGCACGCGGCTCAACATTTCGACCTGCCATCACCTGCTCGCGACTCTCATCAAGCGCAACTTCGTCGCCAAGGTGCCGGGCAAGCGGCTTTACGCGCTCGGCGGCCGCATCCTCTACATCGGGCACGCCTGCCTGCAGGTCGATCTGCCGCGCCGCGCCCAGCCCTATCTCGAGAACATCAATCTCGCGACCGGCGAGACCGTGCATCTCGCCGGATTGCAGGGCGACGTCATCTCCGTTCTGTCGGTGCGCGAAGCGCGTCACGCCGTGCGCGTCGAGACCGGCAAGCTCGGCAGGATCACTGCGCCGCATGCGCAGTCGATGGGCAAGGCGATCGCCGCCTGGCTGCCGGAAGATGAGATCCGCCGCATCGTCGGCAAGGATCTCAAGAAGTACACCGAGAACACGATTACGGACTTCGACGAGCTGCTCGAGTCGCTGCGGCTGGTGCGCCGCAGCGGTCACTCCGTCGACAACGAAGAATATCTGCCGGGCGTTACCTGCATCGGCGCTGCGATCCGCGATCAGGCCGGCACGGTGATCGGCGGAATCAGTGCGTCGATGCCGATGATGCGTGCGAGCAAGGAGCATCTCGCGCTGGTGCGCGACGAGGTGATTGCCGCCACTCGCGCGCTGTCGATCGAGTTCGGCCATCCGGCCGCGCAGGCGGGCGAGCGCCCGCCGGCCTCGAAAGCCGGCTGAGTCAAAGATTGTTTGGAGGACGGGATGTACGCACCGGCCGGTGTCAAAACCAATCATAACGAATATCCCATCCCGGACATGATGCGGGCTTGGGTGCTGGGTGATCCCGGGCAGCTCTCCTTCGTCGAGAAGCCGGTGCCGGCGCCGAAGAAGGCCGAGGTGCTGGTGCGCATCGATGCGGTGGCGATCTGCGCCACCGACCTCGACAACATCTATCACGGGCCGCCGGCCATGATTCAGGGCGGCCTGCCGTTCAACAAGAACTGGACCCCCGGCCATGAATACATGGGCACGGTGGTCGCGCTCGGCCCCGGCGTCGACGAATACAAGATCGGCCAGCGCATCAGCGTCGAGATCCACGCCGGCTGCGGCCAGTGCAAGCGCTGCCGCGAGGGCATGTACACGTCGTGCCACAACTACGGGCTCAATTACGGCGACGTCGACAAGGGCCACCGCGCCAACGGCTTCACCACCGACGGCGGCTTCTGCGAATATCAGGTCAACAACATCAACACTTTGGTCGCGATCTCCGACGCGATGTCGGACGAGGAGGGGACGCTGGTCGTCACCGCCGGCACGGCGATGTATGCGTTGACCGAGCTCGGTGGCCTCGTCGCCGGCGAGAGCGTCTGCGTCACCGGCCCCGGCCCGATCGGGCTAATGGCGGTCGCGGTGGCGAAAGCGCTCGGCGCCTATCCTGTGATCCTGACCGGCACGCGCGACAACCGGCTTGAGATTGGCAAGAAGCTCGGCGCCGATCATGTGATCAATGTCCGCAAGACGCCCGATGTCGTCGCCGAGGTGAAGAAGCTGAGCGCCGGCGGAAAGGGCGTCGATTACGTGATCGAATGTTCGGCCGCGGCCGATGCCGTGAACGAGGCGGTGCGCATGGTCAATCGCGGCGGCAAGGTGTGCCTCGCGGCCTTCGCGCATGAGAGCGTCGTGCCGGTCGATGTCGGCCACATCGTGCGCAACAACATCTACCTCTATGGCATCCGCGGCGAGGGCAAGAGCGCCACGCACCGCGCCGAGGCCTACATGCGCGAGAAGCGCTTCGACGCGACGCTCATTCACACTCACACGTTCCCGCTCGCCGACCTGCCGACCGCGTTGCGTTACGCCAAGGACCGCGTCGATGACGCGATCAAGGTGGTGGTGAAGGCGAGAATGGACGCCGAGCAGAAAGAAGCGGCGGAGTAGGGGCAAATGTACGTAACGACGACCAGGCGTTTGACCCACGAGGGTGCGCGAAAGATGATTGCGGTTGCGATCGAGCAGGCACGGGCCGCCAAAATCGCTATTTCCTGCTGTGTGGTGGATGCCGGCGGGCAGGTTGTCGCGCTTGATCGCATGGACGGCGCGCCGTTCCACACCATCCATTCGTGCAGCACGAAGGCGGTCTGCTCTTCGTCCACAAAACGCAAGACCAGCGCCAAAGGCGCGGTCGGTCAGACACTTGACGTGGCGCATGCGCTGGGACTGACTTTGGCCGCCGGAGCCTCCCGCTGGACGGCCATGGAGGGAGGAGTGCCGGTCCTGTTCGACAATGAGTGCGTTGGCGGTGTTGGTGTGAGCGGAGGTGATTGGGAGACCGATCAACGAATCGCACAGATGGCTGTGGAATCGATCGGCGCCAAAGCGGGTTAAGTGGAGAGGAAATGCATCGCGAGGCGAAACGGCCTCGCTGAACCAGAACAAGGTGGGAGGACAGTATGAAACGACTTGTTGTAGCGACCCTGGCGTTCGCTGCTTTTGCAGCCTCGGCGTCGGCGCAGGATTACCCGACCCGCAATATCACCTTCATCGTGCCGTTCCCGGCCGGCGGCCCGAGCGACATCGTCGCGCGCATCGCGGCTGAGGCCATGCAGAAGCATCTCGGCCAGAACATCGTGATCGAAAACGTCGCCGGCGCCGGCGGCACCACCGGCGCGACGCGCGCGGCGGAAGCCAATCCGGACGGCTACACGTTGTTCGCCGCCAGCATGGGCACCATCATCGCGGCGCCGACCTTCTATCCGAACCTCAAATACGACTCGAACAAGGACTTCGAGCCGATCGGCATGTCGGCCAATGCGCCGGCCGCGCTCTCGGTCAGCACCAACGTGCCGGCTAATAACGTGAAAGAGTTCATCGCCTGGGCCAGAGCAAAGGGCGTCGACGTCAAGCAGGCGCATGGCGGCGTCGGCGGCACCTCGCATATGGCGTGCCTGATGGTGAACCAGGCTGCCGGCATCAAGCCGACCCAGGTTGCCTATCGGGGCATGGGCCCCGGCATGAACGACCTGATGGGAGGCCACATCGACATCGCCTGCGAGCAGGCCATCGTCATGGCGGCCGCGATCCAGGGCGGCAAAGTGAAAGGCCTCGCGATCGCCGGGCCGCACCGTCTGGCCGCGCTGCCGGATGTCCCGACCGCCAAGGAGGCCGGCATGCCGGAGTTCGACATGAACATCTGGAGCGGCATCTACGCGCCGAAGAACACGCCAAAGGCGATCGTCGACAAGCTCGCCGCCGCGCTGGACAAGGCGCTCGACGATCCGGCGACTTCGGAGAAGCTCGGCAAGCTCGGCGGCACCGTGCCGCCGAAGGCGGAGCGCGGGCCGGACTATCTGAAGAAGACGGTGGCCAAGGACATCATCTACTGGGCGCCGATCCTCAAAGAGGCCGCCGCGGCCAGCAAGCAGAACTGAGCTTTTCCTCCATCCAAACCGCCGCGATGACTCGTCATCGCGGCGGTTCCTTTGCGAGCCTCAAGAACAATGAAACCGTTGCGCGTCGCCGTTGTCGGCATCGGCTGGTGGTCGGACGTTTTGGCCGATGCGTGCAAGCGCTCGACCTTGTTCGACATCGCCACCTGTTACACCCGCTCGCCCGACAAGCGCGCCGCCTTCGCCAAGAAGTACAATTGCGCGCAGGCTGACAGCTACGAAGCGATCCTCGCCGATCCCTCGATCGAGGCGGTGATCAACACCACGCCCAACAACGTCCATCTCGAGACGACGCGGCAGGCCGCCGACGCCGGCAAGCACGTCTTCCTCGACAAGCCGATCGCCAACACGGTCGGCGAAGGCTTCGAGATCGCGCGCATCTGCGAGAAGGCCGGCATCGTGCTGGCGCTCGGCTATCAGCGCCGCCGCGAGACCCATTTCCGCTGGATCAGGAACGAGATCGACGCCGGCCGCTTCGGCAAGCTGGTGCAGGCCGAGGGCAATATTTCGCGCGACCGGCTCGGCAAGATCGACCTGTCGTCATGGCGCTATCAGGCGGCCGGCATGCCGGGCGGCGTGATGCTGCAGATCGGCATCCATTATGTCGACGTGCTGGAATTCCTGATGGGTCCGGTGAAGCGGGTGTCGGGCATGTCGCGCGCAGCTTGTGCTGCCGGGCGACAATCCCGACGTCGCCAATCTCATCCTCGAGCACGAGAACGGCGCGATCTCGAACCTGACCGCGTCCTACGCCTCGGCGTCCGAGTACTACATGATGAACATCTACGGGAAGGAAGCGACGGCGTATTACGACCTGTTCAACGGCCTGCGTCACTTGAAGCGCGGCGAGACCAAGGCGACGCCGATCAAGACCGAAAGCAACGACACGATCCGCGAGGAGCTCGACGAATTCGTCGCCTGCGTGCGCGAGAACAAGAAGCCGGAAACGGATGGTTTCTGGGCCTCGCGCAACCTCGCCGTCATCAAGGCCGGCGTGCGGAGCGCGCGCGAGGGCCGCGCCATCGACGTCGACGACATCATCAAGAGCGGCGAGTAGCGCGATGCCGCGGATCAAGGCCGGCGACATCACGCTGAACTACGAGGAGCGCGGGCAGGGCCCGGCCTTCCTGATGATCCCGGGCCTGGTCGGCCTGCTCAATGCCTGGGAATTCCAGCTCGCGGAGTTCTCCAAGCGCTACCGCTGCATCGCCTTCGACCACCGCGGCGCCGGTGACAGCGACAAACCAGCCGCAACGTCGGCGTCATATTCGACGCAGGCCATCGCGCGCGACGCGATCGGCCTGCTCGATGCGCTGGGCATCGACAAGGCGCATGTCGCCGGCACCTCGACCGGCGGCTGCGTGCTGCAGAATCTCGCGATCGATTATCCGGACCGGCTGCGCTGCTGCATCTTCTCCAACACCTGGATCAAGGCCGACGAATACCTCAACCGCGTGCAGATGACGCGAAAGCGCATCGCGCTGTCCTACGGCCCCGAGGAATACGTGAAGGTGTCGTCGCTGTTCACCAATGGCGCGATGCAGTTTCGCTACGACCTCGACAAGGTGATGGAGCTCGAGCGCCGCGCGCTGAAAACCGTCGCGCCGGTCGAGGTGCTGGCCGCGCGGCTCGACATGACCATGGCGCACGACCGCACCGCCGAGCTGCACAAGATCAGAAATCCCGTCGCTGATCGTCGGCACCCGCGACGACGCCACCGTGCCGTCCTACCAGTCGGAAGACCTGCACAAGGCCGTCAAAGGCTCGAAACTCGTGATCGTCGAGGAGGGCGGCCACTACTCCTATCGCCGCCATTGGCAGGAGTGGAATAAGATCGCCGACGCGTTCCTGCGCGAGCACGAAGGCGAAAAGGACAAGGATTGATTTGGCGGCCTGGCGCGAAGCATTGAAAAAGGCCGCATAAACCGCGCAATTTGGGGCTGTTCCGGGGCGGGAACACGAGCGGCGTCGAGCGCGTTCCTTGGCTGACCCTGAAGGAGCACGAGATGGACAAGCCCCGCGACACCAAGGTTGGCAAAGAGGCCGAAGAGCAGCGCGAAGACATGAAGAAGCACGGCGACAAGGTGGACGTTGCCGGGGATGACAGTTTCCCGGCCAGCGATCCGCCGAGCTTCACGCCGGTGAAGGGCGACAAGACCGACAAGCGCCCGCTCAAGCAAGACAAATAACGCGACAGCGAGAGTTCGCCGCCTTCGCCCCGCTTGCTATAAGCAGTCGGGGGAAGGCGGCTTATGCTCAAAAAAATCGCGCTCGAAGAACATTTCCTGTCGCCCGGCCTGATCGACTACTGGACGCCGACGGTCGCCGAGCTCGATCGCAACAAGGCCGACATACTGTTTCGCCGCGTCACCGATTTCGGCGAGCAGCGGCTTTCCGTGATGGACGCCGCCGGCATCGAGCGTGCCGTGCTCAGCATCGCCGGTCCCGGGCGTGCAGGCCGAGAGCATCGTCGCCACCGCGACGCGCAAGGCCAAAGAGTCCAACGATTATCTCGCCCGCGAAATCCAGGTGCAGCCGCGTTACCTCGGCTTCGGGCATCTGGCGATGCAGGATCCCGAAGGCGCCGCCGAATGAGCTCGAGCGCTGCGTCAAGGAGCTGCAGTTGTGCGGCGCGATGATCAACGGCCACACCCGCGGCGTCTATCTCGACGAGCGCGTCTATGACGTGTTCTGGGAGCGCGCCGAGGCGCTCGAAGCGCCGATCTACATTCACCCCTCCGATCCGGTCGTCGCCCGCGCCGGTGCTCGACGGCTATCCGGTGCTGCGCCGCGCCACCTGGGAATGGGGCTTCGAGACCGGCTCGCACATGTTGCGGCTGATTTTCGGCGGCGTGTTCGACCGTTTCCCCCGCGTGCGCATCATCCTCGGGCACCTGGGCGAAACGTTGCCCTACTCGTTGTGGCGCTTCGACAGCCGCGCGGGACCGGGCTTTTACGACGCCGGCTTGAAGAAGCTGCCGTCGCAATACCTCAAGGATAATCTGTGGGTCACGACCTCGGGCATGCTCTCGCAGGACCCGCTCTATTGCGCGGTGTCCGCGCTCGGCGCCGATCGCGTGATGTTCGCCGCGGATTATCCGTTCGAGAAGGCGGAAGAGGCCGGCCACTTCCTCGACACGGTGCGGCTCGAAGAGGGGCTGCGCGCCGACATTGCGTTTCGCAACGCCGAGCGGCTGTTCTCGCTGTAAGAAAAAGGCCGCCCCGAAGGGCGGCCTTTTAAACGCTAACCTACTTAGCGGATGCCGACGCCGGCTCCGCCACCGATTCCGACGCCACCGCCGCCTGCACCAACGCCGGCGCCGGTCGTGGCGCGAATGCCCGGCGCGTTAGCCGATGCGCCGGCACTGCCGTTCACCCTGGTCTGGTGGCCCGGCGCATAGCCCGAGGCACCCGGATGACCGGCTACCGAGCCGCTGGCCTTCATGCGTTGACCCGGCGCGTACGCTTTCGCTCCCGCGTGGGTCTTGGTGCGCGCATGAGCGCGTGTCTTGCCGACATGCGCCTTGCTGCTCACCTGAGCCTTGCCGCTCGCGTTCGCGCTCGCCGCGATCCCGCTGCCGGCCGAACCGAACAAAATGCAGTCGCCGCAATTGCAGAAACAATAAGCTTCATATTTTCCTCCTCTGACGCCTTTGGCGCGGGGAGAAACGGCCGGCAACCGTCTTGTCGTTCCGGCCAGAAGCGAGGAACACGCTGCGTTGCGGTGAAATTTGCGTGTTTTTTACGGGCAAACTGAACGCCCGTTCAAAAAAAGCGAGGGCCGCCCCGAAGGACGGCCCTGCCTCTGTTCTGGAGGATCAGACGCTGGTGCGATCTATCTCACCTTGGCGCCGAGTCCGCCATTCGCGCCGGCGCCGCCTCGCGTGTTGACGTCCACACCGCCTGCGCCGATCCCGGCGCCGCCGCGGGTGTCCGCGTTGATGCCCGACCCGGTCGTCACGCCGCCGGAGCCAGCGCCGACATTGCCCGACGCTCCGGCCGAGCCTCTGCCTTGCACATTCGCTCCGGGCGCCGAAGCGCCAAGTCCGGCGCCGCCTGCTCGCCGAGCCCTTGCCTTGCAGGTTCACCTGCGCGAATGCGCCGGTGGACATGAGCGCGACGGCTGCAACGCCAATGAGAATTTTCTTCATTCAGGATTCTCCTGTGCTTGGTTGAAGCACGCGGAGTCCAGACCCGCGAGGCGGCGTCGGTGTGATCGGTTTGTGATTATTTCGCGGAAATAGTGCGAAGGTTCCCGCGCCGGCGCCGCTATTGTGTTCCGTTGCCGAACGTCTTGAGAACATCCTGCACTTTGGTCAGCACTTCCGCGGTGCGTTCGGCGAAATAGGCGCTCACCACCGTCTTTATTTTTTGGACCTCGGCGTCGTCTTGGATCGATTCCCGCCTTTTTAAGCCGCGCATCGAGATCGGCGGAGACTTCGTCCGCTTCGAACATTTTCATTGTGTCGTCCTCCTGCCGCTGCGGATGCGGCCGACTGTATCACTTTGCGGCGATAACGCGGACCGGCTTTCCGTCCAGAAACGCTCGAATATCTTCGACCATCTGCCCGTAAAATCGCTTGTAGTTCTCCGCAGTCACGTAGCCGAGGTGCGGCGTGATGACCATGTTGTCGAGCTTGCGGAACGGATGATCGAGCGGCAGCGGCTCCTCGTCATAGACGTCGATCGCGGCGCCGGCGATCTTGTCGGCGCGAAGCGCCGCCAGGATCGCCTTCTCGTCGGCGACCGGGCCGCGCGACGTGTTGATGAAAAACGCGGTCGGCTTCATCAGCGACAATTCGCGCTCACCCACCAGCCCCTGGGTGCGTGCCGAAAGCTGCACATGCACGGTGATGAAGTCGGACTGCTTGAACAGCTCTTCCTTCGTCACCAGTGTGGCGCCGTTCTCTTTGGCCTTCTCCGCCGTCAGATTCTGGCTCCAGGCGATCACCTTCATGTCGAGCGCATTGCCGATCCGGGCCACGCGCGAGCCGAGCTTGCCGAGGCCGATGATGCCGAGCGTCTTGCCGAAAAGGTCGATGCCGAGCGTGGATTGCCACGCCGCGCCGGCCTTCAGCCGCGCATTCTCGTGGCCGATCTTGCGCGCCAGTTCGAGCATCAGCCCGAAGGTCAATTCCGCGGTCGGATGGCCGAGCGATTCCGTGCCGCTGACCACGACGCCGCGCGCATTGGCTGCCGCCACGTCGATCGCGGCGTTGCGCAGGCCCGAGGTCACGATCAGCTTGAGCTTGGGCAGCGCATTGATGATGTCGGCGCCGAACAAAGTGCGCTCGCGCATCAGGCACACGATCTCGCAGTCTTTCAGAGCGGCGACGACCTTGTCCGGCGCCGCCGAGCGGCTTGTTGTGGATCGTTCAGCTCGACGTCTTTCTTGACCGGCGACCAGTCGGCCACCGTCATCGCCACGTTCTGATAGTCGTCGAGAATTGCCGCCTTTCAGGCTCATAGCTGCTGTCCCGCTGCGTTGTGTGACTGCGCCGCGTTTTCACCACAGCCTGGAGCCCGCAACAAGCCCGGCAGCAAGACGAGAGCCGGGTTTGGCGAGGACTATTATTACTTCGTGAACGACAGGGCGGTGGCGCATGTGCCACTTTCCCTGCGCACCAGATTGATTTGCCGCGCTATGCCTTGCACGACATTGCCGAAGGAGAGGACAAACACGTCTCCTCCAATCGTGAACGTCGTATCGGTGGCTGAGTAATTGCCGTTAAAGATCTCACCGTTCTTCTGCTTGATCGGCGTGCCATTGCTGTTGATCGCCAGCGCCGAGCCGTTGATGGACGTGGTGCTGCCGGCGAAGGTCCCGGACGTGCTTCCGGGCGCCGACGGCGTGAATGTGACATAGCCGGCCTCGACCGAAATCTGGCCAAGACCGCCGGGGCTGAGCTCCCAAACTGCCGGACCGGAAAAAGGGTTGGCGGTGGTGAGCCTGTAGTCGCGGCTCTTGGTGGTGAATTGCGCCTGGCACGAGCTCCAGCCCATCAGCGCGTACTTGCCGGAGACTTTCGGCGCAGCAGCCGCGACCGGAGTTGCGTGCGCAGCCGCAAAAACGAAGAATAACGCGGTGACGCAAGCTGATGCGATTTTCATGAATGCCCCCAGTGTATTTGCGATCCTCCTTAGGGGGTTCCCATCCCAATGGATATAACGCCGCCATTGAAATGGGGCAGCTAACGCTTATTGTCTTTAATGACGAGGCGGCCCGGTGAAACGGCTATTTGCCGTATTTCGCCCGCCACTTCGGCCCCGGGCCGCGCATGTAGTGGCACTCGGGCCGGTAGTCGTCGAACAGGTGCCAGGTCAGCTCGCGCCAGAAGCGCGAAAGCGGCGCAAGCGGATGCGGCAGGTAGCCTGCGGCTGAGTGGGCGAACACGGCAATGGCACGGCCCATGAACGTCGTCCCGGTACAAGACGGGCGCCTTGATCAGCGCTCGTATCCCTTGGTCGCGTTTACACGCGGCCAGGTTCACGGGAGCGATGATGAGCCGGTATGCTTAAAATCGATTTGATTTAGACCTGTCTGCGTCGACAAATTTTACCGAAAGCCTTTCCAGATCTTTACCGCGATCGCGGAACTTTGCTCCTTCCTGGGCCAGAGTCAGTTCACTTTCGCCCCCGACGCCTTCACCACCTCCGCCCATTTCTTCCGCTCGACCTCGAGGAAAGCCGCGAATTCCTGCGGCGACATGGGCGCCGGCACCGCGCCGACCTCGAAGAACTTCGCCTTGGTGTCGTCCTTGGCGAGGAACTCCCGCACCTCGGCATTGAGCTTGGCCGCGATCGAGGCCGGGGCGGCGGTCTGCAGGAACACGCCATGCCAGGCCGAGGCTTCGAAGCCGGGTACCGTCGCGGCCATGGTCGGGATGTCCGGCGCGCTGGGCGAGGGCGCCAGCGTGCTCATGGCGATCGGCCGCACTGCGCTGCCTTTCACCTGCGGCAGCACCAGCGTGATGTTGTCGAGCGCCATGTCGATATGGCCGCCGATCAAGGCGTTCATCGTCTCGTTCGACGCCCGGTAGGGCACGTGCGTGGCCTTGGTGCCGGTCGAGGTCAGCAGGAATTCGGTGCCGAGATGCTGCGAGCTGCCGACGCCCGATGAGCCATAGGAGAGCTTGCCCGGGTTCGCCTTCATGTAATCGATCAGCTCCGGCAGCGTCTTGATCGGCAGCTTGTTGGAGACGACCAGCAGGTTCGGCACCCGCGCGATCAGGCTGATCGGCTGGAAGTCCTTCACCGTGTCGTGCGGCAGGCTGGCGTAGAGGAACGGATTGATGGCAAAGCCGCCGGTGGTGCCGATCAGGATCGTGTAGCCGTCCGGCGCCGCGCGCGCCGCCGCGGTGGTGCCGAGGTTCCCCGCCGCGCCGGCGCGGTTCTCGACCACGACCGGCTTGCCGTATTTGGTGTTGAGGTGATTGGCCAGCATCCGCCCGAACAGGTCGGTGGTGCCGCCGGCCGCGAACGGCACGATGATGGTGACTTGCCGCGACGGCCACGCGTCGTCGGCTTTTGCGGTTGCTGTCAGCGCTGCAATAAGCGCAACGATCGCCCCGAATAGTCTCATGCCGCCCTCCCGTGACGCGTATGGTGTGCGTCTTGGGGAGAAGCTTATCAGCCTTGCCCCGCGCGGCAACGCTCGCTAGACCAGCGCCTCATTCCCCCGACATTCGAGACTGCAATGAACGGCCGGCAATTCATCTATCATATGGAAGGACTGACCAAGTCCTACCCGCCCTCCAAGAAGGTGCTGGATAACGTCCATCTGTCCTTCTACCCGGACGCCAAGATCGGCGTGCTCGGCGTCAACGGCTCGGGCAAATCGACCCTGCTGCGCATCATGGCCGGGATCGATACCGATTTTACCGGTGAGGGCTGGGTCGCCGAGGGCGCCCGCGTCGGTTACCTCGAGCAGGAGCCGCACCTCGATGAGTCGAAGACCGTGCGCCAGAACGTGATGGAAGGCGTTGCCGCCAAGAAGGCGCTGCTCGACCGCTACAACGAGATCGCCGCGAACTACTCCGACGAGACCGCCGACGAGATGGCGAAGCTGCAGGACCAGATCGACTCCAAGAACCTGTGGGACCTCGACAGCCAGGTCGATCTGGCAATGGACGCGCTGCGTTGCCCGCCGGATGACGCCGACGTCAACAATCTCTCGGGCGGTGAGCGCCGCCGCGTCGCGCTATGCCGGCTGCTGCTCGACCAGCCCGAGCTCCTCCTGCTCGACGAGCCGACCAACCATCTCGACGCCGAGAGCGTGCATTGGCTCGAAGGCCACCTGCGCGACTATCCGGGCGCCATCCTGATCGTCACCCACGACCGCTACTTCCTCGACAATGTCACCGGCTGGATCCTCGAGCTCGATCACGGCCGCGGCATTCCCTACGAGGGCAATTACACGTCCTGGCTGGCGCAAAAGCAGAAGCGCATGCTGCAGGAGGGCCGCGAGGACGAGGCGCGCCGCCGCACGCTCGAGCGCGAGAGCGAGTGGGTGATGTCCTCGCCCAAGGCGCGGCAGGCCAAGTCGAAGGCGCGCTACGAGCGCTACGAGGAGCTGCTCAAGGTCGCCAACGCCAAGGTCAACACTGTGGCGCAGATCATCATCCCGGTCGCCGAGCGGCTCGGCGACAATGTGGTCGACTTCAAGGGACTCAATAAAGGCTACGGCGACAACCTGCTGATCGAGGACCTCACCTTCAAGCTGCCGCCCGGCGGCATTGTCGGCGTGATCGGCCCCAACGGCGCCGGCAAGACCACCCTGTTCCGCATGATCACCGGCCAGGAGAAACCGGACTCGGGCTCGATCACGGTCGGCGAGAGCGTCACGCTCGGCTATGTCGACCAATCGCGCGATGCGCTCGACGGCAACAAGACCGTGTGGGACGAGATTTCCAACAGCCAGGACATCATCCTGCTGGGCAAGAAGGAAGTGAACTCGCGCGCCTATGTGTCGTCGTTCAACTTCAAGGGCGCCGACCAGCAGAAGAAGGTCGGCGCGCTGTCAGGCGGCGAGCGCAACCGCGTGCATCTCGCCAAGATGCTCAAGTCCGGCGCCAACCTGCTGCTGCTCGACGAGCCGACCAACGACCTCGACGTCGACACGTTGCGCGCGCTGGAAGAGGCGCTGGAGGACTTCGCCGGCTGCGCGGTCATCATCAGCCACGATCGCTGGTTTCTCGACCGCATCGCCACCCACATCCTCGCCTTCGAGGGCGACAGCCACGTCGAATGGTTCGAGGGCAACTTCCAGGACTACGAGAAGGACAAGATGCGCCGGCTCGGCACCGACAGCATCATTCCGCACCGGCTGAAGTATAAGAAGTTCTCGCGGTAGTCCTGCTGCGTGCTGGTGTTCAACTGCATTGATGGCGTTCGCCGCCTACGGCGCGGCGTTCGCGCTGTTTGCCAGCGTGATCGCGCTCAGCATCTTCATCGTGTGGCGGAGCTTGCGCTGGCTCGCGCGCCGCACCGGCTTGGCCGACGAATAGGCCAGGCGAGGCTCGCCCTACGCCGACGCCGCGCGCCAGCCGCCCGGCGCATAGGCCTTGCGCGCCACTTCGGCATACGGCACCGGGCTGACGATCGCCCGCATCTGCGTCTGCACGTGGCGCTCGACCGTCGGCTTGCTGCGTGCCGCCGTTCTCCTCGCCCCACAGGAAGATCACTTCGGTGCCGGGCTCGGCGTATTCGGCATCGAGCACGGCGAGGGTGAGCATCTTGCCCTCGTTGGCGCTGTAGCCGATCCAGGTCGAGACGCCGATGGTCTTGCCGTCCACCAGGACGCGGTCGAACGGATGCATCGAATAGACCGCCGACGGCCAGTCGATGAACTTGGCGCGGTTGTGCTTCTGGAAGGTCGAGGCCGATCACCCGCGTGACGTCGTCGTTGTCGAGCGCCAGCGTCACCTTCTTGCGGTGCGGCGCGTTCGACATTTTCTCGCAGCGCCTCGCTGCCGATGAAGTCGTGGTCGAACTTCATGAAGCCGCCATAGCCCATGTCCCACGGCGTGAAGTAGTAGTCCTCGACGTTCTGCGAATTGAAGCTGCCGCCGATCGAGGCGCCGGCTTCATAGCCGGTGGCCGGCAGCCATTGGCGATAGGCCTTGGTCGACTCGCCGGTGTAGACCGCGGGAAGCGGCGAGGGGATCCAGCCGGATTCCAGCGTGTTGGCCGAATAGGCGCGGCCGCCGACCAGGCGCATGCCCGAATTCCTCGCCGGCCTTGATCAGACGCCTCGCGCACCGCCTCGCCATCGTCCCACGGTCCGAACAATTCCCAGCCCGGCTGGCCGGCCATGCCGTGACGCAGCGCGCGCACCTTTTTGCCGGCGATGGTCAGCGTCGGTCATGTTGAAGAACTTCAGCTCGCGGCGGCGTCTTGCCGATCGCCTTCTCGATCACCTTCATCGCGTTGGGGCCCTGCACCTGGAAGCGGTAGGCACTTGCGCCGTCCGTCGGTGCGCAGCGCCGAGCGCTGGTCGAGCTCGACCTTGACGTCGTACTTGCCGGTCTGCGCGTGGAAGGTGACCCAGTTCAGCGCCGGCGCGCGGCCGACCAGATTGAATTTGTTCTCGGCCAGATAGAACAGGATGACGTCGCCGATCACGTAGCCGTCGGGCGTGCACGGGCACGAATTGCTTGGCCTTGTTCGGCTCGAAATCCCTTGAAGCTGTTCATCGACAGATAGGACAGCAGCTTGAACGCGTCCGGGCCTTCCACCGCGAGATCGGCCATGTGGTAGGACTGGTTGAACAGCACGCAGGTGTTCTGCCAGGCCTGCTGCTCGTCCCGCCAGTTGGTGTATTCGGCCGGCACGCCGGGATAGACGTTCGGTCCGGTCTGCTGGTTGCGCAACAGATCGACCGGATTCGTCACGCTTTGCAGCACTTCTTCCAAATTCTTGGCGGGCATTTTCTTGTTCTCCTGAACGCGAGCAGGGGACGTCATAGCCTTGGAAGGCGTTGGCGGGGAAGGCCCCGGCCACAGGGCGAAGTCGTGGGCTTTGGCCCACGCGGCTCGATACTAACGTGCTACTCTTCTCGTGCCGTATCTTGTTGCAAAGGGACAGCGCATGAAAGTCATTCTCTCGCTCGGCCTCCTCGCGGCGCTCGTTTCTCTCGCGCAGGCGCAGGAGAAACCTGTCCCCGACCTCAACAAGAGCCCATGGTCGGGCACGACGAGCGAGCGCAGCGACGGCCTGAGCGGCACCTCGACCACGACGATCAAGCGCGAGATCGGTGACGGGTTCTCGGTCGGTGGTCAGATGAAGGCGCCCTATCAGGACCCCGCGCTCGGCGGCAGCGGTCCGCCGGCCAATCCGGTCGACAGCGCGCGCGGCGGCGGCACCACCTTCGGCCCTGTGCTGGAGAAGAAGTTTTAGGCATACCCGCGTCTGCCCGAATTGGCCGCCCTGAAATTGTGTAACCTCGACCGAATTAGACGAGGCAGGAGGTGTCCATGAGGACGCTTTTCGCTTCAGCCATTCTGGCCATTCTGGTTTCAATGAATGTGCCCGCCGCTGCCCAGGTCTCGCTGGTCGGCACATGGGCGGGCCAGCGCGACCGGCTCGCCAAGGTCGAGGGCCGGCGCGGCGGTCTCGCCACGCTCGTCATCACCGAGCAGCAGGGCAACACTTTCACCGGCCGCCTCAAGCGATCCAATTCAAGCGGCGATGAGGAAGAGCCACTGTGGGGCGCCTTCACGCCCGACGCCAAGCTGATGATGGGCTCGGACGAAGAGGGCACCTACATCTTCAGCCTGATCGATCCCAACACGCTCGACTATTGCTACAGCGAGACCGGCCGCTCGCCGCGGACCGTCTGCGCGAGGCTGTTGCGGCAGCGGTGATGCCGGCACCTTGGCCGGGACATAGGCGTCCTTTAGGACGCCGTTCTTCGAACGGCTATGCCCGGCCAAGATCGTGATCACTGTTACGCCGCCTCTGCGCGACGCAGCGCCTCCGGGCACTTGGTCTTGCACTTCCCGCAATCGCGGCCGCACAGCGAAGTGGTCTGCTTGGCTTTGCGCGGCGCGATTTCGGTCAAATCGCGCATGAAGAGCTCATCGTGGGCCACCACGGCGCCGATATATGGAATATCGCCGCGGGTGATGCCGATGTCGCGAAGCATTTCATCGGGCAGGCCGGACAATTCGCGGCGCGTGCGCTCCGCGAGGGCGGCGCGTCGCAGCGACTGCCGCAGCCAGGCGCCAAGCGAAGCCAGGCGCGAGACCGAGACCGGAGGCCGGGACAGGTGAATGAATAACAGCGTCGGTCACAGCACCCTCCCTTACTGCATCGTATCGAGGGTGCCGTGCGCGGTGCACGTCGCCGCCTGGGCCTGACCGCCGCTGGCGAGAAACAGGAAGACCCGGGCGTTCTGCTTGGTGCGAACCTGGACGTCGACCGCGCGATTGAGCGAGTGGTAGCCGAAGTCGGTCGAGTAATCGGCCGGCAGAAACTGGACCATCGCGGTCGATCCATCGGTCGCATCGCAGGTCGATGCGGCCGGCCGTATAGACCCCGTAAGTCGCGCTTTGCATGAGACATGACACGCGCGTGAGGTTGAGCTGGCGTCTGATTGCCAACGGCGGGGAAGTCGCCTTGGCACGTCGTGCCGCTGCAAGTGAGCGACAGCGTCGCCTGATAGTAGGCGGTCGAGACGACCGTCGCTGCCGCAGCGATGGATTCCGTGGCCTTTCCGGGCTGGAGCTTGGACGCAAGCGCGGAGGTCTCTGCCGGCGAGGGGCTGGTGGTGAAGCTCAGCAGCGCGGCCGCGAGGGCCGGCACGGCCAGCCTCCGCAAGCCGAATGAAGCAATTCGTATCATTGGCGTAGTCCTTTCGATCGGTGTGTGGGTGTGGGAGTTGCGGCGCCGCGTTCAGTGCAGCGTTCAGTTTTTGGCGGCGTGGTGGTTATGGTGGGCGTGTCCGTGCCCGTGGTGCTCGCAGGTCACGCGCGGGTTGAACGGGCTGAACACGCCGTTCGGATTCTCGCGGTAGAGCCAGACGTGGCGGTCGTGGTGCGGCTCGAAATTATGAGCCTCGTCGATCGGCGTCGCCGGATCGTCGACCATGGTGTCGTAGGTCACGCCATGGAATGACGGCGGCGCGTCGTTGCCCTTGTCTTTCCAGGCCTTGGCGAACACCAAATTCTCGACGCCGACCAGGACCAGCGAGCCGTCGCGCTGCGGCTCGTAGAGCAGGATGGCCGGCTTGAGAAAATCGGTGTGGGTGCCGGCGCCGTTGACGCGCGGATTGGGCGGCGCGTTGATGCCCAGCATGTCGGGCCGGAAGTAATGGATGCCCATCGCGCCCTTCTCGCGCGGCAGGCCCATCATGTCGGCGGTCTCGCACATATTGGCGGGATCGCGCATGTAGCCTTCCGCCAGCGCGACCTTGACGTCGCGGTACTTCTCGGTGGCGCTGCGGATCTCGGCGAGCGTGGGCTCGCCGGCCTTGGGCGACGAGGACGCGTCGATCCGCGCGGCCTCGGTCGAGGCCAGCGGGGCCGCATGGAAAATCGCGGAAGCCGCGGCCGTGATGGCGACAGCGCCGGCGATTGTCAGGGCGAGCCTTGACGATATCTTCGGCGATTTCTTTGTTCGGGACGGCATGTGTTTCCTCTCACTCTGTTGTTGGTGTGATTCTGTTGGGTTGTCAGCGGCGGGCTTCATCGATTGAAGCCCGCCGCGCTTTGCCTCACGCGGCCTTGCTTTCCGCGATCTGCATGCGGCGGCTCAAAGTGCGGTCCTCGTAGAACGAGGCGAGCGCGTTGAGCGCGGCCTTGCCGTCGCCCGCGAATGACGGCCCGTGCATCAGCGCGAGCGTCTTCGGCGCGAGCTTCGCCAGGTTGCGGATGGTCGTCGCCATCTCGGGATTGAGCGCCGAGTACTGGAAGGTCTCTTCGCCGGCGATCGCGGGGCCGACGATGTCGCCGCCATGGATGAGCGCCGGGTTGTCGCCGAGCTGGGTGAACAGGTCGCCGCACAGCAGCGTGCCGGTCGACTCCTCGTACATCACGCCGGCGTCCCAGCCGTGCGGGGTGTGCGGCGTGTCGATGTAGCGCACGCGCTTGCCGCCGCCGAGGTCGATCACTTCGCCGTCGCCGAGGATGCGCGGCTCGCGGTCGGCCATGTCGTTGAGCGAGACCAGGACGCCGGTCGCGCCGTGGGCGACCTGCGCCTTCGGCGCCACCGCCATCCACTCGTTCATCGCGCCGCACTCGTCGGCCTCGTAGTGGCCGAACGCGATCCAGCGCAGGCTCTCGACCGGGACGATCTTGGCGACCGCCTCGCGGTTGAGCGGAAACATCTTGTGCAGGCCGGTGTGGAAGAGCAGCGGCTGCTCGCCGCGCACGAGGAAGGAGTTGAAGGCAAAGCCGGCCGGCGGGGCGATCTGCGGCACGTAGGTCGAGAGCCGGAAAATGCCGTCGGCGATTTCAGCGATCTTGGTTTCCATAGTGTCCTCCGAGGGTTAGCGCCGCGTCGGCGCTGTTCAATTTCACGATACAGTCATGTATAGTGAAATAGATCGAGCCTGTCAATATCGATGCACACACATGTGCAATTAAATTTGTGAACTAGGCGGCCAGCGGCTGGCCGGTGATCCGCGCCAGGTTGGCCGGCGCGAAGAAGTCCGGGACCGCGACCGTGCCGGCCATCAGGCCGAGGAAGTCGCGCGTGCCCTGCGGGATTGCTCGCGAGCGCGCCAATGAGCGCGGCCATCTCCGGCGGCGGCGGCGCGAGCCGGGCGAGGTCGCAGGTCAGCCCGTACATCGGCCGCGCCTTCTCATCGCGGCGCTGGCCGTATCGCGTCAGCGACGCATCGAGCGAGCCGCCGTCCGACATTCCTTCGACGATCGCCGCCGCCAGCATCTCCGCATGCAGCAGCGCGTCGGTCATGCCCTGCGCGGTGATCGGATCCTTGTGGTAGCCGGCGTCGCCGAGCAGCGCCCAGCCGGGGCCGGATGCGGTGCGGAAAAATCCGTCGAGGTCGCCGGTGCCGATGAAGCGCTCCGCCTGCGTGGCGGAGGCGAGCCGGTCGGCGATCCACGGCAGCGTCGCTGCGGCCTCGTGATAGGCCTTGCCGATATTGCTGCGCACGCGCGCAAATTCCGCGTGCGGCCAGGAAAAGCCGACGAAGGTGAGATCGTCATTGCTCGGCACGGTGACGGCGAACAGCCCGTCGCGCACGAACAGCCGGGTGCTGTTCGCATCAGTATCGAAGCCGCTCCAGTATGCGTAATACATGCAGCCCGCTGCCGGCTGCGTGTCATAGGCCTGCGCGCCAACCATGCGCGCAAAGCGCGAGCGCTTGCCGTCGGCGCCGACGATGAGGCGAGCCCTGACCGCTTCGAGGTGTCCGCTATCGCCCTGGATCCACATGCCGGTCACGCGGCCGTCTTCAATCAGCGGCTCGACGAAGCTCACGGCCTCGCGCAGCTCGGCGCCCGCGGCGACCGCCGCGTCGGCCAGCATCGGGTCGAACAGATAGCGCCGCGGCGCATAGGCGGCGCTGGTCCCGTCGGGCGCCGCCGTCGGCTGGCCGGACAGCACCACCGGCCCGAAGTCGACCGTCATCGTCTGTTGTGCCGGTGCCCCAAGGGTTTCCAGCGCTTCGAACAGGCCCAGCCGCCGCAGGCAGGACACCCCGGCCGGCTGGATGAAATGGCCCGACATGGTGTCGCTGGGGAAGCGGGCCCGGTCGACCAAAAGGACCTTGAGCCCTTCGCGCGCCAGCATCAGGGCGAGGGCGGATCCGGCACAGCGCGCGCCGACGATAGCTACGTCGTACATGGGTCAGTCCCTTTCGGTTTCGGCGCGGGCTAATTACTGTCCGCCGTCAGGGACTTGAAATTGAATGATTGTATGGGGGTTATCGGCCCGATGAATTTCGCCTCCCTGGACCTGAATTTGCTGCGTGTTTTCGATGCCATGGCCATCGAGCTCAACACCACGCGCACCGGCGAGCGGGTCGGCCTGAGCCAGCCGGCGGTCAGCTCGGCGCTCGGCCGGCTGCGCCAGATCCTCGGCGACGAGCTGTTCGTGCGCGAAGGCAACCGCATGGTGCCGACCGAGCGTGCGCTGGCCTTGCGCGAACCGGTCCGTGCTGGCGCTGCGCCAGATGGAGGACGCACTCGCGGCGGTGGCGCGCTTCGATCCGGCATCAGCCACGCAGACCTTCCGCATCAGCGGCTCGGACTATTTCTCGATCCTGCTGATGCCGCCGCTCACCGCCGCGGTGATGCGCGAGGCGCCGGGCGTGACATTGCAGATGGTCGATCATCCGAGCGGCGAGGCGGTGCGGCTGCTGGGCGAGGGCGCCATCGATCTCGCCGTCGTCCCGGTCGAAAGCTCAAAGCCGACCATCGTCGATGCGCGGCTCGAAGTGCCGGACTGGGTGTGCAGCCGGAAGCTTCTGGAGTCGTTCGTCGTCTCGGTGGTGCCGAAGCACCATCCGGTGCTGGAAAAGGCCGGCATCAAGCCGGGCCACCGCATCCCGCCGAGGTGTTCTGCGACATTCCGCAGGTGCTGATGTCGATGGACGGCAGCAAGGTCGGCACCATCGATCCGGTGCTGGCCGAGCGCGGCCTGCAGCGCCACATCGCGCTCACCGTGCCGCACTTCCAGGCGGTGGCGCTGGCGATTGCGCAGTCCGGCCTGCTCGGCAATTTGCCGATCCATTTCGCCAAGGCAGTCGCGCCCGCGCTCGGCCTCGAACTGTATCTGCCGCCCTACGACCCGCCGGTCACCGACGTGATGCTGTTCTGGCACCGCCGGGTCGACGCCCACGCCGCCAATGCCTGGCTGCGCGACCACATCGCCAAAGCGCTGGATTTCGGGCCTCTCAAGATGACAGTGCCACTTAGTATTTGACAATACGTCTGTGTGTATCCAAATATAGGGCACACAGGCGAAAATCATGACCCGCACCTACACCCTGAAGAAGCGCGCCGAGCAGCAGGCCGAGACGCGGCAGCGCATTGTCGACGCCGCGGTCGAACTGCATTCGACCGTCGGCCCGCTGGCGACCACGCTGAGCATGATCGCCGAGAAGGCCGGCGTGCAGCGCCACACCCTCTACGCGCACTTCCCGGACGAGCGCAGCATCTTCCAGGCCTGCTCGGCCGAGGCGCATGAGCGCGACCCCAGCCCGACCGCCGATGCCTGGCGCGGCATCCCCGATCGCACCGAGCGGCTCACTGCGGCGCTGACCGACATCTACGGCTGGTACGAGCGCAACGCGCAGCTGCTGAGCAACGTGATGCGCGACGTCGAGCGCCACCCGGAAGTGCAGGAGATCCAGAAGCGCGTCGCGCCGGTCCGCAAGGGCTGGCACGACGTGCTGGGCGAGAAGCTCGATGCCAAACAGCGCACCATGCTTCACATCGCGCTGAGCTTCTTCACCTGGCGGACTCTGACGCAGCAGGCCGGCGTCAAGCAGGCGGCGGCCGTGACGCTGATGGTCGAGGCGGTCCTCAAAGCGTCATCGTAACGGCATGCTGGGCTCGCTCCGGCAGAAGGCGCGCGCACTGACGCGGGAATGCCACGCGCTTTACTTCGCGGCGCGCGATCCGCGCACGCCCTGGTACGTCAAGGCGTTCGCCGCCGGCATCGCCGCTTATGCGCTGTCGCCGATCGACCTCATCCCCGATTTCATTCCGGTGCTCGGCCTGCTCGACGATCTCGTGCTGCTGCCGCTCGCGATCGTCGTGGTGCTCAAGCTGATCCCGGCCGGGGTGATGGCGGAAAGCCGCGTGCGGGCGGCGGAAGCCGCTGCGCGCCCGGCGAGCCGCGGCGCCGCTATCGTGATCGTGTTGATCTGGATTGCCGCTCATCGCGGTTACGGCGTGGCTCGCCTACCGGTGTTTTGGGGCCTAAGCGCGTTATGGTGTAACGCCGCGCCTGTGATTGTGTAACGCCGCGCCGCGCCCCCATATTTGCCGGGAAGGAGAATCCCGATGGGAGCGGATTGCTGCGGCCACAACGCCGCCTTTGAAGGCCTGTCGGCCGACTACAAGCGCCGGCTCTGGGCCGTGATCGCCATCAACGCTGCGATGTTCTTCGTCGAGATGGGCGCCGGCGCCTATGCCGGCTCGCGCGCCTTGCAGGCCGACGCGCTCGACTTCCTCGGCGATTCCGTCACCTACGGCATCAGTCTCGCGGTGATCGGCTCAGCCGTTTCGGTGCGCGCCTGGGCCGCCTTGCCAAGGGCGTCAGCCTCACGCTGATGGGGATCGGCGTGTTCGCCTGGACTGCGTACCACGTGGTGGTGCTCGGCGTGCCGCGCGCCGAGGTGATGGGCGTGATCGGCTTCATGGCGCTCGGCGCCAATCTGCTGAGCGTGCTGCTGCTCGCCAGGTACAAGGACGGCGACGCCAATGTGCGCTCGGTGTGGCTATGCTCGCGCAACGACGCGATCGGCAATGTCGCGGTGATGATCGCGGCGCTCGGCGTGTGGAGCTATTGCTTCGTGTTTTTCGCCGCGACCTTCTTCTTCACCGTCACCTTTTTCGCCGGCACCTGGTCGCGCACCAGCCCGCACCAGATCGCCTCGCGTTGCGTCAGCTCGCGGTTCTCCTGCGCGCTGACCACCGCCGCCGAAATCATCAGCGGGATCACGCAGAACACCTGCGCCGACGCCGCATTCGCCGTCAGGATAAGGCCGGCCACAGCCAGCGCCGCAGTGCGAAGTTTTGTCATGTCATCCTCCAGCCCGGGAGTAATGGGGACAGTATCTCAGCGCCATTCAACCGCGGGAAGGGGTGGCGGGTTCCGTTCGTCACTTCTCCGCCTTCCTCGGCCCCGTAACCCGTAACGGCGGGCGTTTCGGCTTGCGGGTCTTCTTCCGGTGCACCACCGGCTCGCGCACCACCTCGCCGTCGTCGAATTCCCGCACGACAAGGCTTTTGCCGTCCTCCTCGACGATCTCGATGCTGACCACCTTGCGCCGGCGCATAACCATAAACGCGCATGTGACTTGCTCCGTTTCGTTGCCGTTTCTATCGCATCGGGCAACCAGGATGGGCCCATGACGATCTTCAGCCGCCGCGCCGTTTTGCTCGCTTCTGCCGTCGCGCTCGCGCCGCGCGCCGCCTTTGCCGCGCCGCCGCGCGTCACCGTGCACAAGGATCCGGGCTGCGGCTGCTGCAATGGCTGGGTCGATCACCTGCGCGCGAACGGCTTTGCGGTGAAGACCGTCAACACCAAGACGCTCGATCGCGAGAAGACGCGCCTTGGTGTTCCAAGCGAACTCGCCGCCTGCCACACGGCGGAAGTGAGCGGCTATGTGGTCGAGGGCCACGTTCCGGCCGCGGCGATCAAGAAGCTGCTCGCGGAGAAGCCGAATGCGACCGGGCTTGCAGTGCCCGGCATGCCGCAAGGCTCGCCCGGCATGGGCGGCACGCCGGAACAATACGACGTCATCCTGTTCGGCAAGGGCGAGCCGCGCGTGTTCGGCCGCTACAAGGCGGACAAGGCCGTGTAGCTGACAACTTCATCACACCGCCGCGACATCGCGAATCGCATATAACTCCGCACTTACGGAGAGACGCACCCATGTCGATGGCAGCCGACGACGATATCGTAAGACCGGGCAAAGGCCTGCGCCCGCTGCCGGCGCTCATCTTCTCGTCGCGCTGGCTGCAGCTCCCGCTCTATATCGGCCTGATCGTCGCGCAATGCGTCTACGTCATCCTGTTCCTGAAGGAGCTGTGGCACCTCGTGCTCGGCTCGTTCAAGTTTTCCGAGCAGGAGATCATGCTGGTCGTGCTCGGCTTGATCGACGTGGTGATGATCTCGAACCTGCTCATCATGGTGATTGTCGGCGGCTACGAGACCTTCGTGTCGCGGCTCGAATTGCACCGCCACCCGGACCAGCCGGAATGGCTCTCTCACGTCAATGCCAGCGTGCTCAAGATCAAGCTCGCCATGGCGATCATCGGCATCTCGTCGATCCACCTGCTGCGAACCTTCATCTACGCCGGCCAGCTCGGCAAGCCGGAGGCCTCGTTCACCGTGGAGAGCGTGATGTGGCAGGCTATCATCCACAGCGTGTTCGTGCTCTCCGCGATCGGCATCGCTTATGTTGAGAAGCTGTCGGGGCCGATCCACGAGCAGAGCCGGGCGAGGAAATCAGGCGCGCACTGATCTGGCTCGCCAGCGCCGCGCGCTCTAAGCTGCCCCAGCAATGCTGGGACGTAGCAATGAACAAGCCGTTTTCGCCCGATCAGCCCTTCGTTCTCGAAGAGGCGACCATCGAGGACCTGCACGCCGCGATCAAAGCCGGCAAGACGAATGTCACCGCCGTCGTGCAGCACTATCTCGAGCGGGTGCGCCGCTATAACGGCGTCGCGTCGATGCTGGTCACCAAAGACGGCGCCGATGTCGCGCCGGCGTCGGGCGCGGTGCGCGGCGGCAAGCCGCTCGAATTTCCGGCCCGCACGGTCAAGGCCGCGGACATCCTTCCCGACCTCGACAAGTATCAGGGCCCGCCGCTCGAATTCGGCCGCATGGAATCGACCGCCTCCGATCCGTCGGTGCAGCAGCAGTTCGGCATGGTGGTCGGCATTCCCAATGCCGGCCAGGTGAACGCGCTCGGCACGCTCAACATTCGCGGCGAGCGCTCGGTGACCTGCAAGGGCGATTTCGACCTGCATCCCTCGAAAGGCCCGCTGCCGAAGGGCGCGCCGCCGGTCTGCGAATTCTTCCGTCAGCTGCCCGATGCGCTGGAAACCGCGGCCGCGCTCGACGCCAAATACGGGCGCAATCCCGACCTTGAAGCGATGCCGATGTACGGCGTCGTGTTCTCCTTCAAGGACCCGTTCGACACCAAGGACATGCGTTCGACCGGCGGCGGCGACGCGCGCTACGACATCGACTTTCCGGCGCGCGATCACGTGCTGGTCGAGCAACTGCGCAACAAGGGCGCGATCATCTTCGCCAAGGCGGTGAACACCGAATATAACGGCCGCCCCGACGATCCCGGCGGCACGGAAAAGCCGGACAAGGTGCTGCCGACGACGCTCGGCTATCAGCGCTCCAGCTGGGCCGGCAATCCGTCGAATCCTTACGACACGACGCGGGCCGCTTCGCTCGGCTCCTCATCCGGCTCCGCGCTGTCGGTATCGACCAACATGGTCATGTGCAGCCTGGGCGAAGAGACCCGCGCCTCGTGCCGCGGGCCGTCGAACCACAATGCCGTTGCGCTCATCCTGCCGCACAAGGCCATGCTCGGCTTCGACGGCGGCGCGATCGGCGCCGACATCTACGTGGACCGGACCGGCATCCATGCGCGCAAGATTGCCGACGCCGCCAAGGTGCTCGATGCCCTGAAGGATGACACCGGCTACTGCTACGACCCGCGCGATCCGTTCACGACGGTGCCGCGCTCGTCGGTGCTGCCGTCCTATGCGGTGCATGCCAAAGGCGAGCCGTCGCTCAAGGGCCTGCGGATCGGCGTGATCCGCGAGTCGATGGTGTGCCGGCCCGATCGCCTGACCGAAAAGCCGATCACCGAAGCTGCCGCCAAGGAGATCAAGGACATCCTTGCCGGCAAGCTCGGCGCCACTCTGGTCGAGACCACCGACCCGCTGTGGACGCGCGATCCCGGCATCGAGCAGATGAAGGTCGATTATCGCGTCGCGCTGGCGCGGATCGTGCCGGTCATGATGCCGGACATCCTTTACCGCCTGAACGAGCAGGGCGAGCCGGTATTCCCGGATTTCGCCGCCGCCATTGTCCCGACCGAATTCCAGCCCGGAAAGACCTTCGGCTCCGGCAAGATGAAGCCGATGGATTACATGCTGGAGCTTGCGGAGGGCCGCATCGCGCCGCCCCGCAATCTCGATCTCGGCACGGTGCAGCACCAGGCCAACGCCAACGCCTTCCGCTTCCATATCAACCAGTACCTGTCGCGCCGCGCTCGCGACTGGAAGGACAAGGGCTTTGAGGAAACGCTGGCGGATTTCACGGCGCTCAATGCGCGCTCCAAATTCTGGGGTGACGACCAGCGCGCCGGCTTCCGCAACTGGGATGCGCTCACCGACATGCGCAATCCGCTGGGCGAGCGGCAGGGCATCAACGAGCGGATGATGTTGCGCGAGGTGCTGCGCCGCGCCGACATGATGGTGATCTACGAGAACCGGCTCGACGCGCTGGTGCGCCTGCATACGCCGTGGCCGCCCGGCAAGATCGGCCATGCCGGGCAGGGCTTCCGCAACAATCTCACGCCGGAGTCGCTCAGCGGGCCCAACGCCGGCCTCACCGAGGTGCTGATCCCGGCCGGCTACGTCACCACCGCCTACGACCCGGTCTACAAGCTCTCCGACGACCGCAAGACCTATCTGCACGTCGCTTCGGACCAGCCGACCCAGATCCCCCAGCCGGGGCTGCCGTTCTCGCTGGTATTCCGCTCCGAGCCGGGCAAGGAAGACATCACGTTGCGGATCGCCTCGGCTTACGAGGCGGCGTCACGCCGCCGCGTTCCGCCGCCCGCCTTCGGGCCGCTTCCGGCCAGACAGCATGCGTAGCGGTCCGCGAGCATGGCCAATAGTCGCCGCCGTGCTTGCACTGAGCTGCTTGTGGGGCTCCGGCGGCGAACGCCGATCCCGCCTTCGACTCGTTCCTGCAATCAACCTGGCCTGACGCGCAAAAGCTTGGCGTCTCCCGCGCCACTTTCGACGCCGCGATCAAGGGCCTCGAGCCCGATCTCTCGCTGCCCGATCTGCTGATTCCCGGAAAGCCCGACACCGCGCCGCCGCAGGCCGAGTTTGTCCTCACGCCGTCGCAATATCTCAAGGAGTCGACCTTCACCCGTCTCACAACGAAAGGCCGTGAGCTCGCCGCGCAGCACAGTGACATGCTGGCGAAGATCGAGCGCGAGATCGGCGTTCCGGGCAATGTCGTGCTGGCGATCTGGGCGCGCGAGACCGATTACGGCCGTTACGCGCTGCCCTATGACGCGATCCGCGTGCTGGCGACGCAGGCTTACACCGGCCGGCGCAAGGACCTGTTCCGCGGCGAACTCCTCTCGCCCTGAAGATGCTGGATGACGGCGTGCCGCGCTCGCGCATGCGCTCGTCCTGGGGCGGCGCGATCGG
The DNA here is from genome assembly GCA_963788805.1 of uncultured Alphaproteobacteria bacterium. Lineage (GTDB taxonomy): Bacteria > Pseudomonadota > Alphaproteobacteria > Rhizobiales > Xanthobacteraceae > Pseudolabrys. Next base: position 359,695 of record CAWBHU010000003.1, read on the forward strand.
CATGACGCAGTTTCTGCCGTCAGAGTATTTCAAATACGCCACCGATTTCGACGGCGACGGCAAGATCGACATCTGGGCTTCGGTGCCGGATGCGCTGGCAATGGCGGCAAAGCAACTCGCGGCGAAAGGCTGGCAGCGCGGCGAGCCTTGGGCGATCGAAGTGCGCGCGCCGGCGAGCGCGGATTGCACCATCGCGCAGCCCGAGCACAAGAAACCGGTGGCGGAATGGCTGCGTGACGGCTTCGTCCCGACGCGCGGGCGCAAGCTCGAGCGACCGCGCGCTTGCGATGGAGGCGTCGCTTTTGTTGCCCGAGGGCACGTACGGACCGGCGTTTCTGACGCCGGCCAATTACTACGTGATCAAGGAATACAATTTCTCGGATCTGTACGTGCTGTTCGTCGGCCATCTGTCCGACCTGATCGCCGGCGGGAAGCCGTTCGAGACGCCCTGGTCAAAGAGCGCGCAGCTTCGCACCGCCGACGTCGAGGCGATGCAGCAGAAGCTCACCGCGCAGGGCTTCTACAAGGACAAGATCGACGGCAAGGCGGGGATGCTGACGCGCTCGGCGCTCGGCGCGTTTCAGAAGGCGAACAGCCTCAAGCTCGATTGCTGGCCGACGGCGGAGTTGTTGCGCGCAATGCGCTGACTACTCGCACACCTGGGTATGACGGAACTTCTTGCGCCCGCTCTGCCAATACGACCGCTTCTCCATGTGGCACTTCGGCCCGGCGATCGGCAGCGCGCTCGCATCGGCGCTGGCCAGCGTCGTCGTAGCGGCAGGCGTCTCGACCACGCAGCCGCGGCAATAGCCGTGTGCCGGAAACGAAAGCGCCGCGGCCATCAGTGCGGCCACGGCGCAGATCATTGCGAATTTCATGGGCCGTCCCCCGAGCTCGAATCGAGCCCGATGATCGGCCAACCCCCGTTAAGAGGAGCTTACGGGCAGATGAAGCGCGGACGGCTCCAGCGGACCGGATTGCCATAGGCGTCGAACGCGACCGGCCGGCGCGCCCAATAGCCGCCTGGGCAGGCGACAGGTCCGGGCGCGGCATAGCCCGAGTAAACGACATAGCCGGGCGCCGGCGCGTAGTAGCGCGGCTGGCTGTTGGCGATCGCGCCGCCGATGATGGCGCCGGCGGCCAATCCGCCCACCACGCCTGCGCCGACCGCGCAGCCATAGCAACGCGCTTCCGCCGGGGCGGGCGCCGAAACCGTGGCCGTCACGAGCGTCGCGACCGCGGCGAGAGCAATCAGGGTCTTCTTCATATGGGTCTCCCTCCGAGTTCATGGCCGCGGGCGGCCATAGTCTTGCAAAACCCTAAGCAGGTTCGTGCTTCCGCTGTAAAGAGCCGGTCTTAATTTGTTGGAAATTTGTCGGGGCGTTTACGCGCCGGCCCACAAAAAAGAAGCCGGCAAGTATGCCGGCTTCCAGTTTTCTGAATCACTGTTCAGATTGGCGATTAGCGGCAGACGCGAACGCGGCGCACGCCTCCATTGGGGCCGACCACGCGACGGATCCAGCAGCGTTGTCCGTAATAGCCGCCGCCGCCGCCGTAGTAGCCACCGCCGCCGTAATAGGCCGGCGCGTAGCCGTAGGCTGGGCCGCCGTAATAGCCACCGTAGCCATAGCCGTAACGCGGATAGGCCAGCGCCGAGCCGATGATGGCGCCGGCGGCAAGTCCGCCGACCACGCCTGCGCCGACGGCACAGCCATAGCAGCGCGCTTCCGCCGGTCTGCGACGAAGCCGTGACCGCACCAACCGCGAGCACGCCCGCCAATGCGACGCCTGTGAGAGTCTTGAACATGACGTACCTCCTGGCACTCGAATGCAGCGCGATGATCGAGCCGCAATTCTTCGAATGAACAACGTCTGATAGCTGTGCTGAAGTTCGAATTTTTCGCATGAACGGCGGCTGAACGCGTTGTTTCTATGAGGGAATTCAGCAGTTCCCGCGCATTAAATTTTGGTGAGAATAGAGAATCGAAGGAAACGGCATGGCGCGAAAATCGAAATCAAAGCCAAAACTGAAAGTGGTGAGCAGCCACGAATTGGTCGGCAAGCGGCTGCGCTTCGATCGCGAGACCTGGAATGCGATCCAGGTCATGGCGCGCGATCAGATGAAGAGCATCGAGGAGATCACCGAGGAAGCTTTCGCCGACCTGCTCAAGAAGCACGGCCGCAGTGCGGACTTCCGCGAGCAGCTCAAGCTGAGCGTGCGCGCCGCCAAGAAGAAGTAAGCCGCGGCAGCATCCCGCGGGCAACGCGCGCGGCGCGGATGAAGGGCGCGATCAGCTCGCCGCTGATCGTGTGCGCCGGGATATTCGTCCTTCTCGGCGCCGAAGCTGAGCTTCTCTTTCTCTTTGCCCGGCACGTAAAGCGTGCCGAACATCCAGTCCCACAAAGCGAGGCAGCTGCCGTAATTGCGGTTGAAGTGCTTCGGATTTGTCGAGTGGTGAATCTGGTGGTGCGCCGGGCTCACGAAAACGCGTCCGAGCCAGCCGCTGAACGCGATCCACACATGCGAGTGCTGCAGATGCACGTACACATGGATGAACAGCACCAGGATGATGTTGCTGTCGGCGAGCGCGTATTGATGCGTCGGTTTCGCCGAACATGTAGTTGGCAAAGCCGTTCGCAATCGCGGCCGAGAGCGCGAGGATATTGGCGAATATCCAGGTATAGACCGGATGCACGCGGAAGTTTGTCAGCGGCGTGAGCACCTCGGCCGAATGGTGCACTTTGTGGAATTCCCACAGCAGCGGCACGCGATGGCAAAGCCAGTGGTTGAACCAGTAGCCGAGCTCATAGGCGAGAAACAGCATCAGCGTCACGATCGAACGCGACAGCCAGCCCGGCAGTGACGACGGCGAAGGCTGTCCGAACGCGGCCACCAGATTTGAGATGATGCCGTTGGTGACGGTTTCGTAGGTGAGCACCGCCCAGCCGAACACCACGCCGAACACGAACACGTTGAAGAACAGGTAGCCGACGTCGGCGTAGTTCGACGGGCTGGCGACGATGCGCTTCGGGAATAGCGCGCGCAGGATCGTCTTGGCGCGCAATTTGCGCCCGCGTCTGATTCGCTTCACCGCGTAGAATAACGTTGCGATCAGCAGCGCCGCGCCGAGCGACGTGAAGGAAAAATGCGAGCCGAGCGAGAACAGGAGCTTGCTCGCCTGATTCCAGAAATGGACGAGGCCCGGCGAAAAATCCAAACGAAGTTCCCCCAATTCAGGGATTTTCTAGCGTTTGCGAGGTAAAGAATGCATTGCGGCAATCGAAGAGCCGCGGTTCTGTCGCAATCTGTCTTTAACAGCCCTGCCGCGCTGGGTTTTGAGCCGGGTCCCCGAAGCCATATAATCGGGGCGGGCTCCTCAGCCGGGGGATAGGGATGGGAAAAGCTCTCTTAAAGCTCGCGCTTTGCGCTGCCGCGCTTTTGCCGGGCGCTGCGCTCGCGGACCAAGGTGCGGAAAAAGTTTCGTTCTATTTCGCCGGACATGAAGACGACTGGCAGCTCTTCATGAATCCGTCGGCGTTCCAGGACGTCAACAACCCGAAGGCTAAAACTGTCTTTATCCATATGACGGCCGGCGATGTCGGCCTTGGTCTCGGTAATGGCGGCCGGCGTCACCCGCTCTACCTCGCGCGCGAAAACGGCGCCGACACCGCGATCCGCTTCATGGCGGACGCCACTGGCGTGCCGACCACCAAGATCACGCAGGTGAAGGACTTCAACGGCCACCGGCTCACGCGCCAGGCTTACCGCAACACCGTGAGCTACTACCTGCGCCTTCCCGATGGCGGGCCCGACGGCACCGGCTATCCCTCAACCGGCAAGCAGTCGCTCCAGCAGCTCGCAACCGCCAAGGTCGAGCTGGTGAGCGCGATCGATCAATCGGCCACCTATCATGGCTGGGGCGATCTGGTGGGCACGATCCGCGCCATCGTCGATTTCGAGCGGGAGCGCGCGCCGCAGGTGCAGATCAACGTTCCGGAGCTCGATGCCGCCATCAACCCGAACGATCATCCCGATCATCTTGCCACCGCACAGGCCGCGCTCGATGCGGCGCGCACGCTGCCCTGCGCCAGGCGCGTGCACTTTGTCGATTATGCGAGCTCGCGGCTGCCCGAGAACCTCGATGGCCAGCAACGCGACATGGAGAGCGCGGTCTTTGCCGTGACGCTTGCCGGCATCCTCGCGCTCGACCATCAGGTGTTCTGGCACAAATACGACAAGGCCTTCGTTGGGCGGAATTACTTCCGGGTGGAAGAGGGCAAGGGCACGTGTAGCCGTCCCACGCTGGAACTGACGGCCTCCGCCAAGCGCTAAAGTCGCACCCCGGAACCCGGGTACCGCCGCTGAATTGTGAGTGGGCATGCCGCGTGCCCGCTCCCCCAAACAGATCGACCGTATTGCTGCAGTCGATGCGCTGCGAGGCTTCAGCGTGTTCTGGCTGCTGGGCGGCGAGGGCGCCGCGCGGGCATTCCATGAAATGACGGGTCACATGGGCCCGGTGCTGCAGAGCATCGGCTCTTTCGTCGCGATGCAATTTACCCACGCCGAGTGGGACGGCTTTCGCTTCTGGGATCTCGTCTTCCCGCTGCTGATTTTCGTCACCGGCATGTCGGTGGTGTTCTCGCTCTCGAAGCTCAACGGCGAGAACAATGCCGAAGTCTATGGCCGCATCCTTCGCCGCTTCGTGCTGCTGTTCGTGCTGGGACTGCTCTATTACGGCGGCGTCAGCAAATTGTGGCCCGAGATCAGGCTGCTTGGCGTCCTGCAGCGCATCGCGCTCTGCTATCTGTTCGCCGCGTTGCTCTTTATTTATCTCGACTGGCGCGGACTGGTCGCTGCGACAATCATCATTCTGATCGGCTACTGGGCGTTGCTGACATTCGTGCCGGTGCCCGGGATTGGTCCGCCGTCTTATGGCGAGGACACCAATCTCAGCGCGTGGTTCGACAGCCTGTTTCTGCCCGGCTTCAAGTTCGGCAAGATCTACGATCCCGAAGGCCTCTTGAGCACGCTGCCTGCGGTCGCAAGCTGTCTGCTGGGCGTGCTCGCCGCCATCTTCCTGCTCGACGATCGCTTCTCGCCGACGCGCAAGGCCGCGGTCTTCATCGGCGGCGGCGCTGTCATGACGATTGTTGGCTACCTGTGGGGCCTGCAATTTCCCATCATCAAGGCGATCTGGACGTCGTCATACGTGCTGGTTGCGGGCGGCTACAGCTTCATCCTGCTCGGCGTGTTCTACCTCATCATGGATATTTGGGGCCGGCAGGCCTGGGCGCTGATTTTCATCTGGATCGGCGGCAATGCGCTCGCGCTTTATTTCATGAATGGCATCTGGGGCTTTGAGCCTTTCGCCAAGCGCATATCGGGCGGCGATATCAGCGCGTTCTTTGACCGCCTGATCGCGCCGGGCGCCGGACGGTTTGTCACTCACATTGTGGCGCTGACTGTCGCAATCCTGCTGGCCCGCTATCTCTATCGCCGCCGCATCTTCATCCGGGTCTGAGCCGCGACCTAAAGTCCAATTTGACCAGTTGGGCCGCTATGGCAGATTTTTGCGTGCCGGATAGCGAGAAAGGGGATGGCGATGATCCTTGGACTATCGATAGCGGCCTTCACGATTATTCACGTCATCATCAGCTTGATCGCGATCGCAACCGGGCTGGTTGTGCTGGTCGCGATGTTGCAATCCGAATCGAAGCCCTGGCTCACTTCGATATTCCTGGTGACGACGATCCTGACCAGCGTCACCGGCTTCATGTTTCCGATCCACGCGCTCACGCCGGCGCTGATCACCGGCGCGATATCGCTGAGCGTGCTCGCCCTGACCTTGCTTGCGCTCTACGCCTTCCGCCTGATGCGGGCGTGGCGTTGGGTCTATGTGGTGACCGCGATCGCTGCGCTCTATTTCAACTGTTTCGTGCTGGTCGTGCAGTCATTCCAGAAGATCGGCTTCCTGCAGGCGCTGGCGCCGACCCAATCCGAGACGCCGTTCCTGGTGGCGCAGACCGTTGTGCTGGTCCTGTTCCTGGTGTTTGGATATGCCGCCGTCAAACGCTTCCACCCGCCGGCCATGGCGCGGGCGTGAGGGCGGCGCAGGAGAACGACCAATGCCGGAATACACCTGGGACCACGTCCATTTGCGCAGCCCCGATCCGGAAGGAACGGCGCAGTGGTTCGAGCGTGTGCTCGGCGCAGAGGTGATCCGCACCCAGCAACAGGGCGAGACGCGCATCGACCTGAAGCTCGGCGGCGCCAATATCTTCATTGCCCCGGTGAAAGGCAGCGACGGCGTCAATCCGCCGCCGGTGACGCCGTACCAGGGGCTCGACCATTTCGGCCTGTTCGTGAAGGACGTCGATGCGGTCGCCGCCGACCTCAAGAAGAAAGGCGTCGAGTTCACGATGGAGCCGAAATCGCCGCGCCCCGGCATCCGCATCTGCTTCATCCGCGGGCCGCAGGGGATTTCGATCGAGCTGCTCGAGCGCGATTCCAAATACAAGTGACGCTTCGCTAACGTCGCGCCTTGGTGTCCTGAACTTCCGTTTCCGGCCGGTCGCGGCCCGGCGCGGTTTCGCTGTGCCATTTGCCGTCAGCGTCTTCCCACTCGATGACTTCCGTTGTGCCGGGCACGCGCTGTTCGGCTGCAGCGCGTTGCGCCGCCTTCAGCGCCGCGTCGTGAGTGGGAAACGTTTCCGAAAAAACGTCGGAGACCTGATAGGCCCAGCCGCCATCGTGCTGCACGATCTTGTATGTGACTTTTGACATCTGTTCCGCCTTGCACCGCCGGAATTTGTGGATCTGTTACGTGATTACGCGGCAGATGTTCGGCAGTTCCATGCGCACGCGTTGATTATGCCGTTCGCCAAGCTAGGCTCGGCGCAGGCGCTCGGGAGGTACGGATGGCATTCAAGGTCACAAGCGACAGCTTCAAGGATGGCGACTATCTGTCGAAAGATTTCGTCATGTCGGCGGACTTCGGCTTCGGTTGCGCCGGCGGCAACAAATCACCGCATCTGCGATGGTCGGGCGCGCCGGAAGGCACCAGGAGTTTCGCCATCACCTGTTACGACCCCGACGCGCCGACCGGCTCCGGCTTCTGGCACTGGCTGATCGTCAATATTCCGCCGAACGTCACCGAGCTCGCGGCCGGCGCGGGCAGCAGCGGCGGCAAGATGCCGCCGGGAGCGCTGCAAACCCGCACCGATTGCGGCAAACCCGGCTATGCCGGTCCGTGCCCGCCGGAAGGCGATCATCCGCACCGCTATATCTTCACGGTGTTTGCGGTCGGCAGCGAAAAGATCGATGTCGGCGCTGACACGTCGGCCGCGGTCGTCGGCTTCAATCTGCATTTCGCGACTTTGGCGAAAGCGGCCATTATGGGCCTGTACAAGCGCTAGCCTGACCAAGGGGCGAGCTTATGAAGTTTGTTCTCGCAGCGATAACGCTGGTGTTGGCGTCAGCGTCCGCTTCTTCGCAGCAGCAACGCGCGACCGACATGCGGCTGGTCGACGCCGGCTTCAAGATGCGCGCGGCCATAACGAAGGAGCAGGTCGAGCACGTCAGGAAGCTGCCGCCGCGACGCTTCATTCCGCGCGACGAGGCCGGCCGGCGTTACTACGTCTATGCCGATCCGGACGATTGCCAGTGCGTCTTCGTCGGTGACGAGATCGCGCTGAAAACCTATCGCGACATGGTGAGCGCGCCGCGCGACCAGGCCGCGGCGAGCAGGGGCGGCTCCTACATGGATGTGATCATCCACGACCAGGCGGTCGACTTGCCGCAGCTGGATATGTTCAATCATCCATTCTGACGTCAGCCGCTCGTCTTCGAAAAGAGATTGTGCGACGACGTGATGGTCAGCACCTGCACGCTTTGCGGCAGCTCGATCAGGAATTCCTTGTCGCGCGGCAAATGATGGATCTGGCGCGGATCGGCGCCGGTGAAGCGCGACATCGCTTCCACGTTCTCCCAGTAGGAGATCGTGATGAACTCGGTCTCGGTGTCGCGATCTTCGCGCAACTGCTGAACCGCGAGCGCCTTCTGCTCCAGCGGCTTGATGCCGGTCTCGTACAGATACTTCGCGTACTCGTCGGCTTTGGCGCGGGTGGTGCGGCCGCGCCAGATGCGGGCGATGGTCGGTGTCTTTGTGCTCATGCTCGATAACCGCTTCCGCGCCGCCGCAGTTCCGGTCTCAAAGCCCGCGCTGGCGTCGCAGTTCATCGATATAGCGCGTAACCTCCGGCGGCAGCGCCTTCAATCCTTGCGCGCCGGCCGCGGACAAATAGGGCCGCAGTTGCGACTCCTTGAGCCACGGCGGCTCGCGGCCCGGCGGGATGATGCGCTCGAAGATCAGCACCAGCAGCACGGCCAGCAGCCCGATGCGCACGATCGCCGAGCAGGGCGCCCAGCACGCGATCGATGAAAATGGTGCGTCCGCCGGTCACGCTGCCGACCGCGCCGCGCATCAAGGCGCCGAGCAAGACCCCGATCACGATCAGCGCGATGAACGGCACCAGCGACAGCAGCAACGGCGCCTTGTCCGCCGGCAACAGCGCGCGCGCGTTCAGCCAGTTGACGATCGTGGGCGCGATCGCCAGTGCGACCGGCGCCGCGATCACATAGGCAAGGATGGTCGCGAGGCTGCGCAGCAATCCGGCGGAATAGCCTGTCACCAGACCGACCAGCGCAACGCCGAGGACGACCGCATCGAAAGGGTTCATGCGTCATAAGCTAGCATGCCGTTATGCATCAAAGGCTTGGCGAGGTCGGCAGAGGCCACGGAACCGGTTTCCCGCTGGTGTATTGTTGACCTGTCATCCCTTCGCACCGAAAGGCATTTTGCATGCGTTTTTCAATGAAACTTCGCGCGGCTGCTATCGCCCTGGCGGCGCTCGCCAGCGTTGGCATTTCAACCAGCGCAAGCGCCGACACCGGCAACATCCGTTTCAGCGTCCTCAAGGCCGGCATTGTGATTGGCGGCTCCGGCGGCAGCGGCACGCTGACGTTCCAGGGCAAGCGATATCCGGTCTCGATCGGCGGGCTCAGCTACGGCTTCACCTTCGGCGCTTCGCAGACCGATTTCCATGGCCGGGTTTCGAACATCCGCCGCGCGCAAGACGTCGCGGGTGTCTACGCCGCCGCTGCGGCGGGTGCGGCGGTCGGGCGCGGCGCGCAGGCGATCATCCTGACCAATCAGAATGGCGCAGTGTTGACGCTGACCGGCCGTCAGGCCGGCCTGATCGTCAGCGCCGACCTCAACGGCCTGGCCCTTTCGCTTCGCTAGCCAACGCGCAACTAAAAATAAAAAGCGGCCCCGTTTCCGGGGCCGCTTTCATTTTCTGTCGTCGCTCAGTTCGCGAACAGGTTCTTCGGCACGCCGGCGGCGGCGAAGATGTAGTCGCGCGACGCTTCGAGCTGCGCGCGCAACCGGTCGAGGTCGACGTCGAGCAGCTCGCCCTTCCACTTGCGCACCTTGCCGGCCACGATCACCGTCTCGACATTGGTGCGCTCCATCAGCGACACCACCGCGCCCGGCACCTTGTTGAGCGGCGCCACGTTCAGCTTGGTCGCATCGAGGATGATGATGTCGGCCTCCTTGCCGGGCTTGAGCGTGCCGACCTTGCTGTCGAGCCGCAGGCCCTTGGCGCCGTTGAGGGTCGCGTAGCGCAGCACGTCCAGCACGTTGAGCAGCGGCGGGGTGCCCGGAGCCGGGGTCGGCCACTGGTTCGGCGGCGTGAAGTTGCCCTGCTCGAGGATCATCTGGTTGACCATCATGCGCTGCATGGTCATGGCCGAGCGCATCTGGGTGAAGAAGTCCGCCGTCATGGTGACTTCGACGTCGGTCGAGAGCGACGGCTCGATGCCGAGGCTCTGCATCTTCAGGATCGGCGGCTCGCCATGCCGCATGTTCATTTCGATCGGGAAGGCGAGCGAGACCTGCGCGCCGACATCCTTCACCTTCTGCCAGGCAAAATCGGACATGCCGGTCATGTGGATGAAGAGGTTGTCCGGCCCAATGCCGATATTGTTCTGGTCGCCGCCGGTGCCGGCGGCGAGATCGTCCATGATCGGGCGAATGCCGAACGGCGACAGAATGTGCGCGGCGATCTGCAGGCCGAGCTGCCGTCCCAGCGTCCATGATTGCTGGGTGGTCGCGTCGCCCAGATAGACCTCGCCGCCCATCACCATGGTGACGAGCTGGTCGTTCGATGAGAAATAGCGATTTCTGATGCGGGTCGCGTCCTGCGGATACTGGTTGCCGGCAACGCCGCCGGCGCTCTCGAAATAGCCGAACGCCGCGCGGCGGCCGGTGTCGAACAGCGCCTTCACCGCCGCGTCCGAATGTTGCGGCGAGTGGTGGATCTGCGAGACGTCGAGCACGGTGGTGACGCCGTTGTCGAGCTGCGAGAGGCCGCCAAACAGCTCGTTGATGTAGACGTCCTGCGGCCGGTAGACCGGCGCGAATTTCAGCAGGATGTACTCGTAATAGGTCGGGTCGGCGCTCGGCGAGCCCGAGCCGTCATTGATCAGGATGCCGTTGGCGAGGAAGCTGCGCAGCGCCGTTTCGAACTGATGGTGATGGGTGTCGATGAAGCCCGGCATCACGATGCGGCCGCGCGCGTCGATCTCGTCGGCGTTTCCGGCGTTAATATTCGGCGCGATGGCGAGGATTTTCTTGCCTTCGACGAGAACGTCGCCCTTCGGCAAGTTCGGCACCGACGGATCCATCGACATCACGGCGCCGCCTTTGATGACGTAACGGGTGCCGCGACGCCCGGTGTCGCGTGGCGGACCGTCACGCTGCCGTGCGCCAGCGCAGCGCGCGGCCCGAACAGGCTCATGCCCGACGCTGCCGCGCCGGTTGCAGCCGCGCCTTTCAGAAAATTGCGGCGCGAGTTGAAATCGTTGCTGAAGCTTCGCAATGCAGAACTTGCACATGATCACCCCCGGGCTTTAGTCATCGGAATGACGACTGCGATTGGCGATTAGTCTGCCGCTGTTTTGTGTCGCTGTATATTTCGCGCGTGCGAACACGTTGCCCGCACTGTCCCAACATTTCGGCGGTGGACTCGCGCAACGTGGAAGTGGGCCGGCGGCAGCCATCACGGCGACGCGTGGCTCCATCACGCCGCATTATTAGAATGCGAACCTAGTCTTCGCGTTCGACCTGGCCGCGCTGTTGCAGGAAGCGCTCGACCTGCCAGCACAACATCGCCCAGGCCGCGCCAAGCGACCAGCCGGCCAACACATCGCTGGGGTAATGGACGCCCAGATAGACCCGGCTGGTGCCGATCATCAGCGTCAGGACTACGGCGACGCCGAGCAGATAGGCCTTGATGCGTTTGCGGGCCTGGGTGCGCGCCAGCAGCGCCCCGAGGGTGAGATAGGTCACCGCCGATGACATGGCGTGCCCACTCGGGAAGCTATAGCTCGAGACCTCCACCAGGTGCGCGACCAGTTCCGGGCGCGGCCGGGCGAAAGCGAGTTTCGCCAACGTGCTCAGCAGGCTGCCGCCGGCCACCGCGACCAGCACGAACAGCGCCGCGCCGCGCTTTTGGTCCATCAGCAGGAAGCCGATCACGCCCGCCGTTATCAGCGTCAGCACTGCCGTGCCGCCGAGCGCGGTGATGTCGAGCATTGCGGCCTCAAGCCACCGTGGCCCGATCGGGTCGGCGAGGTCGGCCGGATTGCGCAACGCGCGCAGGATCGCCTCGTCGAAACGGCTTTATCTCGCCTTCCAGCATCTCGTCGGCGAGCTGGGCGAACAGCGTAAAGCGCTGCGGCAATGAAGGCGAGCACAGCAAGCGGAACGAGTTCGGTCAGCGACTTCGCGCGCCAGCGCGCGGGCAGGGCCGCGAGCGCGCGGTCCGCCAATTGTCAGGAACCTGTTCTGTTTGGTGCGCCGCGCCTTCTTCATCCGCGTCATGTTATGCGACGGCCTGGGGTGCTTGGAAATACGCGTGGCTCATGAAAGAACGGGATCCCAGCGAACCGATCTGAGTGGATACCATATGGCACGCGACGCACGCACCGAAGCCGAGAAAGCATTCAAGACCGCCACCACCAAGCCGGCCGATCTGCCGGCCAAGGCGCCCGCCATCCCCGGCGCAAAGGAAACGGTGTCGCTGCGCATCGACCGTGACGTGCTCGACTTTTTCCAGGAGGGCGGCGCGGGCTGGCAGGACCGCATCAATGCGGCGCTCCGCAAAGCCGCAGGAAAATAGCTAGCGGGACCGGAACGGCCAGTCGATCACCCGGGTCGAGAACAAGGCCCACCACGCGATCACCGGCTGCAGGGCCAGCCGCGGCGCGTGATACCACCAGCTATCCGGGATCGGCGGCGTCACGATGTGCGCAAAGGCGTGCTTGAAGTTCGCCGGCCACACCGCGATCACGTAGATCGCCAGCGCGATGCCGGTTGCGCGCCGCAATCTCGGCACCAGCAGCGCGACCGCGCCGGCGAGCTCGATCACTCCGGTGATGAGAACGACCTCGCGCGGATACGGCACCCAGTCCGGCGTGATGGCGACCAGCTGGTCCGTCGCCAGCAGATGCAGCACGAAGCCGCCGGCAAAGAACACCGACATCGCGATGCGCATGACGCCGCGCCAGCTCGGCTTCGTCATGCGCGCGGTGCTCTTAGTTGAATTTCAGTCCGGCCGCCTTGGCGAGCTCGAGGTTGTCGGTGATCTCCTTGCGCATCAGCGCGTCGAATTCCGCAGGCGATAGCGGCAGCGGCTCGACGCCTTGCATGTCAGCTTCTGCCTGCACATCCGCACTGGCGACGATCTTGGTGATCTCGCTGTGCAGCCGATCGATGATCGGCTTCGGCGTCTTCGCCGGCGCGAGGAAGCCGTTCCAGAACGTGTAGTCGGAATCCTTGAAGCCGAGCTCGAGCGTGGTCGGCACGTCGGGGAGCGCGGCCGAGCGCTTCTGCGTCGTCACCGCGAGTGGAATGAGGCGTTCGTCCTGGATGAACGGCAGGCCCGGAGCCGGTGCCGATCGTCATCAAGTCGACGCGGCCGGTCAGCGACTTCGGTCAGCGCCGCCGGGCCGCCGCGGAACGGCACGTGCGTCGCCTTGAAGCCGGCGCTGAGCCGGAAGCGTTCGGCGCCCCAATGGGTCGCGCTGCCGACGCCGGCCGATGCGTAGGTCATCTCGCCGGACTTGGCCTTCTCGGCCAGTTCCTTCGCGGTCTTGATGCCCTTCGATGGCGCGATCACGATCACGTTCGGCACCACGCCGATCATGGCGACGCCGGCGAAGTCCTTGGCCGGATCGTAGGTGATGTTCGGATAGGCGGCGGGCGCCGCGGTATGCGCGGCGGCGTTGATCAGCAGCGTGTAGCCGTCGGGGTCCGCTTTCGCGACCGCGGCCGAGCCGATCGAGCCGCCGGCGCCGCCGCGGTTCTCGACCACGATGGTTTGCCCGAGCGCTGCGCCAGCGGATCGGCGACGATGCGGCCGAGAATGTCGACCGTGCTGCCGGCGGTGAACGGGCAGATCGCGCGGATCGGCTTCGCGCCCGGCCACGCGCGTTTGCGCGAAGGCGCCGCGCGAGATGGCAGGCGCCGCGATTGCGGCGGTCGTCAGGGTGAGAAAGCGGCGGCGGGTGGTCATGTTGAAATCCTCCGGTGAATGCTTGCCTTTTCTTTGATGATGGCATGAGCCCGCCGCGCGGTCACGCGCGGATGCGTGGCATTTTCCGAAAGTGAAAACGAGCCGGCGATATGCGCCACAGGAAGCGCGTGAAGGCGCGAGCGTTGCACCGCTCACTTCACCGGGATGACATCCTTGTCGCGGCCGGCGCCCATATAGACCACGATCAGGCGCACCGGCTCCTGGCCGGTGTTCTCGCCGAAATGGGCGAAGTCCATCGCCTCCATCTGGGACTGTCCCTTCCGGTACGTGCGCTTGCCGCGCGGTCCGTAATCGACCGTGATCTCGCCGTCGAGGATATAGAAGAACATCGGCACGCCGTGCTTGATGCCGGATGGTGCGCTCGCCCGGCGCCAGCGTAATGATCTCGGACGTCACATGCGCCGTGCCCTTCGGATAGCGCAGCGGTTCGCCGAGCACGGTGGTGCCGGTGGAGAGCAAGGGCTCGGCCGGATAGCCCGGCGGGGCGGCCGGCTGAGCACTTGTGGCATTCTGCGCGGAAGCGGGCGCCGCCGTGCTGACAAGAGCGAGCACGGCAAAAGCCGCAGTCAGGCCGCGGTCAAGCATTCGAGTGTCCTTTTGTACGGCGCCCCGCCTTTGTCTGATCGCAGCGCGCTCTGTGCGCAGGCCGGTCGCCGCTACCGCGCCCGCTGCATCGTGCCGCAACTGGCGAGCATCGATTGCGACGGGCTGGTCGCAGGATGGATGTAGCAGAGGTCCATGCGGCCGCGGCCGCCAATGCGCATGGTCAGCGAGCCGTCAGTGTCGGCGCCGATGATGGTTCGTCCGTCGAAGGTGATGCTCGCCACGAACGGCTCCTTGCGCTCGGGATTGGACCACGACTTGCCCCACAGCAGGCGGCCGTCCTGGCCCTCGATGTCAAAGGTGAACGTGATCTCGCGCACGCGCGGGGCGTCGGCTGCCCCACCCGGCGGATGGTGCGGATTGCTTCCGAGGATGATTGTTCGAAACTTGCCGGACCACGCGCCTTTGAGATCGGGCGCGGACTGCGCTTGCGCGACGGTGGCGGTCGCCAGCACGGCCACTATGGCAGTGATGAGTGTTTTCATCGGATGCTCCCTTAAAGGACCTTGTTGCTCTCTTTCACTGTATGGGCATGTGCAGAATTGCTCGCGAGCGGTCTAAATTCCCGCTCATCTGCGCTACGCCCTTAATGCCCAATTAATGCCGCTCGATCGGGCCCAGGACGTCCGGGAACAATCTCGACCGCCGCCGCGCCGATACGCTAGTGTGCGCGCGCAATGAAATTGGCGCGTCTTCCCGTCCTTACCCTGGCGATCGCCGCGGTTACGCTGGTCTTTCTCGCCTGGTTCTTCACCGCGATGGTCGACCAGGCGACGACCCGCGGCGCCTATCAGGTCTGGCTCGAGAACCAGACTTTCGCGGCGGCCGTTATCGCGCTGCTTGCCGCCGCCGCGGCGGCGCGCCCGGTTTACATGCAGGTCAAGGCGCAGTCCGTTACAGCGGCGCTCGACCTGTTGCACCGGCTCGAGGCCGAGAGCCAGGCCAATGTCGACGCGCATACCAGGCTCTACGACCTGCGCCGCGCCGTGGTCGCGCTAGCGGCGAGATCAATGCCTATGCGCAGGACCTCGACATGGTCGGCCTCAAGAGCACGATCACCAGCCTGCTGTCGTTCAATGCGCGCGAAATCCGGGCCTATTCGGATCGTCCGACCATCGCCAATTCGGAGCGTACCAAGCTGATCGCGCTGAGCGCCGTGCTGAGCATCGCGCAGCAGGTCGCGGTGGAGCTCCTGACCACGGAAAAGGACGGCCTGATCCCGCCCGAGGCCGTGGCGGCCGAGCAGGACTTCATCGGCGTCAAGCTCGCCGGCCTGTTCAGCCTTGCTTCGGAAATCGCCGAAGACCTGGAAATTCAGGAAGAGCAGAAGCGCGAACGCGCGGCGGAGTTGCGCGCGGCGGCGAATACGGCGTGGATGTAGGGCGAAAGAAGTGGCATTGCGGACGCTGGCTGACCGGCAGAAGCTGACGGTGATTCCGTCGCGCACGGCGAACCCATATGCATTTCCTCCGCTATGTCATGAGCCGGTTTGTCGTGTTCTGGCTCTCCATCGCCATTCTTGTCTACGGCTGGTTCAGCAACCCGCAGATTGTGAACACTGGCTTCGGCGCGAGCGAAGCACTGGTCAAGAATCTGACCAGGATGGAGCAAACCGGCAAAGCCGAAACGATGGCCGTGCACATTTTGCACGTCGGCGATCTCATCGTGATCGGGGCGATCATGCTGGTCGTCACATTGGTGCTTACGCTGCTGAGAAACTTGGCGCTCGGCTCCGGCGAGCACCGCATGACAGTGATCCGAGCGATGGCGCAGGTGATCGTGCTGCTGCTGCTCGCTTATGCCGTGCTCGGTGCGATCTGGTGGTACGACGCGCCGCTGGTGAATGCCTGGTTCGATGCCAGCAAGACCATGATGGGGCAGATCGCAGCGGCGATCGATCCGCGCGGCCAACTGGACCTCATCTTCCGGACGCTCGGCCTGCCGCGCCATCTCGTCGTGGCGTGCATCATGCTTGCGCTCGCGTTGCTGTGGGAAATGCTGAAGGCGGTGGGACGCGCCGCGGGTGCGAATGCTGGGGGACGTTAGGTTGCGGTGGAACTGCTGACCACCGAAAGGACAGCCTGATCCTGGTCGAGGTAGTGGCGGCGAGCAGGACTTCATCGGCGTCAAGCATGCCGGCATGTTCAGCCTCGCTCAGAAATCGCCGAAGATCTGGAAATTCAGGAAGAGCAGAAGCGGGAACGGGCGGCGGAGCTGCGCGAGGCGGCGAATATGGCGTGGATGTAGGGACGAGGTTGGCGCACGGGAACGATCTACGTGATCAGGTGTGATAGGCGAACTCTGCCTCGGGATGCTACACTGCTAAGGTTGTAGCATCATTAGGGGGTACAAATGGACAACGCCGATGTCTTGCAAGTGCTAAAGGCGCACGAGGTAACGCATTTTATCATGCAAACAGCGTACTCACCTCTTGCACGTTTTTAGAAAACAGTGCGCTTTTATCACGCGGCTACGTGGAGTCACACAAGCTCGAGACAGACCCCACAAAGCTCCGATGCGCTCGACAAGAAGTTCGGGATCTGGAACGACATTTTTCTGGATACAGTCGACATTCATGAGGTGGTAGAAGTAAAAATCATTACGGTACGGTCCTTTTCGTGCTGGATGTTGCGGATTAAGCGACAAAAAGCTCGCAGGAACCCTTCGCATCACACGGGAGAATCCGATGCTGCTGGAAGCCGGGTCAGGAGGAAAAGGACAGCTATTAGAGACGTCGGCGGAGTTCTGAAGGCGTTCACTTTGGAGACTTTGGGAAGCACTTTAAGTTTCGCACCGACGACGTAGCACATTCGCTCACCGAATATCTTGATCATGTACTGCGAGATGACCCTGGAGATGCTTTAGGGAACGCGAAGATTTTGACCTCGCCAAAAAGACACTAGAGGCCGCTGGCAAACGCGGTGGGATAAAGGTAAGGATTCAAAAGCGGGAATGTCGCGACAGATGCAAATGTCTAGACAACTACAAGGCAAACGCGACGTCAGAAAAGGCTATGTTCACATCTTGACCATAAATCTATTCCTAGATGTTTCGGAAGGCTCGCAAAGCTTCTACAAATACACAACTCCGCTCTCTTTTGCAAAAAGCTGTACGAAGAGGAGATAGCAAGCAACGAGGGCGTTGTGGGCCGTATTGCCGTGGCGGAGCTTGAAAAGCTCGGCGATCAGAGATGGCTACGGTAGCAATACGCGCCGTAATAGAAGCAGAAATTATCGCAGAGCTTTTTGTAATGTCAAAGCAATCAAACTGATAGCAGCCGATTGCGATGGTTCACTGGGGTTGCGGAGTCAAAAAAATTTAAGGACGCAGCGGGCCTCGGCACTCTCTCGCTATGCTGCCTCAGAAGGCGTTCGCTCGATTTTTGATGTGACTGAGGACGATAGAACAGTCAAAATAAGCGCAAAGGCGATTAAGCGGCCCGCTGAGACTGGAATTGGCTAGTACGACGACAGTAGAACAAAAAACCTTTCCTGGAAAATTCAGAAGCTGCGATCATTTGTGCTATGGGCAACATGGCCGTGGGACAAAGCCTTTATCATCGCCTCCGCCTATTTGACGTCTTTCAGCGGACTGAGACGCAATAGGAATATTCAGACGTCACAAATAGCGAGTTTCGGTATTGGATTGCGATAGACAAACACAAGGACGAAGGCAAAGTTGCGCTGCGCGAAGTCGCAAAGAAAGTCGGATGCCCATATAGGAAGTTAAACTGGATTAGTTACTGCGAAAGTGCGGTCGTAAAAAATCTCCACGCGTCGCCGTGGTGGGAAAAAGAAAAGCGATGGCGATTGAACAAGGTCGGCCTAACTCTCGTAGAGGCTGAGCAGGTTGGGATTCCGCAAAAAATCATTTTTATAATGCTGTCGAGGACTATGCTGAGGACCTGCGAGCAAAAATAGACGGCGCTTTTGGGCCGCGACCGCCTGATCTAAACTTAAATCAGATAAAGAACGGTTCGCGCGGGTCGATAACAAGATAACCGCGGAGATCAGGTAGACTTTGACCGGTGCAATTTAACAACAGCGCAACGCCCTTGACATAGATGTACATAAGCCGTCGATCACATAGCGCTGATAAATTTGACGATTGCGAGCACGTTATTGAAGAAATTCTCGCGCTCCGATTTCGCCGAGAACAACATACAGCTATTCGAAGTCTGAAGCGCGTAATGGACTCGGGCGAAGTTCACCAAAGCGATCGAACACGCTGTGTAGATTTCGGTTCGGCAGCGGAAACTCTCCTGAAGCCGGGCATGACGACATAAGCTGCATCGTGCATCACGCGAACCATCGGAGTCTTAATGCCCACGTAAACGCTTTCGCTAGCGACTAGGCGGACCGCCACGGCGGTGTTGCAGATGCGATAGCAGGTAGAAACATTGGCCAATGCGAACGGGGCGACTCTCAGAATTGCCGAAGCATTTTGCTCGCGGCTCTTTGGATTTCCGGTGGTCAAGCAATGTTGGACAGCGCTTTCCTGAGTGTGAGCGCCGCGGAATAGATCGTAGGTCGCGTTGATGGCCGGGTCGTCGTGAACCGCCAGCACGTAAGCGGCAAATAGTTTCTGGCCAGCCACCCGCAACGCTCGGCGTAGATTGAAGTGGGCGAGGACCTAACGCTCGCGATGCATCAAGAACGTTGACAAGTTGTAGCTCGGGCATGGCGCCCCCAAAGCCTGATTCGGTTGTTAGATCAGGCTAGTCGAAGGCGCCTGTGGAGTCCCACGAAAGTGGGCTTGATTTCCTCGTTCTTAATACTCAGCCGAGTCGGCCGACAGGTTCTTCTGTATCCAAGTTCCCGAGGTGATCTCGCTTCGTGCGTGATTTCGGAGAGGTCCAAGCAACGTAATGATGGTAAGAAACGAAAAGTTCTTGACGAAGTTGAGACGACCGCTGAGAGATTGGATGAGCGACTACGCGTTTGCCAGAAAAAATATTTAATGCAGTAGCTGAACTCTAAATCGGTCGGCTTCCATATGCCCCTCCGATTGGCTGGCGTCTCTTCGACAACGGGGCCGTATTTCCAAGCCTTGAAGTCTTGCCGTACCAGCGGTTGTGCAAAGTACACGAGATACCAACCGTGGGCGAAGTACAGCAACTTGAGCAGCGATAGCTGCGTCAGAACAATTTTTTTCTGTGTGGCTAAATCTGGGGAAAAAGCCGCAACAGCGCGAGCATCGTATGGAGCATTCTGTTTCATAGGCCCTTTGGGCTCCATTACGACGATAAAATCATCTGCAAAAGGCCACACGAAGGAATCCGTCTCCGGCGCGCCCGCCTACAACGCCTTATTGCTCTCCTTCACCGCATCCTCCTCGACATAAACCTGATTGCCCATCGCCTTGAATTTCTCGCTCATCTCCGCCATGCCGGCTTCGGCCGCCGCCGCATTCAACCCGAGCGCCTTCTTCTCATTATCGCCCAGCGTCGCCGCGTAATCCCGCACATCCTGCGTGATCTTCATCGAGCAGAATTTCGGGCCGCACATCGAGCAGAAATGCGCGACCTTGTGCGCGTCCTTCGGCAGCGTCTCGTCGTGATATTCGCGCGCCGTCTCCGGGTCGAGGCCGAGGTTGAACTGGTCCTCCCAGCGGAAGTCGAAGCGCGCGCGTGACAGCGCGTCGTCGCGCAGCTGCGCCGCCGGATGGCCCTTGGCGAGGTCGGCCGCGTGCGCCGCGATCTTGTAGGTGATGACGCCCTGCTTGACGTCGTCGCGGTCGGGCAGGCCGAGATGCTCCTTCGGCGTCACGTAGCAGAGCATCGCGCAGCCGAACCAGCCGATCATCGCCGCGCCGATGCCCGACGTGATGTGGTCGTAGCCCGGCGCGATGTCGGTCGTCAGCGGCCCCAGCGTGTAGAACGGCGCCTCGCCGCACTCCTTGAGCTGCTTGTCCATGTTGATCTTGATCTTGTGCATCGGCACGTGGCCGGGGCCTTCGATCATCACCTGGCAGCCCTTGTCCCACGCGACTTTGGTCAGCTCGCCGAGCGTCTCCAGTTCGGCGAATTGCGCGCGGTCATTGGCGTCGGCGATCGAGCCGGGCCGCAGTCCGTCGCCGAGCGAGAACGACACGTCATACTTGCGCATGATGTCGCAGATCTCGTCGAAGCGCTCGTAGAGGAAGCTCTCCTTGTGCCGCGACAGGCACCACTTCGCCATGATCGAGCCGCCGCGCGACACGATGCCGGTGACGCGGTCGGCGGTGAGGTGGACGTAGCCGAGCCGCACGCCGGCATGGATGGTGAAGTAATCGACGCCCTGTTCGCACTGCTCGATCAGCGTGTCCTTGTAGCATTCCCAGTCGAGCTTGACGGGATCGCCGTTGACCTTCTCCAGCGCCTGGTAGATCGGCACGGTGCCGATCGGCACCGGCGAGTTGCGCAGGATCCATTCGCGGGTGTTGTGGATGTTGCGGCCGGTCGAGAGGTCCATCACCGTGTCGGCGCCCCAGCGGATCGCCCACACCATCTTCTCGACTTCTTCCTCGACCGAGGAGGTGACGGCCGAGTTGCCGATATTGGCGTTGATCTTCACCAGGAAGTTGCGGCCGATGATCATCGGCTCGAGCTCGGCGTGGTTGATGTTGCACGGGATGATGGCGCGGCCGCGCGCGATCTCGTCGCGCACGAATTCCGGCGTGATGAAGGCCGGCACCGAGGCGCCGAAGCTCTCGCCGTCGGCCAGCGCGGCTTCCGCGCGGTCCAGCATCTGTCTTGCGGCCGAGATTCTCGCGCTCGGCGACGTAGATCATCTCCTTGGTGACGATGCCGCGCTTGGCGAATTCGTATTGCGTGACAGGCGCATCGCCGACGCCGCGCCACGGCTTCGGCGTGTTGGGGAAATTCGCGCGCCAGGTGCTTGCCGGTGGCGTTGCCGTTGTCGACCGGCTTGATCGGCCGGCCCTCATATTCCTCGACGCCGCCGCGCTCCTTGACCCATTCGATGCGGGCGCGCTTGAGGCCCTTCTCGACGTCGATCGCGACATTGTCGTCGGTGTAGGGGCCGGTGGTGTCATAGACCGGCAGCGGCGCTTCGCCCGACGCCCTCCGACAGCACGATCTCGCGCAGCGGCACCCGCAGGTCCGGCGCGGCCTCCGGCGCCGCATAAACCTTGCGCGAGGCGGGCAACGGCCCGGTCGTGACCTTCGGGGTGACGAGATCGGCAGGCGCGACTTGCTTGTTCATGGTGTTATCTCCGGAGCCGAAGGGGCATAGCCTTTGTAAGTGATGAAGCCGCCGAGCGTGACGAGCACTGCGCCCGCGCCGACGAAGAAGTTGTGGTTCGCGAGGATGGCGCCGCCGACGAACGGCACGAATTGCGGCGCGATCAGCCGCCACACGCCGGCGGTGGTGAAGACCCAGCCGACCGCGGTGATGACGCTGCGCCAGTCGGCGCGTCCAGCGCGGATGCACATTGAGGATCGTCAATCCCATCAGCAGCAGGATGATGCCGGACAGGTAGATGATGGCGTAGGTCGACAGGAATTGCTGGCCGATCTGCCGGTAGGTGTCGGTGTTGGTGAGCATGCCGACGCCGATCGTGGCGAATAGCGGCCCGAGCAGCCTGGCAATGATGATGGAAGCCTGCACGTGTCCTGTCCCTTCGCCGGCATGACCCGGATCAGGTTCAAAGGGACTCTCTCAGCCCGCGAACGGGCACCCCTCGGAACACAGCTAATGTATGCCGAAGTGGAGGGCTGTCAACGCGACTCGAGCCTGATCGCTCGCGCTATCTCAGGATGAGGGCGCGGGCAGAAACGTCGTCCGCACCAGATCGCGGAACAGCATGATCTGCCGCGGCAGGATCGTGACGTCCTTGAGCACGCGGCCGAGGATCAGCCCGCCTTCGACATTCGACGCCGCCATGTCGGACAGCGCTTCGAGATCGACCGGCCCGCGCGGCGGATATTTCTCGGCGATGCGGTCGAGCCGCTCGCGGAAGCGCTTGCGCCAGCGCAGCAGCCCGTCCGCATTCATGTCGCGGATCTTCTTGTTGAACAGCTGGTCCTGGTAGCAGAACGAGGCCGCGAGGCAGCCCGGATGCGCCTCCGGCAAATTGCCGAGCATCTCGGCGAACAGCTTGAGCGCAACCAGCAGGCCGTGCAGCGGATCGTCATTGAGCTCGTCGGCGCGCTTGAAGATCTCGTCGAGCACGGCTTTGTCCTGGACCAGATAGCGCTCCATCATCGCTTCGGCGAGCTCACCCTTGTCCTTGAAGTGATAGAAGAAGCCGCTCTTCGAGATGCCGGCCCCCGCGATCAGCTCCTCGATCGAGGTCGAGGCGAAGCCCTTGGCGAGCACGGCGGCTTCCGCGAGCTCGAGAATGCGCTCGCGGGTGTCGGTCTTCTTCTGCGGTGTCGAGCATCGTTCGAACTTACGGCTGGTTGTTGTAGGACACCCGCATCACGCCTCCGCCGAACGAAACCTCAGATCCGGTCAGACTTTTGATCTGTAGCTGGATTGTGCAATCGCATTGCAGGGCTGGGAAAGCGAATACGACGGTTCGTCCATCGGGCCGGACGCTGGCGGTCGTCAGCATATAAGAAGGCGGTGTGGAAGGGTCGGTATCGTCCTGTGTAATGACTCGGAGGTGCAGCCGCAGCCCGCCAGGCGAGGGCGCCTTCGCTTGACCCGAGACTTCAACGAGCACGCAACTGTCATTGGAGAACACCTCCGCGATCGAGGCGCCGGCGACGTTGACGGGCGTGGTCGAGCTGGTGGTCGTCGTCGCCGGGAACGTAGCGACCAGACTGTGGGAGAATTGCAAGCAGTTGAGCTGCGCGGCCGATGCCGCGTTCGGGATCAGAACTGCGAGAGTGAATAAGGCCAGCCTTACAAGCATCTGCATCGTCGCCTCCATGTAGACGTGCACTGTACCAGAGGTGCAGTCTGGGCGGCCGCTCGCACGCCGCGCGATTTGCCGCTCGCCAATCGATCCAAGTGTCTCGGTATTCTCGAACGTTTTCGTCACTCCACGGCTGCGCCAACTGCACCACGAGTCGGCTATTCGCGCGGCGCACGAAGTGCCTTACGTCCCCGGTCGAATTCGAACACCGAGGACGTGATGGCGAAATACCGCAACAAGCTTCCGCAGCTCTCCGACAAGCTCTTTCTGACCGACGGCGGGCTCGAGACCACGCTGATCTTCCACGACAAGGTCGAGCTGCCTTACTTCGCCAGCTTCGATCTGCTGCGCAGCCTCGAAGGCACGCAGCGGCTGCGCGACTATTTCGAGCGCTACATCGCCATGGCGAAAAAGAGCGGCACCGGCTTCGTGCTGGAGGCGCCGACCTGGCGCGCCAATCCGGATTGGGCGGCAAAGCTCGGCTATTCGAGCGAGGCGCTGGCGCAGGTCAATCGCGACGCCATCGATCTGCTCGCCGAGCTGCAGAAGAAGCACGACACGCCGCAGACGCCGATGGTGATCTCCGGCAATATCGGCCCGCGCGGCGACGGCTACAAAGTCGAGAACGCGATGACCGCGCAGCAGGCGCAGGATTATCACGGCTGGCAGGTCGGCGTGTTCGCGCAGACGCAAGCCGATCTCGTCAGCGCCTTCACCATCAACTATGTCGAGGAGGCGATCGGCGTCGTGCGCGCCTGCCAGGCCGCCAACATGCCGTGCGTGATCTCGTTCACGGTCGAGACCGACGGGAAGCTGCCGAGCGGCCAGCTGCTGCGCGACGCCATCGAGCAGACCGACCGCGCCACCGATAACGGCCCGGCCTATTACATGCTCAATTGCGCGCACCCGACGCACTTTGTCGGATGCGCTGCAACCGCGGCGAAGGCTGGACCGCGCGCATCCGCGGGCTTCGCGCCAATGCGTCGGTGCGCAGCCATGCCGAGCTCGATGCCGCGCCCGACCTCGACATCGGCGATCCGGTCGATCTCGGCCGGCGCTACCGCGCGCTGCGCCGCGAGTTTCCGGGCTTCACCGTGCTCGGCGGCTGCTGCGGCACCGACCACCGCCACGTCGAGCAGATCTGTCTCGCCTGCGTCGCGGTGGAGAAGGCGGCGTAGCCAAACAAAAAGGCGGGAGCAGCTCTCCCGCCTTCCAATCGCTGGCCTTGAAGTAAACGCCGGTGGCGAAGAAGAAGACTTAGGCCGCCCGGCCCATCTTCTCCTTGGTCAGCTTGGCCACAACCTCGTCGCTCGCCGGCGTCGGCACGCCATATTGCTTGCCGAGCGCCGCCACCTTGCCGTTGAGCCAGTCGAGCTCGAGCCGGTTGCCGCGCTCAAGGTCGTGCGCCATCGAGGCTTTCATGCTCGCCGGGACCTTGGTGGTCAGAAACTCCATCCGGGTTTCGATATAGCTCGCCGGCACCTCGACGCCCGACGCCTTGCCGACCGCGCGCGCCTCTTCCATCAGCGCGCGGAAGAACGCCTTGCCTTCATCGGCGGCGATGATCGGGCCGATCGAGGAGCGCCGTGATGCGGTCGCGCCCGCCATCGCGGTGAGGAAGATGAATTTCTCCCAGCGCTCGACCTGGATGTCCTTCGACAGATCGATGTCGCACTTCGCCTTCTTGCCGGCGGCGACGAACGCATCGAGCACCGCATCGGGCTTCTTGTCGGCGCGGCCGAAATGCATCGTGGCGAACTGGCTGGTGTGCTTGATGACGCCCGGCTTCTCGATCACCGTCGCGATATAGGCGACGCCGCCGATCGTCTGGTCGGCGCCGAGGATCGGCGCGATCCGCTCGACGCTGTCGACGCCGTTCTGCAGGGTGATGACGCGCGTGTTCGGGCCCGACCAGCGGCCTGGTCAATTCTGCGGCCTTCTCGGTGTCCCACAGCTTGACCGCGAACATCACCACGTCGACCGGGCCGACCGCCTTCGGGTCGTCGGTGACGTTCACCTTCGGCAGATGCAGGTCGCCGTGCACGCTCTCGATGGTGAGGCCGTTTTTGGTGATCGCGTCGCGATGCGCGCCACGCGCGATGAAGAAAACGTCGTGCCCGTCCGCCGCCAGCCGCGCGCCGAAATAGCCGCCGACCGCTCCCGCCGCCATTGCCGCAATACGCATAAGTCCTCCAATGTTGGCGGGACCTTCGCGCAGCGGCAGGCAAAAATAAAGAGCGCCGGGACGGGCAGGTGGGGTCTTGCCTGACTGACTATGACCCGCTGAGCTCCGCCGCGGCGCTCTGGTTCTTGTGGTGCCGCTATCTCGCGATCAGAACCGTCTCGCGAGATCTATGCGGCCGTCTGGCCCGGTGGCGTCATCGAACCTCCCTCTCTCACAAGAATTCTTCCCGTCTCACCGAAACAGTGAGGCCGGGAAGTCAGCCGCGTAGCGGCGCGGACGCGTCGCATCGCGGAATTGCGCGCGCGGGCAACCGCTGGTGTCGATTGCCTTGCGATAAAGATGCCAGGTGGCGTGGCCGAGCACCGGCATCGCCACCGCAAGCCCGATGAACAGCGGCAGCGAGCCGAGCAGCAGCAGCGCCGCGACGATCAGGCCCCACAGCGCCATCGTCACCGGGTTGCGCACGAACAGCTTCACCGACGTGGAGAGCGCCACCGCCGCGCCGACCTCGCAGTCGAGCAGCAGCGGAAACGACACCGCGCCGATCACCAGCACCAGCGCGGCGAACAGGAAGCCGGCGAGATTGCCGAGGATGATGAGAGTCCAGCCGGCCTGCGTGGTGAAGAGGTCGTGCGACGAACTGCGACAGCGACGTCGGCATCGCATAGCCGAAATTGGCGACATAGATCGCGTTGGCGACCGCGATCCAGAGGCCGAAGATGAGCAGCATCAGCACGCCGAGCGCCGCAATGGCTCCAATCGATGGAGAATGCAGCACATCGAGCGCGTCGGCGGCTGATGCTTCCAGCCCAGCTTCGCGGCGGCGGCTGAGCTCGTAGAGCCCAAGCGCTGCGATGGGGCCGAGAAGGGCAAAGCCCGCGGCGAGCGGGTAGAGGAACGGCACGACGGCGTAACCCAGGATGAACTGCGCCAGCACGATGCCGACCACCGGATAGATGATGCACAGGAAGATCGCGTGGCTCGGCATGGCGGTGAAATCGTCCCAGCCAAGCCGCAACGCCTCGCGCAGGTCGTTGTACGTGATGTCGCGGATGATCGGCTGCGAAGGTGCCGCGCTGGTTGCCTCTTGGGCGCCGGTAAGCACGTGGGTCATGAGCGAGCCTCCCGAATTATCGAATTCGAGCGGGCCGCGACGGACAGGCCGTCCCCCCAAAGACCAGCCGCATCGCGGCCAACGGCAAAAGCATACGCCTGCAATCGTGGCCGCGCATTCACAAAGTGAGCAATGCGAGAATTATTCGCGTCACTGTGGCAGTTCGATTTAGGTCAGTAGCGTTGGCGCATTCGCTTTAGGTGGGCTTGTTGTTACGCCCCAACTCGATCGCGCGGTGTTTATTCGGCCCAAGAAGCGGGGCTGCACCGGGCCTCACATCTTGAAATAGTCGGGGAAGCGCGTGCGCAGCTCGTCGGTAAAGGCGAGCGACTGTGAAAGATGGTTGCGCAATTCCTTCTGCGCGCGATTGGGATCGGCATCGGCGATGGCCGCGACGATAGCGGTATGGTCGCGCATGATCTGGCCGACCTTGCCCTTGATCGGAAGATGCAGCCGGCGGATCCGGTCGATGTGAACGCTTTGCCGGCGCACCAGCGACCACAATTCGGGAACGCCGGCGGCCACGTAGATGTGCCGGTGAAACGCCAGATCGGCGTCGTTGAAGCGTTCAAGGTTGCCGGCTTTCGCCTGGCGTCGCTGCTCGGCGATGGCGTCGCGTAATTGGCGCAGCGTGGCGGGGTCCGGCGCGGCGGCCAATGTCCGCACGGCTTCGAGCTCCAGGGAGCGTCGCAGGAACTGCGCCTCGCGGGCGCGCGGGACATCGATCAGGCTGACCAGCGTTCCGCTTTGGGGAAACACGTCGACCAGCCCGATCTCCTCGAGCCGGATCAGAGCGTCACGGATCGGCGTTGAGCTCAGCCGGTAGCGCCGCTGCAGCGCCTGCCGCGAAGCGCCGTGCCCGGCGGCAGCGCGAGCGACAGGATCTCGTCGCGCAGTTGCAGGAACACCAGGTGCGCCGCCTGCTGGGCGCGGCCGCCTTTGTCCCAATCGTTCAACGCATCCATGGCGGCACACTATCAAAATCCGCAGGCCGATTGACAACTGATGCACCAGTTGCCTTAACTGATGCATCAGTTGGTTGATGGGAGAAGATCATGAAACGCCGTCATATCTGCGCCGCGCTTGCCGCTTTTGTCCTCGCCGCCGTTTCGGCTGTGGCGCCGGCAGCGTCATTTCCCGAACAGAACATCACTGTGGTGGTGCCGTTTCCCGCGGGTGGCGCGTCCGACGTGACGGCGCGGCTGGTCTCCAGCAAGCTGAGCGAGCGGATCGGCAAGAGCGTCATCATCGAAAATCGGGCCGGCGCCAATGGCGGCACCGGCGCGGCCGGCGTCAAGGCGGCTAAGCCGGACGGCTACACGCTGTTGATCGGATCGATCGGCGTCTATGCGATCAATCCGGCGCTGTACAAGGACCTCAAATACAATCCGCAGACCGACTTCGACCTGCTCAGCGTCCTGGTGCGCACGCCGAACGTCCTCGTCGCCAACCCGGATTTCCCGGTCAAGAGCGTCGCCGAGCTGGTCGATCACCTGAAAAAGAATCCTGACAAGGTGACATTTGCCTCATCCGGCGTCGGTTCGTCCGATCATCTGACCGCCGCGCTGTTCTGGCAGAAAACCGGCACCAAGGGGCTGCACGTTCCGTACCGGGGCGGCGGGCCGGCCATCAATGACCTGATCGCGGGGCATGCCAACGTGTCGTTCCAAAATCTCGGCGCCGTGGCCGGACACATCAAGTCCGGCAAGTTGAAGGCGCTCGCGGTCACAAGCGAGAAACGGGCGGCAACGCTTGCCTGATATCCCGACGGCGGCGGAAGCCGGGGTCGCCGATCTTGATGGTTTACTCCTGGCAGGCTGCTGCGGCTCCGAAGGGCTTGCCGGCAGGACGTACGCAAGAAACTCGAAGACCGAGATTATCGCGGCGGCCAACGAGCCCGACATCGAAACAGAAGTTCAACGACGATCGGCTTCGATGTGGTGGCAAACACCGGCGCTGAGTTTAACGATTTCCTTGCCGCCGAAATCAAACGTTGGAACACGGTGGTCGAGACCGGCAACATCACAGCTCAATAGTGCTCAAGCCCTCCGACATCCGCCACGCCGCAAGCGGCGCTCCGGCGGTCACCGAAATGCAGGTGATCCCGGTGGCGGGCGAGGACAGCATGTTGCTCAATCTCAGCGGCGCGCATGCGCCGCTGTTCACGCGCAACATCGTCATCCTGCGCGACAATGCGGGCCGCACCGGCGTCGGCGAAGTGCCGGGCGGCGAGCGGATCCGGCAGACGCTGGAGGATGCGCGGCCTCTGGTGATCGGCCGCTCGATCGCCGGTTATCACGGTGTCCTTGCAGGACATCCGCCGGCAATTCGGCGACCGCGACAGCGGCGGACGCGGCCGGCAGACCTTCGACCTTCGCACCACGATCCACGCCGTAACGGCGGTCGAGGCCGCGCTTCTCGATTTGCTCGGGCAGCATCTCGGCGTGCCGGTCGCGGCGTTGCTCGGCGAAGGCCAGCAACGCAACGCAGTACGGACGCTCGGCTATCTGTTCTATGTCGGGGATCGCAAGCGCACCAAGCTGCCGTATCGCGCCGACACCGCAGCGAAGGACGACTGGTTCCGGCTGCGCGACGAAGAGGCTCTGACGCCGGCGGCGATCGTGCGGCTCGCCGAGGCGGCGCACGCCCGTTACGGCTTTGCGGACTTCAAGCTCAAGGGCGGCGTGCTCGCCGGCGAAGCCGAGATGGAAGCCGTCGAAGCGCTGGCGAAGCGGTTTCCCGAGGCGCGCATCACGCTCGATCCGAACGGCGCATGGTCGCTGGACGAAGCGGTGCGGCTATGCCGCGGCCGGCACGACGTGCTCGCTTATGCCGAAGACCCGTGCGGCGCGGAGAACGGATATTCCGGACGCGAGATCCTGGCCGAGTTTCGGCGCGCCACCGGCCTGCCAACCGCGACCAACATGGTCGCCACCGATTGGCGCGAGATGGGTCACGCCATCCAGCTCCACGCGGTCGATATTCCGCTTGCCGATCCGCATTTCTGGACGCTGCAAGGCTCGGTGCGGGTCGCGCAGATGTGCCGCGACTGGGGGCTGACCTGGGGCTCGCATTCGAACAATCATTTCGACATTTCGCTCGCGATGTTCACCCATGTCGCGGCGGCCGCGCCGGGCAACATCACGGCAATCGATACGCACTGGATCTGGCAGGACGGCCAGCGGCTGACCCGCGAGCCGTTCAAGATCGTCGGCGGCATGATTGAGGTGCCGGATCGGCCCGGCCTCGGCGTCGACATCGACATGGCGCAGGTCGAGGCTGCGAACCGGCGCTATCAGGCGATGGGGCTCGGCGGGCGCGACGACGCAATCGCCATGCAATATCTCATCCCGAACTGGACGTTCGATCCCAAGCGTCCGTCGCTTCAGCGCGACAGCTGACAACACGACCGCATAAAAAAGCGCCCGGCCGAAGCCGGGCGCAAAGTCTCTGTTTGGAAGCGGAGAATTCGTCAGTACACGCCGCGCTGGCCGATCGTGGCCCACAGGCCGTAGGTCTGCTGCGCCGGAGTCCGCGCCTGCGGCGCGTAGCTCAGCTCCTGCACCGGCACGCGCTTGGCTTCACGGCTGTCCGGCAGCACGACGAGTTTGGTGCCGACCTGGACGCGGCTGTAGAGGTCGATCACGTCCTCATTGGTGAGGCGGATGCAGCCCGACGATACGTTGCGGCCGATGGTCTGCGGCGCGTTGGTGCCGTGAATGCGGTAGACGGTGCCGCCGATGTACATGGCGCGCGCGCCGAGCGGATTGCCCGGGCCGCCGGCGGTCATGCGCGGCAGGTAAGGCTGGCGCGCGATCATTTCCTGCGGCGGATACCAATCCGGCCATTCGGCCTTGCGCTCGATGGTGCGCACGCCCGACCAGGTGAAGCCTTCACGGCCGACGCCGATGCCGTAGCGCATCGCCTGGCCGCCACCCATCACGAGGTAGAGGAATTTGTTCGGCGTATCGACGATGATGGTGCCGGGCGCTTCTTTGCCGTTGTAGTTGACGACTTGGCGGCGGAACTCCGGGCGGATCGGCGCTTCGGCTTCCTCTTCCATCACTTCGATTTGCGGCTGCGCCTGCGGGGCATAGGCGAACATTTGCGCGCCAGCCGGCGTCGCAGTGGTGAGCGCAGCGGTCGCGAGCAGCGCGACGCTGATAAGCGAAAGGCGTGTCATTGAAGCCCTCCCGATGTTCCTTTGTCGGGGCAGCAACACGGGAGGTTCACATCGCGTTCAATCACCTTTTTTCGGTGTCAAATCACGACAATGCGAGCGGTGGAACGTTTCAACGATCAGGCAGGGAGGGCCGGTAATCAGGGCTTTCGGTGCCATCCGACCACCGCGTCGGGCACGCTGTCGGTTGAAGTGAAATAAGGCTTGATGTCGATCAGCGGCGTGCCGTCCAGGCAATCGAGCCCGCTGACCTTCAGCGTGTTTCCCTCAACACCGTGCAATTTCACCACGCTCATCGCGATCGGATTCGGCCGCGCCGGCGATCTCAGGGCGAAAGTGCCGCGCTGGACGCCGTAATGTGACGGCACCTGCAGCACGATGTTTCGCGGCGACCGGTCCATCCAGTACAGCAGCACGAGGTGGCGTGCAGGACGCGACGTCCTTGAGGGCAGGGACCCAGCGCTCCTCAAGCTCGACCGTGCAGATGGCGTCGGATTCCCGCGCGTTCTTCGGGCACTGCTTGCGCTCGGTCCAGGGCGTGCGGATGCGGCCGATGAAATAGACGCCGGCGTCCGGCTGCGCCGGCAGCTCGGCCGTGACCTCGCCCTCCCAGACGCCGAAGTCCTTGCTGTTCATGTCCTTCCTATCGGCCTTGCGACCGCCCCATTCAACGTATAAAGATATCTTTATATAGTGGGCAAAAGCCCATAGGGGCGTCTTAAGGAGAAATGGGCCCAATGGCTGCGGACCAGGACCGGCTCGGTTTTGACGCCCTCAACACCGCCCTCAAGGCGGCGGGCGAGGATACCCGCCTGCGCATCCTGGCGCTGCTGGCCGAGGCCGAGCTGACCGTCTCCGACCTCACCGACATCCTCGGCCAGTCGCAGCCGCGCATCTCCCGCCATCTCAAGCTGCTGGTCGAAGCCGGCCTGGTCGACCGCTTCCGCGAGGGCACCTGGGCCTTTTTCCGGATGTGCGAGTCCGGCCCCGGCGCGGCGTTCGCCCGCGCGCTGATCGAAAAGCTCAATCCCGCCGACCGCGTCATCGCCCGCGACCGCGGCAAGCTCGCCGACGTGCGCGCCGCCCGCGCTGCCGCGGCGCAGAAATACTTCCGCGAGCACGCCGCCGAGTGGGACAAGATCCGCAAGCTGCACGTCGCCGACGCCGCGGTGGAAGCCGCGATCCGCGACGCGCTCGACGGCCGGCAATTCCGCTCGCTGCTCGACCTCGGCACCGGCACCGGCCGCATGCTCGAGCTGTTCGGCCCGGAGATCGAGCGCGGCCTCGGCATCGATCTGTCGCTCGACATGCTGCTGATCGCGCGCGACCGGCTCGAGCGCGCCGGCCTGCGTCATTGCAGCGTGCGCCAGGGCGACATCTACGATCTGCCGCTCGGCAACAACTCGTTCGATGCCGTCATCATCCATCAGGTGCTGCACTTCCTCGATGACGGCGCGCGCGCTGTCGCCGAAGCCGCGCGCGTGCTGCGCCCCGGCGGCTCGCTGCTGGTCGTCGATTTCGCGCCGCACGAGCTCGAGTTCCTGCGCGAGCAATATGCGCACCGCCGTCTCGGTTTTGCCCCGACGTCGTCAATCAATGGCTCGGCGCCGCCGGGCTCGAGCCGGTGATGCACAAGAGCCTGCCGCCCGGCCGCGACGGCAAGATCGCCGTGTCGCTCTGGCTCGCGCGTGACAATCGCGCGCTGATCGCCGGCAAGAAGAAAGCGCGAGGTCGCGTGATCATGAATTCTGCGTTGCGTCCCAGCCGGTTCGCCAAGCCGCATCGCGGCATCGGCGTTTCCTTCGAGTTCTTCCCGCCCGCAACGGAAGAAATGGCGAAGACTCTGTGGCAGTCGGTCGAACGCCTCGCGCCGCTCGCGCCGAATTTCGTCTCGGTCACCTACGGTGCCGGCGGCTCGACCCGCGAGCGCACCCACGCCACCGTCAAGCGCCTCCTGCAGGAAACGACGCTGACACCCGCCGCGCATCTGACCTGCATTGCGGCGACCCGCGATGAAATCGACCAGATCGTCCGCAATTACTACGACGCCGGCGTGCGCCACATCGTGGCGCTGCGCGGCGATCCGGCGGGCGGCGTCGGCGCGCGCTACGCGCCGCATCCGGGCGGCTACGCCAATGCCGCCGAGCTCGTCGCCGGCATCAGGAAGCAGTTCCCGAACATCGAAGTCTCGGTCTCGGCCTATCCGGAGAAGCACCCGGACAGCGCCACCGCCGAGGCCGATATCGACATGCTCAAGCGCAAGGTCGACGCCGGCGCGACCCGGGCGATGACGCAGTTCTTCTTCGAGAACGACTTCTACTTCCGCTATCTCGAGCGGGTCCGCGCCGCCGGCATTCATATCCCGATCGTTCCCGGCCTCATTCCGGTGACGAATTTCAAGGCCATGACCGGCTTTGCGGAGCGGGCAGGGGCGTCGATCCCGGCCTGGCTCGCCGAGCGCTTCGACGGGCTCGAGAACGACGCCGCCACCCGCAAGCTGATCTCGGCCGCCGTCGCCGCCGAGCAGGTCATCGACCTCTACGACCGCGGCGTGAAGGACTTCCACTTCTACACGATGAACCGCGCCGACCTCGTCTACGCGATCTGCCACCTGCTCGGCCTGCGGCCGGTGAAAACCAAAGCGCCCACTCCGCTCAGCGAGTGGGAACTACACCCTCCAGGATAAAGTTCATGCCCACAGCGTCCCATACCAAGGCCCGTACTTTGCTCGCGCAAGCCGCGAAGGAGCGCATCCTCGTGCTCGACGGCGCCATGGGCACCATGATCCAGGCGCTCAAGCTCGACGAGCAGGGCTATCGCGGCGCGCGCTTCGACGCCTGGAACCGCGACGTTCGCGGCAATAACGACCTGCTCAACCTGTCCCGCCCCGATGCGGTGCGCGACATTCATCTCGCCTATTTCCTTGCCGGCGCCGACATCGTCTCGACCAACACATTCTCGTCGACCACGATCGCGCAGGCCGATTACGCGATGGAAGAGATCGCCCGCGAGCTCAACGTTGAAGGTGCGCTGCTCGCGCGCGCCGCTGCCGATGCCGCGCAGAAGCAGGACGGCAAGCCGCGCTTCGTCGCCGGCGCGCTCGGTCCGACCAACCGCACCGCCTCGATCTCGCCCGACGTTTCCAATCCCGGCTTCCGCGCCATCACCTTCGATCAGCTCCGCCTCGCCTATCGCGAGCAGGTCGACGGCCTGATCGACGGCGGCGTCGATCTCCTGCTGATCGAGACGATCTTCGACACGCTCAACGCCAAGGCGGCGATCGTCGGCATCCAGGAAGCCTGCGAGGCGCGCGGCGTCGACCTGCCGCTGATGATCTCCGGCACCATCACCGACCGCTCCGGGCCGCTTGCTGTCCGGCCAGACGCCGGAGGCGTTCTGGAACGCGATGCGCCACGCCAATGCGTTCTCGATCGGGCTCAACTGCGCGCTCGGCGCCAGCGAGATGCGCGCCCACATCGCCGAGATCGGCCGCGTCGCCGATACGCTGGTTTGCGCCTATCCGAATGCCGGCCTGCCGAACGAGTTCGGCTATTACGACGAGAGCCCGGAGTATATGGCCGGCCTGCTGCGCGAATTCGCCGACGCGGGCCTCGTCAACATCGTCGGCGGCTGCTGCGGCACCACGCCCGAGCACATCCACGCCATCGCCGAGGCGATGAAAGGCAAGCCGCCGCGCGCCATCCCCAATCCGCCGCGCCATCTGCGGCTGTCCGGCCTCGAGCCCTTCACGCTGACGCCGGAAATCCCGTTCGTGAATATCGGCGAGCGCACCAACGTCACCGGCTCGGCCAAGTTCAAGAAGCTGATCATGGCCGGCGATTACGCCACCGCGGTCTCGATCGCGCGCGAGCAGGTCGAGAACGGCGCGCAGATCATCGACGTCAACATGGACGAGGGCCTGCTCGATTCCGAGCAGGCGATGGTCACCTTCCTCAATCTGATCGCCGCCGAGCCCGACATCGCCCGCGTTCCGGTGATGGTCGACTCCTCGAAGTTCAGCGTGATGGAAGCCGGCCTGAAGTGCCTGCAAGGCAAGCCGGTGGTGAACTCGATCTCGCTCAAGGAAGGCGAGGCGGCCTTCATCGACCACGCCAAGATTGTGCGCCGCTACGGCGCCGCCGTCGTGGTGATGGCGTTCGACGAGAAGGGCCAGGCCGACACGCTGGAGCGCAAGGTCGCGATCGCCAAGCGCGCCTACAAGGCATCCTCGTCGAGAAGGTCGGCTTCCCGCCGGAAGACATCATCTTCGACCCGAATATTTTCGCGATCGCGACCGGCATGGAGGAGCACAATGGCTACGGCCTGGCCTTCATCGAGGCGGCGCGGCTGATCCGCAAGGAATGCCCCGGCTCGCACGTCTCCGGCGGCGTCTCGAACCTGTCATTCTCGTTCCGCGGCAACGAGCCGGTGCGCCAGGCGATGCACTCGGTGTTCCTCTATCACGCCATCAAGGCCGGCATGGACATGGGCATCGTCAATGCCGGCCAGATGGCGGTCTATGACGACCTCGATCCGGAGCTGCGCGAGGCCTGCGAGGACGTCGTCCTCAACAAGCGGCCGGACGCGTCCGAGCGGCTGCTCGCGCTGGCCGACAAATTCCGCGGCAAGGGGCAGGAGGCCGCGACCCCCGATCTCGCCTGGCGCGACAAGCCGGTCGAGAACCGGCTGTAGCCACGCGCTGGTGCACGGCATCACCGACTTCATCGAGACCGACACCGAGGAAGCGCGCAAGAAATCCAAGCGCCCGCTCGACGTGATCGAAGGCCCGCTGATGGACGGGCATGAACATCGTCGGCGACCTGTTCGGCTCCGGCCGCATGTTCCTGCCGCAGGTGGTGAAGTCGGCGCGCGTGATGAAGCAGGCGGTCGCTTACCTGATGCCGTTCATGGAGAAAGAGAAGGCAGAGCGGCGGCTCGCCGGCGGCGCGGAGGAGCGTTCGTCCAACGGCAAGATCGTGATGGCCACGGTGAAGGGCGACGTCCACGACATCGGCAAGAACATCGTCGGCGTCGTGCTCCAGTGCAACAATTACGAGGTGCTCGACCTCGGCGTCATGGTGCCGGCGGCGAAGATCCTCGCAGACCGCGCGCGAGCAGAACGCCGACATGATCGGCCTGTCCGGCCTGATCACGCCGTCGCTCGACGAGATGTGCCTGGTCGCATCCGAGATGGAGCGGCAGGGCTTCGAAGCTGCCGCTGCTGATCGGCGGCGCGACGACCAGCCGCGTCCACACCGCGGTGAAGATCCACCCGAATTACCAGCGCGGCCAGACCGTCTATGTGAACGACGCCAGCCGCGCGGTCGGCGTCGCGCAGGCGTTGATGTCGGCGAGCGCCAAGCCCGCCTATGTCGCGGACGTCAAGGCTGAATACGCGCGTATCGCCGCGGCCCACGCCCGCTCGCAGGAAGACAAGGTGCGGCTGTCGCTCTCGGCCGCCCGCGCCAATGCGCCGAAGCTCGACTACACCGGCATGTTCGCGCCGGTGAAGCCGCAACTGACCGGCACGCAGACGCTGATCGATTATCCGATCGAGGAGCTGATCCCCTACATCGACTGGACGCCGTTCTTCCAGACCTGGGAGCTGTCCGGCAAATTCCCGGCGATCCTCGCCGACAAGAAATACGGCAAGGCCGCAAGCGCTCTCTATGACGACGCGCAGTCCATGCTGCGCCGCATCGTCGAGGAGAAGTGGTTCAAGGCCGCCGCCGTGCTCGGCTTCTGGCCGGCCAATACCGAAGGCGACGACATCGTCGTGTTCGGCAATGAAGAGCGCACCAGGACGCTCGCCACGCTGCACACGCTGCGCCAGCAGCTCTCCAAGCGCGAAGGCCGCCACAATGTCGCGCTGTCGGATTTCATCGCGCCGCGCTCGACCGGCATCGGCGATTATGTCGGCGGCTTCGCCGTCACCGCCGGGATCGGCGAGGACGACATCGCCGACCGCTTCAAGCGCGCCAATGACGACTACTCCTCGATCCTCTGCAAGGCGCTTGGCCGACCGCCTCGCCGAGGCTTTCGCCGAGCGGCTGCACCAGCGCGTGCGCAAGGAGTTCTGGGCGTTCGAGCCCAACGAGGCGCTGACCAACGAGGAACTGATCGGCGAGCAGTACCGCGGCATCCGCCCGGCGCCCGGCTATCCGGCCCAGCCCGACCACACTGAAAAGGCGACCTTGTTCCGGCTGCTCGAGGCCGAGCGTATCGGTATCCAGCTCACCGAGAGCTATGCGATGTGGCCCGGCGCCTCGGTGTCAGGCCTTTACCTCGCGCATCCGCAGAGCGCCTATTTCGGGGTCGGCAAGATCGAGCGCGACCAGGTCGAGGACTACGCCCGCCGCAAGGGCTGGTCGGTCGCCGAGTGCGAGCGCTGGCTCGCGCCGATCCTCAATTACGATCCGCGCGCATTCGGCCGCGGCGTAAAGCTGTTTAGTAGCGAACAGACGCCGCGCTGTTGCCGCAATAGAAGGGGAATGCTTGCCGATAGCGCGGCAACGAGTAACAGGGGCGTTGCGATGTCTGCTTTCCGGGTTGCCTTCATGAAGAAGCTGTGCGGTTCCAACGGCCGCCAGTACGACTGCCTCCAGGACCAGTTCGATCTCGATTCCGAGCGCCTGAGGCGGCTCAGGCCGCGGCGATCGAGCGGTTCCGCAAGATGCACGGCATGCAGGACTGGCGCATTTTCGCCGACCGCATCGACGTCAAGGTCAAGGAAGCCGGCCCTCGGGCTGGCTGATACCGTCACAAAGCAAAACGCCGGAGAACATCTCTCCGGCGTTGTTATTTTCGGGCCGTTGGCCGGCTCGTTACGTCGTGTCGTCAATCCCCGAAATGTACTCGGGTTGAGGATCAGAACGCACCCAGCAGAATGGCGCCGACAAACATGAACACGGCGCACACCGCCAGCACATCGTATTTCAAGGCAAGGCTCACGGCGTGTCTCCCTGTCTTAAAGCGATGGCGGGGAATGTAGCGTCGCCAACCGGCCTGCCAATGGCGGGTGTGATTATGTCCCATCGGAAATGCGGGCTTTTGTTATGCGTCCGCGGAATATCGGCGCCGAACCGATTGATCGCAGACCGAAAATCCGCGGCCGATCACTTTTGTGATGCGGTGCGATAAGGGTTCCTCAACCATACCGGCAGGCGCCTTCGCAGCACTAATGCCGCGTTAAAGGGACCCCTCGCATTTTTGCAGAATGCGGGGACGGTCGCGTTTTTACTGGCTTGCCGGCGGGTCGCTGCTCGCCGTTTTGCTCGCGCTGGCCGGCTGCGGCCGCGGCTCCGTCAATTGGGGCGCCGCCGAGCGCGAGGCCTGGCGCACCCAGGCCGAAGCCGAATGCATCAAGTCCGGCGCCGTGAAGCCGACCGCCGCGGTGGTGCGCATGGATGCCGTCGGCGACGGCTATTGCGGCGCCAATTATCCGTTCAAGGTCGCAGCGCTCGGCGAGGGCTCGAGCGCGATGGGTTACGCCGAGCCGCCGCGTCCGCCCGGCGCCGTTCCGTCCGGCAGCATGCCGCAATGGCCGGTCAACGACGCGCGCTACGCGCCGCCGCCTCCGGTCGCGCGCACGCCGAACGGCGAGACCTTGCAGTGGACGCCCGGCCCGCCGCCGGCGCGCCAGCCCTCCGCTCCGCTGGCGATCGCGCCGGCTTCCGGTTCGCTCGACGATGTCGCGATCGGCCGCGCACCGGGCCGCGCGGCACCCGCTTACGAGCCGCGCAACGACAGCCGCGCTGCCGGCCTACGAGCCGCGTGTCTCCGCGCCGCCGACCTACGAGCCGCCGCAATATCGTCAGCCCGCCTACGAGCCGCCGCAGCAAACTTATCGCGCGCCGCAGGCACAGCCGCTGTCGCGTCCGCGCTACGAGCCGCCGCGCAACGAGGCGCCGTACCAGCAGCCGCGTTACGCGCCGACTGTCCCTGACGATGACGACATTCCCGACGACGCCGTCCTGCCGAACCGCAAGCGGTGCCAGGGAAACAACAATGCCGTCGCGTGACACCTATCGTCCGCCGCAACGCGAGACCTACGCGCCGCCTCCGCAGCGCGAGACCTACGCGCCGGCCGCGCGTCCGCTCAGCGGGCCGCGGCTCGGCCCGCAGCGCAACTACACGCCGGTGAAGGCCGCCGTCACGCCGCCGGCGACGCTGGCGTGCCCGATCGTCACCTCGCTCGACAAATGGGTGGCCGACGGCATCCAGCCCGCGGCGATGCGCTGGTTCGGCCAGCCGGTGGTCGAGATCAAGCAGATCTCATCTTACTCATGCCGCGGCATGGTCGGCGGCAGCGGCATTTCCGAACATGCCTTCGGCAATGCGCTCGACGTTGCCGGCTTTGTGCTCGCCGACGGCCGCAAGGTGATGGTGAAGTCCGGCTGGCATGGCGCGCCGGAGGAGGCGGGCTTCCTGCACGACGTGCACGGCTCGGCCTGCCAGTATTTCCAGACCGTGCTCGGCCCCGGCTACAACGTCTATCACTACGATCATTTCCACGTGGACCTGAAGCAGCGCTCGAGCGGCAACACGTCGTGCCGCCCCAACCCGGTCTCGGGCGAGGTCGCCGCCGCGCGGCAGGCGCAGAAGTCGAAATACGCCAATCGCCGCGATCCGCTGATCACCGGCTCGATCGGCCGCAAGTCGAAGCGCTCGCAGGATTACGCCGAGGATGCCGAGACCGCCGGCGCGCGCGGCAAGAAAATTCCGGTCGCGGTGCGCGGGCGAAGACGGCGACTTCGAGGACGAGTGATCGGCCGGCTACTTGCCGCTTCCGTCGAACAGCCGGCGATATTGCATCCGCACCGCCTGGCAGCATTCGCAGGCCCGCTCGATCAGCTTTTTCTCGTTGACGATCTCGATGTGGCCGCGCCGGTAGCGGATCAACCCTTCCTCTTGCAGCTCGGCCGCCACCAGCGACACGCTTGCGCGCTGCACGCCGAGCATCTGCGCCAGGAATTCCTGCGTCATCTGCAGGCTGGTCTGCTCGGCGGCATCGCGGGAGCGGATCAGCCAGGTCGCCAGCCGCATCGCGATCTGGTGGCGGGCATTGCAGGCGACCGACTGCTGCGACTGCGCCAGCAGGTATTCCTCATTCTTGAACAACAGTGCGCGGATCCATACCCGCTGCCGGAAAAGCTCGGCAAAGTCGGAGGCGCGCATGACGAGCGCGCTGCCCGCCATCTGCACGAACGAGGTGTTGATATGGATTTTGGCGCCGAATGCCACCGAGGCGCCGAGTACGCCGCTGCGGCCGATCAGTGCGGCCTCGATTCTTTCGCCGCTTGATAATTCGGTGACGACCGAGATCAGACCGGCCGTCGGAAAAACCACCTGCTCGATCGGAGCGCCGTTCTCTCCGAGCATCTGGCCCAAGTCGAGCGTCATCGGCTTGAGCCGCTCGGTGAGGGCGGCCAGGTCCTTGGCCGGAAGCGCGAGCAGGATGGCGTTATCAGCGAATGGCACGGGCGGCTTCCGCACTGAACGCAATGCTGTGGGGCGGCGGCGGAGCTGTGTTCCGCACAAACGTCATCCGGCGAACTCGCAAGAAATGTCAGCTATCAGACAGAAGGCGCGATGGGTTCACGGCCAATTCAGAATCCGGTCGGGGCGACCTTGGATCAGACTAGAGAACTAGCGAAAATTGTTCTGTCCGCTGGCATACAGCGGATGCCAGTTTTCCCGCATTATCAAATGATAAGCCGAAGCGTTACGCGGCAGGTTGAGGCGCGTGCGCCGGGAAGGTGCGGGCATAGTGCGCGCGCAGCACGCTGAAGCATTCGCACGCGGTGTGCTCGAGCTTCGGCGTGTCGGTGATGTGGATGTTGCCGCGGCGGTACTGGATCATGCCGGCTTCCTGCATCGCGCCGGCGGCGATCGAGACGCTGGCGCGCTGCACGCCGAGCATCTGGCCGAGGAATTCCTGGGTCAGCGCCAGCTCTTCCTGCTGGGCGCGGTCGCGCACCCGCAGCAGCCATGTGGCCAGCCGCTGGGTAATGTCATGGCGCGCATTGCAGGCGGCCGATTGC
Source organism: uncultured Alphaproteobacteria bacterium (assembly GCA_963788805.1). GTDB lineage: Bacteria > Pseudomonadota > Alphaproteobacteria > Rhizobiales > Xanthobacteraceae > Pseudolabrys. The sequence continues at coordinate 400,344 of CAWBHU010000003.1, forward strand.
TGGGCCTGCGCCAGGATGAATTGATCGTGCAGGAACAGGTCGCGCCGCAGCGTCTCGGATTTGCTGGTGGCGCTGATCAGGTCGGCGGCCTTGATCATCGAGGCTGAGCCGGGCATCTGCGCCACCGCGCTGTTGACGTGCGTTTTCGCGCCGAATGCCGCCGATGCGCCGAACACGTCTTGACGCCCGACCACGCCGGCCTCGATCACCTCGCCGCTCTGCAATGGCACGACGATCGAGATCAGGCCCGAATTGGGGAAGTACACCTGGTCGATAGGCGACCCGGCCTCGGCCAGCAGCTCGCCGTGGACGAACGACCTCGCCGTAAGCGCGCCTTCGAACAAAGCGAAGTCGCTTTTCGAGAGATGTTTGAGAATTGTGTTTGGGTGAGTGGACACGATTGGCCCCTTCCTGTTGGACAGGCGGGAGCACGGGAGTGTCTCTCTGTCAGCGACGCCCGAATTGTCGGCCGCTGATATGTTGGATATAGGCCTTAATGTGTGTGATCGCAATCAATGGTGCTGTGCGTTAGCGCACACACTCTGTCAGGTCATAACGAGCAGGGCGGTCAGTTTTCGACCGTTTGTAAATATTCGCGCCCGCAATTGTCGCACTTGAACAGCCAAATCTCGCTTTTGCCGTCGCGCGTGAGCGCGTCAGGACCGCGCCGCACCAAATGTGCGTTGCCGGTCGTGCACGCAGGACACGATCGGAGTCACGTGCGGAATGTCGCGGAGGATCGGGTTTGTCGCGGTCATGGCGAGAACCTCGGACGAAACCAAGCACATCATCGTGACGGTGTTTGTTCGCCACCTCGCAGTCGTGCTGAACTTTTTCGTGATCGATCGCTCGGAGCGGCGGTTCAGCCGCGCTTATCCGGCGCAGGCGGCGTGCTGTACACGATGTCGGTTTTGCCGTTGAGCTCGGCTTGTTCGGCCAACCGGAGGTAACGGAGCGCCAAAGCCTCCAGCTCTGATTTCTGTTCGGGAGTCACCTTCAGCGCAGCTTCAGCGCGAAGCTCGGCAGCCCTCGATCGATACGCGGCGCCTGGCATCTGTACTCCGATGCGAGAGGCACCCTAACTGATATGTTTGATACCGGACAGAGCAAAACCGGCTTCCGGCGATTAAATTTAAAGCCTGCGTTTCAGGCGTATAGAAGATCGGTGGACGACTTCCCGGAACTCAAGGGCATGAAAGTCACCTGCCCTAAATGCGGGGAGCAGATGGCGATGTTCGGAATAGAGCAGCAGGGCCAGCTCCGCATCGTCTACACTTTTGAGTGCGAAACGTGCGATGCGCTGGACACGCGTGAGATCCAGCTCAAGGGCGGTTAGCCCTTTCTGAGATTTCAATGTTTGAGCATGCTCGCCGCGCCGTGCCAGCGGCTCACCCAATCCAGCCCAAGCGGACTGAACATCGCTTTGGTCGCGAGCCGGCGCAGCCACGAACGCGATTGCGGCTTCGGCACGTAGAGATCGGCAAAGAGCTGCGCCTTCTTCTGCTTGCGATCGACACTCGGCTTGATCGCCGCCTGATAGGCGGCGAACGCGTCGCGATGATCGGCGTGCCGGACCAGCTCGCGCGCCAGCACATAGGCGCCCGCCATCGCCATCTGCACGCCGGGGCCGGCCTGCAAGCCGAGCGCGCCGCATGCGTCGCCGACCAGCGCGATGCGGCCGCGATGCCACTCCGGCATGACGATCTGCACCGAAGTGCCGATCGAGACCCGCGCATCGGCGCTGACGTTGCGGAGCACATCCGAGGTGATCCATCCCGCGTCTTCGTAGTGCTGCCGCAGCGACGTGAGATTCTCCGGCGCATCGAGCTCCGGCTGCCGGAACACGTAGATGCCGTCCATGTTCTTGTCGTCGAGCGGGCAGAGCAGGGCGGTGCGGTCGAGCTCTTCATAAAACTTGCAGGTCCCGTTCAACGGGAAGCCGTTCTGCGGCGTGGAGAACGTCGCGACATAAAGCCCAAGCGGTTTGACGAAACGCCGGTCCGGTCCGAACGCAAGCATGCGCACGCGCGAGCGTGCGCCGTCGGCGCCGATCACAAGATCGAAGTCTTCGACCGCGCCGCCGACGAATGTCGTGTGCACGCCTTCGCCGCGATCGATCAGCGCGTGAATGCCGGTGCCGTAACGAATTTCGATGTCGAGTTCACGCGCCCGCTCGGCGAGGACGCGCTGGATATCGTTGCGGCGCAGGTAGGCGTATTTGTCGCCGAATGCGGCGCGGATGCGCTTGAGCGGGACTTCAAACCACGAGCTGCCATCGTCGCCGACGAATGCGAGCGTCTCGATTGGATATTTGATGGCCCGCAATGACTCGATCACGTTGAGTCGCGTCGCGATGTCCCAACCGGTGCCGAAGAATTCGAGCAGATGACCGTACGAGCGCGGCGCCGGCTGGCGGTCGATGACGACCGGGTCGAGTCCGTTCTGCTTGAGCTCGATTGCAAGCGTCAGTCCGGCGATGCCGGCGCCTGAAATCAATATTCCGTTCCGGCTCATGACGCGCCTGGACTTCGCACACGGTTGGTCGCCTCTTAGTGTGCTAAGTCACATGACGAGCGGATGTTCCGGAAACCTTGTAAAATCAATCGATTAACCAACCGCCTCGACCACCATGGCGAGGAACAAAATCAGCCCGGCGTCGCGGTTTGCTTTGAACAGTTTTAAACAATGGGCTGGGTCGTTGATATCGAGCGAGAAAATTTGCCAGCCGAGATGCGCGGCGAACGCCGCGAGCCCTATGGCAAAGTACACACCGCCGCCGGCCAGCGTTCCCGCGATGCCGATCAGCACGACCGCCGCTGAGTAAAACACGGCAAGCATCGGCTTGGTGCGCTCGCGGAACAGGATCGCGGTGGACTTGATGCCGATCAGTGCGTCGTCCTCGCGGTCCTGGTGCGCGTAGATCGTGTCGTAGCCGATCACCCAGCAGATCGAACCGGCGTAGAGGATGAGCGCTGCCCAATCGAGCCGCCCAAACACCGCGGGCCAGCCCATCAGCGCGCCCCACGAGAAGGCGAGGCCGAGCACGATCTGCGGCCAGTAGGTGATGCGCTTCATGAACGGATAGATCGCGACGACGCCGAGCGAGGCGAAACCCATCAGCACCGTGAAGCCGTTGAACTGCAGCAGCACGGCGAGCCCGACCAAAGCTTGCACGATGAGAAAAATCGCGGCCTGCGTCACCGTCACCTGGCCGGACGGGATCGGGCGCGAGCGGGTGCGTTCCACCTTGGCGTCGAGCTCGCGGTCGACCAGATCGTTCCAGGTGCAACCCGCGCCGCGCATCGCAAAGGCGCCGATGAAAAAAAGCAGAATGTTCCGGATGCTCGGCGCGACGCCGGCAGCCATGCCGGCAAGGCCGAGCGACCACCAGCACGGCATCAGCAAAAGCCAGGATCCGATCGGCCGGTCGAGCCGCGCCAGCCTCAGATAGGGCCGGGAGATTTGGGGAGCGAAGCTATCTACCCAGTTTCCGGTCGAGTCAGCGACGCGTCCGGCCGTCTCGCTCATCTGGTTGCGCCGAGCGGCGTTCCTGTCAGCGTGTCGAAGGTTCCGCCGCCGCGCTTGATGTTGCTTGGATCGGAGAGCCGCGATGTGCCGAGCGCTTCGGACAGGCTCGGGCCGCTCGGGGCGGGTCCGCGCGCCGCCGCTTCGCAAACGCGCGTGCGCACCTCATCGGTTTTGGTAATAGCGAGCTTGATCTGCTCGCCGATCTCTTTCGGGATGCCGCACGATGCGCCCTTGGCGGCAACGAACTTGTTCATCTTGTCCTGCGCAGCCACCAATGCATGTGAACAGCTTGCAGGCTTCTTGCGGTGAGGGCTTGCGTTTCGACGCCGCCTGCACCGCCTTGGCTCTTTTCTCAGTCTCGTCGCGCAGGGGAGCGAACTCATTCATGCACGGCGGCATTTGCGCCTGCGCGGGCCGGTCGAACGGCGAGGACCCGGCGGGCGCGCTCATCGGAGCCGGCGCGGCCTGCGGGCGTGAGCCGGGCGCCTGATCCCACGGCGAAGATCCCGGCGCCTGATCCCACGGCGACGGGCTCGGCCGCGCAAATTCGCGCTGTGGCGCTGCCGATTGCGACAAGCCGCCCGGTGCCGGCTGGAACTGCGCATAGCGCCGGCGCGGCACAGGCTCACGGCCAGCAGGCAAAGCGCAATTGTCGTGCGGTTTCGCAGCATTCGATTTCTGGATTCCCGGTCGCCCCGGTTTCATACAACCGCGCGATTGCGACGGGAAGGCGGCATTTGCCGGCTTAGGTAAACGTAGCTGCCTGATGGCCTTTCCGCGGAACCGCGGGCAGTATCCCGGCCTTCATGGCCCGTTACGACTTCCGCGCAACCCGGCTGTTCGTCGACGCCCCGCTTCAGGCGGGCGGGCGTGTCGCGCTCGACCGCGAAGCCGCCAATTACCTGCGCAATGTGCTGCGGCTCAAAAGCGGCGATGCCGGTTCTGCTGTTCAACGGCCGCGACGGCGAATGGGCGGCGACGCTCGATGCGGCGGGAAAGCGCAACCTCGAAGCCGTGCCCGGCGAGCAGCAGCGGCCGCAGCCCGCGCCCGGCGACCTGCATTACCTGTTCGCCCCGATCAAGCATGCGCGGCTCGACTACATGGTGCAGAAGGCGGTCGAGCTCGGCGCCTCGAAACTCCAGCCGGTGCTGACCCGCTATACCCAGGCGCAGCGCGTCAATCTCGAGCGCATGCGCGCCAATGCGATCGAGGCCGCGCAGCAGTGCGGCGTGCTGACGATCCCGGACATCGGCGAAGCGGCAGACTTGCCCGCGGCGATCGGCCGGCTGGAGGCGCCGCGTACCCTGATCTTCTGCGACGAAGAGGCCGATGTGTACCGACCCTGTCGCCGCGCTGGAAAAACTCCGCACTCCGCCGAGCGCGCTCCTTCCAGCCGACGCTCAATCCGGCGCAGCCGCTCGCCGTGCTGATCGGACCGGAAGGCGGCTTCGCGCCGGAAGAGCGCGAGCTGCTGCTCGCGCGTCCCAACACGATCCGGCTCGCGCTCGGCCCGCGCATCCTGCGGGCCGACACCGCCGCCGTCGCCGCGCTCACTTTGGTGCAGGCGGTGCTCGGCGACTGGCGCACCGCTCAAGCATGAGCGGCGCTCAGAGCTGGACGCTCATGGCGCACCCTGCGCGGTCGTCGGGTCGATCGTCTTCCTCACTTCGGTGATCGTCGTCGCCGGGAAGCCGCTGATCTCGGCGTGACGGAGAATGACGCTCTCGTCTTTGGCCAGATAGATGCAGAACGTCTTGTCTTCGGCGACGAAGGACTGCACCCACTGGATATCCGGGCTGAGCTCGGCGAGAGCCTTGTTCGAGGTCTTGGCGGCTTCTCTGAGCTGCTCGCGCTCAAGTGTGCCGACTTTGGGAATAGCCCGTTCGATAACAAATCGACGCATGTCGTAACTCCTGTTCTTTTGAGCGCGGTGATGGACACAAGCGGTGCGTTAGAAGCCACGTGATGCACGGAGCGGATACTCACGGCGCGTGGTGGATGATCGCGTTGCTGTTGCTGAAGAACACGGTATTGCCGTTGTTGCTGCGGAACTTGAATCCGATGCGGTGCTCTCCCGGCGCGACACTGGGAAGGATGAAAGTCCAGGCACGCGGTTGGAAAACAGCACTGTCGTTGTACGCAAGCTGCACCTCACCCGGATCGATCGTATCGCCGTCGATGGTCGCTAATATTGAAATCGCGGTATTGCTCCCTGCGGCGACGTAGCCTTCCAGGCGAACCATCACGCAACTTGGGCGCGATCCGCCTTGCACAAATTTGACCGCGGTCTCGGCAAGGAGGACGAAGGTCATCGACGACGTGCTGCGCTCGGTGTCGGAAACAATGAAAGCCACTTTGGTCGGGCTGCACGTGCCCCGCTCCAGGGCGGCACCCGGCGTTGACGTTAACATGCTCATCAGAAACAACGCCGCTCCCGCGCGTGCCTTTCCAGCATGAGTCAGCCATCGTGTTGCGTATCTCATCGTTCGTTCCTTGAGTGCGTCATCAGTGACTATCGGGTTTTGCGTCTTCCCGGCGCCCCGATCAAGGCGGGGGATCAGTAGCCCTTGTTCCTGGTGTAGAAGGCGTAGTCGGCCGAGTACGGGACGCTCAGGAGCTTGCCGTGCGAATCGCAGGCTCCCTCGGCGGCGCCACCTTTGGTGTTGATCCGCTGGATGGTCGTCACGCCGGCAATTTTGCCCGCGGCAATTCGCGTCGCAGCGAGCCGCAGCAGCGGAATGTCGTCCGCGCTTGCGCCCGGCGCGCCGCCGCTTACCTTGGCGCTGACGGCGCTGCCGTCATCCATTTCCCAGATCGGGCCGGCAAAGTGACGGCCTACCGTTTTGCCATCGGCAACCAGCGTCGCGATCGGCTCGCGGAAATGCCAGATCAGATTGCCGGCCATGTCGAACTGGCACTCATAAACCTGGGCGCCAGTCGCATGAACGGTAGCGATCAGGATTTCGCCGGGAGCGGCGATGGTTTCGGGGACTTCTGCCCTCGCACCGGACAGCGCCGGCGCCAGGAATGACAGAGCGAGGATCGAAAGCGAAAGACGGTTCATGATTCCTTTCCTTCATTTGCGCCGCGGGTGGTCGATTTCGAGCGGTCCGCCGGCCCGGATTTCCGGACCGGCGGGTGCTTAAGCGCGTTCACGACGCGCTTTGGGGGCTCGGGTAGTGGTGCGGAACGCGCCCGTCATATGGCGCAGCGGGCGCTGCAGGTCTTTCAGGGCAGCTTGATTTTTGCTTTAGAAGGCCTGCATTTACTGCCTGCGGACGACCGGGGGCGGAGTCCGGCGATGCGCTTTCTGTTCAGCGACTATGCGATCGATGCCGACCGGCGCGAGCTTTTGCGCGCCGGCAGTGCCGTGCATGTCGAGCCGCAGGTGTTCGATCTCATTCTTCACCTCGTCCGCAACCACGACCGGGTGGTGAGCAAGGACGAGCTCCTGGCCAATGTGTGGGATGGCCGCGTCGTCTCGGAATCGACGCTGACCACCCGCATCAATGCCGCGCGCCGCGCGCTGGGCGACAGCGGCGAGCAGCAGCAATTCATCAAAACGATCCCGCGGCGCGGGCTGCGATTTGTCGGGGAGGTGCGCAAGGACGGCGTCACGGCGCCGCAATCCGCGCCGTTCTCCGTGCCGTCACAGGAAGTGACGTTCTGCCGCGCGACCGACGGCGTCAATCTCGCCGTCGCCACCAGCGGCAATGGCCTGCCGGTGGTGAAGGTGGCCAACTGGTTCAATCACATCGAGTTCGACTGGCAGAGCCCGGTATGGTCGCCGTTGATGGGCACGCTGTCCGAGCGGTTCAGACTGATCCGTTATGACGAGCGCGGCACCGGCCTGTCCGACTGGAAGGTGGACGACATCTCGTTCGACGCGTTCGTGCGCGATCTCGAGACGGTGGTCGACACGCTTGGGCTCGAGCGGTTCGCGCTGTTCGGAATCTCGCAAGGCGCCGCGGTCTCGATCGCTTACGCGATCAAGCATCCCGAGCGGGTGTCGCGTGTCGCCCTGTTCGGCGGGTTCGCGCGAGGCTGGCGCGTGCGCGGCTATCCCAGGTTGACGGCGCAACTGGAGGCGCTGCTCTCGATGATGCGGGTCGGATGGGGTCAGGAGCAGTCGGCCTTCCGGCAGGTCTTCACCTCGCTGTTCGTGCCGGGCGCGACCGACGAGGAAGCCAAATGGTGGAACGACCTGCAGCGCATGTCGACCTCGCCCGAGAACGCCGTCCGCCTGCTCGAGACGTTCGGCATGATCGACGTTGAAGATTTGCTGCCGCAGATCGGCGTGCCGGCGCTGGTCCTGCACAGCCGCGGCGACCTGGTGATTCCGTTCAAGCTCGGGCTGAAGCTGGCGCGCGGCATCCCCAATGCGCGCTTTGTCGCGCTGGAAAGCGGCAATCACATCGTGCTGTCGCATGAGGCGGCCTGGAGCCGTTTCGCCGAGGAGCTGGTCGGCTTCCTCGCGGAGGACGCGCCCGCTTGAAAACAACCGGCGGCGGCGACGTCAGTTGTGGACCATCACCCAGCCGTCGGCGGTGGGATCGTATGTAGACGTAGAAATAAAGGCCGATATGGTGCGTCCGCAAAAGCCTACGTCGTAGGAGTCCGCGGCAAGGCCACTGATTGTGCCTGTTGCGGAGACTTGAGCAGACCCATCGATCTCCCCCTTGTACCAAGTACTGATAGGAACCGCGCTGAAATCGCCCATCCTTTTGCAAAGCCCATAGTAGAACTGGCCGCTCCCTCCAATCAGCCAAGCGCTGGCGTGAAACGTGACTTTTTGTCCGGAGGCGACAGAAATAGTCACAACGGGACCCACGAAAACAAACGCGTTGGCGATGAAGCCGCCGCATGGCTCGGCCATCGAGTGACGTCACACTGACGATTCCCGTCGCTCCTGTCGCGCCTTGTGCACCGGCGTTGCCCGGGTCGCCTTTATCTCCTTTGTCGCCCTTTGCGCCTTGTATGCCGGCATTGCCGGTATCGCCCTTCGCACCGGCATTGCCGGTATCGCCCTTCGCACCGGCATTGCCCTGATCGCCTTTATTGCCCTGATCGCCTTTGTCGCCTTTCGCGCCAGTGTCGCCCTTGCTCGCGGCCACCGACCAGAACGCCGCTGACGATGCCGGATCGTTGCCGGTGTTCGACCCTTGCAGCGACATGTAAGACGAGCCGCCAAGCGTGACGACGTCGCCGAACGCGTAGGTCGTGCCGCCGGCGTACGCACCGCGTGGCCGCAGGCCGGAGACGACGATGTTCCAGAAGCCCGATGTCGTGAGCGGGCTCTCGCCGGTCGAATTGGCAACCGCGATGAAAGACTTGCCGCCGAGTTGCACCACGTTGTTGACGACGTAACCGGTTTCGCTGTCCCAGGTGCCGGACCAGGTCATGCCGACCGGCCCAGTGGTGCCGGCATTGCCTTGATCGCCTTGATTGATGCCTTTTATCGCCCTTGTCGCCTTTGGCTCCCTGCAGGCCCTGTTCGCCTCGTGTGCCCGGCGAGCCGGTTGCGCCGGCCGCGCCCTGGTCGCCTTGATCGCCCTTCGGACCCGCTGTGCCGGTGTCACCTTTGGAGACAAATTTTTCCCACAACGCCGCATTGGCTTGCACACTCGGCGACTTGTTCTTGTTGTCCTGGAGCGCGCGCCATACCGAGCCTAGCTGGGTCACAACGTCGTTTGCGACATAAGCTGTGTTGCGATTCCACGCTCCTTGTGCGTTCAAGCCGCGCGCCGCGCAGTTCGCGACCACTCCCGGCGTCGTCGCCGCGGCGCCAGTCTTGCCGACATTCACAATGCAATCTGGCGGGAGATAAACCAGCGAGTACGAGAACGCCTTGCTGCTATTCGACGTGGTGTCGAATTGATCATTGAGCGTGAGCGCCATTTTGGCGGTCTTGGTCGTGCCGGTGACGACCAGCTTGCCGCCCGCGATCTTCGCGTCGGTGATGGTGACGTCCACCGTCTGCGCAGCCGCCATGCCGGTTGCAGACACGAATAGGAGTGCTGCCGCCCCCCGGCGCAGTGCCAGTGACATTCCCACATCCCCGATTGTCACGAAGTTCACGGACAGGATTGCATGGCTCAACAAGGCAGCAAAGGGTCAGATCTGCTTTTGGTAAAGCACGAAAATACTTGAACAATTTCGAGCCAAAATTACCCGGGGCCAGAACGGGCGGAAGGCTTAGGAGCTTTATTTCAGCTCGACCGGCACTGACCGCGTGGTGGCATAGGACCGCGTCGCCTTGTGCGGCCAGATGCACGCGAAGCTGTAATAGCCGCCATACTGCGGATCGACCGCGGTCGCTTTCGTCACCTTGTTGAAGCGCGCGCAGTGCCCAGCCGCCATTTCGGTCGCGGCCAGCGCGATCGTAATTGGCGTAGGGGATGATGCCGCCAGTGTCGTTGCCGGTCAGTCCGGGGCCGGTGCCGCAACCCGACAGCAGCAACAGGACGAGCAAAGGGACGGCGCGGCGCATCAGTGACCTCTTTGCCGCACGCTCGCCCAAAGCTGTGATGAACTCAAGACGTCGCCGCAAAGCCTGTGATAAGTTTGGCTTGCGGAGGCGACCAAGAGGCGACCATGAGGCGTGGCGTAACGGCATTCCTGGCAGGCCTGATCATGCTGGCGGCGCTGCCCGCGCAGGCAGCGAGCTGGCTCGAGCAGCACATCTACATGATCGGCCCGCGTTACGACGCCGTGGTGCCGGCCTGCGATTACGGGCTCGGCGTGATCGCCTCGCGCTTTGCCACCAAGGAAGGCCGGTTCTGGAATTCCGGCCTGTCGATCCAGGGCTTCGAGAACGTCCGCCAGGTCGCCTTCCACCCCTGGGCCAACGACACGATCCCACGCCGCTTTTGCACCGCCACCGCGATCGTCAGCGACGGCAAGAAGCACCGGGTCAATTACCTGATCGGCGAGGACACCGGCTTCGTCGGCGCCACCTGGGGGGTCGAATGGTGCCTGGTCGGGCTCGACCGCAACTGGGCCTATAACCCGGCCTGCAAAATGGCCAAGCCGTAAGCACGATTTGTTTCCATTTTGTTCTTGAAATGTTCGCAAGCTTAGGTATCATTCGGGCGCTGAAGATCCTGTGTCCAACTGGTTTCGCCTAAGGGGTCGTCCATGTTGCGTCAGATCGTGCGCTTTCCCGCCTTCCACTCCCTCCGTCATGCCCTGATCGGTCTTGCCGTCATTGGCGCCGCGGCTCTGGTATCGCCAGCCGCGCACAGCCAGGACGCCGGCCGCTCCGGCTCTCCGCCCGCCACCAATCGCTATGGCGACCCGGTGGCTCCCGCCGCCAAGCCCGGCCAGTTCGATTTCTACGTGCTGGCGCTATCGTGGTCGCCCTCGTTCTGCGAGGCCTCGCGCGAGCGCAACGCCAACCGCCGTGCCGACCAGCAGTGCTCCGGCCGGCCTTATGCTTTCGTCGTGCATGGGCTGTGGCCGCAATATGAACGCGGCTTTCCGTCCAACTGCCAGCAGCCGGCCCCGCGCGTCGCCCGCACCCAGGTCGACCAGATGCTCGACCTGATGCCGAGCCCGCAGCTCGTCTATCACGAGTGGGATCGTCACGGCACCTGCAGCGGCCTCAATGCCGCCGGCTATTTCGACGCGATCCGCAAGGCGCGCGGCAAAATCACCGTGCCGGCCGCCTATCATGAGTCAAACGCCGTGCGCACCGTATCGCCCGGCGACGTCGCCAATGCCTTCGTCTCCGCCAATCCCGGCCTGACAAAAAATTCTCTCGCGGTAGCCTGCGACGACAAGCGTCTCACCGGCGTACGTGTCTGCATGACCAAGGATTTTCAATTCCGCGAATGTCCGGAAGTCGCGCGGCGGGCCTGTCAGCGCGACAATGTGGTGATGCCGGCGATGCGCCTGAGCCATGCGGCCGACGTGCGTTAGGGCAGCATCGTTCAAGCAGCGTATTCGTTCAGGTTAAACCCGCACTAACGATAGTCATGAGCCGCCGGGGACCGTGCCCGGCGGCTGCTTTTGTTGCCGCAGGATTCCTGTAAGACGCGTGCTTGCTCGCGCGCATGCGCGGCAAGTTCGCGGAGGGGGTCGTGACACGCCTCGCAGATTACGGGCGCTTTGGCCTTTGGTGGCTCGGTCTCGCTTACATCGCAGCGGCGCTGACCGGTTATGCGAATGCGCTGCCGCCGCAGGTTCAGCTCGCCGGCCTGGTGGCTGCGCTTGCATCATTGCTGAACCTCTTGTTGATCGCGCGAGCGTACCGGCGGGCAAAAGAAAACCCGGATCCGTCGCCGCTTCTCAAGGGCCGCCGGCCGGCGCCAACCGTGATGCGGATGAGGGCCCGCGATTATTTCGGCCTGCGCGGCCTTGAGCGTGATTGAACGCGCGATCTGGCGTAAATAGCGCTCAGGTCACACGGGACGGCGGCGCTTGAATTATCGTCACGCCTTTCATGCCGGCAGCTTCGCCGACGTGTTCAAGCACGCGGTGCTGACGCGCATTCTTTTGTATCTGCACGAGAAGCCGGCCGCCTTTCGCGTGGTCGACACGCATGCCGGCGCGGGCCTTTACGATCTCACCGGTGACGAAGCGCGGCGTGGCGGCGAATGGGAGGAAGGCATCGGCAGACTGGTTGCGGCGACGCTGCCGCGTGACGCCGAGGCGCTGCTCGCCCGCTATATCGAGGTCGTCTGGTCCCACAATCCATCCGGCCGCTTGCGCACCTATCCGGGCTCTCCGGTGCTGGCGCAGTCGTTGCTGCGCCGCCAGGACCGTCTGATCGCCTGCGAGCTCGAGCCGCAAGCGGCGATCGCATTGCGCCGCAGCCTGCGCGGCGACAACCGCGCAAAAGCCCTTGAAATCGACGGCTGGACGGCACTGAGCGCCTATGTGCCGCCGGTCGAGCGGCGCGGCATGGTTCTGGTCGACCCGGCCTTTGAGCAGGACGGCGACTATAACCGGCTCACCAACGGCCTTGCCGAAGCGCACCGCAAATGGGCCTCCGGCATCTATGCACTCTGGTATCCGATCAAGGGCCGGCCTGAGCCCGATGCGCTGGCCAAGCGGCTTCACCGCCTCGCCATTCCCAAATTACTGCGCGCCGAACTGGTTGTGTCCCCGCTCTCCGACCCGTCGAAGCTGAATGGCTGCGGTCTGATCATCGCCAACCCGCCTTGGACGCTCGAAAGCGAGCTCGGCACGATCTTGCCGGCCATAGCCAAGGTGCTGGGCCGGGACGGCAAAGGCTCGTTTCATCTGGACTGGCTGGCCGGCGAGCAGGTCGCGGCGCGCTAGCGGCTTTCCACCCGATGCGCCTTGGTTTAGCGTTTCGACTTGGCAGACGTTCCGCCCCAGGTGGGGGCACCGGCGGAAAGCGACTCTAGGCCAAAACAAAAATCGGCCGAGACTCTCTTCCGACCGTGAATGTCTACCGCCGCCTTGCGTGGGGCATTGCGGTTGTGAGGGGAAGGGAGTGGCCACATGGCCCAATCGGGTGTCGTTAAATTTTTCAACACGGAGCGCGGATACGGCTTCGTGAAACCGGACGATGGCGGACGCGATGTGTTCGTGCACATCACCGCCGTCGAGCAAGCCGGACTGAAGTCGCTCAACGAAGGGCAGAAGATCAGCTTCGACGTCGAGCCGGACAAGAAGGGCAAAGGCCCCAAAGCCGTCAATCTGGTCGTGACCGGCTGAGTGACGTGCGGGGCCGACGGGCTCCGGAATGCTTGGTGGGAATGAAGGCCGCGGGTGCACACTGCTTCGGCGCGCGTGACCTTACGCTTTTCGAAATTGCTGCGTGGCGTTGCAAAAGGAAAAGCCCCGGATCGCTCCGGGGCTTTCCGCTTTTTGCGTGACGCGAATTAGAACCGGTAGTTCAAACCCGCGCGAATGATGCTGGTCTGGAAGTCGTTGGCCTGAGCACCGGGGCCGGGGACGTTGCGGGCCTCGGCCGAGATCGACGAACAGATACTCGATCTTCGCCGACACAGGTCCCCACAGCGCGGCTTCTACACCGGCGCCGAGAGCATAGCCGACCTCTGTAGAACTGGAGCTACCAAAGCCGATGCGACGCGCTTCGATGTCACCGAATGCCAGACCGCCGGTCACGTAGGGCATGAACTGGCCCGCAGCCCAGCCGAGCCGGCCGCGTGCCGTGCCAAGCCAATTGTTGTTGAACGTGCAGGTGGTGCCAGCGCCAGCACGCGCCACTGCCGCTGATGTCGCTCCAGCTGATATCGCCTTCGACGCCGAACACGACCTGGTTCATTTGCCAGTTATAGCCGGCAGTGACGCCAAGCAGCGCGCCGTCGACATCGAACCTGCGAGTGTCGCCCCAGCCGTATCCGCCGCTGATACCGACGTAGGGACCGGTCCAGGTGAAGACCGGCGCCATCATCACCGGCGCCGCCTTGACGACCGGGCGTTGCTGAATGTCCGCGGCTTGCACACTTGCAAGGCCAGCGATGAGAGCGAGCGTGCTTACGCCCGCAGTGAGCAGCAATTTCATAGAACCTCTCCCCTTAACTCAAAACGACGGGCGGGTGCCCGTGATCGCCAACACAACCCGCGCTAGCGACAACTGTTCCTCGGCGCGAGGATGCGGCGATGATGAGGCGAGAGTGTTGTGTCTCATCACGCAACGAAGTTCCCGATCGCATTATGCTCAACGAAATCGTTGCTTTTCCGGCGCTTCGCCGCGTGGCGCGCAAGACACAGCACTCGATAAACAAAAACCCCGGCGCGAAGGCCGGGGTTTTCTCGAGAGTATCAGGTCGCGATTAGAAGCGGTAGTTCACGCCGAGGCGAAGCAAGTTGGTCGAGAAGCCATTGCTGGTGCCGGTGACCGTGAAATTGCGGTCGCCGAGATCGATGTAGAGATATTCGACCTTGGCGCTCCAGCGCTGATTGAGGGCGACTTCGGTGCCAAGACCAACGGTCCAGCCCAGCTGGGTTTTGGTTTCGGTCAGGCCGCCAACCTGGCCTTCAACCTCGCCGAAGGCGAGACCGCCGGTCGCATAGAACAGGAAGCTGTTCCAGGCCACGCCGCCGCGGGCGCGCAACGAGCCCCACCACGGGTTGGAGAACTTGAACGGAGCGGCTGTGTCGTCCGCGCCAGTGATTTGAATGTCGGCTTCGCCGCCGAACACGAACTGGCCGCTCTGCCAGTTGTAGCCGGCCTGCACGCCGCCAACCATGCCGGATGGCTCGGTCGGCGAGCCGGACACGTCGCCCCACTGATAGCCGAGGTTGACGCCGACATAGGGTCCGACCCAGTTATAGGCCATGGGCGCAACGGCAGCCGGGGCAGGAGCGTAGTAACCAGGCCGCTGCATGTCGGCCGCGAAGGCCGTACCCGCGCTGACGGCCAAGGCCACGCTGGCATAAATTGTTCTTCTCATCAGTCCCTCCACGCACGTCTACAAAGTTCGTGTTGCGCAGCGCCGGATCTCAGCGAATAGGCGCTGCGGCTCGGAGGGCTTTATCGAGCCTTTTAAGTTAAACGGACATGAATCGGTAACTATCGGATGCCGGCACTGATCGTTATCACTAAAGAACTCTTAGTGCGGGACGCGCGCGCACTATATTTACCATGTGCGCTCACCACCATTTACCATGACTTGCGCCCGCGCCTTTGCGCTGCGCTAAACCCGACGCGATGAACGGAAAGAAGGACATCGATCCGCAAAGCGAGCTCGACGAACGCGAAGACGAGCCGACGCTGCCGGAGATCGAGGAAGAACCGGACCTGACCAAGACCGGCACGCTGGCTGCGGGCCGGTCGGCGATCGTGCGCTCGGCCAAGCACGCGCCGAAAGGCCCCGGCGTCTATCGCATGATCGATGGCAAAGGTGACGTGCTCTACGTCGGCAAGGCCAAAAGCATTCGCAAACGCGTGGTCTCCTATGCCCGGCAGGGCGCGCATGACTCGCGCATCACGCGGATGATCGCCGCAACCGCCTCGATGGAGTTCGTGACCACCTCGACCGAGACCGAGGCGCTGCTGCTCGAGGCCAACCTGATCAAGCGGCTGCGGCCGCGCTTCAACGTGCTGCTGCGGGACGACAAGTCGTTCCCCTACATCATGATCACCGCCGATCACTGGGCGCCGCAGATCCTCAAGCATCGCGGCGCGCGCACGCGGAAGTCGAATTACTACGGACCGTTCGCGTCGGTGTGGGCGGTCAACCGCACCATCAACGCGCTGCAGCGCGCGTTCCTGCTGCGCTCATGTTCTGACTCGTTCTTCGAGGCGCGCACACGGCCGTGCCTGTTGCATCAGATCAAGCGCTGCTCCGCGCCGTGTACCAACGAGATCGATTTTGCCGCCTATCAGGAGCTGGTGCGGGAGGCGAACGCGTTCCTGTCCGGGCGCAGCCAGGCAGTGAAGCAGGAGCTCGCCGCCGACATGGAGAAGGCGGCCGAAGCGGAGGATTTCGAGCGCGCCGCAATCTATCGCGACCGTCTCGCCGCGCTCTCGGCCGTGCAGTCGTCTCAGGGCATCAACCCGCGCAGCGTCGAGGAAGCCGACGTCTTCGCCGTGCACCAGGACGGCGGCTACACCTGCGTCGAGGTGTTCTTCTTCCGCACCGGGCAGAACTGGGGCAACCGCGCCTATTTCCCGAAGGCCGATCGCGCCCTTGGTCCCGGCGAAGTGCTGCCGGCGTTTCTCGCGCAGTTCTACGACGACAAGCCGCCGCCGCGCTGTGTGTTCGTTTCGCACGATTTCGAGGAGCGGCAATTGCTATCGGATGCGCTGACAAGCAAATCCGGCCGCAAGATCGAGGTCAGCGTGCCGAGCCGCGGCGAGCGAAAGGATCTGGTCAAACAGGCGCTCGCCAATGCCAGGGAAGCGCTGGGGCGGCGGCTGGCCGAGACGTCCTCGCAGCAGAGATTGCTCAAGGCTGTCGCCGAGACATTTTCCCTGCCGCGTCCGCCGCGCCGGATCGAGGTCTATGACAACAGCCATATCTCCGGCACCAATGCGACCGGCGCAATGATCGTCGCGGGCGCGGAGGGCTTTCGCAAGAACCAGTATCGCAAGTTCAACATTCGCTCGCAGGATCTGACGCCCGGTGACGACTACGGGATGATGCGTGAAGTGCTCGAGCGCCGCTTCAAGCGGCTGATCAGCGAAAGCCCGCGCATCAGCGCCGAGGACGCATGGCGGCGGTCGCGACCGGCGACCTTCCGCACGACGAGGAGTCACCAAGTGACGTAATTTGGCCGGACCTCGTGCTGATCGACGGCGGGCAGGGGCAGTTGCGCATCGCGCAGGAAACGCTGTCGGCGCTCGGCATCAATGACGTGCCGCTGATCTCCATCGCCAAGGGCCTGGACCGCGACGCCGGCCGCGAGACTTTTCACATGGCGGGAAAGAGCCCGTTCCGGCTGCCGCCGCGCGATCCGGTGCTCTATTTCGTCGAGCGGTTGCGTGACGAAGCCCACCGCTTCGCCATCGGCTCGCATCGCGCGCGCCGCAAGAAAAACATCCGCGAAGCGGGCCTGCAGGAAATTCCGGGGATCGGGCCCACCCGCAAGCGCGCGCTGCTCCAGCATTTCGGCACGCTGAAAGCGATCGAGCGCGCCTCGCTGCCCGATCTGGCGAAAGTGCCTGGAATTAATGCGGAGACGGCGCGAAAGATATATGAGTTCTTCCACCCATGATCCCGAAAAGTGGGAACCGGTTTTCGGATAAGATCATGGGCAAACAAGAAGACGAAGGCGGGATAGCGAGGCGACCATGATCATCCAGAAACAAGAAGACGTCACGCCCCAGGTGCTCGACGCCTACAAGAACATCGAGGATCCGCGCATGCGCGAGATCGTCGCCGCTGTGGTCAAGCATACGCACGCCTTCATCCGCGAAGTGCGCCTCTCCGAGGAGGAATTCCAGGCGGCGACCCAGTTCATCGCCCGCATGGGACAGATGACCAACGAGAAGCACAACGAGGTCGTGCTGATGGCCGGGTCGCTCGGCATTTCGGCGCTGGTGTGCCTGCTCAACAATGGCAATAACGGCCAGACCGAGACCACCGCGAACCTGCTCGGCCCGTTCTGGCGCATGAACTCGCCGCCCACGGAAAACGGCGGCAGCATCGTGCGCTCGCCGACGCCAGGTCCGGAAATCTTCGTCAATTGCTGGATCAAGGATCCGAGCGGCAAGCCGATCGCCGATGCTGAAATCGACGTCTGGCATTCCTCCACCGAGGGCTTCTACGAGCAGCAGGACCCCAAACAGGCGCCGATGAACCTGCGCGGCAAGTTCATGACCGACAAGGACGGCCATTTCTGGTTCCGCAGCATCAAACCGGCTGGTTATCCGATTCCGATCGACGGGCCGGTCGGCGACCTCATCCGCGCGGGCAAGCGCCACAATTTCCGCCCGGCGCATCTGCACTTCCTTATCTTCAAGGAAGGCTTCAAGACGTTGGTCTCACAGATCTACTCGCCTGACGACGACAAGCTTGAGACAGACGTCCAATTCGGCGTTACCCGCGCGCTGATCGGCGACTACCGGAAACACGGCGCCAGCGAGAAGGCACCCGCGCCGGACGTCAAAGGCGAGTGGTATTCGCTCGATCAGACATTCGTGATGGAGCCGGGCAAGGCCAGGCTGCCCAGACGCCAATTCAGTAGAGGACTGTCTCGCCGCGGCGGTTGACGCCGCGGCCTGCGCGGTATTGTTTTCGAGAATGAAATCCGCCAGCGAAGCCCGGCTGCAGGCGCGCCCCTACGCGCTGCCGAATTTGCTGACTTACGGCCGCATTGTCGCGGTGCCGGTGGTGGTCGGCTGCCTGTATTGGCAGGCGCTGCTGGGTGGCGGCCTGTGGCTGCGCTGGCTCGCGCTCGTCATCTTCATCGCCGCCGGCCTGACCGACATTCTCGATGGCTACATCGCCCGCGCCTGGCAGCAGCAGTCGCCAGCTCGGCCGCATGCTCGACCCGATCGCCGACAAGCTGCTGGTCTCCGCCTGCCTGCTGATGCTGGCCGCCGACGGCACCATCGCAGGCTGGTCGCTATGGGCGGCGATCATCATTCTGTGCCGCGAAATTCTGGTGTCGGGCCTTCGCGAATTTCTCGCCGAGCTACGGGTCAGCGTGCCGGTGACCCAGCTCGCGAAGTGGAAGACCTTCATGCAGCTGCTCGCGGTCGGCTTCTTGCTGGCGGGCCGGGCCGGCGATTTGATTATTCCTTATGTGACGCTGACCGGCCTGATCCTGCTGTGGCTGTCCGCGCTGCTCACGCTTTACACCGGCTGGGACTATCTGCGCGCCGGCATCAATTACCTGATCGAAGAAGACTAGAGCAATGAAGATCCGCTATTTCGCATGGGTGCGGGAGCGCATCGGCAAGGCTGAAGAGGAGCTCGATCCGCCGCCCGCGATCACCACGGTCGAGCAGCTCATCGGCTGGCTGTCGGGTCGCGGCGAGGAGTACGCCCACGCTTTCGAGAATCCCAAGGTGATCCGCGCCGCGATTGATCAGCATCATGTGCGCCACCAGACCGAGCTCAAAGGTGCCCGTGAAATCGCGTTTTTCCCCCCGATGACCGGTGGCTGACAGCCCGTTCATGATGCGCCGATGGCCTGAGCCGGCCGCGCGGGCTAAAGTGCACCAATGAGTGTGACAGTTCGCATCCAGCGCGAGGCCTTCGACGCATCAGCCGAGTCCGCAAAGCTCACGCGCGGCCGCACTGACGTCGGCGCGGTCGTGACCTTCACCGGCATTTGCCGCGGCGATGAGAACGGCAAGCCGATCGCCGCACTCACGCTCGAGCATTATCCCGGCATGGTGGAGCAGGAGATTGCGCGCCACGTCGACGAGGCGCGCGGCCGTTGGCCGCTGCTCGGCGTCACGGTCATCCATCGTCATGGCCGCATCACGCCAGGCGAGGACATTGTCCTGGTCGTCACGGCGTCGGCGCATCGCGAGGCGGCGTTCGCCGCCGCCGAGTTTCTGATGGATTTTCTCAAGACTCGCGCGCCGTTCTGGAAGCAGGTCGATGCTGCCGGCAAGGCGAATTGGGTCGAGGCGCGGGAGACCGACGACAAGCTGGCGGCGCGCTGGCAGACCAGCGAACGCGCGGCGGAGTGAGCGGCGATGCTCCGATTTTTCCTGGCGCTTGTGTTTGCGGCGCTCGCTCAAGCGGCGCCTGCAGCCCAGGTTGCCTATTACGATGTGCCGCAGGGCGCGCATCCGCACGACGTCGCGCCGGCCCCCGATGGCAAGATCTGGTACACCGCGCAGCGCCAGGGCGCGCTCGGCATCCTCGATCCGGAGACCGGCAAAACCGAGCATATTCCGCTCGGCGGCGACTCCGCGCCGCACGGCGTGATCGCGGGGCCTGACCGCGCGGCCTGGATCACCGACAGCGGACTGAATGCCATCGTGCGGGTTGATCCGGCGACGAAGTCGGTCAGGCATTTCCCGCTGCCGCAGGACTTTGCCAACGCCAACCTGAATACGGCGACGTTCGATCCGCAAGGGTATTCTCTGGTTCACCGGGCAGAACGGCGTTTATGGCCGGGTCGATCCGTCGACCGGCAAAGTCGAGGCGTGGAAGGCGCCGAAGGGCATCGGCCCCTATGGCATCGCGACGACGCCAAAAGGCGACGTCTGGTACGCCTCGCTCGCCGGCGACCACATTGCCAAGATCGATACGGTGAGCGGCGACGCTGCAATGGTGTCGCCGCCGAAGCCGGGCGCCAATCCGCGCCGCATCTGGTCGGACTCCAAAGGCAATCTGTGGGCGAGTTTCTGGACCACCGGCGAAGTCGGCCGCTACGACCCCAACACCAAGAGCTGGAAAGTATGGGCGCTGCCGAACAGCGGCAGCGGCTGTTACGCGGTCTATGTCGATGAGCGCGACAAGGTCTGGCTCACCGATTTCACCGCCAATGCGATCGTGAAGTTCGATCCGGCCACCGAGAAGTTCGAAAGCTTTCCGAGCACCAAGCGGCAGGCCGCGGTGCGGCAACTGCTCGGCCGCGGCAATGAAGTATGGGGCGCGGAATCCGGCGTCGACCGGCTGGTGGTCGTTCGCGACTGATGCGCCAGGTTTTCAACATGAGCCTGTTTGATTCGATGCCGAGCCGGCGCGGCGCTCTCGCTCTCATGGGGGCGGCGGCACTGACATTGTTTGGCGGCCGCAGCAGCGGCGGCGAGCAATTGTTTGGCCGGTTGATCGAGCAAACCCGCGATACCAAGCCATTGGCCCGGCGCATCGAAGTCATTTCCGCGGCCTTGCGAGGCAAGCGTTATCGCGCGGAAACCTTGATCGGCGGCCCGCGCAAAGCCGAGGTGTTCGTCACGCGCGACGATGCCTTCGACTGCGTCACCTATACCGAAGCCGTGCTCGCGGCCGCGCGATCACCCGATCTGCCGCACTTTGAAGGCGAACTGCGCAAGATCCGCTATCACAACGGCGCGGTGGATTGGCGCGAACGCAACCACGACTTTGCCGCCTGGTGCGCGCGCAATGTCGAGAATGGCGTGTGCCGGCCGGTTGCGCTCGGCAACAGCGTCGCGATCAAGAAGGTCATGACCGCTCCGCGAGCGCTTGGCCGCCGCAATTACGAGCTGGCCGGCATTCCGCGCGCGACTTTGCTCGCCGAAAAGGCGCAACTGCAGGATGGCGACATTATCGGCTTCATCTCACGGCGCGCGGCGCTCGATTACTTCCACTGCGGCTTTGTGATGTTCGGCGGCAAGGGCGAGTTGCTGTTGCGGCACGCCTCGCAAAGCCGTGGCCGGGTCAGCGATCAGACCATGGAGAGCTTTTTCGCAATCAACGGCACGCAACACGTTACGGTGCTGCGGCCGCTCGAGGCGACGGAGAGCAAAACATGATCCGTTGCGCTCTGATCGCGCTCGCACTGTTGCTGGCCGCACCGCCGGCGCAGGCGGCCGACCCGAAGACCTGCTCGGAAGCCGCCCAGGCTTGCCTCAATCCGTTCGGCCGCCATTGCGACGGCGGCTGCCAGGCAACCTGCCAGCTGCGGTTGCACGGTTGCCTGAAAACCGGCTCGTTCTCCGGCGGCGGCGGCAAGCTCTGGCAGAATCTCAAGAGGAATTAGGCGGCAGCGTCCGCGGTCGCCTTGCCGGTCACCAGCGCCGTGTAGTCATCCATCAGCTGCTTGGTGATGCCGCCCGGATTGAAATTCCACTGGCCGCCGATCTTCGGACACCGGCGTCACCTCTGCGGCCGAACCGGTGATGAAGCACTCGGAGAACGTCGACAGCTCATCCGGCATGATGCGCCGCTCGACCACGTCGAAGCCGCGCTTCTTCGCCAGCTCGATCACGGTCTGCCGGGTAATGCCGTCGAGGAAGCAGTCGGCGGTCGGCGTGTGAATCTTGCCGTCCTTGACGAAGAAGATGTTGGCGCCGGTGCACTCGGCGACGCGGCCCTGCCAGTCGAGCATCATCGCGTCGGCATAGCCTTTGCGCTCGGCCGCGTGCTTGGAGATCGTGCAGATCATGTAGAGGCCGGCGGCCTTCGCCGTGCACGGCGCGGTCCTGGGATCGGGCCGGCGATAATCGGCGAGGTCCAGGCGGATGCCTTTGAGCCGCTGCGCCGGATCGAAATAGCTCGGCCACTCCCACGACGCGATCGCGAGATGGATCGTGTTCGCCTGCGCCGACACGCCCATCATCTCCGAGCCGCGCCAGGCGACCGGGCGCACATAGGCGTCCTTCTTGCCGTTCTTCTCGACGACCAGCTGCTTGGCTTTGACGATCTCATCGACCGAGTAGGGGATTTCGAAGTCGAGCACCTGCGCCGACTTCTTCAGCCGCTCGGCATGCTCCTTCGACTTGAAGATCTTGCCGCCATAGGCGCGCTCGCCCTCGAACACCGCGCTCGCGTAATGCAGGCCATGGGTCAGGACGTGCACATTGGCGTCCTGCCACGGCACCAGCTTGCCGTCGTACCAAATGACCCCGTCGAGCCGGTCATAGGATTGGGCAGCCATCACGCATCTCCTTCGGCGGCCCGGACATGCGGGCGCCTGTTTTAAAGGCGGTTTTCACCGGTCAGTCCACACTTTGCCTCCCGGGTCAGGACCCGATAGAAAGGACCGATCCGGACCCAATTTCGGCGTACTGGCCGGGTAAAGGTACGATCGTTTCGTTTGAGGCGTCTGTTTTGTAATAAAGCAACCGAGATATGTCAATATGACTGACATAAATGTTTTGACCGAGACAAAATCGACAGCGTCCTCAAGCGCTTCGCAGCTCAATGAGCCGCTCTGGGACCTCATCGAACTGCTGTTCTTTGCCTACCGCGATTTCGTCGGCGATCCGGACGAGGTCTTGATCAAGCTCGGCTTTGGCCGCGCGCACCATCGGGTCCTGCACTTCGTCAATCGCAATCCCGGCATGAAGGTCGCCGAGCTGCTCGACATTCTTCGCATCACCAAGCAATCGCTCGGCCGCGTCCTCAAGCAGCTTATCGACCAGGGTTACGTGGTGCAGCGTGAAGGCGCGCAGGACCGCCGGCAGCGTCTGCTTTACGTCACGACCAAGGGTGAGCAGCTCGCGCTCAAGCTCGCCATGCTGCAAACCGAGCGGCTGTCGCGCGCGCTCTGCCGAGCTTGGTCCGGGGGCGCACGAAGCGGCGCGCCGCTTCCTGGCTGCGGTGATCGATACCGAGAACCGGGACGCGGTGCTGCGCCAGATCGCGCGCGGCAACCGCAAGGCACGTTGATGCCGGTCGCCATGCCCGTGCGTGCGGACCTTGCGGACGATGCGCCGCATTTGCTGGTCGTCGACGACGACCGCCGCATCCGTGATCTGCTGTCGCGCTTCCTGACCAACGAAGGCTATCGGGTCTCGACCGCGGACACCGTGCTCGACGCGCGCGCCAAGCTCAAAGGCCTGAGCTTCGATCTCCTGATCCTCGACTGGATGATGCCCGGCGAAAGCGGCGTCGATCTGGCGAAATCAATTCGCGCGGAGTCGAACGTGCCGATCATCATGCTTACGGCAAAGCATGAGATCGAGCACCGCATCGAGGGCCTGCAATCCGGCGTCGACGATTACATCGCCAAGCCGTTCGAGCCGCGCGAATTGTCGCTGCGCATCTCCAACATTCTCAAGCGCGCGCAGCCGCCGGCTCCGTCGCCGCGCGGAATCGGTGCGGTTTGGCAAATTCGTCTTTCACATCGGGCGGGGCGAGTTGCGCCAGGGCGAGGAGGTCATTCGTCTGACCGATCGCGAGCGGGAAATGCTGCGCCTGCTTGCGCAAAATCCGGGCGAGACGGTTTCACGAATGGCGCTGGCGGGCGACGGGACTGCGGTCAGCGAACGCGCGGTCGACGTCCTGGTCAACCGCCTGCGCCGCAAGATCGAGCGCAATCCGGCCAATCCGGTTTATGTGCAGACCGCGCGCGGCGCGGGCTACCGGCTGGTGGTGTCATGACCAGCCTCGACCTCGGCATTCGCACCTTGCGCAGCGGCGCCGAGCGGGTCGCCGATGCATGGCGGCGCATGGCGCGGCGGCTCGCCAGCGTGCTGCCCAAGGGCCTCTACGCCCGCGCGCTGATCATCATGATCGTGCCGATGATCATCCTGCAGTCGGTGGTGGCCTACGTGTTTCTCGAGCGGCATTGGAGCCTGGTGACCAACCGGCTGTCGGCGCGCGTCGTGGCGGACATCGCCGCGCTGATCGAGTTCGAGCGCAGTTTCCCGCAAGATGCCGAGCGCACCCAGCTCAGGCGCATCGCGCAGGAGAAGCTGGAATTGCAGGTCGATTTCCTGCCGCTGACCGAAATGCCGCCGCCGGGCCCGAAGCCGTTCTTCTCACTGCTCGATCAGTCCTTGTCTGCGCACCTTCGCAGCCAGATCGCACGGCCGTTTTGGACCGATACGGTCGGTAAATCGTCGCTGGTCGAGATACGCATCCGGCTCGACAATACCGTCATGCGCGTGTTCGCACGGCGCAATCAGGCCTACGCCTCCAATTCGGAAATCTTCCTGTTCTGGATGATGGGCACTTCAACGGTCCTGCTGATCTTCTCGATCATCTTCCTGCGCAACCAGATCCGTCCCATTTTGCGGCTTGCCGACGCCGCCGAGGCCTTCGGCAAGGGCCGCGAAGTGCCGAACTTCCGGCCCCGCGGCGCGCGCGAGGTGCGCCGCGCGGCTCAGGCCTTCATCGAGATGAAGCAGCGGGTCGAGCGCACCATCGAGCAGCGCACCGCCATGCTGGCCGGCGTCTCGCACGACCTGCGCACGGTGCTGACCCGCTTCAAGCTCGAGCTGGCGCTGGCCGGCAATGGCCCCGAGATCGAAGCGCTCAAGCGCGATGTCGATGAAATGGCGACGATGCTGGAGGGCTATCTCAACTTTGCGCGCGGCGACCTCGACCAGCCTTCGGCTCCGACCGACATGGCGCAATTCCTGGACGAACTGCGCGCCGACCTCGAGCGCACCGGGCACACGGCGACCGTGACATTCCACGGCCCGCCGATCGTGACCGTCCGCCCCGCGGCGTTCAAGCGCTGCCTGGCCAACCTGGTGTCGAATGCGGCGCGGTTTGCGAAATCGATTTCGATCACCGGACACCGCGATCACCGCTACCTCACCATCACGATCGACGATGACGGTCCCGGGATTCCGGCCGACAAGCGCGAGGATGTGTTCAAGCCGTTCCTGCGGCTCGACGATGCCGCCAATCATGACACCAGCGGCAGCGGGCTCGGCCTCTCGATTGCGCGCGACATCGCACGCTCGCATGGCGGCGACGTCACATTAGGCGACAGCCCGACCGGCGGGCTGCGCGCGACGGTGCGGATTCCCGTGCGTGATCATGGGACCGGTTTCGGATAAGATCACGCGCAATACAGGCGGCGTCAGCTTCGACGCCGCGATCGAACCTGCGGGCGCGGCGGCCGCGCGGCAATCCGCGGCACAATACCGCCGGGATGCAGCACAGATCGTCGACGAAGCCGGACCAGCGCTCCGCGCTCGCCAGCCCGCGATCGAGCGCCGCCAGAGTGCGATCCAATCCGGGCTCGTCGTCATCGACCCAGACGCTGGCGACACGCGCGAACATCAGGGCGGCGCCCTGCGCGCGCAACGCGCCGCGCGGGCCATTGGTGCCGATGCCGGCCGCGGTCAGCATCCAGGTCTGCGAGCGCACGCCCATCGTGTTGAGCGCGAGCGCAAGCCCCGGATTGCGCGAGGCCGAGCGCATCAGCGAGCGCACCGCGTCCTTGTAGGGCGCCAGCACTTCGAGCCGGCGCATCAGCACTTCGAACAGGCGCTCGCGCGGCGGGTCTTCGTCCATCTTCAGGTCGCCGGCATCGAGCACCTTGCGGTCGATCTCGCGGATATGCGCCGCCAGCATCGCCAGCGTGGAGCCGAATTCGGCGCGCAGCTCGGACAGCTTCAGTCCGGCGCGCTCCGCGACTTCGGCCAGCCCGATCTGCTCGAACGGCTTCTCGGCGAGCAGCGCCATCAATGCGTCGACAGCCAATTCTTTGACAGCCTTGTCGCGATTGGAGCCGGATGCCCGCACGGCCGGACGGGCGGCGGCGCGTCGTTTGGATCTGGATGATTTCGCCATGGCGATCTCCTTCGATGCCCCAAATCTAGGACCTCGAAAGAGCCGGTTCTAGGGCAATCAATCGGCGAGTTCGCGCGAGCGCCGCGCGGCCATCGCCACCGCGGTGGTGAGCAGGGTTTCGACGCCGCCCGGGCCCATCAGCACGTCGAGCGCGGCCGCGGTGGTGCCGCCCGGGGAGGTGACGTTTTTCCGCAAAGTCGCGGCATCGATCGAGGATTGCTTGAGCAATTCGCCCGATCCGGCGATGGTTTCCCGCGCCAGCCTGGCGGCGAGATCGGCCGGCAAACCGGCGCTAATCGCGGCGGAGGTCAGCGCCTCCGCCAGCAGGAACACGTAGGCCGGCCCCGATCCGGACACCGCCGTCACCGCGTCGAGCAGCGCCTCCTTGTCGACCCACTCGACCGCGCCGGTCGCGCTCAGGAGCCCAGCCGCCACATTGCGCATGCGCCGGTCGGTCGCCTTGTTGGCGACCGCGACCGAAATGCCGCGGCCGATTGACGCCGGCAGGTTCGGCATCACCCGCACCACCGCGGTGCCGGCGGGGAACGCCTTTTCCAGGAACGCGATCGTGCGCCCGGCCATGATGGAGATCACCAGCGCGTCCTTGCCGGCCATCTTCGCCGCCACGGAAAGCACATCCGGCGCCGTCTGCGGCTTGACGCCGAGCACGATGACCGAGGCCTTGCCCTTGCGCGGCGGATTGAGCTTGAGCCCGCGTTCGCCCAACGCGCGCAGCCGCTTGTCCGGCTGTGGCTCGATCACGGTGATCTTGTCGCGCGGCAGACCGCGCGCGAGCCAGCCTTGCAGCATGGCGCCGCCCATCTTGCCGGCGCCGATCAGCAAAAGTTCATCGCTGAACCTGGCGAGCGTCGCCTGCGGTTTGGGCTTTGCCTTTTTGGGCGTCGCCCGCTTGAGCCTTGTCTTTTTGGGCTTTGCTTTCATGCCGGCATCCTACCGGGTGTGGGCCGGCAATGACGAGCGATGTTCCTAAGCCTCGCCGGAGGTCTCGAACATCGCGGCGCTGAGCGCTTCACGCGCGGGCTTGCCGGCCCATACCACGAACTGGAATGCGCTGAAGTAGCGCTCGCACGCTTCCAGCGAGTGATCGAGCAGCGCTTCGCATTGCTTGCCGGATGCTTCGACCCCGCCCGACAGCATCAGCGCATGCCGGAACATGACCATGCCTTCGCTGGTCCACAGGTCGAAATGGCCGATCCACATTTGCTCGTTGATCAGCGAGATGAGTTGCTGGACGTCGGCCTTGCGCCGGTCGGGGACGCGCAGATCGAACGCGCAGGCAAGATGCAGCGCCTCGAGGTCGCCCATCCAGGTGTAGGAGACCTGGTAGTCGGTCCACTTGCCGGTGACGAGAATGGTGATCTCGTCGTCGCTCGAACGCTCGAACGACCAGTCGTGCACAGCCGCGATGCGTTCGACAACGTCGAGAGGATTGAGCCGCGGTTCGTCGGAATAGTTGATGAGGGACATGCTATCTCCGCCTGCCTTACCCGGCTGTCTTCTGTTGGAGGAAACGCACGCCACCGCACGGTGAGTCCGAGTCCGTGCCCGCACTGCAGGCTGCTCAAACTCAAAGTCGTTACTGGAGATACGAGGTGCCGCCGCAACTTAAGACGAATCACTCGGTCCCTTGACTATAACCGCATCAATTCGCCGCACAACACGTTGCAACGAACGTTCACACTGGGCCGTGATTTGCCGCGCTGAATCAACGCCGTGCGAGTCACTCTCCACAGCCAAAGGGCTGTCATATTGACTCTTGTGTGGAAAAGTATGCCGCCAGCCGTCGTTGCGAGGAGCGTAGCGACGAAGCAATGACGGACCAGCAGACGTCAGTCGAACAGGCTGGAGACGGACTCTTCGTGCGCGGTACGCGCAATCGCTTCGCCCAGCAAATTCGCGATCGGCAGGACCCGGATATTGCCCGCGCCCAGCACTTCCTCGGTCGGCTGAATTGAGTCTGTGATCACCAGCTCCTTGAGCCGGGACTTCGCGATGCGCGGCACCGCGCCGCCCGAAAGCACGCCGTGGCTGATGTAGGCGTACACCGCCTTGGCGCCCTGCTTGAGCAAGGCTTCCGCCGCGTTCACCAGCGTGCCGCCGGAGTCGACAATGTCGTCCACCAGCACGCAGGTGTAACCGTCGACCTCGCCGATCACGTTCATCACTTCGGACTCGCCGGCGCGCTCGCGGCGCTTGTCGATGATCGCAAGCGGCGCGTTGATGCGCTTGGCAAGACCGCGCGCGCGCACCACGCCGCCGACGTCGGGCGACACGACGCAGACATTGCCGAGCTCGAACTTCTCGCGGATGTCGCGCACCATCACCGGCGAGGCGTAGAGATTGTCGGTCGGGATGTCGAAGAAGCCCTGAATCTGCCCGGCGTGGAGGTCGAGCGTCATCACGCGGTCGACGCCGGCGCGGGTGATCAGGTTGGCGACCAGCTTGGCCGAGATCGGGGTGCGGGGCCCGGGTTTGCGGTCCTGCCGCGCATAGCCGTAATAGGGAAGCACCGCGGTAATGCGCCGTGCCGATGAGCGGCGCAGCGCATCGGTGATGATCAAAAGCTCCATCAGGTGGTCGTTCGCCGGAAACGAAGTCGACTGGATGATGAAGCAGTCGGCGCCGCGCACGTTTTCCTGGATCTCGACAAAGATCTCCATGTCGGCGAAGCGCCGGACCACGGCCTTCGTCAAAGGCGTCTTCAGGTATTCGGAAATCGCCTGCGCCAGCGTTGGATTCGAATTGCCGGCGACGAGCTTGATCGCTCCGTTCTTGCCCGACATCTCACAAAATCCTCAGCGGCCCACGCGCGCAGGGGTCATAACAAGGCAAGCGAGGGCGGGCAATACGGGCGCAATTCGTTGTCCCGCAGCTTTTTCAGTCGCGCTCGCCCTGCGCCACAGTGACGGGGCGCTGGCTGGACGTTGAGATGCGGACGATCCCTTCGGCTTCGGGTGAGCCTTCCTTCAGGGATGTTGCCGTCGGTTCGACCGCAGGAGGAGGCGGGCGGTCGACCGCGTTCAGGAACGCGCCAAGCTGTTCCACGCTCTTGCGGGCGATCCGTTGCACGCCCGCGTCGTCCAGCGCTTCCCACGGATTGCGGTGTTTCCCCGCGACCTTCTCTTCACCGCTGATGCGCAGCACCCGCTGCCGCTCGGCGTCGTAAACGTCCCACACCCAGGTGATGCTGGCGTCCTTGGTTTTGATCTGCGCGCCCATGTAGCCGCGCGCCCGGTAGGTCGGCTCGTCGTCGCGCGACAGCACGGTGAGCTGGCGGCTCTTCGCCTCGGAATTGAGATCGCGCACCAGGCGCTGGAACACAGCCGGCGGCGGGCCGTCGATCGAGTCAAACGCAATGCTGGCGGGACCTTTGTTGGACGCGAACAGTCCCGATGTGGTGTTGCAGCCTGCAAGCAGAGTCGCGGCGAAAGCGACCGCAACGATGATCCGGGCGCGCGTCGCGCGACCGTCCTGTCCCCACCACATCACCAACCCCGCAGCCGTTTGTATGTTGTCTTGGCGGCCGCGGCCAAAGTAGCGGCCAAGGCGCGTATGCGCCACCCAAATTTCATTGGCGCGTGTGCGCCACCCAAAACTTCATTGATGGGGATGACGCTGGTTTACGAGGCCAGGGCGATGGCGTTGATGTGCCTGCCATAATCGCTCTCGCCAAGCTTGGTCGAGCGGCGATAGCTGAAGAAGCGCTCCGGTTCCGCGAACGTGTCGAGGCCAAGATCTTCGATCTTGCCGATGCCGGCATTGGCGAGACGGGCCCGGATGTAGCCGGCCAGATCGAACATGGCGCGGCCGCCGGACTCGCTCTGCTTGAAGAAACGGTCGTTCGCCTTGTCTTGCGTAACGAACTGCTCGACGAATTCCGGCCCGACCTCGTAGCTGTCCTGCCGGATCAAAGGCCCGATCGCCACAATCATGCGCGCGCGATCGGCGCCGAGCTTCTCCATCGACGCAATGGTCGCTTCCAGCACGCCGGTCAGCGCGCCGCGCCAGCCGGCATGGGCGCCGCCGATCACCTGCGCTTGCGGATCGGCGAACAGCACCGGTCCGCAGTCGGCGGTCGATACGCCGAGCGCGATGCCCGGCACTTTCGTCACCATGGCATCGACCCGCGGCCGGTCTTCGCGCGGCCACGGTTTCTCGACCACGACAACGTCGGGGGAGTGGACCTGGTACGCCGTCAGGAAATGCTCCGGCTTGACGCCGAGCGCCTGCGCCATGCGGCTGCGGTTCTCACTGACATGGTCGGCCTGATCCTTCGAGCCGATGCCGCCGTTGAGCGTCGAGTAAACGCCCTGCGACACGCCGCCGGTTCGCGTGAAGAAGGCGTGGCGAATGCCTTTGAGAGCGGACAGCGAAGCGGCGTGCAGCATGCGAACCTTATCGGGGCAAAATCGGCGGCTTGCAACGCGTCAATGCTCGAACCCCGGCGGTGTCGGCAAGTCGCGGTGCGTGAAGGCCATCACCTTGAACAGCGTGCCCATGCCGGTGCGGCCGATGCCGGTGAGCCGCGCCAGCGCCTGATCGATTTCGTGCGCCTCGGCGCGCGGCAGATTTGCCTTGAGGTTCTGGGCGCGGGTCTGGATGCCGAGGCGGTTGAGGAACGCCGCCTGTTCGAGCGGGCCATGAACGCGGACCCCCATGGATTCGCCCGCGCGTGCCAGTTCCTGAAAGTCCACATGCGCGGTGAGATCGGCTTCGCCGGGCATGGTGAGCGGGTCGGCAAACAGATGCTTGTGCACCGCCTGTAGCGTTTCGCCGGCGCCGCTTTCGGTGTGGCCGTAATCGATCACAAGCGCCGCGCTCCGCTCGCGCGCGACCCGCCGCCCAAGCTCCATCGCCTCGATGTCGGAGCGCCACTCGAATACTTCTCCGTTCTGCGCCGCCCGCAGTTGAGAAGGCACGGTTCGCTCAAATCCGCGCATCGGCTCCGGCGAGACCGTATAGGCGAGCTGGTCGTCCTCGCCGATGCCGACGCATCGCGTGTGCCACCCGTCGTCTTGCTTCACCGCCTGATTGATCGGCAGCGCGTCGAAAAATTCATTGGCGACAATGATTGAGGGGCCGGGAGGGACATCTGCCAGCGCCTTGTGCCAGAGCTTCGGCACGTCCAGTTCGGCCAGCGTTTGCTGCTGCACGGCCTCGAGCGCGGGGCTGATCTCGACGAGATGAAGCGCGGCGGCGCGGACGAAATCCGGCACGACATTGGCGGCGCGCAGCGCGTCCTTCAGCAATGTGCCGCGTCCAGGCCCGAGCTCGATAATGCGAAGCTGTCTGCGGCATTCCCATCTGCCGCCACACCGCGACCGCCCAAAGCCCGATCAGCTCGCCGAACATCTGGCTCACTTCCGGCGCGGTGGTGAAGTCGCCCTTGGCGCCGAGCGGATCGCGCGTCACGTAATAGCCATGCGCGGGATCGCTGAGGCACAGCGCCATGTATGCGCCGACCGGCATCGGCCCTGCGGCGGCGATGCGGCGGCGTATTTCCGTCTCGAGCGGACTCATGAAGCCGCGGCTCTCGCGGGCCGTCGCAGCGAATAGGCGATCTGCGCGACGCCGTAGAGAAAGAGCGGCACCGACAGCAGCATGCCCATGGTGAGGCCGCCCCACAGGAAGCCGAGCTGCGGATCGGGCTCGCGGAAGAATTCGCAGAAGCTCCGCGCCAGCGCGTAAACCGCCGCGAAGGCGCCGATGATCAGGCCCGGGCGCTTGAGCGCGCCGCCGCGCACCAGCACGGCGAGCACGACGAACAGCAGGAGGCCTTCGAGCAGGGCTTCATAGATCTGGCTCGGATGCCGCGGCAGCGGACCCGCGCCGGGAAACACCATGGCCCAGGGCACGTCGGCCGCGCGTCCCCACAGCTCGCCATTGATGAAATTGGCGAGGCGGCCGAGAAACAGGCCGATCGGCCCGACCGCGCAGGTGATGTCGCCGAGCGACAGGATCGGAAGGCCGCGCCGCTTGGCAAACAGCACGACCGCGACCACGCAGCCGAAGAAGCCGCCGTGGAACGACATGCCGCCGCTCCACAGCTCCAGGACCTGCAAGGGATGCTCGGCGAAATATTCCGGGTTGTAGAACAGGACGTAGCCGAGCCGGCCGCCGAGGATGATGCCGAGCGTCACCCAGACGATGAAGTCGTCGAACGCCTCGGCCGTGAACGGGGCTTTGCCGCCCCACAGCGCGGCGTTGCGGATGATGGCGCGCGCATAGAGCCAGCCCAGCAGGATGCCGAAGATGTAGGCGAGGGCGTACCAGCGGATCGCCACCGGCCCGATATGGACGAGGACCGGATCGATCGCGGGAAATGGAAGGACGAAGACGGGCATGTCAGGACCGGTTTGGGGGGCGATGCGGATGGCGGCTCTTGCGGTCGCCTGAAGCGGAACCCCATTCTTACGGCGATAGGCGGGCAGAGGCGAGACGCAGATGACGCAGACCAGCAACCGGATTTTCGACGAGATGGCGCGGCTGATGAACGACGCGGCCGGCGTGGCGCAGGGCGTGCGCCGCGAGTTCGACACGCTGTTTCGCAGTCAGGCCGAGCGGATTCTGCGCGATCTCGACGTCGTGCAGCGTGAGGAGTTCGAGGCCGTCAAGGAAATGGCGCGCCTCGCCCGCGAGGAGAATGAGGCGCTGAAAGCGCGGATTGCGGCGCTTGAAGGCAAGCCCGCCGGCAAATCGTCGCCGTAAGAGCGGCCTTCAGGCTTTTCGGGCTTTCGGCCCTGCCGCTTGCTTGCTGTCCCGGGCTGACGCCGCTATAAATCCGGCCGCTCGCGGCCCCCGGCACCCCTGGAGGCTTGCTGCGATCGAAAGGCGGCATTAGCCGCCTTTTCCATTGTTACGAAAAACGAGGATGTCATGGCGACCGTCAAGGAAATGAAAGCGACGGCTCGTCCGAAGAGCGGCAAGGGGGCCGCCCGGGCTGAGCGTCGTGCCGGCAGAACACCGGCTGTAATTTACGGCGATAACAAACCCCCGCTGGCCATTTCGGTGGACCACAAGGATGTGCGCACCAAGATTTACGCGGGCCGCTTCCTGACCACGCTCTACAACATCGACGTCGACGGCGAGAAGCACCGCGTCATTCCGCGCGACTTCCAGCTCGACCCGGTGAAGGATTATCCGGTCCACGTCGACTTCCTGCGCGTCGGCCGAAGGCGCGATGATCCGCGTCAACGTGCCGATCCACGTCCAGGGCGCCGACAAGTCGCCGGGCGTCAAGCGCGGCGGCGCGGTCAACATCGTCTCGCATACGCTTTCGGTCATGGTGCCGGCGGAGTCGATCCCGGAAGTCGATCGACGTCGACATCTCGGACCTCGACATCAACTATTCGCGCCACTTGAGCGAGATCACGCTGCCGCCCAACGTCAAGGTGGTCGGCCGTGACGACCTGACGCTCGTCACCGTGGTGCCGCCGTCCGGCTACGCCGAAGAGCTGCGCGCTGCTGCCGAAGCTGCTGCTGCCGCCGCTGCTGCCGCCGCCGCTGCTGCCGCTGCTGGCGCTGCTGCCTGCTGAAGGTGGTGCTGCTCCTGCTGCTGGTGCTGCGCCTGCTGCCGGTGCTGCGCCTGCTGCGGGTGCCGCCGCGCCAAAGTCCGACAAGAAGTGATGTGCATGCCGCCGTCTCGGTGAGACGGCGGCCGTCACACTCCGATCATGCTGCTCTTCGTCGGTCTCGGGAATCCCGGGTCGAGCTATGTCGGCCATCGCCACAACATCGGCTTCATGGCCGTTCAGGCGATTGCGAAGCATCACGACATCGCGCCGTGGCGGCGCCGCTTTCAGGGCGTCGCGGTCGAAGGGACGGTCGCGGGCGAAAAGCTGCTGCTGCTGTTGCCCGGGACCTACATGAACGAGTCCGGCCGCGCGGTCGGCGAGGCGGCGCACTTCTACAAGCTGGATCCCGCTGCCGTCACCGTGTTGCACGACGAAGTCGAGCTGCCGCTCGGAAAAATTCGGGTCAAGCTTGGCGGCGGCAATGCCGGACACAACGGCTTGCGCTCGATCAGCGAACACATCGGCAATGACTACCGCCGGGTGCGCATCGGGGTTGGCCGTCCGGGCCACAAGGATCAGATGCAAAATTACGTGCTGCAGGATTTCGCCAAGAGCGAGCAACCCGCGGTCGAGACGATTTGCGACTTCATCGCCGAGAATGTCGGCCTGCTGATCGAAGGCAAGGAGTCGACCTTTCTCAACAAGGCTCATCTCACCATGGTGGCCAAGGGCATCATCGGTGAAGACGACGCCGGCGACACGGACTGAGGACTAACTGAAATGGGATTCAAATGCGGCATCGTCGGCTTGCCGAATGTCGGCAAATCGACCTTGTTCAACGCGCTTACGCAAACGGCGGCGGCGCAGGCGGCGAACTATCCGTTCTGCACGATCGAGCCGAATATCGGCGAGATCGCCGTCCCCGATCCGCGTCTGGACAAGCTCGCGACGCTCGCCAAATCCGCCGAGATCGTGCCGACCCGGATCAGCTTCGTCGACATCGCCGGGCTGGTCAAAGGCGCCTCGAAAGGCGAGGGGCTCGGCAACCAGTTCCTCGCCACCATCCGCGAGGTCGACGCGATCGTGCATGTGGTGCGTTGCTTCAAGGACGACGACGTCACCCACGTGGAAGGCCGCATCGATCCGATCGCCGACATCGAGACGATCGAGACCGAGCTGATGCTGGCCGATCTGGATTCGCTGGAGAAGCGCGTCGACAACCTCGAGAAGAAAGCCAAGGGCAACGACAAGGAAGCCAAGGAAGCGCTCGATCTGGTCCAGCGGGCGCTGGTCCTGCTGCGCGACGGCAAGCCGGCCCGGCAGCTCGAGCGCAAGCCCGAGGAGGAAAAGCTGTTTCACTCCCTCGGCCTGCTGACTTCGGCGCCCGTCCTCTATGCCTGCAACGTTGACGAGGGCTCTGCCGCCACCGGGAATGAGTATTCGCGGCTGGTCGAACAGCACGCCAAGAAAGAAGACGCGGTCGCCGTGGTGATTTCGGCGAAGATCGAATCCGAGATTGCGGTCCTGCCGCTCGACGAACGCGCCGACTATCTGGACGCCATCGGCCTGAAGGAGCCCGGCCTCAACAAGCTCATTCGCGCCGGCTACGACCTCCTGCACCTCGTGACCTTCTTCACGGCCGGCCCGAAGGAGGCGCGGGCCTGGACGGTGACGTCCGGCTCGAAGGCGCCGCAGGCGGCGGGCGCCATCCATACCGATTTCGAGCGCGGCTTCATCCGCGCGGAAACCATCGCCTACGACGACTATGTCTCGCTGGGTGGCGAAGCCGCGGCGCGCGATGCCGGTAAATTGCGGCTCGAGGGCAAGGATTACGTCGTCGCCGACGGCGACGTTCTGCATTTCCGCTTTGCGACCTGAGCATCGCTGCTTCTGTTAGTCTTTTGGCATGGCCAAGCTTTACTTCGAGGACTTTCAGCCGGGCGCGATCAAGGAATACGGCCCGCGTCTGGTCAGCCGCGAAGAGATCATCGCGTTCGCCGCCGAGTTCGACCCGCAGCCGATGCATCTCGACGAGGAGGCCGGCCGCGCCAGCATGCTCGGCGGGCTCGCAGCCTCGGGCTGGCACACCTGCTGCCTGATGATGCGATTGGCGGCGGACGGCTTCATTCTCAATTCGGCTTCGATGGGTGCGCCCGGCGTCGATGAAGTGCGCTGGCTCGCGCCGCTGCGGCCGGGCCGGAGCATCACGCTGCGCACCACGACGCTGGAGACCCGGCCTGTCTGCGAGCCGTCCGGAAATGGGCTTCGTGAAAATGCTGTTCGAGGTGATCGACGACGCCGGCGTCACGGTGATGACGCTCAGCAGCTCGCTGATCATGGGCCGGCGCGAGAAAAGCGCATGAAATATCTCGACGATCTCGCCGTCGGCGAGCGCTTTGCGCTTGGCAGCCACACCTTCCAGGCCGACGAGATCAAGGCGTTCGCCAAACGCTTCGATCCGCAGCTCTTCCATATCGACGAGGCCGAAGCCGAGCGCTCGCATTTCGGCGCGCTCTGCGCCTCCGGCTGGCACACAGCAGCGGTCTGGATGCGGCTGATGATCGAGTATCGCAAGCGGCTCGTGGAGGCGGAGCGCGCGCGCGGCGAAAAGAGTGCAGCAACCGGTCCGGCGGCGGGCTTTCGCAATCTCAAATGGCTCAAGCCGGTCTTCGTCGGGGACACGATTGCTTTTGCCGCCGAAGTCGTTGAGACGCGCGCGTCGAACAGCCGTCCCGGCTGGGGACTGCTGACGCAGCGCGGCACCGGCGTCAATCAGCGCGGTGAAACCGTGTTATCGTTCGAGAGCACGACGTTTCTTGAGCGGCGGCCGGGCGCGCAATGACAGAACACAAAAACGCCAAATCCGAGCAGCGCCGCGCCGCCGGCGTTTCCTACGGTGCGCATGCGCTGCACGACGGATACACCGACCTTGTCTACGTGATGTTGCCGGTCTGGCAGGCCGAGTTCGGGCTTGGTTTCGCCGCGCTCGGCGCTTTGCGCACCGTGTTCTCCGGCACGATGGCAGCCTTGCAGGTGCCGGCCAGCATGCTGGCCGAGCGCTACGGCGCGCCGATCGTGCTGGCGCTCGGCACCGCGCTGGCGGGGCTCGGCTATTGCCTGGCCGGCCTGAGCAGCGGCGTCGCCATCCTGGTCGCGGCCTTGTTCATCAGCGGGCTCGGCGCTTCGACCCAGCACCCGCTGGCCTCGTCGCTGATCACCCGCGCCTTCCCCGGCAAGCAGTCGATGAAGGCGATCGGCACCTACAACTTCGCCGGCGACATCGGAAAAATGACCGTCCCGGCAGCGGGCGCGTTCCTGCTCGCCGTGATGCCATGGCGCGAGACCGTTCTTGTGCTGGGCAGCATCGGCCTGATCGCCGCCGTCGCGATCTTCATCTTCATTCCGCGCCTGCCGCCCGTTGCTGTTCAGGATGACAAGGTCAAACGCGGGCGCGGCGGCACCAGCAGCTACGGCTTCCCGCTGCTGCTCTCGATCGGCGTGCTCGACAGCGCGACCCGCATGGCGTTCCTGACCTTCCTGCCTTTTGTGCTCACCGCCAAAGGCGCAAGTCTGCAAACCATCGGCATCGCGCTGACGCTGGTCTTTGCCGGCGGCGCGGCCGGCAAGCTGGTCTGCGCATTCATCGGCGCGCGGATCGGCGCGGTCGCGACAGTGTGGCTGACGGAGATCGTCACCGCCGCCGCGAT
Organism: uncultured Alphaproteobacteria bacterium; assembly: GCA_963788805.1. Lineage (GTDB taxonomy): Bacteria > Pseudomonadota > Alphaproteobacteria > Rhizobiales > Xanthobacteraceae > Pseudolabrys. The sequence goes on from CAWBHU010000003.1 coordinate 437,680, forward strand.
CCTGGCGCTGCTGCCATTGCCGCTCGACGCTGCGATGTTCTTGCTCCCGGTTATCGGCGTTGCGCTCAACGGCACCTCGTCGGTGCTGTACGGCTCGGTGCCGGATCTGGTGCCGGCCTCGCGGCATGCGCGCGCGTTCGGCATTTTCTATACGGGCACGATCGGGGCGGGAGCGATCTCGCCGGCGCTGTACGGCGTGCTCGGCGATTTCGTCGGGGTTCAGGCCGCCATGATTGTGATCGCCTGCGCCGTATTGCTGACACTGCCTTTGACGATTTTCCTGCGCCCGGCGCTCGCCGAAGCGCGCATTTCCTAACCGATATTTACGGTTCCCGGCGCTGCGGCAGTTCCCCGGAACCTCAATACCCTCCCGGCGTTGCCTCCCGTTCAACGGAAAAACGAGGAGGACGTGATGAAAAGGATTACGCACGTCGCGCTGAGCGCGGCACTGGTGCTCGCTGCTGGCGCTGCCCAGGCGCAGACGGTCATCACCACACCGGTGCAGACCCAGACGGTCGTGACCACTCAAGGCTCCGCTGGTGCTTTCACCCACTCAGCGCCAGGTGATCTATCGCAATGTGGTTCGCGAACGCGTCGTGCAGCAGGCGCCCGCGACGGTCGGCGTAGCGCCGACGGTTGAATATCGCGTCGGCGCTCGTGTTCCGGCCGGCGTGACGCTTTATGACGTGCCGCAGCCCGTCATTGCTGAAGTGCCGGCGGTCAGCCGCTATCGCTACATGGCGGTGAACAATCGCGCCTGGCTGGTCGATCCGGCCACCAGCGAGATCGTCTACGAAATCGCCGACTGACGAAAAGGCCCGGCGCCCCGCGCCGGGCCTCATTTACCGAACGGCCCGGCTACGCCGGCCGGATTTAACCTTGTGTCCGCGCATTGCTGGGATGACTGGATTTCCGGCCTCGCTGGCCCCATATTAGGCCGCAAGGAGTGAGTGATTATGTCGATGATTAACTTCCGGGCGCCCTCCGAGCTCTTTCCGAGCCGCAGCCGCAAGACCAAGCGCCCGATCGGGTACAAGCGTTTCAATACCGCAGCGGAGGCAATCCGCTTCGCTATGGAAGAACTCCCGCCAGAGTCGCTGCTTGGGGCCTATCTTGAGGTCGAAGAGAAGCGATTCGATGGAAACGGCATCCGCAAGCTTTACGAGAGCGCCGACTATCCGCTGCCGCGTAAAGTTGCCGCAAATTAAGCATCTTCACCCTACATCCTAAGTATCAGGAACTGCTCGTGCTGCAGCGCGTTGATGCGCCACAACGGCATTTACGCGCACGGAGACTTCAGATGACCGACCGCAAGGGATTGGGGATAATCGGCTACCTGCTCGGGGGCCTGACCGCCGCAGTCATGCTGGTCGGCGGCTTCGTCGTGAACCTGAGCCTGGCGGATGATACCCGCGCCGACGAGCCTGGGACCTATCAGGTCCGCTGAAGGCGCCGCGCTCTTATAAAAAGAGCCTCGCATTGGCGAGGCTCTTTTGTTTTTGCGTGCAGTTCAGGCTCGTTTGCGGGCCTTAGCGCCCGCCCGGATGCAGCTTCGCTCCGTTTTTCCATTGCCCCAGGCTGTCTGCAATCACCCGCATTGACGTCAGCGCGGCGTGGCTCAGGCTGGCGTAGCCTGCGATATCGCGGGTGACGCGCTCGCCCTCGGCGCGGAGCATTTCGCGCACGCCCTGCAATTCCAGGATCACGCGATCGATCTCTTCCATTGAAGCGTTTGCGACACGCGCGACCAGCGCGTTGACCTGCTCGGCCTGGGCGTCGCGTCCCGGCATCTGGGTCGCCGGCGGCATGCGGCGGGCCGGGGCCACGTCGCGGCGAACGAATTCGCGGATCTCGCCTTCGAAGCTTGCCGGATCGACGGGCCTGGCTTCGCCATTCGGCCGCGCACCGGATCGCTCTGGTCTTACGACGTTCATTGCTCATCCTTTCCTGTACGCAAAGCCTGCGTAACGGCTCCCGCCCACACCGATTGCCGCACGTGATTGTGACGGAGTGGAGGCGGGAGGATGAACAGTCGATTTCAGGCGGTCGTGCCGGGCGCACGCTGCGAATCGCAGCGGCGCAAGAGCCACCGGCACCCGACAAGGTTGTGCCGGGAAGCGCCTACTTCTTCGGCCCGCTCTGCTTTGACAGCTGATAGGCCGAGGCCTGCTTCGGCTTGTCGTCGGCCGCTTTCGGCTTTTTCTTTTCCTTGGTCTGGCGCACCTGGCCTTTCGCCATGGTCATCTCCTTCCGTTCATGATCGTGTGAAAGTTACTGCCGGGGCAGCTTCTTGTTGGTGTCCTGCTTGTCGATCCCGGCCATTTTGTCATTGATACATTTTTCGACAAGCTTTGCTTTTGCGTCAAGCGAGCCGCCGCTCTTGTCGTGGCGCATCCAGCACTGCGCGCTGGCCTCATGCCGCTCGAGGCGCGGAGCCGGCGCATCGTCCGCGGCGGCCGCAGGGGCTAATTGAGCCGCGGCCGGCGCCGCCTCCGGCTTGAGCGCGGTCGGCAGCTCGCTCTCCGGCTTGGCGGCGCAGCCGGCCAGCAAGGCCAATATCAGGATGATCGCGGTCTTCATGGTCTCGGCATCCGGCAAAAGCCGTGGATTCTCACGCGTGCAGGGGGCGCCGTCAACGGAACAGCGGGTGCCTTCCCGGACGTTTAGCGTCAGGCCTTGGTGCCGGAAGGAGACTGCCATGATGGTGCTGGCTCCGCTTGTGGTTACTGCGCAATTACTGCTGGTGGCCGACCGGCCGCCTACGCTCAACGTCGAGCCGAGCTGCCGCGCCGCCGAGCGGAGCGGCATTGACGGGCCGCACCGCCGACAATTGCATGCGGGGCGAAAACCAGGCCAAGGCGACGCTCACCGACAAGTGGGCGCAATTCTCGCGCGCGCCAGCAGGCGCGCTGCACCAGCCTGGTCCAGATGGGCGGACCGCCGAGCTACGTCGAGCTGCTGACCTGCCTCGAAGTGGCGGAGCAGGCCGACAAGATCCCCGACACCGACCCGATGCGCGGCTCGCCGGCTCCGCCCTGCGCGAGCGCTAGATGCCGGGCCGAAAAACCAAACGCGGCGCCAGCGTGAAGGCGAAAGAGAAACGCGCCAACACCGCCAAGAATTCCAACAAGAATTCCAAATTCCGGCTGGGCTCGTCGCGCGCGCCGACTCCGGCCAATGCCGGCAATGTCGGGCTGGGCGGAAAGACCGGCGTGGTGTCGCCGAGCGAACGCGCGCGCAATACCGTCTCCCGCGAAGCGGGATCCGTCTCGTGAGGCTGTCTGGGTCCCCGCTCCGGGACGACTTGCGCCGTCTCACTTGACGACGATCTTGCCCTTCATGTTCGGGTGAATGCCGCAGATGTAGTCGTAGCTGCCGGCCTCGGCGATCGTCAGCTGGCCGGTCTGGTCCTTGTTGAGCACCGCGGTCTTCAGGTTCTTCGACGCCACCACGACCTGGTGCGGCGCGCCGTCCTTGTTGGTCCAGGTGATCGGCGCCTTGGCGTTGGCCGACACGTTTTCCGGCCCGAACTTGAAGCTGGCGATGGTGACGCTCGCGCCTTGCTGCGCCAGCAGCGGCGCCGAAACGAGCGCGACCGCGGCGCCGGTCAAGAATGCGATGGTCAGAGCGCGCATGGTTGTTCTCCTGTCATGGGCTGAATTCGATCGTTAAGGCCGCATTATACACCGCCGAACGCGCCACTCGGAACTTTCCCCGGAACTCCGGGTTTTGATGCCGCTAGGGCTTTATCGCGGCTGAGGGGCTGCATTTTCAGGAGATTTCCATGCGCAGATTTGCACTGCTTGCCACCATTGTTGCCGCTGTTGCGGTTGCTCCCATGATGTCCAATGCGGCGCCGATCGCCGCTGTCGAGGCGAGCTCGCCAATCATCCAGGTGCAGCAGAAGAAAGAGCCGAGCACGACCGAAAAGGTGAAGCGCAGCGTCAAGCGCACCTGGAAGAACCTGACCGGCTACAAGTTCAATGTGTCGTGCCTGCTGTCGCAGACCAGGACCTGCACCGAGACCGGCGACAGCAAGGACGCGGCGCGGGCGAAGTGCCAGTCGCAATATCCGCTCTGCGCGGTGAGCGACGCGAAATAGGGTGCACAAGCTCGAGCCAGCCAAGCGGCTGATCGAGAAGGCGACCGGCCTCGGCGTGCCGTCCAGCGCGGAAGCGCTGGCGCACGTCAAGGCGGTGAGGCCGGTCCGCCTGAGGTTTCCGGCGGACGGCTACATCCCAACAATCCGAACGTGCCGCTGCTGATCTACAAGGCGCCGTCCGGCTCGGCGGCAAGCGCGACCCGGCGGCTTGCTGGAGGCGATCTTCAACGCCAATGGCTGGGGCGATGCCTGGCGCAACGGCATCTACGATTACGTGCACTACCATCCGCGCATCCACGAAGTGCTCGGCGTCGCGCGCGGCACCGCGACGCTGCGGCTCGGCGGCAACAAGGGCAGGACGGTGAAGGTGCGCGCGGGCGACGTCGTCGTTATCCCGGCCGGCGTCGGGCACGAATGCCTGAAGGCGAGCGAGACGTTTCTGGTGGTCGGGGCGTATCCGCCGGTGGGGACGTACAGCGAATGCCGCGGGAGTTATCAGGAGTACGAGGAGGGGCGGCGGGCTGTGCGGCGGAGCCGGAAGTGGGCGAGGGATCCGCTGTTCGGGCGCGGCTAATTAACGCCGCCTCGGCTTAAATCCGCCGCGCATCCCCGGCCGGCCCAGCGTTGAGCGGGGCCATCGCCGCGCTTGCCCGGGATCGACTCCACGCCGGGGCCCATTTCATCGAGGTTTGGCTTGCGCGGGCCTTCTGAAAGACGGGCTTCGCCCTTTTGCCTTACGTCCGGCGCCCGCCGGCTTCACCTCGTGCCACGTCGCGATGCCCATTTCGTCGAGATGAGGCTTGTGGGGGCGGCTTGTCGGGTCGACGCGCCGCTTCGGTGACACCGCGCGCCGAAGCTTTGAATCCTGCGCCAGCATCACGCGCTTGGCGGTCGGGTCGTCCACCACGGCGAGCTCGGTCTGGCGCAGGCGCTTGAGCTCGTCGCGCAGCCGCGCGGCCTCCTCGAAGTCGAGATCGGCGGCGGCCTCGCGCATGCGGGTCTCGAGGTCGGCCAGCACCGCCTCGAAATTGTGGCCGATGGTGGCGGCGTCCTCGAACTCGCCGGGAGCATTCTTGCCGCCGGTCGAGATCAGCACGTGGTCGCGCTCATAGACGCTGTTGAGGATGTCGCCGATGCCCTTGCGCACGCTCTCCGGGGTGATGCCGTGCTCGGTGTTGTAGGCGAGCTGCTTCTCGCGGCGGCGGTTGGTCTCCTCGATGGCGCGCGTCATCGAGCCGGTCATTTTGTCGGCGTAGAGAATGACGTTTGAATCGATGTTGCGGGCGGCGCGGCCGATGGTCTGGATCAGCGAGGTCTCGCTGCGCAGGAAGCCTTCCTTGTCGGCGTCGAGGATGGCGACCAGCGCGCATTCCGGAATGTCGAGGCCCTCGCGCAGCAGGTTGATGCCGACCAGCGCGTCGAACGCGCCGAGCCGCAGGTCGCGGATGATCTCGATGCGCTCCAGCGTGTCGATGTCGGAGTGCATGTAGCGCACGCGGATGCCCTGCTCGTGCAGGTATTCGGTGAGGTCCTCGGCCATGCGCTTGGTCAGCACGGTGATGAGCGAGCGGTAGCCGGCCTGCGCGGTTTGCTTCACCTCGCCGACCAGATCGTCGACCTGGGTGCGGGCGGGGCGCACTTCCACCGGAGGGTCAATCAGGCCGGTCGGGCGGATCACCTGCTCGACGAACACGCCCTTGGCCTCTTCCATCTCCCAGGCGCCGGGCGTGGCGGAGACGCCCATGGTCTGCGGCCGCATCGCGTCCCATTCCTCGAAGCGCAGCGGCCGGTTGTCCATGCAGGAGGGCAGGCGGAAGCCGTATTCGGCGAGCGTCGCCTTGCGGCGGAAGTCGCCGCGATACATGCCGCCGAGCTGCGGCACGGTGACGTGGCTCTCGTCGCAGAACACCAGCGCGTTGTCGGGCACGTATTCGAACAGGGTCGGCGGCGGCTCGCCCGGCTTGCGGCCGGTGAGGTAGCGCGAATAGTTCTCGATGCCGGCGCAGGCGCCGGTCGCTTCCATCATTTCGAGGTCGTAGATGGTGCGCTGCTCGAGCCGCTGCGCTTCGAGCAGGCGGCCCTGGTTGTGGAGCTGCTCCAGCCGCCATTTCAGCTCGGCCTTGATGCCGGAGATCGCCTGCAACAAGCGTCGGGCGCGGCGTGACGTAGTGCGAATTGGCGTAGATCTTCACGAATTCGAGGTCGTCGGTCTTCTGCCCGGTGAGCGGGTCGAGCTCCTCGATCTTCTCGATCTCGTCGCCGAACAGGTGAACGCGCCAGGCGCGGTCCTCATAGTGCGCCGGGAAGATGTCGATCGTGTCGCCGCGCACGCGGAACGAGCCGCGGAAGAAATCGCCGCCGGAGCGCTTGTATTGCAGCGCGATCAGGTCGGCGAGCAACTGGCGCTGGTTGATCTTGCCGCCCTGCTTGAGCGTGAAGGTCATCGCCGAATAGGTCTCGACCGAGCCGATACCGTAGATGCACGACACCGAGGCGACGATGATGACGTCGTCGCGCTCGAGCAGCGAGCGCGTCGCCGAGTGGCGCATGCGGTCGATCTGCTCGTTGATCGAGGATTCCTTCTCGATATAGGTGTCGGTGCGCGGGACGTAGGCTTCCGGCTGGTAGTAGTCGTAATACGAGACGAAATACTCGACGGCGTTGTCGGGGAAGAACGACTTGAACTCGCCGTAGAGCTGCGCGGCGAGCGTCTTGTTCGGCGCGAGCACCAGCGCCGGGCGCTGGGTCTCCTCGATCACCTTGGCCATGGTGAAGGTCTTGCCCGATCCGGTCACGCCAAGAAGAACCTGGGTGCGGTCGTTGCGCTTCACGCCTTCGACCAGCTCCTTGATCGCGGCGGGCTGGTCGCCCTTCGGCGTGAAGTCGGACTTGATGACGAACTTGCGGCCGCCCTCGGATTTCTCCGGACGCGGCGGGCGGTGCGGCGTCCACACCTGCTCGCGCAGCTCGGGCCGGCCCTCGCGCAGCAACGCGTCGAGCGACTGCTGCGAGGCCATGCCGCCGAACGCGCCCATGCCGCCCGGCGCGCCGGGCGTCGGCAGGTCGGCCTTGGGCAGCCGGTATTTGTCGAGCGATGATTTGATGGTCTCGGCGCGCGGGTCGGCTTCGGGCTCGCCCGGGGTCAGACCGAGTTCCTGCTCCAGCGCCGGATCGAGTCCGGTGATCGGCGAGGCCGCGTCGTAATCGCGCTGCGGCGCGCTCGTCGAAGCCGCGGGTCGATTTCCGCGCCTGGTGCGCGTCGGAGAAATCGCGGCGGCGGTCGAACGAATTGTCCGGCGGCGGCTGCAGGTTGGAATCCTTGCCGGTGCCGGAACCCATGCCGGCCGTGCCGCGCTTGATGCCCGGGATTGAGCAGGTCGGCGAGCGCGTCCGGGGTCGGCGGCGCGTCCGGCCGCGAGGCCTTGGCGCGCGTCGGTTTGGCCGGATCTTTGGGCTTTTTGGGCGGTTTCGCCATCGGTCGAATATGGGGCGAGTCCGCAGGCGAAAAAAGGGCGCGCTGCGGCATTTCGCGCGGGTCGCGCCGCATCCGGGCGTGCTCCCGCTCCGTAGCTCCTCCGACGATCCGCCCGGATCGCAACAAGGGAGCGAGCTCATGACAATCCGGACAATCCTGCTGGCCACTGCGGCGCTGATGACGGCCACCGCGGCCAATGCCGCGCAAGTCGCGGCGCTGATCGGCAATGACACGATCGCGATCGTGGATACCGATCAGAAGAAGGCGACCAAGAGCATGAAAGTGACAGGCATCGGCGGCGCGCTGGTCGGCATCGACGTGCGGCCGGCCGACGGCCTGCTGTACGGCCTGGTCGAGGACGGCACCGTGGTGACCATCGCGGCGGACGGCAAGGCGACGCAGAAATCCAAGCTCGACACCATGCTCGCGAAGGGCGTGATGGCGACGGTGGACTTCAACCCGGTCGCGGACCGCCTGCGCGTCATGGGCGCCGACGGCATGAACCTGCGGGTCAATGTCGATGACGGCAAGGTGACGAAGGACGGCGACCACAAGTTCGCCGACGGCGACATGAACAAGGGCGGCAAGCCGAACATCGTGGCGGGCGCCTATACCAACTCGGTGAAGGGCGCCAAGGAAACCGCGCTGTTCAACATCGACGGCACCGCCGACGCGCTGGTCAAGCAGGCGCCGCCGAATGACGGCGTGCTCGGCTCGATCGGCAAGCTCGGCGTCAAGGCCGGCAAGGCGTCGTTCGACATCTGGTCGGACGGCAGCGGCAAGAACGAAGCCTGGATGATGCTCGGCGATACGCTCTACAGCGTCGATCTGGCGAGCGGCAAGGCAACCGAAGCCGCAAAGATCTCAGGCGTCAGCGGCACGGTGCGCGACATCGCGATCCTCCCGGCGATGTAGCCACTCAACGCGAAGCCGCGCCGCCGCTCGCGGCGCGGCTTACGCCGTCAATTTACGCAGCCTTGGCCCAAAGCTGCTTCGACGCCATCGCCGCGCCTTCGCTGAGCGATTTGAGCTTCATCCAGACGATCTTGGTGTCGACCTGGACGCGGCCGGCGAAAGTGCCGAAGCCGCAATCGACGCCGCCGATCACATTCTCGCGGCCGACCACGCTGGCGAAGTTGAGCAGGCGGTCGCAGACCACTTCGGGATGCTCGATGGTGTTGTGCGGTGGAGTCGATCACGCCCGGAATGATGAACTTGCCGTCCGGCAGCTTCACGTCGCGCCAGATCTTCCATTCGTGCTCGTGACGCGCATTGGCGGCGGGAAACGACACCGCCATCGGCTTTGCGGTCAGCACGATATCGATGATGTCCTTCAGCGGCACGTCGGTGTGGCGCGGCGCCATGGTCGAGCCCCAGCACACATGCATGCGGATGCGATCGGCCGGAAGGTCCTTCACCGCCTCGTTGAGCGCGGCGACATTGACCGAGATGATCTTGCGGAATTCCTCGATGCTCTTGTCGAGATAGACCATGTGCCGGAGCATGGCGAGGTCGGGACAGTCGAGCTGAAGGATCAGGCCGGCGTCGACGATCGCCTTGTATTCGCGCTTCATCACATCGGCGAGCGCGAACACATACTCCTCTTCGGTCTTGTAATAGGCGTTCTTGAGATAGCGCGCGATCTGGCCGGGCGACGGCGAGGTCATGAAGAATTCTTCCGCCTTGGCATTCTTCATCACCGACTTTGCGGTCTCGATGTCGGCCAGCGCCGAGTCGAAATCCTTCCAGCCGACCGGCCCTGAGCATTTCGGACGATGCTGGAACGGCGAGGCGAACTGGGTGAGCAGCGCGGCAAGCTCGGGAAATTCCGGCTCGCCGGTGCCCATCGGCGGCGAGCTCTCGCCCTCGAAGCCGGTGAGACGGTCGAGCACGTGCACGGTGTAATCGGTGCGGCCCTGCTCGCCGTCATTGACGACGTCGATGCCGGCCTCGATCTGCTTCGCCACGACATGCGCAACCGCTTCCTTCACGGCCGCGGCGAACTCGGCCTTGCGCTTGCCCGGCTGGTGTTGCTCGGCGAGCAGAAGCTCGACGACTTTGGGTGTGCGCGGCAGGCTGCCGGTATGAGTGGTGAGGATGCGCGAAGTCGAACGTTTCATGGGGCCACAATGATGGAGGGCGGGGGCGGCATTATGTGGCGGTGCAGGCGCGGAAGGAAAGGGCGGGACGGCGCCCACCGAGCGGGAACGGCCGGTGGCCGGTTCAGGCCGTCGCAGCGTGTGCGGCGCCCGCGGACTGCGTGCGCGCGGCCGGCGCATTTTTGATCTGGAGAAAAAGGCAGACCGCGAAAGCCGGCGCGATCAGCGCCGGGCCGGGGATGGAGACACTGCCGAGCCCGATCTGCAGAAGCGGCAGCCAGAACACCAGCCGCGCCAGCAAGCGGCCGCGCGAGTCGAGCAGAGCCGCCGGCGAGCAGCGCGATCGCGGCGACGCAGAGCGGCAACGTGTCATAGACCAGCACATAGGGCAGCGCCGCCAGCGAGCAGGCGAAGAACAGCGCGATGAGGATGCGGTGGTCCGCATCGCGGCGATAGCGGAACGCCCACCAGACCAGGGCCGCAGCGCCGAGCGACAGCGCGACTTGCAGCGTCATGGCCGGCCCGTAGCCCAAGCCGGCGCCGCGCAAATTCATGAACAGGGTCGGATAGAACGGCGTGGCGATACCGGCGGCATCGTTCAGCACGATGTTTTGCACCGGCAAGCCAATGCCGATGTAGTCGATCCATGGCTGCACGCCGAACAGGGCGACGCTTACGCCGACAATGCCGAGCGCGGTGACGGTCGCGGCGGCGAACACCTGCCAGCGGCCGGATGCGGCGAGCATCAGCGGCAGCAGGATGCCGAGGTGCGGCTTGATGGTCAGGCAGCCGATCAGGACGCCGGCAACGAGCGGCCGCCGGTCGAGCAGCATGAAGGCGCCGAGCAGCGCCGCGGTCGCAACGAACGAAAACTGCCCGGACATCAGGGCAAAGATCGCAGCGGGCGCGCACATCACCGCAAGCATGGCGCGGCGATCATCGAGATAGCGCCACGCGACCGGAAGGAAGATGGCGAGGCTCAGCAGCATCCAGACCGCGAGCGCGGGCAGATAGCCGAGCCCGCCGAACGGCGCCATCAGCAGCATCATGCTCGGCGGGTAGGACCAGTTCTGTCCGGGATAATCGGCGCCGACGATCGGAATGAGCGCGCGCGCATATTGCAGCGGGTCGTACCACTGACCCGGGTCCGGCAAGCCGAATGCGCGGCCATACATCCAGAAATTCAGGAAGTCGCGGCCGACCACCAGCGAGGAGCCATCGCGCGGAATGGCGTGGCTCCAGTCGAGCCGCCACAGATAGACGCCGAGCGCGAGCGCGACGAAGAACGCGCCGAGCACCGCGCAGGCGGTGAGCGCGTCGCGATTCGCCTTGTCGCGATCGACCATGCGGCCAAGGTCGGCCACAGATATTGCGATTGAGTTACCGCAAAGAAAAAGCCCCGGCGTTGCGCACGCCGGGGCTTTCGTGCGCCAGGCCGCTTTTCTTAGTAGCCGCGGCCCCACCAATAGCAATAGCGCTCGATGTTCATCGGAGCTCGTTGCGTAGTTGCCCCATGCGCGTCGTACTTCGGCAGCTTCACTTCGCGCATCGCGGTATCCGAAGCACTTGCCGGCGTCGCGCGGCCTTCTTCACTTCGGCCGAGAGGTCCTCATGGAACCGAGATGCTCCTCCACGTCCTGCCTGGTGCCGAGCCGGCCGCCCGGGCCGGGATGTCCGGGGATCATGCGGTCCCAGTCCATCGCCAGCACCTTCTTGATCGAATTCTCCCACTCGATCGGGATAGGAATTGTCCGGCATAGTCGCGGAACGGCAGCTGCCGATCGGGATCAAGTCGACCACGAAGACGCAGCTTCTCTTTCGGCAGCCGCATCACCAGCGTGTTGTCGGAGTGGTTGCGGCCGACGTAGATGAGGCTCGAGCGTGGTGCCGCCGAGCTTGATCGTGCCTTTGTCGCCGACGGTCTGATCGGGGATCACCACGTCCGGATATTTCAGCTCGACCAGCCGCTCCTTGGCGCGTTTGTGCGCGACGAATTTTGCGCCGAGGTCCTTGAACGGCTTGCCGCCCGCGATGTGATCGTAATGGTGGTGGCTGTAGATCACGTATTTGATCGGCGCCTTGGTGATCTTGCTGGATCTCTTCGATGTAGGTCTTCACCGCCTGCGGCCGGTAAAGGCCGATCGGATCGGTCGCGATCACACCGTCCTTGGTGACGATGAACATCGACTGATGGCCCTGGTAGCGGAAGATGTAGACGTTGTCGGTGCCCTCGACCTTGGTGGTCGAGAACATCGGCTGTTGCGCCTGCGGGCGGCCGCGCGGCGGTGCAGCGGGTGCGGCTGGCTGAGCGGGCGCTTGCGCGAGCGCGCTGCTACCGAATGTCGCAGCAAGAATGGCGGCACTCGCCGCAGTGACAAAACGCATGGACGTCTCCCCGGGATTCTGGTTGTGGCATCTGCAACAACCCCGCGGGGCGAACGCTATTCCAGGCTACTGCGTGTCGCCGGCGCCGAGATAGCCGCCGATCTTCCAGCCGCCGCCGTCCTTCACGTAGCAAAGCTGGTCGTTGCCGAGCGGCGCGATCTCATCGATCGGCACGTAGCCGTATTTTCCGCCGGGCGTGACAATCCGGATGAATGAGCCGACTGGCGCCCGCGGGTGACGGATCGGGCGACACCCGGATGAAATGCATGCCGAGCTTTTCGCGTGATCGGCGCGCTGGCTTCGGGGCGGTCGCGCACCGGAAGCCCGTCGCCGATCGGAAAGCCCCATTCGCCGATGTCGCTTTGGCTGGACTCCAGCAGCGATCCATCTCCTTGCCGTTGAAGAGCGGATCGGCCGGCACGCAGACCGCGCCGGGACGCTGGGAGGATTGAGACGCGGTCGGGTCTTCCGCATAACCGGCCAGCATGTCCCAGCCGGGCGCGTCCTTGTTGGTCAGGCCCAGCACGACCGCAAGATTATCGCCGCCGGATTTTTTCTTGTCGGAGCTGTCGTCGCCGCCGCCGCGATCCCAGAAGAAGCCTTTGGCGACGACAAGCTTTCCGAGCGCGGCACGATCGCGCTTCTTCGCGGCCTCGGAGATTTGTTTCCGCAAGGCATCGACGCCGGGATCGCTGAACTGCGACGGCGGTGACACGTTCACCGGCTTGTAGGGCACGGCGACGTCGGCGATCTGAGGCGGCGCTGCCGGAGGCGGCGCCGGCGTCGCAGCGGGCGGCGTTTGCCGCGGCGCGGTTTGCGCGACCGCAGGCACGGCCGAGATGGTGCTCAACGCGGCAATAGCGGCAATTGAGAAGGGCGCGGCGCATCGCTCGTACTCCGTGGGGCGCAGCGGGATGTTCGATTCGCAGTCTAGCACCGTTCGACCGGCGGAATCGCGGCGCGGAGTTGCAGGAATCACGGATGGCGGGGTAGCGACAGCTTCCCAATAGGGATTGGCCCATGCCCATTTCGCTTTCGCCCTATGCGCTGCCGATCGTCCTGCTGCTCGGCTCCAATATTTTCATGACCGCGGCCTGGTACTGGCACCTGCGCTTCAAGGAAGTGCCGCTGTGGTCGGTCATTTTGATCAGCTGGGGGCTGGCCTTCATCGAGTACTGCATGGCGGTGCCGGCCAATCGCTACGGCAACGCGGTCTATTCCGCGGCGCAGCTCAAGACCATGCAGGAGGTGATCACCCTTCTCGTGTTCGCCGCCTTCTCGGTGCTCTATCTCAAGGAGCCGCTCGGCTGGAACCACGCGCGTCGGCTTCACGCTGATCGCGTGCGGCGCGTTCTTCGTCTTTCACAAATGGTGATCAGCGCGCCGGCGTGACGCGCAGGATGCGCCCGTCCTGCTGATCGGTGAGGAGATAGAGCGCGCCGTCCGGGCCTTGCCGCACGTCGCGGATGCGCTGCGCCGAGTTCGCCGAGCAACCGCTCCTCCTTGCCGATCTTGTTGCCGTCGACTTCCAGCCGCATCAGGATCTGCGAGCGCAAGCCGCCGATGAAGATGTTGCCCTTCCAGGCCGGAAACAGGTCGCCGGTGTAGAACGCCATGCCGGACGGCGCGAATGAGGGCACCCAGTATTTCAGCGGCTGCTCCATGCCCTGGCTTCTGCGTGCCTTCGTGGATCTTGCGCGCCGCCGTAATTGACGCCATAGCCGATCACCGGCCAGCCATAGTTCTTGCCCTTCTCGATGATGTTGACCTCGTCGCCGCCGCTGCGGTCCGTGATCGTTCATCCACAGCGCGCCGGTCTGCGGATGCAGCGCCATGCCTTGCGGATTGCGCACGCCATAGGCCCAGATTTCCGGCAGCGCGTTGTTGCGGCCGACGAACGGATTGTCGCGCGGCGCGCTGCCGTCGGTCGTGATGCGAATGATCTTGCCGAGGCCGGTGTCGAGCGTCTGCGCCTTGTCGCGGTCGATGAAGTGGTCGCCGGTGGTGAGGAACAGGTTGCCGTCGCGCGCCTGCACGATGCGGCCGGCGAAATGGTTGGCCGGCGAGGGCGGGCCGGGCTGCTGGATAGATGAGCTTGATGTCGGTGAGCGACGGGTTGCTCGCCGGCGATCGAGCACGGCGCGCGCGAGCGCGGTGCGGGCGCCGCCCTGGTACGGCTCGGCGAAGGAGAAATAGATCGTGCGGTTCTGCGCGAAGTTGCGGTCGAGCGCGACGTCGAGCAGTCCGCCTTGGCCGCGCGCGAACACTTGCGGCACGCCCTGCGACCGGCGGCGAGAGCTTGCCGTCGCGCGAGACGATGCGCATGCGGCCCGGCCGCTCGGTCACCAGCATGCGGCCGTCGGGGAGGAACTGGAGGCCCCAGGGATGCGCGAGGCCGCTCGCGACGGTGTCGACGCGAAGCGGACCGGCGGATGATTGAAATTGTTGGGCGAGTGCTGCGGACGGGACGAGCAGCGTGATCAGGGCGGCGAGATGTGCGATTTTCATGCGCGGCATGCTCGCGCAAACGCGGCGACATCACGAGCGGTTTCTTGCTCCGCTCGCTTTAATTTGAACTAACCCTGCGGCGTGGTGACCCAGCCCGCATTGGCTGCGCCCAATCCATGCTCGCTACCGGTCACCGCGACCGAGACGAGCAGGATGGCAACGACCAAGGCGAGCGAGGCGATCAGCGACGCCAGTGCGGCGCCGTTGCGCTCCTCGCCGAGCGGGTGATGGTCAGGCGGTTTAAATCCAAGCTCCGGCATGAAAACCTCGCAAACGAATCAATGCGGCGAGGTTGGTCGGTCGGGCTGGCGGCGGCGTGGCGACACTGCGGCAAAGCCGCAGAAGAAAAGCGGCGATGCGGTGTCGTTTGGTTAATGAAAGGTTAACGCGCTCATTCGGCCGCCAACGCCGCCGGCTCCCAGTCCATCGAAATATGGCCGGGCACGCTTTCGATCCGCGCCAGCCAGTCGCGAACCGCCGGATAGGCGGCGAGGTCGAAGTCGCACTCGTGCGCGACGTGGCTGTAGGCATAAAGCGCGATGTCGGCGATCGTGTAGCGATCGGCAACGAAATACGGGTGCTTGGTGAGATGCTTCTCCATCACGCCGAAGGCGCGATAGCCGTTCTCGCTCCAGTCTTCCAGCGCATGGGTTTGCAGCTCACGGCCGCCCTTGATGAGCCCAAGCCAGAAGAACGCCGCGCCGACATTCGGTTCGAGGCTGTGCTGCTCGAAGAACATCCACTGCATCGCCTCGGCGCGGTGGATCTCGTCCTGCGGCACCAGCGGCGATTTGGCCGCGACGTACCAGAGGATCGCGTTCGAACTCGGCGAGGTGACGGCCCGGCGCGACTTCGAGCAGCGGCACCTGGCCGCTCGGATTAAGCGCCATGAATTCCGGCGTGCGGCTCTCGCCGCGCAGGATGTCGACCTCGACCTTGCGATACGGAATGCCAAGCTGCGCCAGCGCAAGGCGCACCTTGTAGCTATTGCCGGAGCGCTGCATCGAGTAGAGCGTGTACATGCGCGGATTCGAGTCATGGGGCGATCATCGCCCGGCAAGTCTGGCAATTAGATGGCCGTAATGCAAATCCAAAAGCGATGGCGGCGATTATTTTTCGGTGCGCGTAACACCGTCGTAAAAATTCTGTCGTGCAGCGTTGCGTGAGAATTAATGCGCTGCACGAGACGCGATCGCCGATGGTGCGGTGCGGCCGGCAGCGATCATTAGAATTTGCATGAAAACAAGAAGCATCAGCGGCACCGCCAGTGGGATAAACGTCGCTTGTGCGACAGATCGCGCAACGAGCGGCATCAGCCAGAGCGCGGCCAATAAACTCTTTTGATAAGGCGCATAACCGCGCTGAATGCCATCGACGGCGAGGAAGGCGATGGCGGGCGCGAGCAGCATCAGGTCGTAGTCGAGGCTATAGGGCGTCGCCAGCAGCGTGGCGATCAGCAGCGCCGCGGCTTTGAGCGCGAATGGCGCCGCTGTCCGCCACAGCCAGACCAGCGCGCCGCCGACGCACAATGTCACAGTGCGCCTGGGCGAGATAGGCGATGCCGACCGATGCGCCCCACATGCGCGCCCAGGAGAAAGCGCTCTGGATCTTGTGCCAGCCGGTGTCGCCGCGTTCGAGCACGACCTCGCGGGTGAAGCTCATGGAGTCGAGGAAGGCGCGCCACACGTCGATGCCGAAGGCGAGGGTGGCGACGAGAGCAAGCGCAGCGACCGTTGCTGCTGCTGCGGCGAATGTGCGCCAGCGTCCGCTCGCGGCCAGCACAAACGGGATCAGCAATCCGAACTGCGGCTTGTAGGCGAGCAGCCCGAACAGGATGCCGGCGAGCGACGGGCCGCTTGTCGAGCTGGAGCAGCGCGCCGGCCATCAGCGCGGCGGTGAGAAAGCCGTTATGGCCGTGACCGAGATTGATGAAGACCGCAGGGAAGGCGAGGGCGAGCAACAGCGCCAGCCTGTCGGGCCCTGTGATGGCCCGCATCGCCGAGATGTAAAGCGCGAACGTCGCGCCTTGCCAGACGAACAGCGCCGCTGCGTAAGGCAACAGCGCCAGCAGCGCGGCGAGCGCCAAAAAGAACGGCGGGTAATGCCAGCCGTAAAACTGCGTCGCGGTTCCGAAGATCGCCTGCTCGCGGGCGAACTGTTTGGCGGGTTCGAACGGCGCCGCGGGCTGCCCTTCGAGCACATAGGTGCCTGCGGCATAGACGTTGGAGAAATCGGTTCCGAGCGGCCGGCCGGAACGGTCGTTGAGCCCATCCGACGTCACGACCAGGAATGCGAGGCCCAGCAGCGACGCCGCCAACAGTGCGACGGCCACCAGCCGGACGCGCTCCCGCGTCAGCCAGTCCCCGCTCCGCAGGCGTTCGGCCAAGGCTGCCATGCCGCAGTTATTAGCGCCGGCGGCCTTAAGGAGCGGTTAGGCCATCAACAGCGCTCATGGATTCATCAGGCTTTGCGCCTTGCCCCCGCGGCACCGGCCATTTAGCAATGGCCCGCAATTTCCGGAGAATCGACATGGCTTTCATCGCCGACCATCTCAAGCGCATCAAGCCGTCGCCGACCATCGCGGTGACGGATAAAGCGCGCGCGCTGAAAGCGGCGGGGCGGAACGTGATCGGCCTCGGCGCCGGCGAGCCGGATTTCGACACGCCGCCGAACATCAAGGAAGCCGCGATCAAGGCGATCCGCGAGGGCCGCGCGTCGAAGTACACGCAGGTCGACGGCATGCCGGAGCTCAAGGAAGCGGTCGCGCGCAAGTTCAAGCGCGAGAACGGGCTCGACTACAAGACCGTCGCAGATCACGGTGAGCGCCGGCGGCAAGCAGGTGCTCTACAACGCCTTCATGGCGACGCTGAACCCGGGCGACGAGGTGATCATCCCGGCGCCGTACTGGGTGAGCTACCCGGACATGGTGCTGCTCGCCGGCGGCACGCCGGTGCCGGTCGTTGCGACGGCCGAGAGCGGCTTCAAGGTGAAGCCGGCGCAGCTCGAGCGCGCGATCACGCCGAAGACGAAATGGTTCTTGCTCAACTCGCCGTCCAACCCGAGCGGCGCGGCCTATACGCGCGCCGAGTTGAAGGCGCTCACCGATGTTCTGGTGAAGCATCCGCACGTCCATGTCATGACCGACGACATGTACGAGCACCTCACCTATGACGACTTCGAGTTCTTCACGCCGGCGCAGATCGAGCCGTCGCTCTATGAGCGCACGCTCACCATCAACGGCACGTCGAAGGCCTATTGCATGACCGGCTGGCGCATCGGCTATGCCGGCGGGCCGGAGCCTTTGATCAAGGCGATGGCGATGATCCAGTCGCAATCGACCACCAACCCGGCGGCGGTGTCGCAATGGGCGGCGATCGAGGCGCTCAACGGGCCGCAGGATTTCATCCCGAAGCACAACGCCATCTTCAAGGAGCGGCGCGACCTCGTCGTGTCGATGCTCAACCAGGCGAAGGGCATCAAGTGCCCGATGCCGGAGGGCGCGTTCTACGTCTATCCGTCCTGCGCCGGTACGATCGGCCGCAAGGCCTCGACCGGCAAGCAGCTCGACACCGACGAGGATTTCGTCACCGAGCTTCTCGAGGCGGAAGGCGTCGCGGTGGTGCAGGGCACGGCGTTCGGGCTCGGCCCGGCGTTCCGCATTTCATATGCGACCAAGACGGAAGACCTCGAAGAGGCCTGCCGCCGCATCCAGCGCTTCTGCGGAAATCTGCAGTAGCGTCAGTCAGCAAATCGGTCCGTACTCGATCTGCACACCGAGCGCTTCGAGAAAGGTCCGGCCGAATTCGAGCTCGACGTAATAGAAGGCACTGTTGAGGACGATCGGGCTGCTCCGCGATCGATCGTGTCGTTGCACCAGCCGTGATCGCTGGTGACATGGCGCCGGCCCCGCTGCGGACTTGGGCCATCTCGAACGGCAGCGCGAAAGCGAGTTTGGCCGACGAGGATCCGTTTCTTGAACAGGCGGGCAATGACTATCGAGCTGGCGCGTCATTGTCGCGGTGGATCAGCTTGAAGCTGCAGACGAGGTCACCGTTACTGCTGAAGGGGAAGGGCACGGCGGCATAATATTTCCCCTCCGCGGTGGTCAACGTGCCGCGTTGGCTTCCCCAGGCTCGACGCTGCTCGCCCGCTGAGCGAAAGTAACCGCGGGGATTTGGATGATGTCGGCAACGGCATTCGACGCGATGATGCCGAGAATATCAACGAGGAAATTGTAACGCCGATCGCTTTCTGAATACGACGAGACATTGCGCCCTCCCAAAAGATCGATTGAGAATTTCCCTTTTTCAGTGAACTTTAGGCTACCAAGACCAGCCTTATGCGGGAAGCGGCGCGTCGACAAAAGAAAACGGCCGCCAAAGGGGCGGCCGTTTGCCTCTATCGTGATGTGTCAGTTGGGTCGCCGGTAATACGAGCCTTTGAATTGCACGTGCAGTCTCGATGCCGTGAAACTTAACGATGGTGCCGACAATCGTGACGACATTGGTGTTCGCCATCACGGTTGATGGAGAGAGCGCTAGCGTGATGGTGCCGGTGTTGCCGCCGGGTGTTGATGTCGCCCGCCCGCTGTACCAAGGGCTCGTATAAGTGCTTTGGCCGTTCATCTGGTCGGAGCTGGCGCCGCCGCTCCTGAAATATGCATGTCCTGCCCGTCCGAAGGTCAAAGTGATTGCCGAGTTGGGCTCGGCTGGATCAAGGCGCGGCCGGAAGACCGAAAATGCGCTGTCGCCGACAACGTAGTTGCGCTTGGGCGCAGGCGGCCGGCACGCTCGTCAACGTCGCGGCGCCGTGCCAGACGATCAGCGGGCTGTTCGCGGCCTCCTGCGCAGACGCCGCCCCAAGTGAAGTTGTAATGGCCACCGCAGTGGCCAAGCAAAATTTTCGCATGCATCCCCCCAAAGTAGAAGTGAATGGCAAAGTCTAGCCGAATGGCACGCGTCGCTGAAAAGCTTCGCGTGCTGTTCCATTGTCTTTTGACACAAGGAACACTTGCCAGTCTGCCGGATGCCTGAGACGATACCGCCCTAAAGGGCCGGGTCGCAGGTCCAACTCCCCGGCCGAGGGAGGCGTGCATGGCGCAAAACGGTGCCAAGTCGGGCTCTTTGGGTCCCCGCTGTATTGCGCTGGTGGGGCCGTTTCAAAGCGGCAAAACAACACTTCTCGAAGCGATCCTCGCCCGCACCGGCGCCATTCAGCGCCAGGGCACGGTCGAAGCCGGAACCACGGTCGGCGATGCCAGCAAGGAAGCCCGCCACCACAAGATGAGCACCGAGCTGACGGTCGCCACCACGGACTTCATGGGCGACAGTTACACCTTCCTCGATTGTCCCGGCTCGATCGAGTTCATGCACGAAATGCGGGCGGCGCTGCCGGCGGTCGATGCGGCGGTGGTGGTCTGCGAGCTCGACGACAAGAAGATCGCGCAGCTTGAGCTCATCATGCGCGAGCTTGAAGCGCAGAAAATCCCGCGCTTCGTCTTCGTCAACAAGCTCGACAAGGCCGACGCCTCGGCGCAGGACGCGCTCGCTATGTTGCAGCCGGTGTCGCGCTGCAAGCTTCTGATCCGGCAGATCCCGACCTTCAACGACCAGAACATCGTCAGCGGCTTTGTCGATCTCGCGCTCGAGCGGGCCTTTGTTTACAAGGAGCACGCGCCTTCCGAAATCATCGAGCTTAAAGGCGGCGACCTCGACCGCGAGAAGACCGCGCGGTTCTCCATGCTGGAGACGCTCGCCGACCATGACGACGAGCTGATGACGCAACTTCTCGAAGACGTGCAGCCGCCGCGCGACAAGATCTTCGACGATCTTGCCAAGGAGATGCGCGACGGCCTGGTGTGCCCGGTGCTGATGGGCGTTGCGACGCGCACCAACGGCATTCTGCGGCTCCTCAAGGCGCTGCGGCATGAATCGCCGGGCGTCGAAGTGACGGCCAAGCGGCTCGGGGTAAAGCCCAGCAAAGACGCGGTCGCGGTGGTGCTGAAGACCTTCCATACCACCCATGGCGGCAAGCTGTCGGTCGCGCGGATGCTCAGCGGCGAGGCCGGCGACGGCACGGTATTCAACACGCCGGAGCAGGAAGCAGGGCGCGTCTCCGGCGTGCTCAAGCAGATCGGGCAGAAAACCGACAAGCGCGGGCCGGCCAAGGCCGGTGACACAATTGCCTTCGGCAAGCTCGATCACGCGAAGACCGGGGATACGTTGTCGACCGGAAAGCAGGCGCATCCGGCAGTCTTGAGCGTTCAGCCTCAGCCGGGGGTACTGGCCAACGCGCTGTCGGCCAAGGACCGCAAGGACGATGTCAAACTCGGCACCGCCTTCACCAAGCTCACCGAGGAAGACCCTTCAGTCACAATCATCCATGACGCCGATGCGCATGAGGTCGTGATGTGGGGGCAGGGCGAGATGCACCTGCGCGTCGCCGCCGAGAAGCTTGCGGACCGTTACGGCGTGCCGATCACGACCCGGCGGCCGACCGTCGGCTACAAGGAGACGATCAAGAAGCCGGTGCAGATCCGCGGCCGCCACAAGAAGCAGTCCGGCGGGCACGGCCAGTTCGGCGACGTGGTGCTCGATATCAAGCCGGCGCCGCGGAGCGGCGGTTTCGAGTTCGAGGACAAGATTGTCGGCGGCGTGGTGCCGCGCAATTACATTCCGTCAGTCGAAGAGGGCGTCGTCAACGCGCTCAAGCACGGCCCGCTTGGCTTCCAGGTGGTCGATCTGTCGGTCGCGCTGGTCGACGGCTCCTATCACACGGTGGATTCGTCCGACATGGCGTTCCAGATGGCGGGGCGCATCGCCATCGTCGAAGGTCTGCCGCAATGCCAGCCGGTGCTGCTCGAGCCGATCTATCAGGTCGAGATCGTTTGCCCGACCGATGCGACCGCAAAGATCAATGCGATCCTGTCGGGCCGCCGCGGCCAGATCCTCGGCTTCGACACCCGCGAAGGCTGGGAGGGCTGGGACACGGTTCGCGCGCAGATGCCGGAAGCCGAGATCGGCGACCTCATCATCGAGATTCGTTCGGCCACCGCCGGCGTCGGCTCGTTCTCGTTCAAGTTCGACCACATGGCCGAGCTGACCGGACGCACCGCCGACCAGATCGTGGCGGCAAGAAGGGCGGCGGAATAGACACTCGCGGCGCGCTAGCGCATCCGTGACTTGCCTGTGAACGGGGCGGCACGTAGGTGTGGCCCCGACTTGGGAGGATTCGCATGAACGTCATCCGCCGGCGCGGCTGGGAAATTCCGGCAAGCCAGATCACGCCTGAGCATCTCGCGTTCAGCCGGCGCGGCCTGATGGCCGGCGCCGCTGCGCTGGCGCTGACGCCGGGCATGGCGCACGCGCAACGCGTCAGCGATCTCGCCAACATGCCCGATCCGACCGCCGACCTTTATCCGGCCAAGCGGGTCGAGAAATACGTGCTCGATCGCGCCATCACCGACGAGAAGGTCAACACCAACTACAACAACTTCTACGAATTCGGCACGTCGAAGAACGTGACGTCGGCGGCGGAGTCGCTCCGCATCCGGCCGTGGACGGTGAAGCTCGACGGCATGGTGGAGAAAGAGCAGACCATCGGCATTGACGATCTGATCCGCAAGGTCGGCATTGAAGAGCGCGCCTATCGCCACCGCTGCGTCGAAGCCTGGTCGATGGCGATTGCGTGGTCCGGCTTTCCGATGTCGAAGCTGGTCGAGATCGCCAAGCCGCTGTCTTCCGCGAAATATGTGCGGATGGAAACCTTCATGGATCCCAAGATGGCGCCGGGCCAGCGGCAGCGCTTGTATCCGTGGCCCTACGTCGAAGGCGTGACGATGGCGGAGGCCAACAACGAGCTCACCTTCCTCGTCACCGGCGCCTACGGCAAGCCGGTCGCCAAGCAGATGGGCGCGCCGCTTCGCCTCGCGCTGCCGTGGAAGTACGGCTTCAAGTCGATCAAGTCGGTGGTGCGCTTCACCTTCACCGACAAGCGGCCGGTCGGCCTGTGGGAGGAGCTGCAGTCGCGCGAGTACGGCTTCTGGGCCAACGTCAATCCGGAGGTGCCGCATCCGCGCTGGAGCCAGGCGACCGAGGAGGTGATCGGCACCGGCGACCGCCGTCCGACCATGCTGTTCAATGGTTACGGCGAGTTCGTCGCCGGCATGTACAAGGGCCTCGAAGGCGAGCGGCTCTGGGCCTGATTGAACCCGACAGCGTGAATGACTAACTGACGCGGACACCGCTGGAGGTTTCCGTGCGCAAACTGGCTCTCGCTCTCGCTGCCGTCCTCGCTCTTGTCCGGCGCCGCTACCGCGGCCGATCAGCCCGATCTGCTGTTCAAGCGCTCGACCGTGTTCAAGTGGCTGTCGCCGAACGACAAGCTCGCGGTCTACGGCCTCGACGATCCGGAAGTCGACGGCGTCGCCTGCCACTTCACGGTGCCGGAGCGCGGCGGCTTCAAGGGCTGGATCGGCGTCGCCGAGGAGGTCTCCGACATCTCGCTGGCCTGCCGGCAGATCGGACCGATCAAGTTCAAGCAGAAATTCGAGCAGGGCGAGGACGTGTTCCGCACCCGGCGCTCGCTGTTCTTCAAGAAGATGCAGATCGTGCGCGGCTGCGACGTGAAGCGCAACGTGCTGGTCTACATGGTCTATAGCGACCGCATCATCGAGGGCTCGCCGAAGAACTCGACCTCGTCAGTGCCGGTCATGCCGTGGGGCACGGACACCAACGTGCCGAAATGCGCGGACTGGGTGACCGGCTAAGTCTCAGCTCTGCTCGCCGGCTTCCGCGCGGGCCAGACGGTCGCGCCAGTCACGCCGGTGCATGAAATAGCCGTAGGCCGATAGCGCAAGCAGACCGGCGCTGACGAGCAGCAGGCCGAGCGCGATCGGCCGGCCGAGGAAGATCATGTAGTTGCCGTTCGACATGATCAGCGACTGGCGCAGGCTTTGCTCGAAAATCGGCGCGACGACGAGGCCGAGCACCAGCGGCGCCGGGATCGAACTGGAATTTGCGCAGCAGATAGCCGATCACGCCCATGATCAGCATGATCCAGACGTCGACGATCGAGTGCGAGACCTCGTACACGCCGACGATGCAGAACATGATGATGAGCGGATAGAGATACGAGTAGGGGATCCGCAGCACGCTGACGAACAGCGCTGACCAGCGGCAGGTTGAGCGCCAGCAGCACCAGGTTGCCGACATACATCGAGGCGACGAAGCCCCAGAACACGTCGGGGCGTTCGGTCACCATCTGCGGCCCGGCCGACACGCCATGGATCATCAGGGCGCCGATCAGCACCGCCGTGATCGGGCCGGTCGGGATGCCGAGCGCCAGCATCGGCACGAATGCGCCGGTGGAGGCCGAGTTGTTGGCCGATTCCGGCCCGGCCACGCCGGCCACCGCGCCCTTGCCGAACTGTTCGGGATGCTTGGAGATGCGCTTCTCCAGCGCATAGGACAGGAAGCTCGAAATGATGTGCGCCGAGCCCGGAATGATGCCGATGATGAAGCCGAGCACGCTGCCGCGCGCGATCGGCCAGCCGGCCTCGCGCCACTCCTGACGGGTCGGCAGCAGCTCGCGGAATTTCGGGCGCGATGACTTCGCCCGTCACCTTGTGACTCGGGGTCGAGAGAATTTCGCCGAGACCGAACAAGCCAACCGCGACCGGCACGATGCCGATGCCGTCGCCAAGCTCCGGCAGATCGAAGCTGTAGCGGAAATGCCCGGTCATGTTGTCGATGCCGATCATGCCGAACATCAGGCCGAGCGCCGCCATCAGCAGGGTGCGGATCAGCGACGTCGACGACATGTAGGCGAGGAAGATCAGGCCGAGCACGATCAGCGCGGTGTACTCGGGCGGGCCGAACCGCAGCGCGATGGTCGCGAGCGGCGGCGCCACCAAAGTCAGCATGATGACGCCGAACGTGCCGGCGACGAACGAGCCGACCGCCGCGATGCAAAGCGCGGCGCCGGCGCGGCCTTTCCTGGCCATGGCGCTGCCGTCGATGCACGTCATCACCGATGCCGCCTCGCCGGGGATTCGCATCAGAATTGCCGTGGTCGAGCCGCCGTATTGCGAGCCGTAATAGATGCCGGCCAGCATGATCACGGCTTGCGTGGCGTTGAGCCCGAACGTCACCGGCAGAAGGATCGAAATGCCCGACAGCGGCCCGATGCCGGGGAGAACGCCGACCAGCGTGCCGACCAGGCAGCCCAGCACGGCATACCAGAGGTTTTCCGGCGCCAGCGCGACCGAGAACCCATGCATCAGGCTGACGAGGGTGCGACTCCACCTAGAAGCCCCACGGCCCGTTGGGCATGTGCGTCTTCAACACGTATTCGAAGCCGACAAAAGTGACCACGACGACTGACGCCGCGTAGATAGCGGCGCGCAGCGGATTGCGCCGCTCGATGACGATGAGCAGCGCCGCGATCATGAGAAACAGCGCCAGCAGGAAGCCGGCCTTCGTGTAGAGCGCGATGCCGGCAGCGGCGATCGCAATGACCTGAAGCGCGTGTGGAAGATCGCTCCAGTTGATCGCGCTAAACGCCTCGCTTTCCTGGGCGCGCAGCACCAACGCTGCGCCGAACAGGATGAGGAGCGCGGCGATGATCTTCGGCAGGAAGCCGGAGCCCGGCATCGCCAGACGGCCGGCCGGCAAGTCGCCGCTCAGCGCGAAGATAAGCAGGCCGATGCCGACAAAGGTCGCTCCGGCGACGTGGTCGGCGCGAAGGATCATGCTGCCGGCCTAGCCTTGCACGCGGCCGATGGACTGCACCGCAGCGTCGGAGCGCTTGGCATCCGCGTCCCAGAATTTCGCGAACTCGGCCGCGTTCAGATAGGCGTATTCCTGGCCCATATTGGCGATCGCCGCCTTGAACGGCTCGGTCGCCGCGGCCTGATCGATGGCGGCGCTCAGCTTCGTCACGACGTCCGCCGGCGTGCCCTTCGGCGCAAACAGGCCGACCCAGAGATAATACTCCGCGTCGTAGCCGAGCTCCTTGAAAGTCGGCACATCGGGCAGCGCCTTGATGCGCGTTGTGCCGAACGATGCGAGCGGCGCGCAGCTTGCCGGACTTGATGTGCTGCAAGGTCGCCGACACGGCCTGGGTGCTGGCTTGGGCGTTATTGCCCAGCAAGGCCGTGATCGCCGGTCCGCCGCCATTGGTCGGCAGATGGCGCATTTTTCCGACGCCGGTCGCCGTTCTCGAAGATCGCGACAGGAAGGTGGGTCGCGCCATAGAGGCCGCCCGAGCTGTAGACGATGCTTTCCGGATTCTTCTTCGCGGCTTCGACGAATTCTTTCAGCGTCTTGTACGGCTGCTGCTCATTGACCAGCAGCAGGACGGGATCCGCCATCAGCCGCGCCAGCGGGATGAAGTCTTCACGCGTGGTCTTGGGCTGGCGGCCGAACAGCTTGTCGACCTCGGCGTAGCCGGAAATGCCGTTGTTGTGGGAGAGCAGGGTGTAGCCGTCCGGCTTGGCGTTGCGGCGACCTGCGCGCCGACCTGGCCGCCGGCGCCGGCCTTGGTCTCGACCACGACCGGCTGCTTCAGGACCCCCTCCATCGCCGAGGCGATGGGCCGCGTCACCAGATCGTTGGCGCCGCCCGGCGGGAACGCATTGACGATGGTGATCGGGCGGGACGGGAAGGCGTCCTGAGCAAATGCAGGACCGGCTGCCAGCGCCGCCGCCGTGCCAAAGAGGAATGTGCGCCGACGCATTTTTATCTCCGTATTGGACAATCGCCGCACCTGTTGGCGCGGCGATTGTGATTGACGCTTGCGCTAGCCTTGCACGCGGCCGATCGACTGCACCGCGGCTTCGACGCGTTTGGCGTCTTCGTCCCAGAACTTGGCGAAGTCCGGCCCGTCGAGATAGGCGACCTCGTCGCCGATGTTCGTCATCATCGTCTTGAACTGATCGCTCTTGGCGACCTGGCCGATGTCGGCGCGCAGTTTCCTGGTCGCGGCTTCAGGCGTGCCTTTCGGCGCGAACACGCCGACCCAGAGCGAGAACTCGACGTCGTAGCCAAGCTCCTTGAGCGTCGGCACATCGGGCAGCGAATGAGGCGCGCTTGGCGCCGAAGCTGGCGAGGCGCTGCAGCTTGCCGGCCTTCATCTGTCCGCTGGCGGCAGCGACCGACGACACCAGGACCTGCGCATTGTTGCCGAGCACGGCGGTCAGCGCCGGGCCGCCGCCCTGGGTCGGCAGATGGCGCATCTTGATACCTGCGGCCTTCATGAACAGCGCGGTCGGCAGATGCAAAGCGCCGTAGAGGCCTGACGACGAGAAAAGGATCTCGTCGGGACGTTTCTTGGCGTCGTCAACCAGGTCCTTGAGCGTCTTGCAGGGCGTCTGGTCGTTGACCACCAGCACCATCGGGCCTGCCGTGAGCCGCGCGATCGGGATGAAGTCGGCCCGGGTGAATTTCGGCGTGCGGTCGAACAGCTTGTCGACCTGCTCAAAGCCGGAAATCGAGACGATGTGGATGAGGATCGTGTAGCCGTCCGGCTTGGCGACGGCGGCGGCTTGTGCGCCGACCTGTCCGGCTGCGCCCGCTTTCGTATCGACGATGCAGGGCTGCTTGATGATCGGCTCGAGCAGTGACGTCATCGGGCGGCCGACCACGTCGGCAGCGCCGCCGGGCGGAAACGGGTTGATGAAGGTAATGGCGCGCGTCGGATAGGCTTCCTGCGCAAAAGCCGGGCGCGTTGCGAGAGCGGCAGCGGCGGCAGCGCCGCCCACGACGAAGTGGCGTCTATCCACGAAATCCTCCCTGGATGTGTGACCGGCGTTTGGCCGGTTCGTTCTTGTCAGCGCGGTGGGATGCTATCCCCCGGCTTGGTCAGCGATCAAGCATCAATGATGGCCACGGCGCGGGTCCAGCCGGCCGAGCCGCCCCGCACTTTTACGGGAAAGCAACTCACCATGAAGCCGGTCGAGGGCAATGCTTCGAGATTGTGCAGTTTCTCGATGTGACAATAGCCGATCTCGCGCCCGGCGCGGTGGCCTTCCCAGATCAGGCCGGCATTCTTCGTTTCGGCATATCGCTTCATGGTGTGAATGAATGGCGCGTCCCAGCTCCAGCCGTCGGTTCCGGTGACGCGCACGCCGCGTGACGTGAGATAGAGCGTCGCCTCCCGGCCCATGCCGCAGCCACGCATCACATAGTCGGGCTGGCCATAGGCTTTGCCGGCCGCGGTGTTCACGACGCACGATGTCGAGCGGTGCGAGCGTGTGGCCGATGCGCTTGAGCTCGGCTTCGACATCCGCGGCGGTCGCGACATAGCCGTCCAGCGAAGTGGCGGAAGTCGAGCTTCACGCCGCGCTGGAAACACCATTCGAGCGGGACCTCGTCGATGGTGATCGCGCGCTTGCCGTTATCCATCGTCGAAGCGAAGTGATAGGGCGCGTCGAGATGCGTCGTGCAGTGCGTTGTCAGCTTCACCCACTCGATGCCCCAGCCTTCGCCGTCCGGCAGGTCTTCTTTTTTCAGACCGGGAAAAAATTTCAGAACGTCGGCCGCCGTGTCCTGCGTGCGTGAGGTAATCGATCTTCGGCCCGTATCCTGGCGGATCGGCCGCGACGTCATTCTCGAGCGGGACCGAAATGTCGATGATCTTGCGCGGCATGATTTCTCCCGGCGGCGTGGTAGAAGCCGACACTAGAGCGACGACAACGGAGAGTCACATGCCCGCTTATTGGGTTGCGCGTTCCAAGGTCAACGATCCGGTCGAGTACAAAAAATACACCGACCTCGTGCCCGGCATCATCGCCAAGCACGGCGGCAAGGTGCTGGCCCGCGGCGGCAAGTACGAGATCATGGAAGGGCCGCGACAAATTCCACCGCTTCATCGTGATCGAATTTCCCACCATGGAGCAGGGCGTCGCTTGCTTCCGCTCCAAGGAATACGACGACGCTGCGGCCTTCCGGCGCAGCGGGGCGGGGGAGGTCGAGACCGTGATGGTTGAAGGGATTTGAGGTGGGCAGGCGCGGGCAGCCAACCCCTAGCGCCATGGGGCAAATCGCGTAAGATGCGCGCCAAGAATAACCGTGTGGGAGGAAAGACATGTTTCGCAAACTGATATCGCGAACTCTTGCGGGCGTTGCCGTTGCGGCAATGACCGCCGGCGCCGCGCTCGCGCAAAGCGGTGAGCCGATCAAGATCGGCTTCTCGATGGCGCTGACCGGTCCGCTCGCCGCCAACGGCAAGCAGGCGCTGCTCGGCGCCAAGATCTGGGAAGAAGAAACCAACAAGAAGGGCGGGCTGCAACGGCCGTCAGGTCAAGCTGGTCTTCTACGATGACCAGAGCAATCCCTCGACCGTGCCCGGCATCTACACCAAGCTGCTCGACGTCGACAAAGTCGATCTCGTCGTCGGCCCCTACGCCACGGCGATGATCGCGCCGGCCATGCCGGTCGTGATTCCGAAGAACAAGACCTTCATCAGCCTGTTCGGCCTCGCGGTGAACGAGAAGTTCAAGTATCCGCGCTACTTCTCGATGATCCCGTCCGGCCCGGACACCAAGCCGTCGTTCACCGCGGGCTTCTTCGAGGTGGCGGCGAAACAAAATCCGAAGCCGTCGACAGTGGCGCTCGCCTGGTCCGACCTTGAGTTCTCGAAGAACGCCTGCGAGGGCGCCCGCGAGAACATCAAGAAGCACGGCTTCAAGATCGTCTACGACAAGTCCTATCCGCGGCAACACGACGGACTTCACCCCGATCGTGCGCGCGGTGCAGGCAGCCAATCCGGACATGTTCCTGATCTGCTCGTATCCGCTCGACTCGGTCGGCATGGTCAATTCGATCAACGAGCTCGGCTACAAGCCGAAGATGGTCGGCGGCGCGATGGTCGGTCTGCAGGCCACCGTGTTCAAGACCCGCCTCGGCCCGGGGCTCAACGGCATCATCAACTATGAGACCTGGGTGCCGTCGCAGGCCAATGCTGCGACCAATGACTTCCTGAAGGTCTATCAGTCGAAGGCCGGCGCCGAAGGCGTCGATCCGCTCGGCTATTATCTCGGTACCTGGGGCTACGCCTATCTCGAAGTGCTGGGCGAAGCCATCAAGGGCACCAAGAGCATCGACGACGCGAAGCTCGCCGACTGGCTGTCCAAGAACACCGCCAAGACCATTCTTGGCGACATGAAGTTCGGCAAGGGCGGCGAATGGGCGAAGTCAGGCATGATGCAGGTGCAGTATCACAGCATCAAGGGCAACGCCGTCGACCAGTTCAAGGGCATGGATACCCAGACGGTCGTCGCCGGGCCGCAAGGCATGAAGACCGGCAACGTGATCTATCCCTACGAGAAGGCCAAGCAGTAAGCTTCGGCTTGATCGAAACGAATACGGCGCGGGAGCAATCCCGCGCCGTTTTCATTTGCGCCGTAACGGCGGCTACATGCCCGAGATAGAACTTCCGGATCAGATCGTTGTCGTTGAGCTCGGCGGCGGAGCGGCCTTCGAACGCGATCTTGCCGTGCACGATCACGTAGCCGCGGTCGGCGATCCGCACCGCCTGCACGAAGTTCTGCTCGGCCATCAGCACCGTGAGCTGATAATGGTCCTTGAGCTGCTTGATCGCGTCGATGGTGCGGCTCACCAGCTGCGGCGCCAGGCCGACTGACGGCTCGTCAACCAGCAGCATGCGCGGCGACGACATCAGGGCGCGGGCCAGCGCAAGCATTTGCTGCTCGCCGCCGCTCATCGAGCCGGCCAGCTGCTTGCGCCGTTCGGCAAGCCGCGGGAAGGCCTCGAACACAAAATCCATATTGGTCTTGATCTGGCTGCGCGCCTTTTTGCGGAAGGCGCCGAGCAGCAGGTTTTCCTCGACGGTCAGCTTCGGGAACAGCCGGCGGCCTTCCGGCACCAGCGCGATGCCGAGGTCGACGATCTGCTCGGTGGTCTTGCCGATCAGGTCGTGCTTCTGCCCGTCGATTTCCGCGACGATGCGGCCGGCGGTGGGGCGCACGATGCCCATCACGCATTTCATCAGCGTGCTTTTGCCGTTGCCGTTGGTGCCGAGCAGCGTCACCGTCTCGCCCGCGCTTCACATTGAGCGAGACGTCCTCGATCACGCGGACCGCGCCGTAGGAGGCGTTGACGCCTTCTATGGTCAGGCTACTTGCCAATGTAAGCACTCACGACATCGGGATCGCGCACCACGTCCTGCGGAGCTGCCATCGGCGATCTTGCGGCCGGTCACGAGCACGACCAGCCTTTGCGAGAAGCTCATCACCGCGCTCATGATGTGCTCGATCAGAATGACGGTGACGCCGCTCTCGTTCATGCGCCTCAAGAGCGCGAGAATTTCCTCGATCTCGGAGTGCGACAGGCCGGCCATGGATTCGTCGGCGATGAGCAGCTTCGGCTCTGCCGCCATCGCGCGCGCGAGTTCGAGCTTGCGCATCTCGACCTGCGTGAGATCGCGCGGCCGCTGCCTGGCCTTGCCGGCGAGACCCACCAGACCGAGCAATTCCTCGCAGCGGGCGTCGACCGTGCCGGCGTGTAGCGGCCCGCTGTCGCGATGCGCGGTGTAGAGCAGAGGGACCCGCACGTTTTCGATCAGCGTCATGCTGTGGAAGGGGCGCGGAAGCTGAAAGCTGCGAGCAAGACCGCGATGCGTGCGCTCGTGCGCCGCAAGTCCATCCAGCTTCTGGCCGTCGAAATGCACGCTGCCGCTGTCGTTGTGCAGCGTGCCGGAGATGCAATTGACCAGCGTGCTTTTTCCGGATCCGTTCGGTCCGATCAGGCCGACGCGCTCGCCCGCATTGACGGTGAGGTCGATGCCTTCGAGCGCGGTGAAGCCGCCGAAGCGCTTGCCGACGCCTTTGATATCGAGCAGCGCGCTCATCTCGGCCTCCGCGCGCGCATCCAGTCCTGCACCAGGCCGACAATGCCGTTCGGCGCGACGATCACGAAGAAGATCAGCAACAGGCCGACGATCAGGAGATTGACCGCCGACGAAATCGTCACGTTGGCGACCTGCTGCAGCGTGCCCAGCAGGATGGCGCCGACCAGGGGGCCGATCCAGCTCAACGTGCCGCCGATCATCGGCATCGCGATCGAGTTGACCGCGTATTCGAGGCCGAAGGCCGATTGCGGCTGCACGAAGCCGAGAAAATAGGGAAGCGGCGCGCCGGCCATGCCCATGAAGGCGCCGGACAAAGTCGTCGCGATGAGCTTCAGCCGCAAGGTCGGCACGCCCGACGCTTCGGCGGCGAGCTCGTCGTCGCGGATGGACGCAAAGCCAAGGCCGAGGCGGGAGCGCTCGATATGGCGCGCAACGGCAAGCGCTGCGACGGCGAGGAGCAGCATCACCCCGAACAGATAGGACATGTAGCTGCCGAGATACGGAAATTCGGCCGGGCGGATGACGTAGGCGCCGCTCGATCCTCCGACGAAGTCCCAGTTGACCACCAGGGTGGCCAAAACGACGGACAGCGCCAGCGTGGCGATGGCGAAGAACGCACCGCGCAGCCGTAGCGTGAGGTAGCCGGTCCCGAGGCCGGCCAGCCCGGAGACCACGCCCGCGATCAGGATGAGGATCGGGATCGGCAGGGGGAAAATGAGGTTCAGCGCATTGGCGACCGATTCCGGAAACCAGTCCTCGATCTGCGTGGCGAAGGTGATCAGCGCGACCGAGGAGTAAGCGCCCATCGCGAAGAAGGCGGCTGAGCCGAAGTTCACATAGCCGGTGTAGCCGCCGAGGATATTCCAGGCGGTGGCAAGGATGATGTATTGCACGACGACGTAGCCGGCGACGTAGAGGTATTCGTTGCCGACGGCGCGAACCAGCAGGAAGAAGATGACGGCGACGGCGGTGGCGACCAGGATGAAGGCAGGCGTGCGCACGGCCTAGCGCCCCAACAGGCCGGACGGCCGGAAGGCCAGCGTCAGCAGGAGAAAGCCGAACGATACGGCCGGCGCCCAGGACGGCCCGTAAAACGTCGCGGTGATGCTTTCAACAACGCCGAGCAACATCGCTGCGATCAGCGTACCCGGCAGACTTCCAAGGCCACCAAGCACGCAAATCGCGAACACCCGGCCGATATATTCGCGCCCAACGGAGGGTTCGACCGGCTGGATGATGATGAGGAGGGCGCCCGCAACTGCCGCCGTGGCAATGGAAATTCCGAATGCGATGCGCTTGATGCTGACCGGATTGACCGACATCAATTGCAGCGCAAATTGATCTTGCGACACCGCCAAAATCGCCCGCCCGACGAATGTGCGGGAGATGAACAGTTGCAGCGCGCCGAACACCACCAGTGCGGTCACGCACGGCACCAGCATGCGCAGCGGCAGGTCGATGAAGCCGAACTTGAGCGTGGGGCCGATATAGACCGCCTCGACGTAGCGGTAGTCGACGCCGTAGACGAGGATCAGCGCGACTTCGGTGACGAACAGGACGCCGAAGAAGAACGCCAGGCCGCGCAGCGATTCCTGGCCGCGCTTTTCGAACGACAGGTAATAGACCTGATAGACGGCCGCGCCGAGCGCGTAGAAGAACGGCAGCATCAGCAGGCTGACGATGATCGGATCAACGCCGAGCCGCATATTGATGATGTAGGCGAGGTACGAGCCGACGATGATGAAGGCGGGATGCGCGATGTTGACGATATCGAGCATGCCGAACGAGATCGAAACGCCGGCGGTGACGGCGGCATAGAAGCCGCCGAGCAGAAGCCCCGCCACGATGGCGTTGATCAACAACTCGACCGGAAAATCCACTCCCCAGATCCTTATTTTCCGCGGCTCTGTTTCCAGTGTGCAGGACGGCCGCGTTATTGGCTAGTGCGTTGCCTTTACCGGAAATTCTCCCGCCCACGCAAACAAAAACGCCCGCCATGTGAATGGCGGGCGTTCGAAGCTGTTGCGGATCAGGCCGCGGCGCTTGGGCGCACGTGGGCAGGAAGCGGCATCGGCTTGTTGGCGCTGTCTTTGAATTCGACCGTTATGAACACAAGGTCTTTGTCGCCGAGATTTGCAAGGTCGTGCACCTTGAATTCACCCGCGCCGTAGGTCTCGTGGCGTGTCTCCCCGGGTGTGTAGCTGCACTCGATGATCGAGCCATCATGCACATGCTGGCGCGCCCGTCCGCCGCTGATGCAGGTCCAGAAATAATCGAGCACGTGACGGTGAAAGCCGCACCGCTCGCCGGGCGCCAGGCGGATCATCCACACGCGCGAGCGCTCGTTCTCCGACAGCAATTGACCGCCGACGCACGGGTTCGGATTTTTGCTCTCGCGCTCGAACTCGGCAGTGATGTCGGCCGGCCACGGGTCTTTGTGCTTTTTCACGTCAGCCTTGTCGGCCATGGTCTGAGCCATGGAAAACCCCTTCAGTGTTATTTGCGCTCGTATATAGCATATTTCCGCGAACCTAAAGATCGAGGGACCGTCAATTGGCCGGATCGGAAAAACGCCGCGCTGTGGTGATCGGCGGTTCCATGAGCGGGCTGCTCAGCGGGCTGCTGCTGCGCCGGGCCGGGTGGGACGTCCACGTTTTTGAACGGGTCGAAAGCCCGCTGTCCGGCCGCGGCGCCGGAATTGTCGCGCAGGCGAGAACTGATCGCGCGGTTGCGGGCGCTCGGCCTGCCGACCGAAGAGCTTGGCGTCGCTATCACCACGCGAAAAATTCTCGACCGCGAGGGCCGCGTTACCGAGGAGGTGGAGTGTCCGCAGGTCCTCACCGCGTGGGAGCGCGTTTACCGGCTGCTGCGCGACGCGCTGCCTGCCGACCGGTATCACCGCGGGCGCGGACTCGTGACGTTCGAGCAGGACAGCAATGGTGTCATCGCTCGCTTCGCCGATGGCGAGGCGGTGACATGTGATCTCCTGGTCGGCGCGGACGGCATTCGCTCCACCGTGCGCGGCCAGGCGCTGCCGGACGTCATGCCGGAGTATGCCGGCTATTCCGCGTGGCGGGCGCTGATCGCGGAAAGCGCGATTCCGCCGGCGACGCACCGCGATATTTTCGAGTTCATGGCCTTCACCCTGCCGCCCGGCGAGCAGTTTCTCGGCTATCCGGTCGCCGGTCCCGACAACGATCTGCGTCCCGGCCACCGCCGTTACAACGTCGTGTGGTACCGGCCTGCCGATGAGCGGACCAAATTGCCGTGGCTGCTCACCGACGACAGCGGGAAGACGCACGCGATTTCAATCCCGCCGCCGCTCATTCGCAAAGAAGCGATTGCCGAAATGCATGCCGATGCGCGGCGGCTGCTGGGCCCGCAATTTCGCGAGATCGAGAAGCTGATGAGCGAGCCGATCCTGCAGCCGATCTACGATCTCATGACGACGCGCATGGCAGTGGGGCGGGTTGCCATTGTCGGTGATGCTGCCTTTGTGGCGCGGCCTCATGTTGCCGCCGGCGTGTCCAAGGCGGCGGACGACGCAGCGGCGCTGGTGGAAGCTCTAGGCAAACACGACGATGTCGAGGTGGCGCTGAAGGCCTTCGAGGCGGCGCGGCTGCCGGAGAACCGCCGCATCATCGAGCGGGCGCGCCATCTCGGCGCCTATTTGCAGGCCACCCGCAGCGAGGAAGAAGAAGCGCGCGCCGGCCGCCATTCGACCGATGCGGCCGTGATCAGCGAAACCGCGACGCTGGACTTCTTGTATGCGTGAGCAGCCGCGGCCAGTTCCGGGTTACAGAAATTCGCGTTCTTTGTTGAAAGGCGCGTCCATCGTGTAGCCGTGCGCGGCGCGGTAGCCGTCATAGCGGTATCCCTTGTATTCCAGAACAATGGATACAACGAACGCGATGAGCACCATGGCAACGATGAACATCGCCAGGCCCGGCATGGGATATTGCATCAAGCCGGTGGTAACCGCACCCGCAGCAAAGAAGTAGACGAAATAGCCTGCCGTCTTGTGGTAGGCCTCGAATATCCGCCGGCGCTTCGTCATGTTGTAATGATCGCCGAACCAGGTCTTCGGATCATTCGGATCGGCGGTGTAATAATTTTTTCCGCCGTGCTTGCCTCTCAGCCAGCCGCCCATGATCTGCAAACATCCGAGCGCGACCGTCGCCAGCCCGAACAGCGCATGCAGCGAGCCGCTGAAGCCACCGCTGACCGTAACCGCGAGAATTGCTCCGGCGAGCGCCAGGCTGATCGAAAATATCAGCCCGT
Source organism: uncultured Alphaproteobacteria bacterium (assembly GCA_963788805.1). Taxonomy (GTDB): domain Bacteria; phylum Pseudomonadota; class Alphaproteobacteria; order Rhizobiales; family Xanthobacteraceae; genus Pseudolabrys. The sequence continues at coordinate 473,399 of CAWBHU010000003.1, forward strand.
ATTTGTGAACGCTGAACCACCACCAAACCGCATTCTTGATGCTGACCTTTGGGTGGAGGCCGGTAAGCGTCGGCTTCGGTTTACCGAAACGGATGGTGATGATGCAGATCGGAACCAGTACGAACCAGACCGCGACCATCAGGATGGCGTGATAATCCCAATGAACCGGGATGGTCATTCCCAGAAAGTCAAAATGCGCTTCCGTCGGAATGTGTGCTGGAGTTCCGAACACTGCCGCCTCCACTCATATCCCCAGTAATTTCTTCGCGTTGCCGCCATCGATCGCGGCACGATCCGCCTCGCTGAGCATCTCCACTGAAGCGACGTGGCCGACCGGGTCGTACTCCAGCATGTCGAACGGGAAGTCGGTGCCAAGCACGATGCGGTCGACGCCGAAGGTGCGCACCAGCATCTCAAGCTGCAGCGGCGTGAACACGACCGTGTCGAAGATGACGTTGTTGCGCAGATAGTGCCCGGGCGCCTTCGGCAGGCCGGCATTGACGTCGGAGCGCGCGCCCCAGGCGTGGTCGATGCGGCCGGAGTAGCCGCCCAGATAGCCGCCGCCGTGCATGGCGAAAACCTTGAGCTTGGGGTGGCGTTCGAACACGCCGTCGAAGATCAGGTAGTGCAGGGCGAGCGTCGTATCGAACGGATTGCCGACGATGTTGCTGAAATAGAACCGGCTCAGGCGGCGCCCATCCGAGAACCCGTTCGGATGAATCGCGACCAGTGCATCGAGCTCTTCGGCTTTTTTCCAGAACGGCGCGAAGGCCGGATCGGACAATTCGCGGCCACCGACGCTGGTGAGGATTTCGACGCCTTTGAAGCCCAGCGTCTTGACGACGTATTCCAGCTCTTTGGCGGCTTCGTTGCCATCCTGCATCGGCACCGTGCCGCAAGGGATCAGACGGTCTTTATGCTTGGCGCAGAACTCCGCCATCGAGTCGTTGACCATGCGCGCCGCTTTGACGGCAATGTCGAGCTTGACCGTGTGGTAAAGCTGCGGCGGCGCCGGCATCACGTACTGCATGTCGACGCCCATGCGATCCATGTCGGCAAGGCGTTCGTCATAGGCGGTGATGCGGCTGCGGATGTCGGCTTCCTGCCGGGCGTTGAGGTCTTTCGTCTCCTGGCTCGCAAAATGCGCCAGCGGCACCGTCGAGATATCGAGATGAGGATTGGCAAACTTCCCGACTTCCGGGAATGCGGCATGCGCGTGCATGTCGATCGTGACCGACTTCGGCCGCACCTCGCGTCCCGGCTTGCCGTGCTTGCGCGCCGCAGTCGCGGCGTACTTGTTCCACATCTCGGCCATGTCTTGCTCCGTTCAATGATTGCGCAAGCGCTTTCGCGCGCGCGGCATGCCAGCTTGTTTGCAGGCGGTCAAATGCCGAGATAGCTCGACTTGATCTCTTCGTTGTCGCGCAGCTCTTCAGGCCGCGACGAATAGACGACCTGGCCTTTGCTCATGACGTGGACGTAGTCGACCAGCTTGAGGGCGAGGTGCGCGTTCTGCTCGACCAGCAGGATCGAGAGGCCCTCCTGCTTGAGCTTGCTGATCGCCTCCCACAGGCCCTGGATGATGATGGGCGCGAGACCTTCGGACGGCTCATCCATGATCAGGCAGTCGGGATTGGTCATGAGGCCGCGGCCGATCGCGAGCATCTGCTGTTCGCCGCCCGACAGGGTCTTGGCGCGTTGATTGCGGCGCTCCTCAAGTCGCGGAAACAGGTCGTACACCCGCTTGAGCGTCCAGCCGTGCCGCTCGATATTGGCCTCGGCGACCAGGAGGTTTTCCTCGACGCTGAGGGTCGGAAAGACGCGGCGGCCTTGCGGGACCAGCCCCATGCCGACGCGGATTGTCTCGAACGACGGCGAGCGGGTGATGTCGTTGCCCTTGAAGACGATCTTGCCGCGGCGCGGCGGCACGAACCCGACGATCGAATTGACGAGGGTGGTCTTGCCGACGCCGTTACGGCCGAGCAGTCCGAGGATCTGGCCCTGCTCGAGCTCGAGCGACAGCCCCTGCAACACATAGGCGTCGCCGTAATAAGTGTGGATGTCCTGGACTTCGAGAATGGCCATGGTCATGCGACCGGTCCCCAGGTAGATTTCCTGCACGCGCGCGCTCTTCTTGATCTGCTCGGGCGTGCCGGTCTCCAGCAACTCACCGAAATGCAGAACCGAGATCTCGTCGGCGACATCGAACACGACATCCATGTCGTGCTCGATCAGGAGAATTGCGAGGTTGGGATCGAGCTTCATCAGAAAGTGCGCCATCTCGGTGGATTCACCGGATGACAGGCCGGCGGCCGGCTCATCGAGCAGGAGAATTTTCGGATCGCTGGCGAGGCCCAGAACGATCTCGAGCTGGCGCTGCTCGCCGTGCGAAAGATTGCGCACCTCGACGTCCTTGCGGTCGAGGAAGCCAGCCCGTTCAAGCAGGCCGTGCGCCTTGTCGTAAACGTCCTTGTAGGACGTTTGAAAGCGCCACATCACGAATTTGGTGGGCCGCAGGCCTTCGATGGCGAGCAGCACATTGTCGATCACCGTGAGCTTGGGAAACAGGCTGGTGATCTGAAACGTGCGCGCCATCCCCTTTGCAGTGCGCTGATGCGGTTGCCACCTGGTGACGTCTTGCCCGAACAGCAGCACGTTCCCGGACGATACCGGATAGATGCCGGTAATCAGATTGAACAACGTCGTCTTGCCGGCGCCGTTCGGGCCGATGATCGCCTTGCGGTCGCCCCCCATGATGCGGAAGGAAACGTCGCGGGTGGCTTTCAAGCCGCCGAAGTTCTTGGCCACGTTCTTGAGTTCAAGAACCGGGACCTCACCTTCGTTTGTTTGCTGGACAGTCACTGACGATCTCGTTGAACGCTGGCAGGAAAGTGCCGGGGCCTTTCGGCCCCGGCGTAGCCCTTCACCCGGTTAGCAGGCTTTGCAGGGCGGGAAGTTCTTGTCATAGACCGGCTGCGCCAGGAATTTCTCCCGGCCGTAGGTCCAGAACTGGCTCACGTTCGGATAGGTCTTGATGACCGTGTTCCAGAGCTCGTCCTTCTCGTAGCCGAACATCTTCTTCTTCTCGACTTTCTTGATGTAGATGTTCTGGATCGGATTGCGGTTTTCGTCGAACGAGACCGGACCGCGGATCGTGTCGTACTTCATCGCCTGCATGATCTTGATGAACTCTTCCGGCGTCGTGAACTTGCCGCCGAGCTTCTTGATCGTCTCGTCGATCATCTGGCCGGTCGTGTAGTTGTTCTCCGAGTAATACGAAGGCACTTTGCCGAACTTGGCGCGGTACGCCTTCACAAACTCGATGTTTTTCGGGGTATCCAGCGCCGCGCTGTAGTGCAGCGCGGAGTGGTCGCCGATCGTCTCGTCACCCATGAACGGCAGCACGAACTCGTCGTAGCTGGTGCCGCCACCGATCACCGGCTTCTTGTAGCCGGATGAGCGGAGCTGCTTGATGAACTGCGCCGGCATGGCGGCCACCATCAGCGAGAGGACGGCGTCGGCATCGGCCTTGATGGTCGGGATGTAGGGCCCGAAGTCCTTGGTGCCGAGCGGGGGCCAGATCTTCTGCACGATCTGACCGCCGCAGTCCTCGAACGCCTTCTGGAAGCCACCGACCACTTCGTAGCCGAAGGCGTAGTCAGCCGCGATCGTTGCGACCTTCTTGTAGCCCTGTTCGCAGGCCCACGCTCCGAGCGGATGGTGCGGCTGCGAGCTCGACCACGAGGTGCGGATCAAATACGGGAATTGCGGCAGCAGGCGTTGCGTCAGGTCGTCGGCCGCCGGGATCGACGGGATGTACAGCGTCTTGAGCTCGGTCGAGACCGGGGCGAGAGCGTAGCCGGTCGAGGCGAGCACGCCGCCGATCAGCATGTGCACCTTGTCCTGCAGGACAAGCTTTTTGGCCTTGGTGACGGCGACGTCACCCTTGCCTTGCTCGTCTTCGATGATGAGCTTGACGTCCATGCCGCCGAGCTTGTTGTTGTGCTGCTCGAGATAGAGCAGGAAGCCGTCGCGCATATCGATGCCGGTCTGCGCGAGGCCGCCGGTGAGAGGCGCGAGATAGCCGATGCGGAGCTCTTCCGCGCCGGCGGATGCCGTGACGCTGAGGCCGACCGCGACCGCGGCGCCCATCAGAACTGATCGTTTACTTGCCGTGCTTGTCATTCGTCGTTCCTCCAGTTGTCGTCTTTTAATCGCCCCACGTCACGATGGCGCGGAGGCCAATTTCGCCGTGTCACCGCGTTTCTTCTTCTGACTCTCTCTCCATAGCCGGACTCGTTCCGGAATTCCCATCAGGCCGGTCGGCAGATAGAGGATGGTCAGAACGTAAACTCCGCCCAGCACATACTGCCACCACGGCACCAGCGTGCTCAGGTACTCACGCAGCCCAAACACGATCCCTGCGCCAATCGCGCCACCGATCAAGGTACCGGCGCCGCCGAGCACCGTCATCAGCAGGGCGTCGACCGAGGTCGTGATTACCACTGTTTCCGGGGTGATGATGCCATTGGCATGGGCCCACAATACGCCCGACAGCCCGCCGAAGGCTCCGGCGATGATGAAGGCGATGTATTTGTGAAGCCACACATTGTAGCCGAGGATCCGCATGCGCAGTTCGCGCTCGCGGATGCCGAGCAAGCTCTTGCCGAATGGTGAGCGGATCAGGACGTAGAGAGCAAGCAGAGTCGCCGCGAAGAATGCGAACGACGAGGTAGAAGAAGTTTACCTCGTTGCTGAGGTCGATGCCGAATTGGGGACGGCCGCCCCGCATCGTCAGACCGTTGTCGCCGCCCGTCACCGCATTCCAGCGATAGGCGAGGCCCCACACACACTGTCCAAGCGCAAGCGTGATCATCAGGAAGTACGTGCCGGTCGCGCGGATAGCGAACAGGCCGAACACCGCCGCCAAAATTCCACCGGCGATCATTCCGAGCGGCACCATCAGCCAAAAGTCCCACTTCATGCCGAAGCCGTAGGTATTGGCGAGAATGGCGGTCAGATAAGCACCGAGCCCGAAATACGCGGCCTGGCCGAGCGAAGCCAGGCCGGTGAAGCCGAGCAGGATGTCGAGGCTCATCGCCAGGATGGCAAAGATCAGCGCCCGGCTGACCAGCAGAACGATGAACGAGTTGGACTGCGGCACGATGATCAGCACCGCAATGAGACCAACAATGACGGCGGCGATTTTGAGATTCTGTGTGCTCATGACCGGTCAGTCCCGCCCGAACAGGCCGGTGGGTTTGATCGCAAGGATCAGCACCATGGGCGCATAGAGGGTGAAATAGGCGAGCTCCGGGAAGAGCGCCTTGCCGAAATTGTCGGCCAGACCGACCAGCATCGCCCCAATGGCGGCGCCGCCGAGCGAGCCCATGCCGCCGATGATGACGACCGCGAAAGCGATCGGCAGCATTTCGAAATCGAGGCCCGGATAGACGCCGAGAAAGGCGCCGCCGATCACGCCGCCAAGCGCAGCCATGCCGGCGCCAAGCGCAAAAATGAACATCGAGATCTTGTTGGTATTGATGCCGACGCCTTGCGCCATCTGTGCATCGTCGACGGTCGCGCGGACCGCGGCCCCCATCCGCGTCTTCTCCATCGCGAGCCAAAGCAAAATGCCGATCACAAGGGCTCCACCGATCATGAAAAGCCGGTAGACCGGCAAATAGATGCCGCCGACCACGATGCTTTGCGACAATGCGGGTGGCGGGTTGATATCGAAGGGGTTGCCGCCCCAGATATCGAGAGCGGCCTGCTGAAACAGGAAGGCGAAGCCAACGGTCATCAAGACCTGCCGCAACACGTCGGCCTCGATTGCAACAGAAGAGATGTGTTGCAAAAGCAGATAGATCGGAATCGCGAAAACGATCACCACCAGCGTGACCTGGATGATGTTGCCGATCGCGCCGGGGATCATTTGCGGCAGGACTCTGCCGAGTGCGAGCCGGATCACGACTGCGATGCCGATTGCAATCGCCGCATCGCGGACATTCTTTGCGTAACCTTCGGGCCGCAAGAACAGGCGCTCCATGATCAACCCAACGAGCGCGATGGTCAGCGCAGCAATCGGGATGGAAAGCGCCCACGAGCCGGTGGTCCAGATCACCGACAGTGCGACATAGCCGCCGAGCAGGAAGTATGAGCCATGCGCGAGATTGACGATGCGCATGACGCCGAAGATCAGAGACAGGCCGGCGCCCACGAGAAAAAGCAGCGCGCCATACGACACGCCGTTGAACGCCTGCACTAGCCAGAACTGCGTATTCATCCCCCGCCTGTCCTTCTGTTCAACGAAGGTTACGCGGTAGCTTAGCTGAGGGGTAGTGGATTGCTAGCGTTGTCGCGACAAACCGCTGCTGGAAAACGAAGTGCCGCGGCGTTGATTGCCGCGGCACTTCGACGCCCTGAAAAACGTGTCTGCCTAACGGCTGCGCTTACGCGCTGCGCCTTTTTTGGGCGGGATGACTGGCAACAAGACATAAGGCGCCTTGCTGCCGCTGAAGTGCAATGTGGTCACACCATTGAAGATCGACATCGGACGGTCGATCGGATCGTTGTGCAGGAACGGCCCACAACCGGTGAGTTCATTCTTGAAGTTCGACTGCTTGCCGCCGCTGCCGCCGCCATACTCATAATCCTTGCCGCGGATCGAAAGGCCGATGCGATAGCCCTTCGGAATCGCGACCGACGTCGGCCACACTTCGATGTCGAGCTCGACCTTCTGCCCCTTCTTGAGCGGCTGCTTTTCATCATGAGTGTGATAGGGCCGGTAGGGCCGCGACAATTTCTTGTCGAGCTTGCGATGCGAGGCACGTAGCCAGCCTTGCGCGATCGGCGTGTGCGGATCGATCGCGCCCTGGAACACGATCTCCTTCATGTCGCCGGAGAAGACGCGCAGCACGATGAAGAAATCGGCGTCTTTGGTGGACGAGGAGGCCCACAGTTTTACCGCCGAAGGTCCGGTGATTTCGGTGTCTTGTTCGAGCGGCGGCGTGAGGAACATCAGGCCATCGCCCATCGCTTCAAAGGACAGCTTGGCCGTCTTCGATGATTTCCTGGTGCTGAGCGAGTAGTCGGCCGGGTTGAAGTAAAACTTCGTCCACTTGGTGCGCGCCAGCGGCCATTCGTTTTCCGCGCGCTCGACGAACTTCTCGCCGGGGTGACGAACCTGCAGCAGCACGCGCGGTTGCTTCGCCCACGCCTTTTTCTTGCCGTGCAGGAAGTGGTCGAAGAAGGCGAGCTGCTGCTCGCGTCCGTAGTCCGTATAGAAATGCGTCCAGTGCTCGATGCCGTGTGCTTCGAGCCACTTTTGCTGTGACGCGGCGCGGACGAAGCCTTCGAAATTGCCGCGCGGATGCAGGCCCTGGCCGCCCCAATTCGCCGCAGTAAACAGCGGCGCTGTGACCTTGTCCCACTGCGGCGAGCGCGCCTTGTGGTAATTGTCGTCGAGCGGATGGGCGCGGATGTCGTCGCCGAATTTGCATCGGTTCTTCTGAAGCTCTGCTTCAGAGAGCGTCTCCGGCCCGCACACCAGCATGTCGTGCACGCGGCTGCGCTTGCCGCGCTCGCCCGCGCCGTACTGCACGGTCTTGACCTGCATGTCGTACCAGTTCTCCCAGAAGGTCGAGAGAATGCCGCCGTGATGCGTCATGTCGCGGTACCAGTCCGCGGCGCCTTCCCACACGCACATCGCGGCGAGGTGCGGCGGCTGCAATGAGGCGACGTGCCACTGATTGATGCCGTAGTAGGAGATGCCGTTGAGCCCGACCTTGCCGCTGGACCACGATTGGACGCCGGCCCATTCGATGCAGTCGTAAAAGTCTTTGGTCTCGCGCGGCGAGAAATGATCGACGTAAGCCTGGCGAGCAGCCAGTGCCGCGCGAGTCGACGCGCACGCACACGTAGTCGTGCGGCACCCACTTCTCCGGATCGACCACTTCCCAGTTTTGATAGAGGTTGCTGGATCCCGCGGTGACGTCCGGATGCTTGGTCGCCATCGTGTTCCACGCGCTCACGTAGCCGTCCTGGAAGGCGAGGTTCTTCGCGTAGGGACCGTAGGTGAGGATGACCGGAAATTTTCCGTCCTTGGCGGGACGAAACACATCGGCGCGCAGGACGAGGCCGTCATCCATTTTGATCGGCACGTCCCAGTCGATCATCATGTTGTCGCGATATTCGTGCCGCTCGGTGAGCGAAGCCATGCGTCCCCTCCCAATATTTCAGGAAGGCTACAAAGCCCCGGCAGTCCCGCACAAGAAGGGCGACGAAAAAACTAGGCGCGTGCTGCTTTTCGGCGTTTGAAATTCGCCATCTTTTCCATCACGGCGCAGACCGCCGCGGTGTCCTCGGCGCCGTGACCCGACTTCAGAGCCTTGTCGTAAATGGCTTCAGTGGCGGTGAACAATGGCGTCGGCACGCCGATCTTCTTGGCGAAGTCGCCGATGACGTCCATGTCCTTTTGCCAGACATCGATCTTCATCGTCACCTTGTCGTAGCGGCCCTTCACCATCATTGGTGCGCGAAGCTCGAATACGCGCGAATTACCGGCGCCAGCGCTGATCAGGTCGAAGATCAATTGCGGGTCGAGGCCCGACTTCATGCCGAGCACCATCGCCTCGGCGCTGGCGACATTGTTGATCGCCACCAGCAGGTTCGCGACGTACTTCATCCGGCTGCCATTGCCGAACTTGCCGACGTCATAGACCTTGCGGCCGAACGCCTGGAACATCTTGTCGAGCTTTTTGATCGTCGCCTTGTTGCCGCTGGCGTAGAAAACGAGGTCGCGATTGGCGGCTTGCGATCCCGTGCCGCTGACCGGGCAATCGATCACCGTGTGGCCGGCCTTCTCGAGGGCACCGCGCGCCTTTTCCTTGTCCTCGATCATGAAGGTGCTCATTTCGACCAGCGTGCGCTTGGGAAGCTTGGCGGCGGCAAGCTGGCGTGCCACCGCGTGCAACGCGGCTGGCTTCGGCAGGCTGGTGAGGACGATGGAGGCCTTCCGGGCAACTTCCGCTGCGCTGCCGGCGATCTCGACGCCGGCGCGCTTTGCGGCAGCGGCCGCTTGCTTGCTGGGGTCGTAGCCGATCACGCGCCAGCCATCGGCAGCGAGGTTGCGCGCGAAGGCGCCGCCCATGATGCCCATGCCGATCACGCCGACCGTGCCCTTGTTCTTCTTTGTCGCCATCTGAAATCCTTCCCCCGGAGGCGTCCCTCAATTCTTCTATGCGTTTAGTCGCTTGCCTCCGTTGCTGTCGAGGGGGGCAGGTGCTTTCACGCCGCATCCTGATCGCCTATCGTTCGCAGCAAGAAGAAACGGGAGGAGCGCTGCAATGCAGGTTGGTGTCGCCGGAACTCGGCAAGATGGGCGCGGAGATTGCAGCGCGCCTGATCGAAGTCGGCCATCAGGTCACGGTGTGGAATCGATCGGCCGACAAGACCAAGCCGCTCGCCGCCGCCGGTGCGAAAGTTGTGAACAGTCCGGCCGAAGTCGCCAAGGCGAGCGAAGCCGTCATCACCATCCTCGCCGACGGCAAGGCGATCGACGATGTTTACAGCGGCGCGAACGGTCTGCTGTCCGGTGATGTGAAGGGCAAGCTCTTCATCGAGATGAGCACCGAGCTGCCGTCGGTGAAGGTTGCCCTCAACGAGAAAGTGCGCGCCAAGGGCGCTGCACTGGTCGATTGCCCGGTGGGCGGCTCGACCAAGCCGGCACGTGAAGGCAAGCTGCTTGGCCTTGTCGGCGGCGAAGCAGGCGATGTCGCGCGCGCCCGTCCGATCCTCGAACAACTCTGCGGCCAAAGATTAGAGGAATGCGGCGGGATCGGCGGCGGCTCCGCGGTCAAGCTCGCGATCAATCTGCCGCTGATGGTGGCCTGGCAGGCCTATGGCGAGGCCTTCGCCATCATTCGCGATCTCGGCTGGGAGCCGTCGAAGCTGCTCGATCTGTTCGTCAATACCAACGGCGCCAACAACGCCATCAAGATCGCGTGCGCCGATGATGGTGACGATGTTCGAAGGCGGCCAGCCCGGGCCGACCACATTCAGCATTTCGAATGCGGTGAAGGACATCAAGGTCATGCTCGAGGCCGGCAAGGCCAAGGGCGCCGATATGCCGGTGGTGCGCGCGGCACTCGCGGCATTCGAGGAAGCCAATGCAAAGGGCCTCGGGAATTCCGATGGCTCGGCGTTGTCGGTCTATTGGGCCGACCGCAACAGAAAGAAGTAAGGGTGGCATCATGAAATTCTTCTCGTTCTGGCGTTCGCTGGCCTCGTTCCGGGTCCGCTGCGGGCTGTTTCTCAAGGGGATAGACCCGGGCGAAGTCATCGACGTCAATCTGATGAAGGGTCAGCAGCGCGAAGACTCGTTCCGCAAGATCAATCCGATGATGGCGATCCCGGCGCTGGTCGAGGACGACGGCAATGTGCTGTTCGAGTCGCTCGCCATCCTCGAATATCTCGACGAGACGCATCCCAATCCGCCGCTCATGCCGAAGGATCCGAAGAGCCGCGCCCGCGTGCGCGCGATCTCGCAGATCATTTGCTGCGACACCCATCCGCTGATCGTGCCGCGGGTGCGCGAATACATCGCGCATCAGCTCAAGCACGACGAGGCGACGGTGAATGAGTGGGGCCGGCATTGGCACGACACGTCGCTCAAGGCGCTGGAAACCGTGCTGTCGAGCTCGAAGCAGACCGGCAAGTACTGCCAGGGCGACCAGATCACGCTCGCCGACATCTGCCTCGCCGGTAATGCGGTCGGCGCCTACTACTTCAAGGCTCCGCTCGATCCCTATCCGACCGTGAAGCGCATCGTCGATACGTGCTGGCAGAACGAGGCGTTTGCGCGCGCGCATCCGCTGAAGCAACCCGGCGCTCCGGCGCAATAAGACGATGCTCAAGGCGGCGGTGATCGGCCTCGGCTGGTGGGGCAAGCAGCTTATCGAGGCGGCGCAGGCTTATGGCGCGCCGGTGCGCTTTGTGCGCGGCGTGACCTTCGAGCCGGACGGCGCGAAGGAGTTCGGCGAGAAGCACAAGATCGCGATCGGCCGCTCGGTCGAGGAAGCGCTCGCCGACAAGGACGTGCAGGCGGTGTTCCTCGCGACGCCGCACACCACGCATCGCGCGCTGGTCGAGCAGGTCGCCGCGGCCGGCAAGCAGCTCTACTGCGAAAAGCCGTTCGCGCTGAGCAAGGCCGATGCGCAAGCGATGATCGATGCCTGCAAGCGCGCCGGCATCACGCTCGCGGTCGGCCATCACTTCCGGCTGATGCCGTCAATGCGGGCGCTCGGCGACCTCAAGCGGCAGGGCGCGTTCGGCACCATCATGCATGCCGAAGGCAATTACAGCCATGACTGGCTCGCCAATTATCCCGCCGACAGCTGGCGGATGCGCAACGAAGAAGCGCGCGCCGGCGGCATGACCGGGATGGGCATCCATATCCTCGACAGCTTCCGCGAATTCGTCGGGCCGATGAAGCGCGTCGCTGCGCTATCGAAGCGCCGCGCACTCAAGCTCGAGACTGGCGATACGACGACGGCGCTGGTCGAGTTCGAAAATGGCGCCACCGGCCTGATGGCGACCACAATGAAAACGCCCGTTTGCCTGGCGCTTTGCGATCTATGGCGAGAATTGCTGGGCCGAGAGCGTGAGTGAAACGCGGCTGATCGTGCGCCGCGCCGGGCAGGAGCCGGAGGTGATCGATTTCCCGAAAGAAGTTCACCTCGGCCGCAACATCGACGACTTCGCCAGGGCCGTGCTGGAGCAGCGGCCGTTCCCGATCGACCACGCCGGGATCTTGCAGACGGTCGGCGCGCTCGAAGCCGTGTTCAAGTCCGCCGACGCCGGCGGCCAGTGGATGGCGATTTAAGGCCACCTGCGCGAGCGGGACCGGCGGGCTGCTTCGGCGGGGGGAGCTCAATCGTCTTGCGCAGAATTTCGAAAATCACCGCGGTCGACCAGCCGAACAACAAGACGCCGTTCATTGCAGTGATCGGTCCGAGAAGTTGCCATTCTGGCAGAGGCAGGACTTCGCCGTAGCCGAGTGTCGTGTAATTCACGAAAGCGAAATACACGAGTGGCGTTCCGGGCGGCGCCGCGCCGACGATCTTATAGATCCAGGCCCAGATGACGACCTCGAACGTATGCGTGGCCATCAGAAAGGTCACCGTCGGTATCAGGACGACGATGAGGAGCAGCGGATAGCGGACCATTGTGCGCGCCAGCCTGCGGGCAAAACGGATCACTGCAAGCGTCATTGCCGCATGGATGCAGATACCGAGAATTGAGCCCAGCGCACCGACAATGATCTCGTCCAACATCGTCGTTGCCTTTCTGCAGGTTTGGCTAGGCTCGCGCGCGGCGTTTCGGCTTCGCGATCGCCTCGTCCCAGACATTATGGATGTGCTCGACCTCCTGCTCGAAGCGGTCGAGGAACATGCGCGCCTGAGTCGACAGCGTACGCCGCGTCGGCTGGATCACCACGTACTCTGCATGCAATTCGGGTGACACGATCGGATTGACGACAAGTTCGCCGCGTCCGATGTCGTTCACCGAAATCACGCTCGGAAGAATGGTGGACCAGTCGGAGCGGGCGACGAATTCCAGCGTCGCGATCATCGCATCCATTTCGAGCATCGCTTCGACGTCGACGCCGTAGAGTCTGAAAATAGGTTTCGAGGTTGCGCCGCCGGATATTGCCAGGCCCCGGAATCACCAGCTTGAGCGGCTTGCAATCGGCGAGCCGGAGCGGCGACAGCGGGGCAAAGCGCGAGCGCGGGCCCGAGATCAGCATTTCGCGGTCCCGCACCAGCAGCCGCGACTTGAGCCCGATCGCTCCCTCAAAGGCCGGCACCACTGCGAAGTCGAGCTCGTCGTCGAGCACCATCTGCGTCAGCATGGTGCTGTAGCCTTCGACGATATGCAGCCGCACCTCGGGACAGCGCGGCACGAAATCTTCCAGCACCGGCGTCACCACCGCGCGGGTGAAGGTCGGCATCAGGCCGATGCGCAAATCGCCGGTGACCTGGCCGCCGAAGCTGCGCGCTTCTTCAGCCGCGTGCTCGAGCGCGCCGACCGCGGCGACGCAGCTTTTGTAGTAGCGCAGGCCTGCCGGCGTCGGGGTGACGCCGCCGCTGGTTCGCTCGAACAGCTTGACGCCGAGCGAGGCCTCGAGCGCGGCGACGTGTTGCGAGATGCCGGACTGGGTCGCGTTCTCGCGTTCGGCGGCGCGCGTGAAGGAGCCTTCCTCACAGACGGCGATGACGGCGCGGATTTGCCGCAGTGGGATGGTGCTCATGGATGCTGTGTTTTGAGGCCGTATTAGAAAAACTGATGTGCAGGGGCAGAATATATTATTTCTGCGCCGCGGCCATCCCCCCTAGGCTTCCGGATAATCGAACAACAGCGCGCGAATAGCGCCGAGCGGAGGAACGCATGGGAACAGCAAATTTCGGCACCGTCGGTCTTGATTGGCAGCAGCGCGTCAACTGGGACCGCATGCGCAAATATCGCACGGAGCGCGCGCGGCAAATGATGAAGAAGCACGGGCTCGGCGCCGTGCTCTGCATGTACGACGAGAACGTTCGCTATATCACCGGCACGCTGACGCCGGGCTGGAATCGCCTCAAGCCCGGCCTGCGCTACGCCATGCTGTGCGGCGACGGCGCGCCGATCCTGTTCGAGCAGGGTGACCTGGGTTTCCAGATCGAGCGGCATTCGCCGTGGATCCCGAAAGAGAATGTGCGCCATTCCTTCGCCTGGATCAAAGGCGCGGCGGGTCCCGCATCGACCCAGCAGGTGAAGAAATTCGCCGCCGCCGTTCAGCAGGCGATGAAGGAAAACGGCGTCGCCGGCCAGAAACTCGGCTGCGACTTCATCGACATCAACATGATCAACGTGTTCAAGGAGAACAACATCAACTGGGTGGACGGCATGACGCCCATGATGGAAGCGCGCGCCGTCAAGAACATCGACGAGCAGGAGTGCTTCCGCATCGTCGGCGCGATCGGCGATGCGACGCACTGGGAGTGCATGAAATTCCTGCGCCCCGGCATCACCGAGAACCAGGTCACCGCGCACCTGATGGAATATCTCTACAACTTCCCGGGCATGGAAGACGTCGAAGACGTCATCGTCTCGTCGGGCCCGAACACCTGGCCGAACTGGCGCAACTTCTCCGACCGCATCATCCAGCCCGGCGACATCGTGTTCATGGATTTGGCCGCGCTGACGTGGAACGGCTACAAGTCCTGCTATTACCGCACCTATTGCGTCGGCAAGGAGCCGAGCAAGGAGCAGAAGGAGACGTACGAGACCGCGCTGAAGTGGCTCTACAACTCGATCGATGCGGTGAAGGTCGGCGCCACCACGCGTGACATCGCGCTGAAGTGGCCGTCGGCGATGGAGACCTGGGGTTACGAGGACGAGGATCAGGCCGCGGCGAACCTGTGGGGCCACGGGCTGGGCCTTGCGCAGTACGATCCGCCGGTGATCTCACGCATCTGGTCGCTCGATCATCCGATCGATATCCAGGAAGGCATGACCTTCGCGCTCGAGACCCAGCACGGCAAGCGCTTCCGTTACGGCGTGCGCATCGAAGAGATGCTGATCGTGCACAAGAACGAAATCGAGATTGTGTCGAACTTCCCTGTGAAGCAGATCACAGTCGTCGATCCGTTGCCGGGCTATGGTGACCACGTGAAGTGACGCCGGCTCAGGCCGGCGTCCTCCCGGGGCAAGCCGAAGGCGCACGAATGGGCGACTTCATTCTCCATCTGAGCGACCCGCGCGCGGTCGACGCCGAAAGCGTCGGCCCGAAGGCGGCCAATCTCGCGGCGCTTGGCGCCGGCGGGTTGCCGACGCCGGGCGGCTTTGCGCTGACGGCGGCGGCCTACCGCCGCCAGCTCGAGCACACCGGCATCGCGCATCATGTGCGTGCCTATAACGAGGCCGACGATCGCGGGCGCAAGCGGTTGTCGGTCGCCATTCGTCTTGCGCTTTATCAGGAGCCGATCGCGCCCGACGTTCTCGAGCCGCTTATGGCGGCCTGGAATGCGCAGCGCGCGGACGGCTCGTCCGGCGCGGTGCGTTCGTCAGCGCTGATCGAGGACCGCAAGGGCGCCAATTTCGCCGGCCAGTTCGAAAGCTTTCTCGGCCTCACCGACGAAACCGAATTTCTCATCGCGGTGCGCGCCTGCTGGGCGGCGTTGTGGACCGCGCATGCGCGCCGCTACATGGAGAACCACGATCTGTCGCCCGCCGACACGGCGATGGGCGTGCTGATCCAGCCGGCGATCCGCGCCCGCGCCTCGGGCGGCGGCCTGAGCGAGACGGCGGAAGGCCACATGCTGCTGTCCGCGACCTGGGGCCTGGGCTCCGCGATTGCGCAGGGCGAGGTGGTGCCGGATCGCATCATCCTCAGCCGCACCGGCTTCCTCCGCAGCATCGATGCGGGCCGCAAACGCCATCGGGATAGCTGCGCGCACGGCGTTGCCGCGCCTGAAGCGGTGCCGAAAGAGCTCATCAATGAGCCGTGCCTGTCGCCAGGCGAGGCCGTCACGCTCGGCCGCCTGCTGCGCAAATGCGAGCAGCTTGCCGGCAGTCCGGTCGAGATCGAATGGGCGATGGATGAAAGCGGCTTCAAGCTGCTGCAATCGCGGCCGCTGCACGTCGAGCAGGCTTACGTGCCGGACGATATCTGGCTGCAGCATCCGGGCCTCAATGGCCATCCGGCCGGGATCGGCTGGGGCTCGGGCCGCGCCGTCGTCGTCAACTGCGAATGCGAGCTGTCGCGCGTCGCGCCGGGCGATATCCTCGTGACCAAGGTCGCCGGCCCGGCGCTGTCGCACATATTGCCGAAGGTTTCCGGAGTCGTCGCCGAGCTGGGGGGCTCGACATCGCACTTGGCATCGTTAGCGCGCGAACGAGGCATCCCGATGGTGCTCGGCGTGCTCGATGCTACACAACATATCCCCGACGGCGCACAATGCGCAGTAGATGGCGTCGCGGGAGTGGTTCGATGGCTGCGCTGAAGAAGCCGCGAATTTTCGTAACTCAGCCGATTGCCGAAAGTGCGCTGAAACGTCTCCGCGCTTTGGGCAGCGTCAAGGTCTTCCCCGACGACAGCCGCATCATTCCGCACAAGACTCTGATCGGCGCGGTGAAGCGAGGCCGACATTCTTTTCTGCCTGCTGCACGACAAGATCGACCGCGCGGTGATTGCCGCCAATCCGAAGCTGCGTCACATCGCGGCGCAATCGATCAGTCCCTCCAATGTCGACGTCGCCGAAGCAACCAAGCGCGGCATACCGGTGACGGTGGTGCCGCCGGTGACCACCGAGGCGACCGCCGACCTCACGTTCGGCCTGATGCTGGCGGTGGCGCGGCGGATGGGCGAGGGCGACCGGCTGGTGCGCGCCGGCAAGTTTCCAGGCGGTCAGTCACGGCATCTGCTCGGCTCATACGTCTGGGGCAAGACCCTTGGCCTGGTCGGAGGCGGCGGGCTGATCGGCAAGGCGGTGGCGCGCCGCGCGCAGGGTTTCTCGATGCGGGTTTTGTATTGGACGCCGCGCCGCAAGCCGGAGCGCGAGGAGCGCGAAGCGGGCCTGACTTTCGTCGAGCTCGATGAGCTTGTTGCGCCAGTCCGACTTCGTCTCGCTGCACTCGCCGCTGACCAAGGACACCCGTCATCAGATCGGCGCGCGCGAGTTCGGGTTGATGAAAAAGACCGCTTTCATCGTCAACACCGCGCGTGGCCCGATCATCGACGAGAAGGCCATGGTCCGCGCGCTCAAGGCGAAGAAGATTGCCGGCGCCGGGCTCGACGTGTTCGAGCTGGAGCCCAAGGTTCACGCCGAGCTGAAGAAGATGAAGAATGTCGTGCTCAACCCGCATCTCGGCAGCGCGGTGATCGAGACCCGCGAGGAGATGGCGAGCATCGTGGTCGACAATATCGAGGCGCTGCTCGCCGGGAAAAGGCCGCCGAACATCGTCAATCCGGACGTGCTGAAGTAGCTATTCGGCGGTCCAGCCGCCGTCGATCACCATCGACGAGCCGGTCATCAGCGTCGATGCATCCGACGCGAGATAGATGATCGCGCCCGTCAGCTCTTCGAGCTGCCCGAGCCGTCCGAGCTTGATGCGATTGAGCGTGTCCTTGCGGAACGCCTCGTTCTCGAAGAACGGGCGGGTCATCGGCGTCTCGATGAAGGTCGGCGCGATCGTGTTGACGCGGATCTTGTGCGGCGCGAGCTCGATCGCCATCGCCTTGGTGAAGCCTTCCATCGCGTGCTTGCTGGCGCAGTACACGGTGCGGCGCGCGCCGCCGACATGGCCCATCTGCGACGACATGTTGATGATCGAGCCGGGCTTCTTGGCCTCGACGAGTTTGCGCGCCACCGCCTGCGCGACGAAGTAGGCCGAGCGGACATTCAGGTCGGTGACGAAGTCGTAGTCCTCGACCGTCACCTCGACGAACGGCGCCGGCCGGTTGGTGCCGGCATTGTTGACCAGAATCTCGAACGGCTCCTGCGCCGCAATCGCTTTCTGCGTCGCTTCGACGTCGCGGATGTCGAGCGGCAGGATCGCGGCCTGTTGCCCGCGGGAGCCGATCGCCCGCGCCGCGGCCTCCAGCTCGTCGCGCGTGCGCGATGCGAGCGTCACATGCGCGCCGGCGTCGGCCAGCGCCGATGCTGCCGTGAGCCCGATGCCGCGGCCGGCGCCGGTCACCAAGGCGCGCTTGCCGTCGAGCCGGAACGACGGCGTCTTCGTCAGCTCGACGCTCACTCCGCCGCCTGCGCGTAAGGCACGTTGCGGCCGCCATAGCGGCGCACGCGAATGTTGGCTTGCTCGGCGTGGCCGAGGAAACCTTCGAGGATGCACAGCCGCGAGCAGTATTCGCCGATCATGGCGCTCGCCTCGTCGGTCAGTACTCTCTGATACGTGCAGGTCTTGATGAACTTGCCGACCCAGAGCCCGCCGGTGAAGCGCGCATTCTTCTTGGTCGGCAGCGTGTGATTGGTGCCGATCACCTTGTCGCCGTAAGCGACATTGGTGCGCGGGCCCAGGAACAGCGCGCCGTAATTCGTCATGTTGTTGAGGAAGTAGTCCGGGTCGCGCGTCATCACCTGGACGTGCTCGGAGGCGACGCGGTCCGCCTCGCGCACCATCTCGTCATAATCGTCGCAGACGATCACCTCGCCAAAATCCTTCCAGGCCTGGCCTGCCGCGTCCGCGGTCGGCAGGATCGCCAGCAGCCGCTCGACCTCCGCCATCGTCTCGCGCGCCAGCTTCTCGGAATTGGTGATCAGCACGGCAGGCGAGGTGGGGCCATGCTCGGCCTGGCCCAGCAAATCGGTCGCGCACATCTCGCCATCGACCGTCTCGTCGGCGATGATCAAGGTCTCGGTGGGACCGGCGAGCAGATCGATGCCGATGCGGCCATAAAGCTGGCGTTTGGCCTCCGCGACATAGGCGTTGCCCGGCCCGACGATCATGTCGACCGGCGTGATCGTTTCGGTACCGAGCGCCATCGCCGCCACGGCCTGCACGCCGCCGAGCACATAGATCTCGTCGGCGCCGCCGAAATGCATCGCCGCGACGATTGCCGGATGCGGCCCGCCCTTGAACGGCGGCGCGCAGGCGATGATGCGATTCAACGCCCGCGACCTTCGCGGTGACGATCGACATGTGCGCCGACGCCACCATGGGATAGCGGCCGCCGGGCACGTAGCAGCCGATTGAATTGACCGGGATGTGCTTGTGGCCGAGCACCACGCCCGGCAGCGTCTCGACCTCGAGGTCCTGCATCGTGTCGCGCTGCTTCTGCGCGAAATTCCGCACCTGCGCCTGCGCAAACTTGATGTCGTCGAGATCGCGCTGCGGCACCTGCGCGATCGCCTTGTCGATCTCGGCCGGCGTGAGGCGGAAGTCCTTCGGCTCCCACTTGTCGAATTGCTTCGAGTAATCGCGGATCGCCGCGTCCTTGCGCGCCTCGACCTGGGCGAGGATCGCCTCGACGGTCTCACGCACCTTGGCGTCGGCGGCCTTGATCGCGCTCGCATCCATGCCGCGTTTCAGATAGCGGGGCATGTCTCCTCCTTAGTGTTCGACCCGGCGTTTATCCCGGGTCCATGCCTTTGATTTTGATGACCTCGGCAGCCGCCGGAGACAAAAGGTACCGCATTAATGCCTTTGCACCAGCAGGCTCTGAGGCGCTTTTCGTCGCGCCCGCCAAGAACGTCGTGTCGGCCATGTTCTGTAACTCGGCGGGAACAGGTCCGACAACTTCGATGCGGCGATCGTTCGCGACCACGATCGGAAACAGGAAGGCGAGCTCGACTTGACCGGTGGCAAGCAATTCCCGGAATTCGCCTGCGGGCGTGAGAATTGTCTTGGCTTTGAGTTCGTTGGCGATGCCCAGGCGTTCGATCACTTGAGTGGCCTGCCGCCCGATGCCTCCGCCTCTGGCCGGATCGGAATAGCCGATGGATTTGGCGGCCAACAAG
Organism: uncultured Alphaproteobacteria bacterium; assembly: GCA_963788805.1. GTDB lineage: Bacteria > Pseudomonadota > Alphaproteobacteria > Rhizobiales > Xanthobacteraceae > Pseudolabrys. The sequence continues at coordinate 492,919 of CAWBHU010000003.1, forward strand.
GTTCGTTTCAGTGCTTCGCTCGAACCGATATCCGGCTTGGGTGTGCCGGTCCTCACTGCGACCGCCAAAGGCGATTGAGCGATCCTCGTCGAACCGTCCACCTTGCCTTCGGCGGTGAGTGCATCAAAAGCCGGCTTCGGCAAGATGGTGAGGTCGGCAGGTTCGCCGCCGCGAATCCAGTTTGCAACGACGCCTGCTGTTGCATAACGCACGGTCACCCGGTGATCGCCGACGCGTTCGAAGTTCGCAATCAGCTCTTCCATCGCCGGGTTTGAACGCTTCCGCGCATAAGAGCTTTACGTCAGCGGCTCTCGCGGCACCAAGGCTCAGGAGCAGAAGCGAGGCCACGACGGCGGCTTTGATCGCGCTCGCATCCATTCCGCGCTTGAGATAGCAGGCCAGAATCTCCTCCACTGCGCAGAGCCGGGCATCGATGTGCCCGGCTCCATTGTTCGTTGTACCCCGATGCCGCTATCGCGGCGCGGGCGCCTGCGTGCCGCCTGGAGGCGGCGCTGCGTCCGTTCCCCGGCGTTGCGCATTGCGTGACGGCCGGCCGCGTGCAGGACGCCATGAAATCGCGGCGAGCATCGCGATCCAGCCTCTGCGCTCTGGCTTGGTCGCGGCACGACGCCTTGATGTCGCGCGCGCAGTCGCGCATGAAATTCTTGCGCTCGTCGCCGCGCAGGCGTTGGTTGCGCGCATCATCGCGGCATTGAGCGACCGTTCGTGACTGCGATGCGGCCGTACCGGCAGCAGGGGCTTGCTGTTGAGACGCTCCGCCGCTGGCCGGCGGGCCGGAAAGCGGCTGTGCGCCTTGCGCGAAGGCGGCGCTCGAAATGGCGATCATGCCCAGGGCGGCAACGAGTGTTTTCATGCCAAGGTCTCCTTGATCAGTGCCCTTGGACGCCTTTTAGCAACCCGCCATTGGCCCGAATATGGCACGCCGCGTAAATCCGCTACTTGATCGCCTGCGGATTGATCGGTGAGCCGGTTCCGCCGGTGATGATCAGCGGCGGCCCGCAGAAGAAGAACTCATAGACCTTGTCGTTGGCGCAGTCCTCGGCGAGTTCCTTGAGGTAGAAAATCTCGCCCATGCACAGGCCCATGGCCGGGATCACGACCCAGTGCCATGGCTGGTTGGCTTCGGTCGTCTCGTTCGGCCGCACCTCGACGCCCCAGGTGTCGGTGCAGATCGCGGCGATTTCCTTCTCCTGGCACCAGTAGCAATTCTCGAACTTCACGCCCGGCGCGTCGCCGCCGGCATAGCCGCCCCAATCTCCTTCAGCGAGGCAGCGCTCCATCTGGCCGGTACGGACGATGACAAAGTCGCCGCGGCCGATCGTGACGCCCTGCGCCTTGGCGCACTTGTCGAGCTCTTCGTTCGAGATGCTCTCGCCATCCTGCATCCACTTCACGCCGCGGAAGCGCGCGATGTCGAGCAGCACACCGCGGCCGGCCATCTTGTTCTTGGAGTGCTCGATGCCGAGCACGGACAGGCCGCGTGAATCGATCTTCTTGGCGTCGTGGCCGTTATAGGCCTTGTCTTCATAGAAGATGTGGCCGAGCGCGTCCCAATGCGTCGCGCCCTGCACGCACAGCATCAGCGTGTCGTCGGCGTAGCGGATCTTGTTCCAGTCCTGCTGGCCGGCGATGGCGTCGGTGCCGGTCGCCAGCATCTGGTGGATCGGATTGAAGCGGCCGCCGAACAGTCCGGTCTGCGGTCCGGTCTTGTCGAGCGGGATGCCGAGCGCGAACGTCTTGCCGGTCTTGATGAGCTTCGCCGCTTTGACGACGTCTTCGGGCGTCACGTGATTGAGCGTGCCGATGTGGTCGTCCTTGCCCCAACGGCCCCAATTCGACAGCTTCTTCGATGCTTCGGCGACTGCTTCGCGGCCGACCTTGATATTCATCGCGTTTCGTCCCGTCTTTATTCAGTTGGTTTCGCAAGGCACTATGCGACGGAGCGCGGGGTTTTAACAAGCGGGCACCAGGAACGGAGGAGCGCGATGAAACGGATTTTGGCAGCGGCTTTTCTCATCGTCGGAATGACGGCAAGCGGCACGTGCGGGCTGCGGACGTTATCGAGGAGTGGGCAGCCATCAAGCCGGCGGCGCCGACGCTCAAGCCGGTCACGGTCGATCCGAAGACGACCGCGCTGCTGATGCTCGATTTCATGAAGCAGAATTGCGGCCAGCGGCCGCGCTGCGTGGCGTCGCTTCCGGCGATGAAGAAGCTGCTGGAGTCCGCGCGCGCCGCCAAGGCGACCGTCATCTACGCCATCATCGCCAACTCGACGATTGCGGACGTGCTGCCTGACGTCGCCGCCCAGGGCGAACCGCATGTGCAGTCCGGGCCCGGATAAATTCCGCAACACCGATCTTGAGAAGATCCTCAAGGATAAAGGCATTCAGACCGTGATCACGGTCGGCACGTCGTCGAACGGCGCCGTGCTTTACACGGCGAGCGGCGCGGCGTTTCGCGGCATGAAGGTGATCGTGCCGGTCGATGGAATGTCTGCGACCGATCCTGTCGCCGAATATGCCACGGTGCTCAACTTCCTGAGCGCGCCAACCGTGTCGGCCGCAACGACGCTGACGCGCAGCGACATGATCAAGTTTCAGTAGCGCTAGACCTTGCCCAGCGCCCGCAAAATCTTGTCGGGCGTGAACGGCATGTCGGTCAACGGCTGGGCGCCGAGCGGGCGCAGCGCATCGTTGATCGCATTCATCACGCAGGCCGGCGCGCCGGCCGTGCCGGCTTCGCCCGCGCCCTTGGCGCCGAGCTCGCTGTCGGCGGTCGGCGACACGACATGGCCGACTTCGATGTCCGGCATCTCCGCCGCCATCGGCACGAGATAGTCGGCCATGTTGCCGTTCACCAGCTGGCCGCGCTCGTCATAGATGCAGTGCTCGAACAGCGCGGCGCCGATGCCTTGCACCACGCCGCCGCGCACCTGCTCGTCGACCAGCTGCGGATTGATGACGGTGCCGCAATCCTCGACGCACCAGTGCTTGAGCAATTTCACGAAGCCGGTGTCGATATCGACTTCGAGATAGCTGCCCTGGATGCCGTTGGTGAAGGCGAACGGCCAGGCGCGCGGCACGTAATGGCGCGTCGCCATCAGCTCGGCCTGGAAGCCGGGCGGCAGCGTGTCGGGGCGGAAGTAGGCGACGCGCGCCAGCTCGGCGAGCGGCAGCCGTTCTTTGGTGGTGCCTTTGTCGACCACCACGCCGTCGACGATGTCGAGATCGTCCGGCTTGGCCTGCAGCATCGCGCCGGCGACCGCGAGCACATTGGCGCGAAGCGCCTTGCCGGCCTGCCAGGCGGCTTCGCCGCCGATGCCGGCGGCGCGCGAAGCCCAGGTGCCGCCGCCATAAGGCGTGTTGTCGGTGTCGCCGGTGACGACGCGGACTTTCTCGATCGGCACGCCGAAGGCTGATGCCGCGACCTGAGCCATGACGGCGTCGGCGCCCTGGCCCTGCTCGGTGACGCCGCTGTGGACGCTGACATTGCCCTGGGCGTCGAGCTTCATCGTTGCGCCGTCCTGCGACGAGATGCGGGCGCCGCCGACGCCATAGAAGGCGGCGGAGGGGTTGGTCACCTCGATGAACGAGGCGAAGCCGATGCCGCGATAGATGCCTTTTTCGCGCAGCTTCTTCTGCTCGGCGCGCAGCCCGGCGTAGTTCATCATCGAGTCGAGATGCGCGAGCGACTCGTGGTGCGACAGCTTCTCGAACTTCAGTCCTGATGCGGATTGCGCCGGATAGGCGTCGTCCTGGATCAGGTTGCGCCGCCGGATCTCCAGCGGGTCCATGCCGATCTTGGCTGCGGCGAGGTCGACCAGCCCTTCGGTCACTGCCGTCGCGATCGGGTGACCGACCGCGCGGTACTGGCACATCACGTTCTTGTTGGTGAACACGACGCGCGCCTTGGCGCGGTAGTTCGGGCAGGCGTAGGGCCCGCCGGTGAGGTTGACGATCTGGTTCGCCTCGATGCCGCTGGTGCGCGGATAGACCGAGTAGGGGCCGATGCCGGTGAGATCGTCGATCTCGAAGGCGGTGATCGTGCCGTCCTTCTTCACGCCGATCTTGGCTTTGACGCGGTGGTCGCGCGCATGGATGTCGGTGACGAAGCTCTCGATCCGGTCGGCGACGAATTTCACCGGCCGCTTGAGCAGCTTCGACAGCGCAACTGTCGCCATCTCGTCGGCATAGGTGTGGACCTTGATGCCGAACGAGCCGCCGACGTCCTTGGTGACGACGCGCACCTGCTGGTGCTCGATGTCGAGGTGCTTGGCGAACAGGTCCTGCATCATGTGCGGGGCCTGGGTGGCATGATAGACGGTCAGGCGTTGCTCGCCCTCGTTCCAGTCGGCGACCAGCGCGCGCGGCTCGTTGCACACGCCGGTGTGGCGGCCGAACCGGAACGTGGTCTCGACGACCGCGTCGGATGATGCGAACGCCTCGTCGACCTTGCCGGCATCGAGCTCGCGCGCGAAGCAGAGGTTGTCGCCCAGCTCTTTGTGGATCACCGGGGTCTTCGGATCGGTCGCGGTTTCCGGATCGACCAGCGGCGGCAGCGGCTCGTACTGCACCTCGATCAGCTCGCAGGCGTCCTCGGCTTCGGCACGCGAGCGCGCCACCACGGCGCATACCGCTTCGCCGGCCCAGCAGGCGCGATCGAGCGCGATGGGCGACTGCGGCGCCGACTTCAGGCCCTTGAGATGGGTGAGCACGCCGACCCACGGCGTCATGACTTTCGCCAGTTCCGGGCCGGTCACCACGGCAATCACGCCGGGCGCCTTCTTGGCCTTGTCGGTATTGATCGAAACGATGCGCGCATGCGCATGCGGCGAGCGCAAATAGGCGGCGTGCCCCATGCGCGGCAGCGTCACGTCGCTGATGTATTGCCCGCGGCCTTGCGAAAGCCGCCGCAGATTGGGCCGCGGCACCGAGCGGCCGATATAGGAATTCGGCCGGTCGAGCGCGGTCAGGATTGGCGGAGAGTCTTCGACGATTTTCATTTTCCGCTCCGCGCCTGCGCGACGTGCTCGATCGCATCGACGATCGCGTGATAGCCGGTGCAGCGGCAGTAATTGCCGGAAATGTGGTCGCGGATCGCATCGCGGCTCGGCACCGCGCCGTTCGACAGCAATTCCTGCGCGGTGAGCAGCATGCCGGGCGTGCAATAGCCGCATTGCAAGGCGTTGCGCGCTTCGAAGGCGGCTTGCAGGTCGGCGATCTCATTCGCATCGGACGCGCCTTCAATCGTCATCACATTTGCGCCGTCGCATTGCGCCGCCAGCATCAGGCAGCCGCGCACGACCGCGCCATCGACCCGCACGGTGCATGCGCCGCATACGCCATGCTCGCAGCCGACATGGCTGCCGGTGAGGCCAAGGTCGTCGCGCAGGAAATCGACCAACGTCTTGCGCGCCTCGACGCGCTCATTGACGCGCTCGCCATTGACGGTGAGGGAGATGTCGACGATGCGGTCCATCACCGCGCCTCCTTCAATTGCGCGACCACACGTTTGAGCAGCACGCCGGCCAGATGCTTCTTGGTGGCGCCGGTCGCCTGCACATCGTCGGTCGGATCGAGATCGAGCTGCGCGACGGCCGCATCGATGCTCTTGTCGTCAGCGGCGCCGTTGAGGGCAGCCTCCGCTTTGCGAGCGCGCACCGGCGTCGCTCCGACGCCGAAGAATGCGAGCCGCACGTCGCTCAATCCTTTGCCGTCGGCCTTCGCCGTGGCTGCGAGGCCAACGATGGCGTAGTCGCCGAGCCGCCGCGACAGCTCGGCGAAACCGACGCGGGTATTCTTGTCGGCGACCGGAACGCGGATCGCGGTCAAAACATCCTGCGGCCCAAGCGCAGTCTCGAACAGGCCTTTGAAGAAATCGTCCGCCTTGACCGTGCGCTTGCCCTTCGGGCCGGCAATCTCGGCTTCGCCGCCCAGCGCCAGGAAGCACGCCGGCAATTCCGCCGCCGGATCGGCGAAGGCCACCGAGCCGCCGATCGTGCCGCGATTGCGGATGGCCGGATGGCCGATATGCGGCATCGCCTTGGCGATCAGCGGCGCATGCTCCGCGATGTCCCTGGAGCGTTCGGCCTCGACATGGCGCGTCATCGCGCCGATCTCGATCATGCCGTCCTTGCGCCGGATGCCGCGCAGTTCGTCGAGGCCGTTGATGTCGATCAGCAGCGAGGGCGCCGACAGCCTCATATTCAATGTGGCGATCAGGCTTTGCCCACCGGCGAGCAGCTTGGCGTCGGGCTTCTCGCCCAACAGGCCGATCGCTTCATTGAGCGATGCGGCCTTGGCATAGGCGAACGGCGCCGGCTTCACGTCTCCCCCTCGCACTTTTGTTTTGTTCTAGCCTATTGTGGCGCAGAACAAGGGCGCGTCAATGCGCCAACGGGAGGCGGCATGGGCGAGTTTCAGGGCAAGGTTGTCGTTGTGACCGGCGGCAGCCGCGGCATCGGCAAGGCGATCGGTGCGGCTTTCGCGCGCGAGGGTGCGCAGGTCGTGCTGGCGGCGGCGAACGCGAACAATCTTGCGGCCGCGGCAAAATCGATGAGCGGCGGGCCGCCGCCGTTTACGGTGACCGGCGACCTGCGCTCGCTCGAAGGCTGCCAGGCGCTGTTCGACGCCGTGAAAGCCAAATTCAACCGCTGCGACGTGCTGGTGAACAATGCCGGCGCGACCAAGGCCGGGAAATTTCTCGATCTGCCCGATGCCGACTTCGTCGACGGCTTTGCGCTGAAATATTTCGCCGCTGTGCGTCTGTGCCGGCTGTTCTGGCCGATGCTCAAGGATGCGCATGGCAATGTCATCAACATCATCGGCGGCGCAGCGCGGACGCCCGGTGCGGACTTCCTGATCGGCGGCTCGGTCAATTCCGCCTTCTCGAATTTTTCGAAAGGTCTCGCCCAGATCGGCAATCGCGACGACGTCAACGTCAATGTCATTCATCCCGGCATGACCGAGACCGATCGCGTCATCACGCTGTTTCAGGCGCATGCCAAGGCGCAGAACAAGACGCCGGAGCAGATCCGCGAAGAGTCGGTCGGCAAGGCCGGCCTGCGCCGCATCGGCCAGCCGGAAGACGTCGCCGAGCTCGCCGTGTTCCTGGCGAGCGCCAAGGCGCGGCATATCCAGGGCACCGCGATTTCGGTGGATGGCGGGTCGACGCCCGGACTGGTCTAGCCGCGCACAATCCGCGCGGTGATGTCGATCGCGCGGCGCAGCAGCGTCTCGGACGCTTCAAGCGTCCGGAATGCCGCGTGCGCGGTCAGCGTGACGTTCGGCATCGAGGCCAGCACATGATCGGCCTTGAGCGGCTCGGCGTGGAACACGTCGAGCCCGGCAGCGCGGATGTGGCCGCTCTTCAAGCGCCTCGATCAGCGCCGCCTCATCCACCAGCGCGCCGCGCGCGGTGTTGACGCAGGATCGACGCCCTTCTTCATCCGCGCGATCCGCTCCGGTGACAGGAAGCCGCGCGTCTCGTCGCCCAACGTCAGATTGAGCGACACCACATCCGATTGCGCGAGCAGCGTGTCGATATCGACCTGCTTGACGCCGGCATCCGGCTTCGGCGTGCGGTTCCAGGCGATGACATTCATGCCGATGCCTTTGGCGATCCGCACGACTTCGCTGCCGATGCCGCCAAGCCCGATCACGCCCAGCGTCTTGCCGAGCAGCTGCACGCCTTCTGCCGGCTTCCAGGTGCCGCCGCGGACCTCGCGGTCCATCCTGGCGAGATCGCGCGCGCAGGCGAACATCAGCGCGATCGTATGCTCGGCGACGGCGGTGTCGCCATAGCCCTTGATGGTGTGCACCGTGATGCCGCGGCCTTTGAGCTCATCGACGTTCATGTAGCTCGCCGGCGCCGGTGCCGAGAAACACGATGTGCTTGAGCTCGGGACACTGCGCCACCAGCTCGGTCGGCATGTAGGAATGATCGTCGATCGCGATGTCGTAGCCGCCGATGACTTTCGGCAAGTCGTCGCGCGCGAACGGCTTGCGTGTTGACGATCGATCGGCGGATCGCCCGGCCGCGAAAACACTCGCCCACACAGTGTCGAGCTGATCGTTGCAATCGATAAAAATGGATTTCATGGAGGTTCCCGTGGCCCGCTTTACTTTATTGAGGCTTGCCGCCTACATCCAGCGCCATGAATGCGACCACGAAGCGCGCCTGCGTGATCGGCTGGCCGATCGAACATTCGCGCTCGCCGCTGATCCACAATTACTGGATCAAGCAGTACAAGCTCGACGCAGAATATGGACGCGAGGCGGTAAAGCCGGAGGAGCTTCCGGGCTTCGTGCGCTCGCTGCGTGAGCGCGGCTATGTCGGCTGCAATGTCACGATCCCGCACAAGGAAGCGGTTTTCGCCCTGACCGAGCCCGACGATCGCGCCGAGGCGGTCGGTGCGGCCAATACCCTGTTCTATGACGGCGATGCGTTGCGCTCGACCAATACCGACGTTGAAGGCTTCCTCGGCAATCTCGACCAGGCCACGCCGGCCTGGGATCGCGGGCTCGAAACCGCGGTGGTGCTGGGCGCCGGCGGCGGCGCGCAAGGCGGTGGTGTTTGCGCTCCTGACCCGCGAGGTGCGGCGCATCTATCTGGTCAACCGCACGCCGGCCCGCGCCGAAGTCCTGCGCAAGAAGTTCGGCGCCGCAGTTCATCTCGCCAATTGGGACGAGCTGACCGGGCTGCTCGGCGGCGCCGGGCTTCTGGTCAATACGACGTCGCTCGGCATGGCAGGCCAGCCGCCGCTCGAGATCAATCTGCGCGGCCCAGCCGTCGCTTGTGGTCTCCGACATTGTTTACTCGCCGCTTGAGACCGACGCTTCTCAAGGTTGCCCGCGATCGTGGGCTGCGCACCGCGGATGGGCTTGGCATGCTGCTGCATCAGGCGGTGCGGGGCTTCCAGCTCTGGTTTGGCGTGCGGCCGGAGGTGACGCCGGAGCTCCGCGCTCTGGTCGAGAAAGATCTGCTCAAAAGCTGAGGAATTGAGCGGCCTGCCGCGGTGTTCTTTCCAGCAACCGGCCTCGCGCCGGATGGGAGGACCCAATGCGACAAATCATCAAATTATCGCTCGGATTTATCGTCGCGCTGGCGCTCGCCGCCACCGCATCGGCGCAGCAGCCTGGCCGCATTCGCGGCGAGATCGTGAAGGCGGATGGCGCCAATCTGGAGCTCAAGCTCCGCGACGGCGGCACGATGAACGTCAAACTGGCTGACGATGTACGCGTCTCCGCGCTGGTGAAGGCGTCGCTGGCCGATCTCAAGAACGATACGTTCATCGGCATTGCCGGCGTTCCGCGGCCGGACGGCAGCATCGAAGCGCATTCGATTCACATCTTTCTGCCGGCGCAGCGCGGCGTCGTGCCGGATCGTCATGGGCCGTGGGACAGCCGCGCGAACAGCACCATGACCAATGCCTATATCGAGGGCACGCCGGCGGCCGATGCCGGCAGTGCATCGTTCAAGGTGAAGTACAAGGAAGGCGAGAAGAGCGTCGTCATCACGCCGCAGACGACCATCGCCGCCGCTGCTCCCGGCAGCAAGGACGAGCTCAAAGTCGGCGCGCAGATCATCATCTTCGCGTCGGACAAGCAGGCCGACGGTTCGGTGCTGGCCAAGACAATGTATGTCGGCCGCGGCGTAACACCGGCGATGTAATCGGAATGCTCCGGACTGATTGCGGTTGCGCTTCTGCTGTTGCCGCTGGCTGCGTTAGCGCAGCCGGCGCCGACGCAACGGATCTCCGGCACCATCGAGCGTGCCGACGGCCATACCATCGTGGTGCGGCCGCTCGAGGGCGGCGGCACGTTCGAGATCGACCTGACGCCGAAGGTCGCGGTGTTCGGCGTCAGCAACGCCAAGCTCGACGACATCAAGCCCGGTGCCTTCATCGGGGTCGGCGCGATGCCGCAGCCGGATGGCAGCCAGCGCGCGGTGCAGGTGACGGTATTTGCGGAAAGCCAGCGCGGCATCGGCGAGGGCCATCGGCCCTGGGACGCGCGGCCGAACAGCACCATGACCAATGGCACGGTTGACGAGCGGGTGACCTCGGTCGATGGCCCGGTGCTGACGGTCAAATACCGGGACGGCGAGAAGAAGATCGTCGTGCCCGCCGATGCGACCATCCTCGCTTATCCGGTGAGCGACCTGAGCGAGCTCAAGCCCGGCGCGCATGTCGCGCTGCTGCGGGTCACGAAGAAGCTCAATGGCTCGCTCGAAGCCGACCGCGTCAATGTCGGCCGCGGCGGCGTGATCCCGCGCTGATCAACTGGCGCGGCGTGTCGGCGCGTGCGCGGAGCCGCGCGCCGTGACGTCGAGATCGGCGGCAAGTTCGGGCGTCTCGCGCATGATCTTCGCCAGAGGGCCGGGCTGGGCCGCCTTGGCGCTGCGGATGGCGCGAGCCTTGAATCGGGCGGCGCACCTCATCGCAGCGCGCCAGGCTGTCGATCTCGGCGCCACCTTGCGCGAGCCGCGCCAGCAGCTCGGTTTGGTCTTCGAGCTGCTCGGCAACGACATGGATGACGCCGGCTACATTCTGCATCCGGCCGCGCGCTATCACATAGCGCGCGCCGAGCACGACCGGCCGCACGCGCTCGAACAATTTCGGCCAGACGATGAGATTGGCGACCGCGGTTTCGTCTTCGATGGTGATGAACACCACGCCATTGGCGGAGCCGGGGCGCTGCCGGCATGTGACCAGGCCGGAAATGCTGACCCATGATCCGGATGGCATGTCACGCAAGGTGTCGTTGGGTTTGATGCCGCGTTGCGTGAGATCGTTGCGCAGGAATTGCGCCGGATGGGCTTTGAGCGACAGCCGCAGGAAGCGGTAGTCGTTGACCACTTCTTCGCCGATCGGCATCGGCGGCAGCGCGACGTCGGGCTCTGCGGCCACAAGGCGTTCGCCGTTCCGCTTTGCGTTGCAAACAACGGCAAATCGTCGTCGCGGTCGCCGACGCGCCCCAATGCTTTCGCCGCCCACAGCGCGTCGCGCCGGGTCAGCCCGAGCGAGCCGAACGCATCGGCATCGGCCAGCCGCTCCAGCACGCGCGTATGCAGGCCGGTGCGCAGCCACACGTCGCGGACGGAATCGTAGCCGCTGCCGCGCTTTGCCATGATGAGCTTGGCGTCATCCTCCGGCATGCCCTTGATCTCGCGCAGGCCGAGCCGCACCGCATGGGTGGTGCGGATGTCCTCCGCCATCGTCTCGATGCAGCTCATGCAGCCGTTCGGCCGCGCGCGGGCCAGGCTCCAAAGTGCAATCCCAGTCGGAGAAATTCACGTCGGGCGGCCGCACCTCGACGCCATGCTCGCGCACGTCGCGCACGATCTGCGCCGATGAGTAAAACCCCATCGGCTGCGCATTGAGCAGCGCCGCGGCGAACACGTCGGGATAGCGGCATTTGAGCCAGGCCGAGGCGTAGACCAGCAGCGCGAAGCTGGCGGCATGGCTTTCGGGAAAGCCATATTCGCCGAAGCCTTCGATCTGGCTGAAGCAGCGCTCGGCGAAGTCCTGCGGGTATCCTTTGTCGACCATGCCCTTGACCATCTTGTCGTGGAACGTGCGGATCGTGCCGTTGCGCTTGAAGGTCGCCATGGCGCGGCGCAACTGGTCGGCCTCGCCCGGAGAAAAGCCGCCGGCGACGATCGCGATCTTCATCGCCTGCTCCTGGAACAGCGGCACGCCGAGCGTCTTCTTCAGGATGTCTTCCAGCTCTTTCTTCGGATAGCTGACATCCTCCTTGCCCTCGCGCCGGCGCAGATAGGGATGCACCATGTCGCCCTGGATCGGGCCGGGCCGGACAATCGCCACTTCGATGACGAGATCGTAAAACTGCCGCGGCTTGAGGCGCGGCAGCATGCTCATCTGGGCGCGGCTCTCGACCTGGAACACGCCGAGCGAGTCGGCGCGGCAGAGCATGTCGTAGACTTGCGGCTCTTCCTTGGGGACGGTGGCGAGCGTGAGGCGCTGCGGGAACGCAGCCGGATAGTCCTTCTCGATCAGCTCGAACGCCTTGCGGATGCAGGACAGCATCCCGAGTCCCAGCACATCGACCTTCAGGATATTGAGCGCGTCGAGATCGTCCTTGTCCCATTCGACGAAGGTGCGGTCCGGCATCGCGCCATTGCCGATCGGCATGACTTCGTCGAGCCGGCTGCGGGTGATGACAAAGCCGCCGACATGCTGCGACAGGTGGCGGGGAAAGCCGTTGATCTCGCGCGCCAGCTTCGCGATTTTCTGCATGCGCGGGCTGTTCACATCGAGCCCGCTGCGGATGATCGCGTTGCTGCGAGACCGCGCCGCCACCCATGCCCCAGATCGAAGAGGACAGGGCGCCGATCGTGTCTTCGCTCAGGCCGAAAACCTTGCCGACTTCGCGGATCGCGGAACGGCCGCGATAGGAGATGACGGTCGCGGCAATGCCGGCGCGTTCACGGCCGTATTTTTCGTAGATGTGCTGGATCACCTCTTCGCGGCGCTCGTGCTCGAAATCGACGTCGATGTCGGGCGGCTCGTTGCGCGAGGTCGAGATGAAACGCTCGAACAGCAGGCTGATGTTTTTGGCGTTGGGATCGACTTCGGTGATGCCAAGGCAGAAGCAGACCGTGGAATTGGCCGCCGAGCCGCGGCCCTGGCAGAGGATGTCTTTGGAGCGGGCAAATTTGACGATCTGATAGACGGTCAGGAAATACGGGGCATATTTGACCTCGGCGATGAGCTTGAGCTCATGCGCCAAAGTCTCCATGACCGCAGCAGGCACGCCATCGGGATACCGCCACTTGGCGCCTTCATAGGTGAGATGAGTGAGCGCATCCTGCGGGGAGGCGAAGCCCTGCATGTCCTCGTCGGGATATTCGTAGGCAAGGTCTTTGAGCGAGAAGGTCAGCTGCTCGCTCAGCGCTTCGGTTTCTTCGATGGCGGCCGGATAATCCTTGAACAGCCGCGCCATTTCCTCCGGCGGCTTGAGGAAACGTTCGGCGTTGATGGCGAGCCGCCGTCCGGCCTTGTCGATCAGCAGCTTCTCGCGAATGCAGGTCAGCACGTCGGCCAGCTCGCGCCGGTCGGGATGATGGAAGATGACGTCATTGACCGCGATCAGCGGCACGTGCGCTTCGCGCGCGGTGGCGGCGAGTTTTGCGAGCCGCGCTTTGTCGCGGCCGCGATAGAGCATCGACGCGGCGAGACGCACGCGACCCGGAGCTGCGGCGCGCAACTCGCTGAGAAAGGGCGCATCGCCGTCCATCGCGATCAGCTCGAGCCCGAACACATGTTCGAGCAGATCGTCGCGCCGCAGGATGCAATCGCCTTTGTCGGCGCGCCGGTTGCCGACGGTCAGCAATCGCGTCAGCCGGCCCCAGGCAGCGCGGTTACGCGGATAGGCGAGGATGTCGGGCGTGCCGTCGCTGAATACGAGGCGGGCGCCGGGGTGGTAGGCGAGGGCCAGCTTCTGATCGCGCTTGAGAACATAGGGCCGCACCACGCCGGCCACCGAATTGCGATCGCAAAGTCCGAGCCCGGCAAGCCCGATGGCATTGGCCTGCACCATCAGCTCTTCCGGATGCGACGCGCCGCGCAGGAATGAGAAATTCGAAGCACAGGCGAATTCGGTGTAGCGCATCACCCGAACGCTCCGTGCATGAACCATTGCGGGAAGCGGCCGGCATCCCAGTCCGCTTGCGACAGGTCGCGATAAAGCCCGGCGCGGAACAGCCAGAAGCGCAGCCCGCTCTTGTCCTCGACGCGGAAGTAATCCCGCGCCTTGCCGTCTTCATCGGTCCACCAACCCGTTCGATCCGCTCCGGACCTTCGGCGGCGACGACTTCATGCAATGCGTTCCGCCACCAGAACCGTTGCGGCGGACCGTCCGGCACTTCCGCAATGGCTTTGATCGGCTCGGGCTTTGAGAGAAGGCGCAGCGGCCGCGGGCCGATGCCCTGTTCGTCGCGATAGCGGCGAAACGCCGCCCAGCCATCGTCTTCGGCCTTGATCTGGGCCGGCAGGCTCGCCGCCAATTCGGGAATGTGACTGTCCTGCGCGATCAGCTTGCGGACCCGCTGTGCCGCCCAGGCGCGCGGAGAGATGATCGATCAATCGCGAGAGCGCAGGCCCGGTGTCGCTATCGTTGAGCCCGATCTGCTCATCGGTGCAGGGCTCCGCCGCGGTCACCGAAAGCCGCGCCATGTCGAAGCCGAAGCCGGGGTCGAGATCGTCATTGAGCGCGGCGAGCCGCTCGACAAACAGCGCGCGGATCTCGGCCGGATCGCGCAGCGGCCGCGATGTGCCGGCGCTGATGCGGCGCAATGCGCCGTCGGTGCGGAATAAAGTGAGCTCGAGCTTCCGCGCCCCGTCGCCCTGGCGCTCCAGCATGGCCTTCAGGCGAGCCGCTAATTGCCCGGTCACGGCCAGCACATCCTCTTCGCGTGCAATCGGCTCGGCGAAGCGCTGCTCGGCGATGTAGGACGCGACGGGCAGGCGCGGGGTCAGCGGCTCTTCTTCATGGCCGAGCGCGCGGTCGAGCTGGCGCAGCAGTTCGGCGCCGAAGCGGGCGGCCAGCGGCGCGCGCGGCAGATCGACGATGTCGCCGATATGCTTGAGGCCGACGCGCGCCAGTGCAGCGGAAACACCCGCTTCGATGCGCAAAGCCGCCATTGGCATGGCGGCGAGCAATTCGCGCTCATCGCCATTCTCATGAATGCCCGGTCTGCCGTAACGCGCCGCTGCACAGGCCGCGCCGATCGTCCCGGCCACTGCGATCCGTTGCGCCAATCCTGCCCGTTTGAGCCGTTCCGCCAGGTCGGCAATCAGCGCCGCTTCGCCGCCGTAAAGATGCGCGCAGCCGGTAATGTCGAGCAGCAGGCCGTCGCGGCCATCACAAGCGACCAGCGGCGTGTAACGCAGGCACCAGTCCGCCAGCATATCGAGCAGCCTGGCATCGGCCTGCGGCTCTTCCTCGACCGCGACAATGGCCGGATGCATGGCGCGCGCCTGCGCCATCGCCAGGCCTTTGTAGAGGCCGAGCCGCTCGGCTTTCACATCGAGCGCGACGATCAGGTCGAGATTGCCGCGCTTGCCGTAGACGACGGTCGGCTTTGCCTCAGGCGACCGAGCGCACAAGCGTGCCAGCCGGTCGGTCGACAGGCGGGGTAGCCAGAGGCTGAGGATGCGTTGACGCGAGAACAAAACACTCATCCTTCTCATTCCATTCCAACAACCAGGATCCGAGCGGCCCGCGGCGATTGCGCATGAGCTGCGCTTCAAATCGCGGAGCGCCCGGTCCGTAGCGCGGCTGCGACGGCGCAGCGCTCACGACCCAGCGCGTCGCGGCAGTCGAACTTTCTTGCGTTGGCGAGCTGCGCAGCAGGAAGGCGAGCGCACCGCTCGTCGCGGCAGCGAGCGACAGCCGCCGCAACGCAACGGCGTCGATGCTCTGGTGACGCAGTTCGCCGATCACCGCGCCGATCGCGCGGCAATGCAGCGCTTCCTCCATCGCCCAGAGCAGATCGCGGCGATGGCTGACATTGACCAGCAGCAGCCGTTCGGGTGGAAGGCCGAATTCATCCAGCCCGCATCCATAGAGCGCGCCGCTTTCGACCATCGCCATGTCTTCGGCGATCCAGACGATCGCGCGCTCGCTGTGCGCGACGCCTAAAATGAAGCCGGCCGCCGCCGTGACGTGCGCTTCGCTGGCCGCTGAAACTTCGTGCAACGCGCCGCGCGGGAGCCCGCCGCCAAGCGCCGTATCGAGCGAGGCGAGGCCGAACGGCCGCAGGCCGGGGTCTTCGAAGCCGGGCGGCCGCTCCATCCGGGCAATTGTGCTGCGCAGTTGTTCGATCATCTAAGGCCTTGAAGAGACGCGACATCCAGCCTCCTCGCGGAAGCCTTAGCCGAAATAAGTTCATGGTTTGTTCTCATGATTCCGGAAACGCCGGGAGCCGTCAAGCGGTTCGCGCCAAGGGGGCGAAAGCCGCGAAATCACGCGCGGAACTTTGTGATGGTCAGCCCAAAGTCATCCTTTGAAGGTCGGCTGGCGTGGATGCACCACGTCCTTGAAGATATCGAAGCCTTTCCACGCCGGCTCCGGCGGTTCGCACTTGGGCTGCGGCGTGTAGGTCGAGGGCCCGGTCATCTGCATGTTCGGAACGTAGCGCGGGCAGTTCGGGAAGATCGCGCGCGCTTTCACCCGCACGATCAGTTGCGCGCCGACCGTCTCGGCAAGCAGCGGATCGCTGTCGCTCACCTGCGCCGTGCCGTTGACGCGCAGCCGTTTCGGCTTGTCGTGCATGGCGATGAACAGCAGGCCGATGTTCGGGTTGGCGACGATGTTGCCGAGGCTCTTGAACATGCCGTTGCCGTCGTAATCGGGAAAGCCAGCTCGTTGTCGGCGGTCACGCGCACGAAGCCGGGCATGCCGCCTTTGAACGAGCAATCCGGCCGGCCCTGGGCGTCTGCGGTGGCGAGAAAGAAGTACGCGCAGCTTTCGATGTAGGCCTTGTCGTCGGCCGTGAACGTTGTCCGCGTCAGCTTTTCTTCCAGCCGGTCGGAGATGCGCCGGCTGTCGAAGCGGTCCTGAAGCTGCCGATTGCCGTCGTGATACATGATGCTCATGGCGTATTCTCCTGGCGTGCTCCTGCACCGGAACGTCATCTTATCATCGATGGGACTGCCGAAGATTCAAGCGGCTGCCCAAGAACAGAGCAGCAGTCTGCTTCAATCGCGGGCGGATATCCATAAACCCCATATAAAGCGGGCTGGCACGGGCGTTGCAAACCCCAAGGGCAAATCGCCGTTCGAGCGATCTTGAACCATTGGGGTTTGCCATGTCCACGTTCGACAACCCGTTCGATCCTTCCACCCGGTTACACGGGTGCGCCTGCGGCCGGCACGTCAGCCAGGCCGAGCACGAGCGCGACGTCCAGCTTCAATGCGCGCCGGTCGAACGCCAGTCCGACGAGAAGCGCTACGAGAACGTGATCGCCTCGGCGGTGATGCGCGCCGTCTTCCCAAAGGACACGACGCGCCGCGCCTTCCTCAACTCGGTCGGCGCCTCGACGGCGCTGGCGGCGGTGTCGCAATTCTTCCCGCTCAAGGCTGCGACCGAAGTCTTCGCCCAGGGTGGCCCGATCGAGAAGAAGGACCTCAAGGTCGGGTTCATTCCGATCACCTGCGCGACGCCGATCATCATGGCGAAGCCGATGGGCTTCTACGAGAAGCACGGCCTCAACGTCGAGGTGATCAAGACGGCGGGCTGGGCGGTCATCCGCGACAAGACGCTGAACAAGGAATACGACGCGGCGCACATGCTCTCGCCGATGCCGCTCGCCATCACCATGGGCGTCGGCTCCAACGCGATCCCCTACACGATGCCGGCGGTCGAGAACATCAACGGCCAGGCCATCACGCTGTCGATCAAGCACAAGGATCGGCGCGATCCGAAGGACTGGAAGGGCTTCAAGTTCGCCGTTCCGTTCGACTACTCGATGCACAATTATTTGCTGCGGTATTACCTCGCCGAGCACGGCATCGATCCGGATGTCGATGTGCAGATCCGTTCGGTGCCGCCGCCGGAAATGGTCGCAAATCTGCGCGCCGACAATATCGACGGCTATCTCGGGCCCGATCCGATGAACCAGCGCGCCGTCTATGACGGCGTCGGCTTCATCCACATCCTCACCAAGGACATCTGGGAAGGCCACCCGTGCTGCGCCTTCGCGGCGTCGAAGGAGTTCACCACGGCGACGCCAAACACCTACGCGGCGTTGCTCAAGTCGATCATCGACGCCACCGCCTTCGCCCACAAGGCGGAGAACCGCAAGCCGATCGCCGAAGCCATCGCGCCGGCCAACTACCTCAACCAGCCGCCGATCGTGCTCGAGCAGATCCTGACCGGCACCTTCGCCGACGGCCTCGGCAATATCGTGAAGCAGCCGAACCGCGTCGATTTCGATCCGTTCCCATGGCAGTCCTTTGCGGTCTGGATCATGACCCAGATGAAGCGCTGGGGTCAGATCAAGGGCGACGTCGACTACGCCAAGGTGGCGAGCGAGGTCTATCTCGCCACCGACACGTCGAAGCTGATGGCCGAAGTCGGCCTGACGCCGCCGAAGGCGACGACCAAGAGCTTCAGCGTGATGGGCAAGACCTTCGATCCGGCGAAGCCCGAGGAATACCTCGCCAGCTTCAAGATCAAGAAGTCGGCCTGATGCGAACCGTGCCGGGGCGCTGATGCCGATCTCCCTGACCTGGCGCGCGGCGGTGGTCTCCGTCGCGCTGCTCGCCGCCTTCCTCCTTGCCTGGCACCTGGCCACGCAAGGGACCGGCAAGGTCGCGCAGATGGATCCCGAATATGCGCGGCTGATGGGCGCGACCGCGACGCAGGGCAAGTCGGCGATGCCGGGGCCGCTCGATGTCGGCGCCAAGCTGTGGGAGCACCTGCGCCAGCCGTTCTACGACAAGGGCCCGAACGACAAGGGCATCGGCATCCAGCTCGGCTGGTCGCTGCTGCGGGTGATGGTGGGATATCTGCTCGCCGTGCTGGTCGCGATCCCGATCGGCTTCCTGATCGGCATGTCGCCCTTGATGAGCAAGGCGCTCGATCCGTTCATCCAGGTGCTCAAGCCGATCTCGCCGCTCGCCTGGATGCCGCTCGCGCTCTACACCATCAAGGATTCCAACATCTCCGGCGTGTTCGTCATCTTCATCTGCTCGCTATGGCCGATGCTGATCAACACCGCGTTCGGTGTGGCGAGCGTGCGCAAGGAATGGCTCAACGTCGCCAAGACGCTCGAGGTCGGCCCGTTCCGCCGCGCCTTCACGGTGATCCTGCCGGCGGCCGCGCCGACCATCGTCACCGGCATGCGCATCTCGATCGGCATTGCGTGGCTCGTCATCGTCGCGGCCGAGATGCTGGTCGGCGGAACCGGCATTGGCTACTTCGTCTGGAACGAATGGAACAATCTGTCGATCACGAATGTGATCATCGCGATTTTGGTGATCGGGGTGATGGGGATGATCCTCGATCAGATGCTGGCGCGGGTCGGGCGGCTGGTGACGTTTCCGGAATGACCGCCGTGCAACCCAGCAACAAAGACAAGTTCATATCGATCGAGGGCATCTCGCGGCGCTATCCGGCGCCCGGCGGCACGACCACCGCCGTATTCGAGAACCTGTGGCTCACGCTCGGCCGCCGGCGAGTTCACCTGCATCATCGGCCATTCCGGCTGCGGCAAGAGCACCGTGCTCAACATCCTCGCCGGGCTCGATGAGCCGTCCGACGGCGTCGTCATCATGGACGGCCACGAGATCGCCGGCCCGAGCCTCGACCGCGCCGTCATCTTCCAGTCCCACGCGCTGCTGCCCTGGCGCACCGTCATCGGCAACGTCGGCTATGCGGTCACCTCCAAATGGCCGAAATGGCCGAAGGAGCGCGATGCGCGCCCACGCGCAGAAATTCATCGACCTGGTCGGCCTTACCGGCAACGAGCACAAGCGCCCGTCCGAGCTGTCCGGCGGCATGAAGCAGCGCGTCGGCATCGCCCGCGCGCTCTCGATCGAGCCCAAGGTGATGCTGATGGACGAGCCGTTCTCCGCGCTCGACGCGCTCACCCGCGGCACGCTGCAGGACGAGGTGCGCCGCATCTGCCAGGAGACCGGGCAGACCACCTTCATGATCTCGCACGACGTCGACGAGGGCCTCTACCTCGCCGACAAGATCGTGCTGATGACCAACGGCCCCGGCGCGGTGGTCGCCGAGATCGTCGAGAACCCGCTGCCGAAGGCGCGCAACCGCATCGAGCTGCACAAGCACCCGCTCTATTACGCCGTGCGCAACCACATCCTCGATTTCCTCGTCATGCGCAGCCGCACCTTCGTCGCGCAGACGCCGGGCTATGACCCGCGCAACGTGCCGGTCATCCGCCCGGGCGCACCGGCCGCCACGAGCGCGCCGGCGCCGCAGGCTTGCCGTCAACAACTGAGTTTCAGGGAGACCACCATGAAGCGTTCCGACCTCACCGAGAAGCTGCTCGACATCAAGCGCGAGAAGGGCTGGACCTGGAAATACATCTGCGGCGAGATCGGCGGCATGTCGCCGGTGATGGTGACGGGCGGGATCCTCGGCCATCACAAGATGACCAAGCCGATGGCGGCCGCGGCGGCGAAACTGTTCGGCCTCTCCAAGAGCGAGGAGGCGCTGCTCAACGAGGTGCCGATGCGCGGCGCGGGCACCGCGATGCCGCCGACCGATCCGCTGATCTACCGCTTCTACGAGCTGGTGCTGATCAACGGGCCGGCCTGGAAGGTGCTGATCGAGGAGGAGTTCGGCGACGGCATCATGTCGGCGATCGACTTCGACATGGTGATGGAGCGCCTCGCCGACCCGAAGGGCGACCGCGTCAAGATCACGATGTCGGGCAAGTTTCTGCCGTTCAAGTATTACGGCGCGACGGGGAACGAGCAGGCGCTGGGGTATAAGGAGGAGTAGGGCGAAGATTTACTTCAGCCCCTCCAGCACCCTTCGCAGCTTCTCCGGCAACGCCACCGGCTTGCTGCTCTTGCGCTCCACATACACATGGACGAAATGGCCCTGCGCCGCGGCGTCGTTATCGTCGTTGCGGAACAGGCCGATGCCGTAGCGCACGCTGCTGTTGCCGATGTGCTCGACCCGGAGCCCCGCGCTGACGCGATCCGGAAACGCCACCGGCTTGAAGTAATTGCACTGCGTCTCGACCACGAGGCCGATCACCTCGCTCCTGGCGATATCGAGCGCGCCCTGCGCGACCAGATAGCCGTTCACCACCGTGTCGAAGAACGAGTAATAGACCACGTTGTTGACGTGGCCGTAGACGTCATTGTCCATCCAGCGCGTGGTGATTTCGGCGATATGCGGAAACGCCGCGCGCGTGAGGGGCGTTTCGCGCGCCATCAGTTCGGCTTCGCGGCTGGCTTCAGGTGTTTTCTTGGCGCGCGGCGCGCGCTTCTTCGCCGGCTTCTTCTGCGCGAACGGCGGATCGAGCAGCACGTTGGGGCCGATCTGCGCGATGTTGGCGACGCCGGTCAGCGCCATCGTGACGTCGAGCTCTTTCTTGATGATCTCGATCGCCTTGGTGACGCCGGCCTGCCCGTAAGCGCCGAGGCCGTACACGAACGAGCGGCCGATCAGGCAGCCTTTGGCGCCGAGCGCGATGGCGCGCTCGACATCCATGCCGGTGCGGATGCCGCCGTCGAACAGCACCTCGACGTCGTCGCCGACCGCGTCGACCAGCTTCGGCAGCATCGAGATCGACGAGGCGGCGCCGTCGAGCTGGCGGCCGCCATGGTTCGAGCACACGATCGCGTCGGCGCCGGACTGCGCGGCGATCCGCCCATCCTCGACGTCCATGATGCCCTTGAGGATCAGCTTGCCGGGCCAGATGCTCTTGACCCATTCGATGTCGCGCCAGTTCAGCGTCGGGTCGAATTGCTGCGCGGTCCATTGCGCCAGCGACGTGATGTTCTCCATGCCCTTCACGTGGCCGGCGAGGTTGCCGAAGGTCTTGCGCTTGCCCTTGAGGATGTTCCAGGCCCAGGCCGGCTTCGTCGCAATGTCCATCACGTTGGCGAGCCGCATCTCCGGCGGCACCGTCATGCCGTTGCGGATGTCGCAATGGCGCTGGCCGAGGATCTGCAGATCGACGGTCAGCACCAGCGCGCTGCATTTGGCGTCGGCGGCGCGCTCGATCAGCGATTTCATGAAGCCGCGGTCGCGGATCACATAGACCTGGAACCAGAACGGCTTGTCGACCGCTTGCGCGACGTCCTCGATCGAGCAGATCGACATGGTCGAGAGCGTGAAGGGGATGCCGGCGGCCTGCGCGGCGCGGGCGGCGAGGATTTCGCCGTCGCCATGCACCATGCCGCAAATGCCGATCGGCGCCAGCGCGACCGGCACCGAGACTTTCTCGCCGAGCATGGTGGTCGAGGTGTCGCGCTTGTCGACGTCGATCAGGATGCGCTGGCGCAGCTTGACGTCGAGCAGGTCGTCGCGATTTCGCCGCAGCGTATCCTCGGTATAGGAGCCGGCCTCGACATAGTCCCAGAAGGCTTTGGGGACGCGGCGGCGCGCGACTTGGCGCAGATCTTCAATGCAGGCGATGTTTTTCATGGGAGCGGGTGCGGCGTGAAACTTACTGCTAGCATGGCGGTTGATCGGGCGAGAAGCCGCATTGCTGCGGCACTTTTATCCCTAACATGCGGTGACCGGCCGGGGTAACGATTACTCATAATTTTTGAAGTATAACGCGCGCAAGCGCTCTCTATAGAAGTGCCGCAGGCCGGACGCCGGCTGAAACGGGGATCATGACTCGCAAATATTTCGGCACGGACGGCATTCGCGGCCTCGCGAATAAGGTGATCACGCCCGAGCTCGCGCTGAAAGTCGGCCAGGCGGCCGGCCTCATCTTCAAGCGCGGCGAGCACCGCCATCGCGTGGTGATCGGCAAGGACACGCGGCTGTCCGGCTACATGATCGAGACCGCGATGGTCGCCGGCTTCACTTCGGTCGGCATGGACGTGCTGCTGCTCGGCCCGATACCGACGCCGGCGGTCGGCATGCTGACGCGCTCGATGCGCGCCGATCTCGGCGTCATGATCTCGGCCTCGCACAATCCGTTCGACGACAACGGCATCAAGCTGTTCGGGCCGGACGGCTTCAAGCTCACTGACGAGCTCGAAAGCGAGATCGAGAAGCTGATCGACAGCGATATGTCGAAGCAGCTCGCCAAGAGCGGCGATCTCGGCCGCGCCAAGCGCATCGACGGCGTGCACGACCGCTACATCGAATTCGCCAAGCGCACCCTGCCGCGCGCGCTCAGCCTCGACGGCATGCGCGTTGTGGTGGATTGCGCCAATGGCGCCGCCTACAAGGTCGCGCCTGCCGCGTTGTGGGAATTGGGCGCCGAAGTCATTTCGATCGGCGTCGAGCCGGACGGCTTCAACATCAATCGCGACGTCGGCTCGACCAATGTCGGCGCCATTTCCAACAAGGTGCGGGAGACCCGCGCCGATATCGGCATCGCGCTCGATGGCGATGCCGATCGCGTGCTGATCATCGACGAGCGCGGGCAGGTCGTGGACGGCGACCAGATTCTGGCGGTGATCGCCGAAAGCTGGAAAGAGGACGGCCGGCTGCAGCGCGATGGCATCGTCGCGACCGTGATGTCCAATCTCGGCCTCGAGCGTTACCTCAGCGGCGTCGGGCCTCGAGCTGGTGCGCACGCCGGTCGGCGACCGCTACGTGCTCGAGCGCATGCGCGCCGACGGCTACAATGTCGGCGGCGAGCAGTCGGGCCACATTATCCTGTCGGACTACACCACGACCGGCGACGGCTTTGTCGCCGCGCTCCAGGTGCTCGCTGTGATTTGCCGCAGGCAAAAGCCGGTGTCGGAAGTCTGTCACCGCTTCGAGCCGTTGCCGCAGGTGATGAAGAACGTCCGCTACAAGGACAAAGCGGGCAAGCCGCTGGAGAATGCGAGCGTGAAGTCGGTGATCGCGAGCGCCGAGCAGAAGCTCGGCCGCGGCGGCCGCCTGATCATTCGCCCGTCGGGCACCGAGCCGGTGATCCGGGTGATGGGTGAGGGCGACGACAGGATGCTGGTTCAGGCCGTGGTCGACGACATCGTCGAGGCGCTGAGCAAAGCGGCGGCGTAATCGCGGTTTAGAAAACCTCTAAACTATTGATTTTGCTTTGACTCTCGATCTGCAATTGGCCAAATAATTCCTACATCTCGTGTCGGCCCATGATCGTCTGTTCTTGCAACGTCCTGACTGACCGCGAAGTGCGCGACGCCGCCAAAGAAGCGGCGGCCCGCTCCGCCGCGCAGGTCTATGGCTGCCTGGGCTGCAGCGCCCAGTGTGGCCGTTGCGCCCGCACCATTCGCCAGATCATCGACGATGCGCTGGGTGGGGCGAAGCTCGGTTGTCCGGTCGGCTGCGCCTGCGCGATGCATGCCGCCCATCCGGATCACAAACACACCCATCCGGTCGAACACCCGGTCGAGCCTGCCGCACTGCGCACGCAGAAGCCGGCCAACGTAGTGCCGATTTCGTCGCGCCGCCGTCAGCCGGCCGCCTGATTTTCAGCAAAACTGGTGGTTTTTAGACTGGACGGGGAACAGCTTTTCCTGTTTAGAATTGTTATAATCTATTGAATTCAGCACGTTTTGAAGGAGCGCAGGCCATGAAGGGCGACGCCAAGGTTATCGAATATCTGAACAAGGGACTGCGCAGTGAGCTGACCGCGATCAATCAGTATTGGCTGCATTTCCGGCAGCTCAATCATTGGGGCTACAAAAGTCTCGCCAAGAAGTGGCGCGAAGAGTTGATCGAGGAAATGCATCACGCGGATCGGTTCGTCGACCGCATCCTCTTTCTCGACGGCTTTCCAAATCTGCAGGTGCTCGACCCGCTGCAGATCGGACAGACCGTGAAAGAAACCCTCGACTGCGATCTCGCCGCCGAGTACGGCGCGCGCGAGCTCTATCAGGAAGCCGCGACCTACTGTCACTCGGTGAAGGACTACGTGTCGCGCGACCTGTTCGAGAGCCTGATGAAGGACGAGGAAGGCCACATCGACTTCCTCGAGACGCAGCTCGATCTCATCAAGCAGATCGGTATCGAGCTCTACTCGCAGAAACACGTCGGCAGCATCGAGGACGATAATCCGCCGAAAGAGGAATGAGCGCCGGCGCGCTTGCGCTGTTAAGATTTCGTTTACTGCGCCGCCTCCGGGCGGCGCATTTTCTTTCGGGTGTTCCGCATCTCTTATGGTGAGCGGCCGCTTAAAAAACGTCGTTAAGAAATACGGTTAAGCGCCACTTAAGGTTTTGCTGCCATCGTCCCCCTTACTCGCATGTTCGCGGGTGCTTCGCCGTCCGGCCGATCGGACAGGGGACGACGGTATGCACAGTAGGCGTCTGACGTTTTTCAGTGTTGCAGCGCTCGTGCTTGTCAGCAGTGTCGTGCACGCGGCCGACTATCCGCAACCGATTTATCAGCCCGAGCCCCAGCCGATCATCATTCAGCAGCCTGCGCCCGCAGCCTTCGACTGCTGCGATGGCTGGTACCTGCGCGGGCAGGTCGGCATCGGCATGAACAATGCCGACTACGAACTGAGGACGTCGCCGCTTCCTCCCGGCGCCCGCTATGTCAATCAATCGATCAGCGACTCATACTTCGTCGGCCTCGGCGTCGGTTACAACTGGAACAGCTGGCTCCGGTTTGAGGGCACGGTCGATTATCGCGCCCGCACGCAATTTTCCGCACTAGGACGGTTTCCCCCACCCCGGCGGCCGAGTCTTCCTCGACCAGATCGACGGCTACATGAAGTCGTGGGTGTTCCTCGCCAACGCCTTCGTCGATCTCGGCACCTGGAATTGCTTCACGCCATTTGTCGGCGCCGGCATCGGCATGGCGTGGCATCAGATGGTGGACTTCAAGGACGTGACGCCGCTCACGCCAGGCGGCGGCAGCAGCGCGTTCGGCGTCGGCCGCGACGAGTCCAAGTGGAGCTTCGCCTGGGCGCTCTATGCCGGCGTGGCCTACAACGTCACCAAGAGCTTCAAGATCGACTTCACCTACCGCTACATGGATCTCGGCTCCGCGCGCGGAGATCATCGATTGCGCGCGGGCCGTGCGGCCAGGTCTTCACCCACGACTTCAAGAATCTCTCCTCGCACGACTTCATGGTCGGCTTCCGCTGGGAGTGCTGCGACCTTCCGGCGCCTCCGCCGCCGATGGTTTACACGCCACCGCCGCCGCTGCGTAGCAAGGGCTAACTGTCATGCCTTGTTGCAACAGAGTAGCCGCCACGCTCGCGCTTCTCGGCATTGCCGCGGTCTCGCAAGGCGCGCGTGCCGCCGACATGCCAAGCCTGCCGCCGCCGGCTATTCCGATCCAGCCGGTCGCGCCCGTCACCTGGCTGACCACCGGCGGCTGGTATCTGCGCGGCGACATCGGCTATCGCATCGCGACGGTCGACCAGGCGGTCTCCTCGCCGCCGATTCCCAAGCCCCCGTGACAGCGACTTCAGCAACGGCCTCACGGCGACGTTCGGCGCCGGCATCAAGACCAGCTGGCTGCGCACCGATCTGACGCTCGATTACATTTCGGCGACCGAATACACCGGCAAGTATGCGGTGCCCGGCGACACGACGGCCAAAGTGCAGGCCATCACCGCGCTGTTCAACGGCTATTTCGACCTCGGCACCTGGTACCGGCTGACGCCGTATGTCGGCGCGCGGTGGCGGTGTCGGCTACGTCACCATCCGCGATTTTCAGAGCACGAATGCGCCGCCGTTTGTGAACGGCGACAGCGATCAGTGGAAATTCGTCTGGGCCGGCATGGCCGGCGTCGGCTGGGCCGTCGCGCCAAACCTGACGCTCGACCTCGGCTACCGCTACCTCAGCCTCGGCAATCTGCACACCGGCAGTGACGCCGCGGGCTCAATGACCCTCAGAAATGTCGCCGGCCACGAAGTACGTGTCGGTTTGCGTTGGAGTTTCGATGACCTGCGTGAATACCGCTAGGGCGCGCCGGCTCGCTTCCGGAATAGCGCTGCTGACGATCGCCGTGGGCGCTCCGGTCGACGGAGCGCGCGCCGCCGATTTATTTGACGACTTCACGACCTTGCGTGGCACGGTTTCCGGCGGCCGCGTTCGCTGGGACGGGTTCCAGCTCGGCGGTCAGATCGGCTACGTCAATTCTCAAACCGACTTCGGCCACGCGACACGGGAGACGGTCGAACGATGCGATAAATATAACGACCCTCGAAAACGAAGACCCGCCGTCCGAATGGCAAGTGCTGGGCAAGGGCAGTCAACACCGGCCGCTCCTTCGGCGGCTTCATTGGATACAATTGGGAGCTTGATAGCGTCGTTGTCGGTATCGACGCGGCGTACAATTTCACCGACGGCATTACGACGCGAGCAAGGGGCAATCTCGGTCCCGGGCGGGTCGTGACGACCTCGGATGGCAATACCTGGACGGTCGACATCAGAGGCCGATCGAGGCTCACCATCCACGACTACGCAACCTTGCGTGCGCGAGTCGGCTACCCGATGGGCCAATTCCTTCCCTATGCCTTCCTCGGCGGCGCCGTCGGCCGATTTGATTACAGAACGCAGGACGATTGGTTCAGTGACGAGCGGGGCGACGGTTCCGATCAACGAAGTCGAGGCCAAAGAGGGCGCGTTTAACCCAGGCCTCACGACAGGCCTCGGCGTCGATATCGCGATCTTGCCGAACATGTATCTGCGCGCCGAATACGAGTTCAACGCATTCCTCGAACTCGCCGGCATTACTCCGATGACCCATACCGGCAAGGTCGGTCTCGGCTTCCGCTTCTAGGCTTCGCTTAAAATTTGCGCTGGTCCTCCGGCGTTGACCGCGCCGCCGCGGAAGCGTATTCCCGCCAGTGGGACACCCCTCCCCAACGAGGGGCGCCTATCTGGAAGGATAGATACATGGCGAATCCGAAGCCCGGCGTGCGGCCGGCCATCCCGCACTTTTCATCCGGCCCCTGCGCGAAGCGCCCCGGCTGGTCTCTCCAAGCTCTCAAAGACGCAGTTCTGGGCCGCTCGCACCGCTCGAAGCCTGGCAAGGCCAAGCTCAAGCGCGCCATCGATCTCACCCGCGAGGTGCTGGAAGTGCCGGCCGATTATCGCATCGGCATCGTGCCCGCATCCGACACCGGCGCGGTCGAGCTGGCGCTATGGTCGATGCTCGGCGCGCGGCCGGTCACGATGCTGGCCTGGGAATCGTTCGGCGAGGGCTGGGTCACCGACGTCGAGAAGCAGCTCAAGCTCAAGGACGTCACCGTTCTCAAAGTGCCGCTATGGCGAGTTGCCGGATCTCTCCAAGGTCAATTTCGACCATGACGTGGTCTTCACCTGGAACGGCACCACGTCGGGCGTGCGCGTGCCGAACGGCGACTGGATCGCCGCCGACCGCAAGGGCCTGACGATCTGCGACGCGACCTCCGCCGCGTTCGCGCAGAACCTCGATTTCGCCAAGCTCGATGTCGTCACCTTCTCCTGGCAGAAAGCGCTGGGCGGGGAGGGCGCGCACGGCATGCTGATCCTGTCGCCGCGCGCGGTCGAACGGCTCGAGACCTACAAGCCGGCCTGGCCGCTGCCGAAGATCTTCCGCATCACCAAGGGCGGCAAGATCATGGAGGGCGTGTTCGCCGGCGAAACCCTCAACACGCCGTCGATGCTGTGCGTCGAGGATTATATCGACACGCTGCAATGGGCGAAGTCGATCGGCGGCCTCAGCGCCTTGCGCGGCGGGCCAATGCGAACACCAAGGCGGTTCTCGACTGGGTGGCGAAGACGCCGTGGATCGAGAACCTGTCCAGCAATCCCGGCGGCGCGCTCGAACACCTCGGTTTGCCTCAAGCTGGTCGATCCCGCGGTGAAGTCGCAGCCGGCCGAGGCGCAGATCGCCTTCGTCAAGCAGATGGAATCGCTGCTCGACAAGGAAGGCGTGGCTTTCGACGTCGCCAATCATCGCGATGCACCGGCGTCGCTGCGCATCTGGTGCGGCTGCACGGTCGAGACCAGCGATGTCGCGGCGCTGATGCCGTGGCTCGATTGGGCCTTTGCGGAAGCCAAGGCCACGCTGGCGAAAGCCGCCTGATTTACCCGCCTCGCGTCCGCGCGCGGCTTCATTCCGCTCTGTTAAATCTGGAATGTCTTCAATGGCTCCCAAAGTTCTCATCTCCGATGCGTTGTCGCCCGCCGCCGTGCAGATTTTCAAGGATCGCGGCGTCGAGGTCGATTTCCAGCCGAACCTCGGCAAGGACAAAGACAAGCTCGCCGAGATCATCGGCAACTACGACGGCCTTGCGATCCGCTCCGCGACCAAGGTCTCGGCGCAAGATCCTCGAAAAGGCGAAGAACCTGAAGGTGATCGGCCGCGCCGGCATCGGCGTCGACAATGTCGAAATCCCGGCGGCCACCGCGCGCGGCATCATCGTCATGAACACGCCGTTCGGCAATTCGATCACCACCGCCGAGCACGCCATCACGTTGATGCTGGCGCTGGCGCGGCAGATTCCGCAGGCCGACCAGTCCACCCAGGCCGGCAAGTGGGAGAAGAACCGCTTCATGGGCGTCGAGATCACCGGCAAGACGCTCGGCGTGATCGGCTGCGGCAATATCGGCTCGATCGTCGCCGACCGCGCGCATCGGCCTGAAGATGAAGGTGATCGCGTTCGATCCGTTCCTCTCGCAGGAGCGGGCGCTCGATCTCGGGGTCGAGAAGGTCGAGCTCGACGAGCTGTTTCGGCGTGCCGACTTCATCACCCTGCACACGCCGCTGACCGACAAGACCCGCAACGTGATCGGCGCCGAGGCGATCGAGAAGATGAAGAAGGGCGTGCGCATCATCAATTGCGCGCGCGGCGGTCTGGTCGACGAGAATGCGCTGCGCGCCGCGCTCGACAGCGGCAAGGTGGCCGGCGCCGCCTTCGACGTATTCACCACGGAGCCGGCGACCGAGAACCCGCTGTTCGGCCATCCCAACGTCGTCTGCACGCCGCATCTCGGCGCATCGACCGCGGAGGCCCAGGAGAATGTCGCGCTGCAGATCGCCGAGCAGATGTCGGATTATCTCCTGCGCGGCGCGATCTCCAATGCGGTGAATTTCCCCTCGATCACCGCCGAGGAAGCGCCCAAGCTCAAGCCGTTCATCGCGCTGGCCGAGAAGCTCGGCTCATTCGCCGGCCAGCTCACCGAGACCGGCATCAGCCGCGTCTGCATCACTTACGAAGGCGCGGTGGCGCAGATGAAGACCAAGGCGCTCACGTCGGCCGCCATCGCAGGCCTGCTGCGGCCGATGCTGCAGGACATCAATGTCGTTTCGGCGCCGCTCATCGCCAAGGAGCGCGGCATCGTCGTCGAAGAGACGACGCGCGAGATGGCGGGCGACTACGAAAGCCTGATCACGGTGACGGTCGAGACCGCGAAGCAGACGCGTCACGTCTCCGGCACCGTGTTTGCGGACGGGCGGCCGCGCATCGTCAACATCAAAGGCATCCGCATGGATGCCGAATTCGGCCCGTCGATGATCTACATCACCAATCTCGACAAGCCGGGCTTCATCGGGAAATTCTCGTCGACGCTCGGCGAGGCCGGCATCAACATCGCGACCTTCCATGTCGGCCGCGAAAAGCCGGGCGGCAACGCGGTCGCGCTGATCGAAATCGACGGCGAACTTCCCGACGACGTGCTCGCCAAGGTGCGGGCACTGCCTCAGGTTCAGCAGGCGAGGCCGTTGCGGTTCTGAACACGGTTCGTTAGAGGTCCCCGCCTTCGCGGGGACGAACGGATATCGCGCCGAGAGTAGCGCGCTATCCGTTCGCCTTGCCTCGGCGGCGGGCATCCATTATTCGAAAGTGCACCGACCGGTCGGCGACCCGGGCTGTGCGTTGAGAATGCTGGGTTCGCCAGGATAGGCCGATGGCCAATGTTGTAGTGGTCGGCTCCCAGTGGGGCGACGAGGGCAAGGGCAAGATCGTCGACTGGCTCTCCGAGCAGGCCGACATCGTCGTTCGCTTCCAGGGCGGACACAATGCCGGCCACACGCTCGTCATCGGCGAGCAGACCTACAAGCTCTCGCTGCTGCCCTCCGGCGTCGTGCGCGGCGGCAAGCTGTCGGTGATCGGCAACGGCGTCGTGGTCGATCCGCAGGCGCTGGTCAGCGAGATCGCCAAGCTCAAGGAGCAGGGCGTCACCGTGACGCCGGAGTCGCTGCGCGTTGCCGAAAACGCCACGCTGATTCTGCCGCTGCACCAGGAGCTCGACGTCGCCCGCGAGAAAGCCTCCGGCAAAGGCGCGATCGGCACGACCGGCCGCGGCATCGGCCCGGCTTACGAAGACAAGGTCGGCCGCCGCGCCATCCGGCTCGATGGACCTCGCCGATCTCGATCAGCTCAACGGCAAGATCGAGCGGCTGCTGGCGCATCATAATGCGCTGCGCCGCGGGCTCGGCATGCCGGAGATTTCGGCGAAGGCGGTGTACGACCATCTCGCCGGCTTCGCGCCGAAGGTTCTGCCGTTCATGGACTCGGTGTGGTCGCTGCTCGACGCCAAACGGCGCGAAGGCAAGCGCATCCTGTTCGAAGGCGCGCAGGGCGCGCTGCTCGACATCGACCACGGCACATATCCCTTCGTGACGTCGTCGAATACCGTCGCCGGCCAGGCCGCGACCGGGTCCGGCATGGGGCCGGGCGCGATCGACTACGTGCTCGGCATCTGCAAGGCCTACACGACCCGGGTCGGCAACGGCCCGTTCCCGACCGATCAGATGGACAACGAGATCGGCAAGACGCTGGGTGAGCGCGGCCGCGAGTTCGGCACGGTCACCGGCCGGGCGCGCCGTTGCGGCTGGTTCGATGCCGTGCTGGTGCGCCAGACCGTGCAGACCAGCGGCATCGACGGCCTCGCGCTCACCAAGCTCGACATCCTCGACGGGTTCCCGGAGATCAAGGTCTGCGTCGGTTATCGACTCGATGGCGCGAGAATCGACTATCTTCCGGCCGGGGAGCGCGCGCAGGCTCGGGTCGAGCCGATCTATGAGGTCATCGAAGGCTGGCAGGAGCCGACTGCAAAGGCACGCAGCTGGGCCGAGCTCCCGGCGCAAGCCATTAAATATGTGCGGCGCGTCGAAGAGCTGGTCGGCTGCCCGGTCGCTTTGCTTTCGACCAGCCCCGAGCGCGAAGACACAATTCTGATGAAGAATCCGTTCGAGAGCTAAGACGAACAGACGCGGGACGTGAATTGGCTGACTATTATCCGCTGATCGATCGCGCCATTGGCGGTCTCGAGAGCAACACCGGCGAGAACCGCCGGATGCTCTATGAGCGCGCCCGCAGCGCCTTGGTTGCGCAGCTGCGCGGCATCCAGCCACCGCTCGACGAGGCCGAGATCACCCGCGAGCGGCTTGCGCTCGAAGACGCGATCCGGCGGATCGAATCCGATCAGGCCAAGGCGCGCGACACGCAAGAGATCGCCGAAGAAGCGCCGCCGCCGCGGCCTTCGCTGACCGATCAAGGATTGAAAGGTTTCCGCGAAACGGTTGCCGAAGCCGAAGGGCTTGGTGAAGCCAGCGCACGTGCCAACAAGGCGGCGCGCGAGTTTTACGAGGACCAAAAGCCCGAAGCGGGCGAGGCGGCACCGTCGGAGGCCGCTCCGCAGGAATCGGCAGCCGCCGAAGCCGACCAACTGCCGGAATCGTGGCCGCCCTCGGCATATACCGAGCCGGCCGAAGAGACCTACAAGCAGCGCCGATCCTGGCGCGGTCTCGTTACGGCACTCGTTGTTCTCCTGTTGCTCGGCGGGGTTGGCGCGCTCGCTTATTGGCAGCGCGCGACGCTCGCCAAAATTCCTTCGCAGATCAGCACAATGGTCGCCTCCCTGCGGCCGAGCTCGCCGCCGCCACAGGCGACCCGCGAGGCCACGCCGTCGCAGCCCAAGATTACCGATCGGGTCGGTGCGCCGTCGTCTTCATCTACGCGCTCGGCCAATGCGCCTGCCGCTGACGTTGCGCAAAAGGTCGTCCTCTACGAGGAAGAGCAGAATAATCCGCAAGGCAAGCGCTTCGTCGGGTCAGCAGTGTGGCGCACGGAAACCGTGTCGCCGGGACCGGGCCTTGCGCCCGAACTCGCAATCCGCGCCGATGTCGAAATTCCCGAACGGCGCATGCGCATGACATGGTCGCTGCGCCGGAACAGCGACAAGACGCTGCCGGCCAGTCACACGATTGAAATCATGTTCACGCTGCCTGCCGATTTCCCCGAAGGCGGCGTGCAGAACGTGCCGGGCGTGCTGATGAAGCAGAATGAGCAGACGCGCGGCGTGCCGCTCGCCGGGCTTGCGGTCAAAGTCACCAACAACTTTTTCCTGATCGGGCTCTCCTCGGTCGAGATCGACCTCCAGCGCAACATCGCGCTGCTCAAGGAGCGGCCGTGGTTCGATGTCCCGGTCGTTTACAACAGCACCAAGCGCGGGCTGCTTGCCATCGAAAAAGGCACGCCCGGTGAGCGTGCCTTTGAGGAAGCCTTCCGCGCCTGGGGGCAGTAGCTACTTCAGCGCCGGGTCCGCTACGCGGGCACGGGAGCGCACCACGCGCGTTTCGCTTTCGGGTCCCGGCAAGTAGTCGCGAGCCCACTGACGCTCCGCCAGCGGCTTGTTGTAGTAGGGGCCTTCGACGTAGCCGTAGACGCCATTGCAGCCGCGCCGCCATTCGCACACTTGCGCGTCGCAGCGCCACACCCGCTGGCAGCCGTACGGCTTGAGCGACGGGCCGATGACCGGCACGCCGGTGACGACCACCGTATCGGGCACGGCGACGGCGGGCGGAACGATCACCACCGGCGTTGGGGGTGGGATCGCGACCACGGCGGGGCCCGGCTCCACCACGACGGCAGGCGCCTGAGTGGCCACCACGCGCGGCGAGGAGGCCGGCGCAATGGTCACAGCGCCGTCAGCCGCTTGTGCTCCCGTGGAGCCAAACGCAGCAAGCAGGGCCGCCAAAATCATTCCGCGCACAG
This sequence comes from uncultured Alphaproteobacteria bacterium, assembly GCA_963788805.1. Lineage (GTDB taxonomy): Bacteria > Pseudomonadota > Alphaproteobacteria > Rhizobiales > Xanthobacteraceae > Pseudolabrys. The sequence goes on from CAWBHU010000003.1 coordinate 526,541, forward strand.
CCAGCATGGCGAACTCCTTCGTTCCCCTTCGACCAAGCATGCGGGTTTTCGTGCGCCCGCGCAATCGAGGTAACAGCGGCATAAACAGGATCGCCGTGCAAAAGCCGGAATTTCCCCCTCAATTCATCACCGGGGGACTATTAACCGTGTCAAATCTGGCTCTTCGCGTCGCTCCGTGCCGCCTTGCGGGCCAGTGTGCTATTTTTGAAAGCATGTCGGTTAGCGACGCCGGTAAAGTGTGATGGCCGTTTCGGTTCAGCAGCGTTTCGAGGATTACCTCGTCGAAAAGGGGCTGTTGCCAGCCGGGCTGGTGAGCCATGCGCCCGGCCGCGCCAAGCAAAGTTACAGGCAGTTGCTTGAACTGACCGCGGCCGAGCCCGCGGCTTTCGCCGACGCCGTCGCCACGTTTCACAAACTTCCGCGCGTTTCGTCCTCGACGATCAAGGCAGGCAAGCCGCTGCTCGACCGTTTCTCGGTGCGGTTCCTGCGCGAGTACGCCGTATTTCCCTACGAAGACGGCAAAGGCGACGTTCATCTGGCGGTGGCGGACCCGTCCGATCCGGCGACGATGCGCATGATGGACCTGACGCTCGGCCATGAAGCCAAGCGCGAGGTCGCCACCTTCGACGAGATCGAGACGCTGCTGCGCGATGCCGGCGGCGGTGACGCCGAGCAGAACGGAACATCAGCCGAAGACGTCACCGACCTGCCGAAGGGCGGCGGTGACGACGACGATCTCGATATCCTGCGCGACATGGCTCGCGGCGCGCCGGTGGTGCGCGCCGTCAATGAATTGTTCGAGCGCGCGGTCGAGATGCGCGCCACCGACATCCACATCGAGCCGTTCCGCGGCACGCTGCAGGTGCGGCTGCGGGTCGACGGCCTGCTGCGCACCATTCCGTCGCCGCCGCCGACATGGCGCGCGCCATCGTCTCGCGCGTGAAAATCCTCGCCGGCCTCAACATCGCCGAACGCCGCCTGCCGCAGGACGGCCGCGCCCGCGTCAGGGTCGGACATCTCGATCTCGACATCCGCGTCGCCACCATGCCGACCGCGCACGGCGAAGCGGCGATCCTGCGCGTGCTCGAGCGCAATCAGCGCCTGCTCGACTTCGCCCGCCTCGGCTTCTCCGACCGCGACCGCAAGGTGCTCGACCTCGCACCTCGATTCGCCGCACGGCATGATCATCGTCACCGGCCCGACCGGCAGCGGCAAGACCACGACGCTCGCCTCGGCGCTGTCGCGGCTCAACGCAGCCGATCCGCAAGATCCTCACCATCGAGGATCCGATCGAATACGAAATCCAGGGCGTCAATCAGACCCAGGTGAAGCCGGCGATCGGGCTGACCTTCGCGACCGCGCTGCGCTCGTTCCTGCGCCAGGATCCGGACGTGATCATGGTCGGCGAAATGCGCGACGGCGAAACCGCCAAGATCGGCATCCAGGCTTCGCTCACCGGCCATCTGGTGCTGACGACGCTGCACACCAACACCGCCGCCGCGGCCGTCACCCGCCTGCTCGACATGGGCGTCGAGTCGTTCCTGCTGGCCTCGACGTTGCGCTGCATCGTCGGCCAGCGGCTGGTGCGCGTGCTGTGCCCCGATTGCCGCCGCATGGCGCCGTTGTCGACAGCAGACCATCGCACAGCGACCCGCGCTACAGCGCCATCGGCTTCAAGGCCGGCGACATGGTGGGCGAGGCGGTCGGCTGCGAGCGCTGCCGGCAAGTCGGCTATCGCGGCCGCCTGGGCGTGTTCGAGATCCTCGAAGTGACCGAGGAAATCGCGCGCCTGATCGGCACGCATGGACGGCGACGCCGAGATCGAGCGCAAAGCGCGCGACGACGGCATGACCACCATGATCGAGGACGGCGTCGCCAAATGCCGCGCCGGCATCACCTCGGTCGAAGAGATACTGCGCGTCACCGCGAGCCGCTGATCATGCCGACTTTCAGCTTACAAGGCGATGGATCCGCAGGTCCGGTTTGTCACCGGCGAGATCGAGGCCGGCAGCCTCCGCGAGGTCTCGAGCGAGCTGGAGAAGCTCGGCTATGTCGCTGCTCGATACCGCGACCGGCAAGCAACACGCGCGGCCAAGCCGAGCTTCTTCTCGCTGCGCCGTCCGGTCGGCCGGCGCGAGATCACGGTGTTCCTGCGCGAGCTGTCGCTGGTGCTGCGCGCCGGCCTGACGCTCGACGACGCGCTTCTGCTGCTTGCCGGCGAAGAGAGCGCGCGGGCTCGCCAATGTCGTGCGCGACCTGCGCGCCGCGATTACCGGCGGCGCGAGCTTCGGCGACGCGCTGCGAGCGCTATCCGCGCTTGTTCGGCGCCGACCTCGTCGCCATGGTGCGGGTCGCCGAAGCGACCGGCAACCTCGACGGTGTTCTCGAGGTCGGTCGGCGAGGAGCGGGCCCGCACCGAGCGGCTGATGGACAAGGTGTCGTCCGTCGCTGCGCTATCCGGCGGTGCTGCTGATTGTCGCGCTCGGCGTGCTGGTGTTCTTCCTGGTTGTAGGTGGTGCCGCAATTCGCCGCGGTGCTGCGCGATTTCGGCCAGTCGCCGGAAGGCTTCGTCGGCGCGGTGCTGGCGGCATCCGACTTCTTCGTCGCCCACGGCAGCACGATCGCCGCCATTCTCGCCGTCGTGCTGGCCGGGATTCTGATCGCGCTGCGGTTTCCGCAGGTGCGCATCGGCCTTGCAGCGCCGCATCAACCGCGCTGCCGGGCCTGCGCGGCATCCTGGAATTGCGCCGCACCGTGATGTTCTGCTCCAGCCTGAGCACGCTTCTGACCAACGGCGTCACGCTGAGCAACGCGCTGCGCGTTCTGATCGATCTTCCCGGCGCCGTTGCTGCCGGTCTCGATCGTGTTGTCGAAAAGGTTCGCCGCGGCGGGCGGCTGGTCGATGGGCTGGCGCGCGTCGCATTATGTGCCGCCACTGGCGCTGAAGATGCTGCGGGTCGGCGAAGAGTCCGGCGAGATCGCGATCGTCGCGCGCCGCACCGCCGAATTCTACGAAGCCAAGCTGGCCGAGCGGCTCGACCGGCTTTCCGGCGTGGTCGGTCCGGCCGCCATCGTCGCAATCGCCGTGATCGTCGGCTCGCTGATCGTTTCAATTCTTTCGGCGCTGCTCAGCGTCAATCAACTCGTCGGATAAGCAGTAATGAAGATCCAGACCAAGGCTCGTGTCTCGCAAAGCGCCTCATACAATTGTTGCGCGGTTCGGCGGGCTTCACGCTCATCGAAATGCTGGTGGTGCTCGTGATCATCGGCCTGATCATGGGCCTGGTCGGCCCGCGCGTGCTCAATTATCTCACCGACGCGCGCGTCAAGGCGGCCAAGCTGCAGATCGAGGCCTTCTCCAGCGCGCTCGATCTCTATTTCCTCGACACCGGCCGCTACCCGTCTTCTTCCGAAGGCCTCCAGGCGCTGGTGCGCAAGTCCGGCAATGTCGAAGTGTGGAACGGGCCCTATCTCAAGGGCGGCCAGGTGCCGCAGGATCCCTGGAAGAACGAGTACGTCTATCGCGCGCCGGGGCAGAATTCGCCGTTCGAGATCATGTCGCTCGGTGCTGACGGCCGGGAAGGCGGCAACGGTAGTGCGGCGGACATTTTCAGCGGCAGCCGTTAAGTCCCTCTTGCGCGGAGGCGCCGCGCAGCGCGGCGTCATCATGCTCGACATGGTGATCGCAGTCGCCTTGCTGGCGCTGCTGATCCTGCTCGTCCTGCCGGCTCTGCCGCGAGGCACCTCGGCCGCCCGGCTCGGCGGCTATGCGTCCGAAATTGCCGCCGTGCTCAAGGCTGACCGCAGCGCCGCCGCCCGCGCCGGCGGCGAAGTGTCGACCCGGATCAATCTTGCCGAACGCAAGGTGATAAGCGGCTCCGCTTCCCGCGCGGTCTCGTTGCCGGAAGACGTCACGCTCGACGTGGTCGCGAGCGACGCCTGCCGGACGCCGGGCAATGAGCTTGCAATCGTGTTCGGCGCCGATGGCCGCACCTGCGGCGCCGTCATCAGTCTTGCGCGCGGCGCTCTGAATTGGCGCGTGCGCGTCAACTGGCTCACCGGGTTCATCGATGTCGTTCCGCCGAACCGCCAAGGGTTAAGCATTTGCGCCGCCGCGGCGAGGCCGGCTTCGCGCTGATCGAGGTGCTGGTCGCCGTCGCTGTCGCGTCGGTGCTGATGGCGGTGCTGATCCGGTCCTTCGTCTCGACCTGGGCAGGCGTCAACATCGTGCGCGATGAAGCCGAGGGCACTTTACTTGCACGCAGCATTCTCGATGAGTTGCTGTTGCGCGGCGGGCTCGCGGCCGGCTCGCAAGACGGCACGATGGGCCGTTATGCGTGGAACGTCACCACGACAATGCAGACGGTGGCGACCGTCCCGGCGACCCAGCCGCGCGAGCGGCGAGGAGGGCAACCAGCGCAATCAGGCAAATCAGCAGCCCACAACGGCCGAACATCTTCCACGTTGTCGTCACGATGCGAGGCCCGAGCGGCCGGAGCAACAGGTTGGATGCGTACAAAATCGGCCAAACCACAGCGCAATAAGCGCCGCCGGCGTGGCACGGCACGCGGCAGCAATCCGCGCGCCGGCTTCACGCTGATCGAGACGCTCGCCGCGCTCGCAATCGCGGCCGCGGTGTTCGCCGTTATTGCCGAGTTCGCCGGCCGCACCTTGCGCAACTGGAATTATGGCGACGGCGTCATCGCCTCCATGGAAATGATCACGCGCGGGCTCGGCCGCCTTGGCACCGACCTCGCGCTCGCCTTGCCGATGACGCCGCCCGGCACGGACGGCTCGACGGTCTATTTCGCCGGCGGTCCGAACCGGATGGTGTTCGTCGCCGCGACCGGGTTCGGCATTGGCGATCGAGGTGTCGAACTGCTCAATGTTTCCGCGAGCGGCGAGGGCGACAACTTCTTCCTCACCCGCGAGCGCTCTCCGGTCTCGAACCCGCCGTCGCAATTCCGCGATCCGGTCGTTTTGCTGCAAGGCAGGATGCAAGTGCGCTTCTTCTATCTCGATCGCTCCGGCAAGGCGTTCGAGCAATGGAATAACCGCGTCGCGCTCCCCTCGGCAGTGGCGGTGCAGATCGACGTGCCGCAGCGCGGTCCGCTGTTTCCGCGGCCGGTCATCCTGCCGATCCCGGTCAATTACAGCGCAGACTGTGTTGCCAACGAAGATGAAGGCGAAGAGAAGCCGCCGCGGTGCGCGGAGGCGGACCCAAATCAGCAGCCCGCCCGCACCCAAACCGGCGTCCCCGGCCAACGTCCCGGGGTCCCCCGATGAAGAAGCGCAATTCTCAGCGTGGCTCGATCCTGCTGGCCGTGCTGTTCCTGTCGGGTCTGCTTGGCATCTTTGCTGCGGTCGCCGCCTCGGTCATGAACGCCGCTGCCGATTCAAGCCGCGCCTTCGCCGAAACCGTGCGCGGCGACGAGGCCATGCGCTCCGCGATCGAATACACCGTGGCGCGCACCGGCGCGTCGCTGGGGCAAACGCGCGGGATCGCCATGGTCGGCGTCGGCCGCACAAATGTGGCTGTGACGGTGAGGGAAGAAACCGCGCGCATCGATCTCAACCGCGCCGATCCGGAAATGCTCACAAACATCTTCGTTCAGGTCGGCATACCGGCCGAGAGCGCACGCATGTACGCGGCCCGGATCGTCGATTGGCGCGACGAAGATGACAAAGTCACCGGCACGCTCGGCGCCGAGCGAGGCAATTATCGCGCGGCCGGGCGTACCGACGGGCCACGCAATGGCAAGTTCGTCCACGTTGCGGAATTGGGGCTGGTGCTCGGTGTTCCCGCCCGAGCTGCCGCCGCGGTTGCACCTTATGTCACGGTCGTCAGCGGCAAGGACAAGATCAATCCGATGCTGGCCGATCCGCCGGTGCTTGCCGCTATTCCCGGAATGACACAGCAACGTGTCATGGAAATACTGGAGTTGCGCCGCCGGCCCGGCGCCACTTTTAAATCCTTGCAAGGCAGTCTCACGGCAGTGCAAGATTTTGTCACCGATGAACCGGCGGCGGCGGTGCGGTTCGAGGGCCGCGTTCAACTGTCACGCGCCAGTGAGCGGCGTTACGAGGTCCTGGTGAGCGTCGTTGAAGGCGATACCGCGCCCTATCGGATCCTGGCGTGGGATGCCAACCCGCCGGATCGCGTCCGCAGTCTGCCGCAATAGGAACGAGCGTGCTCAACAGCCTCAAACGCGCATTGGACTGGTTTATCGACGGCCTCATCCAGGCCGTGTCCGATATTGAGGACCAGTTGCGCCGCCGCACGCCGCTCAAGCTGGTCGATGCCGGCGAGGGCGCTTATGCGGTCGAGAGCGCCGACGGAAAGCGCGAGCGTGCGCGCGTGAAAGTGGACCGCTCGAGCACGCCGCCGAAGCTGCAGCCGCCTGAAGTTGCGGCGCGGATCGAAGACGGCGATGTGGACCTGATCCTGCCGCGGCACGAATTGCTGGTTCGCACCCTCGATCCGCTGCCGGCTGAGAGCCGCCAGTATCTCGACGGCATCGTGCGCCATCAGCTCGAGCGGGTGGTGCCGTGGCGCGCCGACAATATTCTCTACACCTACACCGCCGTGCCGGCCGGCGACGGCGATAACCGGCTGGTCGTCACGGTGGCGGCGACCGCGCGAAACCTGCATGCGCCGCTCTATGCCGCGATCGCGGCGCAGAAACCCCGCCGCGTCCGCGTGGTTTATCGCGACGTCGACAAGATCGGCGATGTGGCCATTCCCCTCGATCTCGACGGCACTCGCGGCGCGCGCACGCAGCGCCTGCGCTACGGCGTGATGGGCGGCCTTGCCGCGCTGCTGCTGATCGCGCTTGGCGGGTTTACCTGGTTTTTCGTGGCGAACGGGCAAGCTTCGGCCGCCTTGGAGTCGACGCAGGCCGAAATTGCCGATCTGCGCAAGAAGCTGGCCGACCGCGGACCGCAAGGCTCTGCCGGTGACCGCGAGGCGCAAACCATACTCGCCCGCAAGCGCGTCCATGCCGCCCGCCGTGCTCGCGCTCGACAAGCTGTCCCAGGCTTTGCCCGACGACACCTGGCTGACCGAGCTGCACGTCAACAATGAGGGACAGATTCCGCATCACCGGCATCTCGCAAAACGTCGCCGACCTGGTGCCGCAAATCGACGGTGCGGCAATCTTTAGCGATGCAATCTTCTTTTCGCCGACCACCCGGCTTCAAGCCGGCGAGGGCGACCGCTTCCATCTGCAGATGAAACTGCGGCAAACCCAGGCGCCGGCGCCGGCGCCGTCGCAGGCTCCCGCGGGGCCCCGCCGATGAAGCGCTTCCTGCCCAATAGCCGCGAAGCCGGCGCGATCGCGATCCTGATCGGGCTCGTCATCGTGCTGTTCGGCGGATTGCTGTTCGCCAAGGAGATGGCCGACGCCACACAGATCGAGCTCGACGCCAAGACCACCGAGGCCGAGGCGCTGCGCCGCCGCTTGCAATTGCCGCGGACGCGCGCAGGCCACCGCGCCGACCGAAAACGCGTTCCTGACCGGAGCGAATTACGCGCTCGCCGCAAATTCGCTGCAGCAATATCTCGTCGAGACGATCGAGACGAATGGCGGCAAGCTGGTGTCGGTCGGTGTCGAGCAGCCGCAGACCGGTGAAGCGCCGGGCGCAGCGCGGCGCGTTACCGTGCAGGCGACGTCCGATCTCGACGTCAATGGCTTGCAGGCGACGCTGCACGGCCTCGAAGGCGGCCGGCCGCTGGTTCTCATCGACAATCTCATGGTGCGCCGTCCGGTCACGCGCCGCGAAGGCGAGAGTGACGACAAGACTCTGCCGCGCCTGACCGTCGAACTGCGCATCATCGGCTTCTACCGCGAAGGAGGCGCGCGATGATCGTGCGCGCCGCCATATTCCTCCTCGCCGCAACCGCTTTTGGCTGGTCGTGGAGCGCGGCTGCGCAGGACGTTCGGCCCGGTGCTTCGCTGCGCTTCGTGCAGGCGGTGCAGAATGATCCGGAGCCGGACGCTCGCCGAGGCTGACGAAGCCGAGCCAGAGCCGGACCCTGAGCCGGAGCCGCCGCCTCCGCCGCAAACACGTCCGCGTCAGGCGGCGCCGCAGCAGCCAAGGGCGATGCCGCCCATAGCGCGCCCGCCCGCCCGGCAGGCTGCGCCGGCCCCGAGCCAACCATCGCGTCCGGTTCGTGGTGCGCAGCGGCCCGTCGCGCCGCGCGTTCTCGCGCCCGGCGAAACGAACGGCGTGCCCGTCGCTCGAGGATCTCGCTGCGACGCGCGACCGGCCATTGTTCAGCTCAACCCGACGGCCACCGCCGCCTCCCGAAGAGCCTGACGAAGCGCCCCCCATCACCGAAGCAAAGTCGCTGAACTTCGAACTGGTCGGCATCGTGCGGTCCGCCGATGCAGCCTATGCGATCGTGCGCAATACGGAGTCCAAGCAGGAGACGCGCGTTCCGCGCGGCGAACGGTTCAGCGGCTGGACCATCGACGAGATCGGCGAGCGATCGGTCGTGCTGTCGGGCGAGGCAAAGCGCGTGCGCCTGCGCCTCTACGACGAGAGCAAGGCGCCCGGCATTTCGATTCGCAAAGTCGGCGAGCCGGACAACGAGCACACAGCCTCGCCTGACGACGACGCGGCTGTGGATGAAGAAGTGGAACCGCACGCGTCACCGGAAGGCCGCGCCGCCACGGCCGAGCCCACCCGCCGCCGGAGCAAAAACGAGAACATGTCCCCCGCGCAACGCCGGAAGGCGCGCGTGCAGCAGCAGCGCCGCCAGCAGCGGAACAGTGACGAGTGAGTGACGCTGACACAGAAACGCCGTAGTTCGTCACGGGTTGTTCCCGTTATCCATATTATTCACCGTGTATCGCGGGGTGGCCGTTTCTCGCTTATGCGCGCCGGGATGTGGTATTTTTCAGCAGGTTAGGGGGAGCCCGGCGTCCGTTATGTTCAGCGTTGGTGGCGAACAGTTTCGCGTGACGCGCGTCGTCATGGCGGGTCTCCTTGCGCTGTCCACGGCGGCCTGCTCCTACGGCTCGCTGGAGCGGGCGCTCACCGCCGGCAACTCGACCGAGGATGCCGCCGACTCCGTGAGCGGCGCGGACCTGACGGCGCGCAATCCAACTCCGATTTCAAATCAGTTGCGCGACGGACCAGGAATCCCGGGCGCGATCTATAGCGATGCGGGGAGCGGTGGCGCTGCCGGCGCCGCCGGCGAGCCACGTGCGCCCGCCGCGCCGGGCGAGGAAGTCTCGCGGGTCGGCGAAGGCTACGACATCAATTTCCAGAACGCCGACATCAGCGCCGTCGCGAAAGTCATGCTCGGCGATCTGCTGCGGCTCACTTACAGCGTCGATCCGCGCGTGCAGGGCACGCTCAGTCTTTCGTCCGGCCGGCCGATCGCGCGGCAGGACCTGATGCCGTTGTTCGAAAGCGCGGTCAAAATCGTCAACGCCAATGTGGTGCGCGAAAGCGGCATCTACAAAGTCGTGCCGATCGGCGAAGCGCTGGGCAACGGCGAGGTCGATACGCAAGGCCGCGCTCACCCCCGGTTACGGCATCTCCGTTTTGCCGCTGCGATTATGTGTCGGCGCAAACCGTGCTGCGCGCGGTCGACAGCTTCGCCGCCAAGCCCGGGCAGGCGCGCGTCGAGCCGAGCCGCAACCTCTTGCTGGTGCAAGGCACCAGCGCCGAGCGGCAAAGCGCGATCGATGCCGCGCTGGCGCTCGACGTTGACTGGATGAAGAACCAGTCGGTCGGCGTCTTCCCGGTGCGCAACTCCAGCCCTGACACCATCATCAACGAGTTGCGGAACGTGTTCGACGCCGGGCGTGAAGGCGCCGGCGGCGCATGCTGGTGCGCTTCCAGCCGATCAACCGGCTCAATGCGGTGCTCGCGGTTGGCGCAGACGCCCGAGATGATCGAGCAGGTCGCGACCTGGGTCGCGCCGGCTCGATCGCGCCGATTACGACAACACCACCGTGCGCGTTTACAAGCTGCGCTACGGCAACGCCAAGACAGATCGCCGCGATCCTGCGCGATGTGTTCACCGGAGGCGGCGGGTCGCCAGCCTCGGCAATCAGGATCTCTCGCAGCTCACGCCCGGCGCCGAGCTTCACCCGGCAGAGCAGTTTCGGCGCATCGAGCCAACCGGCGGCAGCGGCAGCGGTCGGAAGCAGCACCACCTCTACGCAATCGCAGCAGATCAATACGCCGACCTTCGGGGGCGGCGGAGCGGGCGATCCAGGAGCTGGCGCCGGCCGCGTCGGCGAGCCCGCCGACAGTCGCGGCGGCACGCGCGGCGGCAGCGGTGCAACCGGCACCGATCTGGCGGGTCTTTCAACCAGCACAGGTGGTAACAGCGGTCCTGCGCCGCTTCCGAACGTGCGCATCACCGCCGACGTCGCCAACAACTCCCTGCTGATTTACGCGAGCCGCGACCAATACAAGCTGGTCGAGCGCGCGATCTTCGAGCTCGACAAGGCGCCGGTGCAGGTCGCGATCGACGTCACCATCGCCGAAGTCACGCTGAAGAACGATCTGCAATACGGCGTGCAGTATTACTTCAAGATCACCGACGGTGGCCGCAAGGGAACGGTCAGCTTCAGTGCCGGAGACCTACTTGAGACCCGCCCTTGGCGGCCGCGGCGCGAGCTTCATCCTCGGCTCGAACCGAGATCCGAAAATTGTGATCAATGCGTTGCGCAGCGTCACCGACGTCAAGGTGCTGTCGGCGCCCGCGCTTGTCGTGCTCGACAACCAGCCGGCGGTCCTGCAGGTCGGCGACGAGGTCCCGGTGATTTCGGGACGCTCGCAAGCGGTGACGGGTGGCGCCGGACGCGCCGGTCGTGCAAAGCGTCGAGCGGCACGATACCGGCGTCATTCTGAAGGTCATCCCGCGCGTCAACGCCAATGGCGTGGTCAATCTCGACGTCAGTCAGGAAGTCTCGGCCGTGGTGCCCGGCACGACCGACCTCCGATCTCGGCCCCACCATCTCCCAGCGCACGTGCAAAGCTCCGTCGCCGTCGCCTCCGGCCAGACGGTGCTGCTCGGCGGCCTGATCAGTTCGAACCAGAACAATATACGCGAAAGCATTCCCGATGCTGGGCGACATCAAGGGCCCGATCGGCGATCTGTTCGCGACCAACAGCAAGAAGAACGATCGCACCGAGCTGATCATGTTTATCCGCCCGCAGATCATCCGTGACGGGCTGGATGCGCAACTGGTCGCTGAGGAGCTGCGCTCCAAGCTCCAGAACATCGCGCGCGGCACCACCGTCGAAAAGCAGATCGACCGCGTCCGCCCGAGCAACACCATCTTCCGTCAGCAGTAATGATGGCGCGGCGGTCCACCCGCCTACCGAACCTTCTGCAACGGCACGGTCTCGCCGCCGTCGTGATGGCGAGCGGCATCATCCTTTCGCTTTACCTGCTGCCGCTGCCACAGGGCGCATTCGCGGCGCTGCTCGCGGCGCTCGCGATCTTCATCGCGGTGATCGACCTCGAGTACCGGATCATCCCTGACGCGGCGAATGCGCTGATGTTCGCCGCCGGGTCTGGTTCTCGTCGCGCTCGAGGCTTTTCCGGGCAGTGTTATGGACCTGTTTGGGATCTGGGCGACGCCCTGCTGCGCAGCGCCGTCGCGGGCGGCGTGCTGCTGGCGCTCCGCTATTTCTACGGCCGGCGCAGCGGCATCGAAGGCCTGGGGCTCGGCGATGCCAAGCTCGCCGCCGCCGGCGCGCCATTCCTGGCCTGGCCGGTGCTGCCGGTTGCGCTGCTGATCGCCGCGTTTGGCGGTCTTTTGGCCGTCGGCGCTCAGGCGCTGGCCAAAGGGAAGCGGCCGTCGGCCGCGACAGCCTGCCGTTCGGGGCTTTTCTCGCGCCCGCGATCTGGATTGCCTACCTGATCGCGCAGACCGGCTTCCTCTACTGAAGCGTTCAGTCCAGCTTCTCGAGCGGCGCGATGGCCGGCGCGTTGAGCGCCGTGCCGTCGGTATCGAAGTGCGAGCCGTGGCACGGGCAGTCCCAGCAGCGTTCCAGCGAATTCCAGTGCACATGGCAGCCCAGATGCGTGCAGGTGGCGGAGCATTTATGCAGCTTGCCGTTCTGGTCGCGATAGGCGGCGACCTTGCGCAGGCCGTCGCGCACGATCGCGCCCTGGCCGCGCTTGAGTTCGTCGTAGAGATGAGATTTCGCCCGGCGCGACATATTCGGCGAAGTTCTTGAGCGCCGTCATGTTCTCGCGCGCGTAATTGCTCAGCGCGCGCACCGGCAGGCGGGTCGGGTCATAGACCTCCTTCCACTTGCTGTTCCCGGCCGTGATGAGATCCGCGATCAACAGCGCGGCCATGGCGCCATGGGTGATGCCCTGGCCGCTGTCGCCGGTGTGCACATAGACATTGTGTGTTGCCGGGATTGACCCCGGTAAATGAGCAAAAGTCGATCGTCTCCAGCCACTGGCCGGACCAGCGATGCGTTTCCTTGCCGATCATCGGGAAATGCTTGCGGGTCCAGGCTTCGAGTCCGTCGTAGCGCGCCGCCGCGTCGTCGGCCTCGCCGCTCTTGTGATCCTCGCCGCCCGTGATCAGGTAATTCACCGTGCCGGGCCCGGTCTCCTGGCGGATATAGTGGTAGGGATCCATCGTGTCCCAGAACAACGCGTCGGGGAGCGAGTCCTTCGGGATCGTGAAGCACATCGCATAGGTGCGGTAGGGCGCCATCTTGGAGTGGATCGCGAAGCGGTCATTGATCGGTGAGTTGGTGGCGACGACGGCCGAGCCGCCCTGAATGGTCTCGCCATTGAGGGTCCGCACGAAAACGCCGCCGTCCTTTTCCTCGACCTCGCTCACCACCGTGTCGGCATAGAGCTTGCCGCCGCGCGCGACGATGGCCTCGGCCAGCGCATTGAGGTAACGGCCGGGATTGAATGTCGCCTGATCGCGGATAGCGCAGCACGCCCTTGCCCTCGAAACCGGCCACCGGGGCATTGTGGACTTTCTCCACCTTGATCCCGAGGCTTCGCACCGCCGACATTTCCTCATCGAGGTCGGCCTGGGTGGTCTGTGGATCGGGAAACAGGAAGCCGTCGAGCCGGCGGAAATTGCAGGCCGTCTTCGACCCGTCGCAGATCTCCTCGATGCGCTTGATGCCGGCGGTCTGACTTTCGACGAACAGGCGCGCGATGTCTTCGCCGCGCATGCTGATGAGCTCGGCCGAACCTTCATCACAGAAATTGGTCAGGTGCGCGGTGGTGCGGGACGTCATGCCCCGCCCGATCTTGCCGCGGTCGATCACCGCGACGGTCAGCCCGCGATCCATCAGCTCGTAAGCGGTGGAGAGGCCGGCCATGCCGGCGCCCACGACGATGACATCAACACGCACATTGCTGGTCGAGAGCCGCGGCGCCGCCACCGGCTCGAGATCCATCCATAACGATTGGGTGCGTTCGTTGCCGACGTTCAAGGCGGGCCTCTGCGGAGTTAACTCAGGCCCCGGGCCGGAGTTCCGGTGGGAAGCCTTCACAAACGTAAGAAAACCCCTCACGTTTCGGCGTGAGGGGTTTTCTCGGATCCCGTCCAGTACATCCGTGGATCAGGTATTCGTTTAATTCAGTGGCCGCGCACTGGTTCCTCGGCGGCTTCTCGCACGTTCGAGAATCGGAACGATTAAGGCGAGCAAACGTTCGTTTTCCGACCTGATTTTGACGGGAGACTCCCATGGCACGCGCAACGCGCACGACTGCTGCGGCCGCAAGCTGGACGTGGTCCGCCGTCGCAGCGGGCGTCATCGCGTCGCTGGTCGTGCAGGTTATTCTCACCATGATCGGCTTTGGCTTCGGGCTCGTCAGCTTCGACGTTTCGAGTGCGCAATCTTCGGGCGCGCTGCCGGCCTGGATCGGCTTCGCCTGGTGGGCGGTGTCTGGCATTTTCGCCGCCGCGGTCGGCGGCTGGGTCGCCGGGCACATTCTCGCCCACCAACAACGTGCGCATGAAGGCGATCGGCGGCGTTACGGCATGGGCGATCGCCACATTGATCGTGGTCGGCGTCTCCGGCATTACCGCCAGTGTAGGCGCATCGACCGCCGGCCAGCTCGGCGGTCCGGTGATGAACGCGACGCGCAACTATCAGATGATGTCGCAGACCAATTACGGCAGGCCGCGGGAAACCGTCGGCACGCGTATCGAGGTCCAGACCGCGCTCGATGACGCGCGCAAGCAGGTGGCGATTTTCATGCTGCTTAGCTCGGTCGCACTCGTGCTCGGCGCCTTTGCAGCGTACTACGCCGGCATGTTTTCAGAAGACCGCCGGACCATTCAGCGCGTATAAACACAAGCATCCAACGAAGAGGACATCATGGGCGTTATCTGGGTCATCATTATCGGCTTTGTGGCGGGTTTGATCGCGAAATTCCTGCATCCGGGCAGCAACGAGCCGGCAGGGTTTATCCTGACGACCGTACTTGGCATCGTCGGCGCATTTGTCGCGACCTGGATCGGCCAGGCGATCGGCTGGTATCAGCCGGGCGAGGGCGCGGGCCTTATCGGTGCGGTGGTCGGCGCCGATCATCGTGCTGGTGATCTGGAGCATGGTCTCCCGGTCGCGGACGGCGCCATAAAGCTGACGGTGCAACAGAAAAAGCCCGGCTCAATGCCGGGCTTTTTTATGCCTAAGCCGGCACCGGCGCAGCGGCGGCTTTGCGCTTTCGCGAAAACTGCAAGCCAGCAACGCCCGCCGCCAAAATAAGTGCGATGATCGCAGGGATAGCGCGCGAAGGCCGCTCGGCGGGTTCAAGCACTGACACAATCTCGTAGCCGCTTTCGAGGCCGATGCGCTTGGCGTAGGAGCCGAACGCGACGTTCGAGATCGTGACTTTTTCGCCGGCGGGCGTAACGCCAAGACCCACCGCGCGCAGCCGCAAGCGCGGCTCCTGCGGATCGCCGAGCGGGATGCTCACGGTCTTGCGCACGTTCTCGCCTTCGAGGTTCAAGCCTTCCACCACCATGGTGAGGCGCTGATCGGAGGGAGCCTGCTCAACCTTGCTCAGGAATTCTCGCGCCGGCACTTCGACGTGGGCAGGGTAGAAGCGATCAAGCCACCAGGCCGGACGGAACAGGGTGAAGCAACAGAGCAGCAGGATCGCCGTCTCCCACCACCGGCTCTTGGTGATGAACCAGTTCATGGTCGCGGCGGAGAACAACAGGATCGCGGCCATGGAAACGAAAATCACCCAGATGAGGTGTGCCCCAGCCGCCGATATCGATCAGCAGGATTTCCGGATTGAAGATGAAGACGAACGGCAGGATCGCGGTGCGCAGCGAATAGAGCGATCCCTGGAAGCCGGTCGCGATCGGGTCCGCCTTGGAGATCGCCGCCGCCGCGAAGGCGGCGAGACCAACCGGCGGCGTGATGTCCGCCATGATGCCGAAGTAGAACACGAACAGGTGCACGGCGATCAGCGGGATCGCCAGCCCGGCCTGCGCGCCGAGCTCGACCACCACTGGCGCCATCAGCGTGGCGACCAGGATGTAGTTCGCGGTGGTCGGGATGCCCATGCCGAGGATCAGCGAGATCAAGGCGATCAGGATCAGCATCGCGATCACGTTGCCGCCGGAAACGAACTCGACAAACTCGGTCATCATCAGGCCGAGGCCGGTGAGGGTGATCGTGCCGACGATGATGCCGGCCGTGGCCGTCGCGATGGCGATGCCGATCATGTTGCGCGCGCCGGTCGCCAGCCCGTCGACGACGTCGTCGACGGTGCTGTTGATCGCGGCGCGCATGTCCAGGCGGCGGAACAGGGCGAGCAGCAGCTTACGCGTCGCGAGAATCCCGAGAACCGCGACCGTGGCCCAGAATGCTGACAGACCGGGCGACATCTGCTCGACCATCAGGCACCAGAGCAGGACGACCAGCGGGATCAGGAAATCGAGGCCGGTGCGTGTGACGTCCCAGGCCTTGGGAATATGGATGATCGGCGCGTTCGGATCGTCGAGCTTGAGGTCGGGAAAGCGCGCCGCGTACCAAACGGTCCAGAGGTAGATCGCGAGCCCTGCTATGCCGAGCACCCACGGCGCCGCATCACCGAAGATGCGTTGCACAAGCTCGATGCCGTAATAGAGCGCGACCAGGACAACGATGGTGCCGGAAACGCCGAGCCCGGTCCGGATAAGCCGCGATCTTTGTCGGTGCAAGATTTCGGGTGAGCGGCTTTGAATTGATCTTCACCGCCTCGAGATGGACGATATAGAGAAGCGCAACGTAGGATGCGATCGCCGGCAGCGCCGCGTGCTTGACGATCTCCGAATAGGGGATGCCGACATACTCGACCATCAGGAACGCCGCCGCGCCCATCACCGGCGGCATGATCTGGCCGTTGATCGACGAGCTCGCTTCGATCGCACCTGCCTTTACGCCGGAAAGCCCGGTGCGCATCATCAGCGGGATTGTGAAGATGCCGCCGGAGACGACGTTCGACACCGACGAGCCGGAGACGACGCCGTTGAGGGCGGAGGACACGACCGCGACCTTGGCCGGCCCGCCGCGCAGATGGCCGAGCAGCGCAATCGATATCTGCATCATCCAGTTGCCGCCGCCCGCCTTGTCGAGCAGCGTGCCGAACAGCACGAACAGGAACACGAAGCTGGTCGAGACGCCGAGCGCGATGCCGAATACGCCCTCGGTCACGAGCCACTGGTGAACGAGAAAGCGCGAAAGCGACGCGCCCTTGTGCTGGACCGCTTCGGGCATGTAAGGCCCGGCAAACGTGAACAGGATGAAGACGGCCGCGACGCATACCATCGGGAGGCCGAGCGAGCGGCGCGTCGCTTCGAGCAATAACAGGATGCCGGCGCCGGCCGTGACGAGGTCGAACGTTGTCGGCGTGCCGGGACGCAACGCCAGCTCGCGATAGAACAGGAACAGGTAGCCGCCCGCGAAGGCGCCAGCGACTGCCAGCACCCAGTCGATGGTCGGGATGTAGCCGCGCGGCGACGATTTGAACGCGGGATAGGCCGTGAAGGCGAGGAACAGCGCCAGGGCGAGATGAATCGAGCGGGCTTCGGTATCGTTGAGGATGCCGATGCCGAACACGAAGGGAAGTGGCGAGGCATACCAAAGCTGGAACAGCGACCACGCAATCGCCACCCACAAGAGGATCCTGGCGGAGAGACCGGTGGGCTTGCGGCCGCCGGTATCGGCTTCAGCGACAAGCTGCTCGAGATCGACGCTCGGCTTTATTGCCTTGGTCTCCACCACGCCCCTCCCGCTTATGTGAAAACGGCCGCGGAGGTTTCCGCGGCCGTTGTTGTCAGCTTATTTCAGCCAGCCTTTTTCCTTGTAGTATTTCGCCGCACCTGGATGCAGCGGAGCCGAGTTGCCGTCGCTCACCATCTTGGCGGGGTCAAGATTGGCGAATGCCGGGTGCAGCTTCTTGAACTCGTCGAAGTTGTCGAACGTCGCCTTGACCAGGGCGTAGACCGTATCGTCCGGGACCTTTGCCGAACTCACGAGCGTGGCGAGCACGCCGTAGGTCTGCGTCGGGTTTGGATTGCTCGAATACATGCCGCCGGGAATGGTGGCTTTCGCAAAGTAAGGATTATCGGCGACCAGCTTGTCGATGGCGGGACCCGTGACCGGGACGAGCTTGGCACCGCACGTCGTGGTCGGGTCCTGGATGTTCGCGGACGGATGGCCGACGCCATAGAAGAAGGCGTCGATCTTGTTGTCGCACAGCGCGGCGCCGTGCTCGTCGGCCTTCAGCTCGGCGGCAAGCGAGAAGTCCGACATTTTCCAGCCGAGCACGCCGATCAGTTGCTCCAGCGAGGCGCGCGTGCCGGACCCGGGATTGCCGACGTTGAAGCGCTTGCCCTTGAGGTCTTCGAACTTGCTGATGTTCGATTCCTTGCGGGAGAGGACGGTGAACGGCTCCGGATGGACCGAATACACCGAGCGCAGATCGCCATAGGCGTTGTCCTTGAACGGGCCCTGGCCCTTGAACGCCTGGAACTGCACGTCGGACTGCGCCATGCCGAAGTCGAGCTCGCCGGCCTTGATGGTGTTGACGTTGAAGGCCGAGCCGCCGGTCGACTCCACTGAGCAGCGGATGCCGTGCGCCTTGCGGTCCTTGTTGAGCAGCCGGCATACGGCGCCGCCGACCGCGTAATAGACGCCGGTCACGCCGCCGGTGCCAATGGTCACGAACTTCTGCTGTGCAACTGCAGGCGTGCCGAAGCTCGTCAGAGCCAGCAGGCCGGCGGCGGCAAGGCCGCTTGTTCTCGTCAGGGTCTTCATCAATCGATCCTCCATTCTTATTGGTGTCGTCGCCCGCTGAAAGGCGGATAGCAGCGCGTTCCGGCCTCCGCCGCAACCCGTTTTCTGAAGCTCATTTGGCCGCAGTGGCCGCGTCGATCGCGTCGCCAAGCCGTTCGACAATTGTGTCCACCGCCGCATTGTCGACAATGAAGGGCGGCGCCAGCAGCACGTGGTCGCCGCGCAAGCTGTCGACCGTGCCTCCCATCGGATAGACCATCAGCCCGCGGGCCATCGCCTCGCGCTTGATCCTGGCGTGCAGCTTTAAGGCAGGGTCGAACGGCTCCTTGGTGCCGCGGTCGGCCACCAGTTCGAGGCCCTGGAACAGGCCCCGGCCGCGCACATCGCCCACGAACGGGATGATTGCCGAACCGCTCCTGCAAGCGGCGGGCAAAGTAGGCGCCTTGCTTGCGAACGTTCTCGAGCAGGTTGTCGCGGCGGATCACCCGCTGGACGGCAAGCGCCGCCGCGCAGGCGAGGGGATGGCCGGTATAGGTGTGGCTGTGCTGGAAGGCGCCGGAGCCTTCGGCGAGCGCCTTGAAGATCTTGCCCTGCAGCAGCAGCGCGCCGATCGGCGCGAAGCCGCCGCCCAGCCCTTTGGCGATGGCGATGAGGTCGGGAGCGATGCCGTCCTGCTCGCAGGCATAGAGCGTGCCGGTGCGGCCCATGCCGCACATCACCTCGTCGAGGATCAGCAGGATGCCGTGGCGGTCGCAAATCTCGCGCACCCGCTTGAAGTAGCCGGGAACCGCCGGCACCGCGCCTAAGGTGGCGCCGACCACCGGCTCGGCGACAAACGCCATGACGTTCTCGCCGCCGAGCTCGTTGATCTTTGCTTCGAGCTCCTGCGCGAGCCGCTCACCATAGGCTTCCGGCGTTTCGTCGGCTCTGCGCTCGCGATACTCGTAAACCGGCGAGACGTGATGCGCCTCGATCAGCAAAGGCGCGAAGGCTTTGCGCTGCCAGGCGCGGCCGCCGACCGCCAGCGCGCCGGCGGTGATGCCGTGATAGCTCTGCCGGCGTGCGACCAGATATTTGCGCTGCGGCTCGCCGATCTCGACGAAATATTGCCGCGCCAGCTTGAGCGCGGCCTCGATCGCCTCCGAGCCGCCGCTCACATAGAACACATGGCTGATGCCGTCGGGCGCATGCGCGACGAGATCGTCGGCCAGCTCTTCTGCCGCCTGCGTGGTGAAGAAGCTGGTGTGCGCATATTCCAGCGTGTCGAGCTGCTTGCGCATCGCATCGAGCACGTCCGGGTGCGAATGGCCGAGGCATGACACCGCCGCGCCGCCCGAGGCGTCGATGTAATCCTTGCCGTTCTGGTCGCGGATGGTGATGCCCGTGCCCGAAACGGCAGTGGGATAGTCGTGAGCGATCGAGCGATGCAGAACGTGAGTCATAGCGCACACCCTCTCGCAGGCACGTAAAAACAAGGGGCCGGAAAATCCGGCCCCTTGTTTCAATTTAATGGACGAGGCGGACTTATTGCAGCGCCGGCTGCGCCTCCGGCGTCTCTATCTTGGCGATGCCGGTCTTCACAGCCTTCTGCACCTTCTCGAAGGCGCGCACCTCGATCTGGCGCACGCGCTCGCGCGAGACGCCGAATTCGGAGGCGAGGTCCTCGAGCGTGATCGGATCGTCGGCGAGCCGGCGCGCTTCGAAGATGCGCCGCTCGCGCTCGTTGAGCACGTCGAGCGCCTGGGTCAGCGCCTTGCGGCGATTGTCGAGCTGCTCGCTCGCTTCCAGCACGTCCTGCTGGCTCGGCGAATTGTCGACCAGCCAGTCCTGCCACTCACCGCTGTCGCCATCGTCGCGGATCGGCGCATTGAGCGACGCGTCGCCGCCGAGGCGCCGGTTCATGTCGACGACGTCCTGCTCGGTGACGCCGAGCCGCTTGGCGATCAGCTTGGTCTGGTCGGGACGCAGATCGCCCTCGTCCAGCGCGTTGATCTTGCTCTTCGCCTTGCGCAGATTGAAGAACAGCTTCTTCTGGTTCGCGGTGGTGCCCATCTTCACCAGCGACCACGAGCGCAGGATGTATTCCTGGATCGAGGCGCGGATCCACCACATCGCATAGGTCGCGAGCCGGAAGCCCTTCTCGGGCTCGAAGCGTTTGACGGCCTGCATCAGGCCGACATTGCCTTCGGACACGACTTCGGAAATCGGCAAGCCATAGCCGCGGTATCCCATCGCGATCTTTGCGACGAGCCGCAGATGGCTGGTGACGAGCTTGTGGGCGGCTTCGGTATCGCCGTGTTCACGCCAGCGCTTGGCCAGCATGTACTCTTCCTGCGGTTCCAGCATCGGGAACCGCCGGATTTCGGACAAGTAGTGAGCTAGGCCGGATTTGGTCTTGAGAAGTGGCAGTGTTGCAGATCGGGCCATGACAGCGCCCTCCATTTTGCCCCCGAGGATCGGCAGGCGAGACGTGCCGCCGCTCCGCGAGCCGACGGCACACTGTTGTGCGACTGCGAAATGCTAATCGCAGGTGCAACATACCGGACCGGGCAGGCCATTCCTAGACAACTCGCAACACGACGGCGTGACCCTTGCCAAAGGCGGAAGCCCTTGTCATCGCTTGGTTTTCGCCGCTGACGCAGATTGCCCGCCGCCGCTTGCGAGTGTATGTCGCAAACGCGCGAGATCACCTGGCAGTTCCGATTTGAACTCCAGGCGCTGGCCTGTGGTGGGATGTTCGACCGTCAATAGATAGGCATGCAGGGCCTGTCTTCCAAGGGCCGCCAAGGCGCTCTGCGCATCCTCGCTCAGCCGCGCCGACTTGGTGCGGTAGCCGGTGGCATAGGTCTCATCGCCGAGCAGCGGATGGCCGATATGGGCGAGGTGGACGCGGATCTGGTGGGTCCGGCCCGTTTCCAGCCGGCAGTCGAGCAGGCTCGCGACCGGCAAGTTCGGGTTTTTGCCGTCCTTGCCGGCATAGGTCTCCAGCAATTGCCAATGGGTGACCGCCTCGCGGCCGCCGGCGCGCACCGCGCGCTTGCCGCGGGCTCCGGGATGCCGGTCGAGCGGCGCGTCGATCGTGCCGCGTGGCCGCAGCGGCGCGCCCCAGGCGAAAGCGAGGTAGCCCCGCTCCAGGCGGCCATCCTCGCCCTTGTTGGCGAACTGCGCCGACAGCGCCTTGTGCGCACGATCGTTCTTGGCGACGACCATCAGGCCGGTCGTGTCCTTGTCGAGCCGGTGCACGATGCCGGGCCGCTTGACGCCGCCGATGCCGGAGAGGCTGTCGCCGCAATGCGCGATCAGCGCATTGACCAGTGTTCCGGACGCATGGCCCGCGGCAGGATGCACGACGAGACCGGCCGGCTTGTCGATGATGACGAGGTCATCGTCCTCGTAGACGATGTTGAGCGGGATGTTCTCGCCCGCCGGCTTGGCGGGCTCCGGCTCCGGCAGCGTCACGACGACACTTTCCGCCCGATTTGACGCGCTCGCTCGGATCGCGGATCGTGCGGCCGTCAATTGTGACTTCGCCGCCGAGGATCAGCGCTTTCAGACGTGAGCGCGATAGCGCAGGAATACGGGCGGCGAGCACACGGTCGAGCCTTGCGCCGTCATCTTCAGCGGAGATCGTCAGCGCTTCGGTGTGGTTCGCCATGGTCGATTAGAAGACGGATGAAATGACGGAACCCACACTGCAACAGGATGACGCCGCTGCCGCGCTGGTGGCCCGCGTCAAGCGGCTGATGATCGTGACGCTTGGCGCGACGTTTCTTGCGCTTGCGGTCGTTCTGATGATCATCGGCTATCGCGTTTTCACCAGCGGTGGAAGCCTGCAGCCGGGCACAACCGAAAGCGTGCTGCGGCTCCCGGCCGGCGCCAGGGTCCTTTCGGCCAATACCGCGGAAGGCCGCATTGTCGTAACGGTGCAGTCGTCCACCGGCATTGAAATTCTGACTTTCGATGCGAATACGCTCAAACAAATCAGCCGGTTGCGGGTTGCTACCGAGCCTTAGGCGTTAGCCCGATTGTCGCCGCTATCGGCGCGATGCTAGGCCGAAGGCAGTATACGGGGCGAACTGATGGCCAAAACCACGAAACCGAAGAAGACGGCGGCCAAGAAAGAGCCGAAACCGGCCGCAAAGGCCAAGGCGGCGCCCAAGCCTGCCCCCAAGCCTGCCGTACTGCCGGAACACGGCATTGTGGTCGGCAAGAGCGCCAAATTCGAGGTGCTGGACCTTCATTTCGGCAATCGCCACGGGCTCGTCACCGGCGCGACCGGCACCGGCAAGACCGTGACCCTGCAGGTGCTGGCCGAAGGCTTCGCCTCCAACGGCGTTCCTGTGTTTGCCGCCGACATCAAGGGCGACCTCTCCGGCATCAGCCAGGCCGGCGAGGCAAAGCCCGCCTTTGTCGAGCGCGCCGAAGGCATGGGCCTGGCGTACCAGCCCGACGAATTCTCCGTGGTGTTCTGGGACGTGTTCGGCAAGCAGGGCCATCCGATCCGCGCCACCATGTCCGAGATGGGGCCGCTGCTGCTGTCGCGGCTGCTTCAGCTCAACGACACGCAAGAGGGCGTGCTCAACATCGCGTTCCGCGTCGCCGACGAGCAGGGGCTGACGCTGCTCGATCTGAAGGACCTGCGCGCCATTCTCGGGCTGATCGCGGAAAACGCGTCGGAGCTGCAGAAGGTGTACGGCAACGTCTCCGCTGCCACGGTCGGCACCATCCAGCGCGGATTGCTCGTTCTGGAGAACCAGGGCGCCAATTCGTTCTTCGGCGAGCCGGCGCTCGACATCAAAGACTTCATGCGCACCGACCGCGACGGCCGCGGCACGATCAGCATTCTTGCCGCCGACAAGCTGATCGAAAATCCGCGGCTCTATGCGACGTTCCTGCTGTGGCTGTTGTCGGAATTGTTCGAGGAGTTGCCGGAAGTCGGCGATCTCGAGAAGCCGAAGCTGGTGTTCTTCTTCGACGAGGCGCACCTGCTGTTCAACGACGCGCCGAAGGCGCTGCTGGAAAAGATCGAGCAGGTGGTGCGGCTGATCCGCTCGAAAGGCGTCGGCGTCTACTTCGTCACGCAGAACCCGCTCGACGTGCCGGAGACCGTGCTGGCGCAGCTCAGCAACCGCGTGCAGCACGCGTTGCGCGCCTTCACGCCGCGCGATCAGAAAGCGGTGCGGGCGGCCGCCGAAACCTTCCGGCCCAATCCGAAGCTCGACACGGTCGAGGCGATCACCCAGCTCGGCAAGGGCGAGGCGCTGGTCTCGTTCCTCGAAGGCAACGGCACGCCGTCGATGGTCGAGCGCACCATGATCCGTCCGCCGTCGGCGCGGCTCGGCGTCATCAGCGATGCGGAGCGCAAGGCGGTGCTGGCGGCGAGCCCGGTCAAGGGCAAGTACGACACGCCGGTCGATTCCGAATCCGCCTACGAGATGCTGCAGAAGCGCGTCGCCAACACCGCGGCGCCGGCGGGCGAGGGCGGAGCCGCCGGCGAGCAGGCGCAAGGCGGCGGCGTGCTCGACAAGATCGGCGGCATGATCGGCACCATCTTCGGCACCAATGTGCCGCGCGGGAAACGGCTTTCGACCGGGCCAGCTCGTGACGCGCGAAGTGACGCGCTCGGTTACCAACCGTGTCGCCGGGAAAATTGCGGCGGATATCGGCAAGCAACTTGGCGGCTCGATGGGGGGCTCGATCGGCCGCGCGATCGTACGGGGAACATTGGGGGGCATGCTGAGACGTTAGTTCATCGTGCTTCAACAGGAAGAGGAGATGCCCATGCGTATCGCTACATTCCTCGTGTTCACGGCGCTATCGCTTCCCCTGGCCATGCCGGCCGCGGCCCAAACGACACAGCCCGCACCTTCAACCGCCGCCAAACCAGCCACCGCTCCGAGGCCTGCCGCAACAACGGCAAGCGCGCCGCAATCGACCCTGCTCGACATCAACTCCGCCTCGCAGGCTCAACTCGAAGCGCTCAATGGTGTCGGGCCCGTGCGCGCGGCGGCGATCATCAAAGGCCGCCCCTACAAGGGCAAAGACGAGCTGGTCGATAAGAAGATCGTCCCGGAGAATGTCTACGCCGACATCAAGGACAAGATCATCGCCAAGCAGAAGTGAAGGCTAGCCCGCTGGCGAGTTCGTCGAGCCGTTTCGCAAGCGCATTGAGCTGCCATTTGCGCGCGAGCTTGGCGGCCTTGTCCCAGCTCGGCGTCTGGTCGGGCAGGCGCGGGATCCGCGCCTTGCGGTCCATCGTGGCGAGCGAGCGGTAAAGCTTCAGGTCGCGCGCGTGCGCGGCGTAGCGGCCGGCTTTGAACAGCTTGTCGAGCGAGCCGTATTGCCGCAGCAGCGCCGCCGCGCCTTCGGGTCCCAGGCCGCGCACGCCCGGGATGCGGTCGGACGGATCGCCGCGCAGCGCGATGAAGTCCGGCACCTGCCTGGGGTCGACGCCGTAGCGGGCGCGCACTTCCTCCGGGCCGATCCGCGCCAGTTCGCCGGCGCGCACCGGATAGAGCACGGTGGTTTTCTGCGACACCAGCTGGAACATGTCGCGGTCGCCGCTCGCCACCAGGACAGTGCCGCCGCGTTTCTCCTCGGCTGCGACCGCGGCGGCGAGAAAATCATCGGCCTCGTAGCCGCGGCCGCGGGCGTTGACGAAGCCGCAGGCCTCGACCAATTGGCGCAGCGGCGCGAACTGCTCGATCAGCGCCTCGTCGAATTCGCGGCCGCTCTGATAGGCGGGAAACGCCTTGTGCCGGTAAGTCGGCGCCTCGTAAGTGTCCCACGCCACCAGCACCGCGCGCGGCTGCTCCTCGCGGTAGAACCGCAGCAGCGCATTGGCGAAGCCGACAATGGCGCCGGCCGGCCGGTCGCCGGCGCGCATGATGTTCTTCGGCAGCGCGTGGTAGGAGCGATGCGCGAAGGAATCGCCATCGATCACCAGCAGCGGACGGCGGCGTGGCTTCGCCGCTTTGCTGGCCCGCGCGCGTGACGGCTTGTCTTTCAGCGTGATCCAGACCGGCGCGTGGTCGCTCGCATTCGGCTTGCCGCGCATGGCGCGATCGACACCGGCCTGGTCCAGCCGCTTCGCCAGCACCGGACTGAGCAGCAGAAAATCGATCCGCAATCCGGCATCGCGCGGCCAGCGGTTGCGCATGTAGTCCCAGAACGAGAACATCGGCTGGTCCGGATGGAGCTTGCGCACCGGATCGGTCCAGCCCTGTTCGAGAATGCGGCGGAACAGCGCGCGCGGCTTCGGCTGCAGCAGCGCGTCGTCCTTGTATGACGTGGTGCGGTAGATATCGAAATCGGTCGGCACCACGTTGTAGTCGCCGGCCAGCACGACGGGCACGCGCTCGCGCAGCAGGCTGGCGGCGTGGCGGCACAGCCGCTCCATCCAGGCGAGCTTGTAGTCGAACTTCGGCCCCGGCTGCGGATTGCCGTTCGGCGCGTAGAGGCAGCCGATCAGCACCTCGTTGACGGCGGCCTCGATGTAGCGGCTCTGCGTGTCGCTCGGATCGCCGGGCAGCGCGTTGCGCGTCACGATCGGCTCGCAGCCGCGGCCGAGAATGGCGACGCCGTTCCAGGTCTTCTGGCCGCGCCACACCGCGCCATAGCCGGCCTTTTCCAGCGCGGCCTTGGGAAATTCGTTCTGCGCGGCCTTGAGCTCCTGCAGGCACACGACGTCGGGCTTTCGCCGCGCGCAGCCAGGCGAGCAGGTTGTCGAGCCGCTTGTTGACGTTGTTGATGTTGAAGGTCGCGATCTTCATCCGCGAGTTTTATCCGCGGATGTTGTCGAACACAGCAATCGGCCCACAAGCTTGCCTGATCGCGCCCGGAACGCTATCTGAAGTGGCTGAAGCTCCCTTCGTCTAGCGGTCTAGGACGCGGCCCTCTCAAGGCTGAAACACGGGTTCGATTCCCGTAGGGAGCGCCAGCAAACCCCATTCTCAGCGACATCTTGCGAGCCCGGCGGTGTGCATTCCCGCGCGAATTGGCTTTGCCTGAAGCCGCGTTCGGCACAGTATTTGCTCGGGTTGGTTCACTCGCTGAGTATTCCCGAAATGGACGCAGAGCCTGCCGCGCGCGCACATCGTGCGCCTCTTCTCGAGGCGGCCGGCATCACCAAGCTGTTCGGCGATTTCCGCGCCAATGACGGCATCGATCTCGCGCTCCAAGCCGGCGAGATCCACGCGCTGCTCGGCGAGAACGGCGCCGGCAAATCGACGCTGGTCAAGATCATCTACGGGCTGATGCAGCCGAGCGCAGGCGAACTGCGCTGGATGGGCGAGAAGGTCGTGCTCGCCGGGCCGTCGCAGGCGCGCAAGCTCGGCATCGGCATGGTGTTCCAGCATTTCTCGCTGTTCGAGAACCTGACGGTCGCGGAGAATGTCGCGCTCGGCCTCGACGGCGGCGAAAGCTTTGCCGCGATTTCGGCGCGGCTCGCGCAGGTGTCGCGCGACTACGGCCTGCCGCTCGATCCCAGGCGCGACGTGTGGCGGCTGTCGGTCGGCGAGCGCCAGCGCATCGAGATCGTGCGCGCGCTGATGCAGAACCCGAAGCTGCTTGATCCTCGATGAGCCGACCGCGGTGCTGACGCCGCAGGAGGCCGATCAGCTTTTCATCGTGCTCGAGCGGCTGAAGTCGGAAGGCCGCGCGCTGCTCTACATCAGCCACAAGCTCGAGGAGGTGAAGCGGCTCTGCGACACCGCGACGGTGCTGCGCCTCGGCAAGAAGGTCGCGACCTGCGATCCGCGGCGCGAAACCGCGGCGTCGCTGGCGCGCATGATGGTCGGCGGCGAGATCGGCGAGGTGAAGGCCAAGCGCGGCGCGACCAGCGCGACGCGGCTCAAGATCGATCAGCTTTCGCTGACGCCGGACGATCCGCACGGCGTGCGGCTCGACAAGGTCTCGCTTGAGGTCAGGGGCGGCGAAATCCTCGGCATTGCCGGCGTTGCCGGCAACGGTCAGGACGAGTTGTTCGCCGCGCTGTCCGGCGAGCAGTTGTCGCCGCGAGCCGTTCAACGTCGTGATCGACGGCGCGCCGGCCGGGCAATTGTCGGTGACGCGAGCGCCGCCGCCGCGGCGCGGCCTTCGTGCCCGAAGAGCGGCTCGGCCACGGCACCGCGCCGCGCATGAAGTTGTCGGAGAATGCGCTGCTGACCGGGCATGCCGCGAGCGGCATGGTCAGCCATGGCTTCATCAACCGGCCGGCGACGCTCGCCGCTGGTCGACAAGGCGACGTCGGTCTTCGACGTGCGCAAGGCCAAGCGCGATCCCGAGGCGGCGAGCCTGTCCGGCGGCAATCTGCAGAAATTCATGGTCGGCCGCGAAATCCTGCGCGAGCCGGGCGTGCTGGTGGTGAGCCAGCCGACCTGGGGCGTCGATGCGGGCGCGGCCGCCACGATCCGCCAGGCCCTGATCGATCTTGCCGCGCGCGGCGCCGCGGTGCTGGTGATCAGCCAGGATCTCGACGAGCTCGCCGAGATCGCCGACCGCATCGCGGTGATGTTCCACGGCCGGCTGTCCGAGCCGCTCGATGCCGAAGCCGCGACGCGCGAACAGCTTGGCCTCCTGATGGGCGGCAGCGGCGCGCAGGGCAGGGAGGCGGCGCATGCTGGTGCTTGAGCGGCGCGCCGAGCGCTCCACCACCATGACGATTGCCTCGCCGCTGATCGCGGTCGCGCTCACGCTGGTGACGATGGGCGTGTTGTTCGCGCTGCTCGGCAAGAATCCGCTGACCGCGCTCTACGTTTATTTCGTCGAGCCGGTGCTCGATCTCTTCACCCTGCAGGAGATCGCGGTGAAGGCGACGCCGCTGGTGATGATCGCGATCGGCCTGTCGCTCTGCTACCTCGCCAATGTCTGGAATATCGGCGCCGAAGGGCAATTCATCTTCGGCGCGGTGTGCGGCGGCTGGGTGGCGGTCGTCACCCACGGCACGGATGCCGGGCCCTGGGTGCTGCCGGCGATGCTGGTGCTCGGCGCGCTGGGCGGCGCGTTCTATGGGCTGATCCCGGCCTTTTGCCGGGTGAAGTTCGGCGCCAGCGAAATCCTGACCAGCCTGATGCTGGTCTATGTCGCCGACCTGCTGCTCGATTATCTGACCCGCGGGCCGTGGCGCGATCCGAAGGGCTTCAACTTCCCGACCACCGCCGCGTTCGACAGCAACGCGACCATGCCGATCTTGTCCGAGGGCAGCCGCCTGCACTACGGCGCAGTGCTGGCCCTCATCATCGTCGCGCTCGCCGCCGTCATGCTCGGGCGCACCATCAAGGGCTTCGAGATCCGCGTCGTCGGCGCCGCGCCGCGTGCCGCGCGCTTTGCCGGCTTCGATGCCGACCGGCTGGTGCTGGTGACGTTCGCGATCTCGGGCGCGCTCGCGGGCCTTGCCGGCATCATCGAAGTGGCCGGCACGATCGGGCATTTGCAGCCCGGCATCTCGCCCGGCTACGGCTTCACCGCGATCATCGTCGCCTTCCTCGGACGCCTCAATCCGGTCGGCATTCTCATCGCCGGACTGTTTCTCGCGCTGACATTCATCGGCGGGGAGGGCGCGCAGATCAGTCTCAAGGTGCCGCTCGACCTCACCAAGGTGTTCCAGGGCATCCTGCTGTTCTTCGTGCTCGCCTGCGACTCGATGATCACCTACCGCATCCGCTTCATCCGCGCGGTCCATGGGAGCAGCCAGATGGGCCTGCTTGAAGCCATCCTGCTGACGGTGATCTCCGCCTCGACGCCGCTCCTGATCGCGGCCTGCGGCGAGCTGGTGGTCGAGCGCTCCGGCGTCCTCAACCTCGGCGTCGAAGGCATGATGATCGTCGGCGCCGCCTGCGGCTTTGCCGGGGCGTGGCTGACCGGCTCGACTCTGATCGGCGCGCTGTTCGGGATTGCGGCCGGCATCGACGCTGTCGCTGGTGTTCGCCGCGCTGACGCTCGGCCTTGCGGTCAATCAGGTGGCGACCGGGCTTGCGCTGACCATCTTCGGCGTCGGCCTGTCCGGCCTGATCGGCGCGGGCTTTGTCGGCGAGCGCATCAGCGCGGCGCCGAAGCTCTACATTCCGGGCCTGACCGATCTGCCGTTCATCGGCCGCATCCTGTTTGGGCAGGATGGCTTCGTTTATGTGTCGATCGTGCTGGTCGTCGCGATCTGGTGGTTTCTCTACCGCAGCCGCGCGGGCCTTATCCTGCGCGCGATCGGCGACAACCACGCCTCGGCGCATGCGCTCGGCTATCCGGTGCTGCGCATCCGCACCCTTGCCGTGATGTTCGGCGGCGGCTGCGCGGGCCTTGCCGGCGCCTTTCTGCCGCTCGCCTATACGCCTTTCTTTATCCCCGGGATGACGGCGGGCCGCGGCTGGATCGCGCTGGCGCTGGTGGTTTTCGCCTCCTGGATGCCGGGCCGGCTGGCGCTCGGCGCTTATCTCTTTGGCGGCGTTTCGATCCTCCAGCTTCATGCCCAGGGCGCGGGGCTGGGGATACCGTCGCAGTTGATGACCGCGATGCCCTATATCGCGACGATCATTGTGCTTATTCTGATCTCACGAACGCGCGGTACCGCCGGCTCGGCCGCGCCTGCCTCACTCGGTCTTGTGTTCGTGCCGGACCGGTAAAACAGGAGTTGATCATGAGAAAACTCATTCTTGCCGCGGCGGCAGCCGCGGCCGCCATTGCGGGCGGTGCGCAAATCGCCGGCGCCGCCGATCCGCTGAAGATCGGATTCATTTATGTCGGCCCGCGCGGCGACATGGGCTGGAGCTGGCAGCATGAGGTAGGCCGCCTGGCGATCGAGAAGCAGTTCGGCAACAAGATCTCCACCACGTTCCTCGAGAACGTCAGCGAAGGCCCGGATGCCGAGCGCTCGATCGAGCAGCTCGCCCGCACCGGCCATCAGCTCATCTACACGACCTCGTTCGGCTTCATGGACGCCACCGTGAAGGTCGCGAAGAAGTATCCCAACCTCAAGTTCGAGCACGCCACCGGTTACAAGCGCGAGGCCAACCTCGCGACCTATTCGGGCCGCTTCTACGAAGGCCGCTACATCCAGGGCCAGATCGCGGCCAAGATGTCGAAGACCGGCACGCTCGGTTACATCGGCTCGTTCCCGATCCCGGAAGTGATCTCCGGCATCAATGCGACCATTCTCGGCGCGCAGACGGTCAACCCGAATATCAAGGTGAAGATCATCTGGGCGAATTCCTGGTTCGATCCGGCCAAGGAAGCCGACGCCGCGAAGGCGCTGCTCGACCAGGGCGCCGATATCCTGATGCAGCACACCGACAGCCCGGCGGCGATGCAGATCGCGGCCCAGCGCGGCGTGTTCGCGTTCGGCCAGGACTCCGACATGATCAAGTTCGGGCCGAAGACGCAGCTCACCGCCATCATCAACAACTGGACGCCGTACTACATCGAGCGCGTGCAAATGGCGCTCGATAACAAGTGGAAGAGCGGCGACGTGTGGGGCGGGCTCAAGAGCACCATCGTGCAGATGGCGGCCTACACCAACATGCCGGACGACGTGAAGAAGATGGCGACCGACACCGAAGCCGCGATCCGCGACGGCAAGCTGCATCCGTTCAAGTGCCCGGTGGTCGCGCAGGACGGCAAGCAGGTCGAATGCAAGGGCGGCGGCAATCTCGATGACGGCCAGATCCTCGGCATGAACTTCTACGTCAAAGGCGTGGACGACAAGATCCCGGGGAAGTAACGCGTCTGAAGGCGCGCGATCTGCCGGGATGGATCGTGCCGACATCATCGTGGTGGGCGGCGGCTCCGCGGGAGCCGCCGTTGCTTCGCGGCTATCGGAAGAGCCGGCGCTCCGCGTGCTTCTGATCGAAGCGGGACCCGATGTCCCGCCCGACAAGGTGCCGGACGACATCGCCGATGTGTTTCCCGGCGCCTATTTCAATCGCGACTATTTCCTGCCCGGCTTCACCACGCTGACCGAAGGCGACCGGCTGCGATCGCTGCCGCTGCCGCGCCTGGTCGGCGGCGGCTCCAATGTCATGGGCATGATCGCGCTGCGCGGCCTGCCCGGCGATTACGAGGATTGGGCGCGCAACGGCGCGACCGGCTGGGGCTGGGACGAGGTGCTGCCGTATTTCCGCGGCATGACGCGCGACCTCGACCGCCCGATGCCGGAGCGCAACGAGCGCGCGCCGAACGTCGTGCGCCGCCTGCCGCGCGAGATCTGGCCGCTTTACATGAAGCAGGCCGAGGCGGCGCTGAAGGCGCGCGGCGTGGCGTCGCATCCGAACGTCTATGACGCGAACGAGGACGGCTTCTTCGCCACGCCGCTCAGCCAGGACGAGACGCGGGCCAGTGCATCGCGCTGCTATCTGACCGCGGAGGTTCGGGCGCGGCCAAATCTCGAGATCATGAGCAATACGCGCGTGCGCAACCTTGTGTTCGAGGGCAAGCGCGTGACTGGCGTGGTCGCGGAGCGGGGCGGCGAGACGCGCACGATTGCGGCGCACGAGGTGGTTCTGTGCGGCGGCGGCATTCATTCGCCGGAGATTCTGCTGCGGGCCGGCATCGGCCCGGCGGCCGAGCTCAAGGCGCTCGGCATCACGCCGGTCGCGGATCGTCCCGGCGTCGGCAGGAATTTCCAGAACCACGTGCAGATGCACTTTGCGCTGACATTGACGCCGCAATCGCGGCTGCCGACCCGGCAGGCCTATTACGCGATGACCGCGGTGCGCTCGTCATCCGGGCTGCCGGGCTGTCCGGCCGGCGACCTGTTCCTCTATCTCACCGGCTCGGTCAGCAACCGCCCGTTCGGCAAGCGGATGGCGCTGATCGCCGCTGCGCTTTACGCGCCGTTCTCGCGCGGCAGCGTCTCGCTGCAATCGGCCGACCCGAGCGTGCCGCTCAAGATCGACCAGCGGCTCCTGTCCGATCCCGCCGACGCCAAACGCATGACCATGGTGGGGCGGCTGGCCGAGAGCATCATCGTCGATCCGGCGCTGCGCGATTGCTACGCCGAGGCGTATTTGCTGCCGCGCGATCCGCCGCTGCGCCTGTGCAACGGCACCGGGCTCATCGGCGCGATCAAGGCGCTCGGCGCGACCACGGTGCTGAGCGTGCCGGCCCCGCTCCGCCGCGCCATCATCGGCAACGCCATCAAGCCGGGCCGGCTGATCACCGATGGCAGCAGCCACAGTCCCATCACCGACGAGGAAATCATCGACGCTTCAGGCGGCATGTTCCATCCGGGCTGCACCTGCGCCATCGGCGCTCCCGATAACCCAATGGCAGTGGTCGATCCGCGCTGCCGCGTCTATGGCGTCGAGGGCCTGCGCGTCGCCGATGCGTCGATTATGCCGCGGCTGCCGACCGCCAATACCAACATCCCAACCATTATGATCGGCGAGCGCGCTGCCGACTTCATTCGCGCCGACTGGCGCAATAGATAGGCTGCAATGGCGACCGATCCAAAAGCCTGGCCGACCGAGCTGCGCCTGCACAAGGACCGCAAGACGCTGAGCGTCAGTTTCGACAATGGCGAGCGCTACGATCTGTCCGCCGAATATTTGCGGGTGAAAAGCCCGAGCGCCGAGGTGCAGGGCCACACGCCGGAAGAGCGCAAGACCCAGGCCGGCAAGATCAATGTGATGATCCTGGAAATCATCTCGATCGGAAACTACGCCGTCCGTCTCGTGTTCGACGACATGCACTCGACCGGCATTTACGGCTGGGACTATCTGCGCGAGCTCGGCGCCAACCATGCTCAAAACTGGCAGGACTATCTCGACGAGCTTGCCGCCAAGAACATGAGCCGCGAGCCGGTGCGCAAGTGATCCCGGTCTAAAGACCGCAATCGCTTAAACTTTGCACGACCCTCTTTGCCCGGATTTGCCGACATTTGAATTTGCATAGGTCCGGCACTGGACGGCGCGGCGGCCCCCGGTAAAAGCTGGCGGCAGATTCGATCGCACTAACGAGGCCGACATGGCGTTCGTGACCAGGCGACCGCTGCTCCCCACTATCTTTGCCGCTGCATTGGCCTCCTTGCGCCGGGCGCCGCCGCCGCGCCGGCGATGAAGCCGGTGATCGCCGGCTTGATCGATATGCAGACCATCACCTGGCACAACCAGGACAACGGCCAGCCGACCTTCACGCTCGACAACGTCAATCAGTTTCCCGGCGTGTTCGGCGGCATCGTGCTCAACGCCACATGGGGCGAGATGCAGCTCCAGCCCGGCGGGCCGTTGCAGACCGCGAGGATCGACGCGGCGCTCGACTCAGGTCCGCCAATACAACATCGCCAATCCGAGGGCGCCGCTCGGCGTCAAGCTGCGCATCTATTCAGGCAATCAGGCGCCGCAATGGGCCAAGGAGATTGCCGGCGGCCCGCTGACCATCCAGCGCAATCCGCAAGGATGTCCCTCCGGCAATTGTCCGATCACGATCGGAAAGGTCTGGCATCCGCAGTACATCGCCGCCTGGCGCGCGTTTCAGCGCCTGGCGGCGGCGCGCTACGACCGGGAGCCGCTGATCCGTTCGGTCGCCATCACCTCCTGCACCATGGAGACCGACGAGCCCTTTGTCATGCCGGTGATGCAGCCGGTGCCGCCGGGCTACACCGACGCGGCTGGGAAGCACTGCCTGCGCGGCGCGGTGGACGATTACGCCGCCTGGCGCCGCACGCGCGATCGACTTCACGTTCAATGTCTTCGTCAACATCCAGAACGGCGGCATCGATCCGGGGTTCTCCCTCGCAATGATGAACGCCTGCCGCGCCGCGCTCGGAGAGCGCTGCGAGCTTGGCAACCACGCTTTCTCCAATCAGATGAGCGCCGGAAAACACCGAGATCGTCGGGCGATTTCGCGACGAGGGCAGCCGATCCACTATCAGACCGCGGGACCGAAGACCGCCGGGCTTCAACTGGAACGCCACGATGCGCGCTGCACGCAATTTGAATGCGACGGCGATCGAGCTATGGCCGGACGCGCAGTTTGGCGGCTTCACCTCGCTCTCAGCCGTGCAGATGCACCGGCTGGTCAAACTGTTCGGAATGTAGTGCTGCGGCGACAATGGTGGGCGGTGTAGGGATTGAACCTACGACCCCACCCGTGTGAAGGGTGTGCTCTCCCGCTGAGCTAACCGCCCGGTTGTCGCAGGGCGCGATATAAGAAACGCCCCTTGCAGGTGTCAAGCAAGGCTAGTTGCGGGTCGGCTCGCCGGATTGCGGCAGGCGCGATGCGCGCGATTGCAGTGCGCGAATGCGATCGGCGAGGTTTCCGCTCGGCGGTTCCTGCGCGGGGATGGCAACGTCGATATCGCTCGCCTTCACCGGCATGGTCGCGGTGTCGCGCACGGTCTGCTCGGCCAGGATCGCATCGATCGGCGAATTCGGGCCTTCCAGCGCCGAGGCAAGCCGCGCGACTTCAGCGGCGACGTCATTGATGCGCTCGCGCAGCAGCGCATTCTCGACCCGCTCGGACGACCAGGCCTGCTCGGTCTCGCGCTTCATGTCGGTGATCTCGCGCGTCAGCCGGGTGCGCTCTTCATTGGCGCGCTCGAGCTCGGCGGTCAGTTGCGCCTTTTCCGCCTTCAGCGTCGCGGTCGCGGACGCAGCCTTGCCATCGAGTTCGGCGATCGCGGTGCGCAGATCGGTTTCGGTCTTGTGCGCGCCGGCAACCTGTTCGCGCAGCTGATTGAGCTCGAACTGGCTCTCGGTCAGCGAACGGGATTGTTCGGTCAGGCGCGTTTCGAGGTCGTGAGCGCGGCGGCCCAGCATCTCGGCTTCGGTGGCCTGCGCGACCAATTGCTGCTCGAGCTCGGCAACCCGGCGGCCGAGATTTTCGACCTTGCCGCGTTCCGCCGTCAGCTCAGCGGTCGCTTGCTTGAGCTCGAGGCGATCATGGGCAACGCGGTCTTCGGTCACTTTGACTTCTTTTTCCGCGTCGTTGAGCCGCTCTTTAAGCGCTTCAACCTGGGTCTTGAGCGCGACGATCTCGATCTTCTGGCTGTCGGCCAGCACCGAGCGCTCGTCGAGCTCGCCCATCAACTTGGCAAGCTCCGCCTGCTTGTCGTTCAGCGCGCGCTCGGCGTCCTGAACGGTCGAATTGCGTACCGTGAGCTCTTCTTCGCTGGCGCGCACTTGATCGCGCAGCGCCTTGTCGCGCGCTTCCAGCGCAAAAATCGTCGCGCTCTTTTCGCCAAGCTCGACCTTGAGCCGGTTGATGGCGTCGGTCTTCTTGCTCAGCTCGGAAAGCTGGCTGGTCGTGCGGTTCTTGAGCTGGTCGACGCTCATCTCCAGCCGGCGCGTCGACATCGCGAACTCGGCGCGGAGCTGATCCTTGTCGGCCTGGATTTCCGCCATCGAGAGCGGCGTGGCGGCTTCGAGCCGGCGCATCGTCAAGCGTACGGCGCGGCCATGCACCAGCGGGATCACGACGAGCCCAAGCAGGGCCGCGACCAAAAAGCCGATCCCGAAATACATGATCGGTTCAATCATGAAGCGCCTCTCCAACCGGACGATACATTAACGACCCGAGCGTGGAGATTGGCACGCGGCCGCGGTTTCAGCCAGCGAAGCGCCGGATTAACCTAAACCGGACCGGCCGGTGCTGCGGAGTTCCTGCTTTAGAAGGGATTCCAGGTCGCCCGCTCGGTAAATTTCAAATAACCGATATTGGCGCCAAGCCGCAGACCCACGCCTGACCGGATCGGCACGATCACGATGTCGCTGTCGGTCAGCGCCGTCATGCCCAGGCCGCCGACGACATAGGCAGAGCCGTCCACGCCGGCGAACCGGCGGTAGATCGCCTCGGTCCTTGGCAGGTTATAGACCAGCATCATCGTGCGGGCGCCGTCGCCGCCATAGTCGAATCCGATCGACGGTCCTTCCCAGAACACGCGCCGGTCTCCGGCATTCTTCGTGTAGAGCGTGCCGTCGCCGTAGCGCAGGCCGACGACGAAGGCGCCGCCACCTTCCTGGCCGAGGACATAGCCATTCGGCTGTCCCCAACGGCTGACCGCCCGCTCGACCAGTTGCGCGAGATCGCGCGAGATCGCTCCGAAGAACTTGTGACCGGCGACGACGATCTCGCTGGATGAATATGTACTTCTGTTGGCCTGTGCCGGCGGCGGCGCCGCCGGGTCTGCCGGCGGAGCCGTCCCCTGAGCCAACGCACTTCCAGCGCCAACAAGAATGAGGACGCCTCCCATCACCAGGCGGCCAAGCATGTGCATTGCTCGCTCCATCAATATGCGTATCCGATTTAACCGGATCGTCAGAGGCACGTCGTAAGCTGATGGGCATCCGCCGATTCGACGCAAGTTCCGCAACAACTATGTCCGCACCACGGCAAACCGGTATCTGGCGCGCTGTTCTTACGGCGCTGTTTTTCCTTGCCGGCAGCCTCGAAGCCTCGCCGTCCGGACCGGTCGTCGCCGACCCCAAGACCGGGTTGGCGATCAATGGGTTCGACCCGGTCGCCTATTTCACCGAGGCGAACGCGCAGCAGGGCCGCGCCGAAACGGAATACCGCCTCTCAGGGGCGACATGGCGATTTCGTAACGAGGGCAACCGCGCCGCCTTTGTGGACAATCCGGAAGTCTATGCGCCGCAGTTCGGCGGCTACGATCCGGTCGCGATTGCGCGCGGCACTTCGGTGCCGGGACACCCGCAGGTATGGCTGGTGACCGGCCACCGGCTTTATCTCTTCTACAGCAAAGAGGCGCGCGCGGAATTCGCGGCGCAGGCGCAAAGCCTTTTGTCGCTTGCCGAGCGGCGTTGGCCTGAAGTGCAGCGCAGCCTGCCGTAGTCAGACAGCCTGAATTTTCGCCTGGGTCGCCCCACGCAATGAATGCGGGGACGCGGAAGTTGAGATCGGCGCGGCCGTATTTCAGCGGCTGGCCCTGCGGGTTGGTCACGACGCCTCCGGCGGCCGTGAGCACCGCGTGGCCGGCGGCGATATCCCACTCGCAGGTGGTGGCGAGCCGCGGATAAAGATCGACCGCGCCTTCCGCGATCTTGCAAAACTTCACCGACGATCCCGCCGCGTTCGGCTCGACCGAGCCGAATTTCTTGAGGAAGGCCTGCGTGTTCGGATCGAGATGCGAGCGGCTGACCGCGGCGACGATCTTGTCCTTGGGCCAGGGCCGAACCTTGATCGGCTGCGGCGCTTCCGCTTTGTCGCCGTTGAGCCGCAAGCGCTCGGCGCTTTTGCCCACGATCCCGCGCCATAAAATGCCTTGCGCAGGAGCACATATGATTCCGGCAAGTGGCACGCCGCCGCGCACGACCGCGACGTTGACCGTGTACTCGTCACGGCCGGCCAAAAATTCGCGTGTTCCGTCCAGCGGATCCACCAGGAAGAAGCAGTCTCCGAGCGGCGCGACGCCGGCGTCCACGCTTTCCTCCGATACGACCGGCACGTTCGGCGCGAGCGCGGCAAGCTCGCGCAAGATCACCAGTTCCGAGGCCATGTCCGCGGCTGTCACCGGCGAACCGTCAGGCTTCGTCTCGTGGACGACTTCGCCTTTGCTGATCGTCAGTATCGCCGCCGACGCGCGCGCCACAATGCCGGTGAGATCGTCGAGCAATTTGGCAACAAGTTCAGGCGTGAGGTCGCGATCGGGAGTCAATGTCAGATCCTTGGGTCGAAATCCTTGGCGCTTTTGCGGGTGCGGTGTATCACGCCTTGGCGCTTTGTTTGAGCGATTCGCTTCGTGTGTTTCCTTGGCGTTTGTCCGCAATTGGAGACTGGACTATGGCCGCCGTTGTTCTTGAGGGCCTCGATCTCGCAGCGCTGTTGTGCTCCCGGGTTTGTCACGACCTGATCAGCCCGGTCGGCGCCATCGTCAACGGCCTCGAGGTGCTCGAAGAAGAGAAGGACGAGTCGACCAAGCAGTTCGCGCTCGACCTCATCAAGAAGAGCTCGCGAACCGCCTCAGCCAAGCTGCAATTCTGCCGGATCGCTTTCGGCGCCGCCGGGTCGGCCGGGGCGCAGCTCGATACGGGCGACGCCGAAAGTATTTCCCGCGGCTTTTTCGAGGACGACAAGACCAAGCTGACCTGGAATTTGCCCCGGGTGCTGATGGCGAAAAACCGGGTCAAGCTGCTCCTCAACATGCTGATCCTGGCCGGCCAGACCATCCCCCGCGGGGGTACCCTGACGGTCGATCCGGTCGGCAGCGGCGACGCCATGAGCTTTTCCATCCGGGCCGCCGGCACCAACGCAAAGATTTCGCCTGCGGTGCTGCCTTTGCTCAAAGGCGAGCCGGCCGAAAGTGTCGATGCCCACAAGATCCAGCCGTTCTATGCAGGCTTGCTGGCCCGCGAATGCGGGCTGAACGTCAGCATGACCGCCGAGGCCGACAGCGTGACCGTCGCCGCCAATTAGGCGCCGCCCCTGGTCGTTGCTGGTTAGCGAGTCGTTAATGCGGCGTTCTGCCGTGTCATCCACGCAACTAAAATTAAACCGTTCCCGGTCACATTGTTAACGATCGGAAAGCGGCGACTGGACGGGGGCGTATTCCGTCCTCAAGGGCGTTTTATGGACG
Organism: uncultured Alphaproteobacteria bacterium; assembly: GCA_963788805.1. GTDB lineage: Bacteria > Pseudomonadota > Alphaproteobacteria > Rhizobiales > Xanthobacteraceae > Pseudolabrys. The sequence goes on from CAWBHU010000003.1 coordinate 565,314, forward strand.
ACTCTGTTGCGTGAGTTTGTGACCGAGACCAATGAGAGTCTCGACGTCGTCGACAATGAGCTTGTGCGGTTCGAGCAGGAACCGAGCAACAAGCAAATTCTCGATCGCGTTTTCCGCCTTGTGCACACGATCAAAGGCACGTGCGGTTTTCTGAATCTTCCTCGGCTTGAAGCGCTCGCCCATGCGGCCGAGCACGTCATGGGCAAGTTCCGCGATGGCCCCGCCGCCACGCCGGAAGCGGTCGCGCTGATCCTGCAGACCATCGACCGCATCAAGGAAATTCTCGCGACCATCGAGCGCGAACAGCGCGAGCCGGAAGGCGATGACTTCGATCTGATCGATCGGCTGCAAGGCCTGGCGAGTGCACTGACCGAACCGTCCAAACCGAAGGCGGAGACAGCAGCTTCCGACCCGCCGAAAACAGTCGGCAAGCTCATCCATCAGGTGCTGGAGCGTCCGCTGCGTCCCGGCGAGGACAGCCTGGACGATCTGGAGCGTGCGTTCCGCGAAACCAGCGTCGAGACGCCGGCCGGCCAGGCATCAGCTGCCGGCAAGGACGACATGGCCGGGCAGGCCGCCAGCCAGACTTTGCGCGTGCCGGTCGACACCCTCGAGCACCTGATGACGATGGTGTCGGAGCTGGTGCTCACCCGCAATCAGCTGCTCGAAATCTCACGGCAGCACGAAGAATCCGAATTCAAGAATCCGCTGCAACGGCTCTCGAACGTCACGGCTCAGCTGCAGGAAGGCGTCATGAAGACGCGCATGCAGCCGATCGGCAATGCGTGGCAGAAGCTGCCGCGGATCGTGCGCGATCTCGCCTCCGACCTTGGCAAGCGGATCGAGCTCGAATTGCACGGCGCGGAGACCGAGCTCGACCGGCAGGTGCTGGATCTCATCAAGGACCCGCTCACCCACATGGTGCGCAACTCCGCCGATCACGGCCTCGAGACGATGGCCGAGCGGCGGGCGGCGGGAAAACCGGAACGCGGCTGCATTCGCCTGGGCGCCTATCACGAAGGCGGCCAGATCGTGATCGAGATCGCCGACGATGGTCGCGGCCTCAACACCGAGAAGATCAAGGCCAAGGTCATCGCGCGGGGACTGGCGACCGGGCCGGAACTGGACAAGCTCTCGGAAGCCCAGATCCACAAATTCATCTTCGCGCCGGGCTTCTCCACGGCGACTACGGTCACCAATATTTCCGGCCGCGGCGTCGGCATGGATGTGGTGCGCAACAACATCCATCAGATCGGCGGCACCATCGATGTGCGCTCGGTATCGGGCGCGGGTGTCAGCTTCATCATCAAGATTCCGCTGACGCTTGGCGATCGTGTCCGCGCTGATCGTCGAAGCGGGCGGCGAGCGCTTCGCGATCCCGCAGCTTTCGGTCAGCGAGCTGGTGCGCCTGCGCACAGGGGGCGAGCATCGCATCGAGCGCATCAAGAACACGGCGGTGCTGCGGCTGCGCGACCGGTTGCTGCCTATCGCCCGGCTGACCGACCAGCTCGGCCTGACCCAGCAGGATGAGCCCCTGAATGGCGACGGCTTCATCGTCGTCATCGAATTCGGCAGCCAGTCGTTCGGCGTCGTGGTGGACAGCGTGTTCCACACCGAAGAAATCGTCGTGAAGCCGATGTCGAGGAAATTGCGCAATATCGCGATGTTCTCCGGCAACACCATCCTCGGCGACGGCTCGGTGATCATGATCGTCGATCCCAAGGGCATCGCCCAGTCGCTCGGCAATACGGTCGCCACCCAACTTGCCGCCGATGAGGCTGCTGCTGCTGCTGAAGCGCAAAAGCCGGTGGCGAAAGGCGAGCTCACCTCACTGCTCGTGTTCCGCGCCGGTTCGCACCAGCCGAAAGCCGTGCCGCTAGCCGTCATCACCCGGCTGGAAGAGATCGACGTCAACGCGATCGAGCTGTCGAACGGCCGGCACATGGTTCAATACCGCGGCCACCTCATGCCGCTGATCGGCATGAGCGAGGACGTGCGCATCAAGGGCGACGGTGCCCAGCCGCTCCTGGTATTCTCGGACGGCCATCGCTCGATGGCGCTGATCGTCGACGAGATCGTCGACATCATCGAAGATCGCCTCGAGGTCGAGGTGGCGAGTTCTTCGCCAGGCGTGATCGGCTCGGCGATCATCAAGGGCCAGGCGACCGAGATCGTCGACGTCGGCCATTTCATTCCGATCGCATTCGCGGATTGGTTCCGTGGCGCCAAGGAAGGAAGCAGCGAGGCGCGCAAGCCGAGCGTTCTGCTGGTCGACGACTCTCCGTTCTTCCTCAACATGCTCGTGCCGGTGCTGCAGGCCGCGGGCTACCAGGTCACGCCGGTCGCGGGCGGCCGCGAAGCTTTTGATTCGTTCACGCGCGGCGCCTTCGACCTGGTGGTCACCGATATCGATATGCCGGAGATGGACGGCTTTGCGCTTGCCGAGAAGCTGCGGAGCGCGGAGCGCGGGGCTACGCTTCCGATCATCGGCCTCTCGTCGACCGCGTCCCTCGAGGGCGTCGAGCGCGCCCGTGCCGCCGGCTTTTACGACATTGTCGCGAAATTCGACCGGCAGGGTCTGCTCGCCGCGCTGAACGAACGCGCCCACGTAGGACACGCGGCATGACCATAGACGTGAACACCGAGCACAATTTCAAGGAATACGTCACCGCGATGGTGGCCGGGCAGATGTTCGGCTTGCCGATCTTGCGGGTTCAAGACGTATTCGCGCCCGAACGGCTCACGCGCGTTCCGCTGGCGTCGCCCGAAGTCGCCGGCTTGCTCAATTTGCGCGGCCGCATCGTCACCTTGATCGACATGCGCAAGCGGCTCGGATTGACCGGCGAGGAGAGTGAATACGCCGCCATGGCGATCGGCGTGGAGTCCGCAGGTGAATCTTACGGGCTTCTGGTCGACAGCGTCGGCGAAGTGCTGACCCTCGATGACGCTGCTCGCGAGGCGAATCCGGTCAATCTCGATCCGCGGCTCGCGCAGGTATCGGCGGGCATTTTCCGGCTTGAGCATCAATTGCTGGTTTTGATCGATGTCGATCGCGTGCTTTCGATCGGCGAGCGGGCCATCGCAGCGTGAATGTCGGGAATAGGCGAATACACAGTAGCGGCCAGATCCGCGGCTTAAAGAGTGAGGAATAAAAATGAAAACCTGTTTGGTCGTGGACGACTCCAGCGTCATCCGTAAGGTGGCGCGGCGCATTCTCGAGGGAATGTCATTCCAGATCGTTGAGGCCGAAGACGGCGAGCAGGCGCTGGAGGCGTGCCGCAAGCAATTGCCGGAAGCGATCCTGCTCGACTGGAACATGCCGAAGATGGACGGCTACGAATTCCTGCGCTCGCTGCGGCGGCTTCCGGGCGGTGATACGCCCAAAGTCGTGTTCTGCACGACCGAGAACGACGTGGCGCACATTGCCCGCGCGCTCCATGCGGGGGCAAATGAGTACATCATGAAGCCCTTCGACAAGGAGATCGTCGAAGCCAAATTTCAGGAGGTCGGGCTCATTTAAGGTCGCGCTGCCGCGAATTGCGGCAGCCACGCTATGAACCTCCTCCTCAAACCAGGCAGCTCCGCTGCCGTCGGCAGCCGCCGTATCCGCGTAATGATCGCCGACGACGCGGTGGTGGTGCGCGGCCTGTTCGCGCGCTGGGTCGAAGCCGAGCCGGATCTGCAGGTCGTCGCAACCGTCCGTACCGGCCGCGAGGCGCTCGAACGGCTGGCCCACGCCGACCCTGATGTCGTGGTGCTCGACGTCGACATGCCGGAGCTCGACGGGCTCGCCGCGCTGCCGCTGCTTCTGCAAAAGAAGCGCGACCTCACGATCATCATGGCGTCGACGCTGACGCGCCGGAACGCCGAGATCAGCTTGAAGGCGCTCTCGCTCGGCGCCACAGACTACATCCCGAAGCCGCAGACCACTGTCGCGATCGATCCGACCTCTTCCTTCCGCCGCGAGCTGATTGAGAAAATCCGGGGGCTGGCTAACCGGCGCAAGCGTCCCGCTGCCGGATCTGCCGCTTGCCAGGCCGGGCGAGCACAGCGCGCTGCCGAAAATCGGCAAGGCGCCGTCGCTTGTGCCGCAGCAGCCGGTGCAGAAATTGCGAGCCTTCTCCGGGGTGGTGCCCCGGGTGCTTGTGATCGGAGCCTCTACCGGCGGCCCGCAAGCGCTGACCGGGCTCATGAAAGAATTGCGCGGCGTGATGGACGATTTCCCGGTGCTGATCACCCAGCACATGCCGCCGACTTTCACGACCATCCTGGCCGAGCACATCGCGCGCGTGTCGGGCAAGCCGACCCGCGAGGCGGTGGACGGGCACGAGATCAATTCCGGCAACATCTATCTCGCGCCCGGCGGCAAGCACATGACGGTGGCGCGGCGCGACGGCGTTGCGGTCACCCAGGTCACCGACGATCCGCCGGTCAATTTCTGCAAGCCGGCGGTCGATCCGATGTTTGCCTCGGCCGCCTCGCTGTGGGGCCAATGGGTGCTCGGCCTCGTCCTCACCGGCATGGGTGCGGACGGCCTGCAAGGCTCAAAGAGCATCGTCGCGACCGGCGGCGCCGTGATCGCACAGGATGAGGCGACCAGCGTCGTCTGGGGCATGCCCGGCCAGGTCGCGCAGGCGGGGCTGGCCTCGGCGATCCTGCCGCTCGATCAGATCGCCGGCACCATCACCAGATTGTTCGCGGGGGAGAAGCCGTGACCCCGCAGGACTACGATTTCATCCGCAAGGTGCTGAAAGAGCGCTCCGGCCTCGTGCTCGGTCCGGACAAGCAATACCTGCTGGAAAGCCGGCTGCTGCCGGTCGTGCGCAAGGGCGGCTTCGGCGATCTCACCGGCTTGATCGCCGCGCTCCGCGCCGCGCCTTCGTCACCGCTCGTCAACACCGTCGTCGAGGGGATGACCACCAACGAGTCGCTGTTTTTCCGCGACAAGCTGCCGTTCGACAATTTCCGCGAAGTGGTGATGCCGGCGCTGCTCGAGGCGCGCAAGCGGACCAAGTTCATCCGCATCTGGTGCGCTGCCGCGGCGACCGGGCAGGAGCCTTACTCGCTCGCCATGGCGCTCAAGGAAATGTCGGTAAAGCTGTCCGGCTGGCGCGTCGAAATTCTGGCCACCGATCTGTCATCGGACGCATTGGAGACGGGCCAAGGCGGGCCTATACAGCCAGTTCGAGGTGCAGCGCGGCCTGCCGATTCAGATGCTGGTCAAGTATTTCAGCAAGGTCGGCGAGCAGTGGCAGATCGCGCCGGAAATCCGCGACATGGTCACGTTCCGCCACTCCAATCTGTTGCACGACTTCTCGAACTTCGGCCTGTTCGACGTGGTGTTCTGCCGCAACGTGCTGATCTATTTCGAGCCCGCCATGAAAAGCTCGGTGCTCAACCGGCTGGCCCGGTCGGTCGCAAGCGACGGCTATTTGCTGCTCGGCGCCGCCGAGACGGTGGTCGGGCTGTCGGACGCCTTCCGTCCGCTGAATAATCACCGCGGCGTCTACGTGCCTGAGCACAAGGCGCGCCAGTCCGGCACGCCAGCATCGCCGCGGCGAACTAAAGCCTTACTGAACGTCCCCGGCGAACCATGGCCGCCAGCGCCGCGTCGGCACGCGCTGGACGGCTGGCGCTTCCTGGATCACGACGGTCTCGCTCCGCAGGCCCCTGCGCTGCACTTCGCGCTCGATCGCGGCTTCGATGCCGGCCAGATCTTCGCCACGGCGCGTGCTGCGCTTTCCGCGCGGTTCGGGCGCGGTCGTCGTCACCGTTGCAGTGTGCGCCGGCGCTGGGTTGGGCTCGGGCTGGGCAGTTGGCTGAGCGGGCGCGCTGCTGACCGTGGTTCGCGACGGCGTCTCACGTTTCACCGTCGCCGTCAGCTTGACCGGGACCATCGCGACGACGCGGTTCGCCGCCGGATCGACGATGTACACCTGATCGGCGGTGGCGAAATATGAATAGCCGCGGAACTGCGGCAGCACCTGAACGATATCGGCCGAGACTGCGGCCAGGCGAACGCCTTCCGGCGCCGGATTGCCGATCTGTACGCCGACATTCACCTCGACCGGCCTGGCGCGGCGCAACGCCTTGGCGAGTTGCTGCTCCTGGTCCTCGTTGATCGCGACCTTGCCGCTCGCATCGGTGCCGAGCCGGATGCTGGCATGATCCTGCTGCGCATTGTTCTGGGCCTGCTGCGTATTGTTTTGTGATGCCGGCTGCTGGGCATTCTGCTGATTGGGCTGCGCGTTATTAGGCGCAGGCGCATTCTGCGCGGTGTTTTGCGAAGGCTGCGGGGCCTGCGCGGCGTTGTTCTGCGCGGAGGTTGCGGCTGCGCATTTTGCGCCGGCTGCGGCTGATTGGTCGCGGCCTGATTGTTCTGCGCGGGCTGCGGTGTTCGGCGATTGTTCGCCGCGGTGTTGTTCGGCTGGTCCGCCTTGTTGGACTGGGCCGACATCGACTGCCCGGTGGTCTCGCGCGGAGGCGCGGCTTTGCGATCGTTCGCTTCGCGCTGCGCCTCGGGTTTCGCCTCCGGCCAGCTCGTCTCGCCGACTTTGCGCGGCAGCGGACGAATCGGCGTCAGCAGCTCGCTGTCCTTCTTTTTCTCGATGCCGTGCTCGGTCTGGCGCGCCGAGCCGCCTTGCGCGGCGGCCGCGCTAATGCCGATCATCAGCGCCAATGCGCTGACGGAAATGAGTTGCAAAAGCATGCCGCTTGCTTGCGTTTCGCCGCATCTGTTTGCCGGAAGTCGTCATGGTCGTCTCCGCAGCCGGTGTCGAAACGCAAACGCCGCGGTTTTTGGTTCGTTCCTGAACAATGAGCTGGAACTAAATGAAGCTGTTTGAATAGCGCCGTGTTTGCTGCGTCACCGCGCCCCTTCACGCAGTCGTGCGGGAAGTTCAGGAGTGAGCTCACCCGGCTATCGGGGAACGGCGACCGTTCAGCTCCTCTACAGCGTCGAAAAACAACGCTCGGCGGAGCGAAGCCAGCCATTATCGCGGAAGTTGCGGTAAAGGCCGGGTTAACGCCCGCGGTTCCGGATAGCCCCGGCGCTGGTACCGGCTTTTAACCTGCGGCGCGCAAAATCAGGGGCATGAGGGCCTCCATCACCAGCCTGATCGTGCCGGGCCGCGTCGCGCGCCGCCGGACGATGGTGCTCGGCATTGTTCTTCTGCTGTTCGCCGTCAGCGTCGGATACGGCGCGATGGTCGGCCAGCGCTCCTGGAACGCGCAGCCGAGCAAGAGGCGGCGATCGAATTGCGGGTGAGCAACGAACGGCGCGCAGCAAGCCGCTACGCTGACGTCAAGGTGCCGCTGCGCGGCGAGAAGTGCACAGCCTATTCGTTCGACAACAAGGATGGCGGCTTCGTCGGCGAGCGTGAGGCCCATGCGAGCCAACGCCGCCGCCGCGGCGCACAGCACCCTCCGGCGAGAAAAGCCGACGGCGCCGCGCGCTTTCAAGGCATCTCCAACGCGTTCAGGAAGCAGCAGCAGTAGACTCATGAAAACGTGCTGCCGTTGCGGCAGCACTGCGATTCGCCAGTCAGTGAAGATTAGTGAAAAACCCCGCCGGGAAACTTAGCCGTCCGTGAACCATCGGCGGCCGCGTGGGGCCTTGGCGCCGTGCAAATCGAATTTATCGATATTTCGATTGTATTTTTCGTGGCGCGGGTGACGTCAGCGTAACGCGAGAGTTCCACACTGCCGGTATGGCCTATTCGCCGACCAATGGACCGGTGGGCACGGCACGTAACGCGCTCATCAGCGTCGAAAACTTTGTACGGCGTCGCCGCGCCGCAGCCGCCGCTCGTGCCGCAGGCGCAAGCGCTCCATCTCAAGGTCAGCGTGGCGTTTAGCTGTGCTCTGCTCGCTGGATTTGGCACGGCGATGTACCACGCTACGGTCTCTGCTCGGGCTCATTTCCCAGCACTCAATCTGCGGGTCCGCCGGGCAAGCCTATGGATGCCCATGTTGGCTCCGTCCAGCTTCCTCGTGGCCAGATGTGCCGGCAATTCCAGTTCGATAATCGTACCGGCCATATCATTACCGATGCGACGTCCTCCTGCGGCGGTGATCCGGTGCCGGTCGTCGGCCCCACGCGCAACGAGGGGGTCATGAATGTGTTCAGGTACAAGAAATGATCGCGCAGTGCCGGGACTGCCGAAAAAAAGCCCCGCCGAGAAGGCGGGGCTAAGTCGTTTGGAGGTGAGGGCCAGGGCCCTCAGATGACGCAGACGCTACGCGGGAAACGAATGGCCTCGCTTCGTTTGCGCGTGATCTTGTCCGAAAACCGGTATCCACTTTTCGGGATCACGCGCGCGTACCCGGCGCGCTGGCTCAAAAGAAAGAAGGGCGCCGATCGCTCGACGCCCTTCCGGAAACCGTTAGTTCGTCTTGCGCGTGATCTCGGCGATTAAGCCGGAATACGTACCTCGTCCTCGGTCGGCTCGCGCAGCACATAGCCGCGGCCCCACACCGTCTCGATGTAGTTCTTGCCGCTCGAGGCGTTCGCAAGCTTCTTGCGCAGCTTGCAGATGAAGACGTCGATGATCTTGAGCTCGGGCTCGTCCATGCCGCCGTAGAGATGATTGAGGAACATCTCCTTGGTGAGGGTGGTGCCTTTGCGCAGCGAGAGCAGCTCGAGCATCTGGTATTCTTTGCCCGTGAGGTGCACGCGCTGGCCGCCGACCTCGACCGTCTTGGTGTCGAGATTGACGACGAGATCGCCGGTATTGATGACCGACTGGGCATGACCCTTGGAGCGCCGCACGATCGCGTGGATGCGGGCGATCAGCTCGTCCTTGTGGAACGGCTTGGTCATGTAGTCGTCGGCGCCGAAGCCAAGCCCGCGAACCTTGTCCTCGATGCCGGCCAGGCCGGACAGGATCAGGATCGGGGTTTTGACCTTGGAAACCCGCAGCGACCGCAGAACCTCGAAGCCGGACATATCCGGCAGGTTCAGGTCGAGCAGGATAATGTCGTAGTCGTAGAGTTTACCGAGGTCGACGCCTTCCTCACCGAGATCGGTGGTGTAGACGTTAAACGCTTCGGATTTGAGCATCAGCTCGATGGATTGTGCCGTCGCGCTGTCATCTTCAATCAGCAAAACGCGCATTGCCGGTCCCCTTTTCGCCGCTCCGGGCTTAGGTCAGCGCCGCAATGGCGGCAAAAGTCGAAAAACGCTTCGGGACAGAACGATTCGACACTATTCCGACATGGTTAACAAAATCTGATTCTCGCGTGCAAGCACGACGTGGCCTGTCAGGGCCGAATCGTCGTAAAGACTTGTGCGGGAGTGATTTTTTCGCCACGTGCGGCTTCATGCTCCACGTTAAAAGCCGGGTCTAACCGACTCCCGGGACTCTGGTCTCAGCGTTCTGCGTCGACTCAAAGTGTCCCAGTCCCATCAACGGTGACGCAATGATTAACGACGCGGGTAAACATCTGGTTAAAGCAACAGTTTGTTCGGTAAGCCTAAGCGGGCGTGAACGCGCATTCACGCGCGGGCGATACGCCCTGCGTTCGATAGGCGTGAATGGGTCCGGCTGCACTTCGCCTGGCCGCGCTCCGAAATGAAAGCGCTCGCCGAGCAGATCAACGATCTCGACGGCGTCGAAACGTACGGCCGCGTGGTCGGCGTGCGCGGCCTGATGGTGGAGATCGCCGGGCCGATCCACGCCATGTCGGTCGGCTCGCGGCTGACCATCGAAACGGCGCTCACGCGGGTGCCGTGCGAAGTGGTCGGCTTCTCCGGCAGCAATGCGCTGGCCATGCCGTTCGCCGCGCTCGACGGCGTCCGCCGCGGCTGCCGCGCCGTGGTCGCGACTGCGGCCGGTGCGGTCCGCCCTTGCGACGGCTGGCTCGGCCGCGTCGTCAACGCCATGGGCGAGCCGATCGATGGGCTCGGGCAATTGCCGCTCGGGCCCGCGCCTTACTCCTTCCGGGCCTCGCCGCCGCCGGCGCATGCACGCCGCCGCGTCGGTGACCCGCTCGATCTCGGCGTGCGCGCGCTCAACACCTTCACCACGGTGTGCCGCGGCCAGCGCATGGGCATCTTCTCGGGCTCGGGCGTCGGCAAGTCGGTGTTGCTCTCCATGATGGCCCGCAACGTCAGCGCCGATGTGTCCGTCATCGGCCTGGTCGGCGAACGCGGCCGCGAGGTGCAGGAGTTCTTGCAGGACGACCTCGGCCCCGCCGGCCTGGCGCGCTCGGTGGTGGTGGTCTCGACCTCGGACGAGCCGGCATTGATGCGCCGCCAGGCGGCGTATCTGACGATGGCGATCGCCGAATATTTTCGCGACGCGCAGAAGGACGTGCTGGTCCTGATGGACTCGGTCACGCGATTTGCGATGGCGCAGCGCGAAATCGGGCTGTCGGCCGGCGAGCCGCCCACCGCCAAGGGATACACCCCGACGGTGTTCACAGAATTGCCGCGTCTGCTGGAGCGGGCAGGGCCCGGTACCGAGCAAGGAACGGTGACCGGCATCTTCTCCGTGCTGGTGGACGGCGACGACCACAACGAGCCGGTGGCGGACGCGGTGCGCGGCATCCTCGACGGCCACATCGTGATGGAGCGCGCCATCGCCGAGCGCGGCCGCTACCCGGCCATCAATGTGCTCAAGTCGATCTCGCGCACCATGCCGCGCGCGGCCGATCCGGCCTATCTCCCGGCGATCACCAAGGCGAAGGCGGTGATGGCGGCCTATGCCGACATGGAAGAGCTGATCCGGCTCGGCGCCTACCGGCCGGGCTCGAGCGCCGAGGTGGACGAGGCGATCGCGCTCCACAAGCCGCTGGAGGAGTTTCTCGGCCAGCTTAAGGAAGAATCAACGAGTATGGCGGACGGCTACGCGCGGCTGGAGCAGATCCTGGCGGGGCAGGCTGGCGCCGCCTAGTTGCTCGGGCGACAGGCCGTTGTGAGGCGCGGAAGCCGCCACGTTATCCCCAATATGCTGAACGCCTCACCGCTCCGGTAAACCGAAAACTAACGTTATTGCGCCACGATCCGGCCCTGAACCACGCGCGCGGCGTGTATGGCCGCGCGCGCCTCTTTTGAATGGCCGACTTGGCTTCGGGGAGTATTGTGTCGATGAAGTCACGCGAGACCCTCATCCGCCTGAAGAAATTTCAGGTCGACGAGAAGCGGCGCAAGGTCGCCCAGATCGAGGCGATGATCGCCGATTTCGACCGGATGGCCGGCGATCTCGACCGCGAGATCAAGACCGAGCAGGACCGCGCCGGCATCCACGATCCTTCGCATTTCGCCTATCCGACCTATGCCAAGGCCGCGATCAATCGCCGCGAGAACCTGCGGCGCTCGGCGGGCGAGCTCAAGGCGCAGCTCGACGATGCCCAGGCCATGCTCGGCGAGGCCTTCGAGGAATTGAAGAAGGTCGAGATGCTCGACGAGCGCGACCAGGCCCGCGAGAAGGCGGAAGCCAATGCGCGCGAGCAGACCGAGCTCGACCGCATCGGCGCGATGCGCAGCTTCCAGGCGGCGCGCGCGTAACGCCTCGACAACACCGGATATGGAAACGGCGCCCGATGGGCGCCGTTTTCGTAATGGCAACTTGCCGAACCCGCATTGATACGGTCAGATCGGCCCAACGAGCGCGCAAAGCGCCGCAGACATGGGGAGGAGACAATGATGCGGTGGATTGCAGCGGCTGTGATGTCGCTCGCCGCGATGTGCGGCGCGCAAGTTCAAGCTTTTGCGCAGGATTTCCCGAACCGGACCATCACCGTGATCGTGCCGTTCGCGGCGGGCGGACCGGCCGACATCACCGGCCGCATCGTCGCCGATATCCTCACGCGCCATCTCGGCGGCAATGCCGTGGTCGAGAATGTCGCCGGCGCGGGCGGCACGATCGGCGCGCAGCGCGCGGCGCGCGCCACGCCCGATGGCTACACATTATTGTCGGGCCACATGGGCACCAACGCCGCGGCGCCGATGTTCTATCCGAACCTCGGCTACGACCCGCAGAAGGATTTCGAGCCGATCAGCCTGACGGCGGAATATCCGGAAGTGCTGGTGGTGCGGAAGGATTTCCCGCGCCAGCAACCTCAAGGAATTCATCGCCTACGCCAAGGCGAATGAGAGCAAGATCAATATGGGCCATGCCGGCGTCGGCTCGGTGTCCTACGTCGGCTGCCTGCTGCTCAATGCCGCGATCGGCATCAAGCCGACCATGGTGCCGTTCACCGGCACGGCGCCGATGATGAACGCAATCGTCGCCGGGCAGATCGATTATGGCTGCGATCCGGTGCTCGGCCCGGTCGGGCAGATCCGCGCCGGCAACGTCAAGGCGATTGCGGTCGCGGCCAAGGCGCGCAGCGCGCTGGTGCCGGACGTGCCGACCTCATACGAGCAGGGCGTGCCGGCGTTCGACTGCGCGCCGTTCTACGCAATGTTCGCGCCCAAGGGCACGCCGAAGGCGGTGATCGACAAGCTCGCCGAGGCGATGAACAAGGGGCTGAGCGAAGACGCCGTGCAGAAGCGGCTGGCCGAGCTCGGCGCGTCGACACCGGAGCCGGCGCGGCGCGGGCCGAAGGCGCTCGAAGCGCTGGTCGCCAGCGAGATCGCGCGGCTCGGGCCGATCCTGAAGGAGGCGGCGGCGAAGTAGGGCGGCTCAGCCGCGCTTATCGGCGTCGTATTCGTCCGAGCAGAACGGGCCGCCCTGGTAGCGCTCGCCGACCGGATCGGGCGGCAAGCGCCTTCTGCGCTTCCATCGCCTGCGCGCGGAAATCCTCGGCCTTGCCGGTCGGCTTGTAGCCGAACTTGCGCGCGTTGGAATTGTCCCACCACGCCGCGCGCATTGTCGGACGCGCCGTAGAAGATCTCGAACTTGATGTCGGGATGCTCGAGCCCGATGCGGATGAGCTGCACGAGGTCTTCCGGCTTGAGCCAGATCGAGAGGCGGCGCTTGTCGAGCGGGGCGTCGCCGAAATTGCCGATGCGCAGGCACGTGACGCGCAGGCCGTGCTTGTCGGCATAGAGCGCGCCGATCGCCTCGCCGAACGCCTTGCTCACGCCATAGCGCGAGTCCGGGCGCACCGTGACGTCGACGCCGATCTTCTTGTCGCGCGGATAGAAGCCGACCGCGTGGTTCGATGAGGCGAACACGACGCGCTTGGCGCCGTTGCGGTACGCCGCCTCGAACATGTTGCGGCAGCCGATGATGTTGGCGGAGAGGATGGTCTCCCACGGCCCTTCGATCGAATGGCCGCCGAGATGCACGATGCCGTCGATGCCCTTGGTGAGTTTCTCGACCGCGGCGTAGTCGCGAAATATCGGCCTGGACGAATTCTTCGTCGGCCGCGAGATCGTCCGGCCGCTTGATGTCGCTCCAGCGGATGCGCGGATAGACGCCCTTGAGCAATTTGCGCAGGCGCGTGCCGATGCCGCCTGCCGCGCCGGTGACGAGAACGTGCTGCACTATTTGCCCTCGGCCGAGGCGAGCTTCTGGTAGCGCCGGCGGCTATTGGCGAGGTGGCTCTGCATCGCGCCGCGGGCGCGCTTGACCGAGCGGGCGCGGATCGCGTCGAGGATCTCGCGGTGCTCGCGCTGGAAGGTGGCGAGGCGGCTCTTGCTGAGCAGCGGCGGGTTGCTTCCCCACACCGTCTTGCGCGGGATGACGAAGCGGCCGAGATATTCGAGGAACCGCTTGAACTGCGGATTGCCGGTGGCGTCGGCGATCTCGCAGTGGAATGCGAAGTCCTCGTCGACCGCGGTCTCGCCGCGCGCGATCGCCGCTTCAATCTCGGCGAAGCGCTCGCCGATCTTCTTGATCTGCGCGGCCGAGGCGCGCTCGGCGGCAAGGCCGGCGGCCTCGATTTCGATGCCGGTGCGCAATTCCAATATATTGAGAACGTCCTGGAGCGACGAATTCTCGTCGAACTCGAGCCGGAACGGCCGCCGGACCTGCTCGGCCACAAAGGCGCCGACGCCCTGGCGGGTGATGACGAGTTTATCTGCCCGTAATGCGGCCACCGCCTCGCGGATGACGGTGCGGCTTACGCCCGTCGCAGCGATCATTTCCTGCTCGGTCGGGAGCCGCGAGCCCGGCGGCAGTTTGCCGCTGGTGATGTCGGCGGTCAGCCGCGCGACCAGCTCGGCGGTCAGCCCGCGCGGCGCGTCAATCGGCTTCAACAAAGAGAGATTTTTCGCCAAGCTCATTGTTTCATCCACTTGACCGCCCCGATGGGCCAGTCATCATATGACATGACGACTAGCAAGCAAGGCGGCAAGTGCAAGCAATTCGGATCGCTTTTCGCGATACGGGAAAAACAAATTGGGAGGAGCAGCATGAAAAGAATGTTCGCAATCGCGGCGGCCGGCTTGATGGCCGCGGCGTTTTCAACCGGCGCGGCGCTCGCGCAGCAAAAGATCGTGCTCAAGGCGACCGACGTGCATCCGCTCGGCTATCCGACCGTCGAGGCGGTGGTGCGCATGGGCCAGCGGCTCGAGAAGGCGACCAACGGGCGCATCAGCATCCAGATGTATCCGTCGATGCAGCTCGGCGGCGAGAAAGAAATGATCGAGCAGGCGCAGGTCGGCGCGCTGCAGATCGCGCGCATCAGCCTCGGCCCGATGGGCCCGCTGGTGCCGGAGCTCAACGCCTTCAATCTGCCGTTCGTGTTCCGTGACCCCGCGCACATGACCAAGGTCATCACCGGCCCGATCGGCGACGAGATGCTCAAGAAGCTGTCCGAGCATCCGACATCCAACCTGATCGGCATCGCCTGGATGACCGGCGGAACGCGCAACGTCTACAGCAAGAAGCCGGTCCGCGGCATGGACGACCTCAAGGGTCAGAAGATCCGCATGATGGGCAATCCGATCTTCGTCGACACCATGAACGCGATGGGCGGCAACGGCGTCGCCATGGGCTACGACCAGCTCATCAACGCGTTGCAGACCGGCGTGGTCGACGGCGCGGAGAACAACGAGCCGAGCTACTCATCGGGCCAGCACTACCGCTACGCCAAGTACTACTCGATGACGCAGCACCTGATCATCCCGGAAATCCTGGTGTTCTCGAAGCGCACCTGGCAGACCCTGTCGAAGGAAGATCAGGACCTCATCATGAAAGAGGCGAAGGCCGCCCAGACCGAGCAGTGGAAGCTCTGGGACGAGTTCGAAGCGAAGTCGATCGCCGACATGAAGTCGAACGGCGTCGAGATCATCAAGGTCGACAACGCGGCGATGGCGGACGTCGTCAAGAAGTCGGTCTATGAAAAGCACGCCAAGGCGCTGCAGCCGATGATCGAGCGCATCCAGGCTGTGAAGTAAGACAAAGCAGGTGACGCAAAGCCGGCCGGTCTTTCAAAGGATCGCGCCGGCTTTGTCTTTTGGGGACTGGGAATGAAGGCTCAATACATCCGGCTGATGGACGTCCTGCACCGCTTCTGCATGGTGGTGGCCGGGTTCTGCCTGGTCGCCATCACGCTGATGATTCCGTACGGCGTGTTCACCCGCTACGTGCTCAACAGCGCCTCGTCGTGGCCGGAGCCGATGGCGGTGCTGCTGATGATCTGGTTCTCGTTCCTGTCGGCATCGCTGGTTTATCGCGAGAACCTGCATATCGGCGTCGCCGTGATTCCGATGATGCTTGAGGGCAGGGCGCGCACCGCGATCGGCTGGCTGATCGAAGCCGGCATGATGGCGACCAACCTCTTCATCTTCTGGTGGGGCATCAAGCTCGTCGGCGTCACCTGGTATCAGACGATTTCCGACTTCCCCTGGTACTCGGTCGGCGCGTCCTACCTGCCGGTCCCGATCGGCGGCGCGATCACGGCGCTGTTCGTCATCGAGCGGCTGTGGACCTCGAAATTGTTCGAGGAGCCTGACGATGACGCCATTTCACAGATATCGACCGAGTAAGCCGCCATGGACATGTTCGTTCTGATCGGCGGCTTTTGCGTCCTGTGCCTGCTCGGAATGCCGGTCGCCTACGCGCTCGGCCTTGCCGCCATTTTCGCTGCGCTCTGGATCGACCTGCCGCTCGAAGCCGTGATGCTCAAGACGTCGGACGGCATGGACGATTTCGCGCTGCTCGCGATTCCGTTCTTCATCCTCGCCGGCGGCATCATGGCGGAAGGCGGCATGGCGACCCGCCTCGTCAATCTCGCCAAGGTGTTCGTCGGCTTCATCCGCGGCGGCCTGTCGCTGGTCAACATTCTCGCTTCGACCATGTTCGGCTGCATCTCGGGCTCGTCGGTCGCCGATACCGCCGCGATCGGCTCGGTGATGATCCCGCAGATGATCAAGGCCGGCTATCCGCGCCTGTTCGCGGTGAACGTCACGATCGCCGGCTCGCTGCAGCCGCTGCTGATCCCGCCGTCGCATAATGCGGTGATCTATTCGCTCGCCGCCGGCGGCACCATTTCGGTCGCGCATCTGTTCATCGCGGGCATCATTCCCGGCCTGCTGCTCGGCCTGTCGCTGATGATCGCTGTGCTTCTACATCGCGCGGCGCGACAATTTCCCGAAAGGCGAGGTCATCCCGCTTGGGCAGGCGCTCAAGATCGCCGGCGAAGCGGTCTGGGGCCTTGTCACCATCGTCATCATCATCGGCGGCATCCTGTCCGGCATCTTCACGCCGACGGAATCCGCCGCGGTCGCCTGCATCTACTCGTTCCTGGTCACGATGTTCATCTATCGCGACTACAAATGGCGCGAACTGCCGCTGCTGGTCGGGCGCGTCGTGCGCACCGTCGGCATGGTCATGATCATGATCGGGTTCTCGATCGCCTTCGGCTACATGATGGCGATCATGCAAATCCCGGCGAAGATCACGGCATTCTTCGTCGCGGTCTCGAGCGACAAGTACACCTTCCTGCTGCTGATCAACATCCTGCTGCTGGTGCTCGGGACCTTCATGGATCTCGCGCCGATGCTCCTGATCTGCACGCCGATCTTCCTGCCGGTCGTCAAGATGTTCGGCATCGATCCGGTGCATTTCGGCATGATCATGATCCTCAATCTCGGCATCGGACTGCTGACGCCGCCGGTCGGGCCGACGCTGGTGGTCGGATGCGCGATCGGCAAGGTAACGATGGAGGCCGTGTCGAAGAGCATCATGATCTTCTACATCCCGATGCTGATCGTGCTGATCCTGGTCACCTACATTCCGGCGCTATCGCTCTGGCTGCCCGGCGTGCTGCTCGACTAATAAGCTTTGCTGCAGCGATGGAATAAGGGTCTGCGGCGTCCTGCTTGTCAGGCCGCTTGTTCGCTGCGATTCTAAACGCATGGACAAGACCCGCTCGTTTCCGCTCAACGCCTGGTATGTCGCCGCCTGGAGCCGCGACATCGAGCATGCGCTGTTCCCGCGCACGATCTGCGGCAAGAAGGTCGTGCTCTACCGCACCACCGAGGGAAAGGTCGCCGCGCTGGAAGACGCCTGCTGGCACCGGCTGGTGCCGCTCTCCAAAGGCAGGCTGGATGGCGACCAGGTCGTGTGCGGCTATCACGGCCTCGTCTTCAATGCGGCCGGGCGCTGCACCCACATGCCGTCGCAGGAGACCATCAATCCGTCGGCCTGCGTGCGCAGCTTCCCGATCGTCGAGCGCTATTCGTTCGTCTGGCTGTTCATGGGCGATCCGGCGCTGGCCGATCCGGCGCTGATTCCGGACATGCATTGGGTCGACGATCCGGCCTGGGCGGGCGAGGGCCGCATGACGCCGCTCGCCTGCAATTACCGCCTCGTCGCGGACAACCTGATGGACCTGACGCACGAGACCTTCGTGCACGCGAGCTCGATCGGCAACCGCGCCGTCGCGGAGGCGCCGTTCGAGGTGCGCCACGGCGACCGCACCGCGCAGGTCGAGCGCTGGATGCTCAACATCGATCCGCCGCCGTTCTGGCGCTTCCAGCTCGGCCAGAAGATCAAGTCGGACGGCAAGGTCGATCGCTGGCAATACATCAACTACGAGGCGCCGGCGGCGATCTGCCTCGACGTCGGCGTGGCGCTGGCGGGCAGCGGCGCGCCGCAGGGCGACCGCTCGCAAGGCGTCAACTTGCGGGTCTGCCATTTCATCACGCCGGAGACCGAGCGCACCTGCTTCTTCTTCTGGGTGGTGCGGCGGAATTTCAATCTCGACGATCCGGAGCTCACGGCCGCGACGCGCGAGAAGAACGCGGCGATTGTGGCTGAGGATCAGGTGGTGCTCACCGCGCAGCAGATCGCGATGGAAGAAAATCCGGACGCCGTGTTCTACAACCTCAACATTGACGGCGGGGCGATGTGGGCGCGCCGCGTGCTCGAGAAGATGATGGACGCCGAGCGGCCGCCGGCCCTGCACGCCGCGGAGTAGCCGGTGCGATACGCCGAGACCTGGACCGATGCCCGGCTGCGGGCGGTGCGCGATCTCACCCCGAGCATCCGCGAGTTCGAGATCGTGCCGGACGGCCATGTGCCCGCGAGCTATCCGCTCGGTGCGCACATCAATGTCGAGGTGCAGGCGTCGGGCAAGCCCGACACGCGGTCTTATTCGCTCACCGGCGCGGATGGCTGCTACCGCATCGCGGTCAAGCACGATCCGGAGGGCCGTGGCGGCTCGGCCTATATGTGGTCGCTCAAGCCCGGCGCGCGGCTTCGCATCTCCAGTCCTGAGACGAATTTCCCGGTCGATTACGGGCGTCCTGAATACGTGCTGATCGCCGGCGGGATCGGGATCACGCCGCTCTACGGCACCGCGCTTGCGCTGGCGCGGCAAGGCGCGCGGCTGCGGCTTCATTATTGTGCGCGCAACGCGGACGAGCTCGCTTTTGCGGATGAGCTGCGAAGCGTGCTCGGCGACCGGCTTGTCACCTACGTTGCGGGCAAGCGGCTCGATCTCGGTGCGGTGTTGTCATCGGTTGCTCCCGGCGGGCTCGCCATGGTGTGCGGCCCGCTGCGGATGCTCGATGAAGCGCGCCGCATCTGGAAGAGCCTCGGCCGTCCGATGACGGATCTGCGGTTCGAGACGTTCGGTTCGAGCGGCACCCACGCGCCGGAAGCGTTCCGCGTGCGGCTGCCGCAGCTCAACCGCGAGATCGTCGTGCCGGAAAATCAGTCCATGCTCGACGCTCTGGAGAGCGCGGGCATCGGCGTGATCTCGGATTGCCGGCGCGGCGAATGCGGCGTCTGCGCCATCAACATCGTCGGCGTCGAAGGCACGGTGGATCATCGCGACGTGTTCTTCAGCGAGCACCAGAAGCAGGCGAATGAAAAAATCTGCGCCTGCGTCTCGCGCGCGATCGGCACGATCGTGATTGACCCGCTGTACCGTCCCGACGCCGAGCGCTCAGTCACATAGCGCAAAAGAAAACGCCCGCCGGTGAGGCGGGCGTTTTGCTCTGTTCTGGGAGGTTCAATTCCAGATCAACGAATAGCGCTTGCGTCCCGGCTGGTGAAGACGACGGTCGGGCCCGGCTTGTGCACGGTCGGGGCCTGCGCCGTCAGGATGTCGGTGCCGAGGTTAAGATTGCGTGCCGCGATGCCAAAGCCCGCGATCAGCGTGGCGCCAATCAGGGCGACGACGACGATCTTGAGGTGGGTCGCGCGATCAGCGGTGTAGAGCGTCGAGTTGTTCATTGGCTCTCTCCGTTCCTTCCTCTTGGTCGGAACGAGCGGGTGATTGGTTCATACGAAAAAACGTAAGAAGTCCTCCTTTGTTCCGGGAGGGCCATCACGTAACCTTGAACCTTAAATTTTGGAGAGGTTTGAAGCGCTTAGCGAGGCAGCAAATCTAGATGCTGCCTACGGTCTTGAGCCTGGCGCGGGGATGGATCTCGGCCTGCGACATCACCGGCGTCTGCGCCCGGAACCGCTCGACGATGCCGCGCACGAACGGGCGAATCCCTGCCGAGGTCACCAGCACCGGCGCCTCGCCCTCGCGGGCGGCGGCCTCGAAGCGCTCGCGCACCAGCATGATGAACTCGGAGAGCCTGGAGGGCTGCATCGTCAGCTGGCGATCGTCGCCCTGGCCGATGATCGATTCCGCGAAGGCCTGCTCCCATTGAGCGGACAGCGCGACCAGCGGCAGGTAGCCGCTTGAGGTGGTGAACTGGGCGCAGATCTGGCGCGACAGCCGGGCGCGGACGTGCTCGGCGATGAGCTGCGGATTGCGCGAGAACGGTATGGCATCCGCGATGCCTTCCAGGATGGTCGAAAGGTCGCGGATCGAGACGCGCTCGGAGAGCAGCGTCTGCAGGACGCGCTGGATGCCGGAGATGTTGATCGAGTTGGGCACCAGGTCCTTGACGAGGTCGGCCTGCTCCTTGGGCACTTCCTTGATGAGCTTCTGCACCTCGCCGTAGCTCAGGAGCTCGGACATGTTGGTCTTGAGCAGCTCGGTCAGATGGGTGGAGAGCACCGTCGCTGCATCGACCACGGTGTAGCCTTTGAGCGTGGCGTCTTCCTTGAGCGCGCCGTCGATCCAGGTGGCAGGCAGGCCGAAGGTCGGCTCGGTGGTGTGGGTGCCCGGCAGGTTCACCTGGCCGCCCGCAGGGTCCATGACCATGAACTGGCCCGGCCAGATGCGGCCTGAGCCCGCCTCGACTTCCTTGATCTTGATGCAGTAGGCGTTCGGGTCGAGCGCCACATTGTCGAGGATGCGCACCGCCGGCATGACGAAGCCCATCTCGGCGGCGAGCGAGCGGCGCAGCGCCTTGATCTGCTCGGTGAGGCGGTCGCCGCCATCCGGCGCGTTGACCAGCGGCAGCAGGCTGTAGCCGAGCTCGATCTTGAGGTCGTCGATCTTGAGCGCGGTGGAAATCGGCTCTTCCGCCGCTTCGGTCTTCTCGGTTTCGGCGCGGGCGGTCTGCGCTTCGGCGGCGACGCGGGTTTTCTCCCGCCGGTCGAACATGTAGGCCAGCGCACCGGCGCCGGAGCCGAGCGCCAGGAAAGGCAGCATCGGAACGCCGGGCAGAAGCGCGATCAGCAGCATCACCGCGCCCGACATGCCGAGCGCCTTCGGGTAGCCGGAGAGCTGGCCGATCAGCGCCTTGTCGGCCGCGCCGGTGATGCCCGCTTTTGCGACCAGCAGGCCGGCGGCGGTCGAGACGATCAGCGCGGGGACCTGGGTGACGAGGCCGTCGCCGACCGTGAGCAGCGTATAGGTCGAGGCGGCGTCGGAAAACGACATGCCTTGCTGGGCGATGCCGATGATCATGCCGCCGATGATGTTGATGAACACGACCAGCAGTCCGGCGATGGCGTCGCCGCGCACGAATTTGGAGGCGCCGTCCATCGCGCCGAAGAAGCCGCCTTCGTCCTCGAGCTTCTGGCGGCGCTTGCGCGCCTCCTTCTCGTCGATCAGGCCGGCGGAGAGGTCGGCGTCGATCGCCATCTGCTTGCCGGGCATCGCGTCCAAATGAAAGCGCGCCGCGACTTCGGCGATGCGGCCCGAACCTTTGGTGATGACGACGAAGTTCACGATCACCAGGATCGTGAAGACGATGATGCCGATCACGAAATTGCCGCTCATCACGAAGTTGCCGAACGCCTCGATGACGTGGCCGGCGGCGGCGGTGCCTTCATGCCCGTGCGAGAGGATCAGGCGGGTGGACGCGAGGTTGAGCGCCAGCCGCAACATCGTCGCGATCAGCAGCACGGTCGGGAAGGCGGAGAATTCGAGCGGCGTATGAATGAACAGCGCCGTCATCAGGATCAGCACCGAGAAGATGATCGAGATGGCGAGCGCGAAATCGAGCAGCATCGGCGGCAGCGGCAGGATCAGGACGACGAGGATCGTCATCACGCCGGCGGCGAGCGCGATGTCGCCGCGCTTGAACAGCGCGCCGATTTCGCCAAGGCCGGGAAATTTCCTGATGCCGCTGGTTTCTTGCGCGGCGGTGATGTCGCTCATGCCGATCCTGTGCCGCCCCGGAGAGGGCCGCAGTCGCTCGGCAATTCTTGCCGGGTTTATGGTTAGCGACCGGTTAACAAGAGAAAGGCCCCGGCTGGGGAAAGCCGGGGCCTAGGGTGGGTCTGTCCGGGGGAGGAAGGGACTAGCAGACCCAGAACTTGCGGAGCTGCGGGCCGTAGGGGGTGTCGACCCAGCGCTTCACGCGCACGCAGCTCGGGGCTGCGTAGGCGCTGGAGATGATCGCTGAGGTGGCAAGGCCGGCGCCGAAGGCGGCAGCGCCCCAGCCCCAATGGCCATGGCGGTGATGATGATGCCAGGCGGAGGCGGAGGTCGGAGCGAGCGCGGCGGCACCGAGGGTGGCGGAGGCGGCGAGGGCGAGAACGAGCTTGCGGAACATGGGTGTCTCCTGATGTCGGGGATGCGCCAATCGCATCCGGTATCCATGGGTCGCAGCACCCGGCCGGGAGGTTCATGGCTCCCGCACGAAAAATTCGAAGCCCCGGGAAAGGGGCCAGACCGCCCCAAATCCTGTAGATTTGGCCGGATTTCTTTTGCCTGTCCTTTTGAACCTCATCCCCGCCCGCTGCGACCCATTGATGAGCCGGCATCGCCGATGCAGACCACTTCTGACGAAGTCCTGATCGGCCGGATTGCCGGCGGCGACCGGCTGGCGATGCAGGTTCTGTTCGCCCGCCACCATGTGCGCGTCTTCAGGTTCGCGCTGCGCTTCGTGAAGAACGAGGCGACGGCGGAGGACCTGATCAGTGAAGTGTTTCTCGACGTCTGGCGGCAAGCCGGACGCTTCGAGGGACGCTCGTCGGTCTCGACCTGGCTCTTGTCGATCGCGCGATTCAAGGCGCTGTCGGCGGTGCGCAAACGGACCGACGCTGAACTGGATGAGGAGACCGCCGAGGCGATCGTCGACGAAAGCGACGATCCCGAAGCGACACTGGCGAAGAAGGACAAGGGCGCGGTCCTGCGTGACTGCATGAACGCGCTCTCGGCCGAACACCGGGAGATTATCGACTTGGTCTACTATCACGAGAAGTCGGTGGAAGAGGTTGCCGCCATCGTCGGCATCCCGGAGGCGACGGTGAAGACGCGCATGTTCTATGCGCGCAAGAAACTGGGCGAGCTGCTTAAAGCCCGTGGAGTCGATCGAGGTTGGCCATGAATACGAACATGAATACGACGAACGAGCCGGACGACATCGAGACACTGCTGCCCTGGCATGCCGCGGGCACGCTGTCGCCGCGCGACGCGCGCCGTGTCGAGGACGCGCTGGCGCGCGATCCGGAGCTGGCCAAGCGTTACGCGCTGGTGCGCGAGGAGTTGGGCGAGGCGATCCGGCTCAATGAGAGCCTCGGCGCGCCCTCGACCCGCGCAATGGATGCGCTGTTCAAGAAGATCGATGCCGAGCCGGCGCGCCGGCCGCGCGTCTCGCTCAATCTTGCGCAACGGGCGGCGGAGTTCTTCGCCTCGCTGTCACCGCGCACGCTGGCGTGGTCGGCGACCGGCGCGGCGTTCGCGATCCTGCTGCAAGCGGGATTGCTGGCCGGGCTCGTTCTGAACAAGGAGGCGGCTCCCGGCGGCTATCAAACCGCTTCCGCTCCTGCCACCGCGGCGGTCGAGGGCAGCTTCGTCATGGCGCGGTTCGCGTCACAGACGAGTTCCGCCGACATCACCGCGTTTCTGCAGGCGAATAACCTTGCCATTGTGAACGGCCCGGTCGCTGGCGGTCTCTATCGGCTGCGGGTTTCCGAGACTAAGATGCCGAAGGAGCAACTGGCCGAGCGCGCCCGCCAATTGCAGCAGGACAAGCGCGTCGACCTGATCGCCACGGTGGAATGAGGATACTTCCATGAAGAAGCATGCCCTTTCGCTTCTGCTCGCCGCGGCCGTTATCGCTGTGCCGCTGCATCAAGCTGCAGCGCAAAAAATGGAGCAGCCGCCGATGCGCGGCGGTGGCGGGCATGGCCACCGCGGCGGCGGTGGCGGATGGGGCGGGCTGGCGACCGGTCTCGCCATCGGCGTCGCCACCGGCATTATCCTCTCGCAGCCGCCGGCCGGCGCCACCGAGGCGGCGCCACAGCGGGCGCAACGTCCCAACCAGCCGCAGCGCAATGCGCGCGGCAGCGGCGTCCCCGCCGCCGGCGAAACCCGCATGGTGCCCGATGAGGTGGTGATCGAGCTGCCGAATACTGTCCCGGCAGCGACCATCAATTCCGTACAGCAGCGCCATCGGCTCACCCGGCTGGAAACGCAAACCGTCACGCTCACCGGCACCACGTTTTACCGCTGGCGGATTCCGGATCGCCGTTCGGTTGCGGCCGTTGTCCGCGCGCTGGAAGCGGATACGCGCATCGCCTCGGCGCAGCCGAACTATCGCTACACGCTGCAGCAGGACGTGCCGAAGGCCGAACCGGCCGCGCTTTCACCCGACCGGCCGGCAGGCGCGGCGACCACGTGCAATCGTTTGAGATCAAGGCCAAGATCGATCCGCTGCAATATGCCGTTCTCAAGATGCGGCTCGACGAGGCGCACAGCCTCGCCAAGGGCGACAATGTGCTGGTCGCCGTGATCAACTCCGGCATCGATGCAAATCATCCGGAGCTCGCCGGCTCGGTGGCCGACAGCCTCGACACCGTGCAGTCGCCGTTTGCGCCGCATGACCACGGCACCGGCATCGCCGCGCTGATCGCAGGACGCGAGCGGCTCACAGGCGCGTCTCCTGGCGCCCGCATTCTTGCGGTGCGCGCCTTCGACCCGGCGGGCTCGGGCGCGGAAGCCACGACCTTCAGCATCCTCAAGGGGCTCGACTGGTCGGCGGCGAAGGGCGCGCGCATCATCAATATGAGCTTTGCCGGCCCAGCCGATCCGGCGATCTCGCGCAGCCTCGCCGCCGCCCGCAAGAAAAACATCATCCTGATTGCGGCCGCCGGCAATGCCGGGCGCCAAGTCGCCGCCGCTTTATCCCGCCGCCGATCCGAACGTGATCGCCGTCACTGCGACCGACAGCGCCGACAGGCTGTTCCAGGGCTCCAACCGCGGCCGTCATATTGCGGTCGCTGCGCCGGGCGTCGATGTGCTGACCGCGGTGGCGAATGGCGGCTACCAGGTCTCGACCGGGACGTCGTTCTCGGCGGCCCAGGTCAGCGGCACGGTTGCGCTGATGCTGCAGCACAAGGGCGCGCTCACGCCCGATCAGGTGCGGGCGACGCTGCTCGCGACGGCCAAGGACCTCGGCCCGACCGGACGCGACGACGAGTTACGGCGCCGGGCTTACCGACGCCTATCGCGCGCTGACCGACGGCACCAAGACCAGCGCCGCCGCGCCGGCCCGGTAGAGCCAAGCCGAAGCCTCTGAAAACGCTGCGCTTTCCGCTCGCTTAAGATTTCTTTTGCCGTGTTGAACCGGTTCCCGCCGGCCCGCGACCCATGAGTACGAGGGGGCTGACCCTCGCAACCGAATGGAGAGGGCAATGACACGGATTTCCAAACTGACCGCAGTGCTGATCGCCACCGTGACCATCGGCGGTGCAGTGATTTCTTCCACCGACTCGGCGTCCGCGAGGATGCGGGGCGAGGGCATGGGCCGCATGCATCACGGCCACGGACATTTCCACCGTCACGGCCATGGCTTCGGCCGCGGTGCAATGATCGGCATGGGTGTCGGCGTCGCCGGCGTCATCATCGCCAACGCAGTCGCCGCGCAGCGCCCCATCTATGCCGAGAGCTACGATCCCGGCACCCGCGTGCGCGTCCGCTCGGAAAAGGTCGGCAACGACCGCGTCGTCACCACCACCGACGCAAAAGGCAAACAGGCCCGCGAGGTCAAGAAGCCAAACGAGCCGGCCTCCATCAGCTGGACCAACCCCGAGACCGGCGAGACCACGACGATCACTCACAATGCCGATGGCAGCAAGACCCTCACCACGAAGGATGCGAAGGGTAACGAGGTGAAGAAGGTCGAACCGAAGACAGCGGACTTGGCGACCTCCGTCGGCCGCAACACCGGGGTCACCAAGACATCGACCGCGAATCCGGACGGTTCACACACGGTCACCACCACCGACGCCAATGGCAAGACCAACACCGAGGTCGTGCCGAAGAACGGCGGCCCGGCTTCCATCACGGTGGTCCAGTAAATCAATCGCAACAATAAAGCGGCCCTCTCGAGAGAGGGCCGCTTTCCTTTTTCAGCCGAGTCGAAGACTTAGCCCGGCAGCAGCACCGTATCGACGACGTGGATCACGCCATTCGACTGGTTGACGTTCTGGATGGTGATCTGCGCAGAACCGCCCTTGGCGTCCCAGATCCACAGCTTGCCGTTCTTCTCGGCGATCGTGATCTCGCCGCCGGCAACGGTCTTGAACATCGCCTTGCCGCCATTCGCCTTGACCTTCTCCATCAGGTCCTTCGCCGACATGCGGCCGGCGACGACGTGATAGGTGAGGACGCCCGTCAGCGTCTGCTTGTTCTCCGGCTTGAGCAGCGTGTCGACGGTGCCGGCCGGGAGCTTCGCAAAGGCGTCATTGGTCGGCGCGAACACGGTGAACGGGCCGGGCGATTGCAGCGTGTCGACCAGGCCGGCGGCCTTCACGGCTGCGACCAGCGTGGTGTGGTCTTTCGAGTTGACCGCGTTCTGCACGATGTTCTTCGAGGGATACATCGGGGCGCCGCCGACAGTAACGGTCTGCTCCTTCATCTGCTGGGCGAATGACGGCACGCTCATCGCCGTGGTGATCGTCAGCGCGGCGACGGCAAATCCCGCCAGGGTGATCTTGTGAATACGCTTCATGGGTGGCTCCGTTGGCTCTCTGGTTGCGTTCCTCTTCGGGAACGTCAGGAGCTACGGATGCTCGCGGCCGCCGGATGCAGGCTGGCCGGACGATTTTAGAGCGAGGTCAGCCGCCCGGTCGCAATGACGGGGCCGGTGGGCGCACCGGTCCGGGAGCCGCCCGGCGGCTCGAGCGATACCGCAAGGGTCGCCTGGCGGGTCGCCAGCGCCCGCAGGTTTTCGGGGATCGGCAGGCTTACCGTCGTATCGGCCCGCAGCAGGCCCAGGGACCGCGGCCTGTCACCGGGGGCGATCAGCCACAGTTCAGGCACGCGGGACGCGTCGGCGGCAAAGGCGGCCGGCAACACCGACACGCTATTGCGGCCGGGATCGATGGTCGCCACGAAGTGGGATTGCCCGTTGGCCTGGATGGCGGCGATCAACGGCGGCTTGCGTCGGCTGGCTGACGAACACGATCAGCGCGGCAAGGCAGGCCGCCGCCAGTGCGCCCGTTGCGAGGGTCATCCAGCGCCACAGCGCGAGGCTTTGCCACAGGCCGGGCTTCTCAGCGCGCTGTGCCGGCAGCGCAGCGCTGATCCTGTTCCAGACGTCATGCGGCGGCTGCACCGGTGCGATCTCATCGGTCCACGGGACCAGCCGGCGCTCCCAGGTCGAGACCAGCGATGCGAAGCCGGCCTCCCGCGCCATGCGCCGCTCGACCGATGCCCGCTCCGCAGCCGGCAGCACGCCGAGCACGTATTCGGCGGCGAGCGTGTCGTCGTCCGGAGGATCGATATGGTCGCGTGTGTCGGTCATGCTTCGAGACAGGTCTTCAGTTTCATCAAGGCGCGGCGGATCCAGCTTTTCATCGTGCCAAGCGGGACGCTCATCCGCGCCGCCAGCTCTTCGTAAGTGTTGCCGTCAAAGAACGCGCCGCGCAGCGCCTTTTGCTCGTGTTCATTCGAGGCCTCCCAGGCAGCCGCGCAGCTTTGCATTCGCCTCGGCATCTTCCAGCATCGACTTCGGCGAGCGGCGCGGCATCCGCAACGTCGGCCGCTTGCTCGATTGGCTCGCATGCGGCGCGACTGCCCGCTGCGCAGCCGGTCGATCGCGCGGTTGCGCGCAATGGTGATCAACCAGGTCATCGGGCTGGCGCGCTTGGGGTCGAAACCGGCGGCCTTTTGCCAGACCGTCACGTAAACCTCCTGCAAAACGTCTTCGGCCTCTGCCCGATCATTCAAGATACGCAGGCAGACGCCAAAAAGCTTCGCAGAGGTCAGCCGATAGGTGGTTTGCAGGGCATTTCGCTCGCCCGCCGCGACGCGGGCGAGGGCGGCGACCAGTATGGCCCGGCCGTCCGCTTCCATGTTCCGCTACTGCCGCCGCCAGCGTTCGGCGCCCACATTCCGGCCGCCCTGATAGGCCCAGATGCCGACCCAGCCGCCGCTTTCTTCGCCATAGAGGGCAAGGCCGGTTTCGTTGCCGGAACGGTAGGAGACGGCAAGGAAGTCCTTGTTGCCGATGCCGGTGCCGATATAGCGCTGGCCCTGAATGGTCCACACGACGCTGTAGGTCTCGCCGGTCTTCGTAACGCTGACCGTGCCCCGATAGGTGCTGCCTCCGCCCGGGTTGGTGCCCTCGACGCGATATTCGCCTGCCGGATCGGCGAAGGCTGTTGTCGCGGCGAACAGCATCGCAGCCGCGAGCATGATGAGTTTGCGCATGTTTCCCCCGTTATGAAGCAAGCGGATCCGGCCCGTATCGGTTTGGCCCGGCGGTGCCGCGCAGGAAGCCAAGCTCGACCAGCGCCCAGAGCGAGACTGCAAGGCTTGCCAGAGAGAAGATAAGGCCGCCCGCGGCCAGGTTTTCGCCGATCGTGTTCAGCACTCCCGGCAACACGTAGAACACCAGCAGCCACCAGCCGCTTTTATCGCGGTCGTGCAGCCGCTTGATGCCGACCATGAAGCCCGAGATCACCATCGGGATGTAGACGACAAGCACGATCAGCGTGAAGCCGATGCCGCGGCTGAGCAAGCCGACCACGATGTCGTCGGTCTCTTCGTCACCGATGGCGAGCAGGCTGCTGCCGAACATGATCAGGCCGATCGCGATCAGCAGCACCGTGATCGCGAGATAAATGGCAACGGCGAGCCAGTATTTGGCGCGGTTGACGCGGCCCGTAATACGTAAAGAGCAGTGTTGTGAGGCTTCCCATCTCGCCATCCCCGTAAGGGAGGCGAGCCTAGGCGGTCGCTGGGGCAGCGACAATCGGGGCTACCGGCGGCGGCGTGCACATGCGTTTGACCGCGTCGGGCGCGCCGACGACGATCGAGCTGCGCCAGTAGCGCAGGTCGGTGCTTTCATCGTCCGGGTTTTTGCCCGCCGATTGAAGCGCTCCATGGGAAGCCAGCCGTCCTTGCGCTTCTCCCAGACCACGCCGCCAGCGGCCTGAACCAGCGCGAGACCTCCGGCGACGTCCCAGATGTTGGGGTTGGAAAAGCGCGCGACCTGAAGCAGGCCCGCGGCCACCAGCGCGCATTCGATCGCAGCCGAGCCGGTTTTGCGCGTCTCCCAGGGCAGATCCTCGGCCTTGGCGACCGGGACACCCGCGAGGCGCGACCGCACGTCCGGGTTGGCCTTGGGCGTGACGTCGCTGCCTTCGAAGCGCAGCTTGCCGCCAAGGCGCGCATGATAGACCCCGGCGCGCAAGGCGTGGCTGGTCGCGCACCATACTGCGCCGACAATCGGCTTGCAGCGATACAGCACGCCGATCGATGCGGCGAACATCGGAAAGCCGTTGATGAAATTAGTGGTGCCGTCGATCGGATCGACCGCCCAGATGAAGTCGCTGTCGGGACGCGGGCCGCTCCTTGCTCTCTTCGCCGATGATGTCGTGGCTGGGAAATTGCTCGGCGAGCCGCTCGCGGATCAGTTTCTCGACCTTGCGGTCGACTTCGGAGACCGGGTCTTTCCAGTGCTTGCTGTCGGTTGCGCCGGTCTTGTAACGCACCGTGAAAATGCCGCCGAGCGCGCTCTTGATCTCGGCGCCCGCGAGGTTCGGCTATCTCGACCGCGAGGCTTTCGATCTCGTGGAGCTCATCGACAGAAATCGGCAGCTCGACGTGCTTGTTCATTGCGCGGCCTCCAGCTGCGCCGCGGCCTTCGGCTCAGGCTTGAGCCGGGTCTCCAGAATAAGCGCCGGCTGTTCCTCGCATTGAATCGTGACGACCTTGGTAGCGTCCTCGGCCTTGAAGGATTCGTCGTCCACGCGATGCGGCGCGTCCTTCCAGGTCAACGTGATCAGCTTGCCGCGCCGCGTCAGAGCGGGTGGTGCGCTCTCCGCCGGCGCGTTGAACCACGCGCCGAGCTCGTCGGCCTTCTGCTTTTCAAAACAGACCACTTCCAGCATGCCGTCGGAGAAATCCGACTTGGGCGCGAGGTGCAGGCCGGGGCCGGTGAAAGGAATATTCATCACCTCGACGCCGAGCCACTCACCGTCGAGCGCCTTGCCGTCGATCATGATTTTCAGGTCGAGCGGTTTGGCATCGTGCGCGAGTTGACCGAGCAGCTCCCGGCCTTGCTTGAGGTTCAGGGCGCCCTTTTCTTTGCTCTTCTTGCTCGCCTTGAGGATCATCTCGGGCACGAGGCCGAGCCCGAACGACTCCACAAAGGTCGACTTGCCCCAGGTGCCGTCGATCCGGCCGACGTCGAGCCGGCGGGTCTTTTCCAGATTCCAGCTTTCCACCAGGACCTGCGGCTCGCCGCCGATCTCGAGCGAGCGGGCAATGTTGTTGGCGGTGCCCATGGGCAGGATGCCGATCGGCAACTTCCGATTGCCGAGATTGGCGATCACTTCGGCCACTGTGCCATCACCGCCGGCCACGACGATAAAGTCGGCGTCGGCCTCGGCCAACTCCTTCTTCAAGTCGTCGGACTTGGTCGAGACGTAACGCGCTGAATGATCAGCCAATTTGAGCGCGGCGAGGACTTCGTCCTTGCCGTGGCCCTTCTTGCCCGACTTCGGGTTGTGGAACAGAACCGCTTTCATGCCGCCGATAACGGCGGCTTAGTCAGTAGGGTTCCGAACAGTTCTGTGGAGGCAGCTCAGGCCGCGCCGCGCAGCTCGCCGCCGCCTGCAGGCGGGATTGGCGCGCCGTCCGACGCGTATTCATTGAGCTTGTTGCGCAAGGGTGCGAATCGAGATGCCCAGAATATTGGCAGCGTGGGTGCGGTTGCCCAGGCAATGCTTGAGCGTCTCGAGGATGAGGTCGCGCTCGACCTCGGCGACGGTGCGCCCGACCAGGTTGCGGGTGACCTGCTCGGCCGCCATGGCGGCGTGAGCCGCCGCTCCCGTGCCACGGGCCTGGTCGAGCCGGTTGCCGTCCGGCGCCAGAATGCCATCGACGCCGATCTCCGCGCCGGTGGAGAGCAGCACGGCGCGGTGGATGGTGTTTTCCAGCTCGCGCACGTTGCCCGGCCAGCGATTGGTCGCGAGCGCGCGCTCCGCCTCACGCGACAGCGGGCGCAGCGGCAGTCCGTTCGCCTCGGCGTATTTTTTGGCGAAGAAGCCGGCCAGCTCGACGATGTCGGCCGGCCGCTCGCGCAGCGGCGGAAGCTTCAGGTTCACGACGTTGAGGCGGAACAGCAGATCCTCGCGGAATTGGTCGGTCGCGTACCGCCTCGACCAGGTTTCGGTTTGACGTCGCGATGATGCGGATGTCGACCGGGACCGGCTTGGTGCCGCCGACGCGATCGATCAGCCGTTCCTGAATGGCGCGCAGCAGCTTTGCTTGCAGCCGCACTTCCATTTCCGAGATTTCATCAAGCAGCAGCGTGCCGCCATTGGCTTCTTCGAACTTGCCGATGCGCCGCGCCATCGCGCCGGTGAAGGCGCCCTTCTCGTGGCCGAACAGTTCGGACTCCAGCAGGTTCTCCGGAATGGCGCCGCAGTTCACGGCAATGAACGGCTTCTTGGCGCGCTGCGAGCGCGTATGGACGTATCGCGCCAGCACTTCCTTGCCGGTGCCGCTCTCGCCAGTGATCAGGACGGAAGCTTCGGAGCCGGCGATCTGCTGCGCCAGCTTGACCACCTGCTCCATCGCCGTCGTCCCGCCAGATCATCTCGCGGCTGTCATCGGCGACAGCCGCCAGCACCGCGGCGATCATGTTCAGCGTCGGGCGGCAACGGGATGTATTCTTTGGCGCCGGCGTGGATGGCGGCTACCGCAGCCCGCGCATCGTTGGTGACGCCGCAGGCCACAATCGGCGCATGGATATGTTCGGCGTCGAGCCGGTTGACCAGCTCGCGAATGTCGATCGCGACATCGACCATCAGGAGATCGGCGCCTTTTCCGGAGCGGAGCACGGCAAGGGCCTGCTCGATGCTGTCGGCGTGGGTAACCGAAGCGCCCTTGTCCATTGCGATCTTGGTCGCGGTGGTGAGCTGCCCTTTGAGGGTCCCGACGATCAGCAAGCGCATAATTCTTGTCCTTGTTTGTCCGTTAGTGCTCGGACTTGATGATTTCCGTCATGGTCACGCCAAGCTTGTCCTCGACCAGGACCACTTCGCCGCGCGCCACCAGCCTGTTGTTGACGTAGATATCGATCGCTTCGCCGACCTTGCGATCGAGCTCGAGCACCGCGCCGGGGCCCAGCCGCAGCAATTCGCCGACTTCCATCCTGGCGCGACCGAGCACCGCCGAGACCTGTACCGGCACGTCGAACACGGCCTCCAGGTCGGCGGCTCCTTGCGGTATCCCTTCGCCGTCCGGCGGCGTCACCGATCCGGCATCGTCGACCGCCGGGATTTGACCGCCGTTCTCCAGGTCGGGCAGCGGAATTTTGGTCTCGGTGTCACTCATTTGCGTCGCTCTCCAAAAGTCAGTCCAAAGATCAGTTCATGTCGGCGCTGCGCGCCGTGATGTAACGGGTCACAACTTCAGCAATCGATGCTTCGGTCGCGGCGCGATCCCGGTTGATGCCGCCATCCGCCCATTCGACACGGCAATCGCCGGAGCCAAGCGCGGCATCGGCGGTGATGACCATGCGGCCTTCAAAGCCATGCGCATGAGCGAGCGCATCGAGCTTTTGCTGGGCGTCGGCGAGCATCGTCTCGTTCACGCGGATTGCGATGTGCGGTGTCGCCACCAATTGGCGGAAGCACTCCGAGGCCAGCGCCTGGATTTCGGCGAATGGCTGGGCGTCGATCAAGGCAGGCGCAAGCTTGCGCGCCACCGCCACGGCAACTTCGACGGCCTCGACCTCGAGCCGCACTTCCACGCCGTGCAGGCCGCGGCTCAGACGCTCCAGAACTTCGCCGATCTGCGTTATGCGGCGGCCAGCCGCTTCTCCGCTTCGGCCACACCCTGCGCCTGGGCGGCCTCAAAACCATTGCGGTATGCGACCGCTTCCGTGTCTTTGCGGCGGCGTTCATGCTCGACGATGGTGATGGTCGGCTTTTCGCCGGTGGCGAAATCCTCGTCGAACAGAAATTTGGCGGCGGATGTTGCCATTTTAGTAGATCAACTCGTCGTCGCCGCCGCGGCTCTTGGCGATCAGGATTTCGCCCTTGGCGGCGAGATCCTTGGCGATGTTGACCAGCAGGGACTGTGCTTCGTCGACGTCGCGCAGGCGGACCGGGCCCATGGCCTGCATGTCGTCGACCAGCATCTTGCCGGCGCGGCTCGACATGTTGGAGAAGAAGAACTCGCGAACCGCTTCGTTGGCGCCCTTGAGCGCGACCGCGAGCTTGTCCTTGTCGAGGTTGCGCATAAGCGTTTGCGCCGAACCGGTGTCGAGCTTGACCAGGTCGTCGAAGGTGAACATCAGCGCCTTGATGCGCTCGGCGGCGTCGCGGTTCTCTTCTTCGAGCGCGGTGATGAAGCGGGTTTCGGTCTGGCGGTCGAAATTGTTGAAGATTTCCGCCATCACCTCGTGCGCGTCGCGCCGGCGGGTCTGCGACAGGTTGGACATGAATTCGGTGCGCAGCGTCTGCTCGACGCGCTCGATCACGTCCTTCTGCACCGACTCCATCTTCAACATGCGCATCACGCAGTCGAGTGACAGGTCCTCGGGCAGGATCGCGAGCACGCGCGCCGCATGCTCGGGCCGCATTTTCGAAAGAACCACGGCGATGGTCTGCGGGTATTCGTTCTTGAGATAGTTCGCGAGCACCTCTTCCTGCACGTTCGCGAGCTTTTCCCACATGTTGCGGCCGGCCGGCCCGCGGATTTCCTCCATGATGCCGCCGACCCGCTCGGCCGGCAGGAATTGGTGCAGCAGGCGCTCGGTGGCGTCGTAGTTGCCCATCAAGGCGCCGGATGCCGACATCCGCGAGACGAATTCAAGCAACAGCTGCTCGACCGCCTCGGCGTCGACAATGCCTAGCGACGACATGATCACCGAGATTTCCCGCAGTTCGTCGTCGTCCAGCAGCGAGAAAATCTTGCCGCCGTATTTTTCGCCCAGCGCGAGCATCAATACGGCTGCGCGCTCGGGTCCGGTCAGCTTGCGGCGGGCTCGGGCTGCTGACCTGCGGCCGGCTGGAGAGCTCCGCCATGAGCCCGCCAATGTCGTTACGGCCAGCAGCGCCGGCCTGATCTTTTTTTCTTTCGGCATATGCGGAAGGCATGTTAGGCGGCGTCCTCATGCAGCCAGGAGCGGATGATGGCGACAGCTTCGTGCGGATTGTTCTGCGCCAGCTCGCCCACTTTCTGGACCGATTGGGCGTGGACCTGGCCCTGCACCTTGGCGATGTCGATCATGTTGGAGGTGCGGTTGGATATGTTGACCTGCTCGTCGCCGCCGACGATTGCGACGTTAGGCCCGCTGCCTGGTGATGCCGCCGGCTGCGCTTCGATTGTCACCGGCGTGCCATCGGCATTGATGGCAACGCCCGGCGCAGCGACGCCGATCGCGCCGGCGACGGCGGCGCCGCCGACCGCTGCGGCGTTGCGCAGCAGCTCGGCCCCGTCCGGGGTGATGATGCGGCGCACCAGCGGCCGCACCACCGTCAGCAGGACGATGAGGCCAAGCAGCATCATCACGCCCAGCTCGGCGCCGTAGACGATGTCGTCCTTGGTGAACTGGAAGTAGCTCATCCAGCCCGCCGGCTCGCCCACCGGAATTGCCGGCGTATCGGCAAAGCGCAGGTTCACGACCTCGACCTGGTCGCCGCGCTTTTGGTCGAAGCCGATGGCGGTGCGTACCAGCGCGGCGATGCGATCAAGCTCGTCCTTGTTGCGCGGCTGATAAACGGTCTCGCCTTTGTCGTTCTTTGAGTAGGTGCCGTCGACCAGGACCGCCGCCGAAATGCGGTTGACGCGCCCAGCCTCGGTCACTTCGGTCTTGGTGGTGCGCGAGATCTCGTAGTTGACGATTTCCTCGGTCTTGCGCGCGGATTCGCTCCTGCCTTCGCCGGGCTTGGCGCCGGCGCCGGGAAGCTCGGCCGACACCGAGACGCCGCCGTCCTTGTTGTTCGCTGCCGGAGCCCGATTGCTCTTCGCGGGTCTGGCTGGAGCGCACGACCCGGCTATCGGGATCGAACTTGTCCGAGGTTTGGGTGACGCGATTGACGTCGAATTCGGCGGAGAGGCGCACGCGCGCGCGGCCCGGGCCAACGACTGAGGTGACGATCTGCTCGACTTCGCTGCTCAGCCGGCGCTCGAATGCCACCTTTCGCTCGTCGGCCCGAGCGAAGGCATTGTCCTGGTCCGCTCCATCGGCAAGCAGGCGGCCGCTTTCGTCGATGACCGAAACGCGCTCCGGGCGCAGGCCATTGACCGCCGTTGCAACCAGGTGGCGGATTGCGCGTACCTGTTGTTGCTCAAGAGCGCCGCGCACCTTCAGGACGATCGAGGCGGAGGGCTCGATCTTGTCGCGCGAGAACAGCGGCCGGTCAGGCAAAACAAGATGCACGCGGGCGGACTGGACACGGTCGATGCTGCGGATGGTGCGGCCGAGCTCGCCCTCCAGCGCGCGCAGCTTGTTGATGTTCTGCACGAAGCTGGTGGTGCCGAGCGCATCCGACTTGTCGAAGATCTCGTAACCGACGCCGCCGCCTTTCGGCAGGCCGGCCTCGGCGAGCTTCATGCGCAGCCGGGCGACGTTTTCCTTCGGCACCATGACGATGGCGCCGTCATTCTTGAGCGAGTAGGGGATGGCTTGCCGCTCGAGGTCTTTGATGATCGAGGCGCTGTCATCGACCGTCAGGTCGGTGAAGAGCGGCACCATCTGCGGGGTGGTCGCCCGCACGATCAGAAATGAGAAGAAGCCGGTCAGCGTCAGCGCGACCGCTCCCATCGCCATCAGGCGCGTAGCGCCGAGCGAGCGCACGAAAGTCAGAAATCCTTCCACCGGGAATTGCCCCATGACCCGACGCGAAAGCGCGCCGGCACGGCAAAATTTGCCCAGTTTATGGTTAGCGTCCGGTTAATCTTCAGGCCGCCGCACAACGAAAAACGCCGGCCAAGCGGGCCGGCGTGGACGAAATTCGGTGAGATCAGATCAGCTGCGGTACTGCTGGATGCGCGTGGTGCGCAGGCCGGCGAGGCCGTGGCGGTCGATCGAGTATTGCCAGGAGAGGAATTCCTCGACCGTCAGCGTATAGCGGCCGCAGGCTTCCTCCAACGACAACAGGCCTCCACGAACGGCGGCGACCACCTCTGCCTTGCGGCGGATGACCCAGCGCTTGGTGCCTGGTGCGGGCAGATCCGCAATCGTCAGCGGGCTGCCGTCTGGCCCGATTACATACTTGACCCTCGGGCGAAGAGGTTCGGTCATATCGCTACTCACTGACTCGACTGACAAATACTGGCCGGAAACTACAAGTCTCCGCTTAAAATTTGGCTAAGCAGCAAACACGAAGCCTGCCTAAAGGCTCGGCTGCTCGCTAACGTTTTGGTTACGTATAAGGCTAGAGCCCGAGTGGCAATGCGGACAAGAGCTGGGAAAACGCGTTGTTTTGGGCACTTTCTTCGGCCGGCGGCGGCGGCGCCGTGACGATCGGCCGGAGCACGCGCTTGATCTGGTCGACCGTATAGTCCTTGCCATTGATCGAGAGGAGCGGCGGGTCCTTGGTCAGGTCGACCGAATCCACGATGGCGATGATCTCGGTCGAGATTGCCGAAGTCTCGCCGCTGGCGTCTTTGGCGGTGGCGGTCAGCGTATAGCTTCCGGCCGGCCACTGCTTGCCGTCATTGCCCTTGCCGTCCCAGGTGAAATTCTGCTGCCCGGGCGTCACCGCGAACGTGCCGGTGTAGCAGGTCTGGCCGGTCGACATCCTTGACCGTGACCGTGGCAGTCGCCGGCTTGGTGACGTTCATCGTCCAGGTGGCGGCGCCGGGCAGGCTCAGCTGCGTGGTCTGGCCTTCGACCACCACGGTATGCCCCACATAGGACAGCGCCACGCGTGGACTGCGCACTCTTTTCGATCGCGATGATCTGCGAAAGCTGATCATTCTGCTTCATCTGCTGCTCGACCTGCGCGAACTGCACAAGCTGCGCGTGAACTGGTTGGTATCCAGCGGATCCATCGGGTTCTGGTTCTTCAGCTGCGTCGTCAGCAATTGCAGGAACGTGCTGAAATTCTCCGCGATGCTGGCCTTGTCGGTGCCGGAGCCGGTGATGCTGGCAGCGCCGGGCGTCGTAGTCGTTGGGGAAATGGGCAGGAGAGCCATGGGCGTCCTCAGACTCTGATGTCGATGCCGCCTGCCGAACCGGCAGGCCGGTAATAGCCGCGTTGGGTCAACTCGGCCGCGAGGCTTTCATCCGGGATGATCAGCCGTGCGGCATTTGGCAAAGCTTGCTGCTGCTGCTGTTGGCCTTGGCCCTGATCGCGCAGCGAAAATTGCAGGCCGTTGTTGGAGGTACGGAGGCCGGCGTCATTGAGCGCGCGCTCGAGCTGCGGGGCATCGCGGCGCAAGAGATCCAAAGTATCCTGGCGATCCGCCGTCACCCGTGAGGTGATCTCGCCGTTGCGATCGACTTCGAGGCGCACATGGATGCGGCCAAGCTCCGGCGGGTCGAGGCGGATTTCGAAGGACTTCATGCCTTCGGATGCTTTGGCGGCGATCTCGACCGCGACGCCTTCAATCGGCACGGCCGCAGCCACCGGGGTCAGCATCCTTCTGGACTGACGGGCTCTGAATCGCACCGACAGTTGGCGCGGTCATTTGCGGCAAGGTTTGGAGCGTTTGAGGCGCATCAGCCGGCTTGGCCGGTGCGGGCGCCTCCGCCGGGCTTACGCCAGCTTTGGCTGGCTTGGCGTCGGCGGTTTCCGCGTGCCGGTGAGTGACGTGCGAAGGATGCGGCGCTGGAGCTTCGGGCTCCACCGCGGGCGCCGTTTCGCTTTTAGAAGCGCCGGCTACGAGTTTAGGCGCTTCACTATGCTGAGCCGTCGTTTCGGCTCGATGCTTATGCGCCTCTGCGTGCGGCTTCGGCGCTTCGGTCTGCACCGCAAGCGAGGCTTCGAGATCGGTGGCCTCGGCGTCGGCCGGCAAGCCCTTACCAAGGTTCTGCGACCCTGCACCGTGCTCAACGGGGGCAGCGGCGGCTTCCGGCAGGGCCGGAGACGCGCCAGCGGCGGGGGTCATTTTCGCGGC
This sequence comes from uncultured Alphaproteobacteria bacterium, assembly GCA_963788805.1. Taxonomy (GTDB): domain Bacteria; phylum Pseudomonadota; class Alphaproteobacteria; order Rhizobiales; family Xanthobacteraceae; genus Pseudolabrys. The sequence goes on from CAWBHU010000003.1 coordinate 603,549, forward strand.
CGTGATCGGCTGAGCGTCGCTCGATGGAGCGGCGGGATCGGCGGCTACTTCCGCGGTCATCGTCACGACAGCGGCGGCAACCGCATCGGCTTTCACCGGGGCGGTGACAATACTCGCCGGCGTATCGGCATCACCTTTTACGTCTGCCTCGGCCTTTGCGGCTCATCCTTCGCGTCCTCGGCTTCCGGCTGCGGCGTGGTGGCGGACGCCATCGCTTCGAGGAATGCGGCGAGACCAATGTCCGCGATCGGCTTTTCTGCTGGTGCGGCTTCCTCGGGCTGCTGGGAAGGAGCGCCATCACCGGCGTCGGGCGTCAGCGCCTTGCTGACCAGGTCGGCCAAAGTAGCGTCGTTACCCTCCGCGCTCTCGCCGCGGGCCGCTTCATCGCGCTCGAGGTCGCTCGCTTGCGCAGGCGTCGCATCGTCCGTGGCGGGCGTCATCCGCCGACTTGGTCTTTTTACCCTCCGTGGCGGCGTTTCCTTTTGACGCTTTGGCGGGGGAAGCGTCCTTCGTCGAAGGCGCCGGATCCTCGGCGGCGACCGCGCTGTCGAGCATCTCCTCGAACGGCGAGGACGAGTCACGATCTTTACCGTTCGCGGAGGCGGATGCCTTCGCGTCCCGGTGCTGGTTGATCGATGCGTTGACCTGCGACGCAACTGAAGTCACGGCGGAACCTCTCGCGTGGATATCCGACAGCGGAGTTGCAAGCGCCGGGCCAGAGCGAAAGCACTGGAAACCAAGGCAAATCGGCACTAAGTCATCGTTGCGCGCGGCAATCGTGTCATGCGCCCCGGCAAATTTTGCCGCCCCGGCGGGCTTCTTGTACTAAGCAGCATGCTCAACAGTCTCGACCTCGAAGGCCGTCCGCAGGACACCCGCGTCGTCGTCGCCATGTCCGGCGGCGTGGACTCGTCGGTGACCGCGGCGCTGCTCAAGGCCGAGGGCTACGACGTCGTCGGCGTGACGCTCCAGCTTTACGATCATGGCGCGGCGATGCACCGCAAAGGCGCCTGCTGCGCCGGTCAGGACATTTACGACGCGCGGGCAGTCGCCGAACGGATCGGCATTCCGCATTACGTGCTCGACTACGAGAAGCGCTTCAAGGAAGCGGTGATCGACCGCTTCGCCGCCAGCTACATTGCGGGCGAGACGCCGGTGCCTTGCGTCGACTGCAACATGTCGATCAAGTTTCACGACCTGCTCGACACCGCGCGCGAGCTTGGCGCGAAGGTGCTGGCGACAGGCCATTACGTCGCGTCACGCGCGCTGCCGAATGGGCAGCGCGCGCTCTACCGCGCGCGAGACGAAGAGCGCGACCAGAGCTACTTCCTGTTCGGCACGACGCAGCAGCAGCTCGACCTTTTGCGCTTTCCGCTCGGCGAGATGACGAAGCCGGAGGCGCGCAAGCTCGCGCACCAGTTCGGACTTGCGGTCGCCGACAAGCAGGACAGCCAGGACATCTGCTTCGTGCCGTCGGGCCGCTACAGCGACGTCATCGAGCGGCTCAAGCCTGGCGCGGCGGAGCCGGGCGACATTGTCGACCTTGAGGGCAGGGTGCTCGGCCGGCATCCCGGCATCATTCACTTCACCGTCGGTCAGCGAAAAGGGCTGGGCGTTGCGACCGGCGAGCCGCTGTTTGTCATCCGGCTCGACAGTGAGACGCGTCGCGTCGTGGTCGGACCGCGCGAGGCATTGCAGACCCGCCGCATTCAGCTTCGCGACGTCAACTGGATCGGCGACGGCGAGCTCGCCTCGGCGCTGGCCGACGACAAGCTCGAAGTGTTCGTCAAGGTGCGTTCAACTCGCCCGCCGGCGGCGGCCTGGCTGCGCGCTTCGCCCGGCGGCTACGAAGTTGAATTGATCGATGGCGAGCACGGCGTTTCGCCGGGTCAGGCTTGTGTCTTCTACGACGCTCCTGATGGCCAGGCGCGCGTGCTGGGCGGTGGCTTCATTGCCAGCGCTGTTTCAGCGGCCGAGCATCAGCGTCGCGATGAACTGACAGTTCGCGCCTGATCAATGGCCGTTTTCGACCGCGCCAGCATCACTCGCGCCTACGACCGCTGGGCTCCGGTTTACGATTTCGTCTTCGGCAAAGTCTTTGCAACGGGACGCGCCGCCTCGATTGCGGCGGCAGAGTCGGTCGGCGGCCGAATCCTCGAAGTCGGCATCGGCACCGGGATTTCGCTCGAGCGCTATTCTCGCAACAACCGCATTACCGGCATCGACATCTCCGCGCCGATGTTGCGCAAGGCGCAAGAGCGTGTGCACGCGCTCGGGCTGACCCACGTTGATGCGCTTTCGGTGATGGATGCGGCGAAGCTCGCATTTCCGGACGGCTCCTTCGACGTGGTGGTCGCGCAATACGTGATCACAGCGGTGCCCGATCCCGACGCCACGCTCGATGAATTCGCGCGCGTGGTGCGGCCGGGCGGCGAGATCATTCTGGTCAATCACCTCGGCGCGGAGAGCGGGCCGCGCGCGCTGTTTGAAGCCGCATTTGCCCCGATCGCCCGCAGGCTGGGATGGCGGCCGGAATTCCGCTTTGAGCGGATCGCAAATTGGGCGGCCCGCCATGGCGGGGTGAAGCTGGTCGAGCGGCGTCCGATGCCTCCGATGGGGCATTTTTCCTTGATCCGCTATCAGCGGCTGGCGAAGTGACGCATTGCGGAACTCGAACGGGCCGTCGTCGGTTATTTCCGCATGAAGTTCCGCCTCGCATCATTTGTGACGCTCGCCGCTTTCGTGGTCGCGCCGGCTTTCGCGCAGGCGCCCGTGAAGCCGCCGCCGACCAATACTGAGAAGTCGGCAGGCGCGGGCCGCAGCGATCCATGCGCGCCAGGGCAGCGCAACGGTCGGTGCCGGGAATCAAATCGTTGCACCGAATGCGAGAAAGAGCGACGAAACGCTGAGCGATCATCTCGCCAAGTCCGGCGGCGTCATCTGTCCGCCACCGGGCGTCGATCCGGAAATCCGGGCGCGGACGCCGGAAGGCGGCAACACACCGGTGATCCCGCCTCCGGGCTCGCCGGGCGGCGATCAGAGCGTGCAGCCGAAATAGCGCGGCTCGCGAAACTTGACACGCTTTCGCGCGGCTCCCTATATCCGCCCCGTGTGGCGGGGTAGCTCAGCTGGTTAGAGCGGCGGAATCATAATCCGTAGGTCGCTGGTTCAATTCCAGTCCCCGCTACCACTTCTTCCTCATATCCTCGACAAAGTGGAGACGCATTTCACAATGCGTTCACAATAAAGGCGTCGTGTTGGCGCACTAAGATTGCCACGCAGCGGCGAGCATTTGATGATCGCCGGGCCTGTCTTGGGAGGAAACAATGAAAAATTTGTCGATCGCGCACTGCGCGCTGCCTTCTGGCGTCGGTTTCGTTTTGCACTTTGCTTGCGAGTGTGATCAGCGCGCAGGCGGACCATCAGTTCGTCTCCCCCGCAAATATCATTCACAACAGCTATGACGGCACGAGCAATGACCTGCTCACTGCCGGCCTGGGCAAGACCGGACTCGGCAGCGCCGTTCCGCCCGGCTTCGTCAACGCGCTCAGTCCGACTGCCGAAGAACTGCGGCGCCTCGCGATCTGGAACAATTATCGCGCGCTGGTCGACCCAACGCCTGGCGGCGGTTACGGCACACTGTACGGCCCGAACATCGATGCGAACGGCAACGACACGCTCGGCGAAGGCAAGATCGCCGGCGACGAATACATCGCGTTCGAGCCGGATCGTGGCCGCGACAAGAACGTCACCATGATGGTGCAGGTGCCGGCGAGCTTTAATCCGTCGCAAGCCTGCATCATTACTGCGCCGTCATCCGGCTCGCGCGGCGTCTACGGCGCGATTGCGACCGCCGGTGAATGGGGCCTCAAGCGCGGCTGCGCCGTTGCCTACACCGACAAAGGCACCGGCACCGGTGCGCACAATCTTCAAACCAATACGGTCAACCTCATCCGCGGTGAACGCGCCGATGCGGCCGTGGCAGGAGACAACTCGAATTTCACCGCGGACTTGAGCACTGCCGAACGCGCGGCCTTCAACGCGGCGACGCCGAACCGTTTTGCCTTCAAGCACGCGCACTCGCAGCAAAATCCCGAGGCGGAGTGGGGCGAAAACGTCCTCAATTCCATCCGCTTCGCGTTCCAGGTGCTGGGCCAGCAGTACGACAGGCGGTTCGACAAGCGAAATACGCTCGTCATCGCTTCGAGCGTGTCGAACGGCGGCGGCGCCTCCGTGCTCGCGGTCGAGCAGGACAAGGAAGGCCTGATCGACGGGCTTGCGGTCGGCGAGCCGAACGTCAATCCGAAATATGAAAAGAAGCTCTGGATCGTGCAGGACGGCTACGCGCCGCTGAATGCGCATAGCCGCCCGCTGATCGACTACACGACGCTGGTGAACGTCTATCAGGGCTGCGCCAGCCTCGCGCCGGCGAACCTGACGGCGCCGCTCAATCTGGCGGGAAGCGCCGGGCGTTGCACCAGCCTCAAGGCGAAGGGACTGCTGACGGCGACCACCACGACCGATCAGGCGATCGAGGCGCAGCAGATCATCAACAATTACGGCATCCTGACCGAGCAGAACCTGGTGCAGCCGGGCTACTGGTTCGCCAATGTGCCGCAATCGATCTCGGTGACATACGCCAATACCTACGGCCGCTTCAGCGTCACCGACAATCTCTGCGACTTCAGCTTCGGGGTCGGCGCCGCCGGAATTCCGCCGCTGGCGCCCACGGCCGAGGCGTCGATCTTCGGCACCAGCAACGGCATTCCGCCGACCTCCGGCCTTTCGCTCATCAACAATGCGGCGCCGCGGCGGGGCGGCGGAAAATCGCGTCTCGACGCCCGACCAAAATCTGGACGGCGCGCTGTGTCTGCGTGCGCTGGCGACCGAAAAACGTCATCGCATCGGCATGGTCACGGTCACGGCGATGACGATGCAAGACGTGTCGAGAAAGGCGTGCGGGACATTCTGGCCGACGGCAAGCTGGGCGGCGTTCCGGCAATCTTCGTCACCGGCCGCAATGACGCGATCCTGCCGCCGAACCACACGTCGCGCGCCTATTACGGACTCAATCAGATCGAGGAAGGCCGCAAGAGCAAGCTGCGCTATTACGAGGTCACCAACGCGCAGCACCTCGACAGCTTCAATCAATTCCCGGGCTACAACGCGGCCTACATTCCGCTGCACCGCTATTACATCCAGGCGATGGACCTGATGTATGCGCATCTGCGCAACGGCCAGGGGCTGCCGCCGAGCCAGGTGGTGCACACGATCCCGCGCGGTCCGGGGCGCCGCCGATCACGGCGGCGAACGTGCCGCCGATCAGCAACGCGCCGGCGAGTGCCAACCTGATCACGATGAGTGGCGGGCGGCTGAAGATTCCGAACTAAGGAAAATGCGGCACGCGGTCAGATGATCGCGTGCCGCACCTTTGCGGATACCCATTCGCTGAAGATCACCGTGGCGATGATCACCAGCAGGATCAGCGAGACCTGGGTCCAGTACAGCTGGGTGATCGCGGCATTGAGCTCGAGGCCGATGCCGCCGGCGCCGACCAATCCCAGCACGGTGGATTCGCGGATATTGATGTCCCACCGGAACACGGAAATGCCGGCGAAAGCCGGCATGACCTGCGGGACGATGCCGTAAGTCGTGACTTGCGCGCCCCGGGCGCCGGTCGCGCGCACCGCCTCGACCTGGCTCTCGTCGATTTCCTCGATCGCTTCGTACAGCAGCTTGGCGCAGAACCCGATCGAGCGCAGCGCAATGGCGATGATGCCCGCGACGATACCGGGCCCGATGATGGTCACCAGCATCAGCGCCCAGATCAGCGAATTGATCGAGCGCGACGACACGATGACGAACAGCGCGATCGGCCGCACGATGCTGACGCTCGGCGTGGTGTTGCGCGCGGCGCAATAGGCGACCGGGATCGACAGGACCACGGCGATCAGCGTTCCGATTGTCGCGATGTTGATGGTGTCCCAGATCGGCCGGCCGAGCTGGCGGATGTAGCCCCAGTCGGGCGGCACCATGCGCACCGCGAGGTCGGCGGCCTGCGCGGGCGCGTCGATGACGAAGACCCAGATCGTCTTGTCGGAGATCAGGCTGAAGCAATAGATGAAGAGGGCGGCGCCGACGAGCCACGCGGCCCAGACCAGCCATTGCTCGCGCGTGGTGCGCCGCCGCCAGATTTTCTCGGCAAGGACCACTGCCATCACTGCAACCAGCGCCGCAGATAGCCGGAGCCGTATTCGCAGGCCATCACGATCGCGATGATGACCAGGATGATGGCGGCTGCGGAGTCGAATTCGTAGCGGTCGAAGGCGGTGTTGAGCGTTGCGCCGATGCCGCCGCCGCCGACGATGCCGATCACCGCCAACTCGCGGAAATTGATGTCGAAGCGGTAGAGGCCGAGCCCGATCATGCGCGGCATCACCTGCGGCTGCACGCCGTAATTGATCCATTGCAGCCAGCCGGCGCCGGTGGCGCGCACGGCCTCGGCCTGCGCCGGATCCATGTCCTCGATGTCCTCGGCGAGCAGCTTGCCGTAGAAGCCGATCGTTGCGAATGACAGCGTCATGACGCCGGCGAACGGGCCGAAGCCGAACAATTTGACGAAGAAGATCGCGAGGATGATCTCCTGGAAGCTGCGCGACACCGCGAGAATGGCGCGGCAAAAGTAATAGACCGGCGCCGGCGCGATGTTCTTGGCCGCGCCGATCCCGACCGGGATGGAGAGCGCGATGCCGATGACGGTCGAGACCACCGTCATCCAGAGGCTCTCGGCGATGCCTTCGACGATCTCCTCGTGCCGGCTGAGGAAATCCGGCGGGAAGAATGCCAGAACGAAATTGACGCCGCGCGGGATGCCTTCCCAAACGCGCGCCCAGTTGACCGGCGTGGTCTGGAAAACGAGCGCAAGATAGACCGCGAGGCCCAACGCCAGGCCCCAGCGCAGCCAGCGCGACTTGATCAGCGGCGGCTTTTTCCAGCGGCGCGGGGCCGCGAGAGTGGTGACGCTCACGTCAAACCCGCCAGGCGGTCGCGATCCACACTCGGCGGGGAAAGCGGAACGACGTTGTCCGCCTCGGTCTCTTCGTTCGGTCCCGTCGACCTTGCGGATGGTCGCCGACCAGTCTTCCTCGCCGTAGATCTTGGTCAGCACCTCGGCGGTGAGGCCATTGGGCGGCCCGTCATAGACGATGCTGCCGAGCTGCAAGCCGACAATCCGCTCGGCGAACATCTGCGCCAGCATGACGTCGTGGATATTGATGATCGCGGAGAGCTTGCGCTCGTGGCACAGCTCCTTGATCAGCCGCATGATCTGCCGTGAGGTCTTCGGATCGAGCGAGGCGGTCGGCTCGTCCACCAGCAGCAATTCCGGATTCTGGATCAGCGCGCGGCAGATGCCGACCCGCTGGCGCTGGCCGCCCGATAATTCGTCGGCGCGCTTGTCGGCCATGTGGTCGAGGCCGACACGCGCCAGCAGACGAAACGCTTCGTCGATGTCTTTCTGCGGAAAGCGGCGCAGCCAGCTCTGCCAGAAGCCGACATAGCCGAGCCGCCCGGACAGCACGTTCTCCATCACGCTCAGCCGCTCAACCAGCGCATATTCCTGGAAGATCATGCCCATACGCCGCCGCACGCGGCGCAATTCGCCGGCGCCGAGTTTGACGACGTCGGTGCCGTTGAGCTCGACCGAGCCGGAGGTCGGCTCGACCAGCCGGTTGATGCAGCGGATGACCGTCGACTTGCCGGCGCCGGACGGGCCGATCAACGCCATCACCTGGCCATCGGGGACGTCGAGGTCGAGGCCCTTGAGCGCCAGATCGCCGGTGCGATAGCGCTTGGTCAGCCCCCTGATGCGCAGCATGGGCCTCAATCTCCGGTCGGAGCGATCCGGAATTCAATGACGTCCGGCATGCCGCGCAGATGCTTGGAGAGTCGTTCTGCGGCGAGCCGGTCGCGACTCTTGATGGTCATCCGATATTCGAATTGTTTCCCGCCTTCGACCAATCGGGATGAAAGGTTTGCAATGGAGAAACCGTACTTGCCGATCATCGCGCGCATCTCAGTCTCGCCCATGACGCGCTTCTTTGGAAATCGCAGAGTGTGGTGTGCGTAAAATTCGCTCGGCAGGCGGGCTTCGATAACCCGAAACACCGCCAGCACGATCAGCGTCGCTGTCGCGCCGACGATTGCCGCGAACCAGAAGCCGATCCCCACCAGGATGCCGATCGCGGCAGTCACCCATATCGATGCAGCGGTTGTGAGGCCCCTGACGGTCAGGCCTTCCTTGAAGATCACGCCGGCGCCGAGGAAACCGATACCGGTCATGATTCCTTGTGCCATGCGGGTCGGGTCGGTGCGGATCGCATCGTGCTCAAGCAGCGTCATCCACTGCGATTGGTAGACCGTCACGATCATCAGGATGGCGGACGCAATGCAGACCAGTGAGTGGGTGCGAAATCCGGCCGGACGGCCATGGAACGTGCGCTCAAACCCGATCATGGCGCCAATCAACAGGGCGCCTGCCACTCGTCCGATGATAACAAGGTCGTCGTGATCCACGTGATGGCCTATTTGCAGGTGTATTTGACGCCGGACGCCTCATCGATCTTGCGCAGCACCGCCCAGTCTTTCTTGTATCCCACGGCGATGAACTTCGCCTCGCGCTTGAACTCGTTCGCCAGCGCCGAGCCCTCCCACGGGAAGCTGAAGAACGCTTCCTTGATCTTCTCGGCCAGCTTCGGGTCGAGATTGTATGCGACGCCGTAGCTCGTCGTCGGGAAGGTCTCCGACTTGTAGATGCTGCGGATCCTGGCCGGATCGAAGACTTTGCGGTCGATCATGCGCCCCAGAACGGAATTCGCCACCGCGCCGGCTTCGTAGTCCTTGTTGACGACGCCGAGGATGGTGTTGTCGTGCTTTCCGGAGAAGGCGGGCTCATAGTCGCGCTTCGGCTCGAGGCCGAATTCGGCCTTGAGGATTGCCGATGGCGCCTTGAATCCGGAGTTCGAGGTTGCGTCGCTGAAGCCGAGCTTGTGGCCCTTGAGGTCGGCCGGCGTTTTGATCGGCGAATCCGCCGGCACGATGATTTCCATCTCGTAGCCGAACGAATTGTCCGCCGCTGCCATGATTGCGAACGGCACGTAGCCCGCGCAGTTCACCGCAAGGGCGTTGCCGCCCGCGTTGACGCCGGCAATGTGCAGGCGGCCGGACCGCATCGCCTCGATCTGCGCCGCGTTCGACTGCACCGGGAAGAAAACAACCTTCTTGGCCGTGACCTTTTCCAGGTGCTTGAGGAAGCCGTCCCAGACTTTCTGGTAGACGGAAGGGTCTTCGACCGGCGTGTAAGAAAAGATCAGGGTCGGCGGGTTGACGAGCTTCGCCGGCTCGGCCGGCGCATCCGCCACCAGGTCGCCATCGCGGTCGCAAAACACCTTGTCGAGCGCGCCGCGCGGGCAGTCGTCTTGCGCCAAGGCGGGCGTCGAAACGACGAGTATGATCGCAGCCGCGAGAGCCGCGGTCCTTGGGTCACGCGACATGACCGGCCTCACTTGCAAGTGTATTTGACGCCTGACGCCTCATCGATCTTTCGGATCACCGCCCAGTTCTTCTGGTAGGTGATCGGGACGAACCGGTCCTCGGTCTTGAACTCTGCCTTGAGCGCCGAGCCTTCCCACGGGAAGGTGAAGAAGGCTTCCTTGATCTTCTCGGCCAGCTTCGGGTCGAGGTTGTGAGCGAGACCGTAGCTGGTGGTCGGGAAGGTATCCGACTTGTAGATCGTGCGGATCTTCGCCCTGTCGACGACGTTGCGCTCGAACATGCGGAACATGACTTCGTTGGCGATTGCCGCCGCGTCGTAGTCCTTGTTGGCGACGCCGAGCACCGAGTTGTCGTGCTTGCCGGAGAACACCGGCTCGTAATCGCGCTTGGCGACCAGCTTGAATTCGCTTTCGAGCAGCACCGACGGAGCCTTGTAGCCGGAATTCGAGGTCGGCGCCGTGAAGGCGAGCTTCTTGCCCTTCAGATCGGCCGGCGTCTTGATCGGTGAATCGGCGGGGACGATGATTTCCATCTCGTAGCCGAACGTGCCTGCTTGCGTGCCCATGATGGCGAAAGGCACGTAGCCGGCGCAGTTGACCGCGATCGGCGTCGGGCCGGTCGAGACACCGGCGATGTGCAAGCGGCCGGAGCGCAATGCCTCGATCTCGGCAGCGTTGGATTGCACCGGGAAGAACACGACTTTCTTGCCGGTCGTTTTTTCAAGGTGCTTGAGGAAGCCGTCCCAGACCTTGCTGTAGAGCGCGGGGTCCTCGACCGGTGTGTAGGCGAAGACGAGCGTCGAAGGATTGATGACCTGTTTGGCGTCGCTCGGCGTGTCGGCGACCAGGTCGCCGTCGCGGTCGCAATAGGACTTGTCGAGATCGCCGCGCGGGCAGTCCTGCGCGAGCGCGCTGGTGCCAAGGCCGACTGCGCAAAGTGATGGCCGCGAGAATTCGAACGTATTTGGACATTTTCCCCTCGTCGCAAATCGCGGTCGCGCCGTGGACCGCGTCAAACCGCTGATTTTCCTGAAGCTTAGCCAAGGGCACGGGGAAGGCAATGTGGTGCATCCGACACTTCCACCAGCCGTATCTAGGGGTGGAACAAAGTTGAATGGCTCGCGATTGATTCCGCGGTAAGCCTGCCTAGCTGATTGCGACCAGGCCTTGCAGGGGAGACTTTATTGGCCACACCGATCGTTCTGCCCGTCCTGCGGGGCGCAAGCAGCGCCCGGCCTCGTGCCGGGGCTGACCTCGACACGCAGCGCTCGTTCTGGATCGAGGCGTTCCGGCGCGTCCGCGCGGAAACGGAAGCGCGCGCGGCTCCGCTCTCCGCCGAAGACCAGATCGTGCAGTCGATGCCGGATGCGTCGCCGACCAAGTGGCATCGCGCGCACGTCACCTGGTTCTTCGAGCAATTTTTGCTGGTGCCGAACGATCCTGCGTACAAGATTTTCGATGAGCGGTTTCCGTTTCTGTTCAACTCGTATTACGTCGCGGCCGGGCCGCGGCATGCGCGGCCGCAGCGCGGACTGATCACGCGTCCGAACGGCGAGGACGTTGCCGCTTATCGCGCGCATGTCGATGCGGCGGTGACGAAGTTGATCGAAACAATGCCCGCGGATAAAGCCGCGGCCATTTTCGAGATCGTCGAGATCGGGCTTCATCACGAGCAGCAGCATCAGGAGCTGATGCTCACCGATATCCTTCACGCCTTCGCGCAGAATCCGACCAATCCGGTTTACGACGCCGCGTGGCGGCCGCCGCATGTCGGCGGCGAAGCAAGAATACGTCAGCGTGCCGTCCGGCATCCGCAGCATCGGCCATGATGACGAAGGTTTTGCCTTCGACAATGAGCTGCCGCGTCACGACGTGCTGTTGCCGAAAATGCGGATCGCGCGAGCAACTCGTCAGCAATCGCGAGTGGCTCGCCTTCATGGCCGACGGCGGCTACACGACGCCGTCGCTGTGGCTCTCGGACGGTTGGACGACGGTGCAGAACGAAGGCTGGCAGGCGCCTGGCTATTGGCGCGAGCGCGACGGCGCGTGGCATGTCATGACGCTGGCGGGCGAGCAGCCGGTCGATCCGGACGCCCCGGTCTGTCACGTCAGCTATTTCGAAGCCGAGGCCTTCGCCCGCTGGGCCGGCAAGCATCTGCCGAGCGAGCAAGAATGGGAGACCGCCGCCCGCGCTGGCCTATTGGAACAAACTTTTGGCACGGTTTGGCAATGGACCCGCAGCGCCTACCTCCCATATCCGGGCTACCGCGCCGCCGAAGGCGCGCTGGGCGAATACAACGGCAAGTTCATGGTCAGCCAGATGGTGTCTGCGCGGCTCATCGCTTGCCACGCCTTCCGGTCATGAACGCGTGAGCTACCGGAACTTCTTCTACCCCCCTGCGCGTTGGCAGTTTACCGGCGTCCGGCTTGCCGAGTTCAGCTGAGTTTCCAGAAGGTTCTCTATGGTCGCACTCGCACGCTCTCTTCCCGTTCAGGCCGAAAACCCGTTCGCCGACGGATGTCCTCGCCGGACTGCAGGCGCCGCGGAAGCATCTTCCCGCGAAGTATTTCTACGACGCGGAAGGGTCCCGCCTGTTCGAGGAAATCACCACGCTGCCGGAGTATTACCCGACCCGGACCGAGATGAAGCTGCTGCGCGACTACGGCAGCGAGATCGGCAAGCTCATCCCCGAAGGCGCCGCATTGGTCGAATTCGGCAGCGGCTCGACCAAGAAAGCGCGCCTTCTTCTCAAGGCTGCGCCGAAGCTGGCCGCCTATGTGCCGGTCGATATTTGCCGCGAGATGATCGAGAGCGAAGCCGCGGGCCTGCGCAGGGACCGGCCGCAACTTCCGGTGCTGCCCGTGGTCGCGGACATCTGCAAACCGTTTGCCTTGCCCGATGTCGCGCGCAACGCGCCGGCGCGGGTGGGATTTTTCCCCGGCTCAACCATTGGCAATTTCGAAGCCCATGAGGCGGCCGACTTCCTGCGCAATGCTGCGAAGATCCTGGGGCCGGACTCGACGCTCATCGTCGGCGCCGATCTCATCAAGGCGCCGGAAATTCTCAACGCGGCCTACAATGACAAGCAGCGCGTCACCGCCAAGTTCAACAAGAACCTGCTGGTGCGCATCAATCGCGAGCTCGGCGCCAACTTCAAGCTCGAATGCTTCGAGCACCATGCGTTCTACAATCGCGAGCGCAGCCGCGTCGAAATGCATCTCGCCGCGATGAAGCGGCAGAAGGTCCGCATCCTCGGCGAGACGATCGACTTCCGGGCCGGCGAGACGATCCACACCGAAAACAGCTACAAATACAGCGTCGAGTTGCTCAACGCGCTGGCGGGCGGGGTGGGCTGGATGCCCATCAAGGCCTGGACCGACGCCAAGAAGTACTTCGTCATCGCTGCGTTCAAGCTGCAAGCGCGGCCGAAGGTGACGCGGCCCGTCTAACAACCGGCTTTCCTCGTTTCGCGGAAGTCTTTAAGACCTGCCGCAACAGCGCCCGAAGCGGCGCGCATATCGCGCGGGGATTCCATGAAGATTGTTGGTTTTGAAAGCGGCAACGCCACGCACCTTGGCGTCGTCGAGGGCGATCAGGTCATCGACCTTCAGGCGGCGGATGCTTCCGCGCCGGCGGACCTCGCCGAATGGCTTCGTCGCGGCAACGGCGACCTCTCCGCATTGCGTGATCTCGCGAAGAAGGCGCCGGCCAGTGCGCGCCGTCCGCTTGCCGGGTTGAAGTACACGCTGCCGGTCACCAGGCCGGGCAAGATCATCTGCCTCGGCCTCAACTATCTCGACCACGTGAAAGAGGGTCCGCAGAAGGACAACATCCCGAAATTCCAGTCGATCTTCTTCCGCATGGCGTCGTCGCTGGCGCCGAATGGTCAGCCGCTGATGCGGCCGAAGAAGTCGATCCAGTTCGACTATGAGGGCGAGCTGGTCGCCATCATCGGCAAGCGCGCCAAGCATCTGACGCTGGAGAACGCGACCGACTGCGTCGCCGGCTACACCTGCGGCAATGAAGGCTCGATCCGCGAATATCAGCGCCACACCACGCAGTGGGGCATGGGCAAGAATTTCGACCAGACCGGCAGCATTGGGCCGTGGATGGTGACGGCCGATGAGCTGCCCAAGGGCGGCAAGGGGCTCAAAATCGAGACCCGCCTCAACGGCAACACGATGCAGTCGTCGAACACCGACCTGTTCATGTTTCCGGTCGCGGAGTCGCTGGTTTATCTGACCGAAGGCATCACGCTCGAGCCGGGCGACATTCTTTTCACCGGCACGCCTTCAGGCGTCGGGCACGCCCGCAAGCCTGAGCCGGTCTGGATGAAGGCCGGCGATACGGCCGAGGTCGAAATCCAGGGCATCGGCGTCCTGCGCAATTCCATCGAGGACGAGAAATAGCCCGCTTGACGGCGTTGCGCGTGCGCTATCCTCTTGGGCAACAGCCGCCGATAGAGCGGCATTGCCGAGGGGAGGTTCTCATGTTTGCGCGCTACGCGACGCTTGCACTGGCGCTGTCCATTTCGCCTGCTGCGACTGCGCAGGAATGGCCGGCGGCCAAGCCGGTCCACATCATGATCGGCTTCGGCGCGGGCGGCGGTACTGACGTCGCCACGCGCATTCTGGCGGAGGGCCTTTCGGAAACGCTGGGCCAGCAATTCGTCGTTGAGAACAAGCCGGGCGCCGGCGGCTCGATCGCCGGCGGCATCGTCGCGAAGGCGCCGAAGGACGGCTACAACCTCGCGGCGCTGGCGATGGGACATTCCGTCTCGGCGGTGATGGTCAAGAATGTGCCCTACGATCCGGTGAACGATTTTGCGCCGGTCGCGATCTTCACCAACTCGGCTTTCGTCATCGTGGTGCCGAAGAATTCGCCGGCGACCGACATCAAGAGCCTGATCGAGCACGTCAACAAGCAGCCGGGCACGCTGAACTACTCGACGGTCGGTCTCGGCTCCACTCAGCATCTCGTCGCCGAGCACCTGCGGCAACGCACCGGGATGAAGGCGCAGGCTGTGTCGTATCGCACGACCGGCGAGGTGGTGACGGCGCTGCTGCGCAGTGATGCCGCTTTCGCCGTTGAGCTCTACCATCCAATACGAAGCCAGGTGGAAGCCGGCGAATTGCGGCTGCTGGCGGTGGCAACGCCAAAGCGGTGGCCGGGCATCGAAAATGTGCCGACGCTCGCTGAGAGCGGCGTTCCGGGTGTCACTTATCTCGGCTGGTATGGGCTTGCTGCGCCGGCCGGCACGCCGCAGCCGGTCATCGACAAGCTGCACAAGGCGATGGCAGATGTGCTCGCGAAGCCAACGGTGAAGCAGCGTCTCGAACGGGTCGGCGCCGTGGTGAACCTCTCGACACCCGCCGAGTTCAAGCAGGCGATCGAATCCGACATCAAGAATTTCCAGGACGTCGCAAAGAGCGCAGGGCTTCAGGCGCAGTAGCGGCAAGTCAGAAGGAGTGGCAATGGCAGGTAATTTGAATGTTCTCGTGATCTGCGGCTCGCTGCGAAAAGGCTCGTACAACGCCGCAGTGGTCCGCGCCCTGCCGTCGCTTGCGCCCGCCAACATGAAGCTCAAGGACGCGCCGACGTTCGGCGGCTTTCCGCTCTACAATCAGGACCTCAAGGACACGTCTGGCGAGCCGGCCGATGTGATCGCCTGGGCCGATGCGATCCGTGCCGCCGACGGCGTCGTCATCGTCTCTCCGGAATACAACTGGACGATTCCCGGCGGGCTCAAGAATGCGATCGACTGGGTGTCGCGCATGAAGGAGATACCCTTCAAGGACAAGCCGGTCGCGTTGCAATCGGCGTCCGGCGGTCCGCTCGGCGCTTCCCGCATGCAATATCACCTGCGCCAGACGCTGTGTCTCGATCGACGCCATCATGTTCGGCAGACCGGAAATCTTCGTCACTTTCGCCGACAAGAAGATCGTCAATGGCGAACTGACCGATCAGCCGACCAAGGACATCATCAAGAAGCAGCTCGAAGGCTTTGCCGCCTTCATCGAGCGGGTGCGGGCGTAGCGCTACGCCGCCGGCTTGTAGTCCGGGAAGATCATCGGCCGCATCTTCGGATGCGCCGGCATCAGCCGCGGCGGGAAGGGCGGCTCGACGCCAAGCTCCATCGCGGCGTGGATCGGCCAGCGCGGGTCGTACATCGCGCCGCGCGCCAGCGCGACCATGTCGGTCTTGCCGGAGGCGATCAGGTCTTCCGCCTCGCGTGCGCCGGTCACCAGGCCGACCAGCATCGTCGCGAGCCCGCTTCCTTGCGCACGCGCTCGGCGAACGGCGCATTGAAGTGCGGCGCGAACGGGATCTTCTGCCGCGCGTCGAGCTGGCCGCTGGACACGTCCATGTAGTCGCAGCCAAGCGCCTTGAGCTCCTTTGCGAAAGCGACCGTGTCTTCGACCGTGTGCCGCCCTCGACCCAGTCGACCGCGGAGACGCGGATGCCGAGCGGCTTGTCGCTCGGCCACGCCTTGCGGACCGCCTCGAACACTTCGAGCGGATAGCGCATGCGCTTTTGCAGGCTGCCGCCATATTCGTCGGTGCGCTGGTTGGACAGCGGCGACAGAAACTGGTGCAGCAGATAGCCGTGCGCGGCGTGCAGTTCGAGCAGGTCGTAGCCGATCCGCTCGGCGCGCTTCACCATGTCGATGTAGTCGTTGAGCGTCGACTTCATGCTCGTCCGCCGTCATGGCGCGCGGCACGTGCCAATCCGGCCCGTACGGAATGGCGGAAGGCGCAAGCGTTTCCCACGCGCCTTCTTCGGCCTTGAGCGGGTTGGCGCCCGCGGCCGGCGGCTTGGTCGAGCCTTTGCGGCCGGCATGGCCGACCTGCAGGCCGTGCTTGGAAATCCCGTACTGGCGGGCGAAATCGACGACGCGCTTGAGCGCCTTCTCATTCTCGTCCGTGCAGAGCGTCGGCGCATTTGTGGCGAGATGCGGCCGACCATGTTGACGTTGGTCATTTCCGCGATCACCACGCCCCATCCGCCCATCGCGAAATTGCCGATGTGCATCAGGTGCCAGTCGTTCGCCGTGCCGTCGGTCGAGTTGTACTGGCACATCGGCGACACCGCGGTGCGGTTCGCCATGGTGAGTCCGCGCATGGTGATCGGCGAGAACAAGGCGCTGGCCATCGGGCAATCCTTTGTCGGGGAATTGGTCGGCGCGATCATAGCCGCGCGACGGGGGTGGTCAAAGCCGCAGTGCGTCTGCTTTGCCCGAGAGCCAAGCCTTGCCCAACGTGTAAAGCCTCTCAAGCGCCTGCCCATCACGGCCGGGCATATCATCCTTCACTTTGAAGCCGGCGCGGGTCTGCAGATAGGCGAGGTGACGATAGCCCTCGGGAAAACGCGCGAGGAGTTTCTTGTCGAGCTTGAGCGTTGCCCCCGGATCGACCGGATCGATGCGGTCTTTCTCGTAGATCGGTTGCAACCACACGATGCCCCAGCGAGAGCGCCGCTTTTCGATGAAGGCATAGAACCGTCCGAAGCAGCTCACGTCGCACGCGACCCCGTCAACCGGAGCGCGTTGCATGATTACCATCTTGCTTTGCGCAATCGCGCGGGTCCCGCGGATGTCGGCGGTCGTCGCGCCGAGCTGGTGCATGATGTTCACGCCGTTACGAAAGCCTTCTTCGCTGACCTTGATGAAGTCTTCGAACGAGCCCTGAAACCAGGTGGCGCTCATGCGCCCGTCCTTGTGCCACAGCGTGCGAAAATCGTCCCACCGCCGCGCGTCCCTCCACAACACCCAATTTTCCATCAGCGCATGAATGGCGAGACGGTCGGCGGTGGACGCGGACATTCATGGCTCCTTTGTCGCGCGTCTCTTAGCTGATAAGACCTTCCCATCACAGTGGAAGTGCATATGACAAGACTGCAAGGCAAAGTCGCTATCGTTACGGGAGGCGCCGCCGGAATCGGACGGCATTATTCGCGGGCGCTGGCGGCCGCAGGCGCGCGGGTGATGATCGCCGACATCGTGGATGGCAAAGCCGTCGCCGAGGAGATTGCCGCGAAATCTGGAGCAAACTCGGTCGCCGCCTCGCGTTTCGACGTGAGCGATGAAACAGCCGTCAAAAAAGGTGGTGAAGGAGACGCTCGATCGCTTCGGCCAGATCGACG
>CAWBHU010000004.1:0-285535 GCA_963788805.1 uncultured Alphaproteobacteria bacterium
TTTTTTTTGCCTGTTCTTCGTTCAGTTACGTCTCGCATCCGCGCCTGCGCCAGAGTGCCGTCAACGTCCGCGCAACCAGCGGGAGATGACGATGCCGGCTCAAGCCCTTGCAACACGCACTGAAGTGTTCCGCCAGCCGATCCAAGTCCGCACGGTCGACAAGGCCCCGGAAAACGGACTGCCCGCGGCCTTTGCGATGATGGGTGCGCCGCTGACTTTCGGCCGCAACGAGGAAGTGTTCGGCGAGGGCGAGAGCGCCGAATACCTGTATCAGGTCAAGGCCGGCTGTATCCGAACCTAGAAGGTGCTCAACGATGGCCGCCGGCAGGTTGGTGGATTCTATCTGCCTGGCGACGTCTTCGGAATTGAAGAAGCGACGAACACTTGTTCTCGGCGGAAGCCATCGTTCCGAGCGCGGTCACGGTGTTGAAGCGTCAGTGTTGTTTTCCCGCGCTGCCTGCGATTCGACCCTTGCGCGGCAACTGCTGGAGCTCGCTCGATCCGAACTTCACCGCGCTCGAGCCATGTTCTTCTCCTGATTCATACGGCGCAGGAGCGGGTCGTGGGTTTCCTGCTGGAGATGGCGGCGAGCTCGTAGCCGTACCGAGATCGAATTGCCGATGTCGCGCGGACATCGCCGATTATCTCGGTCTCACGATCGAAACCGTCTCGCGCACGATGACGCATCTGGAAAATTCATCGGCAATCGCGCTGCCGTCCGCACGCCGGGTCGTCGTCCGCAATCATTCGGCGCTGTGCCGGTTGACGCGTAAAGCCACGATCGGCAATCGCAGTATCATCGGAGGGATCCATGGCAAACGTTACGCAAGCTCTGCCGGCACAGCAAAGACATCCTCCTGGTTGCGGGCGAATTGGGGAGTTCTGGCCGCAGTCGCCGCGCTGGCTGTCATTCTACTGCTGCCGACACCGGCAGAGGCTGCCGGTCGCCGGCCACCGGATGCTCGCGATTTTGGCGTTCGCGGTCATCGTGTGGATGACGGAAGCGATCGATTACGCAGTCTCCGCTATCGTCATCGCGGCATTGATGGCTTCCTGTGGGCTTCTCGCCGAAGTCGCCAATCCCAAGGTGCTGATGGGAACCAGCGCCGCACTGAGCCTCGCTTTCAGCGGCTTTACGAACACCGGCGCTCGTTCTCGTCGCGTCGGCGCTCTTTCTCGCGGCGCCATGACCGCCACCGGGCTCGACCGGCGGATTGCGCTGACCATCCTGTCCGCGGGTCGGCACGAACACCCGCAGCGTCGTCGTCGGAAGATCTGGTCGGCTTCGTGATCGCCTTCCTGGTTCCATCGACGACGGCGCGCGTGGCCTGCCTCGTCCCTATAACGCTCGGCATTATCGCTGCCTTCGGCGTCAACCGAACGAGCGCCTTCGCCAGCATGCTGATGATCACCACGGTTCAGACCGCAAGCATCTGGAATGTCGGCATCAAGACCGCCGCTGCCCAAAACATGGTCGCGATCGGTTTCATTGAGAAGGCCTTCAATCAGACGATCACCTGGCTCGAATGGCTGATGGCCGCGGCGCCCTTCGGCATCCTGATGTCGATCGCTCTGTATTTTATCATGACGCGCATGATGCCGCCGGAGATCGAGGAAGTCGCCGGGCGGACGCAAGCCATCCGCAAGTCGTTGGCCGAACTCGGACCGATGAAGACGTCGGAAAAGAAACTGCTTGCGATCTCGCTCACCTTGATCGCGTTCTGGGCGACCGAGGGCGTTCTGCACAGGCTCGACACCGCACAACGACCATTGTCGCAGTCGCGCTGATGTTCATGCCCGGCATCGGCATCACTGACCTGGAAAGAGGCGCAGCCGAAAATTCCGTGGGGCACGATAGTTCTGTTCGGCATCGGCATCAGCCTGGGTACTGCGCTGCTGCAGACCAAGGCGGCGACCTGGCTGGCTGACATCGTGGTGGCGGAGTTCGGCCTCAAGAACGCGACTTCGCTCTTCATCCTCGGGGTGATGATGCTCTTCCTGGTGGTCATCCACCTGGGCTTCGCCAGCGCGACGGCGCTCGCTGCAGCGATGATCCCGATCGTGATTGCTGTGCTCAAGAGTGTCGGAACTCCCGGCATCAACGTCATCGGCATGACCATGGTGCTGCAGTTTGTCGTCAGCTTCGGCTTCATCCTGGTCGTCAACGCGCCGCAGAACATGGTGGCGTATGGCACCGAAACTTTCACGGCGCGTGACTTCGTGCGCACCGGTCTGGTGATGACGATCATCGCGATCGGGTTGGTGATGTTGCTCGGCGCCACCTACTGGCACTGGCTCGGCTACGTGTAGGTGCCCGCGATGACCGATGTCACCGCGCTTAAAAAAACATTCAGGATCGGCCCATGAACGCAGCGTTTGGCAAACTAGCAGCAGTCCTTTCGACGACTGCTATCCTGCTGACTGCAACGACAGTGTCTTGGGCTCAAATGTCGCCGCAAGAACAGCGGGGCCGGACTTTCGCGCGTGCCAACTGTTCGAACTGCCACTCCATCGACAAGGTCAGCCCAAGTCCGCTCGCCATCGCGCCGCCGTTTCGTGAGCTAAATCAGCGTTACCCAGTAGAAACGTTAGAAGAGGCGCTGGGCGAAGGCATCGTGACCGGCCATCCCAGCATGCCTGAGTTCAAATTGGCCCCCGATCAGGTCGCCGGTTTCATTGCGTTCCTGAAGACGCTCGCGCGCTAGAAATGATCGACGGGTTGACAAAGATCAAGGTGGGCTCAGCCGTCGCGTGGTGCGCTCACTTGAAGAGGAGCGCATCATGCCAATGGACGTCGCACTTGCAGTTTTCCTGATCACCACGCCATTTATCATCTTCGCCATTGCACTGGCTTACGCCGACCACAAAACGAAACGCAGCCTGAAGAAGTAGTACGTCTGCGCAATGTCGCGCGCTCTTACTCAGTCGACCTCTTTGCGCCGGGCCCTCGGGCCGGTCCTGCTCGTCCTCTATGGCACCGGGGTTACCATCGGTGCTGGCATCTATGTCCTCGTCGGGCCGGTTGCCGGTTATGCCGGTCAACACGCGCCGTGGGCGTTCTTCCTGGCTGCTGTTGTGATGGGTCTGACGGTCGCGTCATACGCGGAGCTCTGCACCCGCTATCCGGTAGCGGCCGGTGAGGCAGCTTACGTGCGCAATGCTTTTCGACTTCGGTGGCTGTCCACTTTGACCGGGTTGTTGATGATCGGCACTGCGATCATCGCGTCGGCAACAGTGGCAATCGGCGCGAGCGGCTATATTGCTCAATTTGTGGACTGGCCGCGGCCGATCGTCGTCACGTGCATCGTCGTCGCGCTCGGCCTCGTTTCGGCTTGGGGTGTGTTGCAGTCGGTGCTGCTCGCCAGCCTCTTCACACTTATCGAAGTGGCAGGCCTGCTCATAATCATTGGTTTTGGCGTGAGCCGGGGCGTGCCGATGCAGGACGCGCTGTTTATCGCGCCGCCAGCGGACATGGCGGCGTGGTCCGGCATTGCTTTCGCAAGTCTTCTCGCCTTCTTCGCCTTTATCGGCTTTGAAGATCTGACCAACATGGCGGAAGAGACGGTAGCGCCGGAGCGATCGATGCCTATCGCAATGGCGGTCACCCTCATCGCAACGACATTGCTCTACATGCTAGTGGCTGCTGTCGCGGTAACGAGTGTCGCTCCTCATGAGCTGGCGGCATCGACCGCTCCACTTAGTTTGGTGTTTCGTAAAATCGTTGGGATTAATCCGGCCATTATTAGCTTGATCGCTATCGTTGCCACGCTGAACACCATTCTCGCCGAGATGACGATGGCAACGCGAGTGGTCTATGGCATGGCACGGCAGGGTGACTTGCCTCGTTACTTTGGCCACGTTCACGGCCTTACCGCGACGCCTGTGCTTGCAACTGTTTTTGTTATGGCCGCGACGATTTTGTTGACTCTGGTCGTTCCTTTTATCGAACTCGCGCAAGCAACGTCCGTCGCGACACTCATCGTCTTCGCCCTGGTAAATTTGGCGTTGATCCGCGTGAGAATTCGCGACGGTCACGGCCCACACATCCGCGTACCGCTGTGGATGCCGATTGCCGGCTTCATCACTTCGGTGGGGATGATCGCCAGTGCGCTACTGCTGAACTGGCTGAGCTGAGAACATTCCGTCCTTCGCGAACTGATCAAGATGCTCGACCGCGCCCAAGGCAGAGCGCAACCGGCGCCGATCGTAGGCTGACAGACGTTTCACCTCGACCCGATTGGACAAGCGTATGCCCTGCGCCGCATCGTTGAGCTGCTGATCAAGGATGGCGTTTAAGAACACCGATTGAGCATCGAGCAGTGCGTCAATGTCTTCCGCCGCCTGCGGCAGGAGACCCCTGAGCGCGCCAAGCCGCTCACGTGTCGAGCGATCGGTTACGTTGTGCCAAATCGCCAAGGCCCGCGTTGTGGAAACAAGAGCGAAAAGCCCTGCCTTCTTCAAATCGAGGCGGCCATTTTCGGTTCGAAAGGACCGGAACCACGTGAAGGCCGCTTCGGGCTGCCCTGCAGTTTCAAGCATCAGCTTGGCAAAGGCCGCGTTACCTTTGGCCGCGTCGAATGCTTCGTGCCTCAATGCGTCGGCCAGAGAGGGGTCGCCATAAGCGTTCTTCAGATCGAAAAAGACGTCGACCGCAAGAAGGTCTTCCGGAGCGGTCCGCGTCATCCAATGGCCGATGCGTTGCTGCCAGGCTTCCGTCGAACCACGCCACGCTGGATTCTTGGCCATAATGCCGCCTTCGCAGTACGGGACGCCGGCGGTGTGCAGAATTTCGTTCACTGAGGCTGTGAACGGAGCAAACCAGCGGTCGCCGTTATCTCGCGTGTCAGCCGAATAAATCAGCGCATTATCTTGATCCATGGCCAAGAGGCTTTCGCCGCGGGCCGCAGATCCGAGAACTGCGAAAGCATAAGGGGAGGGCGGCGGACCGAGACTTTCGGTCAACTGCCGTTCTGCCAGTTGGGCGGCGCCTCGGGTCAACTCGATGACGTGCTGTGATATCAGGGCGGCGATCTCCGACGCGGTCATTCCGTCCCGCCGCAATCGTGTGGCCGCCGCTATCACTCGGCTCCACGCGCGTGCCAGGTCGGCCGTGTCAACCGCGCTCTCGATCTCGTCAGTCAGTTCGATCGCCTCTTGGGCGCGCAGGCGCAGCAGGTCCCTTGCAGAAACAGCGCCGACAATTGTCCCCGTGTCGTCGGTTACCGCGAGATGACGGAGACCCCGCCGCTTCATCCGGCCGATGCCTACGTAAGTAAGCGCATCTTGTGGGACAGAGATGAGGGGCTTGCTCATGACCTGAAACAAAGGAACTGCGAGTCCTTCTTGACCGCGCGAATCCAGCACACGCAATACGTCGCGTTCGGTAAAAATGCCGGCCTTGCTGGGCGGGGCGGGTCGAGCGCCATCGCTGACGAAGAGCGATGAGATTTTCAACTTTGTCATCAGCTCTAATGCGGCCTGCACGGTCGTATTCGGGAGCACCCAGTGCGCAGGTGCGCTCATGACGTCGCGTATTTGATTGCGAAATGGATAGGTGTCAGACGCCATTGCTGGGAGCTCGATCGCGGGGAGCTGAGATTCCGGTAACGGGCGGGGAAGTGCCGCCGAACGCTGGTTCGAGGCTCGGACCGCCTCGGCCACGGTGTGAATGCCGGACTCCCGAAGCCGCGGTAACAGGGCACCAAAGATGGCTGCCGCCGCCTTGGCATCGCCGACCGCGGAGTGACGATCAAAGACCTCGACTCCCAAGGCCGAGGCGACCTCGTCAAGAGAACGATCAGCAAAGGCGGGGTCGACAAGGCCGGCCAACAGCCGGACGTCGAGCCAGGTCGGTTCGATCCATGTCTCGTTTGCCCGTTGCAACTCATTACGCAGCAGGGCGAGATCGAACGTGAGCGTATGTCCGACCAGGACGCTGCTTCCGAAGTATTGCCTCGTGTCGGCCCACACATCGGCAAATTTCGGCGCATCGATCAGCGCGTCTTGGTTGATGCCATGAATGGCGATTGCGGCTTTTGGAATCGGAATCCCGGGCTGCACGAGTCGTCTGAACGCGACATCGTCTTTGAGCTTGTTGCCGCGAAAGCGCACGGCGCCGATTTCCACGATCCGATCTCGCGTGGGATCGAGACCGGTCGCTTCAAGGTCGAGCGCCACGGCGTCCAATGCGATGAGCGGTAGGGCGCCGGCGTCCATGGGGTGAGCTAAGCCCTTGCGCAGCCTTCTGCGACGTTACCAAGATAGCAGCCAAACACTACGGCACGTCACCGGCGAAAAGAGGTGCGGGGCCGGCCGGGGCCGACCCCGCTTAGCATTATTTGCTCGCCGTCTTTTGCAGCCAGCTATTCATCCAGGCGATTTCCTGTTCCTGCGCCTTGATGATGCTTTCCGCCAGCTTCCGGACCTCAGGATCCTTGCCGAAGGCGAGGACGATCTTCGCCATGTCGACCGCGCCCTGGTGGTGCGGCAGCATGCCGGCGATGAAATCACGGTCAGCGTCGCCGCTGAAAGCGATGTCCATGCCTTTATGCATTTTGGCATTCACGCCCTGAAAGGCGAGGCTGGAAGGCCCCTGGTCGCCTTTCGCCGTCGTGCTGGCGCCATGAGATTGCGCGCCACCATGCTCGCCGCCGCCGTGACCAGCGCCGCCGCCATGCATCATGCCGTGACCACCGCCCTGCATTGGCATGCCGCCGCCGTGCATCATGGCTTGCATGCGGCTGTGCATGTCGGATCCGCCGCTCATCTGGCCGTGCATCTCCGACGAGCCACGCATCTGTGCAAAAGCAACGCCGGTAAAGAGCACCGCCGCGCCAAGCACGACTCCAAGTACGAAATATCTTGATTTCATTTTAGTCTCCTGAATCGCGGGCATGCGTCCATGACGCGACGACCCGCAGGTTTATGACTATTGCTGAAGTGCTAAGTCAGGAGACGGTGCGCGGAGGTGGATCGACCAGATCGGCGAGTGTCGCAACCAAAACTGAGGGTTCGGGCTGCTTGATGGCGGTCCCACGCACCTCTACCGCGAGCTCGGTGGCCGGAGCCGTAACGCCGGTAAGGTTGGCGAGCGGGCAATTCGAAGCCAGGTTCAGCTTGTCGGGAGCTTTCTCGGGACGCTGGCCTTCGTCGGGCGCTTGATGATCGTGCGTGCCATGCGAACGCAAATTGTTCGCGGTGCCGGCGTGGCAATCAATTCCGGCCGCAACCGCCGCGCCGAGCATCATTGATGGCGCATGCAAAAGCCCGAGCGCCACGGCAGCGGCCAACAAGGCGCATACTGTTCGGCGGTATCGGCCTGGGCTCATAGTCGTCAGCTAGGCATCGATCGAGGTCAAAACAAGGCAGCAAAACCGCTGACTCTGTAAGGGTCGGTGGTTGCATTTTGGATCAACTCGGACCGTTGGCTCTTCGACCAAATAAGAGAACAGCCCCTACCGGCAAGACGAAGCTCAGAACGGTCGCTACGACGAGCAAGGGGCCCATCTCTGAATACTCACCTCGTTGAACGACAAAAATCTGATTGAGGTATTTCGTTTCAAGTTGGCCCGCTACCAAGGCCATGTTCATGAGCGATGCCATCAGGGCAAACCAGGTGGCACGTTTTCGTGGCGGTGCGTGATAAGCGATCAATGCAAGAAGCGGTACCATGCTCAAATGAACTAACGGCGTATTGGCAACGGTATCGATAAGCGCAATCGAGCGCGCGCCAAGGCCGAAATTGCTCTCGGTCCATTGGTGCAATCCATACACCAGTCCGATATTCGGCAGCGTCAGAACCGCTTGTGCGCATGCGAGCCAAAGCAGAACGGTGGTGATCGAGTACTCAGTAAGCTGCCGGCTAAAAACCCACAGGGCAATGAATGCAATCAGCGCGCCGGTTTGTCTGAGTACTCCATAAAACGCCTCGTCGAATTTGAGAACGTCCAAGGTCCACCAGAAATAGCCGTCACCTGCCGATGGCGTGGCTCGAAACGCAAACACTATGATCGTGGTGTACAGAACTGCGCGACGCGTCTTTGGATCAACGTCGCTTGTTACGATGGCGAGCATGACGGTAATCACGACCATCGAAAGAACAAAAATGGCCTCCTGGCTGTAAGGAAAGCCGGTTGTCGCGAGTCCCAATACGCCCGCCGCAAAGACAAAGCCTCCGCCGACAATTCTCCAATCGAGGGGTCGGCGTTGAACAGCTTCGTCTTGGATAAACAAAACTCCAGCTACGGAAATGGCTGGGATGACCAGTCCCAACAAAAAGACCGTCTCTCGGGTGAGAAAATGCGCGAGGATGCCCGACAAGCCTGCGACGGCTAAGATCCCGAGGGACAAGGACAGGCGTCCGAGCACTTGGACCATCGCCAACTCGCTTTTCACCAGATTGGCCGGCCGTGGTTTCCCGTTTTGTGTCCGTGAAACGACCTCCGCCGACATCGCATCGGCCACCACGTCTTGAACGACCGTACCTATGACGATGAGAAGAGCGCCAAGTAGGTAGAGTTGATTGCTAGCTCCGCCTATCCAGCCGCCTGCAGCGCCCGCCAAAACGATCAGCCCAGCACTGACGCAACCCGCCCCGATCACGATGTAAGAGCGGCGCTGCGATCCGAGGATGGGCACGCTATCCGCCAGCGCACCGACCACCATTTTCAGCGTCCACGGAAGGCTTAGCCAAACGCCAATGCCCGCCAGCTCGGCCGCGCTGACCGTCAAGCTCTCCTTGATCCACATGTCGCGGGTTACATCGATGAGGCCAAGCGCCCCGTATGCGAAGTAAACCACCAACAGTGGGATGTAGCGGACACGCAGGGCCTTGATCGGGGTCAGCAAACTGGAAACCAGTTTCGACACGGCTACTCCGATTTTCGCGTCACGAGCGACGAAGGCATCTTGTGCCTCGGTACCTGATGGAAGAATCCTCGGTCGTCGGTACCGGGAAGGCCTCTTTGTAGAAGACTTAAGCCTGAGCGATGAGCCGCCATGCAGCCAAGTCCATCGATCAATTTCCCCAAGGGCTAATTGCGCTAGATCAAAGACGGCCGCCATGCTGCCCGTAGATTTCGGGGGAGTCGACCAACGGTCGGATGGCTGAGGGGGGGCTATGAACGAAACGTTGAATTCGGATTACACTGAGAAATTCGTACTGCCGGGCTGCAGGGAATTCTCTGATGAGCAGCTTTGAGCCTCACCCGTCCGATGCCGATGACGGCATCGATCCGCACGCATTGGCCGATGTGATGAAGGTGGTGCCCTGGGGGGCGGGCATACTTGCCGGCAGCGCGGTCGCGCTCCTCGTCATAGGTTACCTGTTGATCTATCTGCTCGTGTTTTTGCCGCGCGGGACGGTGGGCTGACGAATGTCGCAGGCCCACGACATCCATGAAAAGCGGGTGATCACGACCGAGCTCCTCTGGGCATTCGGGGTCGGTATCCTGATCGCGGCGACACTGAGCACGATCGTGTTCACCGCCTTGACGCGCGACATCAACCCGCCAAGCAATGTCGAGCGCATCGATCCGAAGACACTTCACCTTTCAGGCGAGTTTGCCGAGGAGAATCTCGGAACAACGGTCGCGCCTGACGGAAACGTCACAGCGCGGATCGTGGCGACGCAATTCATGTTCGTGCCGCGCTGCATCGCCGTTCCGCAGGGCAGGCCGGTGACGCTGCGGTTCTCGGCCCCCGATGTCATCCACGGCATCCTCATTACCAGCACCAATGTGAATACGATGGTGGTGCCGGGCTTTGTCTCGCAGGTGCATACCGAGTTTACGCGCAGCGGCGATCTTCTCATGCCGTGCCACGAATATTGCGGTCTGGGTCACAGTGAAATGTACGCGACCGTTCAGGTCATTCCGCAAAACGAATTCAAGCCGGGTCCGGACGGGAAGGTGAACTGTGCGAAGCGTTGAACGGTTATGCCTCGCGCATTTGTGGGTCGCGTTCGCGGCCTTCTTCCTCGCGTGCCTGCTCGGCACCTGGCAGATGTGGGTGCGAAGCCCGATGGGCGCCAATGTCGGCACCCCCGGCCAATACTTCATGTCCGTCACCGCCCACGGCGTCGCAATGGCGTACGTGCTCACGACCTTCTTCGTGATGGGTTTCGGCTATTTCGTCGCGCGCTTTGCGCTCGACCGGCCTTTCCCCGTGGCTGGGCTGGGCGTGGGGCGCGTTCTGGGCCGCGATCGTCGGCGTCATTCTCGTCGTCATTCCGATCGGGCTCGGGCAGGCCTCGGTGCTCTTCACCTTCTATCCGCCGCTCACCGCGCACCCCCTGTTCTATATCGGCCTTGTCATCGTGGTCGTCGCGTCGTGGGTGTGGTGCATCCTGATGCTGGTGGCGATGGGCGCATGGAAGCGCGCCAATCCGGGCGCGCCGGTGCCGCTCGCCATGTACGGCACGGTCGCCAATGCGGTGATGTGGCTGTGGACGACGGTCGGCGTCGCGGTTCAGCTTCTCTATCAGGTCATTCCCGCGGCGCTCGGGTTCGTCCAGACCATCGACGTCGGGCTGTCGCGGACGCTGTTTTCCTGGACGCTGCACGCCATCGTCTATTTCTGGCTGATCCCGGCCTACATCGCCTTCTACACGATGGTGCCGCGCGCGGCGGGCGGGCGGCTCTACAGCGACATGATGGGTCGCGTCACCTTCATCCTGTTCCTGGTCTACAGCCTGCCGGTCGGCATGCACCATCTCATGATGGATCCCGAGCACGGCAACGCGACCAAATTCATCCAGGTCATGTTGACCGCGTTCGTCTCGGTTCCGACCTTGCTGACCATCTTCACGATCACGGCGTCGCTCGAGATCGCCGGCCGGTTGCGCGGCGGCAAGGGCGTGTTCGGCTGGATCGGCGCGCTGCCATGGGATCGTCCGATGGTTCTCGCCACCGGGCTCGGCTTCGTCATGCTCGGCTTTGGCGGCTTCGGCGGCCTGATCAATATGGGCTACGGCATGAACGCCATGGTCCACAATACGTCGTGGGTCACGGCGCACTTCCACCTGATCTTCGGCGGCTCGGTGGTGATCATGTATTTCGCGATCGCCTACCAGATCTGGCCGCGGCTCACGGGCCGCGAGCACGATTCCCTGCCGCTGGTGCGCCTGCAGCTGTGGCTGTGGTTCATCGGCATGATGGTGATGACACTGCCCTGGCACTGGACCGGGCTGCAGGGCCAGTGGCGGCGCGTCGCCAACTTCAACTATGCGGACCCGATCATCGCGGCCTGGGGGCCGTATGTCATCGTGTCGTTCATCGGCGGTCTCGTTCTGCTCGCCTCGGCGATCCTGTTCGTGCGCAATCTCGCCGTGCTGCACCTCAACCGGCCGGTTCACGTGCCGCAGCCGCTGTTCTCTTTGGCCGTGCATCCGCCGGTCTCCGTCCCCGCGGCGCTCAACGGCTTCCGGCTCTGGAACGTGCTGGTGCTGCTGCTGATGCTGTTCGCCTATGGCTATCCGATCGCTCAATTCTTCATCGAGCCGTCGCCCGGCGCCATCGTTCATCGGGTGCACTAGGAGCGCGCTATGTCTGACAGCTCCACCGAACTGGAACGCCACTTCCTGGACCGATCCTGGCAGATCTGGGGCAGTGCCTTCGTGCTCGGCGTCCTCGCGTTCGGGGCCTTGCTCGGTGTCGTCATCATCCCCGTCGTGCAGGGCATGAGCGCCGGGGTCGATGCTTACACGGCGATCTGCCGCGCCCTGGGCATCCTGCCCGGATCGCCGGCGCGTCCGCAGAGCCCGGCGAGGACGCCCGGACATCCCGTCTCGCAAGTGGTCTGGACGCCCGACATTCTGCAGGTCCTGGCGAATGCCAGGCCGGAACGCGGCCGCGCCAAGGTGCAGGAAGTATGTGCCGCCTGTCACGGTGAAGACGGCATGTCACCCGCGCCGGAAAACCCGCATCTGGCCGGCCAGTCCGGCGCGGCGATCTACAAGCAATTGCACGACTACCGGACCGGCAGCCGCGTGCACGATGTCATGACCGACATCGCCAAGGCGCTCGACGAATCCGTGATTGCCGACATCGCCGCCTATTACGCCGCGCAACCGAAACGAAATCCCAACCCGGCGACCTTGGCGGAATCGCCCGATCCGATCGTCCGCCTGGTCGAGCTGGGCGATCCGAGCCGGTACATCCCGCCTTGCGCGTCCTGTCACCGCCCCGGCTCCGGCGGGCCGATCGAGACTCCAATTCTTGCCGAGCAGAACAATGAGTATCTTGTCCGGCAGCTTCAGGAGTATGCGAGTGGCAAGCGTCGAAATGACGTCTATGGCCGGATGCGGCTCATTGCTCCGCAGCTCACGGAAGCTGAGATAAAGGGACTTGCCGCCTATTACCGCGCCGGCTTCCGATGAGTTGAGTGGCTGGGCTGGATTGCGCCCTATCCAGGGAAACGGCTGTGTTGCCGCTTTCCATGCGGCCGCATGCACTTACGAATGACCCGTCGGATAGAGAATTTTGTTTGCAGTTCTTCTCGCTCCGCCAACTCCGTCCAGAACCCGTGCTCCAGTGCATGCAAACAACGGGTTCGCGGTGGGTCTGATCAACCGCCCCCAACCAGTCGCAAATCGTCTCGGCTTCCCTTTGCGACGCCGTGCTTTTTATTCTCCCACAGAATAAATCTTATTCTAGCTCAACAGATAGCGTCCGGCGCGACGCGCCTGCACGCTGCGACATGCAAACTGGAGCGACTATCCCGTGACCTTCTCAATCATCGCGCGCTGCGAGCGTACCGGCATGTTCGGGATCGCCATCGCCACCCGGCCCATGGCGATCGGCGCCAAATGTCCTTTCCTCAAGGCCGGCGTCGGCGGGCTGGTGGTCCAGGCCAATGGCGACCCGCGGCTCGGCCCGTTCGGATTGCGCCTGCTCGAGCAGGGCTATTCCGCCGAGAAGACCTTGCGTGAAATCGCCGAAAGCGACGGCGACGACAATATGCAGTGGCGGCAGATGGCGGTGGTGGACAAGGACGGCCGCGTCGCCGTCCATACCGGCCGCTCCAACGAGGAGTGGGCGGGCCACGTGGTCGGCAAAGGCTTTGTCGCGCTCGGCAACCGGCTCACCAGCGAGAAGACTGCAACCGCGATCGCCGAGGGCTATGAGAAGTCGGACGGCGAGGAGCTTGCCGAGCGGCTGGTGCGCGCGCTCGAAGCGGGCCGCGATGCCGGGGGGCAGGTGGCAGGGCAGCACTCGGCTGCGCTGCTGGTCGTCAACAAGAAGTCCTACGCCTGGGTCGACCTGCGCGCCGACGAGCACGATGAGCCGATCGGCGAGCTGCGGCGGCTCTACACATTATATATCCCGCTCATCCCCTATTACGACACGCGCCCGACCAATCCGAGCATGCCGCGCGACGACGACTGGCGTAAGCAGGCCGGCGTGAAAGGCGGCCCGCGCTAGCAATGGCGACCACGGGCACATTCCTCTATCTGTCGAGCGCCGACATCGACGCGCTGGCGCTCAAGCCGCAAGAGATGACGGATGCGGTGGAGGCGGCCTATCGCTCGCTCGCGCAGGGCGGCGCCCGCAGCGTGCCCAAGACCGGCTTCGACGTGACCCCTTCGACGTTCTTCCATGCCATGCCGGCCCGCTATGACGATGCCGGCGTGATCGGCACCAAGTGGATCGGCACCGCGCTCAATGCGGCGAAAGGCCTGCCGCACATCAACGCCATGATCGTGATCAACGACATCGAGACCGCGGTGGTGCAGGGGGTGATGGATGGCACGATCATCACCGCGGTGCGCCCGGCGGCGGTGAGCCTCACCGCGGCGCGGCGTCTGGCGCGACAGGATTCAAGCCGCATCAGCTTTTATCCGTGCGGCGTGCAGGCGCTGGCGCATCTCGATTATTTCGCGACCGAATTTCCGCTGCGCGAAGTGACCGCTTACAGCCGCACCACGGCGACGGCCGAGGCTTTCGCCGAGAAAGCCCGGCAGCGCGGCTTTGCGGCAAAAGTCGTGACGCAGGCGCGCGAGGCGGTCGAAGGCCAGGACATCGTCATTTCCAGTGCGCCGCGCGCCGCCGATCTCGTCAAAGTGCTCGACCCGGCCTGGCTGTCGCCCGGCGCCTTTGTCAGCGGCGTCGATCTCGGCCGCGCCTGGCAGCTTGCCGATCTCGCGCCAGATCGAAATCCTGGCGACCGACAATCACGACCAGAGCCGCGAGGCAGCCGCGACCGGGATCATCTCCTGGCGCGGCGAATATGATGCCGAACTGTCGCAGCTCGCCGCCGGGACGCGGCCGGGACGCACCTCGCCGGAACAGCGCGCATTCTTCATTCATCCGGGGCTTGGGCTCGGCGACGTCGCGATCGCCGCGCTCGCGCTCCAGCGCGCGAAAGCAGCTTGGCATTGGTACGAGACTTGCTCGGTAGAGAACTTGAAGTGCACTGCGCCGGAAACCGCAAATTGAACAGGAGTGGGCGGCCATGAAACGAGAGACTTGCACGATTGCTCTTGATTGCCGGTGCGCTGATCGCACCGCTATTCGTTGCCGGCGCGGCACATGCGCAGGCCTATCCGTCGAAGCCGGTGCGGCTGATCGTGCCCTTCGCGGCAGGCGGTGACATCGACCCGATCGCCCGGCTGCTGGCCGACTATCTGCAGACCGCATGGTCGCAGCCGGTGCTGGTTGAAACGCGCCCCGGCGCGGGTGGCACGATCGGCTCCGAGTCGGTCGCGAAGTCTCCGGCCGACGGCTACACGCTGCTGATGTGCTCGGCCGGGCCGATCACGATCAGCCCCAGCCTCTATGCCAAGCTCAATTACGCGCCGGACAAGGATTTCGACCCGGTGGCGCTGGTCGGCTACGCGGCGCTGGTCATGCTGGTCAATAACTCGATCCCGGTGAAGACCTACGGCGAGTACGTCGCGCTGGCAAAATCGAAGCCGGACACGATCACCTATGCGACGGCGGGCGTGGGCAGCCTCGCGCACCTCACGACGCTTGGCTATTCGGGCGATGCCGGGCTCAAGCTCGTTCACGTGCCGTACAAAGGCAGCGGCCCCGCCGTGCAGGACCTGATCGGCGGCCACGTCAATTCGAGCTTCAATCCGATGCCGTCGGCCATTGACGCGATGGGCTCGGGCAAGGTGCGCCCGCTGGCGGTGACCTCGCAACACCGCTCCAAGCTGTTGCCGGATGTGCCGACGCTTGCCGAGCTCGGGCTCAAGGATTTCGACGTCACCTCCTGGTACGGCATCTGCGCGCCGGCCGGCACGCCGAAGGACGTGATCGCGAAGATCAACGCCGAGGTTGCCAAGGCGACATCGTCGCCGGCGTTTCAGGAGAAGCTGAGCAAGCTCGGCACCGAAACGCGTGAAGCCAGCGTCGAGGATGTCGCGAAGCTCATCAAGGTCGATGCCGATCGCTGGGCCAGGGTGATCAGCACCAACAACATCCCGAAGATCACCAACTGAGAGCTAGATCGCGCGGCGCACCTGCGTCGCGAGGTAATCCAGGAAGCGGCGGACGCGGGTCGGCAGCCTGCGCCCGCCGGCATAGACCGCATAAATCGACGTGCCTTCCGGCTCGAAGGCGGGCAACAGGCGCCGCAGCTTGCCGGCGGCGAGCGGCGTCGCGCACCGCCCATTGCGGCAGGCAGGCGATCCCGAGCCCGGTCGTCACCGCGCTCATCAGCACTTCCGAATTGTTGATGCGCATGCGCCCGCTGATGGCGACGCTGACGGCTGCGGCCCTTGCGGTCCTTGAGTTTCAAGACGTCGGGGTGGGGCAGGTACGAATAGACCAGCACCTGGTGCCGCGTGAGGTCGGCCGGCTCCTTCGGCTCGCCATGCTTCTTGAGGTAGTCCGGGCTTGCGACCAGCATCCGCAGGCTCGGCGCCAGCAGCCGCGCCCGGTAGGTCGAATCCGCCTGCGATCCGATGCGGATGGCAAGATCGACCCCGTCCTCGATCGGGTCGAGATAGCGTGACGACAGGTCGAGATCGATCGCCGTATCGGGGTTGGCCGCGAGATAGGCAAACACCATCGGCGCGATCACCATGCGCCCCAGCGCCGGCGGGCAGCTCACGCGCAGCTTGCCGCCCGCTGCATCCGAGGTTTTCGTCGCGACGGATTCCAGCTCGTCGAATTCGGACAGCAGTTTCTTTGCCTGGGCGTAGAAGACCCGGCCATCGTCGGTCGACGCGGACATGGCGGGTGGTGCGCTCGAGCAGGCGCAGCCGGTAGCGCGCCTCGAGGCCGGCGACCAGCTTGCTCGCGGTCGGCTGGCTGATGCCGAGGTCGCGCGCGGCCCGCGAGAAGTTGCCGGTCTCGATGACGCGGACGAAAACCGCCATCGCAAACAGCCGGTCGGAAAAATTCTTGCCGCTTCTGCGGTGCCATCTGGGAAGTCACGCCTCACATAAAAAGAGGCCGCCAATTCAGGCGGCCTCTAGATGCACTTTCCTTTGGCTGACGTAAATCAACTCTCTCTAGCGCTCGTACCTGATGACGATGGCATGCACGACGACGACACCGACGCAGGTATCAGTGCATCCTCGGCGTCGCGTTGGATCTGGGAATTAAACCGTCGCCTGCCTTTTGATCCACAGGCGGATTTCCGGCAGCAAACGACATCGCTCTGGCTTTTATCATGCCCGAGACCAAAGCTGTGTTGGGATTGCCTCCGCTAACGCCGGATAGGCTGTTGACCAGAGCAGCGCTGGGCCGCGTCCGAAGCAGTTGGACCGGGCGAATGCGTGTCGTGCACGGGGCGACCGGACTTTGCAGGTACAAAGTGATCCGCGCATCTCCATTCGTCAGGTAATCGGATGGAAGGACGAAATTCACGAAAAAGCTCGGCGTCCCGGCGTCGGGGAGCCCAATCGTACTGGTCCCACCGGTACCGCCACTCTTGCTGACGGCCTGAACGGGGATTGAGAACGAGGCAAAGTCGGCTGACGCCGAATTGACACCCAAAGATACACAGATCGCAGCAGACATGGTTGTTAGACGGAGGAATTCCAAACACTTTGTCGCCCTCATGATGATAGACGGGCAGGCTATGAGAGCTTGAAGGCTTGCGCAACGGTAGTTCAGGCGAAGAAGCCTCGGCGCTCTACCGCGGGTCACCATGAGGATCAGCCGTGCGCGTGGGTGCTGGCGCGCAATCCTCTCGCTGTATGATCAAGCGGCCGCAGAGGCTACGCGGGACACGAATGATCGCAGCGTTGGTCGGCGTGCGCGGCAGTCGCGGCAAACCGTGTCGGCGAGCTTGCCCGCGCCGTTGCATTTGGGACAAACCGCATCAGCTTGCGTCAACCGCTTCGCGTCCGAGGTCTTTCAGTCTTCGATCGTCAAGCCTCGTCAGAGGGCGCAAAGCCCGATACGTTGCTTCCCGCAATGCCGCCTTGAGATTCAGCGGCGCGAAATTGGAAGGGCCTGTGCTATGAGGAAGCTGTTGCCATCACTGTTCGTCGGCACCGCCGCGATGCTGGTGCTTGCCGCGCCAGTTTCACCTGCCATCGCGGGATGCAATTCAGGCAGTCAGGCGAAGTCCCTTCTGTTGAACCACGCAGATTGCCAAGCAACCGCGACAGGGGGCGATGCGACGGCCGTTGGCTCGACCGCGGAGGCTACCGCCTCGCCACGACTGCTTACGGGTCCTATGCCAGCGCGAAGGGCAAGATTCGACCGCTGTCGGCTTTGCCGCTAAGGCGTACGGAGATTTCGCAACGGCGATTGGGCTGTACGCCGGCAACGACCGCACTTTGTCGGTTACCGGTGCCACCAGCATCGGCACCCATGCGTTAGTCGATGCGCCCTATGGCACGGCGATCGGCGGGAGCTCTGACCTGCCGGTGAGAACCACCGCTGGCTATTACAGCGTCGCGATCGGTGGCGGCGATGAGCGCGTCTATCGGCCGTATGGAGCATCCGGCGACGTAACGGTGCAAGGCGCGCGCGCAAGCGGACAACTCAGCATTGCGCTCGGTACTGCATCGCTCGCCAGCGGAACCGGTGGCGTCGCGTCGGCCTGGCCAGCCGCGCTGGTACCCATAGCGCCGCCTATGGCGAAAACAGCAGGGCAACGTCGCCCAGAAGCATTGCCATCGGCGCCGCAAGCGAAGCAACCGTGGGTGACGGTATCGCGCTCGGCAGCAACAGTGCGGTAGCCGGCGAGAGCTCGGTTGCTATCGGCGCGAACCGGTCGCCACCGCGGCGCGAGCGGTTTCGGTCGGCGCGCCCGGCAACACCCGCCGTATCATGAATGTGTCGCGGGCGTCGCCGGGACCGATGCCGTGACGTGGCTCAGCTCAACGCCGCGCTGGCCTCGACGGGACGCGGCAAGGCCGCGGCCGCGGATACGGGCGAGATCGAAACGTTGCGCCGCGGAAGTTGCGGAGCTTCGCGCCATCGTCGAGCAATTGCGAGCTGGCGTCGTCGCGTCAAATCAGTAGCGCTGTTTGTTGAGGAAAAAGCGCGCCCGCGCGCCAACACACGCGCTCGCAACCGGCGCCGATCACTCTATCGGCTTGATAATCCGCCGCGTGACAATGCCGGATCCGTCGGCGTCGGGTGATTCCCATGCGGCGATGAACCTGCCGTCGCTGTCCGCAGCCAGCACGGGGCGATATTGATTGCCGCTTGTCGTGGTGCTGAGGCGAAATTCGCTTCCGCTCTTGGCGCTGGCCGCGTCGAAGGCCTGGCCGTACACGCCCCAGCCATCGCCATCCTGCAGACCCGAGTGCCACGCCACAACGAAGCCGCCGTCGCTGAATCCGGAGAACGCTGGCGCCGCGTTGAGCGTAGTCCTGATAGGTATTCACTGCGAACTCGCTGCCGGCCCAGGCAGCAGTCGAGCGAAAATCGTTGGCCGCGGATCGCGTCAAATTCGCCATCGAAACCTTCCAACTGCTCCCAGATGACGACAAAGCCGCCGTCGCTCAGTCCGGTTAGGCCCGCCGGAAATTTACCATGCTCCTCGAACGTTCTGTTGACGCGGAACTCGCGCCCCAGCGGCCGGCCGGAGGCGGCGAAACGCTGGCCGTATATGCTGTCCTGGCGGGCCCACACGATGACGAAGCCTCCGCTCATCAGCGATGCAACACGCGCCGATCTTTCCGATGTTTGTGTTGTCGCATGAACGGAGAATTCGCCGCCGACTGGCCGCGCTCGTAAATCGTAGAGCCGCGCATGAATGTCGGCTTGGCCTTGCTCGCCGACGTCCGGAGGCCACACGACGACAAAATTCGCCATCGGAGCGGCCAGCGACCTCGACGACGAGGGAGCCCCGCGTCGGGCCGAGTTTGACATCGCGGCTACGCTTGAGCCCGTTCGCGTTGAACAGCGCCGCGTATATGTTATTGCCGGCGCCGGCGGTCTCATTGATCCAGGTCACGACGAAACCGCCGTCGGTGAGGGCGGCCACTTCGGAGATGCGTGGCTGTTGGTTGACCAACTCTTCACGGGCAATCCGCTGACGCGCAACTCACCGCCGACTTTGACGCCGTTCAACGTGTAGCGCTGGCCATAGATCTTGTATCCGTCCTGGCGCTGCGAGATCCACACGACGATATAGCCGTTCGTAAGCTTGGCGATGGCCGGAAGGAGTTGCCCGCCTTGCGTGGTGGTGTTGGCCTGCACTTCCGGGGCTGCATTCGCCGGCAGAGCAGACAGCAGCGTCACGTGCAGCAGCGCCATGATCGCGACGGCGCAGGCGGAATACAGGCGGGCAAGCGGCATGACGTTCAACTCCGTTTCGCGCTAGAGTAAAATCAGCGGCGTGGGCACGCAATCAGACAGGGTGAGAGCGCCGCATATTGCTGACGACATCTCAGTTGGAGGGTGGAGTTACGGCCAGGCGCGCGTCGATATACAAGCAAGCGCCAATATAAGTGTCAGCATCGGCGCCCAACGACCCTGACGGAACCGCCCTTCGAACGAACAT
The DNA here is from genome assembly GCA_963788805.1 of uncultured Alphaproteobacteria bacterium. Taxonomy (GTDB): domain Bacteria; phylum Pseudomonadota; class Alphaproteobacteria; order Rhizobiales; family Xanthobacteraceae; genus Pseudolabrys. Next base: position 19,918 of record CAWBHU010000004.1, read on the forward strand.
GAAAAGCCGTTTTGTCACTTTCGTTTCCGTCGCGGCGCTCACCTGCATCGCGCTTTTGGTCGGGTTCCTGGTCGCGTTATTGGGCACGGCCAATTCGGCGCGCGCGGGTGACGAATTCGTCGTCAGCGCGCCGACCGTGCCTTCCTCTTATCCAAATTACCCCCACGCAGCACTGCTGACGGGCGGAGACGTTGTCGTCGTGTGGCGGCAGTATGGTGATGTGAGCGGCGGCGTTTTTCGAGGACAGCGGATATCTCCGACCGGCGAAAAGTCCGGAGCCGAATCTCCCGTCGCCGCCGTGCATGATGCGGGTGCCGATCTGAGCGTCGCCGCGCTGGCGGACGGCGGCTTCGCGGTCGTGTGGATCGACATCTGGGGTCCTAAACCGACGATACGGGGGCAGCGGTTCTCCGCAACCGGCGACAAAGTCGGGAGCATGTTCGTCGTTGTCGAGCCGTCGAGGAGATTTCTTGGCAGTGTCCGCATCGCGGCACACGCCAATGGCGGCTTTCTGGTCACCTGGACGCGTGAACGGCCGGCTTACGACAGCGACGTCATGGCGCAGCGCTTCACTGCGGACGCTGTCAAAGCCGGCGAGCCGATCATGGTGAATGACGCTCCAGGCAACAACATATCGGCGAATGTCGCGCCGCTCGGCAATGGCTGGATTGTGATCTGGTCATCGGCGAATGGCGTTTTCGCCCAGCGTCTTAACTCCATACGGGCAGAAGCACGGAGCACCATTCCAGATCAATACGACCAGGAACAAATACACGGAGCCGTATGCGGTGCCGTTGCTGGCTGGCGGATTTGTCGCCGTATGGTCCGACCTGAGGAACTGGTATGCGCAACACCTCAGCCCCGCGGGACTAAAGCGGGGACCTGAAAAGGTGGATGAACGCGGGCCGCGAAACCAGGCCCCGCACGGCGCGGCATTGGCGGATGGCAGTTACGTCGTTGTCTGGCGCCTGCGTAGAGACACCACGACGTCGGTCTGCTTCGGTCAAGAATATAAAGCGGACGGGCGGAGCCTCAGTCGCAGGTTTTTCGTCGCCGAGACCGGCCGGTGCAACCGCGCCAATGTCGTCCCGCTTTCGGCAGGCGGCTACCTGATTATTTGGGACGACCCCGGATCGGGGATTCTCCTAGGGGCGTTCGGTCCATAAAGCGGGGTGCCACCTGGTCAGCGGCTACCAATGATGTCGCTTCAGGCAAGGAGTGCTAGCCTCGCGCTCGGACTGCCTTATGATCGCTCAACTCGATGGGGGCTGGCTGAATGGCGCGATCGGAGAACCGGCGAAGATCGGGCAGCGGCGCCCGGCCTACTTCAATGACCAGGACTTCATCTTCTTGCGGCGGCTGATCATTGCCCTTGCCGTCGGCGGCCTGGCCTACTTCCTCTGGCGCATATCGGGAATTCCTGCTGTTGCTGTTCGGCGCCGTTCTTCTCGCCGTGCTGCTGCGCGAGTTTCGCGGATCTCCTCGAGACGCACCTGCGGCTTGCGCCGTTTGGCGTCACGGTCGCCACGTTTGTATGCCTCGCGGCGCTCGGCGGCTTTCTTTATTTATTCGGGGCTCACGTCGGCAGACCAGCTTTCTTACGTCGTTGAAAAAATTCCGAAAGCGCTCGATGTCGCCGGCGAGCGCTTCGGCATTTACAACCTCACCGGAGAAATCGAGCGCGCCGTCAAAGGCGACTCCGAAGGTCCGGGCGCGATGTGGCAGGCCGCCACAATCGGCTATGCGGTGCTCGGCGGCGTGCTCGACTTCATTCTGTGTCGATCGCTGCGATCTATCTGGCGGCCGATCCGAACTGTTATCGCCGCGGCGTCGCCAAGCTGTTTCCCCCCGACCAGCATGAGCGAATTTTCGACGCGATGGACAGCACGGGCGGGGCATTGCGCTTGTGGTTTTGGGCGCAGCTTCTGACGATGTTCATCGTCGGAATAATGTCGTTGGCCGCATATTGGTGGATCGGGCTGCCGTCTCCGCTCGCCCTCGCATTGATCGCCGGCGTGACAAATTTCATTCCGTATCTGGGCCCGTTCCTTGGCGCCATTCCTGCCGTCATCTTCGCCTTCACGATGGACACCGACACGATCGTCTGGACGGTCGCAGCGATCGTGGTGATCCAGCAGATCGAGGGAAACATTCTGACTCCGCTCATTCAGGATCGCGTGCGTCGCTGATGCCCGCCGTCCTGGTGCTGTTCTCGATCGTGGTGTTCGGCCTCCTGTTCGGCGTGTTGGGCGGGGTGCTGGCGGTTCCTTTGGCGGTGGCGCTTGCGGTTTTGATCAAGAAGCTTTGGATGCGTGAAGTGCTTGGCGACGCACCGTGGTCCCGGCGAAAAGGTCGCCGTGTCGCTCTTGGCACGGCCGAGTTCCGTCATGTCGTGATCGACGTGTGTTTGGCTCGTCACCGGCGCGGACTTAACTTTTTTCTTTTTTCTTTCTTTTATTTTTCTTAGCCTCCGTTAACTGACTTTTCAAACGCAGGCCCCCGTGGGGCAGAGCAAAAGACGATTTTAGACGGTTCCAATTAGCCTCCGTGTCCGCGATCTGGGGCGGGGATGCGGACACACTCACGCAAAAAAGGCGCGACCAAGCGCCGTCGAAGCGGGAATAGCCAGGACGAGCAAAGCTCGCGGCAGCTCCTCGCCATGACGCTCGAGCATGTGTCGCAAGGCGTCTGCATGTACGACGCCGAGCAGCGGCTGATCTTCTGCAATTCCAAATATGCCGAGCTTTATCAATTCGCGGAGCACATAACCCGGCCCGGCATCACGCTTCGGGAGATCCTGGAGGCGCGGCTCGCCAAGGAGAGCGGGCCGTTCCTCGATAATTACATCGAGCAGCGTATCCGCGAGGTCACGACCAACAAGCCGTACAGCGTCGTCAACCTTCTGCGCGATGGACGCTACATATCCGTCGTGCACCGGCCGATGCCGCAGGGCGGCTGGGTGGCCACGCATGAAGACATTACCGAGGCGCAGCGGCGCGAGGAATCCTTTCGCCTGCTGTTCGAAAGCAACCCGGTGCCGATGTGGCTGATCGACAACAGCACGCTCGCCTACGTGGCGGTGAACGAGGCCGCCGTGCTCAAATACGGCTACAGCCGCGACGCGTTCCTCGGCATGCGACTGACCGATATCCTGCTTCCGAAGAGCACGGCGCGATCAGCGAAGCGATAAAGGCTCATTCCGATGAGCTGCGGACCAGGACGACCCAGCACAGGACCGCGAGCGGCGACGTCGTCGACGTCGTGGTCTACTCGCGCGCGCTTGCCTATGACGGCAAGCCATGCCGGCTGGCGGCCATCCACGATGTGACGCGGATCAAGAGTGTCGAAGCGGAGCTGCGCGGCACCAAACGATTCCTGGATGCCGTCGTCGAGCACGTGCCGCTTCCAATTTCGGTGAAGTCGGTCGGCAGCGAAGATTTGCGCTTCAGCTTCTTCAACAAGGCCTATGAGGAGCTGACCGGCGAAGACCGCAATTCCCTGCTCGGCAAGACGGCCGCCGAGGTCTATCCCAAGGAGTGCGCCGAGCTGATCAATTCCTCCGACCGTTCCGCCTTACGCTCTGCACAACCGGTCATAACGGCTGAGCACGCTATTGCCACGCGCGAAAGGCCAGCGTCTCATCATCTCGAAAAAGACCGCGATCAAGGACGAAGCCGGGGTGCCGCAGCATCTCCTGACGGTCATGGATGACATAACCGAGCAGCGGGAAACCGAGCGCCGAACCGCCTTTCTTGCGCATCACGATCCGCTGACCGGTCTTGCCAACCGCGCCTCGTTCGTCGACACCGCTCGAAGCCCAGATGCGCGCGGCGCGAGGCGCAAAACAGCCCGTTCGCGATTCTGTGCCTCGACCTCGATCGCTTCAAGGAGGCCAACGATCCTTCGGCCACTCCGCCGGTGACGACCTCCTGTGCGAAGTCGCGACTCAGCGTATGCGGAATGTGGTGACGACGACTTTATCGCGCGCATCGGCGGCGACGAGTTCACGATCGTATGCCGCTGGGAAGCCCCACCGACCGACGCCGGGGCACTCGCTCATCGGTGATCTCCGCGGAGGAGAGTTCGTCATCGCCGGCAGCCGGGTCGGCATTGGCGTGAGCATCGGCATCGCGGTTTATCCCTCGCATGGCGACGACGCGCACATGCTGCTGCGAACGCGGACGCCGCGCTTTCCCAGGCAAAGGCGGAAGCCCGAGGCTCGATCCGGATGTTCAACTCGGATGTTGCGCAGGGCGTACGCGAGCGGCAAACCTGCGAGATCGAGCTCTGCGCTGGCGCCGAAGGGACGCAGTTCCAGCTGCACTATCAGCCTCAGGTCGACGCGCAGACCGGGAAGACCGAAAGCGCTCGAGGCTTTGCTGCGGTGGCCGCATCCGGAGCGCGGCCTGATACCGCCGGCCACCTTCATCCCGATTGCCGAGGAAAGCCGGCTGATCGGCCAGCTTGGATTGTGGGTGTTGCGTGAGGCCTGCCGCGAAGCCGCGTCCTGGACGCATCCGACTCGGCATCGCCATCAACGTATCGCCGCTGCAGTTCCCAACGGCGACCTGTCGAAACGGTGCACGCACGCGCTGCTCCACACCGGCCTGCCGGGAAACCGGCTCGAGATCGAGATCACCGAGAACGTGCTGATCGGCGACTTCTCGCGACGCTAACCTCGATCCTGCGCCGGCTCAAGGCGCTCGGCGTGCGGATCGCGCTGGACGATTTCGGCACCGGCTATTCGTCGCTGTCCTATCTGCACTCGTTTCCGTTCGACAAGATCAAGCTCGACCGCAGCTTTGTGACGGACCTTCCGGTCAACCATCACTCGCAAACCATCGCCAAGAGCATCATTGCGCTGTCGCATAACCTGAAAGTGCCTGTCATCGCCGAGGGCGTGGAGAGCGAAGAACAGCGCGCCATGCTCCTGAGTTACGGCTGCGACGAGCTGCAGGGGTTCCTGACCGGCAAGCCGCGGCCGATCGGAGACTATGCGCAGATGGTCGGCGGCCTAACCGACGAAGACAATCAGCAAGTCGGCGTGATACACGCCCTTTCGTGCAGGACGTCCACAACTAAGCTCGATCGGGGCCGGCCATAACCCGCCCTCCAGCCAGCCGGCGAAACAATCGAAGCAGTTGAGCGAAGCGCGCCTGCGTCCGGCGGGGCGGCCCGCCAGGTGGCGGCAGGGCGCGTGGAATAGCCTGGCCAGTTGCCCCAAGGGGCAATCGATCCGCGCCGAGCGATCGATACAGTGGTCGCCGTCAAGAAGCCGGAGGGCATCATGAGAGCATTTTTTATTGGGGGTGGCGGCTGCGGCGTTGGCAGCGTCGTCGGCGCCGTCATCGGCGCAGAACAACAACCAGGTCGGCACGCTGGTTTGCAATTACGGCGCCAACTTCGGGATGATCATCGGCTCTCGCCAAACGATGGCTTGCGTCTTCCATAAGCGGAACGGCGACACCGAGGCCTACACCGGGACTCTGGGCCGCGTCGGCGTCGACATCGGCGTGACCGGCGCGGGCCGGATGACTGGGTGGTCTTGACCGAGACCCAAGGCTCGCCCCACGCGCCCTTGCCGGCGATTACATCGGCGCAACCGGCGAAGTCTCATTCGGGCTCGGCGGCGGCGCGAACATCCTGGTCGGCGGATCGAAGCGCACGATCAGCCTGCAGCCGCTCTCGCTCGACGTTCAGACCGGAGTGAACATCGCAGCCGGCGCGGCGAGGCTGAGGTTGCGATAGGCTGCTATCCAATCTCCCGCAATAGGGCAGATGATGGTTAGATGGGTAAAGGGGAGCGACATGACCAGGTGGATTTATCTTGCTGCGATCGCGTTAAGCATCGGCGCGGCCGCGCCGGCACCGGCGCAAACCGTCGGCTATGCCGACGCGCTCGGTCAGCTCGGACAGACTTGCGGCGCCGACATCGCCAAGACTGCAAGAGGGTCAATCTCGGCGGCGGCCGGATAACCCAATGCCTGGACCAGAACAGCGCCAGAGATCTCGGCCACTGCAAGGCGAGCATCGCAGACATGCAGGCGCTGCTCGCACCGGGCGCAGGCACGAGCCGCGGTGATGCGGGTCTGCGACGCCGACATCCGGCGGCTCTGCCCGGCGTTCAGCCGGGCGACGGCAATCTCATGGAGTGCTTCTACAAGGCAAAGCAGAACATCAGCCCGCAGTGCCAGAAGACCGTCGCCGACGCCGGCTACGAGGCGACCATCGATGCCGTCCGCGCCGACCACGCAGGTCGCGCTGAGCTCGACCGATCTCGTCAACAGCCTGCAAGGCGTCGAACAGGCCGGCCCGGCCATTTCAGCCGCCAGCTTGCGGCAGATGGCGGCCGCAGAGCCTGAAAGACCCGTCGCGCGCCAACCGGATGAACCGCGCGCCGCTGACCGACCAGCTCGAGAAGCAGGCGCAACTGACCATCGCGATCCAGTTCGATTTCAACTCGGCGCGGATCCGTCCGGATTCGTTCCGGGCCGTCGGCCTGATGGCGGACGCGCTCTACCATCCGTACCTGCAGGGCTACCGATTCCTGATCGTCGGGCACACCGACGGCAAGGGCAGCCGCGAATACAATCTCAAGCTCAGCCAGCAGCGCGCCGACGCCATCCGGGAGGCGCTGATCAATCCGTTCGGCATCGCGCCGTCGCGGATCGAAGCGGTCGGCCTCGGCGAGGAGCAGTTGCTCAAGCCCGCCAATCCGAGGCGGCGGAAAACCGCCGCGTGCAGCTGATCAAATCGGTCCGATGCGCTGAGAGTATGGCACTGAAGGCAGGCGCAAATCTGCGGCCGCGGCAAAAGGCGCCGCGGTCTTTATTGTGAGCGTCCGAACGTCTCACCTGAGTTCAGACACACCGAGGCCCACGTCGTCGAGCGCAGCCCGGCGCGTTTTTATTCAACGCTACCCAAGGAGATCGCCATGCTTTTCCGATCAGCTTTGTTCGCCGCCGCGCTGATACTCGTAACCCCGGCCGCGCATGCGCAAGTGAGCACGCAGCCTTACGCCGCGGCGCTCAAGGCGGACTGTGCGAAGGAAATCAAGAGCCAGTGCCGGCGCGTGCAGGACGGCCGCGGCCGCGTGCTGGCGTGCCTCTCTGAAGGACAAGATGCTGTCGCCGAAATGCGCGGCGACGGTGGTGGCTCCCCGAGCACGGGCTGGTCGAGGCCATCACAGCCACAACCGATCTGCGCCGGGCCTGCGATGCCGATGCGAAGCGGCATTGCACCGTGGTGCTGCAGGGCGACGGCAGGCTGGTCGATTGTCTCAACCTCTACCGCAAGACGATCTCTCAACAATGCAATGCGGCGCTCGATACGGCGGCGCAGCGGCCGTGATGCGGGCGGGCCTGCCGCGAATGCGGCGCGGCGGGCCACTTTGCTGGAAATGTCACGAAACGCGCGGTTTTGAGCCCGTTCTTGGTCGCAGCGGCTCCTAACAAAGCCGGCGCGAATGACTATATATCCAGCAACAGCTTCTTGATGGCCGGCGGTCAGGTATTTCCTGGGCGCCGCTTTCCTTTTCTGGAGATCGCCGTGGACAAATTCGATTACCAGGCCTCCGCCGAATTGTTTCCAACCCCCAACCGCAAAATTCCGACCAAGGTGAAATACCGCCGCTTCGAGCGTGCCGCGGACGCCATCCAGTTCGCAATCGAGGAGCTTCCGGCGCCGCAATTGCTTGGGGCTTTCATCGAAGTCGATGAGACCCGGCTTGGTTACAAGGATATCCGCGAGCTCTACGACAGCGCCGATTATCCGCTCAAGCGCGCGCTCAATTCAGCGGCCTGAACAGATGGGTTAAATGTGCCGGTGAATTTCCCAAACATCAGCCGCAGCTACGACGCAACGCGGGGCATGGTTCGCTTTTGGGGCTATGACCGCTCGATGGAAAGCTCGTTCTTCATCGACGCGGCGGCACTCCAGCGGATCGCTCCGGATTTGCGAGCCGGATGAGACCGGCTACTTGCGCGTTTTCGACCTGAACCGCGATCTGATCTACGCGGCCGCGAACAAAGTCTATGCGCGGGGACGGCGCGGCTCATACGACATCCAGGCCACCGATTTTTGAGGCGGTGACGAGCAGCGACGTCGCTTACGCGCTGTCCGGCAGTTCGACGGGGGTGAGGGTCCTGGTTGCCGCGTCGAATACCGCGACCTGAACAACCGGGAAGCTCACCTTCAGTTTTTCGCCGGCATTGGTCGCTTCCTCCGCCGTCTCATATCTGGTTTTGAACTTCCCATCGACCCGCAGGAGATAGCCGTCGAGACGGTATCCTGTTGGCCTTCAGATTTTCTGGCCGTCTTGAATCAGAGGTCATGGCTACTCCTGGGGTGCTCCTCTACCCATATGGTGTTGAAGAGCGTCGATTGTGAGCACCGAGCGACGAGAGAATCCCGGAACTTTACCGCCATGGACCGGTTCACTCTTCGGGCGATGAAAGCAAAAAATGAAAATCGCGCAGATTGCGCCCCTGGCTGAAAGCGTCCCGCCTCGGCTTTACGGCGGCACAGAACGGATCGTCTCTTACCTCACTGAAGCGCTGGTCGCCCTCGGCCACGAGGTCACGCTGTTCGCGAGCGGGGACTCCATCACCGCCGCCGAGCTGGTGCCGTGCGTTCCGGTGGCGATTCGCCTGGACCCCAAGATCCAGGACCCGATCCCCTATTACATGCTGATGCTCGATCGGGTGCGGCGGCGCGCCGACGAGTTCGACATCCTGCACTTCCACATCGACCAGTTTCATTTCCCGCTGTTTCGATCGATCGCGGGCCGCACCGTCACGACGCTGCACGGCCGCCAGGACATGCCCGACCTGGCTCCGCTCTATGTCGGCTTCGACGACATGCCGCTGGTGTCGATTTCCAATTCGCAGCGCCTTGCCATCCCCAACGCCAACTTCGCCGCGACCGTGTATCACGGCCTGCCGCAAACGCTGCGGCCGCCGGCGGCGCCGGTGAAACGCGATTACGTCGCGTTCCTCGGACGAATCTCGCCGGAAAAACGGCCCGACCGCGCCATCGCAATCGCGCGCGCGCTCGGCATTCCGCTCAAGATCGCGGCCAAGGTGGATCGCGCCGACGAGGTCTATTTCCGCACGCAGATCGAGCCGCTGCTCAAGGGCCCCGGCGTCGAGTTCATCGGCGAGATCAACGAACATCAAAAGGCAAAATTCCTGGGCGACGCGCAGGCCCTGATATTTCCGGTGGACTGGCCGGAGCCGTTCGGCCTCTCGATGATCGAGGCGATGGCTTGCGGCACCCCGGTTCTGGGCTTTCGCTGCGGCTCGGTTCCGGAAGTCATCGAGGACGGCATAACCGGCGCGATCGTCGACACGATGGAGCAGGCCATTCTGGCGCTGCCGCTGGTGACCGCGCTGGACCGCGGCAAGGTGCGGGCGCGTTTCGAGCAACGCTTTTCCGCCACACGGATGGCGAAGGATTACGTGCGGGTCTATCGCAAGTTGCTCGCGTCCCCGAAATCCGGCCGACGCTCCGCGAGCGCGCGCCGCTAACGCCGGAGGGCCGCGATGAAGACACCAGGCCAATCCGCATTGCTTAGGCAGGATCCGGCGACGCTGGAAGGCGATGTCCGGGAAACCCCGTTCTACGTTGCCGGCACCGAGGCATCCACCCGCCCCCGCCGCACATTGAAACACGGCGACTGTTTTGCCGTGGTCGACAGCTATGCCGACATCGGCGCAACGCCGGGCGGCCCCGACGGGCTTTTTTTTCACGACACCCGTCATCTGTCGCAACTGGAGATTTCGCTCAACGGCCAGCAGCCGTTGTTGCTTGGCTCGAATGTCCGCGACGACAATTCGATCCTCACCGTCGATCTGACCAACCCCGACATTATTCTCGATCAAAACCGGATCCTGCCAAAAGACGTGCTGCACGTCGTGCGCACGCTTTTTCTATGGCGCGGCACCGCCTATCAGCGCATCCGCGTCGAGAACCACGGCGACCGGCCGTTCGATCTGCGGCTGTCACTGGCGTTTGCGAGCGACTTCGCGGACCTGTTCGAAGTGCGCGGCATGCGCCGCAAGCGGCGCGGCACCGGCAGCGCCCGGATCGACAGCAATACGCAGGTCAGCCTGCTCTATCGCGGGCTCGACGGCGGCGAGCGCCGCACCATCGTTCTGTTCGATCCCGCGCCGGCACAACTCTCCAGCGGCCTCGCATCCTATGCATTCCAGCTCCAGCCGCACGAAACCCGCTCGGTCTATATGACGGTGAAGTGCGAGCGCGGCGAGGACAAGAGCGTGGCCGTGCCTTTTACCAAAGGCCTGCGCGGCGCATTCCAGGAGCGCAAGAATGCCAGCCGCGGCCTGACGACCATCATCACCTCGAACCAGGTTTTCAACGAGGTGCTGTGCCGCTCGATGGCGGACCTCGCCATGTTGACGACCGATACGCCGGAGGGGCCGTACCCGTATGCCGGCATTCCCTGGTACTCCACCACGTTCGGCCGCGACGGCATCATCACCGCGCTGCAATCGCTGTGGTGCGACCCGCGCATCGCCAAGGGCGTTCTGCGGCGGCTTGCCGCCTATCAGGCGGTCGAAGCCGACCCGCTGTCCGACGCGGAGCCTGGAAAAATCCCGCACGAAATGCGCAGCGGCGAAATGGCCGCACTGCGTGAGGTGCCGTTCGCTCTCTATTATGGGACCGCGGATGCGACGCCATTGTTCGTGCTGCTGGCGGGCCTCTACGTCGAGCACACCGGCGACATCGAAACGCTCAGGGAGCTGTGGCCGAATATAACGGCCGCCTTGGCGTGGATCGATGGGCCGGGCGATCCCGACCGCGACGGGTTTGTCGAATATCATCGCGCCGACGAAACGGGCCTCGTCAATCAAGGCTGGAAGGATTCCCACGACGCGATCTTCCACGCCGACGGCTCACTGGCGCAGGGCCCGATCGCACTGTGCGAGGTTCAAGGCTACGTCTATGCGGCCAAGCGTCTGGCCGCACGCAGCGCGCGACGGTTGGACAAGCACGCCCTCGCCGACACGCTGGACGCTCAAGCGGCAAAGCTCGCCGAGCAATTCGAGGCGTCGTTCTGGTGCGAGGATATCGGGACCTACGCGCTTGCGCTCGACGGCGAGAAGCGGCCGTGCCGCGTGCGAACGTCGAATGCCGGACAGGTGTTGTTCAGCGGAATTGCGAGGCCCGAACGTGCCAAATCGGTGATGCGCGGTCTGATGCGGCCGTCGTTTTTTTCCGGATGGGGGATTCGCACGCTCGCCCGCGAAGAGAAACGATACAATCCGATGTCCTATCACAATGGCTCGGTCTGGCCGCACGACAATTCGCTGATCGCTGCCGGGTTTGCCCGCTACGGCCACAAGAACGCGGTCGACCGTGTTTTCACCGGCCTGTTCGCGGCGGCAACCTACATGGACCTGCGGCGGTTGCCGGAATTGTATTGCGGCTTTCAACGCGGCCGCGAGCGAGGACCGACGCTTTACCCGGTGGCCTGTTCGCCGCAGGCCTGGGCCGCGGGCACGCCACTTCTTCTCCTGCAGTCTTCGCTCGGCCTTGAATTCGATCGAGACCGCAATGAGATCCTGTTGCGCAAACCGCAACTGCCGTCGTTTCTGCAGGAAATCACCCTGCGCAACCTGCGTCTGGGTGCCTCGAGCGTGGACCTGATGTTACGCCGGCAGGGCGAACAGGTTTCGCTTCAAGTGCTTCGTAACGAGGGACAGATCAGGGTCGCCGCCTTGTACACCTGACGCGCAGCGGTCATTCACGGGACCGGCCGCTTCATCAGCGCCGCCCATTGCGTGGCGCCGATCGCGGTGGACAGCGGCATGCCCTGGCCGAGGAGACTTTCTTCGAACTCGCCGGCCGAATAGCCGCTCGACACCGCTTCCCATCCTTCGGCACCCGCCGCGTTGAGCGCGCGCTCATATAGTTCTTCGGTGTCCGCCTTGATGATCCGATATTCCCACGCCATGTGTGCGGCCCCCACGGGTCAGGTTATCGTTGATTCTGTTGCGTCCAGGTGGCTCGCCTGCACTTTCGCCAGGTCATCCGGATCGATCGGGACCATTTCGGTCGCCGCGCCGGGTGAGCGCCTCGCCATGATCCAGGTCGAGACCCGCCGGTAAACCGGAAAGCTCAGCCCCTCGATCAGCTCTTCATCGCTGATGATTTCGTACGAGCCCGCCGGCAGCGGATAGTCGACGCCGCGAAGCTCGAAACTGCGCGCGAACGTCAGAAACCTCTTGCGCGTCCTGGTCACGGGCCTTGTCCCTCAGCCGCCATGCGACTGTGCGATGAACATGCGCTCGGTGTGCTCCAGTTTCTCAAGCTCGCCCGCAAGCTCGCTGAGCCGCCGGCGCGCCGCGTTGAGCGTCAAAGCATCGCCGACAAACGGCGGCATCGCGGTCTTCTCTCGCGCGATTCTCTCCCGCAGCGAGGACATTTCGCTCTGAAGCTTCGGCAAGAGTTCGTGAGACATGATGAGATCCGGTCAGTTGCAGAGCGCAAGAGCAGCACTGCGATCAGCGCCGCGGCAGGAACCACGATCGGCGGCACAAACCAGTCGGTCACAGCAAAGGCCTTCGCCATTTAATCACTCCTGATGTGAAAGAAGCCCGGTTTGACCCGGGCTTCCTGTTTCGCAAAAACTACTTCTGCTGCTGCTGATCGGGCTTCGGCGCGGTCTGGCCACCCTGTTGGCCGCCCTGCTGGCCGCCCTGATCCTGCTGGCCTGGCTTCTGGTCGCTCTGCGGCTTCTGCTGGTCGCCGGACTGGTTCTGATTGGTCATGAAAGTCTCTTTTCTGAAAAGGACCTAAAAACGATTTTCAGGTACTCATTCGATATGGGTAGTTGAGACCAGCATTGCCAGTGCGACATATCTCACTCGTGCGTGGTCACGTCGTGCAGCGCCACGCCGGCTGAGTTCCGCGAAGTCAATCGGTTTATATCTTGCGCGCCGGTGGCGGCGCGGCGTGTTCGGGTCCAGTGTGCCGAAATGGACAACGCCGTTACCTACGGTTTCTGGGCCTTCGGTTCCGTCGCCATTCTGGGCGCGACACTCGCTTTCCTGGTCTGGTGATCCGGCGCGCCCATAGCGCGTCGAAGACGCGCGTAAACGCGCTTAAGGCGCGTTGAAGACGCGCGTAAACGCGCTTCTGGTTCGCACATTATCGCTGGCTTTTGCGGCCAACTGCGCGCATAGAAACGGCTTGGATCCAACTTCAAACTGCAATGACTTCTCCGTGGTCGTGAAGCTGCGGGGACGGCTGCCGCATCCATGGCGCTGGGAGATGTATCGCGCCGGGCGTTCAAGCCCGATCGTGCAATCGGACGGCTTCTACGAAACAGCCTCCTTGGCAAACAAGGCGGGACAAAAAGCACTCAAGCTGTTCTTGAGCGAGTGTCCGCCCGAATGACCTTTCAGTGCTGGAGGTGACATGAGCAAATTCAATTACGACGCGCCCGCCGAGCTTTTTCCGGCGCCGACCCGCAAGACCAAGAAAGGCGGGAAATACCGCCGCTTCGACACCGCCGCCGACGCAATCCGCTACGTCGTCGAGGAGCTGCCGGCCCCAATGGTCAGCGGCACGATACTGGAAACCGAGAACGAGCGTGTTGCGGGTGACGCCATACGGGCGCTGTACGACAGCAACGATTATCCGCTCAAACGCTCAGTGAATTAGACGAGGCACCATGCATCGGTTTCGCATCGGACAAACCGTTTTCTTTGCGGCTCGGGCGGCCAAGGCCAGCCAGAGTGCTTTCAAGATCGTACGGCCCATGCCGGTCGATAATGACGAGCGCGTGCGCTACCAGATCAAAAGCATCGCGGAAGCCTTCACGCGGATTGCGGAAGAGCACGAGCTGTCGTTGAGCTGAGCGGCCTGCGCGGCGGTACGACTATTCCGCCGCCACGGCGCCGCCGTCTCGCTCCCGATGCGAAACACGCGGAAATCCTCCCGCATGCCGCGCAGCTTCGACGTGCTCGATTGCACCGCCAGCGCACCGAGCAGCGCCGCAACCTCCTCGTCCGCGCGCACGTCGTCCGAGATGCAAATCTCGCCCGCCTCGGCAAGCCCCTGGACGCGGGCGGCGACGTTCACATTCTGCCCGAAATAATCGAGCCGGTCGTTCAGCGTCACCGCGATGGCGGCGCCGGTGTGGATGCCGATCTTGAGGATCAGCGCGCGGTCGGGCTGGCCGGCGTTGAAGGCCGCGATCTCGCTGCGCATCGCCAGCGCGGCTTTCACCGCGTCGGCCGGCTTGAGGAACGTGGCCATGATGGCGTCGCCGATCGTCTTGATGATCGCGCCGTTGTGGCGGACCGTGACGTCGAGCAGGCGCTCGAAATGGCGCTGCACCAGCGAGAACGCGTTCAGGTCGCCGATGCGTTCGTACAGGTCGGTGGAGCCCTTGAGGTCGGTGAACAGCAGCGTGATGTTCTTCACGCCGATCCCCTCGCTGGCCTTGATCACCTCGGAGCGAAACAGATCCCGGAAGGTCTGCGTCGTGAGCAGGCGCTTGCCGTTGAGGAACGGCACGAAACTCAACGGGATGGTGTTGATGTCGAAGCCCGGGCGGCAGTTGCGCGATGCAGACCACGCCCAGCTCGGACGGTCGTGTTCTCGATGTTGAAGACGATCTTGCCGGGCGCGGCCTGATGCATCGCGTATGTCGACGTCACTTCGCCATAGGGAATATGACGGCCTGCGGCGCGGACGCCGGCGCGCCGTCGATGGTGACGAGGAAGCAGGCCTTGCTGTTGGGGCAGGCGCCGAGCAGCGCCCCTTCGGTGCCATCCACCTCCACCGCGGTGGTCTGCCCGGCCGGTATCCAGCTCACCGCCCGCGTCATGGTCCCCTTCACCGTGATGAGCGGAACACCGTCCGGCAGCACGCCGTCGGCGGTGTTGCGGACCTGGTAGAAATAATCGAAGGCCGGAAGCTGCAAGGGATCATGGAAGCTGATCCGCCGGATGTCCGGGCTGATGGTGAAGGCGATCGCGATATATTCGTCGAGCACGGCCTCATAGTCGGTCGCGCAGAAGGCGCAGTGATACTGGTTGTGCACGCTCTTGAGGCTGCGGAAGCTGTCCACGACGCAGCAGCATTTCGGGCAGAACAGATTCCAGTCCATCGAGAACACGCCGAGCGCGGTGGCGTGCAGGAACAGGTCGACGACCTCCGTCTCGGCGACGTTTTTCTCTTTGGCGAAGGTGAAGGGATTGATGCGGTAGAGCGCCCGGTCGTCGGCGGTGCGGATATGGCTTTCAAGCTTCGAGATCAGCCGCGGTGCACCAGCTGCGCGCCTTCTCGAGCAGCGCAAGGCGCTCGTCGAGCTGCTGCTCGTTCACAGTGATGGCCATGGCTTCCCCCAGTCGCAAACTATTGGTCGCAAATCGGCGCGCGACTGTCGAATAAAAAGGCGCGGAAGTTCCGCGAGCGCTGCCAGCCGCGCTTGCTCGCCCAGTGAGGCGATGCAACTATCAAAACACGTCTCGGGTCGGGGAAGTTGCAGCAATGGTCGCAAGCGGTGAGGACTCGTCGCTCACAGGCTACCGCCGCGTTTGATTCGGTATGAACCTCGCGACCCCCGAGATTGCGCAGTGGCTCGAAAAGCTTGGGATGCCGGAATACGTCCAGGCGTTTTCCGACAACCGCATCGACTTCGCGGTGCTCCGCGATCTGACCGATCAGGACCTCAAAGAGATCGGGGTGGCGCTCGGAGACCGGCGGAAACTGCTGCGGGCGATTGGCGAGCTCGAAGCGGCAGCCGCTGAACCATCGGCGCCGCAGGACGGCGCCGAGCGCCGCCAGTTGACGGTGATGTTCTGCGACCTGGTGGGATCGACCGCGCTATCGGCCAGTCTCGATCCCGAGGACTTGCGGGCGATCATCGGCGCCTATCACCGCTGCTGCGCGGCACTGATCCAAAGCCATGGCGGGTTCGTCGCCAAATACATGGGCGACGGCGTGCTGGCTTATTTCGGCTACCCCCAGGCCCATGAAGATGACGCCGAGCGCGCCGTGCAGGCCGCGCTCGCGATGATCGACGCAGTGCCGAAGCTTGCGAACGCGGGCGTCGGGCCGTTGAGCGTGCGCATCGGGATCGCGACCGGAATGGTCGTCGTTGGCGATCTGACCGGATCGGGCGAAGCCCAGGAGCGCGGCATCGTCGGCGATACGCCGAACCTCGCGGCACGCCTGCAAGGTATTGCCGAGCCGAACATGGTCGTGATCGCCGACGGTACGCGACGGTTGATCGGCAATCTGTTCGAGCTGCAGGATCTCGGCACGCCCGCACTCAAAGGCATCGCCGAAAGCGCGGGCCTGGGCGGCGCTGCGGGCAAGTACCGTGGAGAGCCGCTTCGAGGCGCTACGCACTGGCGGACCGAGGACTCTGTTCGGGCGCCAGGAAGAGCTCGATCTGTTGCTTCGGCGCTGGTCACAAACCAGGGCCGGCGACGGCCAGGTGACGCTGATCAGCGGCGAGCCGGGCATCGGGAAATCGGGTCTCACGGCCGCGCTGCTGGAGCGCCTGGCCGCCGAACCGCAGGCGCGCCTGCGTTATTTCTGCTCGCCGCAGCATACCGGCAGCGCGCTGCATCCCTTCATCGGCCAGATGGAACGCGCCGCCGGCTTTACACATGCCGACGCTCCGCAGGCCAGGCTCGACAAGCTCGATGCGCTGCTCGCGCAGACGTCCGCCTCCGTGGAGGAGCGCAGCCTTTTTGCCGAGCTGTTGTCGCTGCCGAACGACGGGCGTTATCCCGTTCTCAATCTGACACCAGCCCAGCGCCGGCAGAAAACGCTGGAAGCACTCGCCGCCCTGATCGAGCGCCTGTCGAAAACCAGCCCGGTGTTGATGATTTTCGAGGACGCGCATTGGGTCGACCCAACGAGCCTCGAAGCGCTCGGCCGGATCGTTGAGCGGACTGCCGCGAACCGCGTGTTCCTGCTGATCACGTTTCGGCCGGAATTCCAGCCGCCCTGGCTCGGGCAGCCACATGTCACTGCCCTCGCTCTCAACCGGCTGGCGCAACCCGACGTCGACGCCATGATCAGCCGCGTGGCCGGCGACAAACCGCTGCCGGCCGGCATACGTCAGGACATTCTTGAGCGCGCGGACGGCATTCCGCTGTTCGTCGAAGAGATGACCAAGGCGGTGCTGGAAGCGGAAGGCGAGAGCGAGGTTCGACGGACTGCCGCTGCCATCCCCTCTCCGGCCCTCGCCGTCCCTGCGACCTTGCACGCGTCACTGATGGCGCGACTCGACCGGCTCGGCGCGGCGAAGGAGCTGGCGCAGATCGGCGCGGCGATCGGCAGGGAGTTCTCCCATGCGCTGCTGTCGATGGTGGCGCGCAAGCCGGACGCGATACTGGCGCCCGCCCTGGACCGGCTCGTCACCGCCGGCCTTCTGTTCCGGCACGGCGAGCCCCCGAACGCATCCTACCTGTTCAATCATGCGCTGGTGCAGGACGCGGCCTACGGCACGCTTTTGCGCGAGCCCCGCCGCGCACTTCACGCGCGCATAGCCGAAACGCTCGAGACTCAATTTACGGAGATCGCCGAAAGCCAGCCCGAATTGCTGGCTCGTCACTACAGCGATGCCGGCCTGACCGAGAAAGCTGCCGCGCTCTGGGGCAAGGCGGGTGCGCGCTCGCTGGCTCGCTCGGCGCTCATCGAAGCGGCCGGACAGCTCTCGCGCGCGCTCGGCCAGATCGCCACCTTGCCCGGCACGGCGGCGCTGCGCCGCGAACAGATCAAGCTGCAGGTCCAACTCGCCAATGCGCTGATCCATACCAAGGGGCATGCCTCGCCGGAAACAAAAGCGGCATTCGAGCAGGCCCGTTCCTGGATCGATCACGCGCAAGCGCTCGGAGAAACCGCTGAAGACCCGCTGGTCCTGTTCTCGGTGCTCTACGGATTTTGGGTCGTGAACCGCATGGCCTTCAACGGACCCGTCGTGTGCGAGCTTGCCGAACAATTCCAGGCGCTTGCCGAGAAGCAAAGCGCAACCGTGCCGCGCATGATCGGGCACATGCTCATGGGCATTTCACTTGTGCTCGTGGGCGATCCTGCCAACGGGCGCGTCCACCTCGACCGCGTCATCGAATTGTACGATCCGGCCGAGCACCGGGCGCTCGCGACGCGCTTTGGCCACGACGTTCGGATGACAGCCTTTTGCTGGCGGTCATTGGCACTTGGGACGCTTGGATATGCCGACGCTGCCCGGGCCGACGCCACAAACGCGCTCAAGGATGCGCGCGAAATCGGGCACGCGGGAACGTCCATGTTCGCGCTGTCGCATTCATCAATCACCTTGATCCGATGCGGCGACCAGCCGGCAGCGACGGCGCTCGTTGAAGAGCTTCTCGCACTCTCCGATGAGAAAGGGTCCGCGTATTGGAATGCGTACGGGACACTGCTGCGGGGTTGGCTGCTTACGCTTGGTGGCGACGCCTCGGCCGCGGTCCCCCTCATCGAGTCCGGGATTGCCACGATGCGATCGACAGGGGCAACGGCCTATGCGCCATGGTATTTGTCGTTACTCGCGAACGCCTTTGCGAAACTTGGCCAAGCCGATCACGCCCGGCGCTGCATCGACGAAGCATTGGCAGCGATGGAAGCGACCAGCGAAAAGTGGTGCGACTCTGAAGTCAGTCGGATTGCCAGCGAAATTGCCCGTCACCAGCCGAAGACGAACAGCACGACCGCGACCACGAACAGGATCGATCCCGCATTATAGAGACGGACTTTCAGCTTCAGGAAGCCGCCGACGATGCGGGCGTTCTTGATCATCTCGCCGAACAGGTCGTTGATCGTCGCGTACGCATAGGTCCGATGCAGGTCGTCGACGGAGTCGTGGGAAAACCCGATGCGCGACAACAGATCGTCCGACGCCTTTAACCTGGCGATCTCCGAACATAGCAGGACGACCATTGCGGCCAGTCCGACCAGAATTGACGGGTGCGTAAAAAGGAAGAAGAGCTTTTCCTCGATCGAGGCGGACTGTCCTTTGATCATTGCCGCACTGGCAATGCCAAGAAACGAACCAAGCAGCGCCATCATGAATGCGGCGCGCCGGCCGACCGAATCGATGCGGGTGCCGAGGTAGGCATAGAAGCCGGTGAGCACAGCGGCTTTGTCTATCCTCTGCGCATCCGGGAGGTCTTTCAGGTCGGCATTCATTCGGATCTCCACCCTGCGCGGCAGGTTTTTGTGATGGCCGTCGCGGCCGCTCCGCGACGATGGATTTTGAGATACGGCCGGAGTTCACGCAAGTTGCGACGGCAGTAATTGCCGTGAATCATCGCGCTGGTGATTGCGCACTTGCATTCGGTCGTCAGGACGCGGATGAAGGCGCAGGATGCAGGACTTCACCCGCAGCGAGATCGAGACCGGGCGCAAGCTGTTCGCCGGCGATTGGCAGTTCGTCGCCGCGGCGGGCAGCGCGATACGGCTGCCGCCGATGAAAGGCGTCGAGATCGCGTTTGCCGGACGCTCCAATGTCGGCAAGTCGAGCCTGATCAACGCGCTGGTAGGGCGCAAGGCGCTGGCGCGCACCTCGAAGACACCGGGCCGCACGCAGGAGCTGATCTTCTTTCGCGGCGACGGCCGGCTCTCGCTGGTCGACATGCCGGGCTACGGCCACGCGTCGGCGTCGAAGGAGAAGATCGCGGCCTGGACCGGGCTGATCGAGGAGTTCCTGCGCGGCCGCGCCAACCTGGCGCGGGTCTATGTGCTGGTCGATGCGCGGCATGGGCTCAAGGCGATCGACGAGCAGGTGCTCAAGGCGCTCGGCGGCGCGGCGGTGAGCCACCAGATCGTGCTGACCAAGAGCGAGGCGATCAAGCCGTCGGCAGCTCGAGGGGCGGGTGAAGGAGACCGAGGCCGCGCTGATGAAGTTCGCCGCGGCGTTCCCGGGCGTCATCGCCACGTCATCGCATGACGAGATGGGGATCACCGAGTTGCGGGCGGCGATCGCACGGTTAATGGCGGAACGGAGCTAGCTCTCCCTCTCCGCATAGCGGGAGAGGGTGTCCCGCGCATAGCGAGGAAGTCGGGTGAGGGCTTAGGCTTTGAGCGAAGTGTCCTTCACTCGGCTCCCCGCTTGCGGCTCGCCACCGCTCTCTCGCAAGGGGACGAGCGGACAGGGACGTAGCCCGTCACCACATGACATCGCGCACCGCCTCCGCTAGAACCTCCACGCAATTCGAGGCCGGCAAAAACCCTCACATGAGCGAACCCAACAAGATCGATCCCGCGCAGACCGCGCGCGTCCTCTCCGAGGCGCTGCCGCACATGCAGCGCTATGACGAGGAGATCATCGTCATCAAGTACGGCGGCCACGCCATGGGCAATGACGAGTTCGCCCGCGGCTTCGCGCGCGACATCGTGCTGCTCGAGCAGACCGCGATCAATCCGGTGGTGGTGCACGGCGGCGGCCCGCAGATCGAGGCGATGCTCAAGCGCGCCGGCGTGCAGTCGCAATTCGCCGAGGGGCTGCGCATCACCGACAAGGAGACGCTCGAGATCGTCGAGATGGTGCTGGCCGGCTCGATCAACAAGCAGATCGTCGGCTTCATCAACGCGGCCGGCGGCAAGGCGATCGGCCTGTCCGGCAAGGACGCCAACATGGTGACGGCGCGCAAGGTGAGCCGCACCGTGCGCGACCCGGATTCGTCGATCGAACGGGTGGTCGATCTCGGCTTCGTCGGCGAGCCGGCCAAGGTGGACACGACCGTGCTCGACACCGTGCTCGGCAAGGACCTGATCCCCGTGCTGGCGCCGGTCGCGGCCGGGGAGGATGGCGGCACCTTCAACGTCAATGCCGACACGTTCGCGGGCGCGATCGCCGGCGCGCTCAAGGCCAAGCGCTTCTTGCTGCTCACCGACGTGCCGGGCGTGCTCGACAAGAACAAGCAGCTCATCAAGGAAATGTCGGCCGCGGACCTGCGGCGGCTGATCGCCGACGGCACCATCACCGGCGGCATGATCCCGAAGGCGGAGACCTGCCTCTACGCGCTCGAGCAGGGCGTCGAGGGCGTGGTCATCATGGACGGCAAGGTGCCGCACGCCGTGCTGCTCGAATTGTTCACCGATCTCGGCGCCGGCACGCTGATCCACGCGTGATGGCTGACACAAGCGCGGCTTCTCCCATGTCGAGACCTGGGTATTCGATCTCGACAACACGCTCTACCCGCATCACCTCAACCTGTGGCAGCAGGTCGACGACCGCATCCGCGTCGTTCATTTCGAATTTCCTGAAGGTGACGCCGGACGAGGCGTTCAAGGTCCAGAAGGACTATTACAAGCGCTACGGCACGACGATGCGCGGGCTGATGACCGAGCACGGGCTCACGCCCGACGACTATCTCGCCTATGTCCACGAGATCGACCATTCGCCGCTGACGCCGAACCCGGAGCTCGGCGACGCCATCGAGGCGCTGCCCGGCCGCAAGCTGATCCTGACCAACGGCACCCGCGCGCATGCCGACGCGGTGATGAAGCGGCTCGAGATCGACAAGCATTTCGAGGACGTGTTCGACATCGCCGCGGCCGACCTCGATCCCAAGCCGCTGCCGCAGGTCTATGAGCGCTTCCTCAAGAAGCACGGCGTCGCGCCGTCACGCGCCGCCATGTTCGAGGATCTGGCGCGCAATCTCGAAGTGCCGCACCGGCTCGGCATGACCACGGTGCTGGTGGTGCCGGCGCCGGACAAGGAGATCGTGCGCGAAGGCTGGGAGCTCGCCGGGCGCGACGCGCCGCACGTCGATCACGTCACCGACGACATCGCCGGATTTCTGAAGCCGCTGGCGCGCTAGGCCGCCGGCACCATCTGCTGCACCAGGATGGCGATGCCGATGCCGGCAATGGTTGCGCCGGCAAGCCGCAGCGTGAGCGGTTCGCGGCGGGCGAGAACGAACTTCGCGGCATACATCGCGGCGAGCGCGATGGCAGACTGAATCACCGTCAGGCCGATCAGATAGGCGGCAAGCGGCGCCTGCTCGGCGCCGACAATCGACTCCCCGAGCGCGTAGCCATGCAGCAGGCCGGCCAGCGCGAACAGGCCGAGCACCGCGCCGGACTGCACGACCGACTTCCGCGCCAGCAGCACGCCGAGCAGGATCACCGACAGCGCCACCAGGAATTCCGCGCCGGTCAGCGTCACGCCCTGCAGATGCACGGCGACGCCCAAAATCATCGCGACCACATAGCCGAGCGCCAGCGCGACGCCGGCACGATGCGCCGCAGCCAGCGCGCCGATCGCCAGCACCGCCGCCAGATGGTCGAGCCCGATGATCGGATGGCCGAAGCCGGACAGCAGGCCCTCGGTAAAGCTGGCTGGTACGCGGCCACCCATCGGGTGGTGCGCCAGAGCGGGCTCGATCAATGCGATAACCAAAGCAGCGGCGGCAAATATACGGTGCATGCGAATTCTCCCGGCTTCAGCTTAGCGAAGCCGCGTCAGCTTGACATCCCCTCGCCTCGCCCCGACAAACCGCACGGAAAGAGCGAGATCATGTCACCATCTGAAATCGAAAAGACGATCGAGCAGGGCTTCGAGCAGCGCGACGGCGTCGGCCCCACGACCAAGGGCGCGGTGCGCGACGCGGTCGATGCCGCGCTCGACCTGCTCGACTCCGGCAAGGCGCGCGTCGCCGAGCGCGGCGCCGACGGCAAGTGGAAGGTCAACCAGTGGCTGAAGAAGGCCGTGCTGCTGTCGTTCCGCCTCAACGACATGACGCCGATCGCCGGCGGCCCCGGCAAGGCGAGCTGGTGGGACAAGGTGCCGTCGAAATTCGACGGCTGGGGCGAGAACCGCTTCCGCGAGGCGGGCTTCCGCGCCGTGCCGGGCTCGATCGTGCGCCGCTCGGCCTATATCGCGCCGGGCGTGGTGCTGATGCCGTCCTTCGTCAATCTCGGCGCCTATGTCGATAGCGGCACCATGGTGGACACCTGGGCGACGGTCGGCTCCTGCGCGCAGATCGGCAAGAACTGTCACATCTCCGGCGGCGCCGGCATCGGCGGCGTGCTCGAGCCGCTGCAGGCCGGGCCGGTCATCATCGAGGACAATTGCTTCGTCGGCGCGCGCTCGGAAGTCGCCGAAGGCGTCGTGGTGCGCACCGGCGCGGTGCTGTCGATGGGCGTGTTCATCGGCGCCTCGACCAAGATCGTCGATCGCGACATCCGGCAAGGTGCTGCAAGGCGAAGTGCCGGCCTATTCGGTCGTGGTGCCGGGCTCGCTGCCGGGCAAGAACGGCGGGCCGTCGCTCTATTGCGCGGTGATCGTCAAGCGCGTCGATGAGCAGACGCGCTCCAAGACCAGCATCAACGAATTGCTGCGGGATTGAGACTGACCGCCGATCCCGTCGCCCTCACCCGCGAGCTGGTGCGCTGCCCGTCGGTGACGCCGGCGGAAGGCGGCGCGCTGGCGTTCCTGGAAAAGACGCTGAAGGCCGCGGGCTTCACCGTGCATCGCATGACCTTCAGCGAGCCGGGCACCGCCGACATCGAGAATCTGTATGCCCGGATCGGCACCAGCGCGCCGCATCTGATGTTTGCCGGGCATACCGACGTGGTGCCGACCGGCGACGAGAAGCGCTGGTCGCATCCGCCGTTTTCCGGCGAGGTCGCCGGCGACCTGCTGTTCGGCCGCGGCGCGGTCGACATGAAGGGCGGCATCGCCTGCGCGGTGGCGGCGGCGCTCGATCATCTCGCGGCGAACGGCGGCAAGCCGAAAGGCTCGATCTCGTTCCTGATCACCGGCGACGAGGAAAGCATCGCGGTCAACGGCACCATCAAGCTGCTCAAATGGGTGGCCGACAAGGGCGAGAAATTCGACCACTGCATCCTGCCGGAGCCGAGCAACGTCAATGTGCTCGGCGACACCATCAAGATCGGCCGGCGCGGCTCGCTCAACGGCACGCTGATCGTCACCGGCACGCAGGCGCCACGTCGCTTATCCCGACCGCGGCGACAATCCGATCCGCGGCCTGGTGAAGCTGGTCGACGCCTTGCAGAGCGAGCCGCTCGACAAAGGCAGCGCCGCGTTCCAGCCGTCGCATCTCGAATTCACCTCGGTCGATGTCGGCAACCAGACCGTCAACCTGATCCCGGGCGAGGCGCGGGCGCGCTTCAACATCCGCTTCAACGACAATCACACCCAGGATTCGCTCAAGACGCTTGTTGCAGCAGCGCGCCGAGAAGGCGGCCGGCGGCAAGATCCGGTTCGTGTTCGAGTTCATGCCGTCCAACGCCAATGTGTTCGTCACCAAGCCGGGGCCGTTCACCGATGCGGTGGTCGCGCTCAATCACGGAGGTGACGGGACAAAAGCCGGCGCTCTCGACCTCGGGCGGCACGTCGGATGCGCGCTTCATCAAGCGATTATTGCCCGGTGGTGGAGTTCGGCCTGGTCGGGCAGACCATGCACGCGATCGACGAGCGCGCGCCGGTGGCGGACCTCATCGAAAACTGACGGCGAGTCTTCCGCGCAAGATTCTGGATCCGCTATTTCGGCCGCTCAGTAATCCACCCGCATCAGATAAAGCCCGTCGGGCGGCGCCAGCGGGCCGCAGGCGGTGCGGTCGCGGGCGTCGAGCGCGGCCTGCAGATCATCGGCGCTCCATTGCCCCTCGCCGACCAGCGCCAGCGAGCCGACCATCGAGCGCACCTGCGAATGCAGGAACGAGCGCGCCGACACGATCAGCCGGATCTCGTCGCCGTCGCGCACCACATCGAGCTGATCGAGCGTCTTTTCCGGCGACTTGGCCTGGCATTCGGTCGAGCGGAAGGTGGTGAAGTCGTGCTTGCCGAGCAGCCGCTGCGCCGCGGCGTGCATGGCGCGCGCATCGAGCGGGCGCGGCATCCGCCAGGCATGGCCGAGATCGAGCGTGAGATCGGGCCGGCGGTTGAGGATGCGGTAGAGATAATGCCGCTTGATCGCCGAGGTGCGCGCGTCGAAGTCGTCGCCGGCGCGCTCGGCGGACAGCACCGCGACCGGATGCGGCCGCAGATGCGCGTTGAGCGCGTCGCGGATCGTGTCGGTCTCCCATTCGCGCGCAAGATCGACATGCGCGACCTGGCCGCGCGCATGCACGCCGGCATCGGTGCGGCCGGCGCCCTGCACCAGCGTCTTTTCGCCCGCCAGCGCCGCGATCGCGTCGGTCAGCACGCCCTGCACGGTCAGGCCGTCGGCCTGGATCTGCCAGCCGCGGAACGGCGCGCCGTCATATTCAATGGTGAGCTTGTAGCGGGGCATCAGGCGACCTTTGTGCCCGCTTTGAGCGGCGTTCCGCGCAGGAATTCGTCGGCGGTCATGGCCTTGGATGCCGGCGCGCTGCACCTGGACGAGCCGCACCGCGCCGTCGCCGCAGGCGATGGTGAGATTGCCGTCCAGCACCGCGCCGGGCTGGCCTTTGCCCTCGCCCAACGTCGAGCGCAGCACTTTCACGCGCACGCCGTCGAGCTCGAACCACGCGCCGGGAAACGGCGACAGGCCGCGGATGTGGTTGTGCACCTCGCGCGCCGGCTTCGACCAGTCGATCCGGGTTTCGTCCTTGGAGATTTTCTGCGCGTAAGTGACGCCCGTCAGCCGGCTGCTTGCGTCAGCATCGAGCGTGTCGCGGCTCAAGCGCATCGAGCGCCCGCGCCATCAGCCTCGGCCCCGGTGCGCGCCAGAACATCGTGCATGTCGCCGGTGGTCACATCCGGCGCCGATCGCCACGCGATCGACCATCGCCATGTCGCCGGTGTCGAGGCCCTCATCCATCTTCATGATGGTGACGCCGGTGGCCGCGTCGCCCGCCATGATGGCGCGGTGGATCGGCGCGGCGCCGCGCCAGCGCGGCAACAGCGAGGCGTGGATGTTGAAGCAGCCGAGCTTCGGCGCATCGAGGATCGGCTTCGGCAGCAGCAGGCCATAGGCGACGACCACGGCGGCATCCGCATTGTGCGCGCGAAACGCCGCTGCGCCTCCTCGCCTTTCAGCGACGACGGCGTCAGCACGTTCAAGCCCAAGCTTGCTGCGCTTCGCGCTCGACCGGCGACGGCGTCAGCTCGAGCCCGCGCCGCCCGCCGGCTTCGGCGCGCGCGTATAGACCGCGGCGATGTCGTGGCCGCGCGCGGCAAGCTCGACCAGCGCCGGCACCGCGAAGTCGGGCGTGCCCATGAAGATCAGGCGCATGGGCATGTTATCCCGATTGCGCATGACTTGCGAACGGCCATTCGATCTGCGCTACCATATGATGCGAAGGCTTGTCGTCCTCGGCGAGCGGCGACGGCTTGCCGTGCTTCGCCGCCTTCTTGAATTTCTTCAGCACCATGTCGCGCTTGAGCTTGGAGATGTGGTCGATGAACAGCACGCCGTTGAGGTGATCGATCTCGTGCTGCAGGCAGGTGGCGAGCAGGCCGTCGGCTTCGATCTCCTGCGGCTTGCCGTCGCGATCGAGAAATTTCACCCGCACGCTCTTCGGCCGCTCGACCTCCTCGTAATATTCCGGGATCGACAGGCAGCCCTCTTCGTAGGTCGCCTTGTCGTCCGACGACCAGACGATCTCCGGATTGATGAAGACCTGCGGCTCGGCCGGATCGTCCTTCTTGGCGAGGTCCATCGTCACGACGCGCTTGGGCACGCCGATCTGGATCGCCGCGAGCCCGATGCCGGGCGCGGCATACATCGTCTCGAACATGTCCTCGATCAGCGCGCGGATCGTCCTTGTCGACCGCCTTCACCGGCTCGGAAATCATCCGCAGCCGCTTGTCGGGAATGATGAGGATGTCGCGCAAAGCCATGGGGAAGGTCCTGCGCGCATCTAAGAGGAGATCGGGGACGGGTCAACGCTAAGCCTTGAGATATAGGGCTTTTTCGCCTATCGTTCCCGTTTCGTTCGCGCACATCCGAATCGGATATGAAGGCGGACGACGAGGGGCCGCCATGTCCGACGCCGTGTTGATTGCCATCGTATGCGTGTTCGCCGGGCTCGCCGCCGGCGCGCTGATCGTGTTCCTGCTGCGGCCGCGCGCGGCCGGATCCGATCCGATCCTCGAAGCGCAGAGAAGCGCCGAAGCCTTCTCCAATCTCAACACCCGCCTCAGCGACATGGCGCACTGGCTGCAGGGCGCGCACGGCAAGCTGGAGCAGTCGGTCAACGCGCGGCTCGACTCGGTGACGCAGAACCTCGGCGAGTCGATGCAGACCACCACCAAGCACACCACCGATCATCTGCAGAAGCTGCATGAGCGGCTGGCGGTGATCGACGGCGCGCAGAAGAACATCACCGAGCTCGCCGACGCAGGTGAACTCGCTGCAGGGCGTTCTGTCGCAACAAGCAGTCGCGCGGCGCGTTCGGCCAGGGCCAGCTCGAAGCGATCATCGCCGACGTGCTGCCGAAGGGCGCCTACGAATTCCAGTACTCGCTCAAGAACGGCAAGCGGCCGGACTGCGCGATCTTCATGCCGGACGCCGGGCCGCTGATGATCGACGCCAAGTTTCCGCTCGAAGCGATGACGGCCTGGCGCGACGCGACGACCGACGATGACCGCAAGCAGGCCATCGCGCGGGTGCGCAGGATATCGGCAAGCACATCGCCGACATCGCGGAGAAATACCTGATCCCGGGCGAGACGCAGGACATCGCGTTGATGTTCATTCCGTCGGAGTCGGTCTACGCCGAACTGCACGAGCGGTTCGACGACGTGATGCAGCGCGCGCAGCGCGCCCGCGTCATGATCGTGTCGCCGACCCTGATGGTGATGGCGATCCAGGTGATCCGGCAGATGCGCAAGGATGCGCAGATGCGCGAGGCCGCCGACCAGATCCGCACCGAGGTCGGGCACATGATGAAGGACGTCGGCCTGCTGACGCGACCGCGTCACCAAGCTCAAGGGGCATTTCGGGCAAGCGTCAAAGGATATCGACGACATCCTGATCTCGGCCGGCAAGATCGCCAAGCGCGGCGACGCGGATCGAGGAGCTGGAATTCGACGCGAGCCGCAGGCGAACTGCCGATGGCGCAGCCGCGCGGAGTACTGCCCGCGCAGCTTGCAGTGCGGCGGACTTGACCCGGCTCCCGAGCCGAGTGCGAGCGTGAACACGGGCGTGCAATAGAGCGGCATGACCACGACCGCGGCACCCGCCCACACCGATCCTGGCTCGACGCCATCGCCGTCTATCTTCAAGCCGCGCGTGCTGATCGTGATGTTGCTCGGCTTCGCCTCCGGCCTGCCGCTGGCGCTGTCCGGCTCGACGCTGGCGGTGTGGCTGACCGAGAGCGGCATCGACCTCGCCACCATCGGCCTGTTCTCGCTGGTCGGCCTGCCCTACACCATCAAATTCCTCTGGGCGCCGCTGGTCGATGCGCTCGATGTGCCGGTGCTGTCGCGACGCTGCTGGGCCGCCGGCGCGGCTGGCTGGTGTTCTCGCCAGTTGCTGCTCGATCGCCGCGATCGTGCTGCTCGGGCTGAGCGATCCGGACGACATCGCTCCCGTTCGTCGCTGTTCGGCGCGGTGCTGGTGGCCGCCGCCTCGGCCACGCAGGACATCGTGATCGACGCCTTCCGCGTCGAAAGCCTGGACACCAGCGAGCAGGCCGCCGGCATGGCCGGCTATGTCGCCGCCTACCGCGATCGGCATGCTGGTCTCCGGCGCCGGCGTTCTGGCGCTGGTCGCCTGGTTCGAATATCGCGGCATGCCGCGCGGCTCGGCCTGGACCTGGGGCTATGTCGCCGCCGCCGCGCTGATGGTCGTCGGCATCGGCGCCACGCATGCTGCGCAGCGAGCCGGACGCGCCGCGCGGCCGCCGGCGAAGGATGCCACCGACAGTCCGCTGCAACCGGGTCGGTCGTCACCGCCTACGGCGCCTTCGCGGATTTCCTCACGCGGCCATCCCGGCCATCGCCATCCTGCTGTTCGTCGTGCTGTTCAAATTCTGCGACGCCTTCGCCGGCGTGCTGACCGCGCCTTTCGTGCTCAAGATCGGCTTCGACAAGGCGACCTATGCCGCCGTGGTGAAGGGCGTCGGGCTTCGCCGCCGCGCTGATCGGCGGCTTTGCCGGCGGCATGATCGCGCGCGCGCTGCCGCTCTCCACCAGCCTGTGGATCGGCGGCATCGTGCAGATGCTCTCGAACCTCGTCTTCTCCTGGCAGGCGCTGGATCGGCGCCAACGTGCCGGCGCTGACCGTCACCATCATCGTGGAGAATTTCACCGGCGCGATCGGCACGGTGATCTTCGTCGCCTATCTGTCGGCGCTGTGCGGCAACCGCGCGCATACCGCCACGCAATATGCGCTGCTGACGGCGCTGGCGGCGGTCGGCCGCACCATGCTGGCTTCCGGCGGCGGCTTCGTCGCCGAAGCGACCGGCTGGGTCTGTTCTTCGTCATCACCGCGCGTCGCGGCGATCCCGAGCTTCTGCTGCTGCTCGTGGTGGCTGCAGATGCCGCGGGCATTTCACGCGCAGCTTGGCGACGACAGCGAGAGCCTAGAACAGCGTCCGCTGCTTGATCGCGGCCGACAGCGTGCCTTCGTCGAGATAATCGAGCTCGCCGCCGACCGGCACGCCATGCGCCAGCCGCGTCACCTTCACGCCGGCGTCGTGCAGCAGATCGGTGATGTAATGCGCGGTGGTCTGGCCGTCGACCGTGGCGTTGAGCGCCAGGATCACTTCCTTCACCTGCGCCGTCATGCGCGCGCGAGACCAGCGCGTCGATGGTAAGATCCTGCGGGCCGACGCCGTCGAGCGGCGACAGCGTGCCGCCGAGCACATGATAGCGCGCGTTGACCGCATGCGCGCGCTCCAGCGCCCAGAGATCGGCGACGTCGGCGACCGCGACGATGATCGAGGCGTCGCGGCGCGCGATCGGTGCAGACCGTGCAGGGATTTTGCGTGTCGATATTGCCGCAGGTCTTGCAGATCACGATCTTCTCCATCGCGGTCTGCGAGCGCGGCGGCGAGCGGCGCCATCAGCAGCTTCGCGCTTCTTGATCAGATGCAGCGCCGCGCGCCGCGCCGAGCGCGGGCCAAGGCCCGGCAGCCGCGCCAGCAGCTGGATCAGGCGCTCGATTTCAGGTCCGGCGACGGCGGTGGGCATCTAAAACAGCTTCATCCCCGGCGGCAGCGGCAGGCCGCCGGTCAGGCCCTGCATCTTTTCCTTCATCACCGCTTCGGCCTTGCGCCGCGCGTCGGCATGGGCGGCGACCAGCAGGTCCTCGAGGATTTCCTTTTCGCCCGGCTTGATCAGCGAGTCGTCGATCTTGACGCCCTTCAGGTCGCCCTTGGCGGTGAGCGTCACCGTGACGAGGCCGCCGCCGGCGGCGCCTTCGACCTCGATGGTGTCGAGCTCGGCCTGCAGCGCCTCCATCTTCGATTGCAGCTGCGCGGCCTGTTTCATCAGGCCCATGAAATCCGGCCATCGGCTCAGTCCTCGCTCTCGTGATCGGGCGGCATGTCGCCTTCCGGCGCGTTCGGGCGCTTTCGGTGCGGTCGACACGTCGACGATCTCGGCGCCGGGAAAGCGGTCGAGCACCGACTGCACCAGCGGATCGGCGCGCACGCCGCGCTTCAGGTCGGCCTGTCGCGCTGCTCGTTCTGCTGACGCTTGACCGTCGCTGCGCCCTCCTCCGACGAGACCGCCACCATCCAGCGCTGGCCGGTCCATGCGCGCGAGCTTGCGCGACAGATCGCCGACCAATGTGCTTCGGCGCGCTCGGCACACGCTGATCTCGAGCTGGCCATCCTCGAAGCGCACCAGCCGCACGTCGCGCTCCAGCGCCGTCTTGAGTGGCGATGTCGCGCTTCTCGGCGGCGAGCGCGATCAGATCCTCGAAGCGGCCAAGCTGTTGACGGGTCGAGCGTCGGCTGCGGTCGCTCAGCCGCGCCACCGGCTCGCTCCGCGGCATCGGCGCGACGGCGGCCGCGGCGGATGCGCGCGGCGCGCCGCGCGGCGCATCGTAGCGCGGCGCGAAGACTGCGCCGCGCGCCGGCTGCAGCCACCGCCGTTGCCGGTCGACGGACCTTGCGGCTGCGCCGCGGACGCTGCCGCCGTCGCCGAGCGAGCGCATGACTTCGTCCGGCGTCGGCAGATCGGCGGCATAGGCGATGCGCACCAGCGCCATTTCCGCGGCCGCCAGCGGGCGCGGCGCTTCCTTCACCTCGGCCAGCGCCTTCAGCAGCATCTGCCAGGTGCGCGAGAGCACGCGCATGGAAAGCTGGGTGGCGAAAGCCCTGCCCGCGCGTGCGCTCGGCCTCGGTGAGCGAAACGTCCTCGGCCACCGACGGGCACCACCTTCACGCGGGTGACGAAATGGGTGAATTCGGCGAGGTCGCGTCAGCACCACCGCGGATCGGCGCCGAAGTCGTATTGATCGCGCAGTTCCTTCAGCGCCGCGGCGATATCGCCGCTCAGCAGCGCCTCGAACAGATCGACGATGCGGACGCGGTCGGCGAGGCCGAGCATCTGCCGCACGTCTTCGGCGCGCACCAGGCCCGGCGGCATGCGCGATGGCCTGATCGAGCAGCGAGAGCGAGTCGCGCACCGAGCCTTCCGCGGCGCGCGCGATCAGCGCCAGCGCTTCGGGCTCCGCCTCGCACCTTTTCCTTCGCGGCGATGCCGGCGAGATGCTTGCACCAGCAGTCGCGGCCTCGACGCGGCGCAGGTCGAAGCGCTGGCAGCGCGACAGCACCGTCACCGGCACCTTGCGGATTTCGGTGGTGGCGAAGATGAACTTGGCGTGCGGCGGCGGCTCTTCCAGCGTCTTCAGCAGCGCGTTGAACGCCGCGCCGGACAGCATGTGAACTTCGTCGAGGATATAGACCTTGTAGCGCGCGCGACACCGGCGCATAGCGGATCGCGTCGTTGATCTGGCGCACGTCATCGACGCTGTTATGCGAGGCGGCGTCCATCTCCATCACGTCGAGATGGCGGCTTTCCATGATCGCCTGATCGTGCACGCCGAGCACCGGCATGTGGATGGTCGGGCCGGTCACCGAGCCGTCGGGCAATTCGTAATTGAGCGCGCGGGCGAGGATGCGCGCCGTCGTGGTCTTGCCGACGCCGCGCACGCCGGTGAGGATCCAGGCCTGCGGGATGCGGCCGGTCTCGAAGGCATTGGAAATGGTGCGGACCATCGCCTCCTGGCCGATCAGGTCGTCGAAGGTGGCGGGGCGGTATTTGCGGGCCAGCACGCGGTAACCCGTGGCCGGCTCGGCGGCGGCAGGGCTCGTTTCGGCGCTCTTTTTCTTGCCGTCGCTCATCGTGTCATCCGAACCGCAACGCGGATGCCGATGCGGATCGTAGGAAAAGGTGGGAGGCTGACGAGCGACCCGAACCGTGCTCGTTAGGGCTGCTTCCTTCCGGACCTGACCCGGTTGGCGAGTGGTTCGTCCACCGCCAACCTCCCGGGTGTCTATATCGGGCCAGTGGAAGGCGATTGCAAGCGAGCCGCTATCCACACGCTCCCGTTGCAGGGGCCACGCCGCCAATCCATCATCAGTTTCCCCAAGAATTGCTCCGGAGGCCGGGTCGCCCGGCAGGATCGCGCGTGTGGCAACTCGATCAGCAGCTTAGAGACGACACCATCACGATCGGCGACCTGCCGCTCTGCCGTGTCCTGCTCAATAACGACGGAAACTATCCGTGGCTCATCCTGGTGCCGCGCCGTGAAGACCTGGTGGAACTCACCGATCTCAACGAGAGCGGGCAGGACCACATTGATGCGCGAGATCGCGCAAGTGTCGGCCGCGCTCAAGGCGCACACGCACTGTCATAAGCTCAATGTCGCGGCGCTCGGCAATGTGGTGGCGCAGTTGCACGTCCACATCATTGCGCGCTTCCGGACCGACCCGGCCTGGCCCAATCCGGTCTGGGGCAAGGTGAAACGTTTTCCGCACGAGAAAGAGCAGCGCGACCTGCTGGTCAATGCGATGCGGAGCGCCCTGCAAATCGGTGCCCTGCAGGGCTAGGCGCTCGCTCTCTCAAGGGAGAAGCGAGCGGAGAGACATTGCGCGGCCTTTAACGTCGTGCAATCAGACGGCGATGCCTCCCCGCCCCGATCTCGGCCCAAAACCAAAGCTCGGCTACACGCAAAGCCGGATCGCGCGCGCCGCAGAGCTGCGGCTGTCGTCCAAAGACGTCGCCGCGCTGGCGGCCCGGCCCGATGCCGGCGCCTACGTGATCGGCAACGAGATGGTGATCGCGAAAGCCGGCGAGCCGGCCGATCCGCTGTTCACGATGGATGAAGCGCGCGCGCTCGGCGCGCCGTTCGTCAACGTCTTCCTCGGCACGCTCGATGGCGCCGGCCGCTTCGGCTACGGCATCGATCCCAAGCGCGCGGAGGAGCTGAAGGCGCGCAACGATCTGCTTGTCACCGATCTGCGCTCGATCGCGATCCGCGGCCTGGTCGCGCAGGACCACCTGCCGCCGATCGCGCAGGCCAAGGCGATGCTGCACTGGCACCTGCGGCATCAGTTCTGCTCGAACTGCGGCGCGCCGACCGAGGTCTCGCAATGCGGCTGGCGGCGCGATTGCAAGCGCTGCGAGGGCCAGCATTTCCCGCGCACCGATCCGGTCGTCATCATGCTGGCGGTCAAAGGCGATCGCTGCCTGCTCGGCCGCTCGGCGCGCTTTGCGCCGGGAATGTGGTCGTGCCTGGCGGGGTTTGTCGAGCCGGGCGAAGGCATCGAAGACGCGACGCGGCGCGAGACCAAGGAAGAAGCCGGCATCACCTGCGGGCGCGTGAAGTTCTTCGATGCGCAGCCGTGGCCGTTTCCGATGTCGCTGATGATCGGCTGCCATGCCGAGGCGCTGAGCGAGGACATCACCATCGACCGCGACGAGCTGGAGGATGCGCGCTGGTTCGACAAGGAGGAGATCGTGCTGATGCTCAAGCGCCAGCACCCCAAGGAACTGTTTGCGCCGCCGCCCGTTGCGATCGCACATCACATCATCCGGTCGTGGGTCGAGGACGGCGTCAGCTTTGACTAAGAAGCCAAAAATCCTGTGCGCGGGCGGCGCGGTGCAGGACATCGTCATGCGCGTCGAGCAGTTTCCAAAGCCCGGCGCCAAGGTGCAGGCGTCGGAATTTCTCATCATCAGCGGCGGCCAATCCGGCAATGCCGCGGTGGCCATTGCCAGGCTCGGCGCCGATACCCGCTATGCCGGCGCGCTGGGCGACACCGACGACAAGACCGCAAACGAGATCGTGGCGGCGCTGGAGAAGGAAGGCATCGATTGCTCCGGCGCGGTGCGGGTGCCGGGGGCGCGATCTTCGGTCTCGACCATCATGCTCGATGCCGAGGGCGAGAAGATGATCGCGACGCGACGCGACAGCGGGCTGAGCGGCGCGGGCCCGGCGGATTCCGACGCGCTGGTGCGCGATGTGGACGCGGTGCTGATCGACAATCGCTACGAGAACTTCTCGGCGCCGATCTGCGCCGCGGCGGCAAAGCGCAACATTCCGCGCGTGGTCGACCTCGATAAGCCCACCACGCCCGATGACGCGCTGCTCGCGGCCTCCACGCATGTGATTTCGTCGGCTGACGCGCTGATCGGCACGACCGGCGTCAACGAGCTTCCGGCCGGGCTGGCGATCCTCGGGCAGCATCTCAAAGGCTTTGTCGCCGTGACCGACGGGCCGAAAGGCGTGTACTGGCTGGACAAGGGAAAGGTCCGCCACATGCCGGCTTTCAAGGTGAAGGCGATCGATACGCTCGGCGCCGGCGACACATTCCACGGCGCCTTCACGTTCCGCCTGATCCAGCGCGGCGATGTCGTCGAGGCGATGCGATTTGCGTCCGCTGCGGCGGCGATCAAATGCACCCGCTTCGGCGGGCTGACCGGTGCGGCCAGCCTCGCCGAAGTCGAGGCATTCCTAGCGAGCCATTAGCTCCCCGGCGAGGGGAAGTCGTAGAGCTTGGCCGCGTTGTCGACCAGGATCTTCTTGCGCGTCGCCGCGTCCGGGATCCAGCGCGCGACCTGATTGAACACCAGGCCGTCGTCGATCGGGAACGGCTCCGCGATTTCAGTGAGCGGCTTGTGGCGGCCGGCGTCCGAATTCGGATGCGGCCAGTCGCTGCCCCACACCAGGCGATCCGGGTTGGCCTTCACCAGCGCTTCCGCCAGCGGCGTCACATCCAGGAAGTCCGGGCCCTTGGTCGAAACCCGATAAGCGCCGGAGATCTTCACATAGGCGTGGCCGTTCTTCACCAGATCGAGCAGTACATCGAAGTGCGGCTGCTCGACTCCGCCCGTTGCGACGGCGCGGCCGAAGTGGTCGAACACAATCGGGAACGGCTGCTGCGAGAACGTGTCCTTGAGCGCGGCGATCGTGTCGAGGCGCGTATAGAACTGCACGTGCCAGCCGCGGCCATCGAGTTGCTTCGCGGTCTTGTCGAGCAGCGCCTTGGCGCCATCGGCGTCGAACTTGCCGGCGACGTTGGTCTCGAGATTGAGCCGCACGCCGCGAACGCCCGCCGCATGCATCTCGTCGATCTCGGTGCGCGTTGTGTTGGGGCCGATCACGGCCACGGCACGCGCACGATTACCGAGACGCTTGGTCGCTTCGATCGTGAGCTTGTTGTCGTCGCGATAGATGCTCGGCTGCACGATCACGACGCGATCGAGACGCAGCGCCTTCTGAAGGTCGAGCAGCTCTTCGGTGGTGGCGGTCGGCGGCGTGTAGATGCGCCGTTCCGCATAAGGCTGGATCGCCGGATCGAATACGTGCACGTGGCAGTCGCACGAGTTTGGCGGTACGTCGAAATCAACCGCCGTGCGCTGCGTCGGCATCTGCGCGCGCGCGAGCACCGAACGAAGTGCAACGGCGCCAATACCGGCATAGCCCAAATAAACGAGTTGTCGTCTCGTCAGCATGATACGCCCCCTCCCATACTGGTTAAGGAGAGGTTAACTCAATTTTGGGTTGCGCGGGAGTTCTACTTCTTCGCCACCGACGGACAGGGCGCGCCGCACGGCGCGCAAGCACCCGCAAAATCTTCAGGAGAAACGGCACGTCCGCTCGACGGGCTCAACAGGTGGTTAACTATAACCCCTGAAAACGCGGCCAAAACAACGACGACATAGATGCTGCGCATCGTCATGGCGCGGTCCGTTCCAGGTTCCCGTCGTGCGCCATGGCTAGTCCCGCGACAGACCGAACAGCGGACGAAGCCGGATGCCGACCCAGCATCCCGCCAGCGCCATCACGAACCAGATCCAGCCGTGCAGCGAGCCGGAGCCGACGCCGCCGATAAAGGCGCCGATGTTGCAGCCGAAGCCGAGCCGCGCGCCCCAGCCGCAGATCAAACCGCCGAGCGCCGCGGCAATGAGCGACTTCGCCGGCGGCCAGGCCGTGCGGGCGAACGGCTTCGATGCCGCGGCCGCGGCCATCGCGCCGAGGATCATGCCGAAGTCGGTCAGGCTCGACGTGTCGGACAGCACCGAGTCACGCAGCGCCTTCTTGGGCCCTTCCCACTGCCAGAACTCGAACTGCGACAGGTCGATGCCGAGCGCCGAGGCGATCTTCCCGCCCCACACCGTGTAGCCGAAGGTCACGCTCCAGGGATGGCGGCCGGCGAGGAACACGGCGACGCACAGCACGCCGATGATGAGGCCGCCGATAATGTAGCTGCGCGGCGGCACCCAGTTGGCGCCGCGGCGCTTGGCGATGAAGGCAATGATCGCGGCGACCAGAGCGATGCTCGCCAGCGTGACGAACAGTCCGCCCCAGGCGCCGAAGTAATCCTTCGCCAGCACCGGATCGATGCCGCCGAGCCGCAGCGCCGGCGGCAGCGACAGGCTGCCGAGCACGCTGCCGACGATGAACATCGCCAGCGCAATCAGCATGCGGCCGGAGCCGCCGCCCGCGGTGTAGAGCGTGCCGGAGCCGCAGGCATTGGCGAGCTGCATGCCGACGCCGAACGCAAATGAGCCGATCAAGAGCGACGGGCCGATCGGCGCGATGGCGCCGCCATAGCCCGGGCTGAGCGCCGCGAGCGGAACCACGGCGAGCGCGGTCACCGCGATGACGATGAGGCCGCCGATCAGGCCGCCCGCCTCGCCTTTCGACAAGAAGCGCCGCCATGAGGCGGTGTAGCTGAACTCGAATTTCAGGAACGCCGCGCCAAGCGCAAAGCCGCCGACGATCAGTGCGGCGGAGGCCGGCTGGCCGTCGAGCAGAACCAGCGCGACGAGGATGGCCGTGATGCCGATCGAGGCAGCGAGGAACAGCGCGTCGCGGGAAACCGGACGGATTTCAGGCGTCGTGAGTGTGGCGGTGGTCATGGAGTTCTTCTAGCGCAACGACGTCAGCGCGTCATGACGCCCTCGGGTCCCCGCTGGAGCCGTGCTCGGGCCGGCGAAGCCGGACCCGAGCGGGGACGGTAAGTTGGCTACGAGCCGAGGCCGAGCGCCTTCTTCAGGTCATCCAGCTTGGTGCGGTCGGAATCGATCGGACGGCTGCCATTGGCGGTCCACTCCACCATCGAGCCGGCGTAGAGCTTGGCATCGCGGCCGAGCAGTTCGCTCAGCACGAACCAGTCGGTCGCCGCCCAGTGGCCGGTGTTGCAGTAGGCGATGGTGCTGCCGGTGGCCGGGACTTCCTGCGCGGCGGCTGCAAGCTCCGCCTTCGGCTTCAGGCGATTGGCAGCCGTATCGTAAAATTTCGCGCTGTCGACATTGAGCGCGCCGGGCAGACGGCCATAAGCCTTCGAGGCCGGCGCCTTCTCCTTGCCCTGGAAGAACGTGGCGGGCCGGGCATCGACCAATGTCGCGCCGTGGTTCTGGATCGCGGCTTCGACCTGCGGCGCTTCGATCAGGATGTTGTTGTCGAGCTTGGCGGTGAAGATCGCAGGCGACGGCTTGCGCACGCCGGTCTCGACCGGCAGGCCCGCGGCCT
This sequence comes from uncultured Alphaproteobacteria bacterium, assembly GCA_963788805.1. Taxonomy (GTDB): domain Bacteria; phylum Pseudomonadota; class Alphaproteobacteria; order Rhizobiales; family Xanthobacteraceae; genus Pseudolabrys. The sequence goes on from CAWBHU010000004.1 coordinate 57,818, forward strand.
TCCAGGCGGCGAGGCCGCCATCGAGAATCGAAAGCTCCTTCACGCCGGCATATTTGAGCGTCCAGTAGGTGCGCGCCGCGGCGCCGAAATCGAGCACATTGACGCCGGCCGGCACGACGACGACGTGGCTGTCCTCGTCGATGCCAAGCTCGCCGATCAGCTTCTCGAGCTCGGCCGTGGTCGGCACCATGAAGGGCACGCCGCCGCGCTCAACGCGCCAGCCACCCTTGTCGTAATCGCTGTGCACCGCGCCGGGAATGTGGCCTTCCGCGAAGCTCTCCGGCTTGCTGCCGTCGATCTTCGAGCGGATGTCGAGCACGACAACCTTGCCGTTGCCTTTGTTGGCGGCGAGCCATTGCGGCGAGACCAGCGGATCGGCGGCGAAGGCGGAGCCGGCCAGCGCAACAACGAGCGCGGCGGTGGCGGCGAGACGGCGAACGAATGTGAGAGACATGGCGGTACCTGTGAATTTCGATTGGGCTTGATATAGAATTTTTTTCTCGCTACACACAGGGGTGACGGCGTCTAAAAGCAATTATGTTCCAAGAAATTGCTAGTTTGAAGAATAGACGATACTGTCTAACGAGAAGCCACAGAATGGATGCCATAGACCGCAAGATCCTCGCCGTCGTCCAGCAGGACGCCTCGCTCTCCGTCGCGGAGATCGGCCAGCGCGTCGGGCTGTCGTCGACGCCGTGCTGGAAGCGGCTGCAGCGGCTCGAGGCCGACGGCGTCATCACCAAGCGCGTGGCGCTGATCGCGCCCGAGAAGGTCGGGCTCGGCATCACCGTGTTCGTCTCGATCGAGACCGGCGATCATTCCAACGAATGGCTCAAGAAGTTCGCCGACGTGGTGAGCGCGATGCCGGAGGTGATGGAGTTCTACCGGATGGCGGGCGACGTCGATTACATGCTGCGCGTCGTCGTCACCGACATTGCGGGCTATGACGCCTTTTACAAGAAACTGATCGCGACCGTGCCACTGAAGAACGTCACGTCGCGTTTTGCGATGGAACGGATCAAGTCGACGACGGCGCTGCCGATCAGCGAGGCGAAAGCGCCCGACAAGAAATGATCAGGTGCAGGCGGTGCCGTTGTACTTCGGCGCGCTGATGCGCGGCGCCATGTACATCGTATCCGACAGGTTGATCGCGCTCTTGATCACATGCCCGACTGTCGGCGTGTAGGCGTAGGATACTTCACCGAACAGCAGCTGCGTGTTTGCGACCTGAAGCGCGGTCGGCAGCGTGACGCTTCCGGACTTGATGGTGCCGTTGCGAGTGACGCTCCACTTCACGGTCGCGACCTTGTTGGCGTCGATGCTGATGCAGCTCACGGTGATCTTCAGCGGGGTGGCCGAATATGGCGCCATGATCGTCGTGGTGGCATCGAGCACGTTGGTCATGTCTGCCGTCGACAGCATCGCGGTCTGAGCGGCAAGGTTGGCGACCGCGCCGGCCGCGAGCGTCACCTTGCGGTCGACGCTGATGCCCTCGGAGACCTCCACGCCGCCGAGATAAAGCCCGATCATCATCGGCGCGAGCAGAGCGAACTCGACGGCGGATACGGCGCGCTCGTCGCGCTTGAACGACCTGATCCTGAAGCGGTTGAAAACGCTCATTTGTAAGGCTCGTTGCGGAACGCGTTGGTCGCGACCAGAAGGCGATGGCTGCCGTTCTGGTTCGACAGCTTGCTGTTGAGAAGCGAGACGTAGATCGGCCACTGGTAATAGAGCTGGACCACGATGACGTCGCCGGGCACGCCAGGCTCATACTTCACCTTGGAGGGATCGAGCTGGCCGTTGGTGTAGGGCGGAGTCGTGCCCGCCCCGGTGAAGGTCGAGTACTTCTGCACGTTGACGTACAATTTGCTCGTGACAATCAAACAGCGCGATGATTTTGGTGCAGACCTGATTTTTGAACGCGGCCTGGTCCCATTTGGCGGCATCCTGCTGCCCGGTCATGATCAGGCGGCCGGCCTGCGAGGCGGCATATTCGAGCGACTGGCCGGCGAAGAAAACGAACGCGGTCTCCATGATCGCGAACAGCAAACCAAGGAACGGCGCGGCCACCAGGCCGAACTCGATCGCGGCAGAGCCTTCGCGCGCACGCGCAAAGCCGCGAAGTCCCAGGCGGGAACCCGTTCGAACAGCCAAGTTCCTAAGTTTTGGTTGCGACGCTCATCACGCGACTAATCGCTGTTTTACTAGGCAAACCTAGCAAACTGCCGTTTTGGAATTATTGCGCGGACCCCGAACGTAAGCGGCGTCACGCTAAGTCTTTGCTAACCATGCCTGGGCTAGCGCGGCCCGCCGCCGCCGGGTGAGCCCCCGGCCTGCCCTGCCCGGGCGGCGCCTTGCCCGGTGACGGCATTGAAGAAGTTCGGCGTGTCGCCAAGGGTCGCGCGCGGCGCGCAATCCGGGTTGCAGCTATAGGTCTCGGTATCGATGCCCTTTTGCACGATCACCACGTCGCTGGTGCGTGGCTTGCCGACCACCAGTTGCTTGTCGAGAACGACCCGCCCGGAGCGGTCGAGCGCCAGCAGATTGGTCGAGCCGTAGCCCTTGCCGGTGATGACCAGAAGCCCGCCCGGCTGCAGGCTGGCATCGGCGATCAGTGGATTGCCGATGACGATGGTCGAAACGCCGTTCGGCAGCCGCAGCAGCTGCGCCTGATCGAGCGGAACGGTCATGTTGTCCGCGCGCGCGACATTCGCGAGCGCGAAGCCCAGCATGCAGACAATCGTCACCGCATAGCCGAGATAACGAAACGGGCGCGGCAGGCGGCGCCAAATCGACATCGGAGTCTCCAGTACGCGATACATAATCTGGCCACGCCGCTAAAACCGCACGCGACAGCGGATTCAGATTGGCCGCAAATGGTGAATTAAGGCGGAAAAGACGTGGTGAACGGCGCGTAAAGGCCGCGCGCTCAGCGGCGGAACGGATAGAGCAACTGCGCGCCGAAGCCTTGCGGAAACTCGTCCTTGTCGTCGACGCCGTACGCCTCCGGAAGCTTGCCCTCCGGCATGTAATAGGTGCCGAACATCAGATCGAGCACGGGAAAGGTCGAGGCGAAATTCTTGTTGCCGCCCTGGTCGGCCGCGGTGTGATGCCAGCGGTGAAAGACCGGACTGGCCAGAACGTATTTGAACGGCCCCAGCGTCCAATCGAGGTTGGCATGCACGAAGGCCGAATAGGCGATCGTGAAGGGCCCGACCACCACCATCACCTCAGGTGAGATGCCGGCGAGCAGCAGCGCGACATCGACTGCCACCGTGCCGAGGAAGATGTTGACCGGGTGGAATCTCGCCGCCGAAATCCATTCGAGATCTTCGGATGAATGATGCACCGCGTGATACTTCCACATGTGCTGGCCATGGAAGGCGCGATGGATCCAGTACAGCAGGAAGTCGGACGCAATCAGGAAGACGATGACCTGCGCCCACAGCGGCAGCGTTGCCAGCGGGCCGTGGCCGTTCTCGTAAAACTTGATGAGCTCGTCTTCGCCGTGAATATTGAAAATCAGCGAGGCGCCGAGCACCAGAAGGCCGATGCGCACGAACCGCGCCAGCAGCGGGATGAGGAACCAGTACAGCAGGTCGGTCGCCAGCTCGCGCTTGCGCCACCACGACTGGCCTGGATTGCACGCCGACCAGCGGCTCAAAAGGGTGAACGCCAGCGCCAGACGCGATCGAGATCGGAACGATCTTGAGCATGGTCTCGCCGGCGACGTGAATAACGGACAAGAACTCGGCGAGCATGCTTCCAACCTTCAACGCTGACTACGGCCTGATATGCAGAGCCCGCCGTTAAGATCGCGTTGAGGTGTGTGCGAAAATCGCACAGGTCGCCGCGCCGAGACGCAGTGCGCGAAGACGACGTTAAGAAGTCCTTAACGTTGACGTCCGTTTACGAACGATTTGTTAACTACATTGCTAACACTTAGAACCTACTCATTTTTCTGCAATCGGGTTAACGGTGGGGCAAGACCTCCCCGCTAGTTTGCGCGGCAATGGGCTGGCTATCCGAAGCGTAATTCGGCGAACGACCTGCTCAGTGTGGACACAAGGAGCTATTGATGAAGAACCTCGTTCTGCGTTTTGCGAAGGACGTCTCGGGCGCCACTGCGATCGAGTACGGCCTGATCGCCGCGGGCATTTCGGTCGCGATCATCGCGGTCGTGAACGGCCTCGGCACCGACTGAACACCACGTTCTCGAGCATCTCCACCCAGCTGCGCTAAGCGCTGCGGCGTGAGTTTAAAAGGCTCCGGCCAAGTGCCGGAGCCTTTTTGCTTTTCCGTTCACCGATCTGAAAGCCGGCACCACTTAGCGTGCGCAGCATGATCCTCGATGCCATCCGCCTGCTGCTGTTTCCGGCATTGATCGCCTTTGCGGCATCGAGCGACCTCCTGACGATGACGATCTCGAACCGGATCTCGCTCGCCCTGGCGGGTGGCTTTGTGGCGCTGGCGCTGTTTGCCGGCACGCCGTTTTCGGTCATCGGGCTTCACTTCGTGGCGGCCTTCATCGTGCTGGCGATCGGCTTCGGCTGCTTTGCGATGGGCTGGATCGGCGGAGGCGATGCGAAACTGGCTGCCGCTATCGCGCTGTGGTTCGGCTTCGATTACCTGCTGGAATTTCTGGTCTGGGCGTCGCTGTTCGGCGGCGTGCTGACGATCCTGCTCATCCAGTTTCGTACGCTGCCTCTGCCCATGTTCATGGCGCGCCAGGAGTGGATCGCGCGTCTCCATGAAAAAGGCGCCGGCGTGCCGTATGGCATCGCGTTGGCGGCCGCCGCGCTGTTTGTCTATCCGCAAACCGGCTGGATGAGTTCGATCGGTGCATGATCGCGCTGCGCGCGCACGCGCAACGCTTCATTAACTCGATTTAGATACCGACGCTTAACCATACCTTGACCATTACCTGTTCAAATCCGGGCACGAAGCGGCCTGCGCCGCCATGTGGATTCGTGTGATTGCAGCCGCGATGTCGCGGCGTGTTGGTGAGAGTTCGAGCGTATGAAAGCCGCGCGTCTTGTTGTGTTGGGGGTTGCTGTCGTCGCCGGCGGCGTTGCCGCGCTGTTGGCTGGACGCTCCGAGAAGCCCCCCGAAACACCCGCTCCGCAGCAAGCCCAAATCCCCTCCGTCGAAGTGCTGGTCGCCAAAGGCGATATCGGCCTTGGCCATACTGTCAGCGGCGGCGACATGGCGTGGGTCTCCTGGCCCGCGAACGCCGCCAGCGGCAATTTCATCACCAAGACCAACCGGCCTGACGCGCTGGAGTCGCTCGCCGGCGCGATCGCACGCGCGCCATTCGTCGCCGGTGAACCCATTCGCGACGCCAAGCTCGTTCAAGCCAAAGGCTCGGGCTTCATGGCGGCGATCCTGCCGCCGGGCATGCGCGCGATGTCGGTCGGCATCGCGCCGGAAACCGGCGCCGGCGGCTTCATCCTGCCGAACGACCGCGTCGACGTCCTTCTCACGCAACGCGACCGCGCGGCCGAGAAGGTGACCGGCTCGGAAGTGCAGGTCAGCGAGACAATTTTGAAGAACATCCGCGTCCTCGCCATCGACCAGAACGTCGAAGAGAAGAACGGACAGCGCGTGGTGATCGGCAAGACCGCGACGCTCGAGCTCTCGCCCGGCCAGGCCGAGTCGCTCACGCTCGCGCAGAAGCTCGGCTCCATCTCGCTCGCGCTGCGCAGCATCACCGACGCGAATGCGAAAGACGACGACGACAAATCAAGAGGATCAGGCTCCGGCGTGAACATCGTGCGCTTTGGAGTGGGGACGACCGTTACACCGAAATAGAGACTCTGGGGACACCGCGACATGCCGAGCTGGACACGCACAGCCTTCCTGACGGCGCTACTCGCTGCGTCGGTATTGATGCCGATGACGCCGGCGGTGCCGGCCGATTCACGCGTGTCGGTTGTTCAGGTCGCGGCGAGCGAGGGCACATCGCGCTTCGTGCCGCTTGGGATCGGCAAATCAATCGCGATCGACCTGCCGGCCGACATCAAGGACGTGCTGGTCGCCGATCCGAAAATCGCCAACGCAGTGATCCGCACCTCGCGCCGCGTCTACATCATCGGCGTCACGGTCGGCCAGACCAACATCTTCTTCTTCGATGGCGAGGGCCGGCAGATCGCCGGCTTCGACATTGCGGTCACGCGCGATCTCAACGGTCTGCGCGGCGCGCTGCGACAGGGCTTTCCGAACGCGGACATCCGCGTCGAAGGCATCGGCGACGGCGTGATGCTGTCCGGCTCGGTGTCGAGCCCGGGCGACGCACAGCAGGCTTACGATCTGGCAACCCGTCTCACCAATGACGGCGCCAAGGTCGTCAACGGCATCACGGTGCGCGGCCGCGATCAGGTGATGCTCAAGGTCAGCGTCTCCGAAATTTCTCGCGACGTCATCAAGCAGCTCGGCGTCGATCTGTCGGGCATGGGCAACTACGGCTCGGCGGTCATATCGGGCGCGACCAGCAACGCGTTCTCCGCAATCGGAGCGCCGCTTTCGACCGCGCGCACATTGCAAGCCTCGCTCAGCGGCATCACCGCGACGTTGCGGGCGATGGAGCGCGCCGGCGTGGTCCGCAGCCTGGCCGAGCCCAACCTGACCGCAATTTCCGGCGAAACAGCCACGTTCGTTGCCGGCGGCGAATTCCCCATTCCAAACGGCCTGTCGTGCGACACGACCCGGTCGCCGCCGATCTGCCAACAGCAGATCGACTTCAAGAAGTTCGGCGTGAGCCTGGCCTTCACTCCGATCGTGATGGCGGAGGGCCGCATCAGCCTCAAAGTGATGACCGAAGTCTCGGATCTCTCGACCGAGAACTCGATCACGCTGCAGGTGCCGAACTCCGAGCAGTCGCTGACGGTGCCTTCGATCCGCACCCGGCGCACCGAAACGACGGTTGAAATCCCGTCCGGCGGATCGCTTGCGCTCGCCGGCATGATCCAGCAGCGCACCAAGCAGCAGATCAACGGCCTGCCTGGACTGATGCAATTGCCGATCATCGGCGCGCTGTTCCGCAGCCGCGATTACATCAACAATCAGACCGAGCTGGTCGTGATCGTGACGCCCTATCTTGTGCGCGCCGTGGCGGAGAAGAACTTGTCGCGGCCGGATGACGGTTTCTCTGATCCGAGCGACCCGAGCACGGTGTTCCTCGGCAAGCTCAACCGGATCTATGGCGGCAGCGAAGCAGTGCAGCCGGTCGTGCGCAAAACGTACTCCGGCAATTACGGATTCATTCTCGACTGACCGCCGCAGGAGGCATGATGGCTCACTTCCGAACTTCGCCGGCCGCAAGGCGCTCCGCCGCTCTTCTGCGCGCGTGCTTGCTGGGCAGCGCGGTGTTGACCCTGGCCGGCTGCTACGGTCCGCCGAAGCCGCTCGTGCTTTATCCGGACGGATTATCGTGAGCGGCATCCGATCGCGCTGCGCGAAGGCGCGCGTACTGTCGAAGTGTTCGTTGGCCGCAACCGCGGCGGCTTGAGCCCGGCGCAGCGCGCCGACGTGGCGGCCTTCGCTGCGAACTGGAAGCACAATGCGACGAGCGGCATCCTTATCGATGTGCCGCGCGGCAGCGCCACCAAGCAGGCCGCCGCCGACTCGTTGCGCGAGATTCATTCGATCTTCAATGCCAGCGGCGTGCCATCCCGCGCGGTGCGCGATGCGCAGCTATATGGCCGGCCGACCTCGGGCTGCCGAGCATCAAGCTGAGCTACGGCGAGCTCACGGCCAATGCCGGACCGTGCGGTCTGTGGCCCAATGATCTGGGCCCGGCCGACCTGAGGATCTATCAGCAAAACCGCGCTTACTGGAATTTGGGCTGCGCCCATCAGCGCAACCTCGCCGCGATGATCGACAATCCGGCCGACCTCGTGCAGCCGCGCGGCGAAACGCCCGCTTACACCGCGCGCCGCACCGTCGCGATCGACAAATACCGCAAAGGCGAAAATCCGAGCGGGAGTTATCCCGCTGACGGCACCAACTCCTACGACAGCTCGAAGCTCAGTGATCTCGGAAAATGATAAGGCACGCACAACAAGTCGCAACGGTTGAACACGGCGAGCCTGCCCCGGCCGCTGGCGCCGAGCCCGCGTCCGGACGAGCACATCGCGCCGGCTCCGCGCGTCTCGATGCAGGCATTCTGCGAGTCGGTCGAGACCGCCGCCGCCGTGCAGGCCGCTTCGGAAGACCGGCGGATGGTCAAGGCGCACGTCAAGATCCAGATGGGCGGCGCAACCGCCGCCGCCGAAGCCTATCGGAATTCGCCGACACCGAATGTGATCCTGATGGAGTCGGAAAGCCGCGGCCGACGACATCCTGATGAATCTCGATCGGCTCGCCGAGGTGTGCGACCCCGGCACCCGCGTCATCATGATTGGCCGGATCAATGATGTCGGCTTCTATCGCGAACTGACCAAGCGCGGGATCAGCGATTACCTCATTGCGCCCATTCAGCCGCTTGATGTCGTACGCGGTGTTTGCGGCCTGTTTTCGCAACCCGACACCAAGCCGGTTGGACGCGTCATCGCCGTAGTCGGCGCCAAAGGCGGCGTCGGCGCTTCCACCGTCGCCCACAATATCGGCTTTGCCATTGCGGGCGACCTCGCGCTGGATTCGGTCGTCACCGACCTCGACCTGCCGTTCGGCACCGCCGGCCTCGACTTCAACCAGGACCCGCCGCAAGGCATCGCGGACGCCGTGTTTTCACCGGATCGCGTCGATATCAACTTCGTCGACCGGCTGATGTCGAAATGCACCGATCACCTGAGCCTGCTGGCGGCGCCGGCGACGCTCGACCGCGTCTATGACTTCGGTGCCGAAGCGTTCGACGGCGTGCTCGACGCGCTGCGCGCCAATATCCCGTGCGTCGTGCTCGACGTGCCGCACCAATGGTCGGCCTGGACCAAGCGCGTCCTGGTCAGCGCCGACGAGATCCTGATCGTTGCGGCTCCCGACCTCGCCAATCTGCGCAACGCCAAGAACATCGCCGATATGCTCAAGGCATCGCGGCCGAACGACCGCCGGCCGTTCTATTGCCTCAACCAGGTCGGCATTCCGAAAAAGCCGGAAATTTCGGTCGGCGATTTCGCCAAGGCGCTGGAAGAGGATCCGGTCGTCATCATTCCGTTCGAGCCGCAATTGTTCGGCACCGCCGCCAATAACGGCCAGATGATCGCCGAAGTGTCCGCGAGCCACAAAACCGCGGAAATGTTCCGGCTGCTCGCGCAGGTCATGACCGGCCGCGCAGAAGTGAAGCGCTCGCGCGGCGGCCTGCTCTCGCTCGGCATGCTGGGCAAGCTGATGAAACGGAAAAGCTGACCGGGGTAAGTCGTGTTTGGTAGGCGTAGTGGTAGTTCTGGCGGCGACCTGAAAACGGCGCCGCCCCCGGAAGCGGCGGCGCAGCCGACGCCGACGATTCCCAATGCGCCCTCGATCCAGCCCCTTCCGGGCCGCTGACGCCGTTTCCGTCCGACGGGCTCGCCGCGCCGCTCGTTTCAGCGCCCGCTGACGCAGACCAAACAGCCGGCCCAAGTGGCGATGCCGATGGTCGATAGCCGCCGGTCCGACGCTTATTACGAGACCAAGGGCACGATCTTCGGCGCGCTGATCGAGGCGATCGATCTTGCCCAGCTCGCGCGGCTCGACACCGACAGCGCGCGCGAGGAAATCCGCGACATCGTCAACGAGATCATCGCGATCAAGAACATCGTGATGTCGATCGCCGAGCAGGAAGAGCTGCTCGACGACATCTGCAACGACGTGCTCGGCTTCGGCCCGCTCGAGCCGTTGCTGGCGCGCGACGACATCGCCGACATCATGGTGAACGGCTCCGGCACGGTTTACATCGAAGTCGCGGGCAAGATTCAGAAGACCGGCATCCGCTTCCGCGACAACCAGCAGCTCCTCAATATCTGCCAGCGCATCGTCAGCCAGATCGGCCGCCGCGTCGACGAATCCTCGCCGATCTGCGACGCGCGCTTGCCGGACGGCTCGCGCGTCAACGCGATCGTGCCGCCGCTCGCGATCGACGGGCCTGCGCTCACCATCCGCAAGTTCAAGAAAGACAAGCTGACGCTCGACCAGCTGGTCAAATTCGGCACCATCACGCAGCAAGGCGCCGAGATCCTTCGCATCATCGGCCGCTGCCGCGTCAACACGATGGTGTCGGGCGGCACCGGTTCCGGCAAGACCACGCTGCTCAACTGCTTGACGCAGTTCATCGACGCCGACGAGCGCATCATCACCTGCGAAGACGCCGCCGAATTGCAGCTCCAGCAGCCGCACGTGGTTCGCCTGGAAACCCGGCCGCCCAACCTCGAGGGCGAAGGCCAGATCACCATGCGCGACCTGGTCAGGAACTGCCTGCGTATGCGGCCGGAACGCATCATCGTCGGCGAAGTCCGCGGACCCGAAGCCTTCGACCTGCTGCAGGCGATGAACACCGGCCACGACGGCTCGATGGGCACGCTGCACGCCAACTCGCCGCGCGAAGCGCTGTCGCGCTGTGAATCGATGATCACCATGGGCGGCTTCTCGCTGCCCTCGCGCACCATCCGCGAGATGATCTGCGTCGTCGGTCGACGTGGTCATCCAGGCGGCGCGCCTGCGCGACGGCTCGCGCCGCATCACCCACATCACCGAGGTGATGGGGATGGAAGGCGACGTCATCATCACCCAGGACCTGTTCGTCTACGACATCGTCGGCGAAGACGAGCGCGGCAACCTGGTCGGCCGCCATCGCTCGACCGGCATCGGCCGGCCGCGCTTCTGGGATCGCGCCCGTTACTACGGCGAGGAAAAGCGGCTTGCCGCAGCGCTCGACGCCGCCGAGGCGGCGAGCGAACTCGGGAAATAGGCCGTGGACGTCCAAACACTCTCGGTGTTCGGCCTCGCCGCCTTTGCGGTGGGCGGCCTGCTTTGGGTGTTTGTCTATCCAATCCTGTCGGGCGAGCGGAAAACCGAGAAACGCATGGCGAGCGTCGCGCGGACCGAACCGGTCGCGATGCGAACCGCTCGCACCACGCAGAAGTCGCGCCGCGATACGGTCGAAAGCACGCTGAAAGACATCGAAGAGCGGCACAAAAAGCAGAAGAAAACTGCCGCTGAATGTGCGGATCCAGCAGGCCGGACTGTCGTGGTCGAAGCGGCAGTTCTACATCATCTCCGGCGTCATCGGCGCCGTGCTGTTCGTTGCCGTGCTGTTCAGCCGGAACGGGTCTTATCCCGGCCATCGGCTTGGGCTTTGCCGGCGCATTCGGGTTGCCGCGCTGGCTGCTCTCCTATTTGAAAAAGCGGCGTGAAACCAAGTTTCTCAATGCTTTTCCTGACGCCGTCGACGTGATCGTGCGCGGCATCAAGGCCGGCCTGCCGCTGCTCGACAGCATCAAGGTCATCACCTCGGACTCTCCCGAGCCGGTCCGCTCCGAATTTCGCGCCATCGTCGAAACGCAAGCCATCGGCATGCCGCTCGGTGAAGCCTGCGGCAAGCTCTACGACAGCATGCCGCTGCCGGAAGCAAACTTCTTCGGCATCGTGATTTCCATCCAGCAAAGAGCCGGTGGCAACCTGTCGGAAGCGCTCGGCAACCTGTCGAAGGTGCTGCGCGACCGCAAGAAGATGAAAGCCAAGATCCAGGCGATGTCGATGGAGGCCAAGGCCTCCGCCGGCATTATCGGCGCGCTGCCGATCGCCGTGATGATGCTCGTTTGGATCACCAGCCCGCAATACATCTCGCTGCTTTGGACAGAGCCGCTGGGCCGCCTGATGCTCGCTGCATCGGCGATCTGGATGTTCATGGGCACGATGGTGATGAAGAAGATGATCAACTTCGATTTTTAATGGCGTGCGATGCTCGAACTGCTGGTTGAAGCGATCAATGTGAAAACGCTCACGATGGTGCTGGCTGCGATAGCGGCCGGCGCCACGGTGCTGACATTGGCAATGCCGCTCGTCGCCGGCGACACGCTCGACAAGCGCATGAGGGCCGTGGCGCTCGAGCGCGAGAAGATGCGCCAGCGCGAGCGCGAGCGCATGGCGCGCGGCGACAAGGTCAATCTGCGGCCGACCGCCAAGCAATACATGCAGACGGTGGTCGACCAGTTCAACTTGAGCAAATGGGTCGGCCAGGAAGAGGCCCGCCTGAAGCTGATTCAGGCCGGCTATCGCGGCCAGGCGCCATACGTGACGTACCTGTTCTTCCGGCTTGTCGCGCCGATTGCGATGCTGATCGCCACGTCGGTGTACGTGTTCGCCATTCTGGAGCTCGACCAGCCGTTCGCTGTAAAGGCCGGCATGTGCATCGCCGGCACCTATCTCGGCATGCATTTGCCGCTGGTGATCCTGAAGAACCGGATTGCGCGGCGGCAGCTATCGATCAAACGCGCCTTTCCCGACACGCTCGATCTGCTGCTGATCTGCGTCGAGTCCGGCATGTCGATCGAGGCTGGCGTTCCGGAAGGTCGCCGACGAGATCGGCACACAATCCATCCCGCTCGCCGAAGAGCTGACGCTCACCACCGCCGAGCTGTCTTATCTGCCGGATCGCCGGCAGGCCTACGACAACCTCGGCAAGCGCACGGATCTCGAGGGCGTCAAATCGGTCTGCATGGCGCTCCAGCAAGCCGAGCGTTACGGCACGCCGCTCGCCAATACGCTGCGCGTCCTGGCGCAAGAGAACCGCGACATGCGCATGACCGAAGCCGAGAAGAAGGCGGCCGGACTGCCGCCCAAGCTCACCGTGCCGATGATCCTGTTCTTCCTGCCGGTGCTGTTTGTCGTCATTCTCGGCCCGGCCGTCATCAAGGTGATGGGCCTCAACTAGCCGTCAGGTGCCGGCGCCGGTCGGTGGCGTCGCCGCGCGTGCCTTCGGCTTCTTTGCTTTCGGTGCCGGCGTGCGATCGGGCTTCAGCTCGTTGTGCTGCGCCAGCATGTCGCGCAGGTAACCGACATTGGCTTCGGCTTCGGCCGGCGGCAGGTCGGCGCGCACGATCGTTTCCGCCTCGGCGAGACGGCCCTGCAAACCGATCACAAGCGCGAGGTTCTGACGCGCCTTGGGGCGCGCGTCGGGTTGCCGTGCCGCCTGCCGCAAATAGTCTTCGGCGCGCTTGAGGTCGTTCACCAGCGCATAGGACAGGCCGAGATTGGACAGGATCGAGGACTCGTCCGGCTTGATCTTGAGCGCGCTCGCATAATGGCGGCGCGCCTCCTCGTGGCGGCCCATCTGGTCGAACACCGCGCCCTGCACATTGAGGATGCGCCAATCGGGCTGGTCGGGCGTGTGAGCGCGGCTCAGCACTTCGAGCGCCTGGTCGTAACGGCCGACCTCGGCGAGCGCGCGGCCATAGGCGCCGAGCAGCCCCTTGTAATGCGGATTGGCGATGGAGGCCTGCTCGAGCACGGCGACGGCCTGGGCGCGCTGCGTCGTCTGCCGCAGCGCCTCGGCGTAACGGATCGCCGTCTCGGGGTCGTTCCGGTTCTCCTGATAGCGCGTGCCGTAGAGTTCGAACGGCGCGCCGCCATTCGGTTTCGGTCCGCGGGCCTGCCGGGCCTCCGATCGAGCCGGTGACGTCGTCATTGGTGGTCTTGCAAGCGGCCAGCGCGAGGAGCGCAAGCGCAAGCGCGCTGGTGCGGAGCAACGGAATAGCGCGGGATGTCGGGCGCAATGTTAGGAACATTGGGGCTTTCCACCGGCAGGTCGGCCCCTCCGCAATAATTGGTTAACCCTAACGGTCCGTTAAGGCGCGATTCCCCCGACCGTGTATAAGATCGCGCCCATGCACCCTGCCTTCGCGAAAAGCGCCCGCGATGCCGTGCCGATCTGGTTCGCCAGCCGGCGCGACGTCGCGGCCGTCCTCGGCAAGCTCGACGCCGGCGCCCGTGCTTTCGCCAAGGCCGCAGGCTTTGAGGGCCGGCCGGGCGAGTATCTGCCCCTGCCCGGCAAGAACGGCGCCCTGACGCGGCGTCCTGTTCGGCCAGGACAGCCGGCGCGAGCCGCAGGCCGACCAGTTCGCGGCGGGACGGCTGGCCGACCTCCTGCCGGCGGCACCTATCGCTTCGCCAATGTGCGAAGAGCCGCGGCTTGCCGCGCTCGCCTTCGCGCTCGGCGCCTACAAGTTCGGCCGCTATCGCAAGGGCAAGGCCGGCGCGGCGAAACTGGTCCTGCCGGACGGCATCGACGGCGAGGAGCTGTCGGCGATTGTCGAAGCGGTGGCGCTGGCGCGCGATCTCATCAACACGCCGTCGAACGACATGGGGCCCGCCGACCTTGAAGCGGCGGCGCGCAAGCTGGCGAAGCAGCACCGCGCCAAAGTTTGCGGTGACGTCCGGCGCCAGGCTCGCCAAGGAATTTCCGCTGGTGCAGGCGGTCGGCGGCGGCTCGGCGCGCGCACCGCGGCTGATCGATTTTTCCTGGGGCAGTCCGAAGCATCCGAAGGTCACGCTGGTCGGCAAGGGCGTGTGCTTCGATACCGGCGGGCTCGACATCAAGAACGATGCCGGCATGCTCAACATGAAGAAGGACATGGGCGGCGCGGCGACCGCGCTGGCGCTCGCCCACATGCTGATGTCGGCCGGCGCCAGGATCCGGCTTCGCGTCATCATTCCGGCGGTGGAGAATTCGATCTCGGGCACCAGCTTTCGCCCGCGCGACGTTTATCGCTCGCGCAAGGGCATCAGCGTCGAGATCGGCAATACCGACGCCGAAGGCCGCCTGATCCTGGCCGACGCGCTGGCGCTGGCCGATGAGGAGGAGCCCGAGCTCATCATCGATTTCGCCACGCTGACCGGCGCGGCGCGCGTGGCGCTCGGGCCCGATCTGCCGCCGATGTTCACGGACGACGATCGCTTCGCCAATGAGATGATGCGCCATGCCACCGACGAGAACGATCCGGTGTGGCGCATGCCGCTGTGGTCGCCCTACGAAGCGATGCTGGATTCGAAAGTCGCCGACACCAACAACGTCTCGAGCGGCGGCTTCGGCGGCGCGATCACCGCCGCCCTGTTCCTGCGCAAGTTTGTCGACCGCGCCAAGACCTGGGTGCATTTCGATATCTTTGCCTGGACGCCGTCGGCGCGGCCGGCGCGGCCCGGAAGGCGGCGAGTGCCAGACCGCCCGCGCGCTCTATGCGCTGATCAAGAAGCGCTACGGCACGGCGCTGATGGCAGCACTTGATCCGCGCCTGAATGCCTATCGGCCGGACCTTGCTGCGGCCGAGCTGCGCGGCAAGGTCGAAGCGGCGCATTTCGTCGAGCCGGTGCTGCATCAGGTCGTGCACGGCCAGGCGCCGCTGCGCCGCGAGCCGCGGCACGATGCGCCGCTCGACACCGAGGCTCTGTTCGGCGAGCGCGTGAAGGTTTTCGAGATCGACGATGAAGGCTGGGCCTGGGGCCAGCTCGCGACCGACAATTACGTCGGCTACCTGCCCGCAGCGGCGCTGGTGAAAGCGGGCCCGGAGCCGACCCACAAAGTGGCCGTGCTGCGCACGCATGCTTTTCCCGGACCCGACATCAAGCTGCCGCCGTTCGTCGCGCTGCCGTTCGGCGCGCGCGTGCCGGTTGCCAAAGAAGAGCGCGGCTTCGCCGTGACAATGGCGGGGCGCTATCTGCCGCCGTCGCATCTGGTGCCGGTCGGCGCGAAGGAGCGTGATTTCGTGGCCGTGGCCGAGCGCTTTGCCGGAACGCCGTATTTGTGGGGCGGCAAGACCTCGCTCGGCATCGACTGTTCGGGGCTGGTGCAAGTGTCGTTGCAGGCGGCGGGAATGGATTGCCCGCGCGACACCTACATGCAGGAGGCGCATTTCAAGAACGACGTTGCGCTCACCGACCTCAAGCGCGGCGACCTGATTTTCTGGAAGGGCCACGTCGCCATCGCGCGCGACGCGCAGAGCATCATCCACGCCAATGCGCATCACATGATGGTGGCGATCGAGCCGGCCAGCGGCGCCATCGAGCGGATCAAGAAAGCCGGCAGCGCCGTCACCGGCGTGAAGCGGCCGTAATCAGCAGACCACTTTGCCGCACTGGCGCATCGACGCGATGGTCTTCTGCAAAGCCTTGCGGCCGGGATGGCCGAGGATCACCACATTGCCGATCACATAGGCCGGCGTCGCCACCAGATTGGCGTCGGTGCCGAACGTCGCGGTGGTGCGCAGAACATTGAGCGTCGCCTCGGTGTTTGCTTCGGCGGCGACTTTTTGCGGATCGAGCCCAAGGTCCTTCGCCGCCGCCAGCGCTCGCGCGCCGTCGATCATGCCGCGTTGCGCATAGATGCGGCGGTGAAAGTCGAGGAATTTGTCGGCGCTGAGCATCTTCGCCACCGCGATCTCGATCAGCGCGCCCTGCACCGACTGGATCGACAGCACGGCGTACGGCACGAATACCAGCTTGAGCTTGTTGTCGGCGCGCACGACCGCATCGACATCCGCCGCCGCTTCGCGGCAGAACGGGCAGTTGAGGTCGTAGAGCTGGTAGAGCGTGACATCGCCCTGCGCATTGCCGACCGGGACCTGGCCGGCGAGCGCGCTCAGCCGCTTCGCCAGCTCGGGACGAAGGTCGTAATTGGTGATCTCGTCGCCGTAATCGGAGACGATCTTGTATTGCGCCGGGCCGAATTGCGCGGCCTGGGCCGTCGTCGCGGCGAGCGCGAGAGCGAGGGCGAAGAGCCACTTCATCGGGAAAATTCCCTCAGCCAATCCTCGATCAGCCGCTGCACATGCAGCCCCGAGCGGACATTGTTCATCGGGTCACGGCCTTGCTCGATGGCGTCGATCATCTCGGTAATCATGGCCTTATGCGGGCCGTGGTCGAACGCCATCGGGTCGGCCCCGCCGCCGCCGGACTGCAGGCCGCCGACCACTTCGGTATCGGCGCCGGCGCGGTTGATGGTGAGCTGGAAGCCCTCCAGCACGGCCGAGCCTTTGGTGCCGGCGATGTCGATGCGCTCCGGATAGCCCGGCCGCGCCACCGTGGTCGCGTCGAGCACGCCGATGGCGCCGCTTTTGAAGCGGATCGCGGCTGCCGCAACGTCCTCGGTGTCGATCGAACGCAGCGGCGAGGTGAAGGCGAAGCCTTTGACCTCGTCGTGCGGGCCGGCGAGATGCAGCAGCAGGTCGAGCGTGTGGATCGCCTGCGTGAGCAGCACGCCGCCGCCGTCGCGCGCCTTCATGCCGCGGCCCGGCTGCTTGAAGTAATTGTCGTCGCGCCACCAGCGGATTGCCGCGCTGGCTGAGAGAATGTCACCCAAGCTCGCCCTTGTCGAGGAGGGCCTTGAGCCGCAGCGAGGCGGGCCGGAAGCGGTGCTGCACCACGATGCCGCAACGAACTTTCGCCGCTTCGGCCGCGGCGGCAAGTTGCTCGCCGCGCGCCAACGTGAACTCGACCGGCTTCTCGACCAGGATGTGCTTGCCGGCCTTGGCGACCGCCTGCACCACCGGCAGGTGCGTGCCCGGCGGCGTCAGCACCAGCACGAGATCGAGGCCGCGCGCACCGAGCAGCGCGTCCTGCTGCTCGAACACCGGCATGTTCCATTCTTTGGCAAAGGCGGCGCGGCGCTCGGCCGACGGCGAAAAGCCGCCGACGATCTTCACGCGGCCGGCGGCTTCAAGCTCGCGCAGCGACAGGAGGTGCGGCTTGGTCGCCATCCCAAGCCCGATCAGGCCGACACCAAGCGCCATCGGACCGGCCTGCGGCTACTGCGACACCACGCCTTCAGGCGCGGCTTCGAGATTGAACGCGGCGGCGAACAGCGCGCGGGTGTAGTCGGTCTTCGGCGCCTTGAACAAATCCGCGGCGGCGCCCTCCTCCACCACCTTGCCGTTCCTGCAGCACCAGCAAGCGGCTCGCCAGCGCGGCGACGACGCGCAGATCGTGCGAGATGAACATGTAGGTGAGGTCCTTGCGCTTCTGCAGGTCGCGCAACAGATCGACCATCTGCGACTGGATCAGCATGTCGAGCGCCGAGGTCGGCTCGTCGAGCACGACGAATTTCGGCTCCAGCACGACCGCGCGCGCGAGCGCGATGCGCTGGCGCTGCCCGCCGGAGAATTCGTGCGGATAGCGATGCCGCGTCTCGGGATCGAGGCCGACTTCGGTCAGAGCGCGGATGACGCGCTGCTCGCGCTCGGCGTCCGACAAATTCGGCTGATGGATCTCCAGCCCCTCGTCGATGATGTCGGCGACCGACATGCGCGGCGACAGCGAGCCGTACGGGTCCTGGAACACGATCTGCATGTCGAAGCGGACCGGCCGCATCTCCTTGAACTTCAGGCCCTGGATCGGCTTGCCCATGAAGACGATCGGCCCGTCCGAGGAAATCAGCCGCAGGATGGCGAGGCCGAGCGTGGTCTTGCCCGAGCCAGATTCGCCAACAATGCCAATAGTTTCGCCCTGGCGCACGCTGACGCTCACGCCGTCCAGCGCCTTCACATGGCCGACCGTCTTGCGCAGCACGCCGCGCCTGATCGGATACCAGACCTTGAGATTGTCGGTCGCGACCACGACCGGCGCGTCGGGCCGCGGCGGCGCGGGATCGGGCTTCGGCTCGGCGGCGAGCAGCGCGCGCGTATAGGGATGCTCCGGCGCGGTGAAGACGCGCTCGACCGTCGCCCTGCTCGACGATCTTGCCGCCCTGCATGACGCAGACCCGGTCGGCGAGCTTCCGCACGATGCCGAGATCGTGGGTGATGAACAGCATCGACATGCCGAGCCGCTGCTGCGTGTCCTTCAGCAGCTTCAGGATCTGCGCCTGCACGGTGACGTCGAGCGCCGTGGTCGGCTCGTCGGCGATCAGCAGGTCCGGCTCGTTGGCGAGCGCCATCGCGATCATGACGCGCTGGCGTTGCCCGCCGGAAAGCTGATGCGGATAAGCGCCGAGCCGGCTGGCCGGATCGGGAATGCCGACTTCGGTCAAGAGCTCGATGATGCGCTTGCGCGCCGGCGCGCCGGTGACGCCTTTGTGCAGCATCAAAATTTCGGCGAGCTGCTTCTCGATGGTGTGGAGCGGATTGAGCGACGTCATCGGCTCCTGGAAGATGATGGTGATGTCGTTGCCGCGCACGTTGCGGAGCTCGCGCTTCGGCGCCGTCATCAGGTCGCGGCCGTTGAACAGGATATGCCCGGAGGGATGATGCGCGGACGGATATGGCAGGAGCCGCAGCACCGACAGCGCGGTCACCGACTTGCCGGAGCCGGACTCGCCGACCAGCGCCACCGTCTCGCCCTTGCCGATATCGAACGAGACGCGGTCGACCGCCAGCACTTCTCGCTCGCCTTGCCCGAAGGCGACCGAAAGCTCGCGCACCTCGAGAAGCTTTTCCCGCGCGCTCATCGGAACGTCTTTCGTGGATCGAAGGCGTCGCGCACCGCCTCGCCGACGAAGATGAGCAGCGACAGCATGAACGCGATGGAGAAGAAGCCGGCGAGGCCGAGCCACGGCGCCTGCACGTTGGCCTTGCCCTGCGAGAGCAATTCACCGAGCGAGGGCGAGCCCGGCGGCAGGCCGAAGCCGAGGAAGTCGAGCGCGGTCAGCGTCATCACCGAGGACGACAGGATGAACGGCAGGAACGTCATGGTCGCGACCATGGCGTTCGGCAGCAGGTGCCGGAACATGATGCGGATGTTCGAGACGCCGAGCGCCCGCGCCGCCTGCACATATTCGAAATTGCGGCCGCGCAGGAATTCCGCGCGCACCAGGCCGACCAGCGCGACCCAGGAAAACAGCAGCAAGATGCCGAGCAGCACAAAGAAGCCGGGCGCCAGCACCGACGAGATGATCAGCAACAGATAAAGCGAGGGAATCGAGGTCCAGATCTCGATGAAGCGCTGGAACAGCAAGTCGGTCCAGCCGCCGAAATAGCCCTGCACCGCGCCGGCCGCGACACCGATCACCGACGAAACGATCGTCAAAATCAGGCCAAACAGCACCGAGATGCGAAAGCCGTAGATCAGCCGCGCCACCACGTCGCGGCCCTGATCGTCGGTGCCGAGCCAGTTGTATTCGAGGTCGCGGCAGCTGGTCAGGTTCTTGCGTTTGACCACCGCCTCGCACTCTTTCTCGGTGAGCATCCATGTGGGCTTGCGACGGCGCCGGCGTCGGCAGATCGAGATTGTGGGTGTCGTAGGAGTAGCGAATGATCGGCCACAGCACATAGCCGCCCTTCTCCGCGATCTTCTGCTGCACGAATGGATCGCGGTAATCGGTGGCGGTCTCGAAGTCGCCGCCGAACGTCGTCTCCGGATAGGTCTTCACCGCCGGGAAATAGAGGCTGCCGTCATACTTGACGAGAAACGGCTTGTCGTTGGCGATGAACTCCGCGAACAGCGACAGCACGAACAGGATCGTGAAGAGCCACAGCGAGATGTAGCCGCGCCGGTTGGCCTTGAAGTTGGTCCAGCGCCGCGCGTTGATCGGAGACAGCGCGACGGGCCGCCGCTCCGGCGGAACGGCGAGCCCCATCGGGCCGACCGCGGCCGTATTCGGTGCCTTGGCGCGGACCCGAACGTCCACTCACACCTCCCGCGTCTCGAAATCGATGCGCGGATCGATCCAGGTGTAGGTGAGATCGGAGATCAGGTTCACGACCAAGCCCGACCAGCGAGAAGATGTAGAGCGTCGCGAACACCACCGGATAGTCGCGATTGAGCACGCTCTCGAAGCCGAGCAGGCCAAGCCCGTCGAGCGAGAAGATCGTCTCGATCAGCAGCGCGCCGGTGAAGAAGGCGTGCACGAATGCGCCCGGAAAGCCGGCCACGACGATCAGCATCGCGTTACGGAACACGTGCCCGTACAGCACCTGCCGCTCGTTGCAGCCCTTGGCGCGCGCGGTCAGCACGTATTGCTTGCGGATTTCGTCAAGAAACGAGTTCTTGGTCAGCAGCGTCATCGTGGCGAAGGCCGCCAGCGCCATCGCAATGATCGGCAGCGTCAGGTGCCAGAAGTAGTCGAGAATCTTCGAATACCAGGGCAGCGACGACCAATTGTCGGAGGTCAGCCCGCGCAGCGGAAACCAGTCGAAGAACGAGCCGCCGGCAAACAGGATGATGAGCAGGATCGCGAACAGGAATCCCGGGATCGCATAGCCGACGATGATCACCGTCGAGGTCCACACGTCGAACTGCGAGCCGTCCTCCACCGCCTTCTTGATGCCGAGCGGAATCGAGATGAGGTAGGTCATCAGCGTCATCCAGATGCCGAGCGACATCGAGACCGGCAGCTTTTCCTTGACGAGCTGGAGCACGCTGACGTCGCGGAAATAGCTCGAGCCGAAATCGAACCGCGCGTAATTCCACAGCATCAGCAGGAAGCGCTCGTGCGCCGGCTTGTCGAAGCCGAACTGCTTCTCGAGCTTCTTGATGAATTCGGGGTCGAGGCCTTGCGCGCCGCGATATTTCGAGTTGACGGCATCGACCTGCGAGCCGCCCTGCAGCGAGCCGCGCGAGCCGAAATCACCGGCGCCGCCGGAAATTCGCGAGGTCGCGCCGGTATCGGAGCCGCTGATCTGCGCGATCACCCGCTCGACCGGCCCGCCGGGCGCGAACTGCACCACGACGAACGAGACCAGCATGATCCCGAGCAGGGTCGGGACCATGAACAGGATGCGGCGGATGATGTAGGCGGCCATGTTGGTCTTTCCGGGCTCTGACTATGTCATTCCGGGGCGTGGCGGAAGCTGCGGATCGTGCAGATGACGGATAATTAAAGTGCCCACCAGGTCGCCGGGATGCCGCGGGAATAACGCGGCTGTTCCTTGGGGAAACCGAACACATCCCAATAAGCGATCCAGTGCGACGCTTTGTACCAGTGCGGGATCCAGTAGCGGCCGGCGCGGATCACGCGGTCGAGCGCCTTGCATGCCGTCACGAGTTCCTCGCGCGTCTTGGCGGCGATGATGAGGTCGACCAGCGTGTCGATCGCCGGATCGGCGATGCCGCCAAGGTTCTGCGTGCCTTTGATCGCGGCGGCGCGAGAGGTGAAGTAGGTGCGCAGCGAGTCTCCCGGCGTCGAGGAGAACCCCATGCGGTTGACGGTGATGTCGAAATCGAAGTCGTCGACCCGCTTGCGGTACTGCACCGCGTCGACGATGCGCAAAGTCGCCTCGATGCCGATGACGCCGAGATTCTTGGCGTAGGTCTGGTGATGCGGCGCGAAGGTTTGCTCTTCGAACAGGAATTCGAGCGTGAAGCGCTCGCCTGACGGCAGCACGCGCTTGCCGTCTTTCACGGCGACGCCGGCATCGCTTGAGCAACTGCGAGGCTTTGCGCAGCCACGCCCGATCCTGACCCGAACCGTCGGTGACCGGCGGCACATAGGGCTCGCCGAACACTTCATCCGGCACCTTGCCGCGAAACTGCTCGAGCAGCGCGAGCTCGGCGGCGGACGGCGGGCCTTTCGCCATCATCGGCGAGTTTTGAAACACCGAATGGGTGCGGTCGTAAGAGCCGTACATGATGCGTCTTGTTGGTCCATTCGAAATCGAAGGCGTTGATCAGCGCCTCGCGCACACGGCGGTCCTTGAACTTGTCGCGCCGCATGTTCATGAACCAGCCTTGCGCGCCGGACGGCGTGTCATCCGGGATCACCGCGCGTTTGACGCGGCCGTCCTTCAGCGCCGGGAAATCGTAGCGCGTCGCCCAGACCCGCGACGTGAACTCCTCGCGGAACAGGTAGTTCTTGGCGGTGAAGCCTTCGAACCCGACCTCGCGGTCGCGGTAATATTCGTAGCGGATGATGTCGAAGTTGTTCTGTCCGACCGACACTGGAAGGTCGGCGCCCCACCAGTCCTTCACCCGCTCGAACTCGATGTAGCGCCCGGCCTCGAAGCGGCCGACCTTGTACGGGCCGCGAGCCGAGCGGCACGTCGAGCGTCGATTGATCGAATGGCTGCTTGCTGTAATAGGCGCGCGAGAAGATCGGCTGGCCGGCGACGAACAGCGGCACGTCGCGCGCGCGGCTCTCGGCAAAGCGCACCACGACGGTGCGATCGTCTTCGGCCTCGGCACCGGCAAAATCGCGCAACATCTGCGCGATGATCGGATGCCCTTTCTCCTTCAGCGCCGTCAGCGAGAACACGACGTCATGCGCGGTCAAAGGCGTGCCGTCATGGAATTTCGCCTCCGGCCGCAGCGAGTAGCGGTAGGTCAGGCCGTCAGCGGAGACGCGCACGCTGCGCGCGGCGAGGCCGTACATGGCGTCGGGCTCGTCGCCGGAGCGCGCCATCAGCGAGGCGAAGGCGAGATCCATTCCATAGACGCCCTCGCCCTTGAAGATGAAGCTGTTGAGCGAATTGAACGTGAGGAACGAGCCGTTGTACATGCGGCTGGTCGGCAGCTCGGAGTACACGCCGCGCTTCGGCGCGTTCGGATTGACGTAGTTGAAGTGCTTGAAGTCGGCCGGATAGCCGAGATCGCCGAACGCGGAGATGCCGTGACGCTCTGCTTCTTGCGCGGCGGCAGGCGATGCGAATTTCGCCGCGGCAGCGGCGCCGGCTGACAGGACGAGAAGATTACGTCGCGAGATCATGCCCGGCGTGTCTTCGCGGCCTTCTCGGCGTCCCACCACCAGATGGTCGGGAATGCGGAGAGCCCGTACTTCGGCATTTCCGCAGGCCGGCCGAACCGGTCCCAGCGCGCGGTGCGCACCTTGCCGTAGGTCCACTGCGGCACGACGTAGAAATTCCACAGCAGCACGCGGTCGAGCGCTTTGGTTGCGGCAACGAGATCGTCGCGATCCTTGGTGAAGATCACGCGATCGATCAGCGCGTCGATCGCCGGATTCTTGATGCCGACGAGATTGCGCGAGCCCGGCTGATCGGCGGCCTGCGTGCTCCAGAAACCGCGCTGCTCGTTGCCGGGCGACAGCGACTGGCCCCAGTTGCCGACGATGATGTCGTAGTCCCACTGCCGCAGCCGGTTTTCATATTGCTGCGGGTCGACGGTGCGAACCGTGACGTTGACGCCGAGCCGCTCCAGCGAGGGCTTGTAGAACAGCACGAAGCGCTCCGATGCCGGGTCGTTGACCAGGAGCTCGACGCTGAGCTGCTCGCCCTGGGCGTTCACCAGCCGCGTGTTCTTCACCTCCCAGCCGGCGTCTTTCAGGAGCCGCAGCGCCTCGCGCATATTGGCGCGCACCTTCTGCGGATCGCCGCCCTGCGGATTGGTGTAAGGCTGGGTGAAGACCTCGGCCGGGACCTTGTCTTTTACGGTGTTGAGGATTTCGAGCTCGCGGCCTTCGGGCAGGCCGCTCGGAGGCGAGCTCGGTGCCTTCGAAATAGCTTGCGATGCGTTTGTACTGGTCGAAGAAGATCTGCTTGTTCATCTCCTCGAAGTCGAACGCATAGTTGAAGGCGCGCCGCAGCCGCGCATCCTTGAACTTGTCGCGGCGGATGTTGAACACGAAGGCCTGCATCCCGCCGGAGCTGCGGATGTCGAATTCCTCCAGCACGACGCGCTTGTCGCGCACCGCCGGGAAGTCATAGGCGGTCGCCCAGTTCTTCGCGCTGTTTTCGGTGCGCCAATCGATCTGATCGCCCTTGAAGGCTTCGAGCGCGACGGTGGTGTCGCGGAAATATTCGTAACGGATCTCGTCGAAGTTGTTCTTGCCGACATTGACGTTGAGCTTGCTCGCCCAGTGGTTCGGCACGCGCTCGTAAACGATGCTGCGGCCGGGGATGAACTCCTTGACGCGATACGGCCCGCTGCCGAGCGGCGGCTCGAGCGTGGTGTTGGCCACGTTGCGCTTGTTGCCGTCCTTGTCGGTGCCTTCCCAGTAGTGCTTCGGCAGAACGTAAAGCTGGCCGACGATCTGCGGCAGCTCGCGGTTGCCCGGCTGGTCGAAGGTAAAGGTGATCTCGCGCTCGCCGGTCTTTTCGGCTTTGACGACGTGGCGGTAATAGGCGCCGAGTTGCGGGCTGTTGGTCTTGATGGTCTCAAGCGAAAAGATCACGTCATCCGCCGTGATCGGCTTGCCGTCATGCCACTTGCGCCTCGGCGCGAAGCTTGTAGGTGACCGACGAGAAATCCGCCGGGTGGCTGACCGACTCCGCGATCAGCCCATATTCGGTCGAGACCTCATCGAGCGCTTCGGTCATCAGCGTCTCGACGACGAGCTGCGCTCCCGCGCCAAGATTTCCCTTCACGCCGGCGACGACCAGGTTGAGATTGTCGAACGTGCCGCTTGCGCTCAGCCGCACCGTGCCGGCCTTCGGCGCGCTCGCATTGACGTAGTCGAAGTGCTTGAAGCCGGGCGAATACTTCAGCTCGCCGAACAGCGAGAGGCCGTGCCGCCATTCGCGCTCCTGCGCGCGAAGCGGCAAGACGTTGAGGCCTGGAAGGGACGCAGCGGCCGCGGCCAGCTTCAGCAAGTTGCGGCGGGTGAAACTCATCAACGGCTCCGGCAATGAAATGCGCGCGCAATAGCGAGCATTATTATGTCGGTTTTCGGTCAGTGTCCCGGTCACATTCCGGTGCAAACAAAAAAGCCGGGCGATGGCCCGGCCTTTTTTACATTACGGCGCTGTTACTTTGCCGCCCTGCGGCTGGCCGCCCTGCGGCGCGCGTCTGCCCGCCGCCCTGCGCGGGCGCCTGGGCCGTTGGCAGCGGCTTCGGACTATCCGCAAGCGAGTTCAGGTAGGCGATCACGTCGGCGCGCGCGGAATCGCGCAGGCCGGCGAACGTCATGTTGGTGCCCGGAACGTAGCCGCGCGGGTTGGCGAGAAACTTGTTGAGCTCCTCGAGGCTCCAGTCGCCGCCCTTCCCCTTCATCGCCGCCGGAATAATTGAAGTTCGACAGGTGCGCCTTGTTGGCGCCCACGATGCCGTAGAGATTCGGCCCGACCCGGTTCGGCCCGCCCTTCTCGAAGGTGTGGCAGGCGGCGCACTGCTTCGCGGTGGCCTGGCCCTTTTCCGACGAGGCCGAGGCCAGCAGCGTCTCGATCGGCTGCACGCGCCTGTGGCGCTTGCTGGCCGCCGCCGGCCGATTCTTCTTTCGCGGCAATCGCATAGCCCGGCTTGTCGACGTGGGGCGCCGAAAACAAGGCGCCGGCGGTAATGTTGAGCGAGAGCAGGACCAGGCAGGTGCCGAGGATGGCGCCCAAAATCTTGTTGAGTTCGAAGGAGTTCATCGCGATTTGCTCACGGCGGGATGGCGGTTGGATACCGGTTTGCCGCCCCAGAGGCAACCCGTATAAAGGCCTTCCTCCGGCGAGCATCGGTCTTGTTCTGCACGCACACCCCTCGTCCTCAGTGATGCAAGCCGCCTCCTCCAACACGCTCGTTCTGATCCCGGCGCGGATGGCCGCCACCCGGCTGCCCGGCAAGCCGCTGATCGATATCCACGGCGAGCCGATGATCGTCCACGTGCTGCGCCGCGCGCAGGAGGCCGCGATCGGCGAGGTCGTGGTCGCCACCGACAGCGAGGCGGTCGCCACCGCTGTGGAAAAAGCCGGCGGCCGTGCCGTGATGACCTCGGTGCGATCACCCGTCCGGCTCCGACCGCATCCACGAAGCCCTGCTCGACCTCGACCCCGAGCGCCGCATCGGCATGGTGGTCAACGTGCAGGGCGACCTGCCGACCATCGATCCGGCCGCGATCAAGGCCGCGCTCGGTCCGCTCAAGGACAAGGACGTGGACATCGCCACCCTCGCGGCCGTCATCAAGACCGACGCGGAGCGGACCAACCCGAACGTCGTGAAAGCCATCGGGGACGAGGTTGCGCCCGGCCGCCTGCGTGCCCGCACCTTTACGCGCGCCGACGCGACCGGCGCCGGGCCGCACTACCACCACATCGGGCTCTATGCGTACCGGCGCGCAACGCTGGAGAAGTTCGTCAAGCTGCCGCAATCCGAAAATGAAAAGCGCGAGAAGCTCGAGCAATTGCGCGCGCTCGATAACGGCATGCGGATCGACATCGCGATCGTCGACGCGGTGCCGCTCGGCGTCGACACGCCGGACGATCTCGACAGAGCGCGCGCTTTACTGCGCCCGGCGCTAGACCGTTCAGCGTCCGAGCGGGAACCCTGCGCGTATGTTTGTCGCCGGAAAAAAGCTCGTCGCCTTGTCAAATTTAAATGCACGACTGCCGCTCGCATCCATAGTTCGGGCGCCATGAGTCCTCGATTATGAATCGTAGCAAACGCTGGTCACCCGAAGACGACGCAAAGCTGCGCGAACTGTTCAACAGCGGCGTATCACCGATGCGCATGGCGATCCGGCTGGGCCGCACCCAGCGCGCGGTCGAAGTGCGCATCGGTCTCGCTGAAGCTGCGGCACGCTCAAGCAGCGAATGGGGCGCAGAAAAGCGCGTCCGCTTTCGCGCCCGCGCTGCCGAAGTAATCCGCTACTTCCCGGGCTCTGCGAGCGTTCAGGTTTGCTGGCCAACTCTGGCCGATTTGACTCGCCCTATGTTGACTGGCTAACGCATCGCCAAGGAACTTCGGGCGGGAGCAATGGCGAAAAAGAAAATCATCTTCCAGGGCGAGCCGGGCGCGAACTCTGACATCGCGTGCCGGGAAGCCTATCCGGACCACGAGCCGGTGCCCTGCCCGACCTTCGAGGACTGCTTCAGCGCGCTCACCAGCGGCGACGTCGATCTCGGCATGATTCCGATCGAGAACTCGGTGGCCGGCCGCGTGGCCGACATTCACCACCTGATGCCGGAGTCCGGACTCCACATCATCGCGGAGTGGTTCCTGCCGATCCGCAATCAGCTCATGGCGCCGAAAGGCGCGACGCTGAAGACGATCAAGACCGTGCAGAGCCACATCATGGCGCTCGGCCAGTGCCGCGGCATCATCCGCGAGCTCAAGCTTAAAGCCGTGATCGGCGCGGACACGGCGGGCTCCGCGCGCGAAGTGGCGGAAGCACGCGATCCCTCGCGCGCCGCCATCGCGTCGCGCCTGGCGTCCGAGATTTATGGCCTCGATATCCTCAAGGAGAATGTCGAGGACAAATCCCACTCGACCACGCGCTTTATCGTGCTGTCGCGCGAGAAGAAGTGGGCCCAGCACGGCAATGGCAAAGTCGTCACCACTTTCGTGTTCCGGGTGCGCAACGTGCCGGCGGCCCTCTACAAGGCCATGGGCGGCTTCGCCACCAACGGCATCAATATGACCAAGCTCGAGAGCTACATGGTCGGCGGCAATTTCTTCGCCACGCAGTTCTATGCCGACGTCGAGGGCCACCCGGACGATCGCGCGCTGGTGTTCGCGCTGGAAGAGTTGCGCTTCTTCTCCAAGGAGCTGACCATCCTTGGCGTTTATCCCGCGCATGCGTTCCGGGACACGTTCAAGGAAGAGAAAGAATAGCGCCAAAGCGAAACGGGAGAGCTTTCGCTCTCCCGCTCGGTATCAATTCACCTCTAAAGCTTAGCGAGCCTGACCGGAGCCAGTCGTCGCCGGAGCACTTGGCGTGATCGGGCGAGTGACCGGGTTGGCGCTGCTCGGAGCGGTATTCACGGTCACCGACGGGCCGCTGCTGCCGCCACGATTGGCGAACATCTCGGTGCCGCCAGCGAAGAAGAAGATCGCGCCAACCACGAGCAGCGCGCCGATGATCACACCGAGGATGCCGAAACCGCCGCCGCCGCCGCTGGTGTGGTGCACTTCCTTAACAACACGTCTTGCCATCATTGCCTCCTTTAGAACCGCATCTCCCTAAGTCCGCTTCCTAACGTGCGGCGCGAGGGCGCGGTTCCGCTGGCGATGCTTTACGCTTTGTTGACCGCGAAGCCGGCTTGCGCGTGCGAGATTTACTCCGAGTTGCGCGGCGGCTCGTCCTGGCCCATCATCATCGGAACAAGGCTGACCAGGTCGCGGATTCCCGGAACCAGCTCGACGAGCTTTGACGGCAAGTCCTTGAGCTCGGAGCGGCGCACGCCTTTGCGCGTGAGTGATGCTGCATAAAGGCCGAGGTTGAAGGCGGCAATCGCGCTGCTGCGCGGATTGCGCCGGATATAATCGGTAATCGCAGCAAGTCCGCTGCTTCGACGAGCCATGGATGTACCTCATGAAACCGCATCCCAACGCGATGCTGCGGAACAACGTTCCGTGAAAGGAACAAGCGGGAACGACAGGCCCAGTCAGTCGTTAGGGCGGGGAGATTAAATCAAGGAGGCAAACATGGGCTTTGGACGTGGTGCGTTGCTGTGGCTCTTGGGAATCCCGCTGCCGATCATCATCCTTCTCGCGCTGTTCATGCGCTAAAGCGCGTAGGCGCTGAGAACGAAACGGCGGTGCCGAAAGGCGCCGCCGTTTTCTTTTGCGGAACCGCAACCCTTGCGACGGCGCGACCGTTAGCCCACGGGAATCCCCACAAAGACGGAAAAGGAGTGTTCCATGGGCCTCTTCTCGAAGGACATCAAATCGCTCGATGACCTGTTCGTGCACACGCTGCAGGACATCTATTACGCCGAAAAACAAATCGAAAAGTCGCTGCCCGACATGATCGAAAAAGCGACCAACACCGAGCTGACCAACGGCTTCAAGAAGCATCTGGAAGAAACCAAGGGCCAGATCCAGCGCCTGGAGGAAGTCTTCCGCATGCACGGCCACCAGCCGAAGGGCGTCGACTGCCCGGCAATCGACGGCATCCTTAAGGAAGCGAAAGAGATCGCCGGCGACATCGCCGACAAGCAGACGATGGACGCAGCACTGATCGCCGCCGCGCAGGCGGTCGAGCACTACGAGATCACGCGTTACGGCACACTGATCGCCTGGGCGAAGGAGCTGGGCCGGCCGGATTGCGCCAGCGTGCTCCAGAAGAACCTCGACGAAGAAAAGACCACCGACGAGAAGCTGACCAAACTGGCCACGTCTCGGGTCAACAAGAAAGCCGCGTAAAAACGCGGGCGAGGACGATGAGCGGCCGGGCCTAACGCCCGGCCGTTTTTATTTGCGCGAGGCGATGATCGCGTCGGCGGCCTTGAGGCCGCTGAGGAACGCGCCATGCGCGGTGGTGAAGGAATCGAGCGAGCAGGCTTCGCCGGCAAAGAAGATGCGGTCTTCGACCGTGGCGGCGAGCTTCTCGCGCGCGCCGCTTTGGCCCGGCACGGCGTAGGAGTACGAGCCGCGCGCGAACGGATCGGCGGCCCAGCGGTGCATGCCGATCGGCTTGAGACGTTTGCGGAAGCTCTCGCCCATCAGATCGGTCAGCTCGCGCACCGCGAATTCGAAGAAGGCCGGCGCGCCTTCGGCTTCCAGCGCCTCGGCATGGCGGCCGCCGAAATACACTTCGATCATCGGGCGGCCGAACGGGCGCATGGAATAGGACGCGGTCGCTGCGCGGTTGGGCGAGCCGTACATGCGGCTGTCGGATTCGAATTCCTCGGCGTCCTCCAGCGCGATGAAGAGCTTGTCGGCGAGGCCGAGCGGCAGCGCGCGGGCGGCTTCGATCTTGTCGGGGAGTGCCGGGGAGAAGAAATCTTCGTGGGCGGCAAGCAGCGCGCTCGGCAGGGTGACGATCACCTGCGCGGCGGTGATTTCGCCTTTTGGCGTGGTGAGGCGAAGGCGCGTCCCGCTGCGGTCGATGCGCTGGACCGGACAGTTCAGTTCGACCTGGACGCCTTTCGCGTGCGCCACGATCGCCGTGCCGTAGCCTTCCACCACGCGCCAATTCACGCCGCTATCCTCGTAGCTGGCGAAATCCGCCATCGCGACCCGATCCGGCTCGGCGCCGGCGATATAGGTCGTCACCGCCGAGATCAGCGGATTCCAGCGGCCGTCCGGCGTAAGCGCCTGCGATGACGGCGCGTCCGGCTGCTGCTTCGCCATCTCGTCGATCCGCTCGAAGAACGCGGTCTGCGCCTCGCGGAACAGCTTCTGCTCCTCGACCGGGAAGCCCGACTGCTTGCAGATGCGCTGCCAGGGCGGCGGCGTCTCGTCGATCCGCCTGCCCTGCTCGCGCGCGATTTTCGTCAGCGGATTTTTGTCCGCCGAATGCAGCCAGCCGCAGCCGAGGTCGAGCGGGTAACCGGCGACCTCGTGCGTCCAGGCGCGGCCGCCGAGCCGGTCGCGCGCTTCGAGCAGCAGGCACGGCACGCCGGCATCGGTGAGCTTGCGCGCCGCGCCGATCCCGGCCGCGCCGCCGCCGACCACGACGACTTCGGTTTCAATCATGCGGAATGATGTGGTGGCTTTTGCCGTGCTTGGCAATCGCAATCGGCGCATGTCACAGTCGCGCGATGACGAAGACAACGGAAAAAATCGCGCTGGTGACGGGCGCCGCGCGCGGGATCGGGCTCGCCGCCGCCAAGCGCTTTCTGGCCGACGGCTGGCGGGTCGCGCTGCTCGACATCGACGGCGACAATCTCAAGCGCACGATGTCGAACCTGAACGCGCCCGACGCAACGCTGGCGATCACCGCCGACGTGTCGCAGCCCGATCAGGTCGATCGCGCCTATGCCGAGCTGTCCGCGCGCTTCGGCCGGCTCGATGCGCTGGTCAACAATGCCGGCATCGCGGTCTTCGGTCCCATGCTCGAGACCAAATTCGAGGACTGGCAGCGCGTGCTCGCGGTCAATCTCAACGGCCCGTTCCTGATGACGCAGGCGGCGGTGCCGATGCTGCGCGAACGCGGCGGCGCCATCGTCAACATCACCTCGATTTCCGGCCTGCGCGCCTCGACGCTGCGGGTCGCTTACGGCACCAGCAAGGCCGGCCTGGCGCATCTCACCAAGCAGCAGGCGGTCGAGCTCGCCGCGCTCGGCATCCGCGTCAATGCGATCGCGCCGGGGCCGGTCGACACCGCGATGGCCAAGGCCGTGCACACGCCGGAGATCCGCGCCGATTACCACGACCACATGCCGCTCAACCGCTACGGCCTGGAGGAAGAGCTGGCGGAAGCGATCTTCTTTCTCGCCAGCGAGCGCGCGAGCTACATCACCGGCCAGGTGCTTTGCGTCGACGGCGGCTTCGATTCCACCGGCATCGGCCTGCCGACCTTGCGCGGCAAGCGGCTCAATACCTGAGCAGGCCGACCGCTCGTGCGCTCACATATTCGGCACGCCGACCATCCAGTGCACGCCGAATTTGTCCTTCAACATGCCGAACGTCTTGGCGAAGAACGTCTCGGCGAGCGGCATGGTCACCTCGCCGCCTTCGGCAAGCGCCTTGAAATACTTTTGCGCCTCCGCCACGTCCTTGGCATTGATGCTGAGCGCAAAGCCGTCGAACTTCGGCGCTGCCCTTGTTCATGCCGTCCGAAATCATGATCGGCTGTCGCCGACCCTGAACACGGCATGCATGACCTTGTCATCGCTGCCGGGCGGAATGTGTGACTTGTCCGGCGACTTCCTTGAACTTCATCAGCATCGTCACCTCGGCGCCGACCGCTTTCTTGTAGAAGTCGAGCGCTTCCTCGGTGCGGCCGTCGAGAAACAGATAGGTCAGCACATTCATTGTTCGCTCCTTTTGCCGCGCGCGAATTTACGGCGCCGACTGCGGCGCTTCTGCGACGTTATGACGACACGGCGCGTTCGTACTGAGCCATAAAGCTGCGGCGACAGCTTGCGCAGCCGCTCGATATCGACGCGGCCCGAGCGCTGGATGTAGCTCATCGCGAACTCCATCGGCGCCAGCGCCATGTGGCCGGCGAAGTTCTCGTACCAGGACGCGCTTTGCCATCGCGCCGCGCACGATCTTTTCGGCGATCGGCTTGCGTGCCGCCTCATAAGCCGGAAGCGCCTTGCCGATATCGTCGCCGCTCTCGTGCAATGCGCGTTCCAGCGCGATCGCATCTTCCATCGCCAGCCGCGTCCCGGAGCCGATCGAGAAATGCGCGGTGTGGGCGGCGTCGCCGATGATGACATGCTTGCCGTGATGCCAGCGCTCGTTCCAGATCTGCGGAAAGCGCCGCCAGATCGAATTGTTGGAGATCAGCCGCTGCCCGCCGAGCGCATCGGCGAAAATCTTCTCGCACAGTGCGCGCGCATCGTTCTCCTCCATCTTCTCAAAGCCGGCGCGGCGGAAGCTTTCCTCGTCGGTCTCGACAATGAAGGTGCTGCGCCCCGGCGCGTAGCGGTAATGATGCGCGTTGAAATCGCCGATCGGCGTATGCCGGAACGTCTGGGTCAGCGTGTCGAACGCCTTGGTGGTGCCGAACCAGGCGAAGCGGTTATTCATGTATGTCAGCGAAGCGCCGAGCTGGTCGGCCAAGGTCTTGCGCACCAGCGAATTGACGCCATCGGCGCCGACAATGAGGTCGGCATCCGCCAACTCATCGAGCGAGGCGACGACGCGATTGAATTCGGGCGTGACGCCGACCGATCGCGCCCGCTCCTGCAGGAGTTGCAGCAGCTTGAGCCGCCCGATCGCGGCAAAGCCGATGCCGTCGATCACGACGCGCTCGTTCTTGATGACGAGCGTCATGTCGGACCACGATTCCATATGCGGCGTGATGGCTGCGTAGGTTTCGGGATCGTCGGCGCGCAGGAATTCAATGCGCGGTCGGAGAACACCACGCCGAAGCCGAATGTGGCGTCGGCCGGGTTCTGCTCGATGACGCGGATGTCGGCGTCCGGCCGGCGGCGCTTGATCAGGTAAGCGAGATAAAGCCCGGCCGGTCCGGCACCGAGGATGGCGATGCGCATGGACCTAGTGTCTCAGACGCAGCGTGGCCGCACCGTCATTAGCGGATTAAATCGTCTGATTGTACTCGCCGACTTCCGGGTGCGTGCGCAGCACCGTATCGATCGCCTTGAACATGTCGCGCATGCGCTGCTCGGACACCGGGCTCTCCACCACCACGACCAGCTCGGGCTTGTTCGATGACGCCCGCACCAGGCCCCAGGTGCCGTCCTCCACCGTCACGCGCACGCCGTTCACCGTCACGGCGCTGAGAATGCGCTGACCCGCGACCTTCTCGCCCTTGGCCAGCGCTTCCTCGAAGTGCTTCACCACCGCATCGACCACGCCGTACTTCTTCTCGTCGTCGCAATGCGGCGCCATGGTCGGCGAGCCCCAGGTCTTCGGCAGCGCCTTGCGAAGGTCCGCCATCGACTTTCCGGGACTGCGGTCGAGCATGTCGCAG
Organism: uncultured Alphaproteobacteria bacterium; assembly: GCA_963788805.1. Taxonomy (GTDB): domain Bacteria; phylum Pseudomonadota; class Alphaproteobacteria; order Rhizobiales; family Xanthobacteraceae; genus Pseudolabrys. The sequence goes on from CAWBHU010000004.1 coordinate 91,854, forward strand.
ACCGCGAGCCCGAAAATCATGCCGTCGTCATAGCCGCGGCCGAACGGCTTGTTGAAGAAGAAGTGGCCGGACTTCTCGAAACCGGCGAGCGCGCCGAGCTCGTTGACCCGGCGCTTGATGTAGGAGTGGCCGGTCTTCCAGTAATCGGTCTTCACGCCGTTCGCCTTCAGCACCGGATCGGTGAGGAACAGGCCGGTCGATTTCACATCGACCACGAAGGTCGCGTTCTTGTGCAGCGCCGACATGTCGCGCGCCAGCATGACGCCGACCTTGTCGGCGAAGATCTCCTCGCCTTCATTGTCGACCACGCCGCAGCGGTCGCCGTCGCCGTCGAAGCCGAGCGCGACGTCCGCCTTGTGCATGAGCACCGCGTCGCGCATGGCGTGCAGCATCTTCATGTCTTCGGTGTTCGGATTGTAGTTCGGGAAGCTGTGGTCGAGCTCGCAATCGAGCGGCACGACCTCGCAGCCGATCGCTTCAAGGATGCGCGGCGCGAAGGCGCCGGCCGTGCCGTTGCCGCAGGCGGCGACCACCTTGAGCTTGCGCTTGATCTTCGGCCGCTTGGTGATGTCGGCGATGTAGCGCTCCGGGAAATTCTCGACGAACTCAAATGAGCCGCCGCCGGGCGTCTTGAACTTCGCCTCCAGCACGATCTCCTTGAGCCGCGTCATCTCCTGCGGCCCGAAGGTGAGCGGCCGGTTGGCGCCCATCTTCACGCCGGTCCAGCCATTGTCGTTATGCGAGGCGGTGACCATCGCAACGCACGGCACGTCGAGCTCGAACTGGGCGAAATAGGCCATCGGCGTGATGGCAAGGCCGATGTCGTAGACCTTGCAGCCCGCCGCCATCAGGCCGGCCACCAGCGAGTTCTTCACCGCGGCCGAGTAGGAGCGGAAATCGTGGCCGGTGACGATCTCGGGCTTCACGCCCATTTCGCGGATCAGGGTGCCGAGCCCCATGCCCAGCGCCTCGATGCCCATCAGGTTGATTTCTTTTTCCAGCAGCCAGCGCGCGTCGTATTCGCGGAAGCCGGTCGGCTTCACCAGCGGGAAGGATTCATATTCGTAGGTATTGGGCGAGAGCGCGGGACGCGGCTTGGGAAAGGGCATGGCGCACCTGATAGCTGAATGCGGTGATGAGGTCAACGCCGCTCAGGTGCCGCGCGGCTTGGCCCGCCGGGTCGGCGCGGCGGATGCCGGATCGTCCGGCCAGGGATGCCGCGGATAGCGGCCCTTCATCTCCGCCTTCACCGCGGCGTAGCTGCCGCGCCAGAAGCCGGGCAGATCGCGCGTCACCTGCACCGGGCGATGCGCGGGCGACAACAGCTCGACGATCAGCGGCAGCTTGCCGTTCGCAATCGAGGGGTGATGCGCGAGACCGAACAATTCCTGCACGCGGATCGAGATTTTAGGTCCCTCGGGATGATCGTAATCGATCGGCACATTGCTGCCGGTCGGCGCGGTGAAGTGGGTCGGCGCTTCGGCGTCGAGCCGCTGGCGCATGTTCCAGGGCAGCAGAGCCTCGAGCGCGGCGGCGAGATCGTCGGGCGTGATCTGCGCCAGTGACGTGCGCTCGATGATGAAGGGCGCGAGCCACGTTGCGGCGGTTTGCGCCAGCGCCGCGTCGGACAAATCCGGCCACTCATCGCCTTCGGCGTTGCGCAAGAATTTCACCCGGTCGCGCAACTGGAGCTGCGCCTTGCTCCACGGCAGCCGCGCCAATGCCAAGCGATGCGATGCCGTCGGCAAGCTCCGTGGCGGCTTCCAGGCCGGGCGTCACAGCCAGCGTCTGCTCGGCAAGCGCGATTGCGCCGAGCCGGCGCACCCGGCGCGCGCGCAGCGAGGCCGAGGCGCGATCGAACGTGACTTCTTCGCGCTGCTCGATTTGCGACGCGAACATCGCATCGATTTCATCGGCAGCTGATCGGCGCTGCCAGCACGATACGGCTTGCGCCGGCGGTGCCGGTCATTTCGGCCACGGCGAGAAACGGCTCTCGCGCCAGCGACGACGCCGGATCGAGATTGCCGGCGCGGCCATTGGCGAGCAGGAACGACGCGCCCTCGCCGCCCCGGCGCTTGGCGATGCGGTCGGGATAGGCCAGCGCAAGGAGTTGGCCGGCGCTCAGCTCGCCGCCGTCGCCCTTCCCGGCAGTTTGCGCCCACCGCTTCGCCATCGCGCGCGCATCTTCGGCGCGCCGCGAGCGGTCGCGGCGGAAATTGTCGAGCCGATGCTCCAGGTTCGGATCGTCACCGCCCAGCCCGCGCTCGGACAAAATAGCGGCGATCTCGGCGGCACGCTGGCCCGCGCCCTGCCGCGCGGCATCCACCACCATGCGCGCCAGCCGCGGCGGCAGCGGCAATTGCCGCAGCGCGCGGCCCTCATCGGTGATGCGGCCATCGGCATCGATGGCGCCAAGCTCGGTCAGCAGCGCCTTCGCTTCGCTCAAGCGCGGCGCGTGGCGGCGGATCGAGAAAGGCAAGCTTGGCCGGATCGCTGGCGCCCCATTGCGCCAGGTCGAGCAGAAACGATGACAGGTCGGCCGACAGGATTTCCGGCCGCGTGTAGGGCTCGAGCGAGCCGGTCTGCGGCTCGTCCCACAGCCGATAGCAGACGCCCGGCTCGGTGCGGCCGGCACGGCCCCTGCGCTGGTCGGCGGCGGCGCGCGACACCCGCACGGTTTCGAGCCGGGTGAGCCCGACATCCGGCTCATAGCGCGGCACGCGCGCGAGGCCGCTGTCGATCACGACCCGCACGCCTTCGATGGTCAGCGAGGTCTCGGCGATCGAGGTCGCAAGCACGACCTTGCGGCGGCCGGCTGGTGCCGGCGCAATGGCCTTGTCCTGCACCGAGGCTTCCAGCGCGCCATAGAGCGCGACCACATCGACCGCGGGATCGCTGATGCTCTCGCGCAGCAGCGTTTCGGTGCGCCTGATCTCGCCCGCGCCGGGCAGAAACACCAGCAGCGAGCCGGGCTCGGCCCGCAGCCCGCGCGTCACCGCGTCCACGACCTGACGCTCGATCGGCGCTCGCGCGTCACGGCCGAGATAGCGCGTCTCGACCGGGAAGCTGCGGCCCTGGCTTTCCACCACCGGCGCGTCGCCGAGCAGCCGGACACACGCGCGCCATCGAGCGTCGCCGACATGACAAGAATGCGCAGGTCGTCGCGCAGTCCGGTCTGCACATCGCGCGCCAAGGCGAGACCGAGATCGGCGTCGAGCGAGCGTTCGTGGAATTCGTCGAACAGGACGGCGGCGACGCCGTCGAGCGAGGGATCGTCGAGAATGAGCCGGGTGAAAATGCCTTCGGTGACGACTTCGATGCGCGTGCGCTTGCCCACCTGCGAGCCGAACCGCACCCGCAGCCCGACCGTGTCGCCAACCTTCTCGCCCAGCGTGTTTGCCATGCGCGAGGCGGCAGCGCGCGCCGCCAGCCGGCGCGGCTCCAGCACCAGGATTTTCCGGTCTTTCGCCCAGGGCTCGTCGAGCAGGACCAGCGGCACCCGCGTCGTCTTGCCGGCGCCCGGCGGCGCGACCAGCACGGCGGCATTGTTCGCCGCCAGCGCCGCGGTCAGCGGCGGCAGTGCCTCGTCAATCGGAAAGATGGGTATCGAATTGGCGCATCTAGCTCACGGCGTCATCACCCGCGAATGCGGATGATCCAGTAAACTCAAGCGGAAGATTATCGCGAGGGTTGTGTTTACTGGGTCTGCCCCGCTTTCGCGGGGGACGACAACTTCTGTTCGCGGCGAGGCACATCATGATTTCCGCCCCCGGCCGACGCCTTCATAGATGAAGCCGTGGCGGGTGACCTCCTCCGGAGGATAGACGTTGCGCAGATCGACCAGCACCGCCTGCGCCATTCCCTTCTTCAGGCGCGCGAAGTCGAGCGCGCGGAACTGCTCCCATTCAGTGACGATCACCAGCGCGGCTCGCGCCCTGGGCGCATTCGTACTCGTTCTGGCAGAAGGTGACATTGCTGAGCACCGACTTTGCCTGCGTCATGCCGGCGGGATCGTAGGCGCGAACCCTGGCGCCCATGTCCTGCAGCGCGGTGATCAGCGGGATCGACGGCGCTTCGCGCATGTCGTCGGTGTTCGGCTTGAAGGTCAGCCCGAGCACGCCGACGGTCTTGCCGCGCAGGTCGCCGGTGCGCGCCGCGACCTTGCGCGCCATCGCGCGCTTGCGCTGCTCGTTTGCCGCCACCACCGCCTCGATGATGCGAAGCGGCGAGGCATTGTCCTGCGCGGTCTTGAGCAGCGCGACGGTGTCCTTCGGAAAGCACGAGCCGCCGAAGCCCGGGCCCGGCGTGCAGAAACTTCGAGCCGATGCGGTTGTCGAGCCCGATGCCGCGCGCGACTTCCTGCACGTCGGCGCCGACCTTTTCGGCCAGATCGGCGATCTCATTGATGAAGGTGATCTTGGTGGCGAGGAAGGCGTTGGCCGCGTACTTGATCAGCTCGGCGGTGCGGCGGTCGGTGACCATCACCGCGTCGCGGTTGAGGTAGAGCGGCCGGTACAGCGCGGCCATCACTTCGCGCGCGCGGATATCCTCGATGCCGACCACGATGCGGTCCGGCCGCTTGAAGTCGGCGATCGCCGCGCCTTCGCGCAGGAATTCCGGATTCGACACCACGGCGAAATCGGCCTGGCGGTTGGCCTCGCGGATGATGCGCTCGACCTCGTCGCCGGTGCCGACCGGCACGGTGGACTTGGTGACGATCACCGTGAAATTGCGGATCGCCTTGGCGATGGCGCGCGCCGCCTCATAGACATAGGTCAGGTCGGCGTAGCCGTCGCCGCGGCGCGACGGCGTGCCGACCGCGATGAAGACGACCTCCGCATCAGCGACCGCGGCGCCGAGATCGGCGGTGAATTTCAGGCGGCCGGCGCGCACATTGTTGGCGACCAGCTCGTCGAGCCCCGGCTCGTGAATCGGAATCTCGCCGCGCGTCAGCGCCGTGAGCTTGGCGGGGTCCTTGTCGACGCCGGTGACGCTGTGGCCGAAGTCGGCAAAGCACGCCCCCGAAACGAGGCCGACATAGCCGGTGCCGATCATTGCGACGCGCATGCGAATTTTGCCGTGAAACAGTTAATCCGATTAGTGCAATTGTCGTGCGGGGTTCTAGCACCGCGCGCGTCGTAAACGCCAGATAGACGCGACTTTCTGCGATCGGATCAAGAAACCTGTAACCACGCGCGCGCGATAGATGCGGCTCAAATGCGCAACGGCATTAACCAAGACAGGGTCGCATGAAGGGCGTCACAGGTGGGCAGCGAATCGACTGGGTCGATTACGCCAAAGGCATCTGCATCATTCTCGTCGTGATGATGCATTCGACCGTCGGCCTCGAGCACGCCGCCGGCGCGCAGGGCTGGATGCACAACGTCGTCGAGTTCGCCAAGCCGTTCCGCATGCCGGACTTCTTCCTGATCTCGGGCCTGTTCATCGCCAGCGTGATCGACCGCGACTGGAAGACCTATCTCGACCGCAAGGTCGTTCACTTCGCGTACTTCTATCTCCTCTGGATGACGATCCAGTTCGCCTTCAAGGCGCCGGCGCTCGCGCAGGGCGAAGGCATGCAGGAGCTCGCGCGCCTCTATGCGCTCTCGCTGATCGAGCCGTTCGGCACGCTGTGGTTCATTTATCTGCTGCCGATCTTTTTCGTGGTGGTGAAGCTGACCCGCCGCGTTCCGGTCTGGATCATGTGGCCGCTCGCCGCCGCGCTCGAAATCTCGCACTTCCACGGTGAGTGGACGGTGCCGGGCGAATTCGCGCAGCGTTTCGTCTATTTCTATTCCGGCTATGTGCTGGCGCCGCACATCTTCAAGCTCGCCAAGCGCGTGCAGGACAATCCTTCGAACGGCGTCATCATGCTGGCGCTGTGGGCGCCGGTGAACGCGGCCTTCGTCCTGATGGATTGGGCGACACTGCCGTTCGTGTCACTCGCGCTCGGCTTCCTTGGCGCCGCCGCCGTGGTGCGGATGGGCGCACTGATGTCGCTGTCGAGCAGCCTTCGCCTTCGTGCGCTATTGCGGCCAGCATTCGCTCATCATCTATCTCGCCTTCTTCCTGCCCATGGCGACGATGCGCACCATCCTGCTCAAGACCGGCATCATCACCGATCTCGGCATGCAGGCGCTCATCATCACCGCCGCGGGCGTGCTTGGGCCGCTGGTCCTGTTCTGGCTGGTGCGCTGGACGCCGGCGCGGTTCCTGTTCGAGCGGCCGCGCATGTTCTGGCTGGCGACCAAGCCGAAACCGCGGCTCGCAATCCAGCCGGCCAACTAGACGCGGCGCGGTCCACAGGGAACCGCGAACCGCATTGATAAAGCCACATCGGCGGCCCACATTGCCGCCATGCCATCTCCAAAAGCGACGAAGCCGGCCGCCAAAGCGGCTGCGGCCAAATCCGCAGCCAAGAAATCGCCTGCTGTCGATCCCGCCATCGCCGCCGGGCTGAAGAAGAACGACCACGTCTTCCTGGTCGACGGCTCCGGCTACATTTTCCGCGCCTATCACGCGATCCGCTTCGCCCCGCACACGCCGGACGGCGTTCACGTCAACGCGGTCTATGGCTTCTGCGCCATGCTGTGGAAGCTGCTGGCGGAGATCAAGGATCCGCGGCCGACCCATCTCGCCGTCATCTTCGACAAGTCGGAGAAGACGTTCCGCACCGAGATGTACAAGGAATACAAGGCGCACCGGCCCGCCGCCGCCGGACGACCTGATCCCGCAATTTCCGCTGATCCGCGAAGCGGTGCGCGCCTTCGATATCCCCTGCCTCGAACAGGGCGGCTTCGAGGCCGACGACCTGATCGCGACCTATGCGCGGCTGGCCTGCGAGGCCGGCGCGACCACCACCATCGTGTCGTCCGACAAGGACCTCATGCAGCTCGTGAACGAGTGCGTGATCATGTACGACACGATGAAGGACGTCCGCATTGGCGTGCCGGAGGTGATCGAGAAATTCGGCGTGCCGCCCTCGAAGGTGATCGAGGTGCAGGCGCTGATCGGCGACTCCAGCGACAACGTTCCCGGCGTGCCGGGCATCGGGCCGAAGACCGCCGCCGAGCTGATCGGCACTTACGGCGACCTCGAAACGGTGTTGGCGCGCGCGAACGAGATCAAGCAGGACAAGCGCCGCCAATCCCTGATCGACAACGCCGAATTGGCCCGCATTTCAAAGAAGCTCGTCACGCTCGACCAGAACGTGCCGCTCGAAGTGCCGATCGCCGACCTCGCCGTCCACGAGCCGGACTATCCGAACCTCGATTCCGTTCCTGCAGCGGATGGGCTTCAAGACGCTGGCGCAGCGCGTCGCCGACAAGGCCGGAGCGAAAGCCGCCGCGCCCGCGACGGCCGCGGCCGAAGACAAGACCGCTCCTGCCGCGCCGAAGAAGCCGAAGGCCGCCGAACCCGGCCTTCCCTTCGGCGGCACCGGCGATCTGTTCGCCACGCCAAAGACCTTCCCGAAGGCCGGCGGCGACAATGTCGTCCTCACGCCGATGGCGCTGGCGCTCAAGCGCGCCGAGGAATTGCGCGGCGCGAGCTTCGATGCCTCGAAGTATCAGTGCGTCAACACGATCGAAGCGCTGCAAAAGTGGATCAACCGCGCTTACGACACCGGCACGCTTGCCATCAAGGCCGAGCTCAACAGCATCGATCCGATGCAGGCGAGCCTGTGCGGCATTGCGCTGGCGGTCGCGCCGAATGAAGCTTGTTACGTCCCGCTCGGCCACCGGCAGGCTGAAGAAGGCGAAGCCGGCGACAGCCTGTTCGCCGCCAAATTGTGCGAAGGCCAGATCGCGGAACGCGACGCGCTCGCGACGCTCAAGCGCGTTCTGGAAGACATCAGCGTCGTGAAGATCGGCCACGACATCAAGACCGACATGCTTGCGCTGGCGCAGCGCGGCATCGCGGTTGCCGGCTACGACGACACGATGCTGATGTCCTACGTGCTCGATGCCGGCAAAGGCAGCCACGGCATGGATGCGGTCGCCGAGCGCTGGCTCGGCCGGCCCGCGGCGCGCTTCAAGGACGTCAAGAACAAGGAACGTGCCTGGGTCACGCCGCTCGCCACCCCGATCGAACGCGCCGCCTCTTATGTGACGGAAGACGCCGACGTCGCGATCCGCCTGCACGCCGTGCTCAAGCCGCGCATGGCGGCCGAGCACGTCACCAATGTTTACGAGACGCTGGAGCGGCCGATGCCGCGGGTGCTGGCGCGCATGGAGCAGCGCGGCATTTCGATCGACCAGCCGATCCTGGCCAGGATGTCCAACGACTTCGCCAAGAAGCAGGTCGAGGTCGAAAAGGAGATCAACACAGATCGCCGGAACGCAGGTCAATCCGGGCTCGCCCAAGCAGCTCGGCGACATCCTGTTCGGCCAGCTTGGCCTGCCCGGCGGCACCAAGACCAAGACCGGCCAGTGGTCCACCGGCGCCCGCGCGCTGGAAGAACTGGCCGAGCAGGGCCACGAACTGCCGCAGAAGATTCTCGATTGGCGGCAGGTCTCAAAGCTGCGCTCGACCTATACCGACGCGCTGCCCAATTACGTCCATCCGCAGACGCATCGCGTCCATACCAGCTACGCGCTGGCCGCCACCTCGACCGGCCGCCTCTCCTCCTCCGAGCCGAACCTGCAGAACATCCCGATCCGCACCGAGGAAGGCCGCAAGATCCGCCGCGCCTTCATCGCCGCGCCGGGCAAGAAGCTCGTCTCGGCGGACTATTCGCAGATCGAGCTGCGGCTGCTCTCCGAAGTCGCCGAGGTGCCGGCGCTGCGCAAGGCGTTCCAGGAAGGCATCGACATTCACGCCATGACCGCGTCGGAGATGTTCGGCGTGCCGGTCGAGAAGATGCCGGCCGAGATCCGCCGCCGCGCCAAGGCGATCAACTTCGGCATCATCTACGGCATTTCGGCATTCGGCCTCGCCGCGCAGCTTTCGATCCCGCGCGAGGAAGCCGCCGCCTACATCAAGAAGTATTTCGAGCGCTTCCCCGGCATCCGCGCCTACATGGACGAGACGCGCGAGTTCTGCCGCGACAAGGGCTATGTGCTCACTTTGTTCGGCCGCAAATGCCATTACCCGGAGATCAAGTCGCCGAACCCGTCGATCCGCTCATTCAACGAGCGCGCCGCCATCAATGCGCGGCTGCAAGGCTCGGCCGCCGACATCATCCGCCGCGCCATGATCCGCATCGAGGACGAGCTGACCAAGTCAAAGCTCGGCGCGCAGATGCTGCTGCAGGTGCATGACGAATTGATCTTCGAAGTGCCGGACAGCGAGGTCGAGAAGACGCTTGCCGGTGATCGAGCGGGTGATGGCGAAAGCGCCGGAGCCGGCGGTGAACCTGCACGTGCCGCTACAGGTCGAGGCCCGCGCGGCAGATAATTGGGACGAGGCGCATTAGCCGCTTCACGCGGCAAGAATCACTTCTTCTTTTTCTTGTCCTTCTTCTTCCCGATCACCGCGATCGCTTCGATCTCGAACAACCCGCCCGCCCGCGCCAGCGCCGGCACGCCGATCGTGGTCGATGCCGGCGGCGCCTTGGTGTTGAGGAACGTGTCGCGCACCTCGCGGAAGATGCCGATGTTCTTTTCGATATCGATCACATAATTGTTGATCTTGACGACGTCGGACCAGCTCGCGCCCGCGGCCTTGATCGCGACCGTCAGATTCTCGAACGCCCTGACGCACTGGGCGCGAAAGTCGCCGCCCTCGGGCCCGACGAACTTGTTGTTCTCATCGACGCCAAGCTGGCCGGCGAAATAGACGGTGCGGCCGCCGCTGGCCTCGACCACGTAGCTGTAGCCCGGAGGCGGCGCGAGCTTCTTTGGATTTGAAAAACTGACTTTACTCATTGTTTCCCCCTGCGGCGGGCCGAACTGGCGCCTTTGGCGGCCATGCTGAACCAAGCCGGAACCGGCGGCAACTTTCCCGTTCCGGCTGCGTTTGTCCCTACGCAGAACGCACGGAAGACCCATGCTCAAACGGCTCGCTTTAACGGCACTCGCAGCCGCCACCCTCACCGTTACGGTGCGGCCGGCGGATGCGAACTTTTTCGAGCGGCTGTTCGGCGGCTTCCGGCAGGCCCCGCAGGCGATCGAGCGGGCGCTGCCCGACATGAGCCCGATCACCCGCGCGCCCGCTCCGAGCGGCGGCAGCGACATGCAGGTCCGCAGCGAAGCGGGTCCCCGCTCCGCCTATTGCGTGCGCACCTGCGACGGCCATTACTTTCCCGTCCGTGCGCAGGGCGACATGAATGCCGCCGAGATGTGCCAGGCGTTCTGTCCGTCGGCGCAGACCAAGGTTTTCGCCGGCGGCGGCATCGACCACGCCGTGGCGCCGGACGGCTCGCACTACCGCGACCTCAAGACCGCGTTTCTTTACCGCAAGCAGTTGAGCGCGAACTGCACCTGCAACGGCAAGACGCCGTTCGGCCTGGCGCGAATGGACATCAAGGACGACCCGACTTTGGCGCGCGGCGACATGGTCACGACCAAGGATGGTCTGATGGCGGTGGTCGGCCGCAACCAGAGCGGACCGCAATTCGCGAAGGTGGACGAGTCACGGTTAAGCCCGCGCGACCGCAGCCAGGTGGCCGAAAGTCCAAATCGTCGCAGCCGAAGCGTCTCACGAGGCGCGCCAGCCGAAACAACCGGGTCGGCCGCGGAAGATTAACGATTGCGGCAAAGTTCCACCGGCCGCACCTCTCGTCTTAACGCTCTCGCCTGATGTTGCTTGACCGTGCGCGGTGCCGCGGCAGAGTCGTGCGTAAAGCACAACAAGGACGACCGATGCGCACGATCGCACTCACACTGTCCGCTGCAACGATTGCTCTTGTCGTAGCGACGCCCGCTCTCGCTTCCGGCAACAAGCCCGCGAGCGAATCGCCGAATTGCCAAAACACCGGCAGCTTTGAGCGCTGGGCGGAGGACTTCAAGAAAGAAGCGATCGCCAAAGGCATCTCGCCGCAAGTGATCAGCGCCGCTCTGCGGCCGGAGACTTCGCGCTCGATCCGGCAGTGATCAAGCGCGACCGCAACCAGGGCGTCTTCTCGCAATCGTTTCTCCAGTTTTCCGACCGGATGATCTCGGCGTCGCGCTTCAAGAACGGTCAGGCGCAGCTCGAGAAGCACAGGTTGCTGTTTGCCAAGGTCGAGCGCGACTTCGGCGTTCCGGCGGAAGTGCTCACTTCATTCTGGGGGCTTGAGAGCGACTTCGGCGCGATCACCGGAAACTTCCGTCTGATCCGCTCGCTGGCGACGCTCGCCTATGACTGCCGCCGCTCGGAATTCTTTCGCGAAGAGCTCGTCAACGCGCTCCGCATCGTGCAGCGCGGCGATCAGACCGTTGAAGGCATGAACGGCAACTGGGCCGGCGAATTCGGCGCCTTGCAGATCACGGCCGGTGACGCGTTCCGCAATGCGGTCGACTATGATGGTGACGGCCGCCGCGACCTGATCCACAGCGTGCCCGACACTGTCGCGAGCGCGGCCAACTTTCTCAAGAATCTCGGCTGGCAACGCGGCCAGCCCTGGCTCCAGGAAGTGCGGCTGACCGCCGACATGCCGTGGGAGCAGGCCGATATCGAAATCCAGCATCCGGTTTCGCAATGGAAGGCGTGGGGTGTTCGCGCCGCAGGCGGCAAGCTGCCGGCCGACACGATGCAGGCCTCGCTGCTGTTGCCGATGGGCCGCCTCGGCCCGGCCTTCCTCGCCTACCCGAACTTCAAAGCGTTCATGGGCTGGAATTCGGCCTTCGTCTATTCGACCACCGCCGCCTATTTCGCGGCGCGGCTCGCCGGCGCGCCGCTGGTCGGGCGCGGCAATGGCGAAGTCGTGGTGCTGACGCCGCAGCAGATCATGGACCTGCAGCGCGCGCTGCTGGCCCGCGGCCATGAGGTCGGCGAAGTGGACGGCAAAATGGGCGCGATGACCCGCAAGGCGGTGAAGCAGGCCCAGCTCAAGGTCGGGCTGCCGGCGGATTCCTATCCGACCGTCGAGCTGATCGAAAAGCTGCGGGTCCAGACCACCGGCAATCGATAAGGGATTTTCGAGCTTTCGCCGGCGGGGCTTCGGCTCCGCCGGTTTTTTTATGCGCGATCACAAGCCGCGCAGCGAAGCGCCACGATTGCAACAAAAAGGTTCCTCTATCGTTATCCGCTTACTTGGAGTGGGCGGCGGCAGGAGGGTCCGATGAAGAAACGTTCGGTTTTGATCGCAGCGCTGGCGCTGTGCCTTGTGCTGCCACTGATTGCAGAGGCCCAGGAGCGAGGCCGCGGCGGAGGCGGTGGCGGGGGGGAGCCCGCGGCGGTGGCGGCGGCGGACGCCGCGATCAGCGCCCAGCCGGCGCCTCGTCACGCGGCGCAGGTGAGGTCGCGCGGTTCGGTCGAGCGCCGCGCTGCAAGGCACGGGCGGCAAATGCCGCTCAACGCCGCGCACAGGTAACACGCGCGCCGAGCGCCGCGCCAATCGCGCCAACATCGTCGAGCAGCGTGAGCGCCGCGCCAACCGCGCCGCTGACATACGCAGGGAAGGCCGCGCCGAGCGCCGCGCAGGTGCGGCAGACGTCCGCGCGAACCGGGAAGGCTTCCGGCGCGCGCGCTTTGCCGCCCGCTACAACGCCGATCGGCCCCGATATTGGAACAGTCCGGCCCGCTGGGCCTGGCGTAACAATCGCTACGCCGGCTTCGTCGGCTGGTACGGCCCGCTGTTCTGGCCATACGCCTATTCGGACATCTTCTATTGGACGTTCTGGCCCGGCGGTTACGCGCCCGGCTACTGGTACTACGCCTATGACGACTTCTTCGACGGCGTGTTCTATGGCGACGTCGTCTACGCCGACCGCGGCGCCGGCGCGCCGGTCCGCACGGTGCGCCGTGGCACGCAGCCTGAGCAGAGCAACGCCCAGGTCCAGGAGCTTTGCAAACAGCCCGGCGGCGGCGTGACGGCATGGCCGATCGCCGACATCGATCGCGTCGTTCAGCCCAACGACGAGCAGCGGCGACTGCTCAATGATCTTAAGTCGGCATCGCAGCGCGCCGCCGACACGTTCGCGGTTGCCTGCCCTGCCGAGAACGATCTCGCCGAAACGGCGCCCGGCCGGATCGCCACGATCATCGGCCGCCTCAAGGCGACCGATGAAGCAATCATGACGGTGAAACCCGCGCTCGAAGCGTTCTACGCCTCGCTCAGCGATGAGCAGAAGCAGCGCTTCGACACGCTCGGGCCGAAGGAGCCGCGCACCGCGTCGCGCGGCGGACGCAACACGGTCGGATCGGCACCGCCGCAAGGCAATGGTTGCGGCGAGGCCAGCGCAGGTCTCACCGAACTGCCGATGCAGCAGATCGAGACCAGTCGTGCGGCCCAATGACGATCAGCTCGACGAATTCCGCCGCTTCAAGGATGCGACGGCAAAAGCCGTGCAGCATCTGCAGAGCCACTGCCCGCAGGATGTCGCCGGCACGCCGGCGGCGCGGCTCGATGCGATGCACGCCAACATTCAGGCGATGATCGAGGCGGCGGAGATCATCAAGCCGGCGCTCGAGGAGTTCTATGTCAGCCTGAGCGACGAGCAGAAGACGCGCTTCAATCGCCTCGACAAGAAGATGGCGCGGCTTGAGTGATCGGGCACTGCCGAAAAAGAAAAAGGCGGCCTTAGCGGCCGCCTTTTTTATTCGATGTGGGTGCGCCCGATTATTCCGCCGCCATCCGCACTTCAGGCGCCGCGGCCTTCACGCCGGGCGAGACATGGCTTTCGAACTTGGAGAAGTTCTTCTGGAACATGGCGACCAGTTCGCGCGCGGTCTTGTCGAACTCGCCCTTGTTCTTCCAGGTCTTGATCGGATCGAGCAGATGCGGCTCGACGCCCGGGACTGAGGTCGGCACCGCAAAGCCGAAGTAGCGGTCGGTGCGGAAGTCGGCGCTCTTGAGCGAACCGTCGAGCGCCGCGGTGAGCAGCGTGCGGGTCGCCTTGATCGGCATGCGGCGGCCCTCGCCGTACTTGCCGCCGGTCCAGCCCGAATTGACCAGCCAGACGTCGACCTTGTGCCGATTGATGTAGTCCTTGAGGAGGTCGGCATAGACCGAGGGATGCCGCGGCAGGAATGGCGAGCCGAAGCACGTCGAGAACTCGGGCTGCACGCCAACCAGGCCCTTCTCGGTGCCCGCGACCTTCGCGGTGTAGCCGGACAGGAAGTGATACATCGCCTGATCGGGCGTCAGCTTGGCGATCGGCGGCATCACGCCATAGGCGTCGGCGGTCAGGAAGATGATGTTCTTCGGATGACCGGCGCGGCCGCTGCGCGACGCATTCGGGATGAAGTCGAGCGGATAGGCCGAGCGGGTGTTCTCGGTCTTGGAGTCATCGTCGTAATTCGGGATGCGGGTGTGCTCGTCGAACGTGACGTTCTCCAGCACGGCGCCGAAGCGGTTGGTCGCGTCCCAGATCATCGGCTCGGCTTCCCTGCTGAGCTTGATGGTCTTGGCGTAGCAGCCACCCTCGAAATTGAAGATGCCGTCCGGGCCCCAACCGGTCTCGTCGTCGCCGATCAGGGTGCGGTTCGGGATCGGCCGACAAAGTCGTCTTGCCGGTGCCGGACAGGCCGAAGAACAGCGCGCTTTCCTTGCCGTCATTCGAGACGTTGGCCGAGCAGTGCATCGGCACGACGTTCTGTGCCGGCAGATAGAAGTTGAGCGTGGTGAACACCGACTTCTTCATCTCGCCGGCATAGGACGAGCCGCAGATCAGGACGATCTTGCGGGTGAAGTCGATCGAAACCTGGGTGTCGGAGCCCTCGCGGCCGCCATGGCGCTTCGGGTCCGGCTTGAATGACGGGAGGTCGACAATGGTGAGCTCCGGCACAAAGCTCGCGAGCTCCTTCACCTCCGGGCGGATCAGAAGCTGGCGGATGAACAGCGAGTGCCAGGCGTATTCAGTGAAGACGCGGACCTTGATGCGATAGGTCGGATCGGCGCCGCCGTAGAGATCCTGCGCGAAAAGCTTCTTGCCTTCGGCGTGCTTGATGAAGTCGGCGAGCATGGTGTCGAAGTTCTCCTTCGACATCTTGCGATTGCCGTCCCACCACACTGAATCGCGCGTGAGATCGTCGACGACCGTATGCTTGTCCTTGGGAGAGCGGCCGGTGTGATGACCGGTAAAGGCGCTCAGCGCGCCGCCAGCGACGATCGTCGCTTCCTTGCCGGCGACGGCGTATTCGTAAAGCGGAGCCTCGGTCAAATTCCAGCGCACTTCGGCAAGATTTTTGAAGCCGAATTTGTCCGCGCCGTGCGCAGCGTTACGCACACCCGTTTCCTGCACGCATTCCTCCCGAACTAGCCGAATGGCGACGAAGGACCTCGCGAATCCCGTGTCCTTCTGTTCGCTATTAAGACCTTAGTATAGCCCCGCGTTCCGAGGCCGGGACCATAGTCACGAACTTCTGGAAAGCCAACTCAAAATGGCATGCCGAAAGCGCATGCTGCATTGCGCTGCATCAATATCCCTACCGCGCAGCCCCGGAGAATAAAGGGGCTATCGCTTTCAGTCGGTCATGCCTTTATCGGCCAGCCACTTCTGGATGAGGTCGGCGATCTGCGCATTATTCTTGTCCTGCATCAGCATGTGGGAATTCCCCGTGATGCCGCGCTCCGGGAGATTAACTACGTCCACCGATCCGCCGGCCGCGCGGATCGCGTCGCCATAAGCGAGGTCGATCTTCTTGAACCCCGCCCAGCGCGGATGCTCGTCCACGTGGTCGCCGAACACCATCAGGGTCGGCACGTTCTTCAGCTTCGGGCGCGTTGGCCATGATACCGGCAGTTGCAGACTCGATTGCAACGATCGCCTTGAACTTGTCGGGCCGCTGCTCCGCCACCTTGAAGCCGAACGCGCCGCCCTGGCTGTGCATCAGCACGACGCAGGGACACACTTTGTCGACCAGTTCGACGTAGGCCTTGATGATGGGTTCGTCGGTCGAGAGCCAACGCGGCACGCTCTGCTTCATGTAGTTCTCGTAAGCCTCGACCGGAAACTGCGTGCCCGGGATCGGCCTGCGCTTGGCCGGGTCGGCATTCCACGAGCCCTCGCCCTGCCCGATGCGGAAACGCTCATACGGATCCTGATAGTTGAGGAAGGTCGGCTCGGACGGCCAGACGTCAGGTGAGGCGAAACCGGAGCGGCCGCGCTCCACGGCGTCGGAGTTGTAGACGTCCCAGCCCTTGCGCACGAACATGTTGAGCCAGCCTTCGCGGCCGTCCGGCGTCAACTCGTAAGTCACGCCGGTCAGTCCGCCGCCGTGCCACATCAGCAGCGGATATTTTCCCTTGCGGTTCTGCGGCAGAAAATACTGCACGTACATCTGCTCGACCATGAACTCGCCGTTCGGATCATATTTGGTCTGCGGTCCGCCGGGCTGACGCACGATCATGCGCGTCTCCTTGCCGCTCACGGTGGCGATGCGGCCGCCGATGTGGAACGAGCCCATGTCGCGCAGCACGATCGGCTCGGCTGCGCCGGCAGCGCCGCCAAACGCGCACAGAACAGCCGCGGTGAGAATTATTCGCATGATGTCCTCCCGAATTTTGATTGCCGGGAGTTTGCCCGAACAAAAATCGTCCGACTATCGGTGGGCCGGGATGGGCAGCCTATTTCGCGCGGGCAGCTTGCGCGAGTTGAACCAGAACGGCGCGAAGCGGGCCAGACGCATTCACCCGTTGCGGAAACGGCAGCCGAAGGCCGACGCGGTCGAGGCGCAGGTCGAGCCCTTCCGGATCGCAGCCGGTGCAACGCCAGGCGCCGCCAGGCGCGCCAAGCAGCTTGGTGGCATAAAGCTCGAGCGCATCGGCGTGGTCGGAATTCATATGTTCGACCGCTCCAGCTTCGGCTTCGATCAGCGCCTCGGCGCCGGCGACGTCGGTGAGAATATCTTTGCCCGCCAGATCGACGATCCGCCCGAAGCCGGCGACCAGATGCGCACGCTCGATTTCCATCCGGTAGATCGCGAAATCGGGAAAGCCGGCGAACAGCTCGGCTTCCGGGTGACGCGCGAGATAGCGCGCTCGTGCTTTTGCATCGTCGGTCGCCAAGAGGCGACCCATCAGCATCACACGCGCGCCTTCCAGCGGATCGCCGGGCTTGCGCTCATCGAGCATCAAGGATGCGCGCGGATCAGCGAGGATGTTCTTGGTGTGGATCGCCAAGGTCGAGATCAGCAGCAGCGGCGAGCCGTCATGCGCGGTCGCGACATTGACCAGCGAACAATACGGATCGCCGGAGCCCGGCATCAACGTCGCCAGTGCGCCGGATAATCCTTCGCGAAGCAGCTTTTTTGCTGCGTTTGGTGCGTCGAAAGCGATGTCCTGCTTCATATCATCACGTTAACGATCTCTGCCATTCCGAACGACTTAGCGTGACCGGGGTTGAAATCGCAGTGGAATCGCATAGTTGTTGCAAAGAGGTCACATTTCGGCCCGACTTCGCGCCTCTCACAGGCGCGGGCACCCGTCACGAACCGTAACGAACGAGGCTTCATGCCGACAATCGCTCTCGTCGACGACGACCGCAACATCCTGACGTCCGTCTCGATGGCGCTGGAGTCCGAAGGCTACCGGATCATGACGTACACCGACGGCGCGTCTGCGCTCGACGGCTTCAAGACGTCGCCGCCTGATCTGGCCATTCTCGACATCAAGATGCCCCGCATGGACGGCATGGAGACGCTCCGCCGCATGCGGCAGAAGACCGACATCCCGGTGATCTTCCTCACCTCGAAGGATGAGGAGATCGACGAGTTGTTCGGGCTCAAAATGGGCGCCGACGATTTCATCCGTAAACCGTTTTCGCAGCGGCTGCTCGTCGAGCGCGTCAAAGCTGTGCTCCGCCGCATCGCGCCGAAGGACGGCCAGCAGCCGACCAAGGAAGTCGAGAGCAAGACCACGCTCGAGCGCGGCCAGCTCAAGATGGATCCGGAGCGGCACACCTGCACCTGGAAGGGCGAGCCGGTCACGCTGACCGTCACCGAATTCCTGATCCTGCAGGCGCTCGCAACCCGCCCTGGCGTGGTGAAGAGCCGCAACGCGCTGATGGATGCGGCCTATGACGATCAGGTCTATGTCGACGACCGCACCATCGACAGCCACATCAAGCGGCTGCGCAAGAAGTTCAAGCTGGCCGACGACGATTTCGAAATGATCGAAACCCTATACGGCGTCGGCTATCGCTTTAAGGAAGCCTGAAGCACTGCCTGGGTTCCGGTGCATGGTGCCTCGCGCCTGACTCCTTCACGGCGCTTCGGGTAGAATAGAACGCCACTGAGGGGCGCGCTTAACCCGGCGGGCTTGGACCAGGTGCTCGATCGAACATCGGAAGTTCTCGCGGATATCGCCAAGACTGAAGGCTTGCCTGAAGGCCTGGACGCAAAGGCCCGGAAGCCCGCGCGCCGCAATATGCTGCGTTCGGCCTGGCAGTTTTTCGTCGCGCAAAGCTTCTCGAGCCTCACGCGCCGCATCGTCATTCTCAATCTTGCCGGCCTGATCGCGCTGCTCGCGGGCGTGCTCTATCTCTCGCAATTCCGCGCCGGCCTGATCGACGCGCGCATCCAGAGCTTGCTCACCCAGGGCGAGATCATTGCCGGCGCTATCGCCGGCTCCGCCACGGTGGAAAATGAATCGATCACGATCGATCCTGAGCGGCTGCTCGAGCTGCAGACCGGTGAGAGCTACGGCCCGAACGACGAGGCGCTGTCCGGCACCGAATTCCCGATCAATCCGGAACGCGTGGCGCCCGTGTTGCGGCGCCTCATCTCACCGACCAAAACACGGGCGCGCATTTACGACCGCGACGGTGTCTTGATTATCGACAGCCGCAGCCTTTACGGGCGCGGCGATGTGCTGCGCTTCGACTTGCCGGCGCCGAATGCGACCAAACCAGGCTATGCGGAACGCGCCTATATCGCCGTCAAACGCTGGTTCGGCCGCGGCGATCTCCCTGCCTACCGGGAGCTCGGCCCGGAAAACGGCAAGGGTTATCCGGAAATCGTGGAGGCACTGAACGGCTTCCACGCCAGCCGGGTGCGCATCAACGACCGCGCCGAGGTCATCGTGTCGGTCGCCGTGCCGGTGCAACGTTTCCGCGCGGTACGCGGCGCGCTGTTGCTGTCCACCCAAGGCGGCGAGATTGACGACATGGTCCAGGCCGAGCGCCTGGCGATCGTCAAAGTCTTCCTCGTGGCCGGCGGCGTGATGCTGGCGCTGTCGATGCTGCTCGCCGGCACAATCGCCGGCCCGATGCGCCGCCTCGCCGATGCCGCGGAGCACGTGCGCCGCCGCGTCCGCACCCGCGTGCAGATTCCCGATTACACCAACCGGCGCGACGAAATCGGGCATCTCTCGGGCACGCTGCGGGAAATGACGGATTCGCTTTATTCACGCATCGAATCGATCGAGCGTTTCGCCGCCGACGTCGCGCATGAGCTCAAGAATCCGCTGACGTCGTTACGGTCGGCGGTCGAAACTCTGCCCCGGGTAAAGTCTGAAGAGAGCCGCCAGCGCTTGCTGGCGGTCATCATCCATGACGTGAAGCGGCTCGACCGGTTGATCTCCGACATTTCAGATGCAAGCCGTCTCGATGCCGAGCTGCAACGTGACGAAGTCGCACCGGTCGACTTGCACAAGCTTGTCCAAGCCCTGGTGATCGTCGGCAACGAAGTGAAAAAGGACGGCGTCACGATCAAGCTGTCGTTCGAAGGCGGCGGACCTGACCGCTTCAAGGTGCCGGGTTACGATTCCCGGCTCGGTCAGGTGATCACCAATCTGATCGACAATGCGCGCTCATTCTCTCCGCCGGGCGGCGACGTACGGGTCACCTGCCGGCGCCTTCGACAGGAGATCGAGATCATCGTCGATGATGACGGGCCGGGTGTGCGGCCTGAGGCGATGGAAAAGATCTTCGAGCGCTTCTACACCGACCGGCCGGAGCAAGGCTTCGGACAGAACTCCGGGCTTGGCCTTTCAATTTCGAAGCAGATCGTTGAAGCGCATGGCGGCCGCATCTGGGTCGAGAACCGCACCGCGGCCGGCAGCGACAGTGAGCCGCGCGTGCTCGGCGCCCGCTTCATCGTGCGCCTGCCGGCGATGTGACGACCTCCCCCACCATTCACGCCACCGCCGTCCTGGTCGGCGCCAAGGCAATGCTGATCCGCGGCGAGCCGGGCAGCGGCAAGTCGCGGCTGGCGCTGCGGCTTCTCGAAGCGGCCGGGCGAGAATTGCCGTTCGTCCGGCTGGTCGGTGACGACCGGGTCTATCTCGAGAACCGGGCCGGCCGCCTGGTCGTGCGGCCGCCGCAAGAGCTCGCCGGGCTCCTGGAGATACGCGGGACCGGTATTGTGCGGGTTCCGTTTGAAGCTGCGGCGGTCGTGGGGCTGGTCATCGACCTCGGCCAGCCGGCTGACCGGATGCCCGCGGCGGAAAGCCGCAAAGCGGTCCTCGAAGGGGTCACCCTGCCACGACTGGCTGTACCCCCGGATGCCGACCCCCTGCCCCTAGCCATCGAGGCCAGTTTGGGCCGTTTCGGCCCCATTTGACGGCAGGCAGGCAGTGCGCTACCCCGCTCGCCCGGTTGGGAAAAAGTAACTATAACCGGCCTAAATGGCCTGATGGCCCGGCCTGTCGACGCTTTACCAAGCCCCCCTAATCGCAGTGCAACATCATCCCTATATGGGCACAAAGTCCCCTGCACGCGCGTTTTCGATGGTGATGATGTGCGGCCTTTCGTGCGGCGCAAAACGCGCGCCCGCGAGGAGTTTGTAATGATCGGCCTGGTACTGGTGACGCACGGGCGCCTCGCGACGGAGTTTCGCGCGGCGCTGGAGCATGTGGTCGGTCCCCAGAAGCAAATCGAAGCGGTCACGATCGGCCCTGACGACGATGTCGAGCAGTGCCGCAAGCAGATCCTGGATGCGGTAAGCCGCGTCGACAGCGGACAAGGCGTCGCCATCCTCACCGACATGTTCGGCGGCACGCCGTCCAATCTCGCCATCTCGGTGATGAGCCAGCCCAAGGTCGAGGTGCTGGCGGGCATCAATCTGCCCATGCTCATCAAGCTCGCCAAGGTGCGTGAAACCTGCCCGCTGGAACAGGCCGTTGCCGCAGCTCAAGAAGCCGGCCGCAAATACTGCACCATCGCCAGCCGCGTGCTCACCGGTAAATGACCGGTCCGGCGGCCTCCGACGACAATTCGGCTCAGACGACGCCCGGCGCACTCGTGCGCGAAGTCCAGATCGTCAACAAGAAGGGCCTGCATGCCCGCGCCTCGGCGAAGTTCGTCCAGGTCGCGGAGCAATACGATGCCGACATCAAGGTGACCCGCGGTCATGAAACCGTGGGCGGCACCTCGATCATGGGGCTGATGATGTTGGCTGCTTCCCCGGGCACCAAGATCACCATCGCGGTGACGGGGACCGAGGCGGAAGAGGCGATGAACGCGCTGTGCGAGCTCGTTGCCAGCCGATTTGGCGAAGAGGATTAGGTTCTCCGCCTCCCTCTCGACATAAAGCTTTCTTTATATAGCGATTGCCGCCCCTGCCCGGCCCTGCTATAGGCAGCGCCAATCCACCCGCATTTTTGTGCGTCGAGCTGAAGGACAAGCCAAGGACCTCATGACCGCTGCTGCCGCGAAGAAGCCCACCAACGCCGCCTCGGAATATATCGTCGCGGACATCGGCCTGGCCGAGTTCGGCCGCAAGGAAATCAACATCGCCGAGACCGAAATGCCCGGCCTGATGGCGACCCGCGAGGAATACGGCAAGGCGCAGCCGCTCAAGGGCGCGCGGATCGCCGGCTCGCTGCACATGACGATCCAGACTGCGGTGCTGATCGAGACGCTCACCGAGCTCGGCGCCGACGTGCGCTGGGTGTCGTGCAACATCTATTCGACGCAGGACCACGCTGCCGCCGCTGTTGCTGCCGCCGGCGTTCCGGTCTTCGCGGTCAAGGGCGAGACGCTGATCGAGTATTGGGACTACACCGCCAAGCTGTTCGATTGGCACGGCGGCGGCGTCCCCAACATGATCCTCGATGACGGCGGCGACGCCACGCTGCTCGTCCATCTCGGCGTGCGCGCCGAAGCCGGCGACACCGCCTTCCTCGACAAGCACACGTCCGAGGAAGAAGAGATCCTCTACGCGCTGATCCGCCGGCTGCTCAAGGAAAAGCCGAAGGGCTGGTTCGGCGAGATCGCCAAATCGATCAAGGGCGTGTCGGAAGAGACCACCACCGGCGTGCATCGCCTCTACATGATGATGCGCGAGGGCAAGCTGCTGTTCCCCGCCATCAACGTCAATGACAGCGTCACCAAGTCGAAGTTCGACAACCTCTATGGCTGCCGCGAGTCACTGGTCGACGGCATCCGCCGCGGCACCGACGTGATGATGGCCGGCAAGGTCGCGATGGTCGCGGGCTTCGGCGACGTCGGCAAAGGCTCGGCCGCATCGCTGCGCCAGGCCGGCTGCCGCGTCATGGTGTCCGAGGTCGATCCGATCTGCGCGCTGCAGGCCGCGATGGAAGGCTACGAAGTCACGACGATGGAAGACGCGGTCAAGCGCGCCGACATCTTCGTCACCGCGACCGGCAACAAGGACGTCATCACCATCGAGCACATGCGCGCGATGAAGGATCGCGCCATCGTGTGCAACATCGGCCACTTCGACAACGAGATCCAGGTCGCCGGCCTGAAGAACCTCAAGTGGGTCAACATCAAGCCGCAGGTCGACGAGATCGAATTCCCGGACGGCCACCGCATCATCCTGCTGTCGGAAGGCCGGCTGGTGAACCTCGGCAACGCGATGGGGCATCCGAGCTTCGTGATGTCGTCGTCCTTCACCAACCAGACGCTGGCGCAGATCGAGCTTTGGACCAACCAGGGCAAGTACGAGAAGAAGGTCTACACCCTGCCGAAGAAGCTCGACGAGAAGGTCGCGCGGCTGCACCTCGACAAGATCGGCGTGAAGCTGACCAAGCTGCGGCCCGATCAGGCGAGCTACATCGACGTGCCGGTCGAGGGCCCGTACAAGGCGGATCACTACCGCTACTAAGACAGCGACCTAGCTGTTCGATCTATCCGCGGCGTCCGGCATGATCAGCCGGGCGCCGCGTTCGTATGTGAGGTAGCTCCACAGCCAGTGGCTCACGACCTGCAGGCGGTTCTCGAAGCCGACCAGCAGATAGACGTGCACCAGCGCCCACAGGAACCACGCGAAACGGCCCTTGAGCTGCCATTTGCCGAAGTCGAACACCGCGGCGTTACGGCCGACGATCGCCGTGTTGCCGCGATTGCGGAAGCGGAACGGCTTGCCGGGCGGGCGGCCACGCGCCTCCGCCGCAAGCAGCGCGCCCGAGATATTCGCCCTGCTGCGCGGCGACCTGCGCCAGGGCCGGCAACGGCTTGCCGTCCTCGTCGAGCGCGACGGCGCTGTCGCCCAGAACATAGACGCCCGGGCAGGCCCGGCACTGACAGGTCCGGCCCGACCGATACGCGGCCGGCGCGGTCGAGCGGCAGGCCGAGCATCTTCACGCCGGGCGCGGCCTCGATGCCGGCGCCCCAGATCACCGTGCCGGCGCTGATCATCTTGCCGCCGACCATCGCGCCGTCTGCGCCGATGTTCTCGACCGGCTGGCCGAGCATCACCGTGACGCCGAGCTTCTCGAGCGCGCGTTGCGCGTACTCAGCGAGCGACTGCGGAAAGCTCGACAGCAGCCGCGGTCCCGCTTCGACCAGCAGGATGTGCGCTTGCCGCGGATCGATGTGCCTGAAGTCGCGCGCGAGCGCATGCAGGGCGAGTTCGGCGACCGAGCCGGCCATCTCGACGCCGGTCGGCCCGCCGCCGACCACGATGATCGTCATCAGCCGGTCGCGCTCGGCCTGGTCCGTGGTGCTGTCGGCGCGTTCGAACGCGGTCAGCAGTTTGGTGCGGATGAAGCGCGCATCTTCGAGGCTGCGCGGGCCCTTGGCGTGCGCCGCCCAATCGGGATGACCGAAGTATGAGTACCGCGAGCCGGTGGCGACGACGAGCTTGTCATACGGACCGATTGGTCCCGCGCTCGTCGTCAGCATGCGCGCGCTGGTGTCGATCGCGGTGACGTCGCCGAGAACGACGTCGATATTCCTGTAGCGCCCGAGGATGCGGCGGATCGGCCGGGCGATATCGGCCGGCGACAGCGCCGCGGTCGCGACCTGATACAGCAACGGAACAAACAGATGATAATTGCGCGCGATCGATCACCGTGACGCGCGCCGGCGCATTACCCAGCGCCTTGGCGCAGGCGAGACCGCCGAAACCGGCGCCAACGATGACGATGTGCGGCTGTCTGGACTCATCGCACTCGAGCTTAGCGCAAAGCTTGCCGCACCGCAGCGTGGGTGATATCTGCCGCCCATGACGGCGGTTCCGATCGACAATATCCGCAACTTCTCCATCGTCGCGCATATCGATCACGGCAAATCGACGCTCGCTGACCGGCTGATTCAGCTCACCGGCGGGCTCGAACTGCGCGAGATGAAGGAGCAGGTGCTCGAACTCGATGGACATCGAGCGCGAGCGCGGCATCACGATCAAGGCGCAGACCGTGCGCCTGGGCTACCGCGCCCAAGACGGCAAGAGCTACGTCCTCAACCTGATCGACACGCCCGGCCACGTCGATTTCGCCTATGAGGTGAACCGCTCGCTCGCCGCCTGCGAGGGCTCGCTGCTGGTGGTCGACGCCTCGCAAGGCGTCGAAGCGCAGACGCTCGCCAACGTCTATCACGCGATCGATGCCGGTCATGAGATCGTGCCGGTGCTCAACAAGGTCGATCTGCCGGCTGCTGAACCGGCCAAAGTGAAGCAGCAGATCGAGGACGTGATCGGACTCGACGCCTCGAACGCGATCGAGATTTCAGCCAAGACCGGACTGAACATCGACGCGGTGCTGGAAGCGATCGTCACCCGCCTGCCGCCGCCGAAGGGCGACCGCGACGCGACGCTGAAGGCTTTGCTGGTGGATAGCTGGTACGACGCCTATCTCGGCGTGGTCGTGCTGGTGCGCATCGTCGATGGTGTCCTGAAAAAGGGCCAGCGCATCCGCATGATGGGCACCAATGCGAGCTACGAGGTCGACCGCACCGGCGTGTTCACCCCGAAGCTGACGCCGGTCGACGAGCTCGGTCCCGGTGAAATCGGCGCCATCACCGCCTCGATCAAGGAAGTTGCCGACACGCGGGTCGGCGACACCATCACCGACGACCGCAAGCCTGTGAGCGAAATGCTGCCCGGCTTCCGCCCGGCGATCCCGGTGGTGTTCTGCGGATTGTTTCCGGTCGATGCTGCGAACTTCGAGGATCTGCGCGCGGCGATGGGCAGGCTGCGGCTCAACGATGCGAGCTTCAGCTTCGAGATGGAATCGAGCGCCGCGCTCGGCTTTGGCTTCCGCTGCGGCTTCCTCGGGCTTCTGCATCTCGAAATTATCCAGGAACGGCTGGCGCGCGAATTCAATCTCGACCTGATCGCGACCGCGCCGTCGGTCATCTACAAGATGAAGCTGCGCGATGGCAGCCGAGATCGAGATTCACAATCCGGTCGACATGCCGGACGTGATGAAAATTCTCGAGATCCAGGAGCCGTGGATCGAGGCGACAATCCTGACGCCGGACGAGTATCTCGGCGCGGTGATCAAGCTCTGCCAGGACCGCCGCGGCGAGCAGAAAGAGCTCACCTATGTCGGCACTCGCGCGATGGTGAAGTACGACTTGCCGCTCAACGAGGTGGTGTTCGACTTCTACGACCGGCTCAAGTCCGTCTCGACGCGGCTACGCTTCGTTCGACTATCACCTCACCGACTACAGGCCCGGTGATCTGGTGAAGATGCAGATGCTGGTCAATGACGAGCCGGTCGATGCGCTGGCGATGCTCGTGCACAAGACGCGCGCCGAGGCCCGCGGACGCGCCATGGCGGAAAAGCTCAAAGAACTCATTCCGCCGCACATGTTCCAGATTCCGATTCAGGCCGCCATCGGCGGCAAGATCATCGCCCGCGAGACCGTGCGCGCCTTCCGCAAGGACGTGACCGCCAAGTGCTACGGCGGCGACGCCACCCGCAAGCGCAAGCTGCTCGACAAGCAGCGCGAAGGCAAAAAGAAGATGCGGCAGTACGGCAAGGTCGACATCCCGCAGGAGGCGTTCATCGCCGCGCTGAAGGTGGATGTTTAGGCCAAGGCCCGGCCTGCTGGTCGCCGCTCTCGCCGCGGCGTGCGTTGCTTTCTCCGCACATGCCGACGAGACCGTCAGCGTCGGCGGCGTACCCGCCGTGCTGGTCAAGCCGGGCGGCGCGCCCGCCGGAAGCCTTATCCTCCTCGCCGGCGGTGACGGCCATCTCGGCATCGGCCCGAACGGCGCGATCACGCAGCTCAAAGGCAACCAGCTTGTCCGCACGCGCCAAGCCTATGCCAACCGCGGCTTTGCGGTGCTCCTGCCGGACGCGAATGTCGATCTCGCCGCCGCGGTGAAATATATGGGTGGACTCGCGCGGCCGGTCACAATTGTCGGCACCAGCCGCGGCACACAGCGCGCCGCCGAAGGCATTGCGCGCGGCGCGCGTCCCGACGCGCTGGTGCTAACAGCGAGGCTTCCTGTCGCAGGAATCGGGCGAGCGGGTGAACCGTCACGTCATCGCGCTCGCTCGGCTCGTCATCGTTGTTGCCGCGAACCCTGGTCATCCATCACCGCCAGGACGCCTGCCGCCATACCTTGCCCGCCGGCGTGAAGCCGTTCCTCGACTGGAGCAAAGGCAAGGCTTCGGTGGTCTGGTTAGACGGCGGCGTCAACGCCGGCGATCCGTGTCAGGCTCGCGCCTCCCACGGCTTCAACGGCCTCGACGACAAGGTGGTCGAGGCGGTCGCGAGCTTCGCTAAGCGCTGAACTAGCGGCGATAGTCGGTGTAGCGGTCGCGCGCAGGACGGCGGAATCCGCGGCGGCGCGGCGCCACCAAGGTGCCGCTCGATCTCGAGCTGCCGGCGGGCATTGCGCTCATATTCACGCAACAAGGCGCGACGGTCCTCGGTATCGCGACCGCCAAAACCGCCGGGCGGTCCGCCACGGTAATCGCGCGGCGGAGGTCCCCCGCGTGATGCCTCGCGCGATGGCGGACCGCCGCGATCATAGCGTGGATCCTCGCGGCGGGTGTCGCGGTAATCGCGCGGAGGCGGGCCACGATAGTCGCGCGGCGGCGGGCGCGTTACGCGAGGCCTCACGCGGCGGCGGAGGCCGCCGGTCGTAACCCGGATCGCGGCGCGCATCGCGCTGATCGCGTGGCGGCGGGCCACGATAAGCATCGCGCGGCGGTGGCCCGCGGTCGCGATAATCCGACGGTGGCGGACGGCGCGAGGCTTCGCGCGGTGGCGGGCCGCGGTCATAGCGCCGGTCGTCACGCCGCGCATCGCGCTGATCGCGCGGCGGCGGGCCGCGATAAGCGTCACGCGGCGGTGGCCCACGGTCGCGATAATCCGGCGGCGGCGGACGGCGCGAGGCTTCACGCGGCGGCGGGCCGCGGTCATAGCGGCGGTCGTCAGGCCGTGCATTACGCTGATCGCGCGGCGGCGGGCCACGATACGCTTCACGCGGCGGCGGCGGGCGGCGTGAAGCGTCCTGCGGTGGCGGAGGCCGCCGCGATGCATCGCGAGGCGGAGGTGGCGGGGCACGGCGGGCGTCGCTGGGCGCCGGGCGCGCATCGCGCGGGGCCTGCCGTGTATCGCGCGGCGGAGCGTAACGCGGATCGTACCGCTGATCCTGGCGCGGATCGTATTGCTGGCCGGGCTGTGATTGCGGGCCGAAGTCCTGACGCGGACTGAACTGCGGCGCGCTCGCCGGCGGTCCGCGATCATTGCGCGGGTCGTATTGCGGCTGGCTGGAATTGCGGGGCGGCGGACTGTCGGCGACCGGATTGGACGGCGGGCGGTCCATCTCCTGCGCGAACGCCGGCGCGCCGAGCGCGAGCAAGACGATCCCGATGATTGTGTGCGTGCGCATCAGCGCCAGCCCTCCGCGCGCATCAAGCGGCGAAACTCGGCTTCGGAGTATGTGCGGCCCGGCACGATCAAGCCACGCTCGCGCGAAGGTTCTCCGCGCCATTCGACCCGCGGCCGCTGCTCGATGATGCGCGGCTGCGCGTAACGCGAAGGCGCTGCGTTGCCGAATTGCTGGAAGCCGATGTGCGACGGCGTCTCGACAGCGCGGCCGGCGTATCGCTCCGGAACGCTGCGCGCGGCGAGCGAACGCTCATAGCCGCGTTCGTAGCGATCGTGACCGCGCGCCATCGGCACGCCGTAGGAGCGCAGCGGCGCATCGGTGATCGAAATGTGGGTGCGGCTCATGCCATGCGCGCGCACCAGCGAGAACAGGTGCGCGGCATTGGCGCGCGACAGCCGCACACAGCCGCGCGAGGCCGGCCGGCCGAGATTACGCTCTTCATAGGTGCCGTGGATGGCGTAGCCGCCGTAGAAGAACACCGAGTTCGGCATCGGCGCGTCGTCGTACTTCTTCGAGAAGTAGACTTCCTCGAGCCGGATGGCGCGGAAGCTGCCGGTCGGCGTGTTGTAGCCGTCGCGGCCGGTCGAGACCGTCCAGACCATTGGCGCGCCGCCGTCGACCGAGACGGCCATTTGCTGTGACGCCTTGCTGATGGTGACGGAAACATCGGCTTGCGCCGGGATCGCCGTCAGAACGAGCGCGATCGCCACGCACAGGATACGCATTACGCATACTCCGCGGCGGAGTGTCCCCCAGCCCGCCGCAGACAGCATGACGCGTCAGGTTCCGCTTGGCAAGATTCCGTTAACCATAAAAGAGGCTGATATCGCTGCGTAATTTCTGGAACCCCGCCGGGCCGCGTTTAAACCAAGCTTCGCATTTAACCTGACAGAGCGGGCTCGTAGGCCTAAAAAATTCGCATGGTTCGTCCGATTGTGATGTTGCCGCTCTGCGCCGCTGGTGCGCTGCTCCTGGCCTTTGCGCTGGTGGGGCACCTCGGCCATGCGCAGCCGACGCCCGCCGACACTCCGGCGGTCAGCGCACCCGTGCCTGCCGAAACGTCCCGGCCCAAGGCCGACACCCGCGACTGCGCCAGTGCAGAAGCCGGCCGAGCCGGCTTCGCCCACTCCAGCCGCGCCGGCCGTGACCGAGGCGCCGCCGCTGCCGACCGCACGCCCGGACGAAAAGAGCCAGAAGCAGGCGGTGCTCGCCGCGCGCGACCTGTTCAGCAAGCAGAACCTGCCCTCGCTCGGGAAGGCGATGGCGATCGGCTACTACCCGCGCGGCTGCCTGCAAGGCGGCGTCGAGCTGCCGCGCGATGGCGAGACCTGGCAGGTGATGCGGCTGTCGCGCAATCGCAACTGGGGCCACCCGTCGCTGGTCCGCTTCCTTGAAAAATTTGCGCCGAAGGCGGCGAAGGCCACCGGATGGAACGGCATCCTGGTTGGCGATCTGTCGCAGCCGCGCGGCGGACCGACGCCGTTCGGCCATACCAGTCATCAAACCGGACTCGACGTCGATATCTGGTTCATGCCGATGCCCGACCGCAAGCTCAGCGACGAAGAGCGCGAGAAGCTTTCCGCCAGCAATCTGGTCAGCGACGACTGGAAGGGCCTCAACCCGAAAACCTGGACGCCGGAGCACGTCAAGTTCATCAAGACCGCGGCGCAGGACCCGGAAGTCGAGCGCGTGCTCGTCAATGCCGCGATCAAGAAAGAAGTCTGCCGGCTCGAGCGCAAGAGCGGCGCCAGGTGGCTGTCGAAGGTGCGCGCCCTGGTACGGCCATCACGACCACATCCATGTGCGGCTCAAGTGCCCGGCGGACTCGCCGAACTGCAAGAAGCAGCCGGAAGTGCCGGGCAGCGACGGCTGCGACGACAAGGACCTGGCGTTCTGGTTCTCCGACAAGGTGCTCGGACCGAAGAAGCCGGTGTTCCGGCCGGCCAAGCCGATGACCATGGCGGACCTGCCGCCGGCCTGCCAATCCGTGCTAAACGCGCCCTCCGCCAGCTTGCGCTGACGAGGGAAAGGCGCGTCCATGCAGCTCTGCCGCTTCGACGATCACCGGCTCGGCGTGGTCGAAGGCGACACTGTTCGCGATGTCACCGAAGCTTTGGAGCTGTTGCCGAGCGAGCGCTATCCCCTGCCCGCCGTTGATCTGCTGATCGCGCGCCTGCCGCAATTGCGCGTGCGCATCGCCGAGCTGTTGGCCGGCGCAGAAACCCACAAGCTCGCCGATGTGACGCTGCTCTCGCCCGTCGCCAATCCCGGCAAGATCGTCGCCGCGCCGGTGAACTACAAGAAGCATCTCGACGAAGCGCGCGCCGACGCCGAAATCCATCACCAGAACCAGGTCGCGGAGATCCAGCGCGTCGGCCTGTTCCTGAAGGCGACGTCGTCGCTGGCCGGGCCGAACGACGAAATCATCATCCGCCATCCGGATGCGCGCACCGACCATGAGATCGAGCTGGCGGTCGTGATCGGCCGCACCGCCGACCGCGTGACCCGCGAGAAGGCGCCGCTGCACATCGCCGGCTATTGCATCGGCCTCGACATCACCGAGCGCGGGCCGCAGGAGCGCTCGCTGCGCAAATCCATCGATGGCTACAGCGTTTTGGGGCCGTGGATGGTGACGGCGGATGAGCTGTCGGACGCCTCCGACGGCTCGAGCTGGAACTGCGGGTGAATGGCGAGGTCCGCCAGAAGGCCAATACGCGCGATCTCATCATCGGCATCGCCGACCTGATCGTGTTCGCCTCGTCCTATTACACGCTGCACGCCGGCGACGTGATCATGACCGGCACGCCGGAGGGCGTCGGCCCGATCCAGCCCGGCGACGTGATCGATGCATCGATTTCCGGAATTGGACAGATGCGGGTGAAGGTGGCTCGCGTAATCCGCTAGGTTTGGGCCATGGCCGAGAAGATCGAAATCCTCCGCGAGCTGGAAAAGAAAGTGCTGTGGCTGGCCAGCTGGACCATCCACAACGCCAATCATCTCCGCGAACAACGATGACGGCCTGAAGGTCGGCGGCCACCAGGCCTCGTCGGCCTCGCTCGCCGCCATCATGACCGCGCTCTATTTCGACGTGCTGCGGCCGGAAGACCGCGTCGCGGTGAAGCCGCACGCCTCGCCGATCTTCCACGCCATCCAGTATCTGCTCGGCAAGCAGACCCGCGAGCGGCTCGAACACTTCCGCGGCTACAAGGGCGCGCAGAGCTATCCGTCGCGCACCAAGGACACCGACGACGTCGATTTCTCGACCGGCTCGGTCGGGCTTGGCGTCGCGCAGACTTTGTTCTCGTCGCTGGTGCAGGACTACGTGAAGCGCGCACGGCTGGATGAAGGACCGCCGCGAAGGGCGGATGATCGCGCTGGTCGGCGACGCCGAGATGGACGAGGGCAACATCTTCGAGGCGCTGCTCGAAGGCTGGAAGCAGGGCCTGCGCAACACCTGGTGGATCATCGACTACAACCGCCAGAGCCTCGACGCCGTGATCCGCGAAGGCCTGTGGGAGCGCTACGAGCAGCTGTTCAAGAATTTCGGCTGGGACGTCATCATCATCAAGAACGGCTCGCTGCAGCAGGCGGCGTTCAAGGAGCCGGGCGGCGACAAGCTGCGGCAGTGGATCGACAGCTGCCCGAACCAGCTCTACTCGGCGCTGGTGTTCGCCGGCGGCGCGGCGTGGCGCAAGCGCCTGCTCGACGAGATCGGCGACCAGGGCGACGTCACGCGGCTGATCGAAAAGCGCTCGGACGACGAACTGGCCGCGCTGATGAACAATCTCGGCGGCCACGACCTGCCGTCGGTGCTCGATGCGTTTCACGCCGCCAAGGATGACAAGCCGAAATGCTTCATCTGCTACACGGTGAAGGGCTCGGGGCTGCCGATCGCCGGCCACAAGGACAACCACGCCGGCCTGATGACGCCGGCGCAGATGGAGACGTTCCGCGAGCGCATGAAGGTGCGCGCCGGGCACGAGTGGGACAAGTTCGAGGGGCTGTCGGCCAAGCCTGATGCGCTTCAGGCCTTTCTCGACAAGGTGCCGTTCGCGCAGGCCGGCGAGCGCCGCCTCAACGCGCCGCAGATCCCGGTGCCGGACAAGCTCGACACGACGACGCAGCCGGTCACATCCACGCAATTCGGCTTCGGCGCCATCCTCAACGAGATCGGCAAGAACGACGACGACTTCGCGCAGCGCATCGTCACGACATCACCCGACGTCACCGTCTCGACCAATCTCGGGCCGTGGGTGAACCGGCGCAAATTGTTCGCCCGCGAGAAGATGGCCGACGTATTCAAGAGCGAGCGCATTCCCTCGACCTATCACTGGGAGTTCTCGCCGGACGGCCAGCACATCGAGCTCGGCATCGCCGAGTTGAACCTGTTCATCGCGCTCGGCGCGCTCGGCCTGTCGCATTCGATCAACGGCGAGCGGCTGCTGCCGATCGGCACCGTGTACGACCCGTTCATCGCGCGCGGCCTCGATCAGCTCAATTACGCCTGCTACCAGGACGCGCGCTTCATCATCGTGGCGACGCCGTCCGGCATCACGCTGGCGGGCGAAGGCGGCGCGCATCAATCGATTTCCGAGCCGCTGATCGGGCTGGCGCAGGACGGCATCGCGAGCTTCGAGCCGGCCTATGTCGATGAGCTTGCCGCGATCATGGCGTGGTCGTTCGCCTACATTCAGAAAGAAGGCGGCGAGGTCGCGAGAGGAACTGGCTGCGCGACGAGACCGGCGGCTCGGTCTATCTGCGGCTCTCGACCCGGCCGGTCGAGCAAATGAAGCGCGAGATGACCGACGAACTGCGCCAGCAGGTCGTCGACGGCGCCTATTGGCTGCGCAAGCCCGGGCCGAACTGCCAGGTCGTGGTGGCCTATACCGGCGCCGTCGCGCCGGAGGCGATCGAGGCGGTCGGGCTGATGGCGGAGGACCGCCGCGATGTCGGGCTGCTGGCGGTGACCTCGGCCGACCGGCTCAACGCCGGCTGGACCGCAGCGCAGCGGGCCCGGGAACGCGGCCTCGTCCATGCGCGCTCGCACATCGAGCGCTTGCTGGCGGACGTGCCGCCGCATTGCGGGCTTGTGACCGTAATCGACGGCCATCCGGCGACGCTTGCGTGGCTCGGTGCAGTAAATGGCCACCGCACGCGTGCGCTGGGCGTCGAGCATTTCGGCCAGACCGGCTCACTCGCCGAGCTTTACCGGCACTACGGCATCGACGCGAATGCGATCATCGCCGCGGCGCAGGCCATCGCGCCGGGCCGGCCGATAAGGCACCTCAAGGCGCTGCCTTAGCGCTCTTCCAAAATCATCGCCGCGCCCTTTTCGGCGATCATCATGGTCGGCGAGTTGGTGTTGCCCGAGGTGATCGACGGCATCACCGAGGCATCGATCACCCGCAGCCGATCGATGCCGATCACCCGCAGCCGCGCATCGACCACGGCGTTCACATCGTCATCGCGGCCCATCCGCGCGGTGCCGACCGGGTGGAAGATCGTGGTGCCGATATCGCCCGCCGCCTTTTCCAGCGCCGCCTCGTCATCGTCGCGCACTTGCGGGCCCGGCAGATATTCTTCCGGCCGATAGGGCGCGAGCGCCGGCTGCGCCGAAATCTGCGCGGGTGATGCGGATCGAATCCGCGGCGACGCGCCGGTCCTCCGGCGTGGCAAGATAATTCGGCCGGATCGACGGCGCCGCCGCCGGATCGCGCGATTTCAGCTTGAGCCAGCCGCGGCTGGTCGGCCGCAGATTGCGCGACGCTCGCGGTGAAGGCCGGGAAGGCGTGCAGCGGATCGCCGAACTTGTCGAGCGAGAGCGGCTGGATGTGATACTGCAAATTCGGCCGGTCCTGCGACGGATCGGAGCGGGTGAAGGCGCCGAGCTGCGACGGCGCCATGGTCAACGGGCCGCGCCGGAACAGCGCATAGTTCACGCCCATCCAGCCGCGCGCCAGCAGCGAGCCGTACATCTCGTTCAAGGTGCGGATGCCGCTGACCTTGTAGATCATGCGCAGCTGCAAGATGGTCGTGCAGATTGGCGCCGAGGCCGGGCTTGTCGAGCACGACCGGAATGCCGAGCGCGCGACAGATCGGCCGCCGGGCCGATGCCCGAGAGCATCATGATCTGCGGCGAGCCGATCGAGCCGGCCGCCATGATGACCTCGCCGCGGCAGCGCGCCTCGCGCGTGGCGCCATCCTGCTTGAAGCGCACGCCGACCGGCGCGCTTGCCTTCTCAATGATCAGGCCTTCGACCAGACAATGCGTTTCCAGCCGCAGGTTCTGCCGGTTGAGCACCGGCTTGAGGAAGCCGCGCGCCGCCGACCAGCGCCGCCCGCGCCGCTGGTTGACGTGGAAATAGCAGGTGCCTTCGTTGTCGCCGGTGTTGAAGTCGTTGCACGGCTTGATGCCGTATTGCGCCGCCGCCTCGCGCCACACGTCGATGATGTCCCAGCGCAGCCGCGGATACTCGACGTGCCATTCGCCGCCGGTCGCGTGGTGCTCGCTCTCGCCGAGGAAATGGTGCTCGTGCTTGCGGAAGTACGGCAGCACGTCCGACCACGACCAGCCCGGCAGGCCGAGCTGGCGCCAATGGTCGTAGTCGCCGGCCTGGCCGCGCATATAGACCATGGCGTTGATCGCCGATGAGCCGCCGATCACCTTGCCGCGCGGATAATTCAGGCTGCGGCCGTTGAGGCCCGGCTCCGGCTCGGTCTTGAACATCCAGTCCGAGCGCGGATTGCCGATCGCGAACAGGTAGCCGACCGGGATGTGAAACCAGATCCAGTTGTCCTTGCCGCCGGCTTCGAGCAGCAGGACGCGCTTCGACGGATCGGCGGACAGCCGGTTCGCCAGCACGCAGCCGGCCGAGCCCGCGCCCACGATGATGTAGTCGAACTCGCCTTCGATGGGCGAAATGTCGCTCATTTGCGTCTTCCGTCACCGCAGCGACTTTACCTTGCGCGCCACGCGACTTGCTAGGGTCAGGCACGACCGCGGCGCACTGTGCGTGTGCCGCATCCTTCGGAACGGCGGTTCCGGTCTTTCCATAGCTCTAATGCGCTTTCATGCGCGCGGAGAACCGCCGATGAAATTGCGCATTCATTGCATTGTTGCTGGCCGCTGCTCTGGCGCCGCAAATCGCGGCCGCGCAAGACGCGGTGACGGTATTTGCCGCCGCCTCGCTCAAGAACGCGCTGGATGACGTCAATGCGGCCTTCACCGCGCAGACCGGCATCAAGGTGACGCCGAGCTATGCGGCGAGCTCGGCGCTGGCGCGGCAGATCGATCCGGGCGCGCCTGCGGACGTTTTCATCTCCGCCGATCTCGAATGGATGGACTACGCCGCCGGCAAGAAGCTGGTCGACGCCGCGAGCCGCATCAACCTGCTCGGCAACAGGCTGGTGCTGATCGCGCGGGAAGGATTCAAAGCTCGGCAATGTCGCGATCGGACAAGGCTTCGACATCGCCAGGCTCGCCGGCGATGGCCGCATCGCCGTGGCCGACATCAACGCGGTGCCGGCCGGCAAATACGCCAAGACGGCGCTGACCAATCTTGGCGCCTGGGCGGCCGCCGAACCGAAGCTGGCGCAGGCCGAGAATGTGCGGGCGACACTTGCCTTCGTTGCGCGCGGCGAGACGCCGATCGGCATCGTTTACGAGACCGACGCCAAGGTCGAACCGAAGGTGAAGATCATCGGCGTGTTTCCGGACGGCTCGCATCCGCCGGTGACCTATCCGGTCGCCGCGACGGCGAGCGCCAAGCCCGCGGCGGCGCGCTACCTGCAATTCCTGCGGACGCAGCGCGCCAAGGCGATCTTCGAGAAATACGGCTTCAGCTTCCTGATCACGCCGGTGTCGTGACGGCCGATGCTCGAGTTATCGCCCGAACAATGGACTGCGGTCGCGCTGTCGCTGCGCGTGCGAGCGTGGCGACCGCGGTTTCGCTGCCGTTCGGCATCGCGATGGCCTGGCTGCTGGCGCGCAAGAATTTCTGCGGCAAGACGCTGCTCGATGCACTGATCTATCTGCCGCTGGTGCTGCCGCCGGTCGTGACCGGCTATCTGCTGCTGATCACGTTCGGCCGGCGCGGGATTTTCGGCGCGTGGCTGCGAGCAATCGGCATCGTGTTCTCGTTCCGCTGGACCGGCGCGGCGCTGGCCTGCGGCGTGATGGCGTTTCCGCTGATGGTGCGGCGCGATCCGGCTGTCGATCGAGGCGATGGACCGGCGGCTGGAAGACGCGGCGGCGACGTTGGGCGCCAATGGCGTGTGGCGGTTTGCCACCGTGACGCTGCCGCTGGCGCTGCCCGGCATCATCGCCGGCGCGGTGCTCGGCTTTCGCACGCGCGCTCGGCGAATTCGGCGCCACCATCACCTTCGTCTCGAACATTCCCGGCGAGACGCAGACCATCTCGGCCGCGATCTACACGCTGACGCAGGTGCCGGGCGGCGACGCGCGCCGCGCTGCAAGCTCGTCGTCGTCGTCGATCCTGATTTCGCTCGCCGCGCTGCTGGTCGTCGGAATGGTTCGGCCGGCGCGCCGGCGCGCGGCTGCATGGTGCATGACATGCTGACGGTCGAAGTCGAAAAGAAGCTCGGCGAGTTCGCGCTCAACGCCGCGTTCACCAGCGAAGGCGGCGCCACCGCGTTGTTCGGGCCTTCGGGCGCGGGCAAGACCAGCATCATCAACATGATCGCCGGCCTGCTGACGCCGGACCGCGGCCGCATCGCGCTCGGCGACGACGTGCTGTTCGACAGCGCGGCGCGCATCGACGTCCCGGTCGCAAAGCGCCGCATCGGCTACGTGTTCCAGGAAGGCCGGCTGTTTCCGCACCTCTCGGTCGAGCGCAATCTCGATTACGGCCGCTGGATGAGCGGACACGCGGCCGATGCCGCGGCCTTCGCGCACGTGGTCGAGCTGCTCGATATCGGCGCATCTGCTCGACCGCCGGCCCGGCAGGCTGTCCGGCGGCGAGCGCCAGCGCGTCGCGCGTCGGCCGCGCGTTGCTGATGCGCCCGCGCCTGTTGTTGCTCGACGAGCCGCTCGCCTCGCTCGACGCCGCGCGCAAGGAGGAAATACTGCCCTATCTCGAACGGCTGCGCGACGAGGCGCAGCGTGCCGATGATCTATGTCAGCCACGACGCCGCTGAGGTGAGGCGCATCGCCACGCGCGTCGTGATGATGGAGGCGGGCGGTGACGGGGACGGGCGGGGTCGAGTTGCGTATAATGCGGCATGTTCCCGCCGCGCCGAATCGTCTGCCTGACCGAAGAGACCGTGGAGACGCTCTATCTCCTCGGCGAGGACGCGCGCATCGTCGGCGTGTCGGGCTATGCGGTGCGGCCGCCGCAGGTGCGCAAGGAGAAGCCGCGCGTCTCGGCTTTCATCTCCGCCGACGTGCCGAAAATCCTCGCGCTGGAGCCCGACCTGGTGCTGACCTTCTCCGACCTGCAGGCCGACATCGTCGCCGATCTGGTCCGCGCCAACGTCGCCGTGCACGCCTTCAACCAGCGCGACCTCGCCGGCATCTTCGACATGATCCGCACGCTCGGCGCGCTGGTCGGCGCAGCCGGCAAGGCCGAGCAGCTGGCGACATCGCTCGCTGCGCGCGTCGCCGCCGTGCGCGAGCAAAGCGCGCAGCTGCCGCGCCGCCCGCGCGTCTATTTCGAGGAATGGGACGAGCCGATGATCTCCGGCATCCGCTGGGTGTCGGAGCTGATCGAGGCCGCCGGCGGCATCGAGGTGTTTCCCGGAGCTCGCCACGCGCAAGAACGCCAAGGACCGCATCGTCACGCCGGAGCAGGTGATCGCCGCGCAGCCGGACATCATCATCGGCTCCTGGTGCGGCAAGAAGTTCGTGCCGGCCAAGGTCGCGGCCCGGCCGGGCTTTGCCGCAGGTTCCGGCGGTTGCGCACCGGGCTGGCTGCGCGAGATCAAATCGACCATGATTCTCCAGCCCGGCCCGGCGGCGCTGACCGACGGCCTCGATGCGCTCATGGCCATCGTGCAGGAATGGGTGGAAGGCCGAAAGGCGGCCGGCCGTGCTAGAATCCGCGCCCTGCAGCTAAAGGACAATGTGGCATCGAATGCCGGCTCTCGACCTCGATGCGCAGCGACCTCGTCGATCTGTCGCCGGTCTTGGTGGCGCTTCGGCGTCGCCGCCCGCCTGCTGCCGCACGCGCCGGGTTTCCTGCCGGTCGCCGCCAGCGGCCTGTTCGCCGCCCGCGTGCTGCGCACCCCGTGCTCGGCCTTCGTCGTGCCGGTGCTCGCGATGGTGCTCAGCGACGTCGCGCTCGCCAGCGAGATGACTGGCGCGTCCGGTCGGTCGGTCTACGCCTGTCATCGCATGCCGGCCTTCGTCGGCATCTTCACGCCGCGATCGCGGCGCGCTGCCGGGCAGTCGTGCCGGCGATCATCGCCTGCTCGCTGCTGTTCTTCGTCGTCTCGAACGTCGCGGTCTGGGCCTTCAGCGGCATGTATCCGCTCACCGCGGCCGGGCTCGCGACAGTGCTACGTCGCGGCGCTGCCGTTCCTCGAGAAGACCGTGATCGGCGACCTGTTCTGGGCGGCCGTGCTGTTCGGCGGCGCCTGGCTGGTGCAGCACGGCCCGCGCGCTGGCGCGCCGCTCCGCCTAATCCGGCAGATAACGCCGTCAGCGTTCGCCAGCGCCTGCGTGATCGCGCCCGGCCAGGGTGATGGCGGCTCTTCCGGCTCGGCCAGCCGCAGGCCGACCGTGGTCACCGGCCTTGCTCGACCTTGTGCGCCAGCAGCGCGATCGGGCCGAGCTGGACGATGTCGCCGTGCTTGGCCGGGCGGCTCAGTTCTCGGCGAAATAGTGCGGCCAGCGTGCATCTCGGTGTGCTCGGCGGCGACCTGCAGGCCGTAAATGTCGGCCAGCGCGCCGAGCGTCGCCGTGCCGGGCACGAAGAAGTCGCCGAGCAGCGCGCGGATCGGGCGCGCGCGGCGGCGGCATGTCGACGAAGAAGCGGTCGAGCGCCTGCGCTTTTTCCGGCGGCGCCAGCAGATAGACGTAGTCGCCGGCGCGCACGGCCTCGGCTTCCGCCGGCGTCAGGATTTCCTCGTTGCGGATGACCAGCGTCGGCCGCGCCCAGTTCGGGATCAGCCCGCGCCTGAGATACGGGCTGTTGGCGGCGACCGGATAGCCGACGATCTCGCGCGCGAGCTGGCCCGGCAGATCGAGCTCGACGCGGCGTCGGCGCGGCTCGCCGCGCGCGCAACGCAGATTCGAGCTTTCGCCGCCGGCGCGACCGTCCAGCCCTGGATCAGCAGCGACGACAGCACGACCACGAAGGCGACGTCGAAGAATAGATAGGCCGCCGGCAGGCCGACCAGCAGCGGGATCGACGCCAGGAAGATGCCGACGGCGCCGCGCAGGCCGACCCAGGAGATGAAGAGCTTCTCGCGCCACTGGAAGTTGAACGGCGCCAGGCACAGGAACACCGCGGCCGGGCGCGCGATCAGCATCAGCACCAGCGCCACCACGATGGCGCCGAGCAGGCTGTCGGCCAGCCGATGCCGGCCAGGCCAGCAGGCCGAGCAGCACGAACATCACGATCTGCGCCAGCCAGGTGATGGCGTCGAGAAACACGACGACCGAATTGTGCGCGCGGGTCTGCTGATTGCCGACGACGAGGCCGGCGAGATAGACGGCCAGAAAGCCGGACGCGTGCATCGGCGTTGGCGAAGGCGAACACCACCAGCGCGCTGACCGCCACGAAGGGCGCGTGCAGGCCCTGCGCCAGCGCCAGCCGGTTCAGCACCCAGGCGATGATGCGCCCGCCGCCGATAGCCGATGACGCAGCCGAGGACCGCCTCGCGGAGCAGACGACGACAGCGTCGCGACCAGCTCTGGTCGCCGACCAGCAGGATCTCGACCAGCAGCAGCGTCAGGAAGACGGCGAAGGGATCGTTGGTGCCGGATTCGACCTCCAGCACGGCGCGCACGCGCGGGCGCAGGCGCAGGCCGCGCGCATTGATCAGGAAGAACACCGCCGCGGCGTCGGTCGAGGCGACCACCGCGCCGACCAGCAGCGCCTTCGGTCCAGCCCATGCCGAGCGCGTATTTGGCCACCGGCGCGGTCAGCAGCGTGGTGACCAGCACGCCGACGGTCGCCAGCATCACCGCCGGCGCCGAGCACGTTGCGGAAGGTGGCGAACCGGGTGCGCAGGCCGCCGTCGAACAGGATCAGCGCCAGCGCGATCGAGCCGACCGTATAGGCGATGCCGACATCGTCGAACTTGAGGCCGCCGGGGCCGCCCTCGCCGGCCAGCATGCCGACCAGCAAGAACACCAGCAGCAAGGGGGCGCCGAACCGCAGCGCGATCAGGCTCGACAGGATGCCGGCCAGGACCAG
Organism: uncultured Alphaproteobacteria bacterium; assembly: GCA_963788805.1. GTDB lineage: Bacteria > Pseudomonadota > Alphaproteobacteria > Rhizobiales > Xanthobacteraceae > Pseudolabrys. Next base: position 132,293 of record CAWBHU010000004.1, read on the forward strand.
CAGGCTGCCGAGCAGAATCGCGATGCTGACGGTATCGAGCGCGCCCATAGGCGCACTATCCTGAATTTATTCGGAAGAGCAACGCGCGGCGAATTGCAACGCAAATCGCGACTGAAGCGAGATCTTTGCAGCGGTTACGCTGTCGCGGGCACGTTTCGGCGCGATCAAGCCAAGCATGGCCTTGGCGATTTCGTGCTCGCCCATGACGACGGCGGTCGCGCCGTGCTTCTTGAGATGCTCGATTTCGTCCTCGGAATGCGCGCGGGCCACGATCGGCAGGTCGGATTGAGCCTGCGCGCGCCTGCTGCGACGACCTGCCCGCCTTCGAAGGCGTCCGGGATCGCGACCAGCAGGCAGCGCGCGCCGGCCAGATTGGCGGCCGCGAGCACCTCCGGATCGGCGGCATTGCCCTGGATGGCGGCGCGGCCCTGCTCGTGCGAGCGTCCGGACGAGGTCGCCATTGTCCTCGATGATCAGGAAGGGCCGGGCCGTCTCTGGCGCGGCGGTGATGAAGCGCCCGACCCGGCCGTGGCCGACCAGAACGATGTGGTCCGCTCAAGCGTCGTCGCCGGGATCGGCTCGCGGGCTGGCCGGCGCGGCGCAGGCTTCGGCCGGCGCCGGCGGCCGCGACCTGTTTGCGCCAGCCAGCGGTCGAGCAGCGCGAAGAACAGCGGATTGAGCAGGATCGACAGGATCGCGCCGGCCAGGATGAGGTCGCGCCCGCGCTCCGGCAGCAGCTCAAGGCTGACGCCGAGCCCCGCCAGGATGAACGAGAATTCGCCGATCTGCGCGAGGCTTGCCGAGATCGTCAGCGCGGTCGGCGTGTCGATGCCGGAACAGCCGCACGATCAGGAAAGCGGCGAGCGATTTGCCCAACACGATGATCAGCACGCGTCGCGAGGACCGGCAGCGGAGTCGTTCAGCAGGATCGTCGGATCGAACAGCATGCCGACCGAGACGAAAAACAGCACCGCGAAGGCGTCGCGCAGCGGCAGCGTTTCGTTGGCGGCGCGCTGGCTGAGCTCGGACTCGCTCATCACCATGCCGGCGAAGAAAGCGCCCAGCGCGAAGGAGACGCCGAACAGGGTTGCGGCCGCAAAGGCGACGCCGAGCGCGATCGCCAGCACCGACGAGGCGGAACAGCTCGCGCGAGCCGGTATGGGCGACGTAGTGCAGGATCCACGGGAATGACGCGGCGGCCGACGATCAGCATCAGCGCGACGAAGGCGACGACCTTGCCGATCGTGATCGCGAGCGGCAGTGCCAGGAGCTCGAGATCGCCGCCGGCACTCCGGTGCCTTTGAGGAACGGCGCCAGCGCCGGCAGCAGCACCAGCGTCAGCACCATCGCCAGGTCTTCGACGATCAGCCAGCCGACCGCGATGCGGCCGCGCTCGGTCTCGACGAGTCTGCGCTCCTGCAAGGCGCGCAGCAGCACGACGGTGCTGGCGACCGACAGCGCCAGGCCGAACACAAGCCCGGCGCCGATCGGCCAGCCGAGCGCGTGCCGCAAGCCCGATGCCGAGCGCGGTCGCGACTGCGATCTGCACGACCGCGCCGGGTATCGCGATGGCGCGCACCGACAGCAGGTCTTTCAGCGAGAAATGCAGGCCGACGCCGAACATCAGCAGGATGACGCCGATTTCGGCGAGTTCGTTGGCGAGCGCCTGATCCGCCGTGAAGAAGCCCGGCGTGGCCGGCCCCAGCAGCACGCCCGCGAGCAGATAGCCGACCAGTGGCGAAACGCGCAGCCGCTGCGCGATCGCCGCCAGGATGAAGGCCAGGACGAGGCCGGCGACGATGGTCGAAATCAGCGGCGTGTAATGCGGCATATCCTTGTCGTAGCGCCTTTGGCGCTACGAATTCAAATGCTGATCACGCGGCGCGCGGTCGCAATCTAGAAGCCACCTTGTCTCCGCCCTTGAGCGACAGGATCTCGCGCGCCTCGTCGGGCGTTGCGATCTCGAGGCCGAGGCCTTCGAGGATCTTGCGCACCTGGGTGACCTGCTGGGCGTTCGACTCGGCGAGCTTGCCGGCGCCGAGCCAGAGCGAATCCTCCATGCCGACGCGGACATTGCCGCCCATCGCCGCGGCGATGGCCGCCACCCGCATCTGATTGGCCCGGCGCCGAGCACCGACCAATGATAATTGTCGCCGAGCAGCCGGTCGGCGGTGCGCTTCATCATCATGACGTCTTCGGGGTGCGGGCCGATGCCGCCGAGGATGCCGAACACCGACTGCACGAACAGCGGCGGCTTGATCAGGCCGCGGTCGAGGAAGTGCCGCAAGCGTGTAGAGATGGCCGATGTCGTAGCACTCGATCTCGAAGCGCGTGCCATTCTCGGCGCAGGTGGTGAGGATGTATTCGATGTCGGCGAAGGTGTTCTTGAACATGCCGCCCCTCGAGCGCTCGAGATACGGCTCCTCCCAGTCGTGTTTGAACTTGCCCTTGTAGCGCGGGATCATCGGATAGAGCCCGAAGTTCATCGTGCCCATGTTGAGCGAGGCGACTTCCGGCTTGAAGGTCGCGGCCGGGCGCACGCGCTCTTCCGCCGTCATGGTCGGCGCGCCGCCGGTGGTGATGTTCACCACGACGTTGGAGCGCTGCTTGATCACCTTGAGGAACGGCGCGAACGCTTCCGGCGACTGGTCGGGCCGGCCGTCCTGCGGATTGCGGGCGTGCAGATGGACGATCGCGGCGCCGGCTTCGGCGGCGCCGATGGCGGCGTCGGCGATCTCCTGCGCCGTGACCGGCAGATGCGGCGACATCGACGGCGTATGGATCGAGCCGGTGACGGCGCAGGTGATGATGACTTTTCGCGGCTTCGCCATGAGATTTCCATCCCGGTTGCCCTGTGCCTTCCGATTGGCAAATGGACTTCCGGTGAAGGCTGCTATCGCTTTTCGTGGTTGGACGCGGCCGCAATCCTAGAGTATCGACCGACCGCTCGTCACCGCATGCCGTGGACGACCATGGCCGAACTGCGACAGAAGCCGGCAGGACGTTGCTGATATCGGCGCGCTGTGCGGCATCGCTCGCCGCGCTCGGCTGGGCCGCCGGCTTCGTCGCGGCCAAGCATGGCATCGAGATCGGCTTCACGCCGGCCGATCTCGCCTTCCACCGCTTTTTCTGGTCGGGGCTGCTGCTGATGCCGCTGGCGCTGCGCGCACGGCGTCGAACGAGCTCGGCGGCGTCGGCTGGGGCCGCGGCATGATCGCTGACGCTGCTGTCGGGCCCGACGCAGGCGATGCTCGCCTATATCGGCTTCATGCTGGTGCCGCTCGGCCACGGCACCACCATCCAGCCGGCCTGCGCGGCGCTGTTCGGCCTGATGCTGGCGGCGCTGTTTCTGGCGAGAGCGGCTCACGCTGCGCGCATGGTGGGCGGCGGCGGCGATCATCGCCGGCCTCATCGTGTTCGGCGCGGAGTCGCTCGACCACCATCGGCACGCACGGCGTCGGCGGCGACCTGTTGTTCGCCACCGCCGGGCTGTTCTGGGCGGCTTTCGGCACGTTGCTGCGGCAATGGCGCGTGTCCGGCATGCGCGCGATCGCGCGCGGTCGGCGCGTTGTCGGTGCTGGTCTTCGCGCCGCTCTATTTCGTGTTCGTCGGCTATCGACATCATGATCCGCGCATGAGCATGGTCGGAGAACCTGTTGCAGGCTCGTCGTGCAGGGCCTGCTCGCCGGCGCGCTGCCGATCTATCTGTTTGCGCGCGCGGTGATGCTGCTCGGCGCCGGCCGCGCCGCGACGTTCCCCGCGCTGGTGCCGGTGCTTCGGCGCTGATCATCGGCTATCTCGCGCTCGGCGCGGTGCCGAGCCTGGCGCAGCTCGTCGGCTTGTGCGATCGTGCTGGTCGGCTTTCAGTTCACGTTGCGGTGTGGCGCTGAGATACCTCCCACCGGGTCACCGAGTCACTCCGGCCCGGCATATTTGCCCGCCGTCTCCGGGAACATGTTCTTGACGATCTTGAACTTCGAGATGTCGACCGTCGCGTCCATGTGCAGAAAGATCACGGCGTCGCGCAGAATCTTCTCGACGCCGAAATCGAGCATGATGCCGTTGCCGCCGTGCAGCTCGACCGCGTGCTGGGCGACTTTCATGATTTCCTCCGAGGCGAACATCTTGGCCATGTTGCACAGCGTCTCGGCCTCCGGCGCGTTGTCGTCCACCGCCTGCGCGGCGCGATCGAGCAGCGCGCGCACCGCCTCGATGCTTGGTCGCCATGTCGGCCAGCCGCAGCGCCACCGCCTGATGCTTGATCAGGATGCGGCCGCCCTGCACGTAGTTCTGCACATAGTCGGCGGTGACCTCGAAGGCGCGCACGCCGACGCCGAGATTCTTCGCCGCCTGGATGATCTTGCCGGGACGGAAATAGATGCCGGCCTAGCCGAGCGCATCGTTCTGCGACCAGCAGATGATCGTCGGGCACGAACATGTCCTCGAACACCAGCTCGCCGTTGTTCATGAAGCGGCAGCCGAGCGTCTCGTTGCAGCGCGCGACGGTGAAGCCCTTGGTGTCGCGCGGCACCAGGAACGACGACGTGCCCTGCAGCATGCCGACCTTGGGATTGGTGTTGGCGTAGACGACGTAACAGGCCGGCGTCGTAGCCGTTGGAGATGAACTGCTTGCGGCCGTTGATGACCCAGCCGCCATCCGTCCTTCACGGCCTTGGTCTGCATCGCCGCTTCCGGCACGTTGTAAGGCAGCCAGCGGTCGGAGGCGCCGCGCGGCTCGGTCAGGCAATGCGCCAGCAGGAATTGCGGGTCCTCGACCAGGCGCTTGAACCATTTCTCCTGCAGATGGCGTGGCGCGAACTGGCGCAGCAGCACCGAGACCTTCCAGTTCTGCACCAGCTTGTCGGCAAGGCCGGAATCGCCGCGCGCGATCTCCTCGGCGATCATGGCGAAGGTCTTGACCTCGGTGCCCTTCTCGAGCTCGACGCCGCCGAATTCCTCCGGCACGCCGAGCGTGCGGATGCCGATCTTCTCGGCCTCTTCGAGGATGCGCGGCGGCAGCCGGCTCTTCCGGCGCCATCGACCATTCCCGCTGCCAGTTCTCGCGGATGAACGGCAGCACGACCTCGTCGACGAAATCGCGGCAGCTCTGCCGCATCATGCGCTGTTCTTCCGACAAGCCGCGGTCATTGCTGATTCATCATGCGGTCGAGCATTGCGCACTCCGCCCGCGGCCCATTGCGCTCGGCACACTGGGCCGAGCCTCGATTTGCCGATCGGCGGCCGAATTCATAGTCTTATGGCGGCCCGGCGACGAGCGAGTGCGCACGCATGGACACGGCCGAATTCGACGGCTCGCAATGACCGCGACTGACCGATGGCGCTGCACACGCTCGCGCAGCGAGCTGACCTCGATCTGGCTGCTGATCCAGTTCGGCCTGATCTGCTTGCCGGCGTCGTCGGCACGGCGATCGCGGCATGCTGATCCGCAGGCCGCATCGATCTCGTCGCGCTGACGATGGGCTGGCCGCCGTCTGCTGCAGCAAGCTCGCGCGGCTGCTGCTCGCCAATACCTCGGCACCATCATCTTCATCCTGCGTGCTGACGTCGATGCGCGCGCGATCATGCTGCTCGATCACCTGGCCGCGCGCTCTTATCTGCTCGGCGTCGCCGGCAAGCCTCGCCACCGCCTGGGTGGTGATCGCGCTCCTCGCCGGGCTGATCCGCAACCAGTTCGTCTACCGGCTGGTCGCCGATCTCGGCCTGGACGATCGCGGCGCTGAGCATCCTCGGTCTGCTCGATCCGACGCGTGACGCGCTCGATTCCGGTCGGCATCATGCTCGGCGGCCTGCGCATCACGCCGCTGCTGGTGATCAAGACCACCGTGCTGCTGATGCTCACGCTGTGGGCTGCCAACGCGCTGGCGACTTCCTCGACCGGCGGCTGCAGACCTCCACCGACCTGACGCCGTCGATCCAGGTGCTGATCGGCAAGCTGATCCGGCTGGTGCTGATCACCTTCGCGGTGGTGATCGTGCTGTCGACCGGTCGGCATCGACCTCTCGGCGCTCGCGTTCTTCTCCGGCGCGGTCGGCGTCGGCGTCGGCTTCGGCCTGCAGAAGATCGTGTCGAACCTGGTCAGCGGCATCATCCTGCTCGCCGACAAGTCGATCAAGCCGGGCGACGTGATCTCGGTCGGCGACCATTTCGGCCGCGTCGGCAACATGGGCGCGCGCTACACCTCGGTCGATACGCGCGACGGCCGCGAATATCTGATCCCGAACGAGGACTTCATCACCCAGCGCGTGACCAACTGGTCCTATTCGAGCGAGCTCGTGCGGCTCGATCGTCAAGTTCAGCACCACCTACGACAGCGATCCGCGCAAGGTGCAGGAGTCGGCGGTCGAGGCCGCGCTCAGCGTCGAGCGCGTGCTGAAAAAGCCGGCGCCGCACTGCATGCTGACCGCCTTCGGCGCAGTCGTCGCTCGAATACGAGCTGTGGTTCTGGATCCGCGATCCCGCCGCCGGCGTGGCCAACGTGAAGAGCGACGTGCTGCTCGCGCTGTGGGACGCGCTCGACGCGCCAGGGCGTGAGCATCCCGAATCCGGTGCCGTGACGCGCGTGATCGACAAGCGCAAATGGCGCAGGTGAAAAGCGGCGAGCGCCGGCCAGGCGCCGAAAGGGCGATCAATGGAATCGGCGTTATCGGCGTCGGCCGCATGGGCCGGCGATGGCTCGCAATCTCATCAAGGCGGGCCACTGCGTTTATCTTTCGACCCGGCGACGGCGGCGCGCGCGAGCTGCGAAAAGGAAGGCGGCACGCCGTTGCGAGCGCCGAGGACGCGTTTCGCGGCGACGTGTGCATCTCGATGCTGTCGAACGACGACGCGATGCCCGCGGTGTTCATCGACGGCGGCTGCCGCCGCAAGGCGCATAGACCATCCACATGAACATGGCGACCGCTTCCGTGGCGATGCGCGCAGGAGCTGGCCGCGCATCACGAGGCGCGCGGCGTGCCTTATGTAGCGGCCTGTGTCTGGGGCCGGCCCGATGCCGCCGCGGCGGCGAAGCTCTCGGTCGTGGTGGCCGGCGAGAGCCGCCATCGACAAGGTCGAACCGCTGTTCGACGTGCTGCGCGCAGCGGCACACCCGCGTCGGCGACGATCCGTTGATGGCGAACGTCGCCAAGATCGCCGGAAACCTGATGGTCGCGTCTGCGATCGAGGCCATCGGCGAAGCCGCCGCGCTGGTGCGCGCCTACGGCTCTCAACAACGCAGATTCCTCACCATAGTCGACACTGCGCTGTTCGACGTGCCGGTCTATCGCGGCTATGGCGACGCCATCGGAAACAGCAAATACGAGCCGCCCGGCTTCGACCTCGCGCTCGGCTTCAAGGACGTGCGGCTGGCGCTCGCGGCCAGCGAGAAGAAGAACGTGCCGCTGCCATTTGCCAATGTGCTGCGCGACGCGTTCCTCGATGCCATCGCGCACGGCGACGGCAAGAAGGACTGGGCCGCTATCGCGACGGTGGCGGCACGAAGGGCCGGATTGGATTAGGCCGCCTTCCGCTTCGCCAGGAACTCGCCCATGCGCTCGAGCGCCTTGAGGATGTTCTCGGTCGAGTTGGCGTAGGACAGCCGCACATAGCCCTCGCCGAGGATGCCGAAGTCGGGGCCGCCGATGATGGCGACGCCGGCGTCGTCGAGCAGCGCGTTGGCGAGCGCCTTCGCCTTCCAGCCGGTGCGCTTGACGTTGGGGAACGCATAGAACGCGCCCTTCGGCGTGACGCAGGACACGCCCGGCAATTTGTTCAGGCCCTCGACCACGACTTTGCGGCCGCTTGTCGAACTCGGCGATCATCTTGTGCACCTCGTCCTGCGGGCCGTTCAGCGCGGCAAGCCCGGCATATTGCGCCGAGGCGTTGACGCAGGAGTGCAGGTTGACCGCGAGCTTGCGCGCATAGTCGTAGAGCTTGCCGGGCCACACCGCGTAGCCGAGCCGCCAGCCGGTCATGGCGTAGGTCTTCGACCAGCCATTGAGCAGGATCAGGCGATCGCGGATCGACGGATAGGACAGCAGGCAGACATGCTGTCTCGCCGTCATAGACCATGTGGTCGTAGATCTCGTCCGACATCACGGCGACGTCGGGCCATTTCTCGAGGCCGGCGACGAGCTTGTCGACTTCGCGCCTTGCGGCGTGACGCCGCCGGTCGGATTGGCCGGCGAGTTGACGATGATGCAGCCGCGTCTTCGGCGTGATCAGCTTGAGCGTCTCCTCGGCCGAGAAGGCGAAGCCGTTCTCCTCGCGGATCGGCACCGGGACCGGCGTCGCGCCGGTGAACTCGATCATCGAGCGATAGATCGGAAAGCCCGGGATCGGGATACATGATCTCGGCGCCCGGCTCGCCGAACATCAGGATCGCCATGAACATGGTCGGCTTGCCGCCGGGCATGATCATCACGCTGTCGGGCGACACCTCGACGCCGAAGCGCTTGTGCAGATCGGCGGCGACCGCCTCGCGCAGCGGCGGGATGCCGTTCGCCGGCGTGTAGCCGTGATGGCCGTCGCGCAGCGCCTTCACCGCCGCCTCGACGATGTGATCGGGCGTGCGGAAATCCGGCTGGCCGATGCCGAGATTGATGATGTCGCGGCCCTGCGCGGCGAGCGCATTGGCGCGCGCCAGCACGGCGAAGGCGTTCTCCTCGCCGATGCGGTCGAAAGCCGCGATGGTCTTGAGCATGCGTTTCCCCGGCATTTCCTTGGTTTGTCAGCAGTTTGAGCGGTGTCGACGGCTTCCGGTCAACGACTTCGGCGGCCGAATTGCAGCTCGGCCATCCGCATGACCTCGAAAATGATGGCCACCGACCAGCCGATCAGCAAAAGCCCGTTGAGCGACGTGATCGGGCCGATGAGCGCGGTACTGCTCGGGCGGCAGCGCGTCGCCATAACCCAGCGCGGTGTAGTTCTCGAACGCGAACTCGAACAGGTCGGCGTTCTTCACCTGCAATCCGACCGCGCTGAAGTAGCCCGCCCAGACCACGATCTCGATCACGTGGGCGAACACCAGCGCGAACATGGTGACGGTGAGCAGCGACGACAGCCGCATGAACATGCCGGCCTCGCTGGTGGCGCGGTGAATGTGACGCGTGGCGACCACGATCGCCGCGGTCACGACCGCGTGGATCGCGAAGGTGACGAGATAGACCAGGATGCGAGCCAGCCAGAACCCACATGCGTCAGGTCCCCACCAGGTCGGGCGTCGCATCCTGCGGCGAGGCGATGCCGCATAGCTGCATCGCGCGCAACAGCTCGTCGCGCAGATGATCCATCACCGCCGCGACGCCGTCGGCGCCATGCACCGCAAGCCCCCACAGCGGCGGACGGCCGACCTGCACCGCGCGCGCGCCGAGCGCCAGCGCTTTGAGGATATCGGTGCCGCGGCGGATGCCGCCGTCGACATAGACCTCGGCCTTGCCTTTCAGCGCGGCGGCGATTTCAGGCAGCGCCGCCGCGGTGGTGACGCTGGTGTCGAGATGGCGGCCGCCATGGTTTGAGACGACGACGCCTTTCGCGCCGATCTCGACCGCGCGCTTGGCGTCGTCGGCGCGCAGCACGCCCTTGACGATCACCGGCATGGGCGAGCGCTTCACCAGCCATTCAATATCCCGCCAGGTGGTCGGAAACATCACCTTGCCGAGATGCGCGGGATCGTAGGCGGTGCGCGCCATCGGCGCGCCCGGCATGTTGACGTTGCGGATGTGGTCGACGGAATGTGCGGCGCGCGCGCCGCGCGCGGCGACCAGCCATAGACCTGATTGTCGACGGTGAGCTCAAGCGCGGTGAAGCCGAGCCCGGCCGCGCGATCGAGCAAGCGCTCGACCTCCTTGTGCTCCGGAAAGAGATAAAGCTGAAACCATTGCGGCGCCTCGCCGCGCTCTTTGGCGACGTCCTCGATCGGCACATTGGCGCTGGTGGCGCAGACATAGAGCGAGCCGGCTCTGGCGGCGCCGCGCGCGGTCTCACGCTCGCCTTCCGGATGGAACAGCTTGTGGCGGCCGGTCGGCGCGATCAGGATCGGCGCGGCGATCTTCTGGCCGAGCACACGTGCGTCTCGGTCGTGGCCTTGGAGATGTCGTTGAGCACCTTCGGGCGCAGCCGCATCGCGCGCCAGGCGGCGGCATTCTCGGCATAGGTGATCTCGTCGTCGGCGCCGACGTCGAGAAAGGCCCATGACGGCCCGCGGCAGTGCGAGCCGCGCCTGCCCTTCGAGCGCATCGAAATCGACGGTGTCCAAAGACAGCCCCTCCTGAATTGCGGCGCACTTTTGCATGCCGAGAAGCGCATATCTGCCTATCAGTGAAATGCATTGGCGCCGCCGCCTGCGGCATGGCAGCTTTCGCCGCCGGAAATCCACATGCCCACCACCGCAGAGAAGTGCCGCGCCTTCCGCAAGCTGCATGAGAGCGGCTGCTTCGTCATTCCCAATCCGTGGAACGTGGGCAGCGCGCGCTATCTCGAAGGCATGGGCTTTCACGGCGCTGGCGTCGACCAGCTCCGGCTATGCGCATTCGCTCGGCCATGCCGATGGCGACCTCACGCTCGATCAGGTGCTCGCGCATTTTCGCGAGATCGCAGAGCGCGACATCGCTGCCGGTCAATGCCGATTTCGAGAATTGCTTTGCGCATGAGCCGAAGGACGTGGCGGCGAACGTGAAGCGCTGCATCGAGACCGGCGTCGCCGGCATTTCGATCGAGGATTTCACCAATGACGAGGCCGACCCGATCTACGCGTTCGATCTCGCGGTCGAGCGCGTGAAGGCGGCGCGGCGCGGCGATCGACGAGGCCGGCGGCGACGTGGTGCTCACCGGCCGCACCGAAGGCTTCCTGCACGGCCAGCCCGATCTCGCCGAGGCGATCCGGCGGCTCAAGGCTTACGGCGATGCGGGCGCGGATTGCCTCTACGTGCCGGGCATCAGGACCCGCGAGCAGATCGTCGAGGTGGTGAAGGCGGTCGCGCCCAAGCCGGTCAATTTCCTCAATGCGTGGCCGCTCGGCTTCACCGTGAAGGACATCGCCGGCAATGGGCGTGCGGCGCATCAGCGTCGGCGGCACTTTGGCGCGCGTCGCGATGGACGCCTTCATCAAGGCGGCGCGCGAGATCGCCGAGCAAGGCACGTTCGAAAAATTCGGCGGGGTCGATGACCAACGCCGAGCTCAACAAGTTCTTCAGCGGCAAGTCGTGACCGCGCAATCCGAGCCGCATCCGCAGACCGGCCAGCCGGTCGGGCCGAAGGTTGACGCCACACCGTCGCCACGGCCCGGGCCGGTGACGCTCGAGGGACGGTTCGGCCGGGTGGAGAAGCTGCAGCCGGGCCACGCGCCCGCGCTATGGCAACACTTCAAGGGCCACCCGCAGCTGTGGACCTATATCGGCGCCTTCGGCCCGTTCGACACCGAACAGGAATTCGCCGCGCACATCGAACGGTTCTCGGCATCGCCCGACCCTTACGCTTACGCGATCGTCGACAAGGACAAGGGCCCGGTCGGCTATTTCACGCTGATGGAGATCCGGCCGGCCGCACGCTCGATCGAAGTCGGGCACGTCATGTACACGCCGGCGATGCAGCGCTCGCCGCTCGCCACCGAGGCGCAATATCTGCTGGCGAAATACATCTTCGAGACGCTGAATTACCGGCGCTACGAGTGGAAATGCAACGCGCTCAACGCGCCGTCGCGGCGCGCCGGCCAGCGTTTCGGCTTCACCTACGAAGGCACGTTCCGGCAGTACATGATCGCCAAAGGGCCGCAACCGCGACAATGCCATGTATTCGATGCTCGATAGCGAATGGCCGGCGCGCAAGGCCGCCTTCGAGCGCTGGCTGTCGCCGGACAATTTCAACGCCGACGGCACGCAGAAGATCAGCCTTGCCGCGCTGAACGCGCCGGCCAAGTGAGCCTGTATGAGCGTCTCCGACGGCGCTTTGCCGGCACTCACGCGGCAGCGGCCCTTCGTGCTGTTCTGGTTCAGCCGGCTCGCCGTCACCGTCGCCTATCACATGCTGATCGTCGCGATCGGCTGGACCATCTACGACCTCACCAACAGCGCGCTCGATCTCGGCCTGGTCGGGCTGATTCAGTTCGTCCCCAACGTCATTCTCACCCTGCTGGTCGGCCACGCCGCCGACCGCTACGACCGCCGTTACATCGTGATCGCGGCGCAGGTGTTCTACGCGCTCGCGGCACTGACCGTGCTGGTCGTGCTGGTGAGCCCGGTCAAGAGCGTGAACCTGCTGTTCCTTGCCGTGCTGGTGCTCGGCTGCGCCCGCGCCTTCGAGCTGCCGGCCGGCAGCGCCCTGGTGCCGACGCTGGTGCCGCAGGCGCTGATCTCGCGCGCGGTCGCCGCCTGGGCGTCGGCCAACCAGACCGCGGTGATTTGCGGACCCGCTGCGGGCGGGCTGATTTACGCCTTCAGTCCGGCGCTGGTTTGCGTCCTGGCGATCGCGTTCTGCGCCATCGCCACCGTGCTGGTGTCGCAGATCAAGGTCGAGCGGCCGCCGGTATCGCGCGAGCCGCCAAGCTTCGCCTCGGTGCTGGCGGGCTTCGACTTCATCCGCACCCGGCCGCGCCTGCTCGGCATCATCACGCTCGATCTTATCGTCGTGCTGTTCGCCGGCGTCGCCGCGCTGTTTCCGATCTATGCCCGCGACATCCTCGCTGCCGGCCCGGAGACGCTCGGCCTGCTGCGCTCGGCGCCCGCAATCGGCGCCCTCGTGACCACCGTCGCGCTGTCTCACTTTCCGATCGAGCGGCACGTCGGCGCAGTCATGTTCGGCGTGGTCGGCATATTCGGCGTCGCGACCATCGTCTTCGCGCTGTCGACTTCGCTGCCGCTGTCGATGACTGCGCTTGCCATCCTCGGCGCGGCGGACTCGATCAGCGTCGTCATCCGCTTTTCACTGGTGCAGATCGAAACGCCCGACGAGATGCGCGGCCGGGTCGGCGCCATCAATTACCTGTTCGTCGGCGCCTCCAATACGTTGGGCGAGTTTCGCGCCGGCGCGGTCGCCGCGGTGATCGGCGCGGTGCCGTCGGCGCTGGTCGGCGGCGTCGGCTCGTTGCTGGTTGCCGTTCTCTGGATGATGTTGTTTCCTTCGCTGCGCCGGATCGATCGCTACGAGCCGGCGGACAAGCCCCGGAGCACGTAAATGCATGTTTTGATTACCGGCGCGGCCGGCATGATCGGCCGCAAGCTGATAGCGCGGCTCGTCAAGGATGGCGGCCTCAACGGCAAGCCGATCGATCGGCTGACGCTGACCGACGTGGTCGCGCCGGAAAAGCCGGCCGGATTTACCGGCAAGGTGGACCTGTCGACGTCCGACCTTGCCGCGCCCGGCGTCGCGGAAAAGCTGCTCGCCGACCGGCCGGACCTGATCTTCCATCTCGCCGGCGTCGTCTCCGGCGAGGCCGAGATCGATCTCGAGAAGGGCTATCACGTCAATCTCGACGGCACCCGCGCGCTGCTCGATGCGATCCGGCTCAAGGGCGACGGCTACAAGCCCAAGGTGGTGTTCACCTCGTCGATCGCGGTGTTCGGCGCGCCGTTTCCGCCGTCCGGCATTCCCGACGAATTCCATCTGACGCCGCTGACCTCGTACGGCGCGCAGAAGGCGATGAGCGAGCTGATGCTCGCCGATTACAACCGCCGCAACATTCTCGACGGCGTCGGCATCCGCCTGCCGACGATCTGCGTGCGGCCCGGCAAGCCGAACAAGGCGGCGTCCGGCTTCTTCTCCGGCATCATCCGCGAGCCGCTTGCCGGACAGGAGGCGATTTTGCCGGTCGCCGAAACGGTGCGGCACACCCATGCATCGCCGCGCTCCGCGGTGAACTTCCTTGTTCATGCCGCCGGCCTGACGCGCGAACAGCTCGGCTCGCGCATCAATCTGTCGATGCCCGGCGTGTCCTGCACGGTTGGCGAGCAGATCGAGTCGTTGACCCGCGTGGCCGGGACCAACGTTGCGGGCCGCATCCGCAAGCAGCCGGACGAACTCATCATGCGCATCGTGGCCGGCTGGCCGGAGAAGTTTGAATCGAAACGGGCGCAGTCGCTGGGTTTTCGCGCCGAGAGCAATTTCGACGAGATTATCCGCGCTCATATCGACGATGAACTCGGCGGCAAGGCCGTCAATTGAAGCTTGCGCCTAAGCCGCCAGACCTTAAATTGCCGTCATGAGTTACGTTGACGCCTCGCTGGCGCCGCTCCGCAAAACCGGCCAGATCAAGCTGCACGGGCCCGCCGCCTTCGCGGGCATGCGCAAGGCCGGAGCGCTGGTCGCGCAATGCCTCGACATGCTGGTGCCGCATGTGAAGCCCGGCGTCACCACCGAGAAACTCGACCAGCTGGTCGACGACTTCGCGCGCGATCACAACGCGCTGCCGGCGACGCTGATGTACCGCGGTTACCGCAAGTCGATCTGCACCTCGATCAATCACGTCGTCTGCCACGGCATTCCGAACGACAAGCCGATGAAGGAAGGCGACATCGTCAATATCGACGTGACGCTGATCCTCGATGGCTGGCACGGCGACTCCAGCCGCATGTATGCGGTCGGCGAAATTCCGCGCCGCGCCGAGCGGCTGCTCGAGGTGACTTACGAAGCGATGATGCGGGGCATCGCCGCCGTGCGTCCCAATGCGACCACCGGCGACATCGGCCACGCGATCCAGACCTTCGTCGAAGCCCAGCACATGAGCGTGGTGCGCGACTTCTGCGGCCACGGGCTCGGCCGGCTGTTCCACGACGAGCCGAACATCGTCCACGTCGGCAGGCCCGGCGAAGGCGTGGTGCTCAAGCCCGGCATGTTCTTCACCATCGAGCCGATGATCAATCTCGGCCGTCCGCACGTGAAGGTGCTTTCTGACGGCTGGACCGCGGTGACACGGGACCGCTCGCTGTCGGCGCAATTCGAGCACACGGTCGGCGTGACCAAGGACGGCGCCGAGGTCTTCACCTACTCGCCCGGCAAGCTCGACAAGCCGCCTTACGCGCTAACTAAGCTTCGCCCTATGGCGGCGAAGGCAGGCAAGACACCGGCGAAAGACAGCGCCGCATTATCACGGCCACCGCGAGCGCCTGCGCGGGCGTTTCCGTGATGCCGGCGCGGACGCGCTCAGCGACTACGAAATGCTCGAACTGGTGCTGTTTCGCGCTATTCCGCAACGCGATGTGAAGCCGCTGGCCAAGCAGCTGATCGAGACATTCGGCTCCTATCGCCGAAGTGCTGGCCGCGCCGGCCCAGCGGCTTGGCGAGATCAAGGGCCTCGGCGACGCCGCCATCACCGAGCTCAAGATCGTGCAGGCCGCCGCAGCGCGCATGCTCAAGGGCGAGGTCAAGAAGCGTGCGGTGCTGTCGTCCTGGTCGAGCGTGCTCGACTATTGCCGCGGCGCCATGGCGTTCGACGACAAGGAGCAGTTCCGCATCCTGTTTCTCGACAAGCGCAACCACCTGATCGCCGACGAGGTGCAGCAGGAAGGCACGGTCGATCACACGCCGGTCTATCCGCGCGAAGTGGTCAAGCGCGCGCTCGAACTGTCGGCCACCGCGATCATCCTGGTGCACAATCATCCCTCCGGCGATCCGACGCCGTCGCGCGCCGACATCGTGATGACCGAGGCGATCGTCGACGTGGCCAAGCCGCTCGGCATTCTGGTGCACGACCACATCATCGTCGGCAAAGACGGCCACGCCAGCCTGAAGAACGCTGAAGCTGATCTAGGCGCGTTGCCGCCGGCGGGCGTCCGCTACTGCCGCACCAGCCGATACGGATTGGCGCTTTCCGGCACCCGCTCCCAGTTGTTCTCGTCGTCCTGCTCGAAACGCCAGGGATTGCCGCGCGCCGGCGACAGCATCAGCTCGTCGCGATCGATCTTCCAGCGATTGAAGTTGAGCCGCGCGATCGCCGGCTCGCAGCTCGGCTTCACCACCACCGCGTAGCCTTCGTCGGCAGCCGGCGTCATCGTCAGCGTGATCATGCAGAGCGGCCGCGGACCGCCGCGCGTGATCGCCCAGTCGCCGGCCACCTTGTCCGGCTGGACCGGCGGCTCCCCTGCGGCGGTGGGATTTTGCAGGAACAAGACGCCGTAGCCCTGGGTCGGCGCCTCATACATGCCGCTCTCGACTTCGCTGAACTCGACCAGCGGCTTGCCCTGGGCGTCGACGAACCGCAGCAGGTCATTGTCGCCGTAGGACCAGCCGGCGACGTCGCGCAACAGCGGGAAGTCGGTGAGGCAGCTTTGATCGTATTCGAGCTTGTAGCCGGAAGCGGCGCGCGCCTCGGCCAGCGTTAGCGTGCAGCGCTTGTCACGCTCGGCGGTGGAGAATTCCCATGAGCCGAGCACGCTTCTCGCATTGTCGTTGATCGGTTGCGCCTGGGCGAAGCCGGCCCAGAAGGCGACGATCAGCGACAGGATGGCGCGCGTCATGGCGTTACTCGGCGTGCAGCGTCGAGCATCGATCTATTTCCGCCCGCCGTCCATGCCCACACGGCCCTAGGGTTAAGCAATCAGCGCTTCGGCGGATACGGCGTTTCCGGCACCGGCGTGAGCGGCGGCTTGCCCGAAGCCCAGGCGAGGACATTGTCGACCACAAGCTGGTCCATCGCCGCGCGCGTCGCCTCGGTGGACGAGCCGAGATGCGGGAACAGCACGATGTGCTTCATGTCGATCAGCTCTTGCGGAACGTGCGGCTCTTTCACGAACACGTCGAGCCCGGCCGAATAGATCGTGCGGTTCTTCAGCGCCTCGATCAGCGCCGGCTCATCGACCACCGAGCCGCGCGCCATGTTGATCAGGATGCCGCGCGGCCCGAGCGCTTCGAGCACTTCCTTGTTGATCAGATTTTTCGTCGCGGCGCCGCCCGGCACGATCACGATCAGCGTGTCGACGTCGCGCGCCATGTCGACCAGCTTGTCGTAATACTTGTAATTCACGCCGCTCTGCATGTTGCGGCTGTGATAGACGACCGGCACGCCGAACGCCTCCAGCCGCTTGGCGATCGCCTTGCCGATCCGGCCCATGCCGACAATGCCGGCCTTGCGATCGCGCAACGTCGCTTTGCTCAGCGGATAGTGGCCTTCCTTCTCCCAGCGGCCGGCGCGCAGATATTGCTCGGCCTGCGGAAACTCGCGCACGGCATTGAGCAGCAGGCCGAGCGTGGTGTCGGCGACTTCCTCATTGAGCACTTCCGGCGTGTTGGTGACGACGATGCCGCGCTCGCCGGCGTGCTTGGCGTCGACGTGGTCGTAGCCGACCCCGAAGCTCGAAATCTGCTCGACCTTCGGGAATTTCGACATGAAGGCCGCGTCGAGCTTGTTCGCCGTATAGGCGATCGCGATGGCGCGGATTTTCGGCCCGACCTCCTTGATGAAGGCCTCCGGGTCCTTGGCGTCGGTCAGATAATGCAGGTTCACCTTGTCCTGCAGGCCCTTCACCATCACGGGCTTCTTGTTGCCCAGCAGCAGCACGTCCGGCTTTTCGCCAGCCATTTCCTATCTCCTTTAAACCAATGCAGTGACCGGCTGTTCGATAAAGCCCTTGAAGGCCGCCAGCAGCTCGGCGCCGAGCGCGCCGTCGACGACGCGATGGTCGCAGGACAAAGTGACCGTCATCTGGCTGACGAACTTCACGCTGCCGTCTTCCGCTTCGACCGGGGCGCGGCGCGACGCGCCGACCGCGAGGATGGTCGCGTGCGGCGGATTGATGATCGCCGAGAATTCGCGCACGCCGTACATGCCGAGATTGGAGATGGCGCTCGAGCCGCCCTGATATTCGTTGGGCTTGAGCTTCTTGTCGCGGGCGCGGCCCGCGAGGTCGCGCATCTCGGCGGAGATCGCGGTCAGCGACTTGGTTTCAACATTGCGGATGACCGGCGTGATCAGCCCGCCTTCCAGCGCAACCGCGATGCCGATATCGGATGACTTGAAGCGCAGGATGCGGTCGCCGGCCCAGACAGCGTTGGCGGCAGGAATGCGCTGCAGCGCCGCCGCCCAGGCCTTGATGATGAAATCGTTGAGCGAAAGCTTGAACGCCGGCTCGCCATCTTTCTTCGGCGCGGCGGCGTTGGCCTCCTCGCGCATGGCGATGAGGCGGCCGATCTCGATGTCGGCGGTCAGATAGAAATGCGGGATGGTCGACTTCGCTTCGACCAGCCGCCGCGCGATGGTGGCGCGCATGGAGTCGAGCGGCACTTCTTCGTAGGCGACGCCCTCGTAGAGCGCCTTGACCTGGGCCGTACTGGCGCCGCTTGGCGCCGCCGCAGCGCGCGGCTGCGCGCCCTCGACGTCCGCCGCGACGATGCGGCCATGCGGGCCTGAGCCTTTGACCTGCGCCAGATCGATGCCGCGCTCGCCGGCGAGCCGCCGCGCCAGCGGCGTGACACTGACGCCGCCGACCGTCGCCGGCCCGTAATTGCGCTCGGGCGTGCGGACCTCGCGGAACGGGTCCATGTTCAGGATAGGCAAGCGACGCGTCGCGTCCGCTCGTCTCCGCGAGAGCGGGGAGCCGGTTCCTGGCCCTGGACCCCGGCTTTCGCGGGGATGACCGGGGCTTGCTGCGCGGCTTGCGACCTTGGCGGGAGCAATCGGCGCCTTCGGCGGCGCGCCGGTCGCGGCGCGGCCGGTCTCGCCGCTGCCGCCCGAGATCACCGCGATGACCGCGCCGACCTTGGCCACCTCGCCGACCTGGAAATTGATGTCGGTCAGCGTGCCTGAGGTCGTCGACGGCACCTCCATCGAGGTCTTGTCGGTCTCGATCTCAAACAGGTTGTCGCCCGGCTTCACGACTGTCGCCGGCCTTCACGAACCATTTGGTGATCTTGCCCTCGGCGACGGTCTCGCCGAGCTGCGGCATCAGGACGTCCATGCGGTGCTACCAGTTCGTCGCGACGTATTGCGTCTCGAGAAATTCCATCATGCCTTCGTGCCCGCCTTCGCGGCCGATGCCGGACTGCTTCATGCCGCCGAACGGCGCCGCCGGATCGGAGACGAGGCCGCGATTGAGGCCGATCATGCCGAAGTCGAGCTTCTCGGAGACGCGCAGGCCGCGGCCGAGATCCTTGGTGTAGAGATAGGCGACCAGGCCGTATTCGGTGTCGTTGGCGCGCTTGATGACCTCGGCTTCGTCCTTGAAGGTCTGCAGCGACGCGACCGGCCCGAAGATTTCCTCATTCAGCATCTTGGCGTTGTCGGGCACGTTCGAGAGCACGGTCGCCGGATAAAAATAGCCCGGCCCGTCAGGCTGCTTGCCGCCGGTCAGGACCTTGGCGCCCTTCGACACCGCGTCATCGACCAGCTCGATCACCTTGTCGCGGCCTTCGGCATTGACCAGCGGGCCGAGCGCGACGCCGTCATCGAGGCCGTTGCCCATCTTGAGCGCACCCATCTTGGCGGTGAGCTTCCTGGTGAAGTCCTCCGCCACCTTCTCGTGCACGTAGAAGCGGTTCGCCGCGGTGCAGGCCTCGCCCATGTTGCGCATCTTGGCGATCATCGCGCCGTCGATCGCCGCATCGATGTCGGCGTCCTCGAACACGATGAACGGCGCATTGCCGCCGAGCTCCATCGCGGTCTTGAGCACGTTGTCGGCGGCCGAGTGCAGCAGCTTGCGGCCGACTTCGGTCGAGCCGGTGAACGACACGACGCGCACGCGCGGATCGTGCAGCATGTGATCGACCACCGCGCCGGAGCGGCGCGACGGAATGACGTTGACGACGCCGGCCGGCACGCCCGCCTCTTCCAGGATCGGCATCAGCGCCAGCATGGTGAGCGGCGTCTCGGACGCCGGCTTGAGGATGACCGGGCAACCGGCGGCGAGCGCCGGGCCGATCTTGCTCGTCGCCATCGCCGCCGGGAAATTCCACGGCGTCACCAGCACGGCGATGCCGGCCGGCTTGTGATGCACGAACATGCGCGCGCCCGAGGCCGGCGCCATGCCGTTCTGGCCGAGATTGCGCACCGCCTCCTCCGCGTTCCAGCGGAAGAACTCGGCGGCATAGGCGACCTCGCCGCGCGAATCCGACAGCGCCTTGCCGTTCTCGATGGTGATGAGCTTCGCCAGCCGCTCGGCGTCGCGCATGATCAACTCGTACGCCTTGCGCAGGATCTCGCCGCGCTCGCGCGGCTTCTTCGCCGCCCAGGGGCCGAACGCGGCATCGGCGGCATCGAGCGCCGCCTTGGCGTCGTCGATCGAAGCGCTCGCGACCGAGGCGATCTTCTGCTCGGTCGCCGGATCGATCACGTCGAAGCGCTGGTTGTCGGAGGATTTGCGCCATTTGCCGCCGATCCACAGGTCGGTCGGGACGTTGGCGAGCAGGTTGTCGTAATTGGCCATGGGTCGTTTCTCCAAATCTTACGGCGCTTCGGCGCCAGCCGCGCGAATAGCGGCCGTGAGCCGCCCTTTGTCCGGGTAGCGGTCCGCCATCGCGGCGCTGACCGCGTCAGTGGCTTGCTCGGCGGTCTTGCCAGCTTTTTTCTCACTCGTCGTGCGGTCGCGCACTTCGATCAGATAGGCGCGATAGCCGGCAATGAATGCCGCGATCGCCGATCGGGCCGTGGCTTGGCACGACGAGCGAAGGCTTGAGCGCGTCGAGGCGATCGAGGCTGGTGAGCCATTGCCGCGATCCGCGAATACGGACTGGCAAAGGCGGGCTGACGCTGCATCACGACATCGCCTGAGAACAGCGCGCGGTCGGATTCGACCCAGACCGCGGTGTCGCCGCGCGTATGGTTCGGCCCCATCGCGATGATCTGCGCGCGCACGCCGCCGAGGTCGAGCACGTACTCTTTCTCAAAGGTCACGTCGGCCTTGCGGAAATCGGCATCCTTGAGGAGATCGGCGACGAACTGCGAGCGGCTGGCAAACATCTTGGCGAGCTGCAGGCCGAACTCGTCGATGTCCTTGATCTGGTCGGCCGAGCGGATCAGCGTCGTGCTCGCCGGGAACGCCGAGGCGCCGAGATCGTGCTCGGGATGGAAATGCGTGGTGACGAGGTAGAGCGCGCGGCTGCCACCGAGCTTTTTCGCCACCTCCGCCACTGCCGCGCCATTGCGGGGTCCCATCCCGGTGTCGATCACCAGGATGCTGCGCTCGCCGACCACGAAGCCGACATTGGGCACCATCGGCACGCTGTTGTCGGGAATGACGTGGACGTGCGGCGAGACCTGCTTGAGCCCTTCCGTCCGCACCATAGGATCGGGCGCCTGCGCCGAAACCGGCGCAGCGAGCGCCAAAGACGCGGCGGCAAGAACGACGCTACAGAACGCACGCATGAGCGTCCGTTACCCCTGCAATGATCGCGACACGCGCTCGACGATGCGGTCCACGGTCGGGAGAATGGCGTCTTCCAGGATATCGGCGGCCGGCAGCGGAATGTGCGGCGTGGTGATGCGCACCGGCGGGCCGTCGAGGTCGTAGAACGCCTCATCGGCGACGATGGAGACGATCTCGGCGCCCCAGCCGCACAGCCGCGGATTTTCCTCGACGGTGAACAGCCGGTTGGTCTTGCCGACCGAGCCGAGAATGGTCTGGGTGTCGAGCGGGACCAGCGAGCGCACGTCGATCACTTCGCAATCGATGCCGTGCTCGGCCTTGAGCTTCTCCGCCGCTTCGAGGGCGCGCGGCACCATCAGCGCCAGCGCGCAGATCGTGGCGTCCTTGCCGGGCCGCAGCACTTTCGCGGTGCCGAGCGTGTCGACGATCTCGCCGTCCGCGCACCTCGCCCTTGGTCGGATAGAGCGACTTGTGCTCGAGGAAGATCACCGGATCCGGGATCGCGCACCGCGGCGGCAAGCAGGCCGATCACGTCGGTCGGATTCGACGGGGCGACCACCTTCAGCCCCGGGATCATCATGCACCAGTTCTCGACGCTCTGGCTGTGCTGCGCGCCGAAGCGCGAGCCGGCGCCATTGCCGGTGCGCACCACCAGCGGGCATTTGGTCTGCCCGTTCGACATGTAGCGGCTCTTCGGAAATTCGTTGGCGATGTAGTCGAAGCACACCGCGAAGAAGTCCGAGAACATGATCTCGGCGATTGGCTTGAGGCCGGTCATCGCCGCGCCCATGGCGGCGCCGAGAATGGCCTGCTCGGAGATCGGCGTGTCGCGCACGCGCAACGGCCCGAACTGCTCGTAGAGCCCGACGGTCGCCTTGAACACGCCGCCGGCCTTGCCGACGTCCTCGCCGAGGAAGACGACATCCGGATCGCGCGTCATTTCCTGCGCGATGCCGCGCGCGACCGCGTCGCGATAGGTGATTTCCGCCATCTCAGTTTCTCCAGGCCCAGCCGCCGTCCGCATAGACGTCGGTGGTGAGGATATCCATCGGCGGCATCGGCGCGGCCTTGCAGGCCTCGGTGGCGTCATCGACCATCTGGCGCACTTCGGCGTCGATGTCGGTGATGACCTTCTCCTTGATGCCGAATTGCAGCAGCCGCTCGCGATAGATCTTGATCGGATCGCGCTGCTTCCACTTTTCCAGCTCGCCTTCGGGACGATACTTCGCCGGGTCGGCGCGCGAGTGGCCGCTGTGGCGATAGGTCAGGCACTCGATCAGCGACGGGCCCTCGCCGGCGCGCGCCTTGGCGAATGCTCTCTGCGCCTCGCGATACACGACATCGGCGTCGTTGCCGTCGATCAGGATGCGCTCGAGCCCGTAAGCCGATGCGCGGTCGGCAGCAGGCGCCGGCACTGCCGTCACGTCGCCGATCGGCGTGTATTCCATGTAGAGATTGTTCTCGCACACGAACACGACCGGCAGCTTCCACACCGCGGCGAAATTGAGCGCCTCGTGGAACGCGCCGATGTTGGTGGTGCCGTCGCCGAAGAAGCAGACCGAGACGTCCTTGTCGCCTTTGTATTGCGCGCGCCAGGCGGCGCCGCAGGCGATCGGCAGATGCGCGCCGATGATGGCGTAGGAGCCCATCACGCCGTGCTCTTCGGACGTCAGATGCATCGAGCCGCCCTTGCCGCGCATCAGGCCATTGTCGCGCTGCATCAGCTCGCCCAGCACCGCCTCGACCGGCACGCCGCGCGCCAGCGTGTGGGCATGGCCGCGATAGGTGCAGAACGAGAGGTCGCCCTTCTGCATCGCGCCGGCAAATCCGGCGGCGACGGCTTCCTGGCCGAGCGAGAGATGGCTGGTGCCCTTCACGAGGTTCTGCAGGAACAGGTCGTAGGCGCGCTGCTCGGCTTCGCGGAGCACGACCTGGAGGCGGTAGAGTTCGAGGCGCTTTTTCTCGCCGATATCGTCGTTCAGACCGGCGGAAGGCGCTGTTTTTTCCAGCATTTCTTGGTCCTTGGAGGCGTTTTTCGCGGCGACCTTAGCGCCCGCCGCGCCGCTTAGGCAACGGGCGCGGATGGCGGGGCCCTGCGCACGGTTTCGCGATGGAGAAGGTAGAGGCCGGACGCGATCACGACGCTGCCGCCCACGATGGTCCAGAAATGTGGGACGTGGCCGAACACGGCGTAGCCGAGCGCCGTGGTCCAGATGATCTGGGTGTAGATGAACGGCGCGAGCGTCGAGGCGGGCGCCAGCCGGTGTCCCATGATCAGCAGGAAATGGCCGCCGCCGCCGAGCGCGCCGATCAGCACCATCAGGCCGAAAGTCAGCCAGCTGTCCGGCATCACCCAGATGAAAGGCACCAGCGCCGTCATCAACACCGCGCCGACCAGGCTGGTGTAGAACTGCGTCGTCTCGTTGCTATCGGTGCGCGCGAGGATGCGGGTCCAGATCACGTAGAGCGCGTAACAGACCACGCTGCCGCCCGAGAGCAATGCAGCGGGATGCATGCCGCCGAAGCCCGGCCGCGTCACCACCAGAACGCCGAGAAAGCCGACGATGATCGCGCGTCCAGCGGCGCCATCCGACCCGTTCGCCGAGAATCGGAACGCTGAGCACAGCGACAAGAAGCGGTGTCGCAAACAAAATCGAAAGTGCCTCGTCGAGTTGCAGCCAGTGCAGCGCAAACAGATTGAGAATTGTCGAAAACAACAGCAGCGCGGAGCGGCCGGCCTGCATGAAAGGCCGCGTCGTTTTCAGCAGGTCCGGGCGATTAAACGGATTTGCAAACGCCAGGCTGAGCACGAAGGCAAAGAAATAGCGCGCCCATACCACCTGCATGGTCGGCATGTGCTGAATGAGATATTTGCCGGTGGTGTCGAGGCAGGAGAACGAGGCGACCGCCACGCACATCAGCGCGATGCCGGTCAGCCGCTGCCGTCGAAGCGTCGCCTGATCGGTCAATAGGTCGCCCGCCCGCCCGAAATATCGAACACTGCGCCGGTGGTGAAAGAGCAGTCCGCCGACGCGCAGAACGCCGCCAGCGCGGCGATCTCATCGACCAGCACGAAGCGGCCGCGCGGAATCTTCGACAGCATGAAGTCGATATGTTGCTGCGTCATCTGCTCGAAGATCGCGGTCTTGGCCGCGGCCGGCGTGATCGCATTGACCGAGATGTCCTTGCCCGCGGTTTCCTTGGCGAGCGACTTGGTCAGCGCAATGACCGCTGCCTTCGACGCCGAATAGGCCGGCGCGTTCGGATTGCCTTCCTTGCCGGCGACAGATGCGATGTTGACGATGCGGCCGTAATTCTGCGCCATCATTCCCGGCACCACCGCCTTGCAGCAGTGGAACTGGCCGTCGAGATTGATCGACATGACCTTGCGCCATTCGTCGATCGGATAATCCCAGGTCGTCGTGTTCATGCCGGCGATGCCGGCATTGTTGACGAGGATATCGATGCGGCCGAGCGCCTTCACCGTTTCGTCGCGTGCGCGCTCGACGTCCGGATAATTCGTCACGTCCGCGCTGACCGCGATTGCTTTGCCGCGCTTGGCAACCTCGCCAACCGTCTTCTTCGCCAGCGCCATGTCGCGATCCCAGATCGCAACGCTCGCGCCGGAGTCGAGGAAATCGTTCGACGATGGCGCGGCCGATGCCTTGCGCGCCGCCCGTCACGACCGCGAATTTTCCCGACAGATCAATCTTGTTTGTCATGCCCCGCCCCGGCTTTTGTGCCTTTGCGGCGATGGTATACCGACAGAACCGGGGAATGAGCAGCCTTTCCAGGAAATGGCAGCCATCCAGCGCTAAGACGCTCGGAACTGAACGATGGATGCCACGCATCATTGCCGTATTCGTGCTGTCCACCTTCGTTGGCGGCGTCGTCAGCGGGCTGGCCGGCTTTGCCTTCGGACTGGTGGTTTCCGGGCTGTGGCTGCAGATCATAACGCCGCTCGAAACCACGACCCTCATCGTCTCATACGCCCTGCTGCTGCAGGCCTACGGCATGTGGCGGCTGCGCCATTCGTTCAACTGGCGGCATGTCATCCCGATGCTCATCGGCAGCGCCGTCGGCTCGCCGATCGGCGTGTGGCTGCTGCATCTCACCGACCCATTTTATCTGCGGCTTGGCGTCGGCATCCTGCTGGTCGCCTACAGCCTGTACGGCCTGCTGCGCCCGGCATTGAAGCCGCTGCCTACGCATGTCCCCGGCGAACTCATCCTTGGCCTTTTCAACGGACTGCTCGGCGGCATGACCGGGCTGTCCGGCATCCTCGTTACGGTCTGGTGCAGCATGCGCGGCTGGTCGAAGGACGAGCAGCGCGCGGTCTATCAGCCGGTGCTGTTCGCATCGGCGATCATGACCGCCATCGCCCTGGTTGCGGGCGGCGCGGTTACCGTGAAGGTGATGCAGTTTTTCGCGATCGGCCTGCCCGTGCTCGGGGCCGGCATGTTGCTGGGCTTTGCGCTCTATCACCGCGTCGATGACGCGATGTTTCGCAGGATCGTGCTGATCCTGCTGCTGCTGTCGGGGCTCGCTCTGATCGTGCCGCAGCTCGTTTAGGCGCCGAGCTCTTTGCGCACGATCCTGGTGCCTTCGACCATCGCCTGCATTTTCCCGAACGCAATCTCGCGCGGCAGATATTTCATGCCGCAATCCGGCGCGATGATGAGGCGTTGAGCCGGCACATGCGGCAATGCGCGGCGGATGCGCTCGGCGACGATCTGTGGCGTCTCGACGGTTTTGTCGGCGAGGTCGATGACGCCGAGGATGATCGTCTTCGACGGCAGATCCTCCAGCACCTTGAGGTCGAGCTTGGGCTGCGCCGCTTCGATTGAGATTTGCTGCGCGCCTGATTTCTCAAGCTCGGCAAGAAAGGAGTAGCCCGGCGGCTTCTCGTGCACGACCGCGGCATAGCCGAAGCACAGGTGAACCGCGATGGTGCCCTTAACCCCATCGAGCGCGCGCGCCAGCGTCTTCAATCCATATTCGCGCGCCTTCTGCGGATGCTGCTGCATCCACGGCTCGTCGATCTGCACGATGTCGGCGCCCGCCTTGAACAGGTCCTTGATCTCCTCGTTCACCGCGGCGGCGTAATCCATCGCGACTTCTTCTTCCGTTTTGTAGAAGTCGTTCTGCGCCTGCTTGCCCATGGTGAAGGGACCGGGGATCGTCATCTTCACCGGCTTCTTGGTATGCGAGCGCAGGAACTGCGTGTCGCTCACCTCGACCGGCGTGCGCCGGCGGATCTTGCCGGTCACGCGCGGCACCGGAATAGACTTTCCGCTGCGGTTGATCGTGGTGCCGGGATTGTCGAGGTCGATGCCCTCAAGCGCGGTGGCGAAACGGTTGGAATAGCTTTCGCGCCGCTGCTCGCCGTCCGAGATGATGTCGAGGCCGGCGCGCTCCTGATCGGCGATCGCAAGCGTGGTTGCTTCGTCCTGCTTGGCTTCGAGCTGATCCGGCGGAACGAGCCACAGATCGTCCATCTTCACGCGCGGCACCATCTTCGACAGCTTGGCGCGATCGATCAGCCATTCGGGCTGAGGATAGGAGCCGACCAGGGTGGTCGGCAGAAGCGGCAGCGCCATTGTTTCCTCGCGTGATTATTTTGCCGCAGGATGGCCGCTGTCCGCCGCGCCGTCCAGCGCCATCGCCAGAACGCGCGCGACGTGGGACGCCGCCCGCCCGGTGCCATCGGCAATCTGATGCCGGCACGACGTGCCGTCCGCGACAATCAGCGCATCGGCTGGCGCTTTGCGGACCGCGGGCAGCAGCGACAGTTCGCCCATCGCCAATGAGACATCGATCGTGTCCGCGCCATAGCCGAACGAGCCGGCCATGCCGCAGCAACTCGATTCGATGGTCTCGACGTCGAGGCCCGGAATGAGCTTGAGGACGCCTTGCACCGATCCCATGACGTCGAATGCCTTCTGGTGGCAGTGGCCGTGCAGCATCGCCTTTTTGTTGATCGGCTTGAGCGGCAGGTTCAGGCGGCCTGCTTTCTTTTCCAGGGCGAGGAATTCTTCCAGCAGGAACGACTGCGCCGATAGCTTCCGCGCGTCGTCGCTCTTCATCAGCGCGGGCAGTTCGTCGCGGAAGGTGAGCAGGCAGGACGGCTCCAGCCCGATCACCGGCACGCCGCGCGAGACATAAGGCATCAGCACATTGAGCACGCGCCGCGCCTCTTCCCGCGCCTCCTCGACCGCGCCGATGGCGAGGAACGTGCGGCCACAGCACAGCGGGCGCTCGATCGACTCGGCCGGCTTGGCGATATGGACGCGATAGCCGCCGGCGGCGAGCACCTTGATGGCGTCCTCGACGATCTCGCGCTCGAAGGTGCGGTTGAAGGTGTCGGCGAACAGCACGACCTCGCGGCCATTAACGGCGCCAACCGGCGCATTCGGATCGGTGAACACATCGCGCCGCCAGCGCGGCAATTCACGCCGCGCCGAGAAGTCCGCCACGGCCTCCGACAGCTTCCGCAACAGCCGCGACGAATTCCGCAAATTCAGCAGCGGCGCGAACTTCGCCGCGCTCGGCGCGTAGCGCGGCAGCCAGCCGACCAGCCGCTGGTGCAGCGTAAATCCGCGCTTTTTCGCCCGCGCCGCCAGCGCCTCGATCTTCATGCGCGCCATGTCGACGCCGGTCGGGCATTCGCGCCGGCACGCCTTGCACGACACGCACAGGCTCAGCGTCTCCATCATCTCGTCCGAGGCGAGCGCGTCCGGGCCAAGCTGGCCGGTGATGGCGAGACGGAAGCTGTTGGCGCGGCCGCGGGTGACGTCGCGCTCGTCGCGGGTGACGCGATAGCTCGGGCACATCACGCCGCCGACGCTTTTGCGGCAGGCGCCGTTGTTGTTGCACATCTCGGCGGCGCCCTGCAGGCCGCCGCCCGCGCCCGGATAGGCCGACCAGTCGAGATGGGTTTCGGTCGGCTCGCCGCGATAGCCGGGCGCATAGCGGAACAGCGAGCGATCATCGAACTTCGGCGGCCGCACCACCTTGCCGGGATTGAACAGGCCGTTCGGATCGAACGTGTCCTTCACCTCCTCGAAGGCGCGGGCGAGCCGCGAGCCGAACATCGGCTCGTTGAACTCGGAGCGCACCAGCCCGTCGCCGTGTTCGCCGGAGTGCGAGCCCTTGTATTCGCGCACCATCGCGAACGCCTCTTCGGCGATCTCGCGCATGGCGCGGACATCTTTTTCCTGCCGCAGGTTGAGAATCGGCCGCACGTGCAGGCAGCCGGAGCCGGCATGCGCGTACCAGGTGCCGCGGGTGCCGTGCTTCTCGAAGATCTGCGTCAGCCGCGACGTGTAATCGGCGAGGTGCTCGAGCGGCACCGCGCAATCCTCGACGAAGGACACCGGTTTCCCCTCTTCCTTCATCGACATCATGATGTTGAGGCCGGAGGTGCGGACTTCGGTGATTGCGGCCTGCAATTCCGGGCTGAGCACTTCGACCACGCCGCCCCACTTGGCGCCCTGCTTGTCCCAGCCGAAGCCGAGGTCGCCGATCAGGTCCTTGAGGGCGCGCATGCGGCGCAGGTTTTCTTCGTGGTCCTCCTCGCCGAACTCCACCAGCAGGATCGCTTCCGGCGCTTCGCGCACGAACTTTTCCAGCGTCGGCCGGAAGATCGCGATCTCGCGCGCCAGCTCGATCATGGTGCGGTCGATCAGCTCGACGCCAATCGGCGCGAGCCGCACCAGATGCTGCGCCGCGCTCATCGCCTCGTAGAAGCTGCCGAAATGGCAGGCGCCGACCGCGCGGCGTCCGAGCACCGGCCAGAGCTGCAATTCGACGCGCGTCGAGAACGCAAGCGTGCCCTCGCCGCCGACCAGCACATGCGACAGGTTGATGTCGTTCTTGCCCGGCACCAGCGCATCGAGATTGTAGCCGCCGACCCGGCGCTGCACTTTCGGGAATTTCTCCGCGACTTCATCCTTCTCGCGCGCGCCGATCGCCAGCAGCTTTTCGGCAATCGGCCGCAGCGCCGAGTTGCGCGAGACGCCGGACAGGTCATTGCCGATCCGGCCGAAATGCGCGAGCGAGCCGTCCGCCAGCAACGCCTCGATCGAAACAACGTTGTCGCGCATCGTGCCGTAGCGCAGCGAGCGGCCACCGCACGAATTGTTCGCCGCCATGCCGCCGATCGTTGCGCGCGACGAGGTCGAGACATCGACCGGAAACCACAGCCCGTGCGGCTTGAGCGCGCGATTGAGATCATCGAGCACCACGCCGGGCTCGACCGTGACGCGCTTGTTCTTCACGTCGATATCGAGAACGCGCGTCAGGTATTTCGAGCAGTCGATCACCAGCGATGCATTGACCGTCTGCCCGGCCTGCGAGGTGCCGCCGCCGCGCGCCAGCACGGTCACCTTCTCGTCGCGCGCCAGCGCGATGGCGCGCTCGGCCTCCTCCACCGTCTTCGGCGCGACCACGCCGATCGGCATGATCTGGTAATGCGACGCGTCGGTCGCATAGCGGCCGCGGGTAAAACGGTCGAACTGGACGTCGCCCGCCAGTTCGGCCTTTCAAGCCGCCGTTCGAGTCCGGGATGCAGGGTTTCCGCCATCGAGATTGTCTATACCCTGATTGGAGTTAGCGCGGGATTGGCGTGAAATACCCTTGACCCGACTGTTACATTCATAGTTCATCCCGCCAAGCACGTTCCCAAGTGAGTGGCTTGCCGGAACGCTCGTGAGCTCCACGATATTTGCGACACACACACGATTAGCAGCCGCTTTTTGGAGCGTTGACCTATGGCTCAGAATTCCTCCCGCGCGATCGGGCGTCTTCACCTGCACATTCCGGGGCCGACCCCGGTGCCGGATCGCATCCTCCGTGCGATGGACACGCCGATCATCGATCATCGCGGTCCCGAGTTCGCCAAGCTCGCCAAGCGCTGCCTCGAAGGCATCAAGACGATCTTCAAGACCACCAACCCGGTGATCATCTACACCGCGACCGGCACCGGCGCATGGGAAGCCGCGCTCACCAATACGATGTCGCCGGGCGACCGCGTGCTGATGATCGAGACCGGCCAGTTCGCCACTTTGTGGAAGAACATGGCGGAGAAGATCGGCCTCAAGCCTGAATTCATCAAGACCGACTGGCGCCACGGCGCCGATCCTGCCCTGATCGAAGCCGCGCTGAAGGAAGACAAGAACAAAGAGATCAAGGCGGTCTGCGTTCTGCACAACGAGACCTCGACCGGCTGCCTGTCGCCGATCGCGGAAATCCGCAAGGCGATCGACAAGGCCGGCCATCCGGCGCTGCTGTTTGTCGACACGATCTCGTCGCTCGCCTCGACCGACTATCGCCATGACGAATGGGGCGTCGACGTCACGGTCGGCGGCTCGCAGAAGGGCCTGATGCTGCCGCCCGGCATGTCGTTCAACGCGATCAGCGACAAGGCGATCTCCGCGTCCAAGACCGCGAAGCTGCCGAAATCGTTCTGGTCGTGGGACGAGATGATCAACATGAACAAGGTCGGCTTCTTCCCCTACACGCCGGCCACCAACATGCTTCATGGCATGGCGGCGGCGATCGAAATGCTGCACGAGGAAGGCCTCGACAATGTGTTCGCGCGTCATGCGCGGCTTGCCGAAGCGACCCGCCGCGCGGTGAAGCACTGGGGCCTGGAGAACATCTGCCTCGAGTCGAAGTATTACTCGCCGACGCTCACCGCGGTGTTGATGCCGGAAGGCCACGACGCCGAGGCATTCCGCGCGCTGGCGCTCGAGAACTTCAACATCGCTTATGGCGCGAGCTTCGGCCGCTTCACCGCCAAGATGTTCCGCATCGGCCACCTCGGCGACATCAATGACGGCGACCTGCTCGGCGGCCTCGCCATCACCGAGATGGCGCTGCAGATGGCGAACGTCCCGATCAAGAAGGGCGGCGTGCAGGCGGCGATGGATTACATCACGCAGGCGCATGCCAGCCCGTCGCGGGCGGCGGCTGAGTAAATCCGCTGTAACTGAATCAATCTAAAGGCCGCGCCGCAAGCGCGGCCTTTTTCATGCCGCTCGCTTCGCGCGGTCTAGCGAGCAGATGATTGGCGAAGTCCGCAATCGTCTTGAGCGTCACGTCCGGCGCCTCGCGCTGCGGTGAGTGCTTCGCGCCACGCAACAGCGCGACCTCGACCGGGCAGTAGCAATCGCGCTCCGCCACCTCGATCTGCTTCACCGTGCCGTACTGATCGTCCTCGCCCTGCACGATCAGGATCGGCACGCGGATGTAGGCGAGCTCTTCGGTGATATCCCACTTGCGGAAATCGGGATCGAGCCAGGCGCCATTCCAGCCCCAAAACGCGTTGTCCGGATCCTTGTGCCAGCGCGCCAGCTTTGAGCGCAGGTCGGTTGTTTCGTAGGCCTTCTTGGCCTCGACGATCGAGGCGATACCTTCGTCCTCGGTAAAGAAGTGCGGCGCGATCAGGACCAGGCCGCGAACGCGATGGTCCTGGTGCGAGCCCGCATAGATCGTCGCGATCGACGCGCCATCGCTGTGCCCGACCAGCAGGCCGTCGCGAAAGCCGATGGCGTCGAGCAGCGCCGGCAAGGTCTGCCGCCCCTCCTCATGCATATAAGTGAGCGGCCGCGGCAGCTTGACCGGGCTCGATTGCCCATATCCGGCGCGCGAATAGACGAATACGCCCGCGCCTGTGGCCTTTTGCAGCCTGTCGGGAAAGTCGCCCCACAGCCCGGCGCAGCCGAGCCCTTCGTGCAGCAGCACCAGCGTCGGCGCCTCGTCCGGCCGCGGGCCGATCATGCGGTATTCGAGCCGCTGGTCGCCGATCTCGAGAAAGCCGGTGTCCGACAGTTTCAACTTGGCGCTTCCGACCGCAACTTGAACCGCTGGATCTTGCCGGTCGCCGTCTTCGGCAGGTCCTTCCGGAATTCGATCCAGCGCGGATACTTGAACGGCGCGAGCTTCGCTTTGACGTGCTCCTGCAAGCGTGCGCGCCAGCGCGTCGTTCGCCTTGTCGGCCGATTTGAGCACGACAAACGCTTTCGGCTTGATCAGCTTCTGCTCGTCGTTCCAGCCGACCACCGCAGCTTCGAGCACATCGGGATGCGACAGCAGCGCGGCCTCGACCTCGAACGGCGAGACGTAAAGCCCCGACACTTTCAGCATGTCGTCGGCGCGGCCGCAGCAGACGTAATAGCCGTCCTCGTCCTCGTAATATTTGTCGCCGGAGCGGGTCCACTCGCCCTGGAAGGTCGAGCGCGACTTCTCGCGGTTGTTCCAGTACATGATCGCGCTGGTCGGGCCGCGGCAATACATCTCGCCCATTTCGCCCTGCTTCACGGGCTGGCCGTCCTCGCCAAGCAGCTTGATCTCGTAGCCCGGCACCGGCTTGCCGGTGGTGCCGTACTTGGTCGCGCCGGGCCGGTTGGTGAGATAGATGTGCAGCATCTCGGTGGTGCCGAGACCGTCGGAAACCTCAACGCCGTATTTTTCCTTGAACTTCTTCGCAATCTCCTCGGGCAGCGCTTCGCCCGCCGACAGGCAGCGGCGCAGCTTCACCTCGGATTTGTCCGGCGCGTTCGGAGAATTGAGGAACGCGCCATAGAAGGTCGGCACGCCCCAGAACACCGTGACCGGATGTTTCTTGAGCAGCGCCGCGACGCCATCGGGCGTCGGCCGCTCCGGATTGAGCACCACCGTCGCGCCGACCGACATCGGAAACGTCATGGCGTTGCCGAGCCCATAGGCAAAGAACAGCTTCGCCACCGAATAGATGATGTCGTCTTCGCGAAGCTCCGCCACCGGCGTGCCGTAGAGATCGGCCGTCAGCTTCAGGCTGCCGTGCACATGCACCGCGCCCTTCGGCTTGCCGGTCGAGCCGGACGTGTAGAGCCAGAACGCCATGTCGTCGGCGACGGTCGGCGCCGTGTAAGGCTCGCCCTTCGCGTTCTCGATCAGGTCTTCGAAGCGCTTGTGGCCGTGCGCGGTCTCGCCGGAGACGATGACGTGCTCGAGGTCGGGCGCCTTGCCGATCAGCTCGGCAAAGCGCGGATAGATCGCGTCCGACACCAGCAGCACCTTGGCGCGGCTGTCGGCCAGCATGAATTCGTAGTCGCTCTCGGTCAGCAGCGTGTTGACCGGGATCGGAATGATGCCGGCCTTGAGGCAGCCGAGAAACGCAGTCGGCCAGTCGATCGTGTCGGTCATCGCCATCAGCACGCGCTCTTCGCGGCGCAGGCCGAGCGCGCGCAGCGCCATGCCGAAGCGCTCGACCCGGTCGGCGAGCTGGCCATAGGTCCAGGTGCCGCGCGGATCGATGAACACCGGCTTGTCGGCGCGGCCTGCCTCGAGGTTCTGCGCGAGGATGTCGGCTGCGAAATTGTAGTCGCGTGGGACTGCGCCCACGACATTCGCACCGGCGCCGCCGTCGATAACGCGTGCTTGCGCCGCGGTCATTTGTGTTTCCTCCCGGCGGGGATTATGCAGACCGGCGAAATCTGCCGCAACGTTCGGAGTTTTAGTTCATGATCCTCAGCCGGGACCGCATTCTGACGACGCATGTCGGCAGCCTGCCACGCAACGACAAGCTCTCCGATCTGCTGGTGAAACGTGAGGCCGGCGAGGCCTACGACAAGGCGCGAGATGGACCGCGAAATGGATCGCGCGGTCTCGCATGTCGTCGAAAAGCAGGTTTCGGCCGGGATCGACGTCGGCAATGACGGCGAGCAGCAGCGGGTCGGTTTCCAGACCTATGTGCCGCAGCGCATGTCAGGCTTTGGCGGCATTTCCAAGCGCCGCCGCGGCCGCGAATTCGAGGAATTCCCCGAGCTGATCGAGCAGCTCAAGATGCGCTTCCCGCACGTCTCCAAGCAGCAGAACGCGCCGGAGGCGCAAGCCGAGATCAAATATCTCGACATCAAGCCGCTGGAGAGCGAGATCGCGCGCTTCAAGAAGATCGCGCAGGGCAAAGTTCAGCGAATTGTTCATGACCGCGCCCTCGCCCGGCATCATCTCCTCGACGATGCTGAACGCGCATTACGACAGCCACGATGCCTATCTCGATGCGATCGCGCGCGAGATGCGGAACGAATATCAGGCCATCGCCAAGGCCGGGCTGACATTGCAGATCGATGCGCCCGATCTCGCGATGGACCGCACCATGATGTATCGCGATCTGTCGGACAGCGACTTCATCAAGCGCGTCGAGAAGCACATCGCCGTCATCAATGCCGGCATCGAGGGCATTCCGCGCGAGCAGGTGCGGCTGCACGTCTGCTACGGCAACTGGGAAGGGCCGCACGTTCACGACATCGCGCTCGCGAAGATCTTGCCGGCGCTCTACCAGGCCAAGGTCGGCGCGCTGTCGATCGAGTTCTCCAATCCGCGCCACGCGCACGAATACGCCGCCTTCAAGCAGCACCCGCTGCCGAAGGACATGATCCTGTGCCCCGGCGTGATCGAGACCACCAGCAATTTCGTCGAGCACCCCGAAGTGGTGGCGCGGCGTATCGAAGACGCCGTGAAGGCGGTCGGCGACCGCGAGCGCGTGATCGCCTCGACCGATTGCGGCTTCGGCACTTTCACCAACCGCGAATGGGTGATCGAGCCTGCGGTATGGCTGAAGCTGCGCGCGCTGCGCGACGGCGCCGACCTCGCCTCGCAGCGGATTTGGGGAAAGAAAGTCGCCTGATCACGGAGTCGCGCCACGCAAGGCGCGAGCGTATAGTCGGGCCAAAGCCGCCGGGTAGCCCCGGCCACATATGCCAAGGAGAGCGTTATGGACGAGAGAACGCGCGACCCGATCGCGATCCGCGCCGAGGACGTCAACCCGCGCTACAACTGGGGCCGGCACCTGCCCGCGCTCGGCACGATGGGCGTCGACTTCGAGGAGCGCGTCGACTACCGCCGGCTGCACCGCTACCGGCTCGGCCGCGCCAAGCAGGCGCTCGACAAGTCCGAGCTCGGCGCGCTGCTGATGTTCGACGTCAACAACATCCGCTACATCACCTCGACCAAGATCGGCGAGTGGGAGCGCGACAAGCTCTGCCGCTGGGTGCTGCTGACCAAAGGCTCATCCGACCCGATCCTGTGGGACTTCGGCTCGGCCGCCGTCCATCACAAGCTCTACACGCCGTGGCTCAAGCCGGAGAACTGCAAGGCCGGCATCATCGGCATGCGCGGCATGGTCGATCCGGCGTTCGGCCTGATGGCCAAGCACGCCAAGGAGATCGCCGCGCTGATCAAGGAAGCCGGCTGCGACAAGATGCCGGTCGGCGTCGACATCATCGAGCCGCCGATGATGTTCGAGCTGCAGAAGGCCGGCCTCAAGATCGTCGACGGCCAGCAGGTCATGCTGGAAGCGCGCGAAGTGAAGTCGCAGGACGAGATCGCGCTGCTCAACCGCGCCGCCGCGATGGTCGACGGCGCCTATCACCTCATCAGCGAGCAGCTCAAGCCGGGCGTGCGCGAGAACGACATCGTCGCCGAGGTGAACAAGTTCCTCTACACCCACGGCTCCGACGACGTGGAAGCGGTCAACGCCATTTCCGGCGAACGCTGCAATCCGCATCCGCACAATTTCACCGACCGCATGCTGCGGCCCGGCGACCAGGCGTTCTTCGATATCCTGCAGTCGTTCATGGGCTACCGCACCTGCTACTACCGCACCTTCAATGTCGGCCGCGCGACGCCGGCGCAGCACGACGCCTACAAGAAGGCGCGCGGCTGGCTCGACGAGGCCATCACGCGGATCAAGCCCGGCGCAACGACCGCGCATATCTGCGGCGCCTTCCCGAAAGCGGAAGAGTTCGGCTTCCCCGACGAGACCTCCGCCTTCGGCTTGCAGTTCGCGCACGGCCTCGGCCTGGCGCTGCACGAGCGGCCGATCATCTCGCGCGTGGTCTCGATGGATCACCCGACCGAGATCAAGGAAGGCATGGTGTTCGCGATCGAGACCTATTGCCCGGCGACCGACGGCTATTCCGGCGCGCGCATCGAGGAAGAGGTCGTGGTCACCGACAAGGGCTGCCGCGTGATCACCCTGTTCCCGGCCGAAGAGCTGCCGATCACCCACCGGTACTGAGCCGGCTCACCGCCGTGGCGCCTAACCTTCCACCCTACGTCTCGCCGCAGGAGCGCGCCGAGCAACGCGCGCGTGTCCTGCGCTTCGTTTATGGCGTCGTGATCGCGCTGCCGGTTCTGTTCGCGGTGGTCATGTACGGCTACAGCGACCAGGCGCCGCACTGGATCCGCGTGTTCGCGGTCAATCTCGACGCCTTCTTCGGCCAGCCGGTGCTGGCGTTGATCAAGTGGCGCGCTGGCGGCTGACCGCAAGGCAGCCTTGCCCCGGCGCGCTAGCTCAAGGGCCGGCCGGCGCCTATGTAAGCGCGACACCGGGATGGATTTTCAATGAACCTCGACAAGTTGCCGCGCGATGTCGTTCAGGCGATGTGGCGCGGATTTCGCGGCCGCTGCCCCGCTTGCGGCGAAGGCCGCCTGTTCCGTTCCTTCCTCAAGGTCAACGAGTCCTGTTCCGAATGCGGCGAGGAACTGCATCACCACCGCGCCGACGATTTCCCGGCCTATCTGGTGATCGTGATCGTCGGCCACATCGTGGTGCCGCTGGTCCTTGCGGTCGAGACGCACCTCGCGCCGGCCTACTGGATCCATCTCGCGCTATGGCTGCCGCTGACGCTTGGGCTGTCGCTGGCGCCTGTTGCAGCCGGTCAAAGGCGCAGTGGTCGCCCTGCAGTGGTTCCTCGGCATGCACGGCTTCGAGCCGGCCAAGCTCGCGCGCGGATCAGAGCGTCGAAT
Source organism: uncultured Alphaproteobacteria bacterium (assembly GCA_963788805.1). Classification (GTDB taxonomy): domain Bacteria; phylum Pseudomonadota; class Alphaproteobacteria; order Rhizobiales; family Xanthobacteraceae; genus Pseudolabrys. Next base: position 169,372 of record CAWBHU010000004.1, read on the forward strand.
TGAGCTTGAGGTGATCGCGGCGGTTGGCCGACGGGATGTCGATCCGCTGCTTGGTGCCCTCGCGTTCGATGTCGAGCGGCACCGTGACGCCCGCTGAGCCGAGCGCCCGCACTTTCCGGTAAAAATCCGCAAGATCTTCGGCAGGCTTGCCATCAACGCCGGCGATGAAATCGCCGCGTTTGATGCCCGCCTTTTCGGCCGGGCCACCCGCGACCGCGCGAGCGACAACCAATCCGCGGCGGCCCTCCTCGGTGGTGATGCCGAGCCAGGGCGTTGCGGTGGCGGCATGGCCGTTCGCAAGCAGGTCGCCGAGAATGGGCGGCAGCCGGTCGATCGGCACGAACATGTTGCCGGGCAGCGGAGCGCCTTTCCGCCCCGCATCGCCGACGATCAGCGAGCCGATCCCGACCAGCTTGCCTTCGGCATTCAGCAGCGCGGTGCCACTCCAGTTCGGGTGATAGGCCGGCGAGGTGAAGATCGCGTCGTCGAGCAGGTATTCCCAATTGCCGGCGAACTCGCGCCGCGACACCACCTCGACAGCCGCGATGCGCTGCAGGCCGCCCGCGCCGACGATCGCCGCGCTCTGGCCTTCTTTCAGCTCTGCCGACGAGCCGAGTTGAATTGGCCGCACATTGAGCGGCGCCGTTGCCTGCAACAGGCCGAAGCCGGACTCATGGTCGTAGCCGACAATGTTGGCGGGAACCGCGCGGCCCTCATTGGTAATGACCTCCGCGGCCTGCGCCTCCACCATCAGGTAACCGATGGTGAGCAACAGCCCGCCACTGTCGATCACGACAGCGGAGCCTTCGCGTTGATGACCGAGATTGGAACCCGTGCGCGCGTCCGGATTGATGTAGGTCTTCAGCCGAACGACCGCTGCGGCGAGTTCGTTGACCGGCACGCTTTGCGCCATGGCCGAGGCGCTGCAGAGCGACGCGAGGGCCGCGGCAGCCAGTGCAACAATCCGCGGCATCGGTGACCTCCTCAGGATGCTTTCGCCTTCTCGCGCAGATGCGGAAAGCGTTCGCTCAACAACGAGCCGTGATAATAGGTCGGCTTGAAGGCCGGATGCGCGCGAATGTTATCGTACCAGCGCACGACGCCCGGCAAATCGCGCCATTCCGAGGACATGCCGAGATCGTCCATGCGCACGAGGGCGGGCATCACCGCGACGTCAGCAAGCGTGATGTTCTTGCCCAACAGCCATGGCCCACCGCTCTTGTTGATTTCCGCTTCCATGCGCTCGTAGCTGCGGCGCAGCCGATTGAGCGCGTCGTCCATCTCGGCTTTTGGAAAGCCGGTCTGGCCCATCTTCGTCATGAATTCCTTGCGCAGCGGCTTTGACTCCGCCATCGCCTGGAACGCCTCTGCGCTCATCTTCTGGAAGCTCGGCAGGAAGGCGAGATTGAAGGTGGGCACGCGCACCGCCGGGGCCGGCATCTCGTCGATGAAATGCATAAGCGCGCGCATGCGGGCGCGCTCCACCGGATGTTCCGGCGTGAAGCTGTTCGCCTGCGACACTTCGTCCAGATATTCGGTGATGACGGTGGAATCGATGATGATCGCGCCGTCGTGGTCGAGAGTGGGCACGACGCCATTCGGATTCAATTTGAGATAATCAGGCTTGAGTTGATCGCCTTCCAGCAGGTTCAACTTCACTTCGTTGAAGGGCAGCGCCTTGGCGTTGAGCACAAAGCGGACACGCTGCGAGCAGGTCGATTGCGGAGCGTTATAGAGGGTAAAGGCCATGGATGCGTTTATACCCAATTTACTTGCCGCTGCGGCAAGCGCCCTGTTCACTTCACAGTGTGCGCTGCTGCCTTTCTCCTCCCGCATGGTTTGAGATGGCGGCATGAATCCTCCACCTTACGCACCAAAGGGCCCCGCAAGGGGCCCTTTTTTTATCTGCTCCACCGGTGGTGGCGGGCGATTACAGCCCGGTGCCGACGTTCTTGTTCTCGCTCGTCAGCTTCATGCCGGACAGTTCGGCCATGGTCTCGGCCATGCGGGCGAAATCCTGCGACAGGATTTCATCGCTGTTGGATTGCGACAGCGCCTTGCCGATATGCATCTGCACCATTTCGCGCGTCGCCGCCGTCACCGGCATCGGCACATCCTGCTCGCGGCCGAGCTCGAGGCCGAGGTCGAGATCCTTGCGCAGCAATTCCGGCGTGAAGGTCGCGGTCCAGTCGAGGTTGACCAGAGCCGGCGTCTTGTAGGCCGTGAACATCGAGCCCATCACGCCATTGTTCATGAACGCCAGGAAGGCGTGGCGCGGCACGCCCATCTTGTTGGCGAGCAGCGTGATCTCGACCAGGTTGGAGATGACGACGCCGAGCATGACGTTGTGCGCGATCTTGCAGATACGCGCGAGCTCGCCTTCGCCGACATAGGAAACGCCGCGCGGCGCAAAGACTTCGATGATCGGCATCGCCTGCTTCGAAGCCGCCTCCGGACCGGAGACGACGGACGACAGCTTGCCGGCCTTGATCACCAGACCGTTGCCGGAGACGGGCGCACAGACGAACTCGACGCCCTTCTCCTTGAGGCGGGCGCGGATGCGCTCGGAATCCTCAACCGAGATCGACGAGCAATCGACAAAGACCTTCGGCAGTTTGCCGTTCGCCTTGGTGACCACGCCGTTCGGGCCGAAATAGACCTCTTCGAGGTCTTTGCCTTCGGAGACGATCGCAAACAGCATGTCGACGCTGGCGAGGTCGGACAGCTTGTCGACCACCTTGCCGCCGAGCTTGGCGAGCGGCTCGGCTTTCGACTTCGTGCGGTTCCAGATCGAAACATCCTGACCGTCTTTGATCAGGCGCTCGACCATCTGGTAGCCCATGCGGCCGACACCAATCCATCCAATGGTTGGTTTTGCCATGACGAAACTCCTTGTTTTGTCGCACCGAACGCCTCAGGAGGCCGTCCGCGCAAAATTCGAGCGCTTCCTAGCACAGCAGGACAAGCGGGCAATGCCGCTAAGCGCAATGACAAGCCGGCAAGCCATGCGTTAAGCTTGCTCCGCAGGCCTCAAGATCAAACAACACGCGTCATGGGAGGACGCCGGCCATGCAGGAGACAGCCGCGATCGCGGTCGTCGCGCCCGACAGAGCGCCGCTCTGCGGCCGACAGGTTGCGCAGCGTTTGGCGCAACATTTACCCGTTCCTGGTTGTCGCCGCGATTTGGGAGATCATCGCCTGGACCGGCGTGTTCCCGCGGCGCCTGTTCCCGAGCCTGGAGACGGTTGCTGTCACTTTCTATGAGCTGATGCTCAGCGGCATTTTGCCGAAGCATGTCGCGCAAACGGTATTGCGGCTGTTCTCCGGCTTCGCCGTCGCAGGCGTCATCGGCGTCGCGGCCGGCATCCTGATGGGCCGCTCGCGCCGGGCCGAAGACATTCTGCTGCCTATCGTCAGCATTCTCGCGCCGATCCCCGGCCTCGCCTACGCGCCGCTGTTCCTGTTGTGGTTCGGCATCGGCAACTTTCCGGCGGTGCTGCTGGTCGGAATCGTCGCCTGCTTCCCGGTGATCTTCAACACCTGGACCGGCGTGAAAGCCGTGAAGGAAATCTGGCTGCGCTCGGCGCAATCGATGGGCGCCGACGACCACAGGATGTTCCGCTACGTCATTTTGCCCGGCGCATTGCCTTACATTCTCACCGGGCTGCGGCTCGGCCTCGCGCAAGCCTGGCGCATCCTGGTCGCGCTCGAAATGCTGGTCGGCGTGAGCTGGGGCCTCGGCTGGCTGATCTTCGGCGCGCGCGAGCTGCTCAACACCGACGCGATGCTGGCCGGCATCGCCGCCATCGGCATCATCGGCATCGTTCTCGAGAAATTCGTGTTCCAGAAAATCGAGGACTACACCGTGATCCGCTGGGGCATGGTGACGGCATGACGACAGTCACCACCCGCCCGCCGAGAAGCGTTCCTACGTCGAACTCGCGGTGCTGCGCAGCTATGTGCGCGCAAGCATCGTGCTTGTGGTCGCGCTGGTCGTTTATGAAATCGTCGCGCGCAGCGGCCATTTTCCAAAGGCGCTGATGCCGACCATCCCGGTCGTGCTCGCGACCTTCTGGGACATGCTGGCCGACGGCACGATGCTGCGTCACACGCTCTATACGCTCTATCGCGTGCTGTTCGGCTTTGCGCTCGCCATGGTGGTCGGCATCCCGCTCGGCATCATGATGGCGCGCTTCCGCCCGGTCGAAAACTTCCTGCTGCCGCTGGTCAGCGCGATGATGCCGATCCCGTCATTCGCATTGGTGCCGCTGTTCATGCTGTGGTTCGGCATCGGCAATCTGACCACGATCATCATCGTGTTTTACGCCGCCACCTTCCCGATGCTGTTCAACACCTGGTCCGGGGTGCGTGCGGTCAATCCGATCTGGCTGCGCGCCGCGGGCGCCATGGGCGCGGATGAGCACAAACTGTTCTGGAAGGTGATCATTCCGGGCGCGTCGCCATTCATCATCACCGGCATGCGGCAGTCCTTCATCCGCGCCTGGATCGCGGTGGTCGGCGCCGAGATGATCGCGGCCTCGAGCTGGGGCCTCGGCTGGGTGATCTTCGACGCCAAGGAATTCCTCAACGCCGACGTCATGCTGTCGTCGCTGATCGTGATCGGCTTCCTCGGCTTTATGTTCGAGCGGCTGGTGTTCGGCTCGCTCGAGCGCTCGACCGTCCTGAAGTGGGGAATGGTCCGCAGGGCGAAGACCTGAATACCCGGCAGTGCAACGTAGCGAACACCGCATTCTGACAACACACACCGGAAGCCTTCCACGGCCGGCCGCGCTCACGCACCAGCATGTCAGAAGCTCCCGTGGCGAGGCGGTCGATCAGGCGGCGATCGACCAGGCCGGACGCGATGCAACGGTCGCTGCGCTCGAAAAGCAGATCGAAAGCGGAATTGACGTCGTCAACAATGGCGAGCAGTCGCGGTCGAGCTTCGTGCTTTACCTCCGCGACCGGCTGACCGGGCTCGGCGGCGTCGGGGACCGTGCGCCTTCCGCCGATATCGAGGCCTATCCGCAATTCAAGCGCGATAACCAGGCCCGAATGGCGGGCAAAGAGGCGGTATCGGTGCGGGTCGGCGTGCCGAAGGCGATCGGCGCGGTTGACTATGTCGGCGAGCAACAGGTTCGGCGCGAATGCGCCGAATTCTCCGCCGCGCTCGCCCTCTTCAAAGGTCGTTATGCCGAGAGTTTCATGACCGCGCCGTCCCCCGGCATTGTTGCCGCGATCGTGCGCAACGAGCATTACGACAGTTTCCCGCGATACATGGCTGCGCTCGGCGCCGCGCTGAAGAATGAGTATGACGCGATCGTGCAGGCCGGATTTGTGCTGCAGCTCGACTGCCCCGATCTTGCGCTCGAGCGCCATACTTCCTACCGCGACCGCCCGATCGGTGAGTTCGTCGAATTCGTGGAGCTGGTCGTCGCCACGATCAATGAAGCCCTCAAGGACATCGCGCGCGAACGCGTGCGAATGCATGTGTGCTGGGGCAATTACGAGGCGCCGCATGATCATGACGTTGCGCTGGACGAAATCTTGCCCACCTTGCTGAAAGCGAAGGTGGGCGGGCTGGTGTTGCCCTTCGCCAATCCGCGTCACGCACACGACTTCAAGATCCTGGACAAGATGCGACTCGCCGACGACCAGGTCATCGTGGCCGGCGTGATCGACTCACTCACCAATTTCGTGGAGCATCCGGAAGTCGTAGCCGACCGTCTGGAGCGCGTGGCGGCTGTGGTCGGAGATCCGCGCCGGGTTCTCGCCGGTACCGATTGCGGCTTCGACACATCGGCGGGCCAGGGACGAGTTTCGGAAGACGTGGTGTGGGCGAAATTGCGCGCCCTGACGGAGGGTGCCAAGCTCGCGTCAGAGCGACTGTTCAAAAGCTGAAACGACAAGCGGCGGGGCCGCATCGAGGGAGGGCTAGGGAATGGCAAGGTTCATCGAAGTCATCTGGCGGCCGGCCGCGCTGGCGCTGCTGACGGCTGCCATCGGATTGCCGGCGGGCACATCCGGCGCGGCGGAGTTCGAGCTCAAGCTGTCGAGCATGTTTCCCCCAACGCATTTCATCAATACACAGGCGCTCGAGCCCTGGGCCAAGTCCGTTGAAGCGAAGAGCAACGGACGCGTGCACATCACGTTGTTTGCCGCCGGCTCGGCGCTTGGAGACGCCACCAAGCAATTCGATCAGGTGCGTGCCGGCGTTGTCGATATTGCGGTCGGCATTCCGGCGATCCCGCGCGGCCGCCATCCGCGCACCATCCTGATGGAGTTGCCGTTCACGATCAAAGGCTCGGCCGGCGGGACCAAGGCGCTCGCTGAACTGCAAGACAAGCTCAAGGACGACTATCCGGGAACCCGGATAATCAATCTGACCATTACCGAGCCGAGCGCGGTCCACACCAAGCAGCCGATCGACGACCTCGACCAGCTCAAGGGCGTGCGCATGCGCGCGCCGACGCCAAGCGTGACCGCAATGCTGGAGGCGCTCGGCGCGACGCCGGTCGGCATGCCGCCGACGCAGGTTTATGAAAGCGCCGAACGCGGCGTGATCGACGGCAATGTCATGCCGTGGGGCCCGGTTGGGGCCTTCAAGCTGTACGAGGTATTCAAGAACCATCTCAACGCGCGGATCGACGCCGTCGCGATGTACACGCTGATCAACGAGACCAAGTACAACGCCCTGCCGCCCGACATCAAAAAGCTCATCGACGACGGCGGCCCGCACTTCACCACACTGTGGAGCACGTTGTGGAAGACGACCGACGACGCGGCAATCGAGACCGCGAAGAAGGCGGGCAACAAGGTGAGCGAAATGCCGGACGCCAAGCGCGACGCGTGGCGGGCCAAACTCAAGCCCGTGGTCGATAAATACATCGACGAGCAGGCAAAGACCTTGCCGAATGCACGCGAACTCTACGACGCCATGGTCGTGACGCTGAAGAAATACGAATAGGCCCCGAGCGGGCGGCAGCGACTTGCCGCCCGTTCCGTCCCGCACATCACCGTGGCAGACCGCCTCCTCCGCGCGCTTTCACTGCTCGGCACCGCCGCGCTCGTTATCGGCGTGCTGCTGACCATGGCCGATATCGCCATGCGCAGCGTCTCGACGCTCACAGTCAAAGGCATCGTGGACATCATGCAACTTTGCGTCCTGACCGGCGCAATGCTGGCGATCCCGCAAGGCTTCATGACCGATCAGCACGTCGCAATCGACGTGTTCGCCGAAAAGATGCCGGAAAAATTGCAGGTCATGCTTCGTGTGGCTGCTTCGTTCCTCGCCGTGATCTTCCTGGCCGCGGTTCTGTTCTTCTCGTACCGGCAGGCGCTGACCGAATATGTTGGCGGCGATCGTAGCCAGACCATCGGCATCCCGATGATCGCATACTGGGCGCCGTTCCTTACCGGCATCGCGCTCGCGATCGTCGCTAATATCATCATGGCGGTGCGTCTTGCGCGCCGCGGCTTGCCCGCAAGATCCTGAGCATGTCTCCGCCCGTCATCGGAATTATCGGCATCGTCGCGTTGCTCGTATTGATCGGCCTGCGAGTGCCGGTCGCTATCGCGATGGGCATCGTCGGCATTGTCGGCGGCGCCGCTATCAATGGCTGGCTCGGCATCGGTTTCGTGCTCGGCTCACAGCCGTTCGTCACGGTTTTTCCCTATTCGCTTTCGGTGATTCCGCTGTTTGTGATGATGGGCGCCTTCGCGGCCCGCGCCGGTCTGTCTGCCTCGCTCTACCAGGCGCTGCACGCGTTAATCGGGCACTGGCGCGGCGGGCTGGCGTCGGCGACCATCGGCGCCTGCGCGCTGTTCGGCGCCGTTTGCGGCTCAAGCCTGGCGACCGCCGCTACGATGGCGCGCGTCGCGATTCCCGAAATGCGCGCGCTTGGCTATGACGACCGGCTCTCCGGCGGCACGGTCGCGGCCGGCGGCACCCTCGGCATTCTGATCCCGCCCAGCATCATCATGGTCATTTACGCGATCATGACCGAGCAATCGATTGGGCGGCTATTCCTCGCCGGCATGATCCCGGGCTTCCTCGCCGCCGGACTTTACATGTGCGCGGTCTATGCCGTGGTGCGAGCCAGACCCGCGATGGCACCTTTGGCGCCGAAAGCGACCTTTGCGCGTCGGCGCGCCGCCATCGCGCAGATGGCGCCGGTGGTTGTGCTGTTCGGCGCGGTGATGGGCTCGATCTATCTCAATATCGCGTCGCCTACCGAGGCTGCCGCGGTCGGCGCGTTCGGCGCCATGGTGCTCGCGGCTTGGCGCCGCCAGCTCACCGTCGAGGTCATCCGCGAGTCTCTGATCGAGACGGCCAGCACAACGGCGATCATTTTTCTGATCCTGGTCGGCACTTCGGTGCTGCAATACTTCATTGAGACGTCGACGCTGCCGAACTTGCTGCTCGAGCAGATAAACTATTTCAAACTGCCGGCGCTCGGCGTGCTTATCGTGATCATCCTGATCTACATCGTGCTCGGCTGTTTCCTCGACAGTCTGTCGATGATGCTGATCACACTGCCAATTTTCTTTCCCCTCATCATCAAGCTCGGCTACGACCCGATCTGGTTCGGCATCATTGTGACCTCGGTTGTTGAAATCGGCTTGATCACCCCGCCGGTCGGCATGAACCTGTTCGTGATTGTTTCGGTCGCCGACCGCATGAAGTTTCAGACCGTTTGCGCAGGTGTGCTGCCGTTCCTGGCCGCGGATTGCGCGCGGCTCGTTCTCCTCATCGCCTTTCCGATTATCAGCCTGTGGCTGCCGAAGTTGATGATGGGCTAGGCGGCGGCCCACTCCTTAAGCCGCGCCGCGAGCGCTTCCCCGGTTTCGCGCGTGCCGAGCTTGCCGCCGATATCCCCGGTGGTTTCCTTTGCCGCCACCGCGGCCTCGATGCCCTTTTCGATTGCACTGGCCGCTGCTCGCGAACTTCGCCTCGCCTTTGCGGCGCCCATGCCAGTCGAGCAGCAGCGCGGCCGACAGAATGAGTGAAAACGGGTTGGCGACGTTCTTGCCGGCGATGTCGGGTGCGGTGCCGTGCGCGGTCTGCGCCATGGCATGCTGGTCGCTCGCATTGAGCGAGCCGCCCAGTCCAAGACTGCCGGACAATTCCGCCGTCAGGTCCGACAGAATATCGCCGAACATGTTGGTGGTGACGATCACGTCGAAACGCGCCGGATTGCGCACCACATGCGCCATCATCGCATCGACGATGATCTCGTCGAGCGCGACGCCGGGAAATTCCTTCGCCACCTTGCGGCATTCCTCCAGGAACAGCCCGTCGCCGCGCTTGAGCACATTGGCCTTGTGAACCGCGGTGACCTTCTGCTTCCGCCGCTGCGCCAGCTCGAATGCGCTACGCGCGATGCGCTCGCAGCACTGCCGGGTGATCCGCCGCAGCGACACGACCACATCAGGCGTGATCAGCATCTCGCTGCCGCCCGATTCGACATTGCGGTCGGCGTAAAAGCCTTCGGTATTTTCACGCACGACGATGAGGTCGAACGCACCGGCGATGGATTTCAGGCCGGGATAGGTCCGGGCCGGGCGGATGTTGGCGTAGAGGTCGAGGCTCTTGCGAAAGAACATCGACGGGTTGATCTCGCCGGGATACTCAAACGCCGCGGTCGGCCCCAGGACAAATCCGTCCGCCTTGCGCACTGCATCAAGCAGATCGGGCCGGACTGTCGTGCCGTGGCGGCGCAAGCTCTCGTGCCCGACCACATCTTCGACAATGTGCAAATCGAGGCCAAACCGCTCCGAGGCGGCGCGCAGCACCGCAAGCGTTGCGGCGGTGATTTCCGGCCCTATTCCGTCGCCGGCGAGCGCTATAAGCCGCATGAGGAAAACAACTGCATTCGGGAACGTGCGGTGTAGTATCTAGAGGGCCGCGTGCGGGAGTGACAATGGCCGATATCGAGGTTCGCGACGTTTCGCTGGTCTACGACACACCGGCGGGCCCGGTGCACGCGGTCGATCGCGCCAGCTTCGGCCTTAAAAACTCGGAATTCCTCTGCCTGGTGGGGCCGAGCGGCTGCGGCAAGTCCACCTTGCTCAACATTCTCGCCGGCTTCCTCAAGCCGACCGATGGCGAGATCAAGATCGGCGGCAAGCCGGTCAACGGCCACGGCACCGACCGCGGCATCGTGTTCCAGGATTTCGCCCAGCTTTTCCCGTGGCGCACCGCACTCGGCAACGTCACCTTCGGCCTGGAGATGAAGGGCGTCGGCAAGGAGGAGCGTGAGAAGATCGCGCAACAGCAACTCGCCCTCGTCAAGCTCGAAAAGTTCGCCAACGCCTATCCGCATCATTTGTCCGGTGGCATGCAGCAGCGCGTCGCGATCGCGCGTGCGCTCGCCTACAATCCGGGTGTGCTGCTGATGGACGAGCCGTTCGCCGCGCTCGACGCGCTGACCCGCGACGACATGCAGCGGCTATTGGCCGACGTGTGGCGCGAGACACGAAAAACCGTGGTCTACGTGACGCACAATGTCGCCGAAGCGGTTTATCTCGCCGACCGCGTGATCGTCATGACGCCGCATCCCGGCCGCATCAAAAAGGAAATCACGATCGACCTGCCGCGCCCGCGCGATCCGCTGAGCGTGGCGTTTCTCGATTACCAGAAGCAATTGCTGAGCGAACTCGGCGAAGGCGCCGGGAGAAAAATCCAATAGCGCACACAGAAACACCAAGGAGGAAGGCATGAGCATCGTTACCGGACTAAATCGCCGGCAAGTTCTGGCCACCACTGGCGCCACCGCGCTGTCGCTCGGCATGGGCGGCATCGTACCGGCTCTCGCCGCGACCAAGCTGCGGCAGGGCTACCAGACCAACATGTGGGGCATGCCGACCTATTACCTGATGAAGTCGGGCCTGCTCGAGAAGCGCGGCATCGAGATCGAGGAATTCGCCGTTCCGTCAGGCAACCTGACGATGCAGCAGATGGTGGCCCGCCAGGTCGACATGGGCACTTATGCGGGTCCGTCCTTCATTCTCGGCCACGACAAGGGCGACCTGGTCGGCATCGCCGTGATCCAGAACGTCGGCAAGACCGCGCAGGTGATGGCGCGCAAGGACCTGGGACTCAAGACGGTCGCCGATCTCAAGGGCAAGAAGGTCGCCAACCAGGTCGGTTCATCGACCGGCAATATCTGGACCGACCAGATCGCGCCGAAGGCCGGGCTCAAGAAGGGCGATTACGAAGAAATCCGGATGAACACCAACGACATGGTCGCAGCGATGGTCGCCAAGACGATCGACGGCATGGTGACAGTCGAGCCTTACAACGCGATCGCGGAAGCCGACGGCATCGCCAATTCGCTGCAGGGCGGCGACTTCTTCAGCTTCGACAAGCTGCCGGTGTTCATGGCGGCGACGCCGGATTTCGTCGACAAGAATCCGGACGCGGTCGTGCAATATCTCAAGGCCTGGCTCGACGTCGGCAAGGAATTCAAGAGCCAATCCCGACAAAGCCTACGAGACGATCTACACGTTCTTCACCTCGAAGGGCTACAAGATGAGCAAGGACACCTTCAAAGTGGCGCTGTCGCGCGTCGAGGTCGATCCGGGCTTCCCGTCCGACCTCAACGGCTATCTCACGCACCACGCCGAGATCCTGCTCAAGGAAAAGAAGATCAAGGCAATCCCGGATTGGAAGAAGGCGTTGCGTCCGGAATTCCTGGAGAAGGCGCGCGCCACGGCGTAGCGTTTCACGACTGTGAAATCAGGGCCGGCGCGGCTTGCGCCGGCCTTTCCACGACGAGACTTTTTGAGGACGAAACATGGCCGACAATCCGCTGCGCCAGCAAGGCGAGCCCGTGACCTGGAATTTCAAGCTGCTCGCGCAGCACGAGCTCGGCGGCTTCGGCGGCATGGGCGAAGGCATGTCGATCACCATCGCCAAGGATGGCCGCCGCATCATGTGGCTCGCGCATGAGAGCGCGCCGAAGAATTTCACCGGGCGTCGATGTGTCGGACCCGCGCAATCCGAAGGTCGTGGTGCAGACCGACCTGCCGCAGCCCTACATGCGCTCGAATTCGCTGGAGTGCTCGGCCAACAACATCATGGCGGTGGCCTACCAGTGCCAGAAGAAGGGGCAGAAGCCGGCCGGCATGGAGCTGTTCGACGTGTCGGTGCCGGAAAAGCCGAAATCGATCGCGTTCTTCGACACGTCGGGCCCGCACTCGCGCGGTGTTCACCAGCTCTGGTTCTGCGACGGCGAATACGTCCACATGGCGTCGGGCGCGCCGGATTTCGAGCCGACCCATCCGCTGGACGACCAGTTCTACCGCTGTATCGACGTGCGCAACCCGTCAAAGCCGGCCGAAATCGGCCGCTGGTGGCTGCCCGGCACCCGCAAGGGCGACAATGTCGCGCCGCCGCCGCGCCATCCGCTCGACAAGGGTTATCGCGCCCACAACACCAATGTGTATCCGCAGAAGGCCGACCGGCTCTATCTCGCCTATATCGACGGCGGAATGTTCGTGATGGACATCGCCGACAAATCCAAGCCGCAGATGATTTCGTCGTGGACCAACTCGCCGCCCTACACCGGCTTCATGCACACAGTGGTGCCGCTGTTCGACCGCGGGCTGATGCTGGTCACCGATGAGTCGACCGAGGACGGCGCGAAGGACTGGCCGAAGCTGATCTGGCTGCTCGACGCGCGCGAGGAGAAGAATCTGGTGCCGATTTCGACCTGCCCGCTGCCGCCGGTCGATGCCTTCAAGAGCCGCGGCGGCCGGTTCGGCGCGCATAATATCCACGAGAACGTGCCGCTGCCGACGTCGTGGAAATCCGAGGACATCGTGCTCGGCACCTTCTTCAATGGCGGGCTGCGCGCCTACGACATCTCCAATCCCTATCAGCCCAGGGAAGTCGCGACTTTCGTGCCGCCGCCGCCGCGCGGAACACCAGCCGGCGCTGTGCAGCTCAATGACGTGTTCGTCGACGAGCGCGAGATCGTTTACACTGTCGATCGCCACACCGGCGGCCTGTACATCCTCGAGATGGATTTCTGATTGAACGCGCCGCAGCTTTTCCCTTCCGCCACGATCGGCCCGTTCGGCCGGCGGCAGAAGCGTGAACGCGGCGCGAAAATCCCGGTCACGATCGTCACCGGCTTTCTCGGCGCCGGGAAAACCACGCTGATCCGCAATTTCCTGACGACGCCGGAAGGCGCCGGCACCGCGGTGGTCGTCAACGAGTTCGGGGCCGAGGGCATCGACGACGCGCTGTTGCGCGGCTCGAGCGACGAGACGGTCCTGCTCGGCAATGGCTGCCTGTGCTGCGTGATGCGCTCGGACTTGCAGATCGCGCTGCGCACGCTGGTGGCCGACCGAACGCGCGGCGCGATCCCGGATTTCAAGCGCATCGTGATCGAGACCAGCGGCCTCGCCGATCCGAGCCCGATCCTGCAAACCTTCTCGACCGACCGCGCCTTGGGCGAAGAATTTCACGTCGAGGCGTTGATTGCGGTTGTCGATGCGGCGGCCGGTGAAAAGACGCTGGAATGGTCGGCGGAAGCGCGCAAACAGGTGATTCTGGCTGACCGCCTGATCGTGACAAAAACCGATCTCGCCGATGCGACTGCGCTGATCACAAAGCTCGGCGCGCTCAATCCGCGCGCCGCGGTCGTGACAGCGCGAAACGGCGTGGTCGAGCCAAGGCATCTCACTGACGCGGGCGCGGAGGCGGCCAACTCGTTTGTCGCGGAAGCCACCCATAGCGACGGCATCGGCAGCTTCGTGCTGCGGCCACAGAAGCTTCGCTGGGCGAGCTTCTCGAAGGCGATGGACACGCTGACCGCGCTGCGCGGGCCCGACCTGCTGCGCGTCAAAGGCTTCCTCGATGTCGAAGGCTGCCAGGGCCCCGTGCTGGTGCAGTTCGTGCAGCACCTCGCCCATCCGCCGGTCGAGCTGGCGCAATGGCCCGACGCGGACCGGCAGAGCCGGCTCGTCTTCATCACCCGCAATCTGCCGGAAGAAAAAGTCCGCGCGCTGTTCGCCGCGGTGGACGCGCTCGCCTAAGCCATCACCATCCGCGCGACGCGCTGCTTGGCCTCGGAGATCACGCCGGGCACCACCGCATCGTTCATCGGCGCCATGATGTGCACGCCGCCGACGCCGGGAATTTTCGACAGCTCCTCGATCACCTCGATGGCGATGCGCACGCCCTCGCCGATCGGATCGGACGAGTTGTCCATCCGCTCGATGATCGGCGTCCGGCATCACCGTGCCGAACAGCTTCTCCTTCATCCAGCGCGCCGACTTGGCCGAGCGCAGCGGCGCCACGCCGATGATGAGCTTGATCTTCTGGTCGAGGCCATGCTCGGCGAGCCGCGCCATGTAACGGCGGGCGACGCCTGCATCCATGCAGAACTGCGTCTGCGCAAATTGCGCGCCGGCTGCGATCTTCGCGGCCAATCCCTTGGGCTCCCATCCCGCCGGCGGATCGATCGGGCTGTCGGCGGCGCCGAGGAAAAACTCGGCCTTCCCGCTGACTTTCTTGCCGCTCGGCAACTCGCCAGTGTCACGCAGCTTGCGCGCGGTCTCGAGCAATTGCCGCGCGTCGAGATCGAACACCGGCTTTGCGTCCGGCTGGTCGCCGGCCGACGGATCGTCGCCGCGCAGCACCAGCACGTTGCGCACGCCAAGCGCCGCGGCGCTCATCAACTCGCTCTGCAAGCCGATGCGATTGCGGTCGCGGCAGGTGAGCTGAAGGATCGGCTCGATCCCCTTTTCCACCAGAATGCCGGCCGATGTCACCGCGCCAAGATGCGGCCGCGCGCCTGCGCCATCGGTAACGTTCACCGTATCGGCGAGGCCTTTCAGCGGCAGCGCCTTGTCGAGCAGCTCGTCGCGAGAAAAAGAAACCGGCGGCGTGATCTCGGCCGTCAGAACGAACTGCTTGGTGGCGAGCTTTTGCGCAAGCGTCATGGTCATGGCGGGCAATGTATGCAGTGCCGGCAGCGCCACAAGCAAAAAAGCCGCTATACTGTAAATCGCCCGAGAAAAAAGCGCCCGCATTTCGTATGCCGAAACTGGTTGCAACGATCGAGGATTTGATTGCGCCGATCCAGGACGGCTGCGTGCTGGTCGTGCCGCGCGAAGTCTCCGGCGTGCCGATGGAAGCGACGCGGGCGCTGATCAGGCGCGGCGTCAAGAAGCTGCAGCTCATTGCACTGCCGACGTCCAGCCTGCAGGCGGATCTGCTGATCGGCGCCGGCTGCGTTGCCACGCTGGAAACGTCCGCTGTCAGCCTCGGCGAGTTCGGTCCGGCGCCGCGTTTCACGGCCGCGGTGACGAGCGGCGCGATCAGGATGAAGGATGCGACCTGCCCGGCGCTGCATGCCGCCTTGCAGGCCTCTGAGAAAGGCGTGCCGTTCATGCCGCTGCGCGGGCTGATCGGCTCGGACGTCCTGAAATATCGCGACGACTGGAAGGTGATCGACAGCCCGTTCGGGGACGACGATCCGATCGTGCTGCTGCCCGCGATCAAGCCCGACGTTGCGCTGTTTCACGCGCCGATGGCCGACCGGCACGGCAATGTCTGGATCGGACGCATCCGTGAGCTTGCGACCATGGCGCATGCCGCGGTGAAGACGATCGTCACCGTCGAGAAGATCTACGACGGCGATTTGATGGACGACCCGACGCTGGCCGCCGGCGTTCTGCCCGGCTTCTACGTCGAACAGGTCGCGGTCGCCGAGCGTGGCGCCTGGCCCTGCGGTCTGCCCGACCATTACGCGCTCGATCCGGCGCATCTCACGCGAATACGCGCGCATGGCGGCGACCGCCGGAAGGCTTTGCCGAATATCTCGACCGTTACGTCCATGCCCGCCGCGCCGCGTGACTTCCGCGACGAGGAGCTGCTCGCCGACGTCATCACCCGGCTGATCGGCGATGTGCGTCACATCGCGGTCGGCAATGCCTCGCCGATCCCGGCCACCGCCGCGCTGCTGGCGCGCGAGCGCGGCAAAGGTACGCCCTACGTCTCGTTGCTCGGCAGCCGCAAGCACACCTTCTGGACCGACGGCGCGCGCGAGCTGTTCGACTGCGCGGGCCAGGGCCGCATCGACGTGTTCTTCCTGTCGGGCGGGCAGATCGACGGCCACGGCAACGTCAACCTGGTCTCGACCGGCGACTACGCGCAGCCCAAGGTGCGCTTTCCCGGATCGTTCGGCTCCGCCCATCTCTATTATGTCGTGCCGAAGGTGATCCTGTTCCGCACCGAGCACTCGCGCCGCACGCTCGTGCCCGACGTCGATTTCATCAGCGCGCCGGGCGCGAGCGAGCCGAACGTGTATCGGCCCGGCGGCCCGATCGCGCTGATCACCAATCGCTGCCTGTTCTCGTTCGCCAATGGCCGGTTCAAGCTCGAGAGCGTGCATCCCGGCCACACGGCCGAAGAGGTCCGTCGAGAACACCGGTTTCGACTACGACTCGGCGACGGAAATCGGCGAGACGCCGCCGCCCTCGCCCGCCACGCTGAAGCTGTTGCGCGAGGCCGTCGCGCCGCAGCTTGGCGAGGTCTACCCGCAATTCGCGGCGCAGGTGTTCGGCGTAAAGGCAGACGCCGCTGAATAATGACGAACGAGTTCGACAACGCGAAAACCCCGCCACGCCGGCGGGTCTTTTGTTTTGCGCATCGTCCGCTTAGGGTGCGCCTCGCAACAAAGAAGAAACGAGGAAATGTCCCGTGAAGAGTGTTGAAGTCGGTTGCATCGGCGTTGGCTGGATCGGCGGTTTGCGCGCGGAGACGCTGTCGCGCACCGCGCTGGTCGACAAGCTGCACCTGTGCGACATCAAGCCGGACCGGCTCGCCGAGATCAAACAGCTCTGGAAGCCGGCGACCGCGACGCTGAACTACCAGGACATCATCGACAACCCGAACATCTCGGTCGTCTACGTCTCGACCACGCCGGAAGCGAACCACTATCCGATCGCGCGCGACTGCCTCAAAGGCGGCAAGCATGTGATGCTGGAAAAGCCGATCGCACTGGAGCTGTGGGAGGCGGACGAGCTGATCCAGCTTTCCAAGCGCAACAATCTGAAGTTCACGATCGGCTATTCGCAGCGCTTCAATACCAAGATTGCCTACGCCAAGAAGAAGATCGTCGACGGCACGTTGGGCAAGGTCGTCTCGGTGCTGGTGAGCCGCCACCTCTCGCGCGCGCTCGGCAAGAAGATTGCCAGCCGGGTGCGGCTCTCGCCCGTGGTGATGGAATCGACCCACGACCTCGATTTCGTGTTCTGGCTGCTGGAGCCGGCCAAGCCGGTGAAGGTCTATTCGCAGGGCGCCTATGGCTACATGCAGCCGGTCAATGGCTCGCACGACGTCATGTTCACCACCGTCACAATGGACAACGGCGTCGTGGTGATGATCGGCGGCGGCTGGAATTTTCCGGAGAGCTACCCGAATTACTGCTCGACCTGGATCGAGATCACCGGCACCGAGGGCGCGCTGACGCTCGATGACACCCAGCGCGACAATTGGCTGAACACCGAGAAAGGCGGCCAGGTGTTCCCGATGTCCACCATGCCGGGCGAATGGGTCGATCACGTCTATGCCGGCGGCATCGGGCCGGAAACCATCCATTTCCTCGAAGCCTGCATCAAGAACCAGCCGGTGATGGTGACGCCGGAAAGCGCGCGGCGCGTGATGGAAACCTACAGCGCAGCGGACCTTTCCGCCGATCGCGGCGAGCCGGTCGACCTGCCGCTCACCAACGAGACGATCTCGGCGATCGCCGAGTTCAAGCAGAAGGTCCGCGCGGGGCTGAACAATTGAAGACGCAAGCCAAAGGCATCGGCCTGGCCATTATCGGCGGCGGGCGGGTCGGCCTGTTCCGCGGCGAAGTCGCGGCGCGCCACCCGGCGGTCGAATGGATCGGCCTTGCCGAGAAGAACCCGAACCGCGCCGGCGAAGTCGGACCGAAGATCGACGCCGATTTCGTGACGCAGAGCCATGTCGAATTGCTCAAGCGGCCGGAAGTCACCGCCGCGATCATCTGCACCGACGAGCATCTGCACGTCGATCCGATCATGGCGGCGGTCGAGCGCGGCATCCCGATGCTGATCGAGAAGCCGCTCGCGACCAATCTCCAGCAATCCGCGCGCGTGCTCAAGGCGATCCAGGACGCCAAGCTCGATGCCGTGGTCGGCTACACCCAACGCTTCCGCCGCCGCTGGCTCGCCGCCAAGGAAAAATGCCGCACCGGCGCGCTCGGCGACGTCACGCTGGTGACGTCACGCGCCTTCATGAACCGGCTGGTCGCGATCGACAATTACAAGCGCACCGACGATCCCGCGACCATCTCGCCGACTGGTGATCTCCGGCACGCACGCGCTCGACATCTGCATGTGGTGCCTCGACGGCAAGCAGCCGGTCGAATGTCTATGCGCGCTCGATCGATAAGGTGCTCGGCCCGCTCTATCAGGGCATCGACGCCACCGCCGGCATGATCATGTTCTCCGACGGCACGGTCTATCACCTCAACATTTCCTGGGCGCTGCCGGTGACCTGGCCGGGCGCGGTTTACTCGCTCGAGGTCGGCATTGTCGGCACCACCGGCGTGCTGACGATCGACGACACCCATCGCGACATCGTGCTCGCCGTGTCGAAGGCGCAATCGCGAGGGCTATAACCCCGATGCGACGCGCCTGGTCGATTTCATGGGCAGCTATCCGCCGGGCGACATGGCGCTTGGCGAGCTGCGCGGCCCGATGGCGGACGAGACGGTGTCGTGGCTCACTCGGGTGTCGATGGGCCTGCCGACCGCGGCCGCGACCGTCGAAGAAGCGCATCGCAACCTGATGCTGACCAAGGCGCTCGATCTTTCCGCCAAGCGCAAGGCGCCGGTGAAGCTTCCGCTCGATGCGGACGACATAGACGCAGTGGCGTAGGCCGCTCCGGAGACGCGAGCGGCCGCCCGGTGTAAGCTTGCGCCAACCGCGAAGGGAGGCCGCAATGCCGTGGATCCGCCGGGGCGTTTTGCTGTTCGGGCTGTTGGCGGCATTACCTTTCGCCGAGGCCGCGCGAAGACCCGGCGCAGTATCCCAACAAGCCAATCCGCGTCATCGTGCCGTTCGCACCGGGCGGCGCCACCGACATCACGATGCGAATGATCCAGCCCGCGCTGTCGGAGCGGCTCGGCCAGCAGCTCATTATCGACAATCGCGGCGGAGCGGCCGGCAATATCGGCATGGAGGTCGCCGCCCGCACCGTGCCGGACGGCTACACGCTGTTTCTCGGCAATGTCGGCACGGTCGCGATCAATCCGAATTTTTATCGCGACCTGAACGTGGTGCCGGAGCGCGACTTCATCCCGGTATCGCTGGCATCGGAGACGGCCGGCGTTGTCGTCGCCAATCCAAAATTTCCGCCAAACTCGCTGACCGAAATGGTCGCTTACGTGAAGGCGCACCCCGGCAAGATCAATTACGCCTCATCCGGCATCAGTTCGCAGAACACGCTCGAGATGGAGCAATTCCGCAAGGCTGCCGGGCTCGACATGACGCAAGTGCCGTACAAAGGCGGCGCCGGACCGGCATTGAACGATCTTGTCGCCGGCCATGTCGACGTGATGTTCGTCACGCTCTCGGCGGCAAGCGGACATGTGAAATCGGGCAAGCTCAAAGCACTGGCGGTCACGACGCGGAAGCGGCTCGAGCAATTGCCGGACGTCGCCACCATGGCCGAGCAAGGCTTCCCCGAGAACGTTTCCTCGTCATGGCAGGGCTTGTTCGCGATTGCCGGAACGCCACGGCCGATCGTGGCCAGGCTTCACGCCGCGGTCATCGACGCAATGAAGGACGAAAAGACCCGAAGGCTCATGAGCGACGCCGGCATGATCCCGAGCTCGAGCGAAACACCCGAGGCGTTCAAGGCGTTTGTCGCAAGCGAAACCGCCAAATGGAAAGCGGTGGTGCAGAGTATCGGCGCCAAGCTCGAACAATAAAAAATCCTCCCTGAGACAGCGCTCAGGGAGGATTGGTGTTGAAGTATCTTATTTATACGCCGCAGCCGAACGCGCCGCCGCCTGCATGATCGCGGAGCGAGCGCTCGCCGACGATGAGCTCGGCGGCGAGTACGGATCCTGGCAGAACGTGTTATTTTTCACCTTCGGATTGTTGGTGAAGGTCACATCGATCGCGAAGGCCGCGGTCGTCGCGGTGCCCGGCGGCTCGTAGCCGAGGCCGCAGATCTCGTTGAGCTGAATCGTGTCGCCATTGCCCTGGTCGGAGATGCCGGCCTGATAGCCCTGGGTCGGACCATTGCCGGTCGTGTTGTTCAACGCATTGTTGAGCAGAATGTTGAGCTGCACCGTGTTCTTGGTCTGCGCGGCCGGCGGGTTGCAGCTTGCATCGAGATTGGAGAGCCACACGCCGACGTCATTGCCGGTGCCGATATTGCTCTGCACCTGCGTATTGGTCTGCAGGTTGCCGCCGTAGCAAGGGCCGCCGACCAGCAGAACGCCGCCGCTCGCGGTCTGTCCCGGCCCGGTGTACGAATTGCCGGTGACGTAGTTCTGCTGCACCTTCGCCTTCGCGCCGAACCCGACCTGAATGCCGTTCTGCGCGATGAAGTTGACCGGGCCGAGACCGGTCACGGTGTTGCGCTCGATATTCACTTCCTTCGAGCTGCCATTCACCGTGATGCCGCCCTTCTGGTAATTCCAGATGTAATTGCCTTCGATCTTGCCGCGCGCGGCGGACTGGAAGTTGAAGTAGATCGCGACGCCGTGCTGCGTGCCATTGAACGGCTTCTCGCCAATGTCGGAGATCGCCGAATTGGTGATGTCGACGTCGGCGCCGTTGTTGACGATGCCGAAGTAATTGGCGCCGTGCACATTGGCGAGGTTCACTTTTCCTTTTGCGCCCGGGCCGTAATAGATGCCGATGTTGCAGCCGGTGGCATCGACGTCGCCGCGCACCGTGCCCGGCGGATTGATCTTGGCTGCCGTCAGATTGATGCTGTCACGAACGAAGCCGGTCGGCGTGCATGCCGCGGCAGCTTCACCGATCGGAAAGCTTGCCGTCAGCGCGAGCGCGGCCAACGGCAGACGGTAATCCAGTCCCCGAATTTTCATGTCACTACCCCCCGTTTTTCTTTATTTGCGCTTTCTGATGAAGCGCAGAAGACGGGATTGTGACCCAAGGCGCGCCGGCGCAGCAAGCAGCCGCGCGAAAAGCCAGATTTTCTGCGGGAATTAGCGCTGCGCCAGCGGCTTGATGCCGAGGTCGGCGGCAAGCTTGTCGAGCTGGGTGCGCAATTCGGGCGCCAGCGCGAGACCATTGGCGAGACGGTCGGCGCGGCGTTGCGCACGCGCTTCGCCTGGCAGACGTACCGGCGGATGACCCGGCAACGGCTTCGAGTTCGCGCAATTCCCGGGTGTGGCGATCGACCTCGGCCTTGAACTCGTCGAGCGGACGGAAGCGGCTCGGGTCGAGCGCGAGGACGAATTGTCCGGTGTTGGTGACTCTGTCGGGCTGCGCGTTGAAGTCCACGCAGTCGCGGCCGAACAGCGCGCCGTTGAGCGTGCCGCCGAGCAGGCCGATCATCAGGGCAAGCCCGGCGCCCTTGTAGCCGGCCATCGGCAACAGCAGCGCCTCGACGCTCTTGTGCGGATCGAGCACCGGCTCGCCGGTGTTCGGATCGATCATCCAGTCCGGCTGCAGCGGGATGTTCTGGAGCCGGTGGTTCTTGATCGTGCCGTAGGAGACGATCGAGGTCGCGATATCGAGCACGACCGGCGGCTCCTCGCCGGCCGGAATCGCGATCGCCAGCGGATTGGTGCCGAGCAGCGGCTCGGCGCCGCCTGCGAGCGGCATGTGATTGGCGTTCGCCACCGCCGCATACATGCCGATCATGTCGGCCTTGAGCGGCAGCGCGGCATAGACGCCGGCGGCGCCGGCATGGCCCGACATCCTGCAGCCGACCCAGGCGATTCCGGTCTCGCGCGCCAGTTCGATCGCGGTCTCGGCCGCGCGCGCAACGACGAGGTGACCCATGCCGTTGTCGCCATCGACCAGCGCGGTCGCCGGGGCGCTGCGGTTCACCTTGATGTTGGGCTTCGGATTGGTCGAGCCGAGCTTGAGCCGCTCGCAATATTGCTTGAGGCGGAACACGCCGTGCGCATCGGCGCCGACCAGGTCGGCTTCCAGCATCAGCTCGGCAATTTTCTGCGCGTCGGCCTGCGGCACGCCGCACTTGAGCATCGCGTCCGCGATCAAGCCGAGGATGGCCGATGTCGAAACGCGGTTGGGTGTCTTCGCGTCCATTACGCTTTGACCTTCAACAGCTCTTCGGCGCGGGTCGAGAGAATGCGGGTCTTGTCGGCGTCGGAGATCGACAGCGACTTCACGTGCGCCACGCAATCCATCATGCCCATATCGTAAGGATAGTCGCTGCCGAGCACGACGCGCTCGACGCCCGCGCGCTTGATCAGGAATTCCAGCGTCTCTTTCGAATGCAGGATGGTGTCGTAGATGAAGTGCTCGATGATCTGCGTCGGCTTCTTCGCGATGTTCTTCTTCGGCTCCGGCCGCACCTCCCAGCCGTGGGTCCAGCGCGGCGCCTGATACGGCGTGAAGCCGCCGCCATGCGCCAGCGCGACCTTGAGCTTCGGATGACGGTCGAACACGCCGCCGAACACCATCGACGCCGCGGCAATCGTCGTATCGAGCGGATTGCCGATCAAATTGGCGAGGTAATAGGACTTCAGCCGGTCGGCGCCGGCGATGTTGTTCGGATGAATGAACAGGAACGCGTCGAGCTCGGCAGCCGCAGCCCAGAGCGGCTCGAAGTTCGGATCGTCGAGATTCTTGCCCTGCACATTCGAAGCGAACATCGCCCCGCGCAGGCCGAGCGTCTTGACGATGCGGCGCAGCTCTGACGCCGCCTCCTCGCCATTGAGAAGCGGCAGCGTGCCGATGCCGATGAAACGGTCCGGCGCCTGCTTCACCAGCTTGGCGATCTGGTCGTTCTGGATCGCCGAGGCCGCAAGCGCCCATCCCGTAGAGATAAGTCTGCGGCGTCGCCGAGAGCACGTGCACATCGACGCCGGTCGCGTCCATGTCCTTGAGCCGGCGCTCGATGTCGAAACCGCCGCGCGGGAACGGCTTGTAGGGCACGCCGGCCACTTCGAGCGTCGCGAAGTCCTTGTCGATCGGCGTCAGCTTGATCGGCGGCCTTGGGCAGTTCCTTGTTGAGGAGCGCCATCGTCTCTTCGGTGAGCACGTGGGTATGTGTATCGACGGTACGCGGCCCGGCCATTTCGCAAGCTTTCTTCTTTTCGTCTCTGGAAAATGCCGCGCGCGAACGCGCGGCAGGACCGCTTTGCTGCCGCACCAAAGAGCCCGGCGCAAGGCCCTGTCCGGCCGAATTCGATGCGATATAAACGGAGGCTTTTGCAGGCGGACAGCATGGACACGAAGAGCACGATTCAACACGGCAAATCCGAAGTGCGGCTCGAGGACGACGCGCTGGTGCGCGGCGCCGGCCGCTTCATCGATGACGCCCGCTTCCCGAACCAGGCTTTCGCGGCCTTCGTCCGCTCGCCGCACGCCCACGCCAAGGTGGTCTCGGTCGATACCGCCGAGGCGGCGAAGTCGAAGGGCGTGGTCGCGGTCCTGACCGGCGCGGACATGAAGGCGGCCGGCATCAACACCGCCGGCAAGCATCCGCCCCTGCCCGGCCGCGGCGGCAAGGACCTGATCCAGCCGTTCCGTCCGGTGCTGGCGATCGACCGCGTGCGCTTTGTCGGCGAAGCCGTGGCGATGGTGGTCGCGGAGACGCTCGGTCAGGCCATGGACGGCGCCGACCTGGTTGCCGTCGAGTACGAGGAATTGCCGGCGGTGGTCGATCCCCGCGACGCGATCAAATCAGGCGCCGCGCAGCTTCACGACGAAGCGCCGAACAATCTCGCCATTGACTGGCCGGGCATGGTCGAAAGCGCCGACAACGAGCGCGCGGTCGACGAGATCATCAAGTCGGCGCCGCACGTCGCGCGCGTCGACGTGCATCACCAGCGCATCGCCGTGATGTCGATGGAGACGCGCGGCGCCAATGCGCGCTACGACGCGGCGACCGACAGCTACGATCTGCGGGTCTGCTCGCAGAGCGCGGGCACGGTGCGCAACCAGACCGCGCCGGTGCTCGGCGTCGAGCCGGCGAAATTGCGCGTCACCACCGAGGATGTCGGCGGCGCATTCGGCATGAAAACGCCGACCTATCCCGAATATTCGGCGGTGCTTGTCGCCGCGAAAAAGCTCGGCCGTCCGGTGTGCTGGATGTCGACCCGCTCGGAAGCCTTCATGACCGACACGCCGGGCACGCGACGCCTGGACCGAGACCGAGCTGGCGCTCGACGAGAAGGGCAAATTCCTCGCGCTGCGCATGCGCCACACCACCGGCCAGGGCGCCTACATCACGCCGGCCGGCATCGGCATCAACACCAACAACGTCGCACGCTGCCTGCCCGGCATGTACGACATTCCGAAGATCGATTTCTCGTCGAAGTGCGTGTTCACCAACACCGCGCCGATGGGGCCCTATCGCGGCGCCGGCCGGCCCGAGGCGAATTACGCGCTCGACCGCGTGGTCGAGGAAGCGGCGCGCATCACCGGCATCGACACCGCGAAGCTGCGCAAGAAGAACTTCATTCCGAAATCGGCGATGCCGTACAAGACCGCCGTCACCACGACCTATGACAGCGGCGACTTCCCGACCATCTATGCCAGGGCGATGGAGATGGCCGAGTTCGACGGCTTCAACAAGCGCAAGCGCGAGTTGGCGCGCAACGGAAAGCTGCGCGGCATCGGCATTTCCTGCATGCTCGAGCACGCCGGCGCGCTGCCGACCGAAGGCGCGCTGCTGCAATTCCCCGGCGGCGACACGCTCATCATGGGCATGAACGTGCAGTCGACCGGCCAGGCGCATGCCACCGTGTTCGGCCGCGTGCTGGCCGAGAAGCTCGGCATTCCGCGCGGGCAGATCGTGCACAAGCACGGCGATTCCACGCTGGAAATTCCGGGCTTTGCCTCGGTCGGCTCGCGCTCGGCCATGGCGGCGACGCACGCCATGCTCAAGACGATGGATGTGATGCTCTCGAAGGGAAAGAAGGCCGCCGCGCTCGCGCTCGAGGCCAGCGAAGGCGACATCCAATACAACGAAGGGCAGTTCTCGGTGGTCGGCACCGACCGCAAGATCTCGCTGTTCGAAGTGGCCGAACGCGCCAAGGAATACGTCAAGGCCGGCCAGATGGAGCAGACGCTCGACAGCAAGGAAAAGGCCGATACGCCGCTGACCTTCCCGAACGGCGTGCACATCGCCGAGATCGAGATCGATCCCGACACCGGCAAGCTCGATCTGGTGCGCTACACCGCCGTCGATGACTGCGGCGTCGCGCTCAACCCGATGATCGTCGAAGGCCAGGTGCACGGCAGCATGGCGGCGGGCCTCGGCCAGGCGTTGACCGAGCAGGTCGTTTACGACGCGAGCGGGCAGCTCATCACCGGCTCGTTCATGGATTACGGCGCCCCGCGCGCGCACCACATGCCGCATGAGCTGCGTGAGGCCTTCCAATCGACGAAGGCCACCACCAACCCGCTCGGCGTCAAAGGCACCGGCGAAGCCGGCACGACGGCGGCGATTGCGGCGGTGATGAACGCGGTGGCCAACGCGATCCCGAACGGCGCCGCCGATCACATGCAGATGCCGGCGACGGCCGTACAAGATCTGGGAAGCGTGCCAGAAGGCGGGCGTGGCTAAATAAAAAAACGGCCGGGACATCCCGGCCGTTTTGCTTCGCGTGTGTCTTTGGCTCAGGCCTGCGAGATGAACTTCACGTTCATGTAAGCCTCGAGTCCCTCGATGCCGCCTTCGGAGCCGTAGCCGGACTCCTTCACGCCGCCGAACGGCGTCTCCGGCGTCGAGATCGCCACCGAATTGATGCCGATCATGCCGGACTGGATGGCGTCGCCGATCGCGTTCGCGGTCGCGCTCGATGAGGTGAAGGCGTAAGCGGCCAGGCCGTATTCCAGCGAATTGGCGCGCTCGACCACTTCGTCGAAGGTCTTGAACGGCACGATCGGCGCCACCGGGCCGAACGGCTCGGTCGTCATCAGCTTGCTGTCGTCCGGCAGGTCGGTGATCACGGTGGGCTCGAAGAAGAAGCCCTGGTTGCCGCCCCGTGCGCCGCCGGCCTGCACCTTGCCGCCGCGCGACTTGGCGTCGTTGACGATCGACTCCATGGCGTCGAGCCGGCGCGGATTGGCGAGCGGGCCCATCTTGGTCTCTTTCTCCAGCCCGTCGCCGAGCTTCAGCCCCTTGGCGTATTCGGTAAAGCGGTTGGAGAACTTCTTGAAGGAGTCTTCCTGCACGTAGAAACGGGTCGGCGAGATGCAGACCTGGCCGGCGTTGCGATATTTGAACGCCGCGATGGTGTCGGCCGCCTTCTCCGCGTCGGCATCGCCGAACACGATGACCGGCGAATGGCCGCCGAGCTCCATGGTGGCCTTCTTCATGCCCTTGGCGGCGAGGCCGGCCAGCAGCTTGCCGACCGGGATCGAGCCGGTGAACGAGATCTTCTTCACGATGTCCGAGGCGATCAGATGCTCGGACACTTCAGCCGGCACGCCGAACACGAGGTTGAGCACGCCTGCCGGCACGCCGGCATCGGCGAAGCACTTCACCAGCTCGACGCAGCCGCCCGGGGTCTCTTCCGAGGCCTTGATGATGATCGAGCAGCCGGCCGCGAGCGCGCCGGCGATCTTGCGCACCGGCGTGAGCGTCGGGAAATTCCACGGCGTGAATGCGGCAACGACGCCGACCGGCTCCTGCAGCACAATCTGCCGCACGTTCTTCTGGCGGCCCGGCACGATGCGGCCATAGGCGCGGCGGCCTTCCTCGGCATACCAGTCGATGATGTCGGCGGAGGTCAGCACCTCGATGCGCGCTTCCGCGAACACCTTGCCCTGCTCCTGCGTCATCACGCGCGCGACGTGCTCGGCGCGCTCGCGCAACAGGTTCGCCGCCTTGCGCAGGATGTTGCCGCGGTCATAGGCGGACATCGCGCGCCAGACCTTGAAGCCCTTGTCGGCGGCGGCGAGCGCGGCGTCGAGATCGGCCTTCGAGGCGTGCGGCAGCGGCGCCAGCACCTTGCCGGTCGCCGGATTGATGACGTCCTCGCTCTTGCGGCCCGCGCCGTTGAGCCACTGGCCGTCGATGTAAAGCTTGAGATCGGAGTACATGAGCGCCCTCACCACGTGGGTTTGTTGTTGGCGCTTCGTTAGCACTTTCGGCCCGGTGCGGCCAAGGTGGCGAAGTTTATCGCCGTCCGCGCGCTACGAGCCCAGATACGCGCCGTTGTTGACGTGCAGCGTCTGGCCGGTGAGATGCCGCGCGCCCGGCCCGCACAGGAAGCGCACCATGGCGGCGACATCCTCCGGCTTGCCGCGCTCGCCGGTGATGGTGCCGTGGGTGAGATGGTGGGCCGGCGTCTGCGCGCCCTTGGCGCGCGCCGTGTCGATGGCGCCCGGCACCACGCAGTTCACCGTGATGCCGTCGCCCGCGAGATCATGCGCCAGCCCGCGGGTGAAGCCGACCAGGCCGAGCTTCGCGGCCATGACATGCGCGCGGTCCTTCGAGCCGATATGCGCGCTCATGCCGCCGATATTGACGATGGTGCCGCCGTTCTTCTTCAGCGCCGGCAGGCAGGCTTTGACGCAGTGAAACGCGCCGTCGAGCGTGACGGCCATCACCTCGCGCCAGTCGTCGTAGCTCATCTCGCCGATGTTCTTCTCGCGGCGGATCGCGGCATTGTTGATGAGGCAATCGATGCGGCCGAAAGCTTTGAGCGTGGCATCGGCGGCGGCCTGCACCGCCTTGGCATCGGCGATGTCGGCAAGCTGCGCCAGCGCCTTGCCGCCCTTCGCCTCGATCTCCTTCACGACGGCGTCGGCTTCGGCCTTGTTCGAACGCGCGACCACCGTCACCGCCGCGCCGGCGTCTGCCAGCGCCAGCGCGATGGCGCGGCCGATGTTGCGGCCTGCGCCGGTGACGATCGCGACCTTGCCGCTCAGTTCGCTCATTGCCTCAGTCCCGTGAGATCGATCTTGCTTTGAAACAGGCGGCCGAGCAAAGCGAGCGCATCCTCGCCGTCCTTCCAGCCGCCGTGCTTCACATTGAGCCTGAACTTGGCCTCGATGTCCTGCCGCGTCAGCGGCTCGTTGGCGCCGCCGCGGAAATGCGGCTGCCGCACTTCGACGACGCGGCCGTCATTCAACGTCGCGCGGATGTGGCCGGTGAAGGCGTTCGGATACGGGTTGTTCGGATCGACCACGAACTTCACCTTGGCCGCCGCCGCAAGCACGTCCGGATCGCGCACCGCTTGCTCGGTGAAATGCTCGAAGCCGACATCGCCGCGCACCAAGCCCGGTCGCCAGCAGATACGGAATCGAGAACTTCGCCGCGTAGCCGTTCCTGCGGCTTCTGCTTGTCGGCGAGCGGCTCCCACAGCCGGTGCACGATGCCTTCCGCCGTCTCGCACACCATCTCCCTGATGTCGCCCGGCTTGATGCCCTGCGCGCGCAGCTTCTTCGCGCAATCGATGAACGGATGCGCCATGGTCCCGCACGGATAGGGCTTGAACGCCAGCGTCTCGATCACCCAGCGCGCGCCGAAATCTCCGGTCAGCGCGTCGTAGTTGCCCTGCGTCGAATGCGCGAAGCCGTGGAACAGGCCGTGCACGCCTTCGAACACGGTGCGCGGCCCGCTGAAGCCTTCGCGCGCCAGCAGCGCCGCGCGGATGCCGGACTGCGCCGCCCACCCGGCATGCATGCGCTTGGTGGAGGTGCCTTCCGCCAGATATTCGATGATGCCCGAGGCCATGCTGCCCGCGATGCCGAGCGCATCGGTGAGTTGCTTCTCGTTGAGGCCGAGCGCCGCGCCGACGCCCGCCGCCGCGCCGATCGCGCCGAACACCGCGGTCGGGTGAAAGCCCGCCTTGTGCACGGCCTTCGGGATCACGGTGGAAAGCCGGCACATCACCTCGCAGCCGACCGCGATGCCGAGCAGCGCGGCCTTGCCGTCGCGCCCATGCCGCTCGCAGGCCGCAAGCACCGCCGGCACGATCACCGCGCCGGCATGCACCGGGCCGCCTTCGAACGTGTCGTCGAAGTCCTCGCCATGCGCGGCGGTGCCGTTGACCAGCGCCGCGGCCGCAGCGCTCAGCGTTCGCGAATGGCCGATCGCGGTGCATGGCCCATCGTCGTCGCAGGCGGCAAGCGTCGCCTTGACGTAGTCCTCGTTGCGGGCGGCGACGCAAAGGCCGATCACATCGACCAGCAAATCCTCGCATTTCGTGCGCACTGCCGGCGGCACATCCTTCAATGCGGCGATCTTGCGCGCCAGCTCCTGCGCGACGGCAACCTGCGGAAGCTTGTCGCTCACGTGCGGAACCGGGTCTGGCCGAAGCCGGGAATGCGGTTGATGGCGATCACGACCGCAAAGGTGATGATCAGCATGGCGAGGCCGATCACCGAGATGGCGCCGAGGTCGCCGCTCTCGTTGAGATCGTAAATCAGCACCGAGATCACCTTGGTCTGCGAGGTGAACAGGATGATCGCGGCGGAGAGCTCGCGCATCACGCCGACAAAGATGAAGCACCAGGTCGCGATCACGCCGGTGCGCAGCAGCGGCGCGGTGATGTCGCGCAGCGACGCGCAGGCGGCTGGCGCCGAGGATGCGGCTCGCATCCTCAAGCTCGGGATGGATGGTGCGGAACGCGGCCTGCAATTGCTGATAGGCGGACGGCAGCGAGATGGTCACGAACGCCAGCAGCAGGATCCACAACGTGCCGTAAAGAATGAACGGCGGCCGCGTGTAGCTCAGGAACAGGCCGACGCCGAGCACGATGCCGGGAATGGCGACCGGCGCGGTGGCGAGGAAGCCGAGCGCGCGCCATCCGGTCACCGCCTTGCGCGCGGTGACGTAAGCAATGATCAGGGCGAGTGCGGTGCCGGCGGTTGCGGTCAAAGTGCCGAGAATGACGGTGTTGTTGAGCGCGGGCTTCACCGCGGACAGCTCGAACATCACGAACTGGATGTTGTGCAGCGTGAAATTCGCCGGCGTCAGCAAAGTCGTCGCCACTGGCGAGAACGCCGCGTTGAACAGCGCGGCATAGGGCAGAAACACCGGCTGCAGCAGCACAAACACGCACAGGGCAAAGGCCGGCCATTTCATGCGGCCGAGCGGGATGAGCCGCGGCGCGCCGTATTTGCCGCCGACGATGGAATAGCCGCGGCGGCCGAGGATCATCTGTTCGCCGCGCAGCAGCAGCACCGTCAGCAGCAGCAGCGGCAACGAGGCGGCGGCGGCGAGCTCGAGCTTGGGCGGATAATTGAACAGGCTCCAGATCTTGGTCGTCATGGTGTGGAAGCCGGCCGGCAGCGCCAGGATCGCCGGCGAGCCGAACAAGCGTCATGGCCTGGAGAAACGCGATCAGCGCGCCCGCCATGATCGCCGGCAGCACCAGCGGGATCGTCACCCGGCGCGCCGTGTACCAGCGCCCGCCGCCGAGGATCGACGAGGCGTCCTCGAGCTCGCCGGGCGTGCGGTCGAGCGAGTTCGACACCAGCGTGAACACGTAGGGGAACGTGTAGCAGGAGATCACGAAGATCAGCCCGGGCAGCGAATAGATATTGAACAGCGGATCGTCGTCGCCGGTGACGTAACGGTAGAACTGGTTGAGCAGGCCGCTGTTCGGCGCCGCGAGGATTTCCCAGGCGATGGCGCCGAGGAAGGGCGGCGTCACGAACGACGCCATCACCAGCGCGCGGATGACCGACGAAGACGGCAAATCGGTGCGCGCCACCAGCCAGCCCATCGGCGCCGCCACCGCGCAGCAAATCAGCGCCGAGGACGTCGCCAGAATCGCCGTCGTGATCAGCGGCTCGACGAACGCGGATTCCGAGAACAGCCGCACGAAATTGGCCAGCGTCGGCGCGCCCTTCGGATCGGTGAAGCTGTAGATCACCAGCCACGACACCGGCAGCACGATGAGCACGCAGAGCAGCGCCGCGAACACGTAGAACAGCGGCGAGGAAATATCGAAGCGGACATAGCCGCGTTCGGCGCGGGCGGGGACGGCGATGGTCATCACACCCTGAAGATCTTGGCGTAACGCGCCTTGATGTCTTCGGCGTCGCGCTCGACGCCCTCGGCGTCTTCCTTCATCAGCTTGATATCGGCGAGCTTGCGAACGCCCGGCTTCTCGACCGTCTGTCCATGCGGCGAGTACTGGCGCGCATAGTCGACCAGGATCTGCTGCGCCTCGCGGGAATGCATCCAGTTCTGGAACAGCTTCGCGGCATTCGGGCGGGGCGAAGCCTTGAACACCGCGCTCGGGCTGGTCGCAACCGGCGTGCCTTCCGCCGGATAGATCACATCGACCGGCTGGCCCGCCTCCTTGTTGCGGATGACGAGATAGCCCGCCGCCGTCGATCATGATCGCGCGTTCGCCCAGCGCGATGCGCTTGGGCGTATCGGTCGCCGATTGCACCTGCATGACACGCTGCCTGGCGAGCTTCTCGAGATAATCCCAGCCGAGGTCGCGCGCGACCTGGAAGGTCGAGCTCATGATGGTGCCGGAATAGGCCGGATGCGCCTTCACCATCTTGCCCGCCCATTTCGGGTCGAGCAGATCGGCGAAGCTTTTCGGCGCTTCCTCGGGCTTCACCAGATTGGTGTTGTAGCCGAATGGCGAAACCAGAACGCGCGTCGTGATGTAAGCGCCGTCGCCGTCGTAATAGGCCTTGTCGTAGTGCCGCACGACGTCCTCAGGCAGATAAGGCTCAAGCCATCCCCGCTTCTTCCACACCAGACAGTGCGCAAGGTCGGAGGTGTTGACGACGTCCACCACGCGGATGTTGCTGCCGTGCTCCTGCTCGATCCTGGTGAAGATGCGCTCGGAGCCGGAGCGCTCCACCTGCACGGCGATGCCCGGATAGCGCTGCTCGAACACCTTGCCGTAGTGCTCGGCAAACTGAAGATCCATCGCGGTGTAGAAGGCGACCTTGCCTTCTTTCTTCGCCGCTTCGACCAGCGCGGGCGTGATCGCTTCCGCCGCCGGCGCAGGCGACACGCGGATAGCGAACGCGCTCAATCCGAGAGCGCCCGCTCCCTTGAGTACCGCACGCTTGGAGAGGCGTGCCATCGCCTGCCTCAAACCTTGAACAGCTTGGAGTAGCGCGTCTTGATCTCTTCACTCATCTTCTCGACCTCGGCGGGGTCATCTTTCATCGTCTTGACCTCTTTCCACGGCCTGCGGCCGGCCTTTTCCTTGGTCTGCGGATGCATCGAGCGCAGGCCGCCATCGTCGATGATGAGCTGCTGGCATTCCGGCGTGAAGCTGAAATTGCAGAACAGCTTCGCCGCGTTGGGATTGGGCGCGCCCTTGAACATGCCGGTGGGCCCGACGATCAGCGGCGAGCCCTCGCTGGCATAGACCGGCGCGACCGGCTTTCCGGTCTCCATCAGCTGGAAGATGTTGTACTCGTTGCCGTCGGCCATCACGGCGCGCTCGCCGAGCGACAGGCGCTTCGGCGGATCGGCCGACGATTGCACCTGCATCACATTCTGCTGCGCGAGCTTCTCGAAATAGCCCCAGCCCAGGTCGCGCTGCATCTGGTAGGTCGCGGTCATGATGGTGCCGGAGTAGGCCGGGTGGGCCTTGACCATCTTGGCCTTCCACTTCGGATCGAGCAGTTCGGCGAAGCTCTTCGGCGCGTCTTCCGGTTTCACCAGGCTGGTGTTGTAGGCGATGATGCAGGCCCAGACGCGGAAGCTCGCGAAGGTGCCGTCCGGGTCCTTGTGCTCGGCCGGATAAAACTTGGCGACGTCCTCCGGCAGGTAGGCCTCGAGCATGTTCTGCCGCTTCCAGACGATGAAGTGCGCGGCGTCCGATGAATTGACGACGTCAACCGCGCGGATGTTGCTGCCGTATTCCTGCGCGATGCGCTGAAACACGCGCTCGGCGCCGGTGCGCTCGACGCGCACCGAAATGCCCGAATATTTGGCTTCGAACGACTTGGCGACCTTCTCGGCAAGCGGGAGGTCGACCGAGGTGTACCAGACCACCTTGCCCTCTTTCTTCGCGGCTTCGATGAGCTGCGGCGTCACCGCGCTCGCCGGCGGCGCAGCGGAAAGAACGCGGGTCGAAGGCAGGGCGGTGGCGGCGGCGAGCGCGCTTGTTGCTTGCAGCACTTTGCGGCGGGACCAGATCGGCGTCTTCATTTTCAAATCCTCCCTGCTCATTTCTTGGGTAGCGTTTCGTGTCAGCCAGTCAGTGCGTGGCAGCGCTGCGGCGGCATTTGCAGCCACACCGCGCCGCCGGTCGGCAGGCTCTCCTGAGCGGCGGTGACGACGCGCAATTGCGTGCCGTCTTTAACCTCGACCATGTAATCGCGGCTGTTGCCCAAAAAGACCTGGCGGACCACGGTCGCCGGTACGACGTTCTCGCCTTGCGGCTGCGTCGCCGACAGCTTGATGTCGTGCGGCCGGATCGAGATCGCGGTGCTCACACCAGGCGCGAGCTGCGCGCCGCCGTTGGAGCGCAAGGCGATGCCGGCGAAATCGATGCGGGCGCCGTCGAGGCTCTTGCCCTTCACCACATTGCTGGCGCCGATGAAGCGCGCCACGAATTCCGAGCGCGGCCGGTCGTAAATCTCTTCCGGCGTGCCGGTCTGCTCGATCTTGCCGAGATTCATCACGCAGATCAGGTCGGCGGTCGTCATCGCCTCCGACTGGTCGTGGGTGACATATATCGTGGTGTAGCGGTACGTGTCGTGCAGGCGGCGCACCTCGAAGCGCATCTCCTCGCGCAGATTGGCGTCGAGATTGGAGAGCGGCTCGTCGAGCAGCAGCGTTTCCGGCTCGACGATCAGCGCGCGGGCCAGCGCGACGCGCTGCTGCTGGCCGCCGGACAGCTCGCCCGGGTAGCGGTCGGCCAGTTCGGCGAGCTTGGTGGTGGCGAGGATGGCGTCGAGCTTCTTGGCGATGACGTCGCGGCTCATCTTCCGCAGCTTGAGGCCATAGGCGATGTTCTCGCGCACCGTCATGTGCGGCCACAGCGCATAGCTCTGGAAGATCATCGACATATTGCGCCGCTCGGGCGGCACCGTGCTCGACGGCGAGGACACCACCCGCTCGCCGACCAGGATCTCGCCCTCGGACGGCTCGACGAAACCGGCGATCAGCCGCAAGGTCGTGGTCTTGCCGCAGCCGGAGGGGCCGAGCAGGCAGACGAGCTTGCCGTGCTCGATATTGAGCGAGACGCGGTCAACCACGGCGGTGTCGCCGTAGCGCTTGGTCAGGTTGCGCAACTCAACCGTTGCCACGCCGCATCCTCCCGTGCCGCCGCTTATCGTGCGGCTTGTGTCATTCTAACCCCGGCCTGCGCCGGTTTGTCCCGCTCAAGTGCCGGTAAAATTCGGCTTGCGCTTCTCCATGAAGGCCTTGCGGCCCTCAGTATAGTCCTTGCTCTGGAACGCGCGGCGTAACCCAGGCCTCGCAGGCCTTGAGGTCGCGCTTGTCCGGGTCCTTCAGCGCCTCACCGACGATGAACTTGATGGAATCGACCGTGATCGGCGCATTGCCCGCAATCGTCTCCGCGTAATCCTTGACGTATTTCTCAAGCTCGCCTTCGGCGTCGGGGAGCACGCGATTGACGAAACCCATCATCTCGGCGTCGCGCGCGGTGAACTGCCGCGCCGTGTAGAACACTTCCTTGGCGAAGGACGGGCCGACCAGGTCGACCAGTTTCTTCAAGCCGTCATAGCGGTAGCCGAGGCCGAGCTTTGCCGCCGGCACGCCGAACTTCGAGCCTTCGGTGCAGATGCGCATGTCGCAGCATAGCGCGAGGCCGAAGCCGCCGCCGATGCAGTAGCCGCGGATCATCGCGATGGTCGGCTTGGGGAAGGTGTGGAAGGCGTTGTTGGCGCGATCGACCGCGGCGTTATAGCGGTCGATGCCTTCCTGCGGGGAGCGCTCCTTCTCGAACTTGGAAATGTCGGCGCCCGACACGAAGGCCTTGCCGCCGGCGCCGGTGACGACCACGACGCGGATATTGTTGTCGTTCTTGAAGTCCTCGAGGAACCCTTCCGCCGCCTCCCACATGTCGAGCGACACGGCGTTGTGGCGCTCCGGATTGTTGAAGGTCAGATAACCGATCTTCCCTTCCTTGCGGGAAAGCATCTTGTCCGTCATGAGCGCTCCTTAAACCGCCTTCGCATCCTTCAGCGCCTTGATCTCATCGGCGCCGAATCCAAATTCCTTCAGTATCTCGTCGGTGTGCTCGCCGAGATCCGGCGGCCGCGCCGCGATCTTGCTCGGCGTGCGCGACAGCGTGAACGGCTGGCCGACCAGGCCGAGCTTGCTGCCATCCGCGCGCGCTGAATCCTTGGCGATGCCGAGATGCTTCACCTGCGGATCGGAGAACATCTGGCCGATGTCGTAGATCGGCCCGCACGGCACGCCGGACTTGTTGAAGATCTCGACCCACTCGGCGCTGGTCTTTCCCGCCGTCGCCTTGTCGATGTCGGCATTGAGCGCGTCGCGGTTCTCCGAGCGCAGCTTGCCGGATTTGTAATCCGGGTTCTCGATCCATTCCGGATGCTCGCAGGCCTGGCAGAACCGTTCCCAGATCACCTGGCCCGTCACCGCAATGTTCAAGTGCCCGTCCCTGGTCTTGAACACGCCGGTCGGGATCGAAGTCGGATGATTATTGCCGGCCTGCTTCGCCACCTGCCCTTCGGTCAGGAAGCGCGCGGCCTGGAAGTCGAGCATGAAGATCTGCGCCTGCAGGAGCGAGGTGCTCACCCACTGCCCCTCGCCCGACACTTCGCGCTCGAGCAGCGCCGTCAGCGTGCCGAGCGCGGCAAACAACCCCGCGCTCAAATCGGCGATCGGGATGCCGACCCGCACCGGGCCCTTGCCCCGGCAGGCCGGTGACCGACATCAGCCCGCCCATGCCCTGCGCGATCTGATCGAAGCCCGGCCGCTTGGCGTAAGGCCCGTCCTGCCCGAAGCCGGAGATCGACGTGAGAATGATGCGCTTGTTGATCTTCTTCAGTGACTCGTAATCGATGCCCAGCCGCTCCTTCACGTCGGGCCGGAAATTCTCGACCACGACGTCGGCCTTCTCGACCAGGCGCTTGAAGGCCGCGATGCCCTGCGGCGACTTCAGGTCGAGCGTCATGTCGCGCTTGTTGCGCTGGAGGTTCTGGAAGTCGGAGCCTTCGCGCGGCCCGCCCGGCCCCTCGCCTTCGCTCAGATGCGGCGGCGGCTCGATCTTGATGACATTGGCGCCCCAATCCGCCAGCTGGCGCACACAGGTCGGGCCCGAACGCACGCGGGTCAGGTCGAGCACTGTGAAGCGGTTAAGGGCGGTGGACGCGGGAGAGAACGACATAAAAGGACTCAAAACCAACCGAAAGCGCACGTTTCGGCGCAAACAATCGCGGATTGAGCTTCGATTGTCGATAGACTCCGTTAAGTGAGATGCCGGCGATGCCTTGCAATCACCGCATTACACTGCCATATCAACGGCGCGGATGAATCGGCCCATCAGGGCCATGCGGGCCGCGTGCGCGAAACAAGAAACGTTTCGCCCCGCCTCATCCGAACTCCTGAACTGACGACAACCCTGGCAACGCGGGATGTCTGAACCCCGCGAGCCACCGCGCGCATTCCGCGTCCGGTGCGCCTCGTTGTATATAAGAAAGAACACTTTGACTGCTTTTAACGACTTCGGCCTCGTAGAGCCGATCACCCGCGCCTTGCGCGACGAGAAATACGAAACCCCAACTCCGATCCAGGCCCAGACCATCCCGCTCGTACTGAGCGGCCGCGATGTCATCGGCATCGCCCAGACCGGCACCGGCAAGACGGCGGCCTTCGCGCTGCCGATCCTGCATCACATCGTAAGCAAGCGTTTGCGCCCCGAGCGCAAGGCCTGCCGCATCCTGGTGCTGTCGCCGACGCGCGAACTGTCCGGCCAGATCAGCGACAGCTTCACGACTTACGGACGCTACGTCCGTCCGCTGGCGGTGACGCTGGCGATCGGCGGCGTGCCGATCAACCGCCAGATCCGCAACATGGCGCACGGCGTCGAAGTGCTGGTGGCGACGCCAGGCCGGCTGCTCGATCTGGTCAATAGCCGCGCCGTGCGGCTCGACAAGGTCGAAGTGCTGGTGCTCGACGAAGCCGACCGCATGCTCGACATGGGCTTCATCCACGACATCAAGAAGGTCGTGGCGATGGTGCCGAAGGACCGGCAGACGCTGTTCTTCTCGGCCACCATGCCGCAGGAGATCACACGGCTTGCCGATGCGATGTTGCGCGATCCGGCCAAGGTGTCGGTGACGCCGCAGGCCTCGACCGCTGAGCGCGTCGACCAGCGCGTCATCCTCACCGAAAAGGCATCGAAGCCGGCCCTGCTCGCCGAGCTGATCAAGAGCGAGACCACCGACCGCGTACTGGTCTTCACCCGCACCAAGCACGGCGCCGACAAAGTCGTGCGCGGTCTTGAGAAGTCCGGCATCCAGGCCGAGGCGATCCACGGCAACAAGTCGCAGAACCAGCGCGAGCGCGTGCTCGCCGCCTTCCGCGACGGCTCGCTGCGCACGCTGGTGGCGACCGATATCGCCGCACGCGGCATCGACGTCGACGGCGTCAGCCACGTCTTCAACTACGACATGCCGAACATTCCCGAGAGCTATGTCCACCGCATCGGCCGCACCGCGCGCGCCGGCGCCGAGGGCGTCGCGATCTCGTTTGTCGATCACGAAGAGGCGGCATACCTGCGCGACATCGAGCGGCTGATCCGCATGACCATTCCCTCGGTCAACCGCCGCACCGGCACCGCTCCGCGTGGCGTTCAAGCCAATCCACCGGGACGCAATAACGGTCATAACGGTCACAACGGTCATGGCCGCAACAATCGCAACAATGGCCAGCGCGCCAAGAATGGCCGCGGCCATCAGCATCGCGACCATCGCGGCGACCGTCCGACCCAGATCGCCTCGACCCGGCCGATCCAGCAAAAAGCCGCCGCTCAGGGCAACGTTTCTCACAACGGCGCCAAGGATGGGTCTGCCGGCATAGAAAATGTTACATTCATGCGGCGAGCCACGCCGCGAGGCTGGCCACCGACGCCGCGCTGATCGGAGGTTTTGCGAATGGCGAAGGAAGAGCTGCTGGAATTTGACGGCACCGTCACCGAGGTGCTGCCTGACGGAAATTTTCGCGTGAAGCTCGACAATGAGCACGAGGTGTTGGCTTACACCGCAGGCAAGATGCGGAAATTCCGGATCCGCACCGGCGTCGGTGACCGCGTGATCGTCGAAATGTCGCCATATGACTTGAAGCGCGGCCGCATCAGCTTCCGCCACAAAGGCGATGCACCGTCACCAAATCCCGCAGCAGAAGCGCCCAAATTTTCGGCGGCGCTAGGGAACTTCTACATAATCATCGTGAGGATCGGCGCTGACATTTAAATCAAGCGCCGATTTTTCATTTCACACACTGGCAACGCAGCCAGATTGCTGCCGCATTATTTCGCAACAGCGAAGGCGAAACTTGTGTGCAGTCACGCGTTCATCTTCGAGGGTGCGAGGCGCGCGCTCCACGACTCTTGTATAAGCCCGGTTCCCTTGATCGGGCGCTATCGATTGCACTGCGCCGCGAATGGCCGAAATGTCGCAAGCGAGACGCAAACAGAATGTGACGGCGCTGCCCGACGCGGGCGGTGCCGCAGCGCTACGGCAGGCAATCGAAGCCAAGCTGACCTACGCGCTCGCCAAGCGGCCTGAGCACGCCAGCCATCATGATTGGTATCTCGCCACCGCGCTGGCGGTGCGCGACCGCGTGGTCGATCTGTGGCTCAAGACGCGCGCTGAAACCGAGAAGCAAAAGAAGAAGCGCGTCTATTACCTGTCGATCGAATTTCTGATCGGCAGGCTGCTGTTCGACACGCTGACCAATCTGCGGCTTGTCGACACCGACGCGCAGCGCGCTCTCCGGCCTTGGCGTCGATCTCGACGACCTGCGCAAGCTCGAGCCGGATGCGGGCCTCGGCAATGGCGGGCTCGGCCGTCTCGCGGCGTGCTTCATGGACTCGCATGGCGGCGCTTTCAATTCCCGCCTTCGGCTATGGCATCCGCTACGACTACGGCCTGTTCGAGCAGCGCATCCATAACGGCTGGCAGGAAGAAGTGCCGGACGACTGGCTCGCGCACGGCAACCCCTGGGAGTTCGAGCGCATCGGCCGGCAGCAATTCACCGGTCGGCTTTGGCGGCGTGGTGGAATACATCGGCGGCGACGAGGCCACCGCCAGGGCGGTCTGGTATCCGGGCGAACGCGTCATCGCGGTGCCGCACGACACGCCGATCGCCGGCTGGCGCGGCAAACATGTCAACGCGCTGCGGCTGTGGTCGGCCCACGCCGACGATCCGGTCGAGCTCGTCGGCCTTCGACAAGGGCGACTATGTCGGCGCCACCGCCGACCGCGCACGGGCGGAAGCGATCTCGCGCGTGCTCTACCCGAACGATTCAACGGTGGAAGGCCAGGAGCTGCGGCTCCGCCAGGAGTTTTTCTTCACCTCGGCATCGCTGCAGGACCTGATCCGCCGGCATCTCGACGAGTTCGGCACGCTCGACAATCTGGCCGATCATGCCGCCGTGCAGCTCAACGACACGCATCCGGCGGTGGCGGTCGCCGAGCTGATGCGCCTTCTGGTCGACGAACACGAAATGTCGTGGACGAAGGCGTGGGAAATCACGCGGGCGACGCTGAGCTACACCAACCACACGCTGTTGCCGGAAGCGCTGGAATGCTGGCCGCTCGACCTGTTCGGCCGGCTGCTGCCGCGCCATTTGCAGATCATCTTCCTGATCAACTGGATTCATCTGCAGGAGGCCCGCAACCGCGGGCACGAAAACACCGAGTTTCTGTCGTCGGTATCGCTGGTTCAGGAGGAAGGCGAACGCCGCGTGCGGATGGCGCACCTCGCCTATGTCGGCTCCCATGCCGTGAACGGCGTGTCGGCGCTGCACAGCGAGCTGCTTCGCAAGACGGTCTTCAACGACCTTGCGCAGACCACCGACACCAAGGTCGTCAACAAGACCAACGGCATTACCTTCAGGCGCTGGCTGTTCGAGGCCAACCGGCCGCTGACGCAGTTGCTGGTCGAAACATTGGGCGAGCGCGTGCTCGACGACCCCGAGGCGCTGCGCGGGATCGAAGTGCACGCCAACGACCCCGCCTTTGTGGCGCGCTACCGCAACGCCAAGGCGGCCAACAAGGTGCATCTCGCCAATGTCTTGCGCGCCTCGACCGGCGTGCGCGTGCCGCCGCAGTCGCTGTTCGACGTCCACATCAAGCGCATTCACGAATACAAGCGGCAGACGCTCAATATCCTGGAGGCCATCGCGCTTTATCAGGAGCTGCGCGCCAATCGCGACAGCAAGAACGTGCCGCGCGTCAAGATCTTCGCCGGCAAAGCCGCTGCGAGTTACGACCGCGCCAAGCTGATCATCAAGCTCGTCAACGATGTCGCGCGCGTCGTGAACAACGACCCGATGATCGGCGACCGCCTCAAAGTGGTGTTCGTGCCGAATTATCGCGTCAGCCTCGCGGAAGAGATCATTCCGGCCGCCGACGTCTCCGAGCAGATTTCGACCGCGGGCATGGAAGCCTCCGGCACCGGCAACATGAAGCTCGCGCTCAACGGCGCGATCACGATCGGCACGCTCGACGGCGCCAATATCGAAATGCTGCGAGCAGGTCGGCGCCGAAAACATGATGATCTTCGGCCTCACCGCGCAGCAGGTGGCGGAGAAGCAACAGGCGCGCATTGCCGGCGCGTTCTTTGTCGAGAATTCGCCGCGGCTTTCGCGCGTGGTCCAAAGCCTCGCGGCGGGCGAGTTCTCGCCGGACGATCCCGGCCGCTATGCCCCGCTGGTGCAAAGCCTGCTCGCCTATGACCGCTTCATGGTGGCGGCCGACTTCGATGCCTACTGGGATGCGCAGCGCAAGATCGAGGCGCTGTGGGAAACGCCTTCGGAATGGTGGCGGGCGGCGATCCTCAATACCGCGCGCATGGGCTGGTTCTCGTCGGACCGGACGATCCGCGAATATGCCCGCGATATCTGGCACGTGCCGGTCGGCTAACCTCCCGTCTCAGCTCGATAATCTCGCTCCAGCTGCTCGGCCTCCTAAAAATTAGCTGCCCGCTGTGACGTGCCTCACACGTCGCCCGCACGGCGGCCTCTAGGTTCTCGCCAGGTTGAACCGGCTGCCGGACCCCGCGTCCCCGGCGGCCAACCCGGAGGGACCAAGTGTCAAATCCATCGGTGTCGGTACGCCCAGCGCTGACAGAAAAGCAGTCGCTCGCGACTCGTTTTAGCCAAATGGTGGCGGCGTTCGAACGGGCGCAGAGGGCCAGAGCCGATCGCGTCATCCGCCGATTTTCGTCTCTCGGCGCGCGGGTCCCCGAGGACAAGCAGAAAGCCGAAGTGAGCAAGCGCTTCGCGGCAGCTTTCTATTAGCCCTCGTTAATGGCGGGGATCGCACAATGAAACACGTCCGGCCCGACATCGGCGACGCGGCCATGCCGCTGAGCTGTTTCGAAAAGCGCGACAGCGACTACACGGGCGTTCTTGTGATCGCCGGTACCTGGCTCATCCTGTACGGCCTCATCGTCGCCGGCTTCGCCTTCACGCACGCAACGGAGCTGTTCGCCAGCGTGCAGTGACGCACAAGTATCGCCCCGCGTTCACTCTGCGGCCTCGAGTGCGAACATGGGGCTCCGCTGCTATCCCGTCTTTAGCGCTGTGCATCCGCAAATGCTCGAGCACCAATGCACCGACCTGCGCCTGGTGCGTCAGGGGTGACATGTGGCCGGCGTAAGCGATCGTGCGGTGCCGGGCGCGCGGCAGGGTTTTGGTGAGCAGCCGCGTGATGAAGCGCGATGGCGCAGGCAAATCCGTGCCGCATATGATCAATGTCGGCACGTCGATGCTTGCATAGTCTGCGAGCGACGCTTCTTCTTCGAACAGTGCCGAGAAGTGATGGGCGACGTGGAGCGCCAACCGCATGATCGGCTCTCGCTTTCCGTCCGGCAGATTTCGCCAGCTTCCCGGCCCGCCCCAGTAGTCGATGAATATCTCCATGCCGCCGGCGTAATCGCCGCGCAGGAGATGCCGCCCGACCTCATCGGCCATTGCTTTGATTTCGTCGAGCAGATGCGCGTCGCTCGCCTCGATGTTCTTGAGCACGTGGAACGAGCTCGGCTCGATGAGCGTCAACGAGCGCAGACGCTCCGGGTGGCTCAATGCAAATCTGAGCGCGACCGCCCCGCCATACGAATGGCCGATCAGGTGAATCGGCGCCGTGCCCGGCACGGCTTGCTGGACGGCAACAGCCTCGTTCAGCAGGCGCAGCGGCTCTCCGCCATGCCAGGGGCTGCGGCCGCCATGGCCCCAGAGATCAAGCGGTGCGAGGCGGAAGCCGGCCAGCAGCTCTGCAAATCCGTTCCACTGCCGCGCTGAAGCGGCCGAGCAGTGAAGCAGAACGACTCGCTCCTGCGCTGACGGCTCCGGGATGAGCGCTTCACCACCCAGAATTTCCAAAGTTTGTGACAATTCCGTCATCATGCGCCGGCGACCTCTCGTTCAGCGGCCGGTCATATGCACCCGCGCCGAAACGAGGTCTTTGCGAAGTTCTTGATTTTTCCTTGAGAAAGCGGCCATTTCCGCCTTCCAGGCGGTGAGAAGCGGATGCGGACTAACGCCCTGCTTTTCTGAAAATCGTCCCGACCTTCCGCAACGCCGCGCTGCCGGAAGCTCTTCAACATTGACCGGCAGGCGCTGCCGCCAGTTCGGATGCTCGTCCACCGTGCCGGGAATGTTGGGCTGGTCGGCGATGCCGAGAATGTCTTCGATCGACACCACCACCAGCTTTGACGGCGTATCGCCGAGCAGCTTCGCCATCGCCGCCAGCTCGTCGTCGCGATACTCGCCGG
Organism: uncultured Alphaproteobacteria bacterium; assembly: GCA_963788805.1. Classification (GTDB taxonomy): domain Bacteria; phylum Pseudomonadota; class Alphaproteobacteria; order Rhizobiales; family Xanthobacteraceae; genus Pseudolabrys. The sequence continues at coordinate 212,477 of CAWBHU010000004.1, forward strand.
CGCGCTCGCCGATGAACCAGCGCCAGCTTGTTCAAGCGACTCACGCGCGCTGCTCATCGGTCTCGCCGGGATCGAGGCCGAGCCCGCGCTTGACGCGAAGATCATGGCCGGTGAGCCAGCCGCGCAAGGTCGGCAGGTCGTGGGTGTTGAACGCCGCGAGCGCTTCGGCCGGATAGGTTTCCGGCGGCTTGAAGCTGCCGCTCTGATCGCGCTCGAACAGCATGACGCGGTAGCCCCACACGCCGAAGCGCGCCAGCGTGTCGCGGAAGCCTTCCGGCACGGTGCCGAGGTCTTCGCCGATCACGGTGCAGCGCGCCTTGTTGCTCTCCTCGGCGATCACGCGCAGCAGCGCCTCGAACGGAAATCGCACATAGGTGCCGTCCTGCGCGCCCATGCCGCGCGGGATCATGTAGGTGCGGTTGAGGCCGAGCACGTGGTCGATGCGGATGGCGCCGGCATGGCGCATGATCGCGCGCAGCAATTCGCGCAACGCCGCGAAGTCGTTGTCCGGCAGCGAGGCGGGATTGAACGGCGCAAGGCCCCAATTCTGGCCCGAGGTGTTCAATTCGTCGGGCGGCGCGCCGACCGACACGCCGCTGAGCACGCTGTGCTGATTGCTCCATGCGTCGGCGCCATCGGGATGGATGCCGACCGCAAGATCGATGTAGAGGCCGATCGCCATTCCGGCCTTGCGCGCGGCCTCCTTGCAGTCGCGGAGCTGACGGTCGGCGTTCCACTGCATGTATTCGTGGAATTCGCAGGCGTCGCGATTGTCGGCGCGAAATTTTTCCAGCGCGGCGACGTCCGGGCAATCCCACGGCGCCGGCCAATCGCGCCACGGCTTGCCGGCGAATTTTTCCCGCAGCACTTCGAAGCAGGCAGAAGCGAAGCAGCGCCTCGCCGCGATCGGCGCGGAACGCATCGAAGTCGTCGCGACGCGACTTGCGCCGGCTTGTCACGGAATTTCTCGTAGGCGGCGCGGAAGGCGGCGAGCTTGCGTTTCCCGACCGCGACGTAATCGATCAAATCCGGATCGCGCGCGCGCGGCGCGGCAACCTCGCCGCGCAGCCTCGGGCAGAGCCGCAACATCCACGGCAAGCACGTTCAAGAACAACCGGCTGTTGGGCGCATAGGGGCTTGCATCCTGCGGCCGGTCGGGAAACAGCGCGTGCAGCGGATTGAGCGCCGATCGCGGCGGCGCCGTTGGCCGCTGCGATTTCGATCAGGTGCTTGAGGTCGGTGAAATCGCCGATGCCGCCGTCGCGCGCGAGCGCAGCGAATAAAGCTGCACCGCCAGCCCCCAATGCCGTCCCTCGCCCTGAAACGCCCGCAGCGGCTCGATTTTCTCTTGCGGCTGCAGTGGCTTGTCGCGGCCATGCGACAGCGCCTCAATCAGCGCGCGCATCGTCTCCGGGCTGGCCTCATGCCATTTCCCGAAAACGTCGTGGTAGCCGGGCTCAATGCCCCAGCGTCCGGCCTCGTCTTTCACGTCCATAGGGCCCTAAGCTGCGAAAATGCGCCAAAGTTGCAGGAAACACGGCGTTTTCACGTGGAACTTTCGCGTTTTGGTATGGTTCTCCTAAGGGTCTAGCCTGAGTCCGTAACAGATGAACAAGCCGGTCGCGGAGCGTCTCGCCGCTGTCATTGCGCCATTGTCCCTGCGTTCCGCGCGGGAGACCTCCCCGGCTGATCCGACCGGCCCGCGCTTTCGCATCGAAGATATCTACCCCTGCGTCGATGGCGGCCGCTATCCGGTTAAACGCATTGCCGGCGAAACCGTCGAGGTGTGGGCCGATATTTTTCGCGAAGGCCATGACGTGCTCGCGGCGGCGCTGCTGTGGCGCGCGGAGAACGAGAAAGACTGGCAGCGCGAGCCGATGGAGCTCGACAGCAACGACCGCTGGCATGGCTGCTTCACGCCGCCCGCGCCCGGCTCGTATCTGTTTGCCATCGAGGCCTGGACCGATCAGTACGCCACCTGGCGGAAGGGCTTGCTGCTCAAGCGAGACGCCGGCCAGGACGTATCGCTGGAGCTTGCGCGAAGGGCTTGAGCTGATCGGCGAGCTGATGCCGCGTGAGCGCATGGCGCAAGCGCGTCGTCGAGACGGCGCGAAGCACTTCGAGTCCGACAAGCGACTCTGCCGCTGCTGCTCGACGAGGAGATCGCCGCGGCGCTGGCGAAAACCGAAGACGAGCCGGACCTCACCCGCAGTCGACGCCGTTCCACTGATGGTCGATCGCGAGCGCGCGCGCGCGGGCGCCTGGTACGAAATGGTGCCGCGCAGCCAGAGCACGACGTCCCGGCAAGCACGGCACGTTCAAGGATTGCATCGCGCGCGTCCCGGAAATCGCCGCGCTCGGCTTCGACGTGCTCTACCTCACGCCGATCCATCCGATCGGCCGCACCAACCGCAAGGGCAAGAACAATACGCTCAACGCCGGGCCGGACGATCCCGGCAGCTTCTATGCCATCGGCAGCGAGGAACGGCGGCCACGATGCCGTGCATCCGCAGCTCGGCACGCTGAAGGATTTCCGCGGGCTGGTCGAAGCCTGCCGCGCAGCACAAAATGGAGATCGCGCTCGATTTCGCCGTGCAATGCTCGCCCGACCATCCGTGGCTGAAGGAGCATCCGGAGTGGTTCAAGCGGCCGGCCGGACGGCTCGATCAAGTACGCCGAGAACCCGCCGAAGAAATACGAAGACATCGTCAATCCGGATTTCGGCAGCGACGATCGCATCGCGCTGTGGGAAGCGTTGCGCGACGTGTCATGCTGTTCTGGGTCAAGCAGGGCGTGAAGATTTTCCGGGTCGACAACCCGCACACCAAGCCGTTGCCGTTCTGGGAATGGCTGATCCGCGAAGTTCGTCAGCGCGATCCCGACGTGCTGTTCCTGTCGGAGGCATTCACCCGGCCGAAGGTGATGAAGGCGCTGGCCAAGCTCGGCTTCTCGCAGTCTTACACCTATTTCACCTGGCGCACCGCACAAGGAGAGATCTGCAGGAATATCTGAGCGAGATCACCGGCTATCCCGAGCGCGAGTACTTCCGGCCGAATTTCTTCGTCACGACGCCGGACATCCTGCCGGTTCAGCTGCAAACCGGCGAGCCTTGGATGTTCAAGTCGCGCGCCGCGCTCGCCGCCACGCTGTCGTCGAACTACGGCATCTATAACGGCTTCGAGCTGCTCGAGCACGAGCCCATCCCCGGCCGCGAGGAATATCTCAACTCCGAGAAGTACGAGATCAGGACGCGCGACTGGAACAAGCCCGGCAACATCAAGGATTATCTCGGCCGGCTCAACACGATCCGCCGCGAGAACCCGGCTCTGCTGCAGACCGCCAACCTGCGGTTTCTGCAGGTGGACAACGAAAACGTCATCGGCTTCCTGAAGCAATCGGCCGGACGGCAAAGCGCCGTCGCCTGCGCGATCGCGCTTGCCAAGGGAAGCCGCAGGAATTCTGGCTGCATTTCGGCGACAATCTGATCGGCCGGCCCGGCGAATTGCGCCCGGTGCGGATGATCGAGAACCTTGTCACGGGCGAGAAACGCTATCTCGAGTGGAGCGGCATGCGTCTGCGCATCGATCCGCAGCACGATCCGGCACTTCTGTTCCGCTGCTTACGCCTGAGGCGAACGGCATGAATATCCTGCCGAACATCGAGGCCGAAGCCAAAGCCGCCGATGACGGGCTGTGGTTCAAGGACGCCGTCATCTATCAGCTTCACGTCAAGGCGTTCCGCCGACAGCAACAGCGACGGCATCGGCGACTTCGCCGGCCTGACCGAGAAGCTCGATTACCTGCGCGACCTCGGCGTCACCGCGCTGTGGCTCTTGCCGTTCTATCCGTCGCCCGGCCGCGACGACGGCTACGACATCTCCGACTACGGCGACATCAATCCGGCGTTCGGCACGATGCAAGGATTTCCGCCGCTTCATGCAGGAAGCCAAGCGGCGCGGCCTGCGCGTCATCACCGAGCTGGTCATCAATCACACCTCGGATCAGCATGACTGGTTCAAGCGGGCGCGAGCGCAGCCCGAAGGGCTCAAGCGCGCGCGACTGGTACGTCTGGAGCGACACCGACCAGAAATACAAAGGCACCCGCATCATCTTCACCGATACCGAGAAGTCGAACTGGGCCTGGGATGCCGAGGCCAAGCATTATTACTGGCACCGCTTCTTCTCGCATCAGCCTGACCTGAACTTCGACAATCCGCGCGTGGTCGATGCCGATCATGCAGGTGATGAAGCGCTGGCTTGATGCCGGCGTCGACGGATTCCGGCTCGACGCCGTGCCTTATCTCTGATCGAGCGCGAAGGCACCACCAACGAAAATCTGCCCGAGACGCACGCCATCATCAAAAAGCTGCGCGCCGAGCTCGACGCCTATGCGCCGGGAAAGATGCTTGCTCGCCGAAGCCAATAGTGGCCGGAGGACGTGCAGCAGTATTTCGGCGACGGTGACGAGTGCCACATGGCCTATCACTTCCCGCTGATGCCGCGCATCTACATGGCGATCGCGCAGGAAGACCGCTTTCCGATCACCGACATCATGCGGCAGACGCCGGAAATTCCGGCCAACTGCCAATGGGCGATGTTCTTGCGCAACCACGACGAGCTGACGCTCGAAATGGTCACCGACGCCGAGCGCGACTATCTGTGGTCGACCTACGCCGCCGATCCGCGCGCGCGCATCAATCTCGGCATTCGCCGGCGCCTCGCGCCGCTGATGGACAATGACCGGCGCAAGATCGAGCTGATGAACTCGATCCTGCTGTCGATGCCGGGCACGCCGATCATCTATTACGGCGACGAAATCGGCATGGGCGACAATATCTATCTCGGCGACCGCAACGGCGTGCGCACGCCGATGCAATGGACGCCCGACCGCAATGGCGGATTCTCGCGCTGCGACCCGGCGCAGATCTTCCTGCCGCCGATCATGGACCCGGTCTACGGCTATGCCGCCGTCAACGTCGAGGCGCAGACGCGTTCACTGTCGTCGCTGCTGAACTGGACGAACCGGCTGATCGCGGTGCGCAAGTCGAGCAAGGTTTTCGGCCGCGGCACGTTGACCTTCGTCCGGCCGGCCAATCGCGCCGTGCTCGCCTATGTGCGCCAGCTCGGCGACGAGGCGATCCTGTGCGTCGCCAACATGTCGCGCTCGGCGCAGGCCGTCGAGCTCGACATGAGCGCGTGGAAGGGCCGCATTCCGCAGGAAATGCTGGGCCGCACGCGTTTCCCGCGCATCGGCGACTTGCCTTATCTGGTGACGCTGCCGCCCTACGGCTTCTTCTGGTTCCACCTGCTCAAGGAAGCGGAAAAGCTGCCCGAAAAGGTCCTGCCGCGCGACATCACCACGCTGGTGCTCGGCCCCGGCTGGGAAGATGCTGCTCTCGGGCTGGACGCGCCGGACGTTCGAAGGCGACGTGCTGCCCAGCTTACATGCCGGAACGGCGCTGGTTCGCCGACAAGGCGTTCCGCCCCGATCACGACGAATGTCTCGGCGGCCGTGCCGATCGAGCACGCCGATGATCGCTTCCTCGGAGTCGTTACCGACGTCTCCGGCGCGCACGGCATCAGCCGCTATTTCCTGCCCGTGACGATCCGTTGGATTCGCTACACGGCCGTCGAGCGGCCGCCGGCCAATGTGCTCGCCGCCGTGCGCCGCGGCCCGCGCGAGGGCACATTGCTCGATGCAACGCCGAGCCGGAATTCGTCGCGGCGTTGCTTGCCAAGATCAAGGCAAACGAATCTGCCGGCGGCGGCAATCACGTGATCGAATTCCGCGCCACCAGCGCATTCAAGGACGATGCGCCGACAGCGCCGCAATGCAAGGCTGTGAGCGCCGAGCAATCGAACTCGAGCGTCATCGTCGACAACAAATATGTCGTGAAGGTCCTGCGCCGCATCAATCCCGGCCTGCATCCGGACGTCGAGATCGGCCGCTTCCTGATCGAGCAGACGCAATTCCATAACGTGCCGGCGCTGCTCGGCACCGCCGAGCTGGTCGAAGGCGAGCATCGCAGCGCACTCGCAGTCGTGCATGCATTCATCCAGAACCAGGGCGACGCCTGGAGCGTCACGGCCGGCGCGCTCGATCGTCTGATCGACGAAATCCATCTCACGCCGACACCGCTGGAAAGCGAAGGCGCAGAGACCGCATCCCTCGTTCAGCGCATGCGCCAGATCGGCAAGCGCACGGCCGAAATGCATCTCGCGTTCGGCAGCCGCAGCGACATTCCGGATTTTGCGCCCGAGCAGATCACGCGAAGAAGACAGCGCGGCCTGGACGACCAGCCAGGCGGAGCGCGCCGGTGCGACCTTCGACTTACTGGATCGCAGCCAGAAAAATCTGAATGAGACCACGCTGTCACTGGCGCACCGATTGCTCGCCCAGCGGCATACGGTGCTTGAGCGCGATCGGCACGCCAGTACACCTCGAAGGCAGAAGATCCGCCACCATGGCGACTTCCATCTTGGCCAGGTCCTGATCGCCAAGGATGACGTGTACTTCCTCGATTTCGAAGGCGAGCCGCGGCGCAGCCTCGAGGAGCGGCGCCGCAAGGCTCCGGCCGCCCGCGACGTGGCCGGCTTCCTGCGCTCGATCGATTACGCCGTGAGCGCGGCGCTCGACCGCGCGACCGATCTGAACGCCGGAGGAGCGCAACGCCCTCACCCCGCAAGTGCGGCAATGGGCGCGAGAAACTCAGCGCCGCATATTGGGAGTCCTACCGCGAAACCATCGGAACTTCGCCACTTTGGCCCGCCGGCGAGGAGGAACGCCAGCGCTTGCTGAACGTCTTCTTACTGGAGAAGGCGCTGTATGAAATCGAATACGAGCTCACCAACCGGCCGAACTGGCTGCACATTCCGCTCGAGGCAACGCTCCGCATTCTGCAGCAACAGGGAGTGATGCAATGAGCCGTCTCGAGTGGCGCGGCGCGAGCATCATCGCGGGCCGCCATGCCGATCCCTTCCACTATCTCGGACCGCACACCGACGGCGACAAAACCGTCGTGCGCGTGTTTCTGCCCGACGCCAAGGAGGTCACCGCGCTCGGCGAGTGGCGCGAGGCGCGGCTCGAACGGCTCGACCCGGCCGGCCTGTTCTGCGGGCCGCTCGACAATCCGGGCGCGCTACAGACTGCGCGCGCGCTTCGGCGACAACGTCGTCGAGCTGGAAGATCCCTATCGCTTTCCGCCGGTGCTGTCCGACTTCGATCTCTATCTGCTCGGCGAAGGCAATCACCTGAAGCTTTACGACAAGCTCGGCGCCCATCCGATGACGATGGATGGCGTGGACGGCGTCGCCTTCGTGGTCTGGGCGCCGAATGCGCAGCGCGTCAGCGTCGTCGGCGATTTCAATTTCTGGGACGGCCGGCGCCACGCCATGCGCGTGCGCGGCAACGGCTACTGGGAAATCTTCGTCCCGGGCGCCCGCGCCGGCGACAAATACAAATACGAGATCGTTTCGCGCTCGGGGCAGCTGCTGCCGCTCAAGTCCGATCCGGTCGCGTTCGGAGCCGAGATGCGGCCCTCACCGCTTCGATGGTGGTCGATGCAACGAAGCTGCCGCAAGCCGGCGCCTGTCGCGTGACAACATCAACGCGCTCGACCAGCCGATGTCGATCTACGAGGTCCACCTCGGCTCATGGCGGCGCAAGAACGGCCATGAGTGGCTGACCTACCGCGAGCTTGCCGAGCAGCTGCCCGCCTACGCCGCGCAGATGGGCTTCACCCATGTCGAGCTGCTGCCGATCACCGAGCATCCGTTCGACGGCTCGTGGGGCTATCAGCCGACCGGCCTGTTTGCGCCGACCAGCCGGTTCGGCTCGCCGGAGGATTTCTGCGCGCTGATCGACGCGCTGCATAAGGCCGGCCTCGGCGTGCTGCTCGACTGGGTGCCGGGCCATTTCCCCGACGATCCGCATGGGCTCGCCAATTTCGACGGCACCGGCGCTGTATGAGCACGCCGACCCGCGTCAGGGCCGCCATCTCGATTGGGGCACGCTGATCTACAATTACGGGCGCGTCGAAGTGACGAACTTCCTGACCGCCAATGCGCTGTTCTGGCTCGAGCGCTACGGCATCGACGGCCTGCGCGTCGATGCGGTCGCGTCCATGCTCTATCTCGATTACAGCCGGCCGCAGGGCGGCTGGGTGCCGAACAAGCACGGCGGCCGCGAGAACATCGACGCGATCTCGTTCATGCGCCGCACCAATACCGAGCTGTTCAAGCACCTTCCCGCATGCGACGACCGCGGCCGAGGAGTCGACCGCGTGGCCGATGGTGTCGCGACCGGTCGATTGGGGCGGGCTGGGCTTCGGCTACAAGTGGAACATGGGGTGGATGCACGACACCCTCGACTACATGTCGAAGGACCCGATCCATCGCCGGCACCACCACGGCAACATCCTGTTCGGCCTGCATTACGCCTTCTCGGAAAACTTCATCCTGCCGCTGTCGCACGACGAGGTCGTGCACGGCAAACGCTCGATCCTCGGCCGCATGCCGGGCGATCAGTGGCAGCGCTTCGCCAATCTGCGCGCCTATTACGGCTTCATGTTCGCGCATCCGGGCAAGAAGCTGATGTTCATGGGCCAGGAATTCGCGCAGGACACCGAGTGGAATCACGACATCAGCCTGCCGTGGCATCTGACCGATCGGCCCGAACACGCCGGCGTGCAGCGGCTGGTGCGCGACCTCAACACGCTCTATCGCGGCACTCCCGGCCCTGCACCAGCTCGATTGCGACCCGGCCGGCTTCGAGTGGCTGGTCACCGACGACGCCAGCAACAGTCCTTCGCCTGGCTGCGCAAAGGGCGCGATCCGTCACAGCGCTGCGTGGTGGTTGTCAATTTCACGCCGCAAGTGCTGCGCGATTACCGCGTGCGCGTGCCTTTCGCCGGCACATGGCGCGAAGTGCTCAATTCCGATGCCGCAATCTATGGCGGCAGCAATGTCGGGAACGCTGGTGCCGTATCGACTGTTGTGACACGCGACGCTCCGGAGCTTCGCCTTGTTGTCCCACCCCTTGCTGCCGTCTTTCTCGTTCCTGAGGTCTAGCGGTCACATTTCCGCCGGCTCTCCGCATCCGCTTGGCGCGACCTGGGACGGGCGCGGCACCAACTTCGCGCTGTTTTCCGCGAACGCGACAAAGGTCGAGCTGTGCCTGTTCGACAAGGACGGGCGCCGCGAGGTCGAGCGCGTCACGCTGCCGGAGCGCACCGACGATGTGTGGCACGTCTATCTGTCCGACGTGTCGCCGGGCCAGCATTACGGCTACCGCGTGCACGGCCCTTATGCGCCGGAGGCCGGCCACCGCTTCAATCCGAACAAGCTGCTGATCGACCCCTACAGCAAGCGGCTCGGCGGCCAGTTTCAATGGAGCGACGCGCATTTCGGCTATCGCACCGGCGCCAAGAACGCCGACCTGTCCTTCGACAGGCGCGACAATGCGCGCTACATGCTCAAGTCGGTCGTGGTCGAAGGCGCGCACACCTGGAGCGGCGCGCGCCGCCCGCAGACCGCGTGGGAAGACACCATCATCTACGAGGCGCACGTCAAAGGCCTGACGCAGTTGCGCGAGGACGTGGCGCCGAGGATGCGCGGCAAGTATCGCGGCCTGTCCGAGCCCGGCGTCATCGAGCATCTGCGCAAGCTCGGCGTCACCGCGATCGAGCTTTTGCCGATCCACGCCTTTCTCGACGACCGCTATCTGGTCGAGAAGAACCTGCGCAATTACTGGGGCTACAACACGCTGAGCTTCTTCACGCCGGAGCCGCGCTATTCCGACGGCAATCCGATCAACGATTTCCGCGCCACGGTCGCGGCGCTGCATGACGCCGGCATCGAGGTGATCCTCGACGTCGTCTACAACCACACCTGCGAAGGCAACCAGCTGGGCCCGACGTTCTGCTATCGCGGCATCGACAATGCCTCCTACTACTGGCTCATGCCGGACGAGCCGCGCTACTACGACGACTTCACCGGCACCGGCAATTCACTGAAGCTTGCGCATCCGCGCGTGCTGCAGATGGTGATGGATTCGCTGCGGCATGTGGGTCGAGGCGTATCCACGTCGACGGCTTCCGTTTCGATCTCGCCACGACGCTCGGCCGCAGGCCGGCGTTCGACCGCAACGCGCCGTTCTTCGCCGCGATCAGGCAGGACCCGGTGCTGGCCAACGTGAAGATGATCGCCGAGCCCTGGGACATCGGGCTCGGCGGCTATCAGGTCGGCGGCTTTCCGAACGGCTGGTCGGAATGGAACGACATCTATCGCAAGGCCGCGCGCCGCTTCTGGCGCGGCGAGGGCAATCTGATCGGCGACGTGGCGCATGCGCTGACCGGCTCGGCCGCGCAGTTCCAGCACGACGGCCGCGGGCCCGCGCTCCAGCATCAACCACGTCACCGTGCATGACGGCTTCACGCTGGCGGACTGGACCAGCTACGAGAGCAAGCACAACGAGGCCAACGGCGAGGACAACCGCGACGGCTCCGACGACAATGTCAGCACCAATTGCGGCGTCGAGGGCCCGACCGACGACCAGAACATCCTCGCGCTTCGCCGCAAGCTGCGCCGCGGCGCAACTGGCGACCTTGATGCTGGCCGGCGGCGTGCCGCTGCTGCTTGCCGGCGACGAGGTCGGCAACAGCCAGGACGGCAACAACAACACCTATTGCCAGGACAGCGAGGTCGGCTGGATCCATTGGGGTCAGCCGCCGCGAAGACGACCTGACCGAGCTGGTCGGCGCGCTGACCCGCCTGCGCCAGCGCTTTCCGCAGCTCAAGCCGCACCACTGGCTGCAGGGCAAGAAGGACGACGGCAGCTACGACGTGAAGTGGCTGACGCCCCGACGGCAACGAAATGTCCGAAGACGACTGGAATTTTCCGGACGGCCGGTTCGTCGCTTATGTGCTGGCCGCGGTCGAGGGCAGCGAAGGCCCGCTCTATATCGTCCTGAACGGCGCCGATATCGCGGTCGAGATCACCGGGCCGCAATGGCCGGATGTGGGCCAATGGCAGCAGGTTCTCGACACCTCGGACGGCGCCGAAATTCCCGTTCTCAAGGTCGGCGAGAAGGCCCAAGCGCAAGCCCGGACGTGCTCGCTTTCGCCGGCAAGCCATGAGCGCAGCACCACGCTTCGGGCCGTTGCTCACCGGGAACGGCGTGACATTTCGCCTATGGGCGCCCGGCGGCCAAGCGCGTGGAGCTGATGCTCGACGCGCCAAGGCCGATGCAGCAGCGCGACGGCTGGTTCGAGCTGCATGTGCCGGAAGCAAAGGCCGGCACGCGCTACAGCTTCCGCATCGACGGCGAGATCGAAATTGCCGATCCCGCCTCGCACTTTCAGCCCGACGATGTGCAGGGCCAGAGCGAAGTGATCGACCATCGTCATTCGCGTGGCGCACGGACTGGAAAGGGCCGCCCTGGGAAGAGTGCGTTTTTCTCGAGACGCATGTCGGCACCTTCACGCCCGAAGGCAACTATCGCGCGATGATGGCGAAGCTCGATCATCTGGTTGAGACCGGCATTACCGCGCTCGAGCTGATGCCGCTGGCGGATTTTCCGGGCCGCTGGAACTGGGGCTATGACGGCGTGCTGCTCTACGCGCCGGATTCGAGCTACGGCCGGCCGGAAGACCTCAAGGCGCTGATCGACGCCGCGCATCAGCGCGGGCTGATGGTGTTTCTCGACGTCGTCTACAATCACTTCGGCCCGGAAGGAAATTACCTCCATCGCATCGCGCCGCAATTCTTCGCCGACGCGCAAACGCCGTGGGGCAGCGCCATCAATTATGCGGTGCCGGAGGTGCGCGCCTTCGCGATCGAGAATGCGCTGCACTGGCTCAAGCATTATCGTTTCGACGGCCTGCGGCTCGATGCCGTGCATGCCATCGCCCTGCCGGGCGAGCCGAATCTCCTGACCGATCTCAGCAAGGCGGTCGGGCATTTGGCGCGCGACACCGGCCGCCACATCCATCTCGTGCTGGAGAACGACGACAATGCCTCGCGCTTTCTGGCGCCCGAAATCGACCCGCCTGCCGGGCAATATCGCGCGCAGTGGAACGACGACTACCATCATGCCTGGCACGTCCTGCTGACCGGCGAGACGACCGGCTACTACGCGGGACTATCGCGACGCGCGCAAGCACGTCGCGCGCGCCCTGGCCCAAGGCTTTGCCTACCAGGGCGAGCCCTCGCCGCATCGCAAAGGTGCAAAGCGCGGCGAGCCGAGCGACCGGCTCGCCCGCACGGCCTTCGTCAATTTTCTTCAGAACCACGACCAGATCGGCAACCGGCCGATCGGCGAGCGGCTGTCCGCGTCTGGCCAAGCCGCGCGCCTATGACGCCGCGCTCGCCGTGCTGCTGCTGCAGCCCGGCGCCGCCGCTGCTGTTCATGGGCGAGGAATGGGGCGCGACCGAACCGTTTCCATTCTTCTGCGACTTCACAGGCGACCTTGCGCGAAGCCGTTCGCAACGGACGCAAGAAGGAATTCGCCGAGCATTACGCCGAGCACGGCGATGAAATCCCCGACCCGCTCGCGGCAGACGACCCGCGACAGCGCCGTGCTCGACTGGAGCGCCTCGACCAAGCCGCAGCATGCCGAGCGATTGAAGCTGGTGCGCGATCTCTTGCGGGTGCGGCGCGACCACGTCGTGCCGCTGCTCCCGACGATGAAGAGCGCCGGCGAGGCTCGCTTTGAAAGCGGCGTGCTCAGCGCGCGCTGGCGGGCCGGCGATAAGTACCTGGCGATGCTCGCAAATCTGTCCGACCGTGCCGCAGCCCAAACCGGGGCTAAGCCAAAATGCCGAGATCATCTGGGGCGAGCCGCCGGCGATCAGCTCCGCCCTGGTCGGTCTACGCCGCTGTCGGAGGCGCATGATGCCGCCGGCCATCCCGCTCGCGACCTACCGCGTGCAGCTCACCAAGGATTTCGGCTTCGACGATGCCGCCGCCATCGTTCCCTATCTCAAGCAACTCGGCATCAGCCATCTCTACGCCTCGCCGTTTCTCAAAGCGCGGCCCGGCAGCACGCATGGCTACGACATCGTCGATCACGACCGGCTCAATCCCGAGCTCGGCGGCGAGGAAGGCTTCGCCCGGCTGTCCGCCGCGCTGAAGGACAACGATCTCGGCTTCATCCTCGATTTCGTGCCGAACCACATGGGCGTCGGCCGCGCCGACAATGCCTGGTGGCTCGACGTGCTCGAATGGGGAACCAAGTCGCCTCATGCCGCCTCGTTCGATATCGACTGGGAAGGCATCCCGTTCCGCCGCAATCCCGGACTGCTGCTGCCGATCCTCGGCCGGCCTTATGGCGAGGCGCTGCAGAGCGGCGAGATCGAGCTCAAATACGACGCCGAGAGCGGCAGCTTCGCGGCCTGGTATTTCGAGCACAAGCTGCCGATCAATCCGCAACGCTACGGCGAGATGCTGCGCACCATCGTCGGCGCCGCCGCGGCCGAAAGCGAGCCGACCGGCCACGAGCTGCTGACGCTCGCGCACGAATATCCGAAATCCGAGCACGCCGTCGCTATCGCGACGCGCCCGCGCTTGAAGAAGCGGCTGCGCGAGATCGAAGGCGGCGACAAACTCATCGCGCGCGGGCCTTGCCGCCTATCGAGCCGGACACCGAAGCCGGCGCGGCTGCACTGCACCGCCTGCTCGAGCGCCAGCACTACCGCCTCGCCTACTGGCGCGTCGCGTTCTCCGCGGTGAATTACCGGCGCTTCTTCGACATCAACGATCTTGCCGGCCTTCGCATCGAGCATCCGGCGACGTTCCGCGCGATCCACCGCCTGGTCGGCCGCCTGATCGGCGAAGACAAGCTGCAGGGACTGCGGCTCGATCACATCGACGGTCTGCGCGAGCCCGGCGCGATACACAAACCGACTCACTCATCTCGTTCGCAAGCTGCGCAAGCAGGCCGGCTTGGCACGGCGTTTTACCTCATCGTCGAGAAGATTCTTGGCGAGGGCGAGCCGATGCCGCGCTTTCCCGGCGTGCACGGCACCACCGGCTATGAATGGCTGAACGTCATTTCGCGCGTGCTGGTCGACGGCAGCGGATTGGAAGCGCTGGACAAGACCTGGCGCGACTTCACCGGCGAGCAACGCCGGCCGCGACGAAATGCTCGAAGCCGCCAAGCAGCGCGTCATCGACGACCATGCTGGCGCGCGAATTCACCGTGCTCTCCGGCGCGCTCGCGCGCATCGCCGCCGGCCATTTCAGCACGCGCGACTTCACAGCGACCGCCTGCGCGCCGCGCTGCGAGCTCTACGTGCTGCGAATTTCCGGTCTACCGCACCTACGTGACGGCGGCCGGCGCGTCCGAATCCGACCTGCGCCCTGATCGACAGACGCATCGCGCGCGCGCGCGCGCGATGGGGCGGTCCCGATCCGCAGATTTTCGACTTCCTGCGCGACGCGGTCACCGGGCGATCTCGCCAAGCAGCAAGGCTACAGCTCGCCGCGGGTGCGCAACTTCGCGCTCAAGCTTCAGCAGTTCACCGGCCCGCTGATGGCGAAGGCGCTGGAGGACACGACGTTCTATCGCCATCACCGGCTGCTGGCGCTCAACGAGGTCGGCGGCGAGCCCGACAGCGGCGAGCTGACCGCCGATGAATTTCACCGGCTGCAGAAGGCGCGCGTCGAAGCCGGCGACCACGGGCTGACCGCGACGGCGACCCACGACACCAAGCGCGGCGAGGATGCGCGCGCCCGCATCCTGGCGCTTTCCGAAATCCCCGCCGACTGGGCGGCCGCCGTGCGGGATTGGCGCGAGCTGAACGCCGCCATTGCGGCACGGGCCGGCGCCGACCGCAGCCCATGAATACATGCTCTATCAGGCCCTGATCGGCGCCTGGGAGGGCAAGTCCGACCAGCAATTCGTCGAGCGTATGACAGGCCTATGCGCTCAAGGCCGCCCGCGAGGGAAAGCAGCAGACCAGCTGGACCAATCCGGACGAGGCTTATGAAAAAGCGCTGACGGCGTTCGTCGAGGCGCTGCTGGACCCGGGCAGGTCGTCGTCTTTTCTGCAGTCGTTCGGCGATTTCGCCCAGCGAACGGCGCTGCTCGGCGCCCTCAACAGCCTCTCTCAACTCGCCCTGAAGGCTTTGCTGCCCGGCGTTCCCGATTTTTACCAGGGCACCGAGCTGTGGGATTTCTCCCTGGTCGATCCGGACAATCGGCGGCCGGTCGATTTTGCATTCCGGCAAAACGCGTTAGGCGCGGGATCGCTGTTTCGTCGTCTGAATGGCAGAACGGCGAACTGAAATTCGCCCTGACCCGGCGCCTGCTCGACATCCGCCAGCGCTACGGCCAGCTCTTCACCGAGGGCGACTACGAGCCGCTCGCCATGACGGGCACTCACGCGGCGCATGTCATTGGATTCGCCCGGAATTTCAAACGGCAACGGATCGTCGCAATTATCGGACGCCATTTCGCCAAGCTGACCGATGGCGGCCGGCACTGGCCCGATCAGATCGACGCTCGTTTTGAATTAGAGCGCGAATGGAATTGCGAAAATTTATTGACGGGTGAAGTCGATTAGCACTGACGCACTCATGCTGCCGATCGGCGCACAAAAAGTTCCCGTCGCGGTGTACGCGCTGTCGGTCATAACGCCCGCATATTTTTTGAACTGTCGTTCAGGTTTCACGGAACTTTTGCACTGAACTCCCGTTGCTTTTCCAACGAAGCGTCTGCCGGGGAGCAGGAGTTCCGAGTCTTGGATATCGTGGTTTCCAATCGCGTCGCGCGCGCCAAGCCGGGCGATCCGATGGTGGGCGGATTGGCCGCCGCACTTCTCCCCGCAGTTGAGCGCTCCGGCGCTGTCTGGTTCGGCTCCAGCGGGAAAGTCCGCAAGATTTGCTCGAGCGTGGCGCCGCTGGTGCAGGTCGAGGCCCACGGCGCCGGCAGCATCGCGACGGTCGACCTGCCGGACCGCGATTATCGCGGCTTCTACGAAGGCTTCTCCAACTCGACGCTGTGGCCGCTGCTGCATTCGCGCGCCGATCTCGCGCAGTTCAGCGCGCTCGATTATGCCGCCTACTGCCAGGTCAATGCCTATATGGCGCGCAGCCTCGCTGCGTTCGGCGGGATGGATTCGACCTACTGGATTCACGACTACCATTTCCTCACCCTCGGTCATGAACTGCGCAAACTCGGCGTAACGCGACGCGTCGGCTTTTTCCTGCACACGCCGTGGCCGGCGCGGCGCGCTGATCACCCAACTGCCGCAGCACCGCGAGCTCGCCGAGGCGATGCTCGCCTACGACCTGCTCGGCTTCCAGACCGACCGCGACCGCGAAAACTTCGCCGATCTGCTGCGGCACGAATTGCAGATCACCTGCAACGGCACGTTGGCGCGGAGCCGTTACGGCACAACGCCGGCTCGCGACTTTCCCGATCGGCATCGACGCCCTGCAATTCGCGGAGCGCGCCCGCCAGGCGGAAGCGGATCCGGTCGTGCAACGGCTGCGTGCCAGCCTCGGCAACAGCCAGCTCGCAATCGGCGTCGATCGCGTCGATTACTCCAAGGGCCTTGCGCAACGCGTGCAGGCGTTCGACCGGCTGCTCGAAACGCTATCCCGCGCTTCAAGCGGCGGCTCACGCTGCTGCAGATCGCCGTGCCGTCGCGCACCAATATCCGCGCCTACCGCGCGCATCAGACCGAAGTGGCGAGCACGATCGGCGAGGTGAACGGCAAGCACAGCGATATCGATTGGACCCCGATCCGCTATCTCAACAAGGGCTTCTGCCAGGCGACCTTGGCCGGCCTTTACCGCAAAGCCGCAGTGGCTCTCGTCACGCCGCTTCAGGACGGAATGAATCTGGTGGCGAAGGAATATGTCGCCGCGCAAGACCCGGCCGATCCGGGCGTCCTGGTGCTGTCGAAATTCGCCGGCGCGGCGCACGAGCTTGATGGCGCGCTGCAGGTCGATCCGACCGATATCGAAGGCACCTCGCGCAAGATGGCGAGCGCGCTGGCAGATGCCGCGCGAGGAGCGCCGGGCGCGCTGGCAGCCGATGATGGACGGCTTGATGCAGAAGCTCGATCCACAGCTGGTTCGCGGATTTCATGAGCGAGCTGAAGGCGCCGGAGCGCAATGTGGTGACATTGCCCGCGACGAAGGTGCCGGCGCTCGGAGCGATTGTCGGCGAGCCCGCATACGCCTCACAGGCGTAGCCCTCCGTCTAACCTGCGTCTCTGACAGCTTTTTCGCCGTTTTGGCGGTCCCGAGAGGAGTCGAACCTCCGACCTTCGGTTTAGGAAACCGCTGCTCTATCCGGCTGAGCTACGGGACCGCGCGACTTCCGCTCTAGCATATCCGCCGTAAGTCGTGCTGCGGTATATGGTATTTTCAACAACTCCACATTGTGGGGCCGTGACGAATTTATGGCGCAATCGGCTTTTTTGATCGGCGGCGGGATGGTTCTCCTGGGGCGAAAGACGCAGCGCAACGCGGGTGCCGGAATTTTGCCGGCACTGGCCGCGCTTTGCCGCGCATTGGCGCGGCGCTGCGCGGGTGCTTCCAGTTCTTGCCGCCGCGCTGCTTGGCGCTTGCACCGCCACGCCTGACTTCCGTCCGATCGCGCTGCCGCGTCCGGCTCCCGAACAGCCGATGCAGGAGGCGACCAAGCGCGAGCATCAGCGCATCGTCGGCTCCTATGGCGGCACCTATGACGATCCGCAGCTCGAGCAGCTCGTCACCGCGGTCGTCAACAACCTCGTCGCCGCGTCGGAGCGGCCGAGCGTGCGCTACCGCGTCGTCATCCTCAATTCGTCGGCGATCAACGCCTTCGCGCTGCCCAACGGCCAGCTCTACGTCACCCGCGGCCTGCTGGCGCTCGCCAATGACGCGTCCGAACTGGCCTCGGTGCTCTCGCATGAGATGGCCCATGTGGTGGCCGACCATGCCCAGATCCGCGAGAACCAGGCGCGGCAGACCGCGATGATCGCCACCATCGCGAGCGACGTGCTGGGCGATCCCGACCTCGGCGCGCTGGCGCTCGCCAAATCGAAGCTCGCGCTGGCCTCGTTCTCGCGCGCGCAGGAATTCGAGGCCGACGGCATCGGCATCGGCATTGCCAGCCGCGCCGGCTTCGATCCATACGGCGCATCGCGCTTCCTCGACGCCATGCAACGCAATGCCGAGCTCAAGGCGCCGGGCGGCGATCCCGATCCGCGGCTGGTCGATTTCCTCTCCAGCCATCCGGCCACGCAGGAGCGCATCCAGAACGCGCAAGCCAATGCACGCAACGTCGGGAGCCCCGGCACCGGCAAGCGCGACCGCTCGGAATATCTCGCGCGGCTCAATGGGCTGGTTTACGGCGAGGACCCGAGCGAAGGCTTCGTGCGCGGGCGCCGCTTCGTGCACCCGAAGCTCGGCTTCACCTTCACCGCCCCGCCCGGCTTTGCGCTCGACAACACGGCGCAGGCCGTGCTCGGCATCAGGGAAGGCGGCGGCCAGGCCATGCGGCTCGATGTCGTCCAGGTGCCGGCCGCGCAGACGCTCACCGATTATCTCAATTCCGGCTGGATCGAGAATGTCGATCCAAAGAGCATCGAGAACGTGACCATCAACGGTTTTCCGGCCGCGACCGCGGTCGCCACCGGCAAAGAGTGGTCATTCCGGCTCTATGCGATCCGCTTCGGCTCCGACGTCTATCGCTTCATCTTCGCGGCCAAGCAGCGCTCGGCGCAGACCGACCGCGCCTTTCGCGAGGCGGTCGGCACGTTCCGCCGCATGAGCGTGAAGGAAGCGTCGGAGACAAAGCCGCTGCGGCTTCAGATCGTCACGGTCGGCCCGAACGACACGATCGACACGATGGCGCGGCGCATGATGACCGAAGACAAGAAGCGCCAGCGCTTCCTGGTGCTCAACGGCCTGCACGGCGGCGAAGAGCTCGCCGCCGGCAGCCAGGTCAAGATCGTGGTGGAGTGAGTCCGCCGCGCTTCGTTAACGGCCCTTGCAGTCCTTCACGTAAGGATCGGCATAGTTCGAGAAAACTTTCTCGACGATCTGCGTTTCGTACTTGCCGTCGGCGCGCTTCGCCACCTTGGTCAGATAAAAGTCTTCGATCGGAAAGCCGTTGGCACTGAACTTGAACGGGCCGCGCACCGATTTGAAGTCGGCCTTCTGCAACGCTGCGTTGACGGCTTTCTGGTCCTTGAGATCGCCTTTCACCGCGACGACCGCGCTGTTGATCAGCATCGCGGCGTCATAGGCCTGCATCGCATAGGACGCCGGCACCGCGTTGTAGGCCTTCTCGTATTCGCCGACGAACTTCTTGTTCTGCGGGTTGTCCATGTTCGGCGCCCAGGTCAGCACGCCGAGCACATCGACCGCGGCGTCCTGCAGCGCAGGCAGCGTTGCTTCATCGGCGGTGAAGGCCGAGATCACCGGGACCTTGTCCTTGAGCCCGGCCTGATTGAACGTCTTGAGCAGGTTGATGCCGAGCCCGCCCGGCATGAAGGTGAACAGCGCATCCGGATTGGCGGCGCGGATCTTGGCGATCTCCGGCTGGAAGTCGGTGGTGTTGAGCGCGACGAAGGATTCTTCGACGATCTGGCCTTTGAAGGTGCGCTTGAAGCCGGTGAGCGCATCGCGCGCCCGCCGGATAGTTCGGCAGCAGCGCGTAAACCTTGCCGTACTTCGCCTTGGTCGCGGCCTCGCCGATCGCTTCGAAAATCTGGTCGTTTTGATACGACGTCACGAAGAAGCCGGGCGAGCAGCCGGCGCCGGCAAAATTCGACGTGCCGGCATTGGTGCGAGATCAGAATCTTTCCGGCGTCCATCACCGGCTTGTGGATCGCGACCAGCACGTTGGAGAAAATCGGGCCGACGACGAAGTCGACATTGTCGCGCTCGATGAAGCCGCGCACTTTCTGAATGGCGAGATCGGGCTTGAGCTCATCGTCGGCGACGATCAGCTCGACTTCCTTGCCGGCCATCTTGCCGCCGAGCTCTTTCACCGCGAGCTCGAAGCCGTTCTTCGATTGCGTGCCGAGCGCTGCCGGCGGACCGGACAATGTGTAGATGAGGCCGATCTTGATCTTGTCCTGCGCCGAAGCGGCCTGAACGGTTAATGCAAGCACGCCGGCCGCAATCATCAACCCGCGAAACGCCTTCATCTCACTCTCCCGTAAGCGCCAAACTCGCGATATTTGGCGGTTCAAAGCGTTCCGGAGTCAATCGCTTAATCCTCGCGCCATGGCGCGATTGCCAGCACCGCCCCCGCCACCGCTATAATGGCCGCGTAGCGTAGGCGTGCGGCATGAAGGCAATCATCGTCGGCGGTGGAATTGGCGGCCTGACGACGGCGCTGATGCTGCATGCGCGCGGCATCGACTGCGAAATCTTCGAGCAGTCCGACACGTTTCGCGAGCTCGGCGTCGGCATCAACACGCTGCCGCACGCGATCAAGGAGCTGGCGCAGCTCGGCCTGCTGGCGCGGCTCGACGACGTCGGCATCCGTACCTACGAACTCTTTTATATGAACCGCGACGGCCAGGAGATCTGGCGCGAAGCGCGCGGCACCGACGCCGGTTTCGAATATCCGCAATTCTCCATCCATCGCGGCCATCTGCAGCGCGTGATCTATCAGGCGGTGCGGGCGCGGCTCGGCGAGTCACGGATCCACCTCGGCCATCGGCTCGGCGCCTACACGCAGGACGAAGGCGGCATCAGCGCGCATTTCTTCGGCCGCGACGGCGAGCACCGCTGCATGGTGCGCGGCGATGTGCTGATCGGCGCCGACGGCATCCATTCTTACGTGCGCGAGACGCTATATCCGAACGAAGGCCCTGCCCGCTGGAACGGCTCGATGCTGTGGCGCGGCGCGACCGAATGGCCGGAGTTTCTCACCGGCCGCTCGATGGTGATCGCCGGCGGCATGGCCGGAAAGCTCGTCATCTATCCGATCGCGGAAGGTGCGCGGCAGAACCGCCCGCTCACCAACTGGGCCGTGCTGGTGAAAGTCGCCGAAGCCGGCGTGCCGCCGCGCAAGGAGGACTGGTCGCGCACCGGCCGGTTCGAAGATCTGATGCCGCATGTGCAGCGCTTCCGTATTCCATTCGTCGACGCCAAGGCGCTGATCGAGGCGACGCCGGAGTTCTGGGAATATCCGATGTGCGATCGCGATCCGCTGCCGCGCTGGTCGCACGGCCGCGTCACGCTGCTCGGCGACGCCGCGCATCCGATGTATCCGGTCGGCTCGAACGGCGCGTCGCAGGCGATCCTCGATGCGCGCTGCCTCGCCGACCGGCTGCGCGAAGCCGATCATCCGATGCAGGCGCTGTGGGAATACGAGCGCGAGCGGCTGCCGATGACGGCGCAGATCGTGCAGTCGAACCGCTCCGGCGGGCCCGAAGGCGTGATCGATGCGGTCGAGCAGCGCGCGCCGAACGGCTTCGACAATATCGACAACGTGCTGTCTTACGAAGAGCGCAAGGCGATCGTGCGCGGCTACGCCGCCAAGGCGGGCTTCGCCAAGGAGCAGGTCAACCGGCCGACGCCGCAGGACAACCGGCCGGGCAAGGTCGCCTGAACGCGCCCGGAGGCGGCGGCAGGAAATTCACCTCATGGCGCGCCGCGAGCGCGACGACCTCGGGCGGGGTCTGTTCCTTCATCGAGTGGATCGCCCAGAACAGGTCGTAGAGCTTCCGCGTCGGCGTCACCCAGAACACGCACTTGAGGGTCTGGTCGCTCTTGTTGAACAGCCCGTGCGGAATTCCCATCGGCAGGCGGATCAGATCGCCCGCAGTCGCCAGCGAATTCCTTGCCGTCGATCAGCGCGTCCATCCGGCCTTCGAGCATGTAGACGAATTCGTCCTGGGTCGGATGAATATGCGGCGGCACAAAGGTGCCGGGCGGCAGACGTGGCGTGCCAGCTGAAGGAGCCCTCGTTGAGCGACTTCGGCACGTAAGTCTGGCCGAGGATATTCCAGACGATCCCATCGAGGCCCGAATTGGCCTTGCTCACCCCCGCCGCCATCGCCTGCATCGTCCTACTCCGCTGTCCTACCGGTAAAGCGCAGTATTCCGCCCGGCCCCAAGCGAGATCAAGGCCCTATCGGCTGTGGCGAGCTCTTCAGGCTGCACCGGGGCTTTCGGGATGCGGACCGTGATCGCGCAGCCTTGCGCCGGGTCCTCGCGCGTCATGCTGCCGCCGATCTGGCGGGTCATCAGCTTCATCAGCACAGAGCCGGTGCCTTCGGGAGCATCGTCCGCGCAGCCGACGCCGTCGTCTTCGACCCGCATCACCAGGTCGGCACCACCTTCGTCCCGCACCGAGACACCAATTCGCCCGGGCCTGCCGCCGGGAAACGCATATTTCAGGCTGTTGGTGACGAGCTCGTTGACGATCATGCCGACCGGCAGCGTGTGCTCCGGCTTTACATGCGCGTCCTGCGCCTCCACGACGATGTTGATGGGCCGCACCCCGCGATGCGCCGCGGAGAGGCGCTGGCACAGGTCGGTCAAATAGGCGCCGAGATTGACGGTCTCGGGCGAGTTCTCGAGAAACGTATGGACTTCACCCATGACATCGACGCGCCCGGCCGCGCCCATCAGGCTGTCGCGGATTTCCGGCGTCGTGGCCTGCCGCGCCTGGATGCGCAGCACCGAAGTGATGTTCATGATGTCGTTCTTGGTGCGGTGCCGGAGGTCGCGCAGCAGCAGGTCCTTGTCGTGCTCGGCAGCCGCGATCCGCTCCATCGCCTTGCGCAGCATCTCCGCCGCGACCGCGAGGAAAAATCCCGTGACCATGAAGAGGATGAGCGGCACATACACCGCGCCTGACGGCAGCTGGAAGCCGGGAAAAAGAACATAAACGCCGAATAAACAGCCGATC
This sequence comes from uncultured Alphaproteobacteria bacterium, assembly GCA_963788805.1. GTDB lineage: Bacteria > Pseudomonadota > Alphaproteobacteria > Rhizobiales > Xanthobacteraceae > Pseudolabrys. The sequence continues at coordinate 235,348 of CAWBHU010000004.1, forward strand.
AGAGTGCCGAAGAAGGCGGAGCCCGCGGTCGAACAGAAGCCCGGACAGGAAGATGCCGGGCAGCAAAATGAAAAAGCCGGTGAAATTGCTGATGCGAAAGATCAAGTATTGGACCGCGCAGCACGCAAGCATGATCAGCGCCGTCAGCGCGTAGCGGACCGGCCACGGCTTGGGCGGTGCGGGTAAAATTGCGAGCAGGCGTTCCATCGCCGCTTAACCACTCGCGCGGAAGCCGGAGTTCCCGCGAGCGACGTTCACCATGGCGTGCGCGGCGCCGGGAGCTCTTTTTCGCCTCCGCGACTCGTCGCCGCTGCCCGCGAAAATGCCGAAACAACGATGATCCAAGCGGCGAAACGCCGCGGCATCCGCCTTACAGGGGCCGCGCGCAAACACCATATAATGCCGTTGAAAGAAGGCCCGGATCTACCGGGCGCCTTTGGAGGGCGAACATGGCTCGTTTCAAACTTCGTTCGGCAATCGCATTGCTCGCGGTCGCTGCAACGCTTGGCTTCACCGTGCTGGCCGACGCCGCGCCGCGCTTCAATTCCGGCAGCCGCGGCACCCGCACCTTCTCTGCGCCGCCGCCGACCGCGACATCGCCGGGTACGGCGCGCCCGATCGAGCGCTCGATGACGCAGCCCGGTCAGCCCGGCTCGACAGTCAACCGGCCGGCCACGGCCAATCCGGCGGCGCAGACCGGCGGCGGCTTCTTCCGTCCCGGCACGATGCTCGGCGGCCTTGCCGCCGGCTTCCTCGGCGCCGGCCTGTTCGGCATGCTGTTCGGCGGCGGCTTCCTGGCCGGCCTCGGCAGCTTCGCCGGCTTCCTCGGCCTGATGGCGCAGATCCTGCTGATCGTGATCGTCGCCCGCCTCGCCTGGGCATGGTGGCAGCGCCGTTCGCAGCAGCCAGCTGCGGCCTATGCCGAGCGCCAACCGCGATATGCACGGCGACGCCGGCTCGCGGCCGTCGCCGCTCTTTCCCGGGTCTCGGCAGCGGCAGCACGTTCGACAACCGGCCGATCATGATCAAGCCGGAGGACTACGACGCCTTCGAGCGCACGCTCGAAGACGTGCAGGCCGCCTACAGCAATGAGGACGTCAACAAGCTCGGCGACCTCGTGACGCCGGAGATGCTCTCCTATTACGCCGAGGAGCTGGCGGCGAATGCCAGCCGCGGCGTGCGCAACGAGCTCGCCGACGTGAAGCTCCTGCAGGGCGATCTCGCCGAAGCGTGGCGCGAGGGCGACGACGAATACGCCACGGTCGCGATGCGCTACCAGCAGAGCGACCGGCTGCTCGACCGCAAGACCGGCCAGGTCATGGAGTTGACCGAGCAGCCGGATGAGGGCGTCGAGTACTGGACGTTCCGCCGCGCCAATGGCGGCCCGTGGATGGTCTCGGCGATCCAGCAGACCGATTGAGACTGCCGATCATATGATCGCAAACGGCCGGGCCTTTGCCCGGCCGTTTTGTTTTGCGGATGGCGCCGCGCTTGACGGCGTCAGTACGGCCCCGTTTAATCCGCACATGGGGAATGCGATCTCCCCACGAGGCGACATGCCGAAGCATCGCGTCCACCCCTAGCGATACAAGGACGCACCATGCCGGCTCTCAATACGATTTCCGTCGACAAGCTGAACCGACTGATCGGGACCCCGAAGGGCCCCGCCCTCATCGACGTGCGCACGGAGGAAGATTTTTCCCTCTCCCCGTCGCTCATTCCGGGCTCGCTGCGGCGGCCGCACGATCAGACCTCCCAATGGGCGGGCGAGTTCGGCGGCAAATCCGCCATCGTCGTCTGCCAGAAAGGCCTGAAACTCAGCCAGGGCGTCGCCGCGTGGCTCCGCCATTCCGGCGTCGAGGCCGATGCGCTCGAAGGCGGCTACGAGGCCTGGAGCAGCGCCAAGCTGCCGCTGGTCAACACCGCGCCGCTGCCGAAGCGCGACGCGCAGGGCCGCACCGTCTGGGTGACCCGGTCACGCCCGAAGGTCGACCGCATCGCCTGCCCCTGGCTGATCCGGCGTTTCATCGACCCGTCGGCGGCCTTCCTGTTCGTCAATCCATCCGACGTCGAAGGCGTGGCCGAGCGTTTCAACGCCACGCCGTACGACGTCGAGAACGTGTTCTGGAGCCATCGCGGCGAGAAATGCACCTTCGACGTCATGCTGGACGAGTTCGGCCTGATGAGCGGGCCGTTGGCGCATCTGGCGAAGATCGTGCGCGGCGCCGACACCTCGCGGATGGATCTGGCGCCAGAGGCGGCTGGACTGCTCGCAGTTTCGCTCGGTCTTTCCCGCATGTACGCCGACGATCTTGAGCAACTCGAGGCCGGCATGCTGATCTACGACGCGCTCTATCGCTGGTGCCGGGACGCCACCGAAGAGACCCACAACTGGCACTCCGCACCGAAGAAGAAATCGTGAGCATGCACCGAACAACACAGCCACGGCGTCGCCTTGCGCGACGCCGTCAAAGTCTGGGCGCGGGTCGCCGCGCTGTCGTTCGGCGGCCCGGCCGGCCAGATCGCGGTGATGCACCGCATCCTGGTCGAAGAGAAAAAGTGGATCTCCGACGCGCGATTCCTGCACGCGCTCAATTACTGCATGCTGCTGCCGGGACCGGAGGCGCAACAACTCGCCACCTATGTCGGATGGCTGATGCACAAGACGCGCGGCGGCCTGATCGCCGGCGGCTTGTTCATCCTGCCCGGCATCGTCGCGATCATGGCGCTGAGCTACATCTACGCCGCGTTCGGCAAAGTGCCGGTCGTGGCGGCATTGTTCTTCGGACTGAAGGCCGCCGTGCTGGCGATCGTGCTCGAAGCCGTGGTGCGGATCGGCAAGCGCGCGCTCAAGAACAATGTGATGCTTGCGCTCGCCGCAGCGGCGTTCGTCGGTATTTTCTTCTTCGCCATTCCCTTTCCGCTCATCATCGTCGCCGCCGGCCTGATCGGTTACGTCGGCACCAAAGCCGGCTTCACCGTGTTCCAGACCGGCGGGCATGGCAGCGGCAAAGCGGACGCGAAAGACGACAGCCTGCTCGGCACGTATGTGCCGCCACACGCGCGGCTCAATTGGACGCACACGCTCACGCACGCTGTCATTTGGCTCGGTCTGTGGCTGATCCCGGTCGCCGCGATCGTGCTGGCGAAAGGCCGCGGCAATGTGTTCAGCGAGATCGCGATCTTCTTCAGCGAAATGGCGGTGGTGACGTTCGGCGGCGCCTATGCCGTGCTCGCCTACGTCGCGCAGACAGGCGGTGCAGCACTACCAGTGGCTCAGCGCCGGCGAGATGCTGGACGGGCTCGGCATGGCGGAGACGACGCCAGGCCCGCTGATCATGGTGCTGCAGTTCGTGGGCTTCATGGCCGCGTTCCGCGATCCCGGCGCGCTGCATCCGATGCTGGCCGGCACGCTCGGCGGGCTGCTGGCGACCTGGGTGACGTTTGCGCCGTGCTTCCTGTGGATTTTCGTCGGCGCGCCGTTCATCGAGCACCTGCGCGGCAACAAGGCGCTCAATGGCGCGCTGTCGGCGATCACAGCCGCGGTGGTCGGCGTCATCCTCAACCTGACGGTCTGGTTCGCGATCCACGTCGTGTTTCGCGAGGTGGTGCACGTCCGGGCCTACGGCCTGAGCTTCGACGCACCGGTGCCGGCGAGCGTCGATCCCTACGCCCTTGTGCTTTCGCTCGCCGCGATGATCGCGATCTTCCGGTTCAAGGCCGGAATGCTGCCGGTACTGGCCGTGTCGTCGGCGATCGGCGTGGCGCTTTACCTGGCCGGCCTCACATAAGAAAAGCGCGCCCCGGCTTGAAGCCGGAGCGCGCCTACTCAACGACCAGCCGTGTGCGTTACCGATTGGCTGGCGGACTTGCGGGAGCCGGGGTCGAAGCCGGCGGAGCCGCCTGGCTCGGCGGGGCCGCCATCGGTCGGGCCGGTCGCGCCCGACCCTGTGGTCGTACGCGGCGCCGGGCTGGTCGCCGTCGGCGTATTGTTCATGTTCGAAGCGGTATCGGTCGTGCCGCCCCAGTAGAACAGTCCAACAATAATCAAAATGATCACAACGGCGCCGGCGATCCAGCCGCCGTTCCCGCCGGTGCTCCGTGGCGTATTTGGATTGGGATCGTAAACAGACATTAGCCACCTCCGGTTGGTGAGTTTCGCTTCGGGCTAACGCGAACCCAGCGGGCGCGTTCCGAGATTCGCGCTGCGCTTCGAAAAGTCGCGGTTCCCGAGTTCCGGAAAAATTATCGTGAGTAGCCGTCACAGCGCTGTGATGCAACGTAGCCGCGGAACCTTCGTTCGATCATCGAAGGAGACCGTCCAGATGAAAAAGGTTTTGGGAATTGTACCGCTCGCACTGCTGCTTCTCGGCGCGCCCGCTGTTGTCCGGCGATTTTTCGCTCGACCGCGACAAGGTGCACATCGGCTCCGGCGTGATCTGCGACACGCACGAGGAAGTGCAGCGTTTCGTGAACCTGATGGCCAGCAAAGACGCCGGCGGCGCGGTGCAGACGGTCAATCGCGAGAAAGAAAATCCGCTCGCCTGCGGCATGGCCACGGTCGCGTTCCGCGCCGGCAAGGATCATGGCGAAGTGCGCAACGGCAAAGGCTCGTACAAAATTCTCGAAATCGAAGTGATTGCGGGCACCGCGAACGGTTCCTGGCACATGATCGTGCCGAAGCGCACGCAATTCACCGCGATTCCGCTGCCGGGGATTGAGATCTAACGCTCGTCCTTTAGTCGACCGGCCGGAACAACAATCCCGGCCGGTCGTTAGTGCGTTGCAGCAGGTTCGAAGGAGAGTGCGATGGCAAACGCCGGTCAAATCAAAGAACACATGGAAGTCATCGGCGCGGACGGCAAGCACGTCGGCACAGTCGACTCGCTCAAGGGCCAGGACGCCATCAAGCTGACGAAAAACGATTCTCCGGACGGCAAGCACCACAACATTCCGCTGGCGTGGGTCGATCACATCGACGAGCACGTCCACCTCAACAAGGACTGCGCTGACGCCCAGCGTCAGTGGGAAGCGGCCTGAGCAGGCAAGCGACGGGAGGGATTCATGATCAATCGTCGCGATGAAGGACTTGGACTGTCCGTTCTCGTCTATGCCGGAGTGATGGTCACTGGACTGGCGCTGCTGGTGACGCCGGTGCTTTGGGCCAGCGGCCCGACCGAATATCCCAATCCGCAGCTGCCGAAATACGACATCACCTCGTCGCGGACGCTCGCTCATCAGCAGAAGCAGATTCCGCTGGCGCGGCTCAAGCGCGAAGAGATCGTCAGTGCGACGATGCTTGCCGCGATCAACGCCAAGCCGGCAAAGAGCGAGCGCGTCCGCGAGGCGCGGGAGCGCCCGTCACGTGCGGCTCGCACGGCTTTTGCGCAAGCGCCTGATAACGACGAGACGGCGCGTCCGCGCCGCGGCCTGTTCGGCTGGTCGCTGTTCTAGAAGCTTCAGACGACGAGATTGGTCGCCGGATCGATCAGGTGCATATGATCGAGATTGGCGCGCAGCGTCATGTTCTCGCCCGCGCCGCGCGCGGCTGATGGCTCGACGCGGCCGCACACCTCGCTGCCGTTGATCTTGAAAAACACCATCGTCTCCATCCCCATCGGCTCGACAACATCGAGCGTGACGGTGAAGTCGTGGCCGTGGCCGCCGCCGTTGTGGCCGCGGGTCTCGGTGATGTGCTCGGGGCGCAGGCCGAACAGAACATCCTTGCCGATCAGCCCGCGATACCGCGCCGCCCGGCTTTCCGGCACGGGGAACGCCAGCGCGTCCGACAGGCGCAGCTTGAGGCCGCTGCCGTTGGCCTCGAGCTTTGCCGGCATGAAATTCATCGCCGGCGAGCCGATGAACCCGGCGACAAAGCGCGTCTTCGGATTGTGGTAGAGCTCGTTCGGCGCGCCGATCTGCTCGATCTTGCCGCCATTCATGACGACCACGCGATCCGCCAGCGTCATGGCCTCGACCTGGTCGTGGGTGACGTAAACCGTGGTGGTCTTCACCTTCTGATGCACGCGCTTGATCTCGGTGCGCATCTGCACGCGCAGCTTGGCGTCGAGATTGGAGAGCGGCTCGTCGAACAGGAACACCTTGGGATTGCGCACGATGGCGCGGCCCATCGCGACGCGCTGGCGCTGGCCGCCGGACAGCTGCTTGGGACGGCGTGCCAGCAGCTCGGTGATGTCGAGGATGCGCGCGGCATTATCGACCCGCGCCTTGATCTCGGCCTTGGGGAATTTCCGCAGCTTCAGCCCGAACGACATGTTCTCCGCGACGGTCATGTGCGGATAGAGCGCGTAGTTCTGGAACACCATCGCGATGTCGCGGTCCTTGGGCGGCAGGTCGTTGACCACCTCCCCGCCGATCGAAATCTCGCCCTCGGTGATTTCTTCCAGGCCGGCGATCATCCGCAGCGTGGTGGACTTGCCGCAGCCGGACGGGCCGACCAGCACGACGAATTCGTGGTTGGGAATGTCGAGGCTGACATTGTCGACGGCGAGCACGTCGTCATAGCGCTTTTGCACGTTACGCAACGTAACTTCCGCCATTGACTTAACCCTTGGTCGCGCCGGCGGTCAGGCCGGCGATGTAGTAGTCCATCAGGAACGCGTAGATGACGAGCGGCGGCGCGGCAGCGACCAGCGCGCCGGCCATCAGCATTCCCCATTTGTAGACGTCGGCCTTGATCAGGCTGGTGACGGTGCCGACGGTGAGCACCTGCTGGTCGGCCGAATAGAGAAACGTCATCGGATAGACGAACGCCGCCCATGACACCGTGAAGGCGAAGATCGTCGCCGCGATGATGCCGGGCAGCGCCACCGGGATGAAGATCTTGAACAGCATCTGCATCTGGCCGGCGCCGTCGATCAGCGCCGCCTCGTCGAGCTCTTTCGGGATCGACTGGAAGTAGCCGATCATGATCCAGGTGCAGAACGGCACGGTGAGCGTCGGATAGACCAGCACCATGCCCCAATACGAATTGAGCAGGCCGATCGACTTGACGATCTGGAACAGCGGGATGAACAGCAGCGTGTCCGGCACCAGGTAAGTCAGGAAGATGCCGGTGGCGAGGATGCCCGAGCCCCAGAACCGCATGCGGCCGAGCGAGAACGCCGCCAGCACGCTGATCACCATGGTGATGATGACGACGCAGACCGTCACGATCACCGTGTTCTTGAAGAAGATCAGGAAGTCGGTCTCCCGGAACAGCAGCCTGAACTGATCGAGCGTGATGCCGTTGGCGATGATCCACGGATTGGCGGTCATGTGCGCGACTTCGGCATCGCTCTTGAGCGCCGTCACGATCATGTAATAGGGCGGCAGCAGGAAGAGGATCGCGAAGATGATCAGGAACACGTAGGACGTGATCAGCGCCCAGCGCCGGTTGCGCTTCAGGCTCGATCTGACCGAAAAGCCGCGCGGGGCCGGCGCGGCAACCGAAGTCGAGGTCATCCGATCTCCCTCCCCCGCTTGCGCACGCCGCGCAGGATGAAGATCGCCGACACCGCAAGGATCGGCAGCATGAACAAGCGACACCGCCGAGCCGAGCGGCAGGTCGCCGGAGCGGATGCCGGTCAGGAACGAATAGGTCGCGAACACATGCGTCATGTTGCGCGGTCCGCCCGCGGTCATGATCTGCACGATGTCGAAGTTGGCGAAGGTCACGATCAGCGAGAACAGCACGGTGATGGCGATGATGTTGCGCATCATCGGCAGCGTGATGTGGATGAACTTCTGCCAGGCATTGGCGCCGTCGATCGACGCCGCTTCGTAGAGCTGCTCCGGCACCGATTTGAGCGCCGCCAGATACATGATCAGGAAGAACGGCGCGCCGTACCAGACATTGACCAGGATCACGGAGAAGCGCGCCCAGTAAGGCTCGCTGAGCCAGGCGATCTCCTTGAAGCCGAGCGCCTTGAGCAGCCAGTTGAAGGCCGAGTGGGTCGGATCGAACATCCACCACCAGCCGAGCGTCGAGAGCGCCAGCGGAATGACCCACGGCACCAGCAGCATGCCGCGCCATTTGCGCTGGCCTTTGGTCGGCAGGTTGTTGATCAGGTGCGCGGTGATGAGGCCGATCAGCGCTTTGAAGAACACGGCCGACAGCGCGAAGATCGCCGACTGCCACACCACCATCCAGAACACGTCGCGGGACAGCAGCCAGGTGAAATTGCCCAGGCCGATAAAGCGCGTCTGCGCCTTGTTCAGCATGGACAGATAGATCGAATAGAAGGCCGGATAGACGACGAGGCCGACGATCACCGCGATCAGCGGCAAGCACATCAGGAATGCGGTGGTGGAGCGGCGCCGCAAGAACTTGTGCAGGCCCGTTTTCTTGACCGGCGGCGCGGCCGTGTCGGGTACGGGCACCCAGGAGGATTGTACGGTATCGGCCATTCCGCCTCGTTACATTCGGATGCCGGAAACTGGACCCGCCGGCTATGTGAGGCCGGCGGGTCCGACTTTCAGTGAGCGAACGCGCTTTAGGCGCGCAGCGTGCCTTCGAGCTCTTTCTCGGCCCACTTGATGACGTCGTCGAGCTTCTCGTTGCCCTGCGTGACCTTCGCCACCATCACCGTGTTGATCGCCTGATTGTACATCTGGGCGCCAACTTCGGCGCGGGCGGGATGCCCGAACATCGAGGTCTGCTCGTCGCCGCGCGGCGGATAGCCGTAGGAGACGCCGGGCGGCGGGCCGACCGTCTTCCAGGTCGGCAGGTCGTACATGCTCTTGAACGACGGCAGGTCGTAGCCGACCGACGCCTCGACAAGCTGCGCGACCTGTTCCTTCTGCGAGATGTGCAGCAGCAGGTCCTTGGCGGCCGACTTGTTCTTCGAGAACGACCACACGCCGTAGAACTGCGGCAACTGGCCGACGAAGCGGCCCTTCGGGCCTTTCGGCATCGGGTGATGCCAGATCTTCTCGGCCACCGTCGGATTGTCGCGCTTGGCGACCGCCCATGACGACGGCGGGTTCATGATGCTCGAGCCTTTGCCCGAGATCATCCAGCGATTGTTGCCGGCGTCATCCCACGCGTAAACCTCCGGCGGATTCACCGCCATCAGCTTCTTCATGTATTCGAGCGCGACGCGGGTCTCGTTCGAGTTGACCTTGATGTTGTCCTTCTCGTCGATCATCACGACGCCGAACGCATTGAAGATGGCGCCGACGGTGTCGACCGCGTCGCTGGTCTGGCCCATCGGAATGCCGACCGGGAAGCCCGCCTTGTGCAGCTTCTGCGCGGCCTCGAGATAGGCGTCCAAGGTCCACTTGTCGGTCTGCGCCTTGTCCCATTTCGATTCATCGGCCGGGAACATGGCCTGCAGATCGATGCCGGCGTGCTCCTTGAACAGATCGAAGCGCGACTGACACGGCTTCACCTGGCTGCCGACCGTGGTCGGGATGCCGTACCAGGTGCCTTTGTTCTTCGCGAGATATTCGGCCACCGGGCTGATCGGGCCGTACTTCTTGATCATCTCCTCAACGATGTTGTTGAGCGGCTCGAGCACGCGCTGGTGAATGCGGATATTCCAGTCGCGATGGGACATGATGTCGTGGCCGGTGCCGGCTTGCGCTTCGGCGGCGGCGGTGAGCTTGTCCTTCTCGCCCTGCGAGGTGATGTAGTCGATCTTGATCTCGACCTTGTTCTTCTCGCCCCACTCATTGCAGATCTTGGTGAGGGTGTTGTTGGCGCCGGGCACCCAATGGTCCCAGCAGCCCATCGTGATTGTGCCGGCAGCGTGAGCGCCCCGCACATAGGGTGCCGCGAGCACAGCAGTTGTCGCCAGAGCCGCATTCTTCAAGACGGCACGGCGAGTCGTACGAGTAGCCATTGAAGACGTCCTCCCTGTTCGAACCTGTTGGCGTTCTTGTTATTGGCAACAGGCTATACCCGCCGCCGGGCCTTCGCCTAGCGGATTTCAGACTGTAAAAATCGTGTAACCCGGCATTCCGGAACCCACGCCGGGTGGGCGAGCGCGCAAAAACAAAAAGCCCGGCATCGCTGCCGGGCTTTCGTTTCTTCGTTGTGAGGGCTGCTTACGCCGCCTCTTCCTCGACCGCGTCGTCGTTGCCGGTCTCAGCCGGCGCCGCTTCGGCGGGCTTGGGACCGCGACGAGGGCCCTTGGCGAGCGACGCCTCGATCTCCTTGATCGCCTCGGTCTCGGTCAGCTTTTGCACCGCGGCGATTTCGCGCGCGAGCCGGTCGAGCGCGGCTTCATAGAGCTGCCGCTCGGAGTAGGACTGCTCGGGCTGCGTGTCGGAGCGGAAGAGGTCGCGCACGACCTCGGCGATCGCGACGATGTCGCCCGAATTGATCTTGGCTTCGTATTCCTGCGCCCGGCGCGACCACATGGTCCGCTTGATCCGCGCACGGCCCTTCAGGGTCTCGAGCGCACGCTTGACCATTGCCGGCTCGGCGAGCTTGCGCATCCCGACAGACACGATCTTCGCGGTCGGCACCCGAAGCGTCATCTTGTCCTTGATGAAGTTGATGACGAAAAGCTCGAGCTTCGCGCCGGCAACCTCCTGCTCCTCGATGGCCAGAATCTGGCCCACGCCGTGAGCGGGATAGACGATGAATTCGTTGACTTTGAAGCCTTGTCGTTGGGTAGTCTTCTTGGCCTGCATTACGGGCATTGCTCCTTCAACCGGAGCCTTTTTGGCTACGGGGGCTTTGGCTGCGGGGGCCCCACGCGCATTGCCGCGCGAGGTCTGCGAGGTCCGCCGCACCGCAGCGGATTTCTTGGCCCCTGCGCTGACGCTGGAACCCTTCTTGGTCTTTTGACGCACTTTACCTGCCACTGCTGTGTTCCGTGGAACCGCCACGTCCTCTAAGAGGTACCGCCCGAAAAAATAGGCTCCCGAACGGGAGCGCTATGGATGGCGGTGCGTTTTCATCGATTTCACAGCAATATATCACATTTTCTGCAAAAATCAATGGTTTAGGCCGGTAAATCAAAGCGTTATCGGCGGCAACGTGGCCAATTCCGCAATTCGTCCAGAGAAATTTTTCGTGATGGGTTAACGCGCCGGCGGAACTTTAGGCGCTTTGTCCTGACCGGCCAAAGCCCTTACCGGCTCGTCGCGTTAATCTCCGCTTCCCTGGGTCGGGCGAAAAGAACTTCTTGTACTTATCCGGCACGCCGTCCCACTCCTTGCCGTCCGGCGGCGGGTCCTTTTTGACGGTGATATTCGGCCAGGTTTTGGAGAATTCGGCATTGAGCTGGAGCCATTGCTCGAGGCCCGGCTCGGTATCGGGCTTGATCGCCTCGGCCGGACATTCCGGCTCGCACACGCCGCAGTCGATGCACTCGTCCGGATGGATGACGAGCATGTTGTCGCCTTCGTAGAAGCAGTCGACCGGACACACCTCCACGCAGTCCAGGTATTTGCACTTAATGCAGTTTTCGGTGACGACGTAGGTCATAGCGTTTGGCCGGTCCCTACCCCAGCGTAATATAGGCGGCAAGTCGCGCGCCGCGCAGGCCCCCCTGCTGCCTGCTAGGCATGTTCTCGGCTTCGAGGGCGATAGAGGCGCCGTGCCGCAGACGCGTCACCGCGACGCTCGCAGAAGCCGTCGACCCGCAGCAAGCGCACCGAGCGATCCAGCGCCAGGGTCACAACATCGCCCCGCCGTAACAAATGGCCTGGGGCGACCACCCGGGTTCCATTGACGCGGACATGGCCGGCTTCCGTCAAAGCGGCCGCCGCCGAACGGGTGCGCACCATCCGCGCATGCCACAGCCATTTGTCGATACGCTGACGTTCTGGAGCTGAAAGCCGCTCAGCGCTTGGCATTGTCCTCAAGCTGCTGCTTGAGCGCGGCCAGCTTCGCGAAGGGCGAGTTCGGATCCGGCTCTTTGCTCGGGCGCATGCCGGGCTTGGCGAAATACCGCTCGCGTTCGGCGCGATCGACCGGCGAGCCGCGATCCTTGCGAGGCGGGCGGTCGCCGCGGTCTTTGCGGTTGTCACGCTTGCCGTCGCGCTCCTGCCGTTGCTGGCGGTCACGGCGGTCCTGCCCGTCGGCGCGCTTCTCGCCGAAATCGCGGCGCGGTCCCCGATGCGGCTTGCCCTCGTCCTTTTGCTCTGCCGGTGTTTCGGCCGCCGGTTGCGCGGCTTGTTCGGCCGGGGCGCCCTCAGCGGCCGGCGCGGGGCGCGCATCGCGCTGCGGACGGCGCTGCCTGTGCTGCGGCTTGCGCTGATCGGAGCGGCCGGCCGGACGCCAGACTTCGATCATCTCCGGTTCGGCCGGAGTGGCTGGCGTTGAACCCGCTTCAGCCGGCGCAGCTTCGGCAACAACCGGCGCGGTTGCCTCCGCGATCACGGCCGGCGGTTCGGCAACGATCGGCGGCTGCCCCGCTGGCACCTCGGCGGACGGCACGACCGGCGCAATGCCGGCCGGGAAGAAATCGGTTTGCGGCAGAAGAGCACGCGAGCTCGCGACGCGAAGAACGTCACGCGCCGGTGCGGCCTCGACCGGGTGCGCGGCGTGCGGCGCTTCGGCGGGCTGTTGCGATTCCGGCTCGGGCGATGCGGCAGCCTCCGGCGCGGTGACTTCCGTAACCGGTGCCTCCGTCTGCGCGGGGTTTGCCGCAGCTGCCGCCTCCGGCGGCTTTGTTTCGCTTGCCGCCTCCGGCGGCTTTGTTTCGTTTGCCGCCTCCGGCGGCTTGGGCTTGCGATCCATGCGATAGCCGAGCGAGCGCAGGATCGATGCAAAGTCTTCGCCCGATGCGCCGGTGAGCGAGGTCATCGCGCCGGTCACCGTGAAGCTGCGGCCGTCAAAAGCGCCGGCCGGCTTCGGCGTCGTACCTTCACGCCACATCAGCGCGGGACGAATGAGGTCGGCGAGCCGTTCAAGAATGTCGACGCGCACCGCCCGCTCGCCGGTCACCCGATATCCGGCTGTGCGATAGAGCGTCTTCGGCGTCTCCTTGTTCACCGGAATCGACGTGCGCCCGCTCGCCGCGAGGTGCAGCAGATCGTCGACGCCCGTTGCATTGGGTTCATTCTTGAGCGCCCAAAGCTGCGTCGCCAGCGCGCGCGGCGCCGGCTTGAGCAGCAACGGCAGATAAATGTGATAGGCGCCGAAGCGCACGCCGTATTTGCGAAGCGTGGCGCGCGCCGCCTGGTCAAGGCCCTTCACCTCTTCCGAGACGCGCTGGCGCTCGAGCACGCCGAGCGACTCGACGAGCTGGAAGGCGACGCCGCGCGCCATGCCGGTGATGTCCTCGGCGGCAGAGAGCGAGAACAACGGCGCGAGCTGCTTCTCGATGTAGGTCTTGAGCCAGAGGTCGAGCCGGGTCTGCACCAGCTCGCGCGCCGGCCCGGTCAGATGATCATCGGCGACGATGCGCAGGCGCGGACGCAGCACCTCGTCACCGGCAACGAGCTTGCCGACCACGTCGCCCATCCAGCGCAGCACGCCGTCATTGGCGAGCACGATCTGGTCGGTATTGGCTTGCGAGAGCCGGGTGGCGCGCGCCTCGATCTCGCTCGCCAGCGCCTTTTGCGCGGCAGCGTTGAGCGCTTTGGCTTCCGAGCCGGCACCCGACGCATCGGGCGCGAACATGAAGCCGTCGAGACGGCCGATCACATGCCCCTCGACCGTCACCTCACCCGATTTTCCGATTTCAGTTTCCAATACTGTGTTCTCACGCAAACGCCGCATCAACACGCTGGTCCGGCGATCTATGAAGCGCTCCGACAATCTTTCATGGAGGGCGTCGGACAACCTGTCCTCAACGGCGCGCGCGACGCCCTGCCAATGCTCCGGATCGGCGAGCCAATCCGGCCGATTGGCCGCAAACGTCCAGGTCCGTACATGCGCAATCCGGTTCGAGAGGGTATCGATGTCGCCGTCGGTTCGGTCGGCATGAGCCACCTGACGAGCGAACCAATCGGCCGGAATACTACCCTCCCGCATCAGGAAACCATAGAGGGTCACCGCCAGTTCGGCGTGCGTGGCCGGCGCGATCTTGCGGTAATCCGGCACCTGGCAGACGTCCCAGAGCCGCTCCACCGCCTTGCGGTCTTTCGCCATGTCGCCGCACGTCCGGATCGCGCGCGGCGTGCTCGAGCACCTGAATGTCTTCGGCGATCGGCGCGCGGGTCAGTCCCGGCTCGCGCGGCGTCATGGCAAGCGAAGCCTGCAAGGCGCCGATCGAGGCGAAGTCGAGCTTGCTGTTTCGCCATTGCAGCATGCGCACCGGCTCGAACACGTGGCTTTCCAGTGCACGCACAAGTTCCGGCTCGAACGGATCGCAGCGCCCGGTCGTACCGAACGTGCCGTCACGGGTGGCGCGGCCGGCGCGGCCGGCAATCTGCGCGAGCTCGCCGGGGGTCAGCTTGCGGAATTGGTAGCCGTCGAATTTGCGGTCGGCGGCAAAGGCGACGTGATCGACATCGAGATTGAGCCCCATGCCGATCGCGTCGGTCGCGACCAGGTAGTCGACATCGCCGGACTGGTAGAGCGCGACCTGCGCATTGCGCGTGCGCGGCGACAGCGCGCCCAAAACGACGGCAGCGCCGCCGCGCTGGCGGCGGATCAATTCGGCGATGGCGTAAACCTCGTCGGCCGAGAAGGCGACGATGGCCGAGCGGCGCGGCAGCCGGGTGAGCTTCTTCTCCCCGGCGTAAGTGAGCTGGGAGAGCCGCGGCCGGCCGACGATATTGGCGCCGGGCAGGAGCTTTTCGACCATCGGCCGCATGGTGGCGGCGCCGAGCACCAGCGTTTCCTCGCGGGCCCGGGCATTGAGCAGGCGGTCGGTGAAGACATGGCCGCGCTCGAAATCCGTCGCCAAGCTGGATCTCGTCGATCGCCATGAAGGCGACGTCGAGGTCGCGCGGCATGGCCTCGACGGTCGAGACCCAGAAGCGCGGATTGGGCGGCTTGATCTTCTCTTCGCCGGTGATCAGGGCGACGGCCTCGACCCCGACCTTGTCGACCACCTTGTTGTAGACCTCGCGCGCGAGCAGCCGCAGCGGCAGGCCGATCACCCCGCTCGAATGCGCGACCATGCGCTCGATGGCGAGGAAGGTCTTGCCGGTATTGGTCGGCCCCAGCACGGCGGTGACGCCGGCGCCGCGCGCCTTTTGGGCGGCGTTCGAGGTCGAAGGGGATGTGATGGAGACCATTACGCGTCCGGACCGGCCGCGCGCTCAGCGGCGCGGCCAAATTTCTGTATCACAACGTAACACTTACGAGCGTTTTCGCCCGCTTTCGCTGCCTGGCGATTAAGTTTCAGAACGAGTTTGGAACGAATCGCGCCCGAATCAGCTGACTCCCGCCGAATGTGGATTCGTTCACGGCGATATCTAGAAGCGAGTTCCACCGCCCTACTACATCGGGTGTCGCCATCTCGATTCACTTGGAGATTTAGGGCCCAAATTCGTTAATCGCAACGCCGGATCGGGTCAGTGTGAGCGGAGTCAAGCCTCGCCGCGCGCAGCGCAGCGCGACTCAGCTACTGCGTCTTGGCCGACTTGCTGCCCGGCGTACTTGCGGTCGAGACGAATTGCGTGGCTTCGACGATGCCCATGCCCAGCGGCGTTTCCATCTGGATCCGGTACGGCGCCATCACCCGCGTGCCGGCGACCGGCGCCAGCCACACTTCGGCGTCACGCGCCTTGGCCAGATATTTGATCGCGTAGCGGTCCGGCATGTGACCGGCGATCGGCGTGAAGTAGATCGAACAGACGACGACCGGACCGCTGTAGCCCTTTTTCGCCTGCACATTGTCCATGCGCTTGAAGGCAAGCTGCAGGTCGTAGCGCATGCGGCCGTCGAACACGGCGAGCTTGCGCTGGCAGGCCTCCGCCACCCGCACGTCGCCGGTGCCCGGAATGCGCGCCAGCGCGCCGGTCATCGGGTCGGTCACGCCCTGGCGGTGCGCCTCGGTGATCGGGACGCGCTCGTCGCTCGGCTCCTGCGGCGGCTCGATCTTGTATTCCTTGACCTTGCCGCCGTTGAGGCTGACGCGGATCTCCTCGGTCTTCTTGTGGGTGTTGATGGTTGCGGCGTAGTTGGCCGGGGCGAACTGTCCGCCCGCCACTGCGCCGTGCACCGAGCCGGTGCCTTTGCCGCCGCTGATGATCTTGAGCAGGCCGGTGGTCATGCCGCTGACGGCGGCGGTGTACTCTTTCTCGCCGATGTCGACGATCCAGGTGCCCTCGCCGATCGGAAGCCCGGCCAGCGTCGCCTTGTACTGCGCGTCGAGCTTGGCCTGCGCGGAGGCCGGGGTCGCGGCGGCAAGACACAGGCCGCCGGCGACGAGCGCCAGCGCTCCGGGCCGCACGCAGCGACGTATCGATAGCACCGGCGTTGATCCTTCTTGAATCGGCAGACTATCCGCAGACATCGGCCGCCAGACAAGGTCTCGGCGGCGATGTATCCGCAGGCTTTCGTGCTTTTCCCTCCGAAAATACGCCGATTCTGTGATGTTTGGATCGGATCGTCCCGCTCGCGTTTATCCAGCGCGGCTTGACGCCGCAACCGCCCTTCCCCTATACGTCGCCGTCTTCCGGATAAACCGAACGCTGGGCCGCAGGGGCGGCGCGTTGAATTTCGAGGATTTGGCTATGTCGTTTCGTTGTGACCTGACCGGCAAGAAGGCTCAGGTGGGCCACAAAGTGAGCCACTCGAACATCAAGACCAAGCGGCGGTTCTTCCCGAACCTGCGCAGCGTCACGCTGACGTCCGACGCGCTCGGCCGCTCGGTGCGGGCGCGCGTCTCTGCCAATGCGCTTCGCACCATCGATCATCGCGGCGGCCTCGATGCCTTCCTGCTCAAGGCCAAGGACGACCAGCTGGCGCCGAAGCTGCTCGACATGAAGCGCGCGATCGCGAAGAAGCAGAAGAGCGCCTGATCACTCCACCAGCGCGAACTGCAACAGCAGCGTGCGCTGGAGTACCGAGAAATTGTCGTCCGACACCAGCGTGATGATCGTCTCGCCCGTCGGCGAGCGATGCACGCCGATGCCCTCCATGTTGTCGAGCTGATAGCCGAGATCGGCTTCGATCAGGATCGCACCATCGACAACGGCGCCCGGCCGGATGTCCCGTTGCAGGAGGCGGCGGATGCGCACGCTGATCCCGCGCAGCAGTGAAAAATGCCGCTCCAGCAAAAGCAGGTCGCCGTTCGGCAGTAGCGCCACATCGCTGACGTCGTAATTCTCGGTGCGCTTGACGCTGAACGAGCCGGGACGCGGCCCGTCGATCATCACCGCAACGATATTTCCCTCGCTATCGAGACTTCGCTCGGAGATCGCGATCAACGCGCCGGCAAGCTCCTGGCCGGCGGGCACGCCGACCAGCGCTTCGAGGCCCTGATTGTTCGGGAATGTCTTTACGACGGCCGGCACGGGAATGGTCTGGCCGCGGGCCAGCAGGCCCTGCTTGGCGTAGTCGAAGCAGACGATCTCATTCTGCCGCTCGACCCCGACACAATACTTGCCGGCATGCTCGGTCAGCGCCTCGCTGTCGAAGCGGCCGCGCGACGAATACGCCGCGCCATCGGGCCCGGCGCATGGGGGCGGTCTCGACGTCGGTGAGCGCAGCGAGACGGCCGTCGCGATAGGTCAGTTTGCCGCGAAACCACTGGCCGCGGTCGCTGATGGCGACGAAGCTTGCTCCATCGCGGGCGATCAGCAGACCGGAAAGGCCGCCGAACAGTTTCTCGGTCGAGGTCAGCTGCAGACCGCCGCGAAATTCCAGCGAGCCGAAGCGGGTGCGGGTCGGCTCGCGATTATCGAACGACGCAAGCGGACTGGCGGTAACCGTGATCTTGCGCGGCCTGGTCGGCAGTTTGCGCGATTGCCGCCGCAGCCACGATCAATGCGGCGATAAAGGCGGCGGACCAGAGCCACCGCGACCAGGCTTGGCGCATGCTCACGCCACGCGACGGCGCGATGCGGCGCGGTCGGCTTGCGCGTGTTCTTCGAACAGCTCGGCGAGCTTGTCGGTCATTGCGCCGCCAAGCTCCTCGGCATCCACGATGGTGACGGCGCGGCGGTAATAGCGCGTGACATCATGGCCGATGCCGATCGCGATCAGCTCGACCGGCGAGCGCGTTTCGATTTCCTCGATGATGTAGCGCAGATGCCGCTCGAGATAATTGCCGGGATTGACCGACAGCGTGGAGTCGTCGACCGGCGCGCCGTCCGAGATCATCATCAGGATCTTGCGCTGCTCGGTGCGCCCAAGCAGCCGCTTGTGCGCCCAATCGAGCGCCTCGCCGTCGATGTTTTCCTTGAGCAGGCCTTCGCGCATCATCAGGCCGAGATTCTTGCGCGCGCGCCGCCACGGCGCGTCGGCCGACTTGTAGATGATATGGCGCAGATCGTTGAGCCGGCCCGGATTGGCGGGCTTGCCGGCGGTGAGCCATTGCTCGCGCGACTGCCCGCCCTTCCAGGCGCGCGTCGTGAAGCCGAGAATCTCGACCTTGACGCCGCAGCGCTCGAGCGTGCGCGCGAGAATGTCGGCGCAGGTCGCCGCCACCGTGATCGGCCGGCCGCGCATCGAGCCCGAATTGTCGAGCAGCAGCGTCACCACGGTGTCGCGGAATTTCATGTCCTTTTCCTGCTTGAACGACAGCGGGTGGAACGGATCGATGATGATGCGCGGCAGCCGCGACGGATCGAGCTGGCCCTCTTCGAGGTCGAACTCCCAGGAGCGGTTCTGCTGCGCCATCAGCCGGCGCTGCAGCCGGTTGGCGAGCCGCGCCACGACGCCCTGAAGATGTGAGAGCTGCTTGTCGAGATAGCCGCGCAGGCGGTCGAGCTCTTCCGGCTCGCAGAGGTCCTCGGCGGCGATGGTCTCGTCGAAACGATTGGTGAAGGCGCGATAGTCGGGTCCGCGCGGCTCGTTCTTGCCGAAATGGCGCGGGCGCTGCGGCTCGCCGGGCGCTTCGCTGTCGCCCATGTCGGCGTCTTCGGCCATGTCGGCGGACTGCGCATCGGTCGCTTCGGCCGCCGAATCCGGCATGTCCTCGGCTCGACATCGCCTCTTCGGCGCTCATCTTCTGCGACTCGTCGCTCTCGCTCGCGTCGCCTTCCTCGCCCTGATCCTGCTGCTTCTTGTCGTCGTCGCCTTCGTCCTCGTCCTCGCTGTCGGACGATGCGGTCGTCGCCCATGTCGAGCGCGTCGAGCATGTCGTGAACCGCGTCGCCGAATTGGCGCTGGTCCTCGATCAGGTCTTCCAGCCGGTCGAGATCGCGGCCGGCGCGGTCCTCGATCAGCGGCCGCCACAGATCGACAAGCTTTTTCGCCGCCGGCGGCGGCGCCAGGCCGGTGAGCTTTTCGCGCACCAGCATCGCCAGCGCATCCTCGATCGGCGCATCGGCGCGTGCGCTGACCTGATCGAATTTGCCGCGGTGATAGCGGTCGTCGAGCATGGCCGTGATGTTGCCGGCGACGCCCTCCATGCGGCGCGCGCCGATCGCTTCGACGCGCGCCTGCTCGATCGCCTCGAACACGGCGCGAGCCTGCTGGCCGCCAGGCTGCTGGCGGCGATGGACCGACGGATCGTGGCAGGCGAGCCGCAGCGCGATCGAATCCGAGTGGCCGCGCACGATCGCGGCTTCCGCTTTGGTCAGCTTGCGCGGCGGCTCCGGCAGCCGCGCCTTGCCGCCGGCGAGGCCGGGCCGCTCGGCCGCAAACGAGATTTCGAGATCGGGCTTGCGCGCAATGGCGCGCATGCAGCCGGAGACCGCGCGCTTGAACGGCTCGGTCGGCGATTCCCGGCTCGGCGATTTGGGTTTGCTGTTGGAGGCCATGGCCACCTTTACGACAGCGCCACGTTCACCGAAGATTCCGGCAGCTCGACGCCAAAGCAGCGCTGATAGAACTCGGCCACGATCGGCCGCTCGAGCTCATCGCACTTGTTGAGGAAGGTGAGCCGGAACGCGAAGCCGATATCGTTGAAGATGTCGGCATTCTCCGCCCAGGTGATCACCGTGCGCGGGCTCATGACGGTCGAGATGTCGCCGTTCATGAAGGCGTTGCGGGTGAGGTCGGCGACGCGCACCATCTTGCCGACGATGTCGCGGCCCTGCTCGTTGCGGTAGTGCTTCGCCTTGGCCAGCACGATCTCGACTTCGTTGTCGTGCGGCAGATAGTTCAGCGTGGTGACGATCGACCAGCGGTCCATCTGGCCCTGGTTGATCTGCTGGGTGCCGTGATAGAGGCCCGACGTATCGCCGAGCCCGACCGTGTTGGCGGTCGCGAACAGGCGGAACGAGGGATGCGGCTTGATCACCTTGTTCTGGTCGAGCAGCGTCAGACGGCCGGAAACTTCCAGCACGCGCTGGATGACGAACATCACGTCCGGGCGGCCGGCATCGTATTCGTCGAAGCACAGCGCGACGTTGTTCTTGAGCGCCCACGGCAGAATGCCGTCGCGGAATTCCGTGACCTGCGCGCCGTCCTTGATGACGATGGCGTCCTTGCCGATCAGATCGATACGGCTGATGTGGCTGTCGAGGTTGACGCGCACGCAGGGCCAGTTGAGCCGCGCCGCGACCTGCTCGATATGGGTCGACTTGCCGGTGCCGTGATAGCCGGTGACCATGACGCGGCGGTTCTTGGCAAAACCCGCGAGGATGGCGAGCGTGGTGGTGCGGTCGAAGCGATAATCCGGATCGAGTTCCGGTACGTGTTCGTCAGGCTCCGAATAGGCCGGGACTTCCATATCGCTGTCGACGCCGAACACCTGCCGGACCGACACTTTCATGTCGGGGAGCAGTGCCGTTTCTGTATTTGCAGTAGCCATCATTCCTCCGTGGCCTCGGAACCCCCGAAACCCGATACGGGACAACTCGTTAGGGCCGGAAAACAGCGCCAATCTAGCAGAGGCACCGGCGCGGATAAAACCCGGGCCCGCAGAAGTTCCTATCAATCTTTTCAATCAGATAGGCCGGCATTCCGAATCCGGAAGGGCAGCAATGCACGTCGCAAGCTCAGCCGTGCGTCGAAGGCTCAGCCGAAGCCGATGGTCTTCAGGTAATTGTACGCCTGGATGATCTCGACCAGGCGGTCCTCGCTTGAGCGGTCGCCGCCATTGGCATCGGGATGGTGGCGCTTCACCAGCACCTTGAAGCGCGCTTTCACTTCCGCGGTTGTCGCGCTGGCCTCGAGGCCAAGCGTCTCCAGCGCCTTGCGCTCGACATTGCGCACCATGCGCTGCTGCGGCTTGTGATCGGGATCCGGCCGCGAACTGGTGCGGCCGTTGATATCGTGCAGCACGCCGAGCGGATCCGTCGGTCGCGTCAAAATCGCGGCTTGCCGCGCTTGCCGGTCCCCATCTTCCAGGTCGGACGGTGGCCGGTGAGCGCGTCCTTCTGATAAGCGAGCACTTCGTCGTCGCTCATGCCGGCGAAGTAATTGTAGGACGCGTTGTATTCGCGCACATGCTCGAGGCAGAAGTGCCAGTAATCCTTCTCGCGGCCGCGCCCTTTGGGCGCCTTGTGCGCACCCTTTTCCTTGCAGCCGACCCACTCGCAATTCGGGCCCGCTCGCTTTGAGGCGGCGATCCTTCGTGGGCTTGACCTTGATGCCGTCGAACAATGGTGAGTCGAATTTCATGACCGGACATTATGCGCTTTTGCGCAGTGACGACTTCAAGGTGAAAGCGTAAATGACCGCCATGCGTACAGCCGACATCATCACAGAAAAGCTCACTTCCGCGTTTTCGCCGCAAAGTCTCAACGTGGTTGATGAATCGCATCTACACGCTGGACACGCAGGATCGCGCGAGGGCGGGCAAACGCATTATCGCGTTTATATCGTGTCGAATGCCTTCAAAGGGAAGAGCCGGGTCGATCGGCATCGCATGATCAACACGGCTTTGGCGGCGGAACTCGCCGGCAGCGTGCATGCGCTTGCAATTCACGCCGCGGCGCCGGGCGAAGGCGCCTAGCTCGCCGGCCGCTTCCTCTTTCCGCTTCAACGGCTGGATGCGAAGCGCGGTGATGCGATTGCGCGCGCGGCGCAGCACCCGGAAGCGAAACCCGTGGAACGTGAAGCTCTGGCCCGGCTCCGGGATCGAGCGCGCCTCGTGAATGACAAGACCGGCGATGGTGGTCGCCTCCTTGTCGGGAAGATTCCAGTCCATCACGCGGTTGAGGTCACGGATCGGCACCGCGCCATCGACATTGACGGAGCCATCCGACTGCGGCCGCACGCCGGGCATGGCGACATCGTGCTCGTCGGTGATGTCGCCGACGATTTCTTCGAGGATGTCCTCGAGCGTGACGAGGCCTTCGACCTCGCCATATTCGTCGACCACGAGCGCGAACGGCGTCTTGCGGCGGCGGAACGCCTTGAGCTGCTCGGACACCGGCCGGGTTTCCGGCACGAACCATGGCGCGCTGGCGAGCGCGGAAATATCGATCTTGCTGGCGTCGCCATCCACGGCATGAAGCGCGCGAAGCAAATCCTTGGCGTGAAGAATGCCGATAATGTTCTCCGGCTTGTCGCGCCACATCGGCAGCCGCGTGACCGGGGAAGCGATCACCGTATTGACGATGTCTTCCGGCGTGTCGTCCGCGCACAAGGTGATCATCTTGGTGCGGTGGACCATCACGTCCGACACTTCGAGCTCGCCGAAGCGGAAGACGTTCTGGATGTACTCGGCCTGGCCTTCCTGAATGCCGCCGTGCTCCGCCGAGGTTTCGACGAGATTTTCAAGTTCGGGACCGCTGAGGATTTCCTTGTGAGCGACGTCGCTGACGCGGAATAGCCGCAACACCGCGCGCGAGGCCGAATTGAGCAGCCAGTTGAGCGGATAAAACAGCATGAACGAGGCGTGCAGCGGATAGGCGACCCAAGCGAGACCGGCTCGGGCCTGCGGATCGCCAGAGTTTTCGGCACCTGCTCACCGATCACGATGTGCAGCGATGAGAAGAGCAAAAAGCCGGTCAGGAACGAGACGAGATGCAGCGCCGACTCCGGCATGCCGAATGGCGCCAGCACCGGATGCAGCAGCGCCGCGACGGTGGGCTCGCCGACCCAGCCGAGGCCGAGCGAGGCCATGGTGATGCCGAGCTGGCAGCAGGCGAGATAGGCCTCGATGTTGCCCAGCATCCGTTGCGTCAGCTTGGCGCCGAACCGGTTTCGCTTCGCCAGCGTGTTGATGCGATAACCGCGCGCCTTGACCAGCGCGAATTCCGCCGCGACGTAGAACGCGTTGGCCGCGAGCAGGAAGATCGCCAGGAGGATATTGAGGACGTTCTCGTTCATCAGGCCGCGAGCTTTTCAGCCGAGAAACGCGCGCACGTCTTCGGCATCGACGTCGTTTTCAACGAACGCCTGCCCGATACCTCGTACGAGGATGAAGGTGAGCTTGCCGCGCTTCACTTTCTTGTCCTGGGAGATCAACGTCATCAGTTGATCGACAGTCGGGGCGCCGCCCTGCACGTCTTTTATCCTGGTCGGCAGCCCTGCGGCCGCAAGATGACGAGCAACGCGCGCGGCATCCTCCGCCGAAACCAGCCCGCGGCGCGCGGAAAATTCGAACGCCAGCACGCACCCGAGCGCGACCGCCTCGCCGTGCAACAGCCGTGACGAATATCCCGCGGCGGCTTCGAACGCATGGCCGAATGTGTGGCCGAGATTGAGCAGCGCGCGCTCGCCGGTCTCGCGCTCGTCGCGCGCAACAATGCCGGCCTTGGCGCGGCAGCACACCGCGATCGCGTGCTCCCTGCCCGGCCCGCCGGCGAATACGTCCTGCCAGTTCGACTCGAGCCAGCCGAAGAAGCCGGCATCGCCGAGCAAACTGTATTTGGCGACCTCGGCATAGCCGGCGGCGAAGTCGCGCTTCGGCAGCGTGTCGAGCAATGCGGTGTCGGCGATGACGAGCACCGGCTGGTGGAAGGCGCCGACCAGATTCTTGCCTTGCGCCGAATTGATGCCGGTCTTGCCGCCGACCGATGAGTCGACCTGCGCCAGCAGCGTGGTCGGCACTTGCACGAAGTCGAGCCCGCGCCGCGTCGATGCCGCCGCAAAGCCGGCGAGGTCGCCGATCACGCCGCCGCCCAGCGCGACGACCAGGTCATTGCGCTCGATCCTGGCGGCGATGATCGCTTCGCAGACTTTCTCGAACGTCGCGTAATTCTTCGAGCCTTCGCCTGCCGGCACAATGGTCGACGATGTCTCGATCCCGGCCGACTTGAGCGCGCTTTCTGCCGCCGCCTTATGAAGCTTCGCCACCGTTTCGTCGGTGACGATTACGGTGCGCGCTCCCGGACGCAGCTTCGCAATGCGCGCGCCAAGCGACGCCAGCAAGCCGCGGCCGATCACGATGTCGTAGCTGCGGTCGGCGAGCGCGACATTGACCGTGACCGGCTCTCCGGAGCGCAACGGCGCGGTCATGGCCCTTGCTCCGAAGCAGACGCCGAGCTTGGCCGCCAGCGCGCCGATCGTTTCGTCGACGATCGCCTCATGCGGCTCCTCGCGCGACTGCACGGTAATATCCGCCGCGGCGTAAAACGGCTCGCGCTGCGGCAAGAGCGTCTCGATCTTCGACGCGAGCGGGCGTTCGGCGCGCCGCTTGGTGCGCCGCAGCAGCACGTCGAGATCAGCCTTGAGCCAGACCGAGACGCTCTTCGCTGCGATCAGGGCGCGGGTATTGGCGTCCATCACCGCCCCGCCACCGGTCGCCAGCACCTGGGGGCCACCATCGAGCAGCCGCGCGATCACCTTGGCCTCGCCTTTGCGGAACTCCGGCTCGCCATGCCTTGCGAAAATGTCGGCGATGGTCATGCCGGCCGCCGCCTCGATCTCGGTGTCGGCATCGACAAACGGGACGCCAAGGCGCGCCGACAGCCTGCGGCCGACCGAGGACTTCCCGGCGCCCATCATGCCGACCAGCACGATCGAGCGAGCGCCGAGCGCAGCGACGATCTGCGTTTCCAGCGCGCCTTGCGCGGCTTTTTGCACGGCAATATCGGTCACGAGCGATTCCACCTGACGGGCCCTTCATATAACACGCGAGGGTCCAAAACTTGCCAAGTGCCTGAAAGACTGGCTCGTACACGCTTTCTTTGCGTCTTTCTACGAGTCTTGTAACGACTTGCCGCCGCAGGCCTTTGCGATCATGCCGAGCCTTTTCCGATTTCTTGTCATCGTCGCCGTTCTCGGCGGGCTCGGCTATGCGGCGGTCTACGTGCTGGCGAATTTCGTCGAGCTCAAGCCGCGCGAGATCACGGTGACGATCCCGCCTGACCGGTTTCTCAAACGATGAGCCGCGCACCAAAGCAAGACGGCCTGGTCGGATTGTTTCTCGACATGCTCGCTGCGGAGCGTGGCGCGTCGGCGAATACGCTCTCGGCTTACACGCGCGATCTCGATGCTCTGCTCGCGCATTTGAAAGCGGCGCGGTCGCGACCTCTCGAATGCGACGACCGACGACCTGCGCGGCTATCTGGCGTCGTTGAGCGAGAGCGGCTTCAAAGCGTCGTCGGTGGCGCGCCGTCTTTCGGCGATGCGGCAGCTGTTCAAATTTCTCTACGCCGAAGGTCATCGCGCTGATGACCCTGCGGCGGTGCTCGAAGGTCCCAAGCGCGGGCGCACGCTGCCGAAGGTGCTCTCCATCAAGGACGTCGAGCGCCTGCTCGATGCGGCGCGCGCGGGCATGAATGATGAGTCCGCCAAGCCTGCGCAGCGGCTGCGCGCCGCGCGCATGTCGTGTCTGCTGGAGACGCTGTACGCGACCGGGCTGCGCGTCTCCGAACTGATCGCGCTGCCCGCGACCGCAGCGCGCACCAAGCAGGCGATGCTGGTGATCCGCGGCAAAGGCGGCAAGGAACGGCTGGTGCCGCTCAACGACACGGCACGGCGCGCGATGACCGACTATCTCAAGCTCGCCGGCAAGTCAGAAACGAAATGGCTGTTTCCGTCGTTCGGCGAGAGCGGGCACATGACGCGCCAGCATTTCGCGCGCGAGCTAAAAACACTCGCCGCGATCATGCGGCATCGCGTCTGCAAAGATCAGCCCGCATGTCCTGCGGCACGCCTTTGCCAGCCACCTGCTGCACAACGGCGCCGATCTCCGCGTCGTGCAGACGCTGCTCGGCCATGCCGATATCTCAACGACGCAAATTTATACGCACGTGCTGGAAGACCGGCTGAAGAGCCTGGTCCGCGATCTGCATCCGCTCGCCGACGCTAAGGCGTGACGAGCTTCAGGCCGGCAATGCCGGCGACGATCAATCCGATGCACAGGAGCCGGACCGCATCGGCGGATTCGCCGAAGGCGACAATGCCGACCGCCACCGTGCCGACTGCGCCAATCCCGGTCCAAACGGCGTAAGCGGTGCCGAGTGGCAGATCCCGCATTGCCAGATAAAGCAGCGCGACACTGATCACCATCGCGACAATGGTCGCCGCAAGGATCAGGGGACGCCCGTTTGCGGCTTTGAGCCCCACCGCCCAGCCGATCTCAAACAGCCCCGCCGCCACTAGAGTAAGCCATGCCATGACACCGCCTCCTTCGAAGGTGACGGGGTCGTCCCCGAGCGAACTTTTTAGGGAAATGCAGGGCCGTCCCTGCGTTACCTGATATGGGGCGCTTGTTCCGTCCCGGCAAGGTTGACTCGAAAGATTGGCGGTGGCCAGTTCGAACCGGATTTCGAATACAAATTTAACTTTGGACGTACATTAGTCCCGAAATGCGCACCTACCTCGATTTCGAGAAACCGGTCGCCGAGCTTGAGGCGAAGGCGGACGAATTGCGCGCGACCGACAGCAGCGACGCCGCGGCTGTCAGCGACGAGATCTCGCGCCTCGAGGTGAAGGCCGCGCTCACGCTCAAAGAGCTCTACGAGACGCTCACGCCCTGGCAGAAGACGCAGGTCGCGCGCCATCCGCAGCGGCCGCACTGCCTCGATTACGTCCACCAGTTGATCACCGATTTCGCGCCGCTCGCGGGCGACCGCACGTTCGGCGAAGACGAGGCGATTGTCGGCGGCTTCGGCCGCTTCAAAGGCGAGAGCATCTGCATCATCGGGCACGAGAAGGGCTCGGATACAGAAAGCCGGCTGCGGCACAATTTCGGCATGGCGCGCCCGGAAGGCTATCGCAAGGCCCGGCGACTGATGGAGATGGCGGATCGTTTCTCCGTTCCTGTGATCGCGCTGGTCGATACCGCCGGCGCCTATCCGGGGATCGGCGCGGAGGAGCGCGGCCAGGCGGAAGCGATCGCCCGATGCACCGAAACCTGCCTCGTGCTCGGCGTGCCGAATGTGGCGGTCATTCTCGGCGAAGGTGGCTCGGGCGGCGCGATCGCGATCGCGACGGCCAGCCGGGTGCTGATGCTCGAGCACGCAATCTACAGCGTGATCTCACCTGAAGGTGCCGCTTCGATCCTGTGGCGCGACACGGCAAAGGCGCAGGAGGCGGCGACCAATATGAAGATCACCGCGGAGGACATGAGGCGCTTCGGCATCATCGACGGCATCGTCCGCGAGCCGACCGGCGGGGCGCACCGCGACCCGGCCGCCGCCATCACCGCGGCCGGTGAGGCCATCCACCAGGCGCTGACCCAGCTGCACAATCTCGATGCCGAAGCGGTGCGCAAACAGCGCCGCGAAAAGTTCCTCGCAATGGGCCGGAATCTGGCCTGAAGCCCTTTGGATTCGGGCAAAAGTCTCGTTTACAGCGGGTTTACTATTGCGCTATCGCGGCGCCTCATTCGAACGAGCGCCTTGCGAATGCCAACATCTTTAAGGATAACCCTTTAATCAAATGAGGGCCCTCGGGGGAGTTTAGCGTTTGAGCCGTCGTCCCTTCTTTTCTGCCGTGCTTGCATCGGCGGCCATCTCGGCCGCGCTCGTTCTCGGAGGCTGCGACACTGACAGCGTCGCGCCGAGCGGTCGCGCCAACGCGCCCATCTCCGACAAGATGACTGCTGAGCTTAAGTCCAAACAAATGGACAAGGGCTCGCCGGTTCTGATGCGCATCTTCAAGGAAGAAGCCGAAGCGGAAATCTGGAAACAGAATCGCAACGGCGAATTCGCGCTGCTCAAGACCTATCCGATCTGCCGCTGGTCGGGCGAGCTCGGGCCCAAGGTCAAGGAAGGCGATCGCCAGGCGCCGGAGGGTTTCTACACGATCACCCCCGGCCTGATGAATCCGAATTCGAATTACTATCTCGCCTTCAACACCGGCTTCCCCAATTCATTCGATCGCGCCTGGGGCCGCACCGGCGCGCACCTGATGGTGCACGGCGATTGCTCCTCGCGCGGCTGCTACGCGATGACCGACGAGCAGATGGTCGAGATCTACGCGCTCGCGCGCGAAAGCTTCTTCGGCGGGCAGCGGTCGTTCCAGTTGCAGGCCTATCCGTTCCGCATGACCGCCAAGAACATGGCGCGTCATCGCAACAGCCCGCATCTCGCCTTCTGGAAGAACCTCAAGCAGGGCTACGACCACTTCGAGGTCACCAAGCAGGAGCCGAAGGTCGACGTGTGCGAACGGCGCTACGTCTTTAACGCTTCGTCGCCGGAGAATGCGTCGCGTCCGGTTTCTTTCAGCCCGTCGGGCAAGTGTCCTGCTTATGAAGTGCCGCCCGAGATCGCGCAGCTGGTCGCCGAGAGGCAGACCAAGGATCAGGCCGAGGCCGCGCAGCTCGCCAGCTTTGTGGCGGCGGCTCCGGTCAAGCGCGGCGTCGATGGCGGCATGAACCCGGTCTTCCTCGCGCAGATGCAGACCGCGACGACCGATAACGATGGCCGCGTGACCGGTGGCCAAGTCACGACGATCCATACGCCTGGCGCGCTGCCGCGTACGTGCAACAATCCGCCGGCCGTGACCGTGCCGCCGCAGCCGGTTCGCGTCGCCGAGGCCGAGCCGGTAACGGTACCATCCGCTCCTGCCGTGACCCAGTCGCGCGGCATTGCCGGACTGCTTGGCAACATGTTCGGCACTCGAACGACAACGCTCAGCCAATATCGCCTGCCCCGCTCCCGCCGACACGATCGGCGTCTCGCACGGCGGTCGCGGCAGCCAAGCCCGCGCAACCGGGCCCGACCCTTGCTGCCGCGTCAGCGCAGCCGGCACCTGCTCCGATTGCAGCGCCGAAACTGCGGCCGCAGATCAAGGAAGAGACCGCCGTCGCCGCTGCTACGCCGAAGGCGCAGCAGCAAGCACAGGCTGAACCGCAACTGCGCACTGCTTTCACGTCGTCGCCGGCTCCGTCACAGCCAAACCTTCTTGCCGGCGCGCAGCCGGCGATGCCGGCCGGCTCATTCGAAAGCCGCTGGTCGGCCTTCCGCTGATTTCCTGATCTTCCGTGCCGAACAAGGCGAAGCCGCCATCTGAGTGCTTCGTCTATGTGCTCGGTCATTGCGCCAAGACGGCGAGCGGCAAGCTGCGCCACGTCACATATGTCGGCTGGACCAACGACATTGCGGCGCGGCTCGCCAAGCACAATGCCGGCAAGGGCGCGCGCTCAACGCGTGGGCCGCGTCTGGGTCCTGCTCTATTCCGAGAAATGCGCCAGCCGCCGCCACGCCATGAGCCGCGAGTGGCATCTCAAACGTGACCGTGCCTTTCGCAAAGGACTGACCGCGGCTCTGCGGTCGGGCCTGTAACGGCACGGCACTTTAGATGCGGCTCTGCTTGATCAGATGCAGATAGCTCGCATTGAATTCGCCGATCTGCATCAGCTTTTTCCAGTTGCGCACCATAAGCACGCCGTCGCGGAATTCGGCCGTGCCGGTGCGACGCAGCGCCTGCAAGCCGCGGTTCGCAGTCACCACTGAGATTCCCAGCGTCTCGCCAAGCTGGATCTGACTAAGGGGCAACGCACATGAGCCCTCATCGGCGAGGCCCGCCGCTTGCGCCCGGTAATACTGCTCGCAGAAAAAGTGTGCGATGCGCGTGCGCACCGGCCGGCTGGAATTGTTGGTAATCGCTTCACGGAAGATCGCCGCATCGATCAAGGTCTCGCGCCAAAAGGCGTAGCCGATCGACAATCGCCGCTCGAACATATCGAAAATATCCTTGTGAGGAAGGAGCGCGACCTCCGCCTCTCCGATCGCACACACCGAATGGTCCATGACATCGAGAAACAGCGCCTGCGCGTCCGGCATGTCTCCCGCGATGTGGAATGACAGATATTGCCGGCCGCCGCCCGTGCGGGTGTGATAACGCGCGACCATCCCGCGCGTGACGACAACGGACACACGGGGCTTGTCGCCCTGGCGCACGAAATCTTCACCGGAGGCAAGCAGCCGATTGACGAATGTCAGCTTGCGGATCGCTTCAAGATCGTCCCGCGATAACGATGTGTGCTCCCTGATTTTTCGGATCAGGGTGTCGTGAACCGAGGACATGCGCCGCCCTCCCGGAGGCGCTAACGCAGCGCCACGCGTTCGGTTCGCGGCTCATTGCGAGGATTCCGGTGGCGGCTCGCCTTGGACCCTTAAGGGTGGTGGAATAAGGTTGGAGCGCGCGTGTGTGCTCTAAGCGCCAGCGGGGAACCGCGTGGAGAATCAAGGCGGTTATTGGGTGTTGGCTTGGGACGATCGCGCTCGCCGCTTTGGCGTGGCTGCTCGCGTGCGCGCTGCCGGCACAGGCCCAGGACGCCGCGACCTATCCCTCGAAGCCGGTGAAGATCGTCGTCAGCACGCCGGCCGGCGGCGGTGTCGACACCGTGACGCGGATGGTGGCGGACGCGCTGCAGAAGAAGTTCGGGCAGCCGTTCGTCGTCGAGAATCGCGGCGGCGCGGCGGGAAACATCGGGGCGGAGTCGGTTTATTCTGCGGAGCCGGACGGCTACACGCTGCTGGCTTCGCAGGCAGCGCCGGTCACCATCAACGGTCTTCTGTACACCAGGCTCAATTTCGATCCGGCCAGGTTCGAAGCGGTCGCGATCATGAGCTCAATTCCGAACGTATTGCTGGTGCGCGCCGGTTTCCCGGCCAATTCGGTCGCGGAGTTGCTCGCCTATGCGCGGGCCAACCCCGATAAGGTCAACTACGCATCCCAAGGCATCGGCACGTCCTCGCATCTGACCGCCGAGCTGTTCGAGGAGGTCACCGGCGTAAGGCTCCAGCACGTGCCGTATCGCGGCACCGCGCCGGCGCTCAACGACATCGCCGGCGGGCAAGTCGATATATTCTTTGTCGAGATCGCCAGCGCGCTCGAGCTGCATCGGGGCGGCCGCGCCCGGGTGCTTGCGATCGCCGGGGAGGAACGGCTGCGAGAACTGCCGGATGTGCCCACTTTGGCTGAGGCGGGCGTGAAGGACGTGCTGTCACGAAGCTGGAACGCGATTACGGCGCCGCCGAAGACGCCTCGCCCGGTCATCGAAAAGCTCAACGCCGCCATCAACGAGGTGATCGCCAGCGAGCCGATCAAGAGCCGTTTTGTGACCCTTCAGCTCAAGCCCGAGCCCAATTCCCCAGGCGACGCTGCAGCGTTCATCACCCGCGAAGCGCAGAAGTGGGCCGACGTGATCCGCAAGGCGGGCGTGAAGCCGCACTAAACCAAAGACGCACAAATCATCGTCTTTACGCCCGTCAGTCCTCAGGTCATCATATGACTAGGTGTGGATAGCGGCCGGCCAAGAGCCGCACGCCACGCAGCCTCGTCGCGTCCAGGGAGAGACCAGCATGTCACGTTCCAAGGTTTTGGCTGCGCTCGGCGCCGCCATCGCGCTCACTTTCACGGCTCCGGCTTTTGCGCAGACCACGCTCAAATGGGCGCACGTCTACGAGACGCCGGAGCCCTATCACCAGCAGGCCCTGTGGGCGGCGGAAGAAATCAAGAAGCGCACCAACGGCCGTTACGCCATTCAGGTGTTCGCGGCGTCGCAGCTCGGCAACGAGAACCAGATCAACGAAGGGCTCGGCCTCGGCACGGTGGACATCATCTACACCGGCACGTCGTTCGCCGGCTCGATCCATAAGCCGCTCGCGAATTTCCGGCGCGCCGTTCATGCTGCGCGACTTCAATCACTGGAAGGCCTATCGCGACAGCAAACTGTTCCGCGACATCGCCAAGGGCTACGAGGACAAGACCCGGCACAAGGTCGTCGCGCTGACCTATTACGGCGAGCGCATGGTGACGGCCAACAAGGAGATCAAGAAGCCGGAAGACATGAAGGGCATGAAGCTCCGCGTTCCGCCGGCGCCGCTCTATCTGATGCTGGCGAAGTCGGTCGGCGCCAATGCGACCCCGATCGCGTTCGCGGAAGTCTATCTGGCGCTCCAGCAAAAGACCGTCGACGGCCAGGAGAATCCGCTGCCGACCATCATGGCGAAGAAGTTCTACGAGGTGCAGTCACATGTCATGCTGACTGCGCACATCGCCGAGTCGCTGCTGACGATCGTCGGCACCCACGTCTGGTCGAAGCTCTCGGACGCCGACAAGAAAGTGTTCGACGAGGTGTTGCAGCAGGCTGCCGCAAAATCCTCCGACGAGATCCGCGCGCAGGAGCAGAAGATCGCCGATGAGCTGCGCAAGCTCGGCAAGACTGTGGTGCAGGTGGACCGTGAGGCGTTCCGGCAGGCTGCCGTCGCGCTCCACAACGACGCTTCTGCCGGCGCCGGCTGGAGCAAAGCGGAATACGACGCGTTGCAGGCCTGAGTAATAACCGGCATGGCCGTCATGCGCGGAAGCGCACGAGCAAGACGATTGCGACGCGCGGCGCAGAATGCGCAAAGCGAGCGCAAGGCGCCGAGCCCGGCGTTCATCTGATCGTCGCCGAGGACGCCGAGGTCGATGGTCGAGCGCTATCCGGAAGACTGGCTGGCGATGCTGGTGTTCTGGTCGCTCGCTTTCATCGTCTTTCTGCAGTTCTTCACCCGCTACGTCCTCAACGATAGCCTTGCCTGGACCGAAGAGATCGCGCGCTACGGCTTGATGTGGGTGACGTTCATTGGCGGCGCGATGGTCACCCGCCGCAAGACTCACATCGCGGTCGAGCTGTTGTCGAACCTGATGCCTGCGGGGCTCGTCCGCCAGGCGCTGCTCGCCTTCGTCGACATTCTCACGCTCGGCTTCCTCGCCTTGCTCGCTTACTTCTCGGTGACCATCACCGAGCGCATGGCGTTCCAGCGCATGACGGTGTTCGAGCTGCCGATGAGCTACGTCTATGCCGGCGTGGCGCTCGGCTGCTGGCTGATGTTCGCCCGGCAGGCGCAGAACGTGTGGCGCAACATGCGATCGCGCTGGCGCCGCCCGCACGACATGCACAAGCAAATCATTCCGGACTAGGCGGGCGGCAATGACGATCCTGATCTTCGTCTTTCTCGCCATCCTGCTTGCCGGCGTGCCGGTGTTTATCGCGCTGGCCTTCTCGTCCCTGCTCTACACCCACTTCCTCGCCGGCATCCCGGACTTCGTGATCCTGCACCGCATGGCCGGCGGCATCGACAGTTTCCCCCTGCTGGCGGTGCCATTCTTCATCCTGGCCGGAAACCTGATGAATTCGGCCGGCATCACCAACCGCATCTACGATTTCGCGGTGGCGAGCGCGGGTTGGATGCGCGGCGGCCTCGCGCAGGTGAACATCATCGGATCGGTGATTTTCGCCGGCATGTCCGGCACCGCGATTGCCGACGCTGCCGGCCTCGGCACGATCGAAATCAAGGCGATGAAGGACCACGGCTACGACACCGAGTTCGCGGTCGGCGTGACCGCGGCTTCGGCGACGCTCGGACCGATCATCCCGCCCTCATTGCCGTTCGTCATTTACGGGATGATGGCGAATGTCTCGATCGGGGCGCTGTTCCTCGGCGGCGTCGTGCCGGGCCTGTTCATGACGGCTTGCATGATGGGCTACGTCTATTACTGCGCGCGGCGCTACGGCATGGGCCGCGACCAGGCGTTCAGCCTGCGGGTGCTCGGCGTGACCTTCGTGGCGGCGTTCCCCGCTTTGCTCACGCCCGCGATCATCATCGGCGGCATGACCTTCGGCTGGTTCACGCCGACCGAGGCCGCCATCGCTGCCTGCGCCTGGGCGCTGATGCTCGGCGTCCTGCTCTATCGCAGCATGAGCTGGAAGCAGTTCTACAAGGTCACGATGGACACCATCGAGACCACGGCCGGCGTGCTGCTGATCGTCGGCGCGGCCTCGCTGTTCGGTTGGGTGCTGACGACGACGCGCGTCGCCGAGGCCGCGGCCGAAGCCCTGCTGACCCTGACCACCAACCGTTACATCATTCTGCTGCTGATCAACCTGCTGCTGCTGGCGATCGGTTGTTTTCTCGAGCCGATCGCCTCGATCAGCATCCTGGTCCCGATCCTGATGCCGATCCTGGCGAAGGTCGGCATCGATCCGATTCATTTCGGCGTGGTGATGACGCTCAACCTGATGATCGGGCTCCTGCATCCGCCGCTCGGCATGGTGCTGTTTGTGCTGATGCGGGTCGCCAAGCTCTCAATGGAGCGGGCAACCATGGCGGTGCTGCCGTGGCTTATTCCGTTGCTGGGTTCCCTCATCGCCATCACCCTCATTCCCGAGCTCACGCTCTGGCTGCCGCGGCTGGCCGGCCTGGTGAAATAGCGGCTTTACCGTCAGGCGGCGCGGGCTGAGCCTGAGCCGTCAATAAAAGTCCGGGGTGTGGCGGCGCAGGCCTAGCCTGCCGCCAATAAAAGTCCGGGAGCACGCGCTATGGGTAAATTCCTCATCGAGCCGCATTTCCGCCTGCAGGAGTGGATCGCGCACGACAAAGGCTATTTCGCCGATGAAGGCCTCGACTACGAATTCCGCGAGACCGTGCGCTCCTCCGACGGCAAGGTGCACGACAAGGGCGACAAGATCGGCGCCATGCAGTCGTTCGAGGCCGGCCGCAAGGCGGACGTGTCCTGCGCCTGCCACTGGACCGTGAACGTCGCCGCGTCGAAGGGCCATGGCCGCATGGCGTCCGAAGTCTATTCGGTGTCGCCGGCCGGAGTCTTCGTGCAGCCCGACAGCAAGATCAAAACGCCCGAGGATCTCGCCGGCGTGCCGATCTCGGTCGGTTACCAGTCAGGCAGTCACTATGCGACCATCCAGGCGCTCGAGCAGTTCATCCCGCAAGACAAGATGAACCTGGTCTATTCGGACGGCATGCTGTTCGCGCGCATGGACAGGCTGATCGAAGGCCAGGCGCCGGCGGTGCATCTGTTCAGCGGGCCGTACTATTTCGCCGAGCAGCTCGGCTTCCGCAAAATCCTCGACACCACCTTCATGATCGGGATGATGATCCACAACGATCCCGATCCCGAGGACCTGCGCAAATTCTATCGCGCGCTTCGCCGCGCGCAGCGCGACCTCGACCTGCGGCCGGAGCAGTACACGCACTACTTCCTCAAGGAATTTCCCGAGCGCTATCACGCCAAGATGGACACCAGGCGCTGGGGGCCGGGCGAGCGGCTGGTGTTCGAGCCATATACCAAGGAGTTCTACGAGGACGCCCGCGACTGGATCGCCAAGCACGGCATCTTCCCGGATGGCAATCTGGGCACCGGCGAGTACGACCGGGCCACCATGGCGGTCAGTTAGCCGTCAGCCCGTTCCATTCAGACAAAAGGCCGCGCCGTGGGCATCTCCCACGGCGCTTTTCTTTGGCGGAAAGCTGGGGCATTCTCCCGGCAATAATTGGATATCAAACAATCCAGTTCAGGGGAGGATAAAGCTCATGAAACGCATATTGCTTGCCGGCGTCGGCCTGCTGGCTGCAGCGCTCGTCTCTGGCGCCGCCAACGCGCAGGACACGATCAAGATCGGCGTGATCGCCGCTTTCTCGGGCCAGTTTGCCGACACCGCGGCCCAGATCGAAAACGGCATCAAGCTCTACATGAAGCAGAAGGGCGACAAGGTCGCCGGCAAGAAGATCGAGATCATCCGCAAGGATACCGGCGGCCCGAACCCGGACGTCGCCAAGCGTCTCGCCCAGGAGCTGGTGGTGCGTGACAAGGTCGACATCCTGGCCGGCTTCACCCTGACGCCGGAGGCGCTCGGCGCCGCCGACGTCGCGACCGAAGCCAAGAAGCTGATGATGGACATGAACGCGGCCACCTCGGTGATCACCGAGAAGTCGCCCTACATCGTGCGCTCCTCGCTCACCTTGCCGCAGATTTCGGTGACGGCCGGCAACTGGCTCGCCACCAAAGGCGGCGCCAAGAAGGCCTACACGATGGTGTCGGACTTCGGTCCGGGCATCGACGCCGAAACCTGGTTCCAGAAAGGCTTCAAGGATGCCGGCGGCGAGATCGTCGGCTCGGTGCGCATGCCGATCGCCAATCCGGACTTCTCGGCGTTCATCCAGCGCGCCAAGGACCTCAATCCGGAAGCCATCTTCGTGTTCGTTCCGGGCGGCGCGCAGCCGGCCGCAATCGGCAAGGCTTTCGCCGAGCGGCAGATCGACCCGAAGAAGGTCAAGATCATGTCGAGCGGCGAGCCGGTCGACGAGCAGGCCATCAAGGCGATGGGCGATATCGCGATCGATCGCCTGAGCGCCTGGCACTACGACTACAACCACAAGTCCAAGACCAACGACGAGTTCGTCAAGGCGTTCAATGCCGAGTTCAAGCGCAACCCCGACTTCTTCGCGGTCGGCGGCTATGACGGCATGCACCTCATCTACGAGGGGCTGAAGAAGACCGGCGGCAAGGCCGACGGCGATTCGCTGGTCGGCGCCATCAAGGGCATGAAGTGGGAGAGCCCGCGCGGCCCGGCGATGATCGACCCGGCCACCCGGGACATCGTGCAGAACGTCTATATCCGGCGCGTGCAGAAGGTCGGCAACAACATCGTCAATGTCGACATCGACACGATCAAGGACGTGAAGGATCCGACGCACAAATAACCCGCGTCGACTCGCAATCCAGGATGGGCCGGTCGTAAGATCGGCCCATCCGCGCATCTAGGGCACCGCCAGCAGCATGCTTCCTCCGATCTTCGGCGTGATCTTCGACGGCATTGCCTACGGGATGCTGCTGTTCGTCCTGTCGGTCGGCCTCTCGGTCACGCTCGGCCTGATGAATTTCGTGAACCTCGCGCATTGCGCCTTCGCGATGCTCGGCGGCTACATCAGCGTCTATCTGGTGAACGACTATCACTGGCCGTTCCTGGCGACGCTGCCGGCCGCATTCATCGTCACCGCCATCGTGAGCGTTTTCTTCGAACGGGTGTTCTACCGGCGGCTCTATCGCTCGAGCGACCTCGATCAGGTGCTGCTCACGATCGGGCTTGCTTTCATCTCGGTCGCGGCCGCGGCCTATTTCTTCGGCACCGTCCAGCAGCCGGTGCAGACGCCGGCTTTGTTGCGCGGCAGCTTCAACTTCTTCGGGCTCAGCCTCGGCAATTACCGGCTATTCCTGATCGGCGTCGCGCTGGCGGTAACCATCGCGCTGGTGCTGGCGCTTGAATACACGCGGTTCGGCGCCATGGTGCGCGCCGCGGTCGACAACCAGCGCATGGCGCGCGGCCTCGGCATCAACGTCGATACGACCTTCGCGGTCACTTTCGCGCTCGGCTCCGGGCTCGCCGGGCTTGGCGGCGCACTGGCGATCGAGATCGTCGGTCTCGATCCGAATTTCTCCCTCGCCTTGCTGGTCTATGTGCTCATCATCGTGTCGGTCGGCGGGCTCGGCTCCATTGTCGGCTCGTTCGCCGCCGCGATCCTGATCGGCATCAGCGACATTGCCGGCAAGTATTACGCGCCCGAATACGGGGCCTTCTTCATCTATCTCGTGATGGTGGCCGTGCTGATGTGGAAGCCGGCCGGCCTGTTCGGGAAGCGCTGACATGTCCGTCACCGCCGTCACATCGCCGCAAGGCTATCTCCAGGCCCAGAGCCGCTGGCATCCGTTCGAGATCGTGTTCTGGCTCTCGTTGCTGCTGCCCTATGTCCTGTTCCCGGATTACCTGTCGCTGGCGAGCCAGATCGCAATCACCGCGCTGTTCGCGCTCTCGCTCGACCTGATCCTCGGCTATGCCGGCGTGGTTTCGCTCGGCCATGCGGCCTTCTTCGGGATCGGCGCCTACACGGCCGGCATCTTTTCCAAATACGTATGGGGCGAGCCCGTCACCGGCCTGCTGGTCGCCGCGCTGGTGGCCGGGGTGGCCGGTTTCGCGACCAGCTTCATCGTCGCGCGGTTTCGGCATCTGACGCTCATCATGATCACGCTCGGCATCGGCCTGATCGCGCACGAGTTTGCCAACCGCGCGCACTGGCTGACCGGCGGCTCCGACAGCCTGCAAGGCATCAGCATCGGCAAGGTGCTCGGCATCTTCCGCTTCGATCTCTACGGCTACACCGCCTACACCTACTCCCTGATCCTGCTGTTCGTGGTTTTCCTCGGGGTGCGCCGCCTCGTGCACTCGCCGTTCGGCCTCGCGCTGCGCGGCATTCGCGAGAACTGGGTGCGCATGCCGGCGATCGGCGCGGACAGCCAGGCCCACATCCGCAAGGCCTACACCATCGCCGCCCTCATCGCCGGCATTGCCGGCGCGGCATTGACGCAGACCACGCAGACCGCCGCGCTCGGCTCGATCAGCTTCGAGCGCTCGGCCGACGTGCTGGTGATGCTGGTGCTCGGCGGCGCCGGCCGGCTCTACGGCGGCATCATCGGCGCAGCGATCTTCATGATCGCACGCGATCAGTTCTCCGGCATCGCGCCGCAATTCTGGTATTTCTGGATCGGTCTGCTTGCTGGTCGGCGTCGTGATGTTCCTGCCGAACGGCGTGCTCGGCGGCCTCTCCGACCTTTACGCTCGCTGGAGGCGCAAGTGAGCGAGCAAGTGAGCGAGATCGCGCTCTCCACCCGCTGCGCTCGGCAAGAATTTCGGCTCGCTGGTCGTCGCCCGCGACATCGAGATCAATCTGCCGAAGGGCGTGCGCTACGCGCTGATCGGGCCGAACGGCGCCGGCAAGACCACGCTGATCAACCTGATCACCGGCATGTTGCCGCCCGACCAGGGGCAGATTTTTCTCGGCGGCGAGGAGATCACCAGGCTCAGCCCGCAGGATCGGGTTCGCCGCGGGCTGGCGCGCACCTTCCAGATCAACACGCTGTTCCCCAAGCTGAGCGCGCTGGAAGCCGTGACGCTCGCGGTCGAGGAGCGGCGCAATCTCACCGGGCACTTCTGGCAGAACCTGGCGAGCCACAAGGATTCGATCGACGAGGCTTACGATATTCTCAAGACGTTGCGGCTCGGCGATGACGCCTATCGCATCACGAGAGAACTGCCTTACGGCAAGCAGCGCCTGCTCGAGATCGCCCTCGCCTTGGCGACCAGGCCGAAAGTGCTGCTGCTCGACGAGCCGGCCGCCGGCGTGCCGCATGAGGAATCCGGCGACGTGTTCGAAGCCGTGGCGAACCTTTCGACCGATCTGACCCTGCTGTTCATCGAGCACGACATGCATGTCGTGTTCCGCTTCGCCAGCCACATCATTGTGCTGGTCGGCGGCGCGATTTTCACGCAAGGCACGCCGGCGGAGATTTCCGCCGACCCGCGCGTGCGCGAGGTTTATCTGGGGACGCGCAAGCATGGTTGATTTTTGGCTGACGCGATCCTCTCACTGAACAAAGTGCGCGCCGGCTACGGCGACGCCCTGGTGCTGCAGGACGTCAGCGTCGCGGTGCCGGAGAACGGCGCTCTTGCCGTGCTCGGACGCAACGGCGTCGGCAAATCGACCATGCTGCTGACCATCATGGGCAATACCCAATTGCGCAGCGGCACCATCACGTTTCGCGGCACCGACATTTCACGGATGCCGCCGCACAGCCGGGCCCGCACCGGCATTGGCTGGGTGGCGCAGGAGCGCGAGATTTTCCCGTCGCTGACGGTCGAGGAAAACCTCACCACCACGGCGCGGACGGGAAAGTGGGACCTCGCTGCGGCCTACAAGATGTTTCCGCGCCTGCAGGAACGCCGCCGCAACATGGGCAACCAGCTTTCAGGTGGTGAACAGCAAATGCTCGCCATCGCGCGGGCGCTGATGACCAACCCCTCGCTGCTGCTGCTCGACGAGCCGCTGGAGGGCCTGGCGCCGGTGATCGTCGAAGAACTGATCACGGCCATCAAGCTGATGGTTGCCGACAAGAGCACGGCAATCGTTCTGGTTGAGCAGCACACCGATATCGCGCTGGAACTGACCGAGGACGCCATCGTGCTGGAGCGCGGCGCGATCGTCTGGAGCGGCAAGTCTTCCGATCTGGCGAAAGACAGCGCCACGCTCGACCGCTTCGTGGGATTGCGCGTCGCCGCGCACGCGTGAGATGCTACCGGCCTGAAGCCGGAGTAGCGTCATGTCCAGTCCAATGATCCCGCGCGAGCGCGCCGAATATTCGGCGATCGTCGATCGCCCGCCCCTCAAATTGCCGGGCAAGGCTCGCATCGTGTTCTGGACCATCGTCAATTACGAGGTCTGGGACATCCATAAGCCGATGGCGCGCCAGCTTCTGCCCGCCCCGACCGGCGTGCCGCTGATGCCGGACGTGGTGCACTGGGGCTTCCACGAATACGGCATGCGGGTCGGCTGCTGGCGCTTCTTCGAGCTCTACAAGAAGCTCGGCATCAAGCCGACGCTCGCCGCCAATGCCCGCATTTGCGAGGACTATCCGCGCGTCGCCGAAGAGGCGCGCGACGCCGGCTGGGAGTTCATGGGCCACGCCTATGAGCAAGGGCCGATCCACAAGGAGACGGATCAGGCCGGCATGATCAACCGCACCATGGACATCATGGAGAAATATTGCGGCAAGCGGCCGGTCGGCTGGCTCGGACCCGGCCTGACGCAGACTTTGGAGACGCCCGAGCTGCTCGCCGCCGCCGGCGTCAAATACATCGGCGACTGGGTCTATGACGACGAGCCGACCGTGATCAAAACGGCAAAGGGCCCGCTGGTCACGCTGCCCTACACGATCGAGTGCAACGACATCCCGGTGATGATCGTCCAGCACCACAACAGCGACTACCTGCTGCAGCTGGTGAAGGACCAGTTCGACCGGCTCTATCAGGAGAGCGAGCAGCGCGCGAAGTTCGTCGCGCTGGCGATCCACCCCTACATTTCGGGCCAGCCGCACCGCATCAAGTACCTCGAGCAGATCTACGACTACGTGAACAAGCACGAGGGCGTGCTGCACTGGAACGGCGAGCAGATCTACGACTGGTATCGCGGCATCGCCGCGCAGCAATTGAGGGCCGCGGAATGAACTTCCCAAAACCATCCGTCGGCATGCTGCCGGGCGATCGCATCGCCTATTCGCCGATCATCAACCGCAAGCCGCTGCGGCTGCCGAAAAAGGCCCGCATGGTGGTGTGGACCATCACCAACGTCGAGGAGTGGGACCCGACCCAGACCATGCCGCGCACGGTGCTGACGCCGCCGGCCGGCGGCTCGCCGATGCCCGATATCCCGAACTGGTGCTGGCATGAATACGGCAACCGCGTCGGCTTCTGGCGGCTCTTGAAGGTCTATGACGACTTCAAGATTCCCGGCGTGATGAACATCAATGGCGTCGCGGTCGAGGCTTTCCCGGAGATCGTTCAGGCTTGCGTCGAGCGCAAATGGGAGTTCGTCGGCCACGGCTTCACCCAGCGCAACATGCAGAAGGTGGAGAACGAGCGCGCCGACATCAAGAAGAGCGCAGAGGTGTTCGAGAAGGTGACCGGCGTGCGCCCGCGCGGCTGGCTCGGGCCGGGCCTCACCGAGACCTGGGAAACGCCGGATATCCTCGCCGAGGAAGGCTACGACTACGTCGCCGACTGGGTGCTCGACGACCAGCCGGTGTGGCTCAAGACCCGCGGCAAGCCGATCGTCAACATCCCCTACACGCAGGAATGCAACGACGTCGCGATGATGCTGATCCAGCATCACAAGGCGTCGGAGTTCTACGAGCGGGCGATGGATCAGTTCGAGCAGATCTACAAGGACGCCAAGGACTCGGCGCGCTGCATGGCGATCTCGGTGCACCCCTACATCATGGGCGCGCCGCACCGCGCCAAGTATTTCCGCAAGATCTTCGAGAAGATTCGTAAAAAGCAGGACGTGCTGTTCTGGACCGGTTCGCAAATTCTGGACTGGTATCTCAAGGTCGGGCCGAAACCGCCGCAGTAACAATGGCGATGCATCCGCGCGAACGGCTGGCTTACGCTCCGATCGAGGGCCGGCCGCCGCTCAAATTTCCAGCCGGCGTGCGGCTGGTCGGTCTGGCCCGTGCTGGCGCTGGAAGAGTGGGACATGAGCCGGCCGATGGCGCGGATGGTGATCTCACCGCCGCAGGGCCAGCCGATGCAGCCGGATCACCCCAACTGGAGCTGGCACGAATACGGCATGCGGGTCGGCTTCTGGCGGCTGCGCAAGATGCTGCAGCGCCTGAAGATCTCGCCGACCGTCACGCTCAATGCGCGCGTCTGCGAGACCTATCCGCAAGTGGCGCAAGCCTGCGTCGATCTCGGCTGGGAGCTCAACGCCCACAGCTACGACCAGGTCCCGATGCACAAGCTCGACGACCAGCGCGCGGTCATCATGAAA
This sequence comes from uncultured Alphaproteobacteria bacterium, assembly GCA_963788805.1. Taxonomy (GTDB): domain Bacteria; phylum Pseudomonadota; class Alphaproteobacteria; order Rhizobiales; family Xanthobacteraceae; genus Pseudolabrys. The sequence goes on from CAWBHU010000004.1 coordinate 277,828, forward strand.
TCGATGGACATCATCGAGAAGTTCGGCGGCAAGCGGCCGCGCGGCTGGTTCGGGCCCGGCCTGACGCAGACATTCGAGACGCTCGATTATCTGTCAGAGGCCGGCGTCGAATATATCGGCGACTGGGTGCTGGATGACGAGCCGGTCACGCTCAAGACCACGCATAAGCCCATCGTGGCCCTGCCCTACAATTTCGAGATCCACGACATCGTCATGATGGCGCTGCAACATCATCCGTCCGACGTCTGGCACGCGCGCGCGATGGATCACTTCAATTGTCTCTATTCGGAAGCGGCCGAGCGGCCGAAGATCATGGCAATCGCCTGCCATCCTTATCTGTCGGGCGTGCCGCACCGTATCGGCCACGTGCAGCGGACTTTCGAGGAGATTCTGCGGCCATGATGGCGTGGTCGCCTGGGACGGCGAGAAAATCCTCGATTGGTATCTCGGCGCACAAAAGCAGTAAGAGACCGCAATGGCATCGCAAATTTATCGCTCAGCCTTTGTGCCGCACGATCTGCGCGCGCCCTTGATCGGCGCAAGCTCGGGTCCGCTCGCCGGCCTCACCGCCGTCGTCAAGGACATGTATGCGATCGCCGGCGAGAAGGCCGGCGCGGGTAATCCGGACTGGCTTGCGGCGGCGGAGACCGCGACAGCCCACGCGCCGGCGGTGCAGAAACTGCTCGACGCCGGCGCGACCATCACCGGCAAGACGATCTGCGACGAATTTTTCTACAGCGTCGCCGGGATGAACGCGCATTACGGCACGCCGGTGAATGCCCGCGCGCCGGGACGGATTCCCGGCGGCTCGTCATCCGGCTCGGCGGCCGCAGTCGGCGCCGGGCATTGCCGACCTCGCGCTCGGCAGCGACACCGGCGGCTCGGTGCGCATTCCTGCGTCACTCAACGGCATTTATGGCCTGCGGCCGACCCACGGCCGGGTCGACGCAGCCGGCGCGATGGCGATGGCGCCATCGCTCGATTCCGCCGGCTTTTTCGCGGCGACGCCGGGCGTGTTTCGCAATACCGGCTATGTGCTGCTCGACCAGCGGCGGGTGCAGAGCAAGATCACCCGCATTTTCTTTCTGGAGGACGCCTTTGCCGAGGCCGATCCGGCGATCGCCGAGAGCTTGCGCACGCTGCTCGAGTTCATGGCGGACGATCTGCCGGTGGTCGAGCACGCCAAGCTGGCGCCGGAAGGCTTCGACCCCTGGCGCGAGGCGATGCGGGTCGTGCAGGGCTACGAGGTCTGGCAGAGCTTCGGCGAATTCGTCCGCCGCCATAATCCGAAATTCGGCCCCGGCGTGCGCGAGCGCATGGAGTTCGCAGCGTCGGTCACGCCGGAGCAGTTCGAAGCGGCGAGCGCCGTGCGAACGAAAGTCCTGGACCATGTGTACGGCGTCGTCACGCCGGGCACGATGCTGGTTCTCCCCACCTCGCCTTCGATCGCGCCGCGCATCGATTCAACCGAGGCCGAATTCGACGCGTTTCGCACCCGCGTGATGCGGCTGACCTGCACGGCAAGCCTCACCGGCCTGCCGCAGATGAGCATTCCGGCAGCGCTCGTGAATGGCTGTCCGGCCGGGCTTTCCTTCATCGGCTGGGCCGGCGGCGACGAGGCCTTGCTCGATCTCGCCTTTGTGCTGTCGCGCCATCTCGGCACCGCAGCCTGAGCATCGGCGGCGCCAGGGCCGCTTTCCTTCCCGTCGCCCGCTCGTCTAGGATTGCGACAACGATAACCAGGGAGGGATTCATGCTCCGCAAGAACCATGCGATTGCGCTTCTGGCCGGCGCGGCGCTTATCGCCGCAGTCAGCGTTACTGAAGCGAAGGACAAGGTGAAGGTTGGCTTCATCGGCCCGCTGACCGGCGGCGTGTCGGTCAACGGCATAGGCGGCCGCAATTCCGCCGAGCTCGCGGTGAAGCTGCGCAACGCCGACGCCAAGGCAAAGTACGAATACGAGTTCGTCGTGCTCGACGACGAGTGCAAGCCCAACGTCGCCGTGCAGGTCGCGACCAAGATGGCGGCCGATAAGGAAATCATCGCCGGCGCGACGCATTATTGCTCGGCGACCGCGATCGCGACCGTCGACACCTACCACAAGTTCAGCTTCCCGGTCATCGTATGGGGCGCGGTGCTGCCCGACATCACCTACCGCAACAAGTATCCGGAGGTGCATCGCGTCAACGGCACGATGATCAACCAGAACGACGCCAATGCCGACCTGATCTCCAGCCTCGGCTACACGACCATCGCGGTGATCCACGACACCACCGACTACGGCAAGGGCCATAACGAATATTTCAGCAAGGCGATCGCAAAGATCGGCAAGGCGAAGATCGTCGGCACTTTCGGCGTCACCGCCGACCAGCAGGACTTCACCGCCGAGCTGACCAAGATCAAGTCGCTCAATCCGCAGGTGATCTATTTCGGCGGCTTGACGCCGATCGGCGTGCGCATCCGCGCAGCAGATGGACAAGCTCGGCATCAACGCCGTGTTCGACGGCACGTCGGGCATCGTGTCGGACGCCTATATCCAGGGTCTCGGGCCGCTGGCCGAAGGCACGCTGGCGTTTCGCGAAGGCGCGCCGACCGAGAAGCTGCCGGGCGGCAAGTTCTTCATGGAGAAATACACCGCCGCCAAATACGACAACCCGCCTGAGGCTTACGGCGCGTTCGCCTATCGCCGCGATGGACATGATCCTCGATATCGATCGAGAAAGTCGGTCCCGACCGCAAGAAGGTCATCGCCGACCTCGCCAATGTGAAGGACAGCGATTCCATCGTCGGCAAGATCACCTTCGACGATCACGGCCAGAACACCGTCCCGGTCATCACCAAGTACGTGATCCAGGACGGCAAGTTCGTCGAGTGGGACGACAGCGAATACAAGTCCGGCAAGCGCAAGCTGCCGGGGCAGAAGTAACCACACGCGGGGCGCAGCTGGCGCCCCGCTTTCTCTCCAGGCCGGAAGACTCGCATGGACGTCGGGCTGCTCGCCCAATACGTCATGAACGGGCTCATGCTCGGCATGATGTACGCCCTGGTGGCGGTGGGCTTTACGCTGTTCTTCGGCGTGCTCGACGTCATCAAGTTCTCGCACGGTGACGTGCTCACGGTCGGCGCGTTCACCGCGCTCGCGACCTATGTCGGAATGGAAGTCGCCGGGCCTTCGCTATCCGCTGGCTCGAACTGATCGTGCTGTTGGTCACGTCGACGCTCGGCATGGCGTTCCTCGGCATGCTGATCGCGCGCTATCTCGTGCTGCCGTTGCGCTCGGCGCCCGCGCTCAACACGCTGCTGATCACGCTGATGCTCGGCACCGTGCTGCGCGAAAGCGTGCGGCTGTTCTATCCGCAGGGCGCCAATCCGAAGCCGTTTCCGGCGCTGTTGCCGCGCGGCTCGATCGATTTCGGCCATCTTCAACCTGCGGCTCGATAACGCGCATCATGCTGCTGGGCGGCGTGCTCGTGATCGTCGCCCTTCAATATCTGCTCAACCGCACCAAGCTCGGCCTCGCCATCCGCGCCGTCGCGCAGGACGAGGAAACCGCGCGCGCCATGGGCGTCAACTTCACCCAGGTCGTGCTCATCACATTCGCGATCGGCTCGGCGCTGGCCGCCTTTGCCGGGGTGATGAACGGGCTCTATTACAACGAGATCAATTTCGGCATCGGGCTTTATCTCGGCGTGGTCGGCTTCGCCGCCGCGATCATCGGCGGGCTCGGCAGCGTCTATGGCGCGATCCTGGGCGGCTTCCTGTTCGCCGCCTTGCAGACGATCGGCACGGTCGCGCTGCCTTTCGCCTCTGCCTACAAGGACGTGTTCGCCTTCGCGCGTGGTGATCGCGCTTGATGGCCTGGCGGCCGACCGGGCTGATCCAGGAAAAGATCAGCGAGCGGGTTTAGGCCGTGACCGCGCCCCGCCACGCGCCCGTCGCTGTGGCCCGGCCTCTGCGACGCTGGCGCTCGTCACCGTCTATCTGATCGCGCTGCTCGGCGTCGGAAAAGCAGTCGCTCATCATCGGCTTGCTCGTCGCTGGGCATCGTCGTTGTACTTGGCGGCCAGCTGGTTCGGCTGGCTCGACGCCGCTCAGCCGTTCGTTCGCCGAACGCGAGGACGCGCTCGGCATTGTGGGCGATCGTTGCGCTGTGTGTCGTCGCCGCCTGGTTTCGCGAGGACCATTTCGTTCTGCTGCTTGTCCTCACCGTCATGCTCTATACGGTCGCGACGCTTGGGCTGAACATCCAGTTCGGCTATGCGGGCGTGCTGAATTTCGCCGGCGCCTCGTTCTTCGGCATCGGCGCCTATACCTCGGCGGTGCTCAACACCTAACCGCGGTTCCCCATCTGCTGGTCCTGCTGATCGGCGGCCTTCTCGCGGCGCTGATCGGCTCACTGTTGCTGCTGCCGGTGCTGCGCACGCGCGGCCATTACGCGGCGCTGGTGACCATCGCGTTTGCGCTGCTGCTCAAGACGTTCCTCGAGGTCAACGATGTGCTCGGCGGCCCGCAGGGCATGCAGGTGCGCTCGCATGAAAATCCTCGGCTGGTCGTTCAACAGCAATGTCGAGATCGCCGGGATTTCCCTGTCGTTCTACATGAACTACTTCGTGGTCAGCCCTGCTGTTGCTGGTCGTCGCTTTCATCATGGTGCGGCGGCTCGAGCGCTCCTGGATCGGCCTCAATTTCGATGCGTTGCGGCTGGACGAAACCGCGGCGTCCTGCTTCGGCCTCAACATCGTCGCGCTGGAAGATTACCGCGTTTCTGCTCGGCAATTTCCTGATCGGCATTGCCGGCGCGCTGTTCGGCATGGTCGGCGGCTTCGTCGCGCCCAACAATTACACCTTCGCGGACTCGCTGATCCTGGTGTCGATCCTGTTGCTCGGCGGCATCGGCAATCCATGGGGCATCGTCGTCGCCACCATCATCGTCGTCATCGTCCCGGAGAAGCTGCAGACCATCCAGGAATATCGCTTCCTGCTCTACGCCGCGATGGTGATCGGCGTCCTGCTGTTCCGCCCGGAAGGCCTGCTGCCGCGCCCGGTGCGCAAGCTACTTCCCGGGTGGCGCCCGGCCATGACGCCTCCTGGAAGCGCGCGGCGCTGACCAAGACATTCGGCGGCGTGGTGGCGCTCGACCGGCTCGACCTGGCGGTCGCGCGCAACGAAATCCTCGGCCTGATCGGGCCCAACGGCTCCGGCAAGACGACGTTTTTCAACGTCGTCACCGGCATTTACGGCGCCGACCAGGGCGACATGACATTCGACGGCGCGCCGATCACCGGCGCGTCCGCCGCAGGCCGTCTATCACGCCGGCATCTCGCGCACCTTCCAGCGTTCGCGCCTGTCGCTGCCGCTGTCGATCTTCGACAACATCATGGTCGGCAACCACAAGCGGCTTGACGCAAGGGCCTTTGGTTCAACCTGGCGCGCCGCAGGCGCAATTCAAGCAGGAATTCGAGGCCGACTTACGCTTCGGCGCGCGCATTGGTCGAAGTGTTCGAGCCGCGGCTTGCGCGCCCGGATGCTCGAGCCGGTTGCCGGCTTGCCGATGATCGATCGCCGCCGCGATCGAAATTTGCCGCGCGCTGATCTCGCAGCCCAAGCTGCTGCTGCTCGACGAGCCGTCCGCCGGCATGACGCATGAGGAAACCAAGGCGCTGATGGACGACATCCTGTCAGGTGCGCGGCCTGCAACAAGGACTTGACCATCGTCATCGTCGAGCACGAGATGGGCGTGATCGAGCGCATCACCATCCGCTGTGTCGTGCTCAATTTCGGCCAGCAAGATCGCGGAAGGCCCCTATCGGCAGGTCGCCGCCGACCCGCAGGTGCAAGAAGCCTATCTGGGAACGGCCTGATGTCAGCGCGCATGGACCATCGAGAGTGTCACCACCGCCTACGACAAGGCGGACGTGCTCAACGGCGTCTCGCTGTCGATCGAGCCCGGCCGCATCACCTGCCTGCTCGGCTCGAACGGCTCCGGCAAGACTACGCTGATCCGCTCGATTCTCGGGCTGACGCCGGCCGCGCGCCGGCCGGATCACCTTCGAGGGCAGGACATCACCCGGCGTTGCCGACGCACCAAGGTGATCGCCGCCGGCGTCGCCTGCATCCCGGAGGGCCGCAAGGTGTTTCCGAAATTCACGGTCGAGGAAAACTTGCGGCTCGGCGCCTACCAGGAGGGCTCGGAGGCCGAAACGCGGCAGCCGGATCGCCGAGATTTACGCGATCTTTCCGCGCCTCGCCGAGCGGCGCGACCCAGCTTGCCGGCACGATGTCAGGCGGCGAGCAGGCCATGGTCTCGATCGGCCGCGGGCTGATGCGGGCGCCCAAAGTTGCTGCTGATCGACGAGCCCTCGCTCGGCCTTTCGCCCCTTCTGGTACAGGAGAATTTCCGCATCATCCGGGACATCAACGCCCGCGGCATTACGGTTTTTCTGGTCGAGCAGAACGTGCACCAGACGCTCGCGATCGCGCATCATGGTTATGTGCTGTCGAAGGGCCGGGTCGTGGCGTCCGGAACGCCGGAGGAACTCGCCGGGCGTGCCGAAGTGCGCGAGGCTTATTTCGGCTGAGTTTTCCAAAGCCGCATTGGCGTTGCCGCGGCGGCTGGATTATCGATAGGCGATTGTGAGAGCCGCATGACCGACAAGGAAACCATCGCCGAAGAGACCGCGCGCATCTATCTCGACACCGGCGCGGTGCGCTTCATGGAGGGGAAGCCCTTCATCTTCACCTCGGGCTGGGCGAGCCCGGTTTACAACAACTCGCGCTGGCTGATCTCGTTTCCCGTCGAGCGCACCAAGCTGATGCGCTACATGGTCGACACGATCGATCGCGATATCGGCCGCGACGAGATCGATGCAGTGGCAGGCGGCGAGACCGCCGGCATCGCCTTCGCCGCCTGGGTCGCCGAGCGGCTCGGCCTGCCGATGCAATACATCCGCAAGAAGCCAAAGGGCTTCGGCCGCGGCGCGCAGATCGAAGGTCAGTTGAAGGATGGCCAGCGGGTGCTGCTGGTCGAAGATCTCGCCACCGACGGCAAGAGCAAGGTCAATTTCGTCAAGGCGATCCGCGACGCCGGGGGCGTCTGCGACCATTGCATCGTGATTTTCTTCTACGGCATCTATCCGCAGAGCAAGAAGATCCTGGGCGATCTCGGCGTGACTTTGCACTCGCTCACCACCTGGTGGGACGTGCTCGCGGTCGCCAAGGCCAGCAACAAATTCGACCCGAAGATGCTGGCCGAGGTCGAGAAGTTCATGCACGATCCGGCCGGCTGGTCGAAGGCGCACGGAGGCGCAAGCGAAGCGGCCGAATAGCTGTTCGGAGGGCGTGATGACCGAAGCGAGCGCACAGAAAGCTTCACAAAGCGCGCGCGGCCGCTGGCCGGAGCAACACTTCGCGGTCAGCCATTTGCGCGAAGAGGACTTCGACCAGGGCTTGCGGCCCTACTCCGCCTACCGCGACCTCGGCTTCGCCAAGGCAACCGGCGGCAAGGTGCAGGCGCACGTCATTCGCATGACCAAGCCTTTCGATGCGAAAACCGTTGCGATCCGCATTATCACGACGTCGAATTTCAGATGGTCTACGTGCTCAAGGGCTGGTTTCGCAGCGAATTTGAAGGTCACGGCGCGCAAACGTTTCACGCCGGCTCGTCGTGGATTCAGCCGCCGAACATCAAGCACACCGTGGTCGGATACTC
>CAWBHU010000005.1:0-131326 GCA_963788805.1 uncultured Alphaproteobacteria bacterium
TGGCCGGCATCGACGCCGCCCAGGCCGCCGGCCTGCAGGTCAAGATCAATGCGGTCGCGCTGAAGGGCGTCAACGAGGACGAAATCCCGCCCTGGTCGCATGGGCGCACGGCGAGGCATGGACCTGACCTTGATCGAGGTCATGCCGCTCGGCGACATCGGCGGGCCGCTCGATCAGTATCTGCCGCTGTCGCTGGTCCGTGCGCGGCTGGAGAGCGCTTCACCCTCAACGACATCGACTACCACACCGGCGGCCCCGCCCGTTATGCGCGGGTGAGGGAGACCGGCGGCAGGCTCGGCTTCATCACGCCGATGACCCATAACTTCTGCGAAAGCTGCAACCGGGTGCGGATCACCTGCACCGGCACGCTATCCATGTGCCTCGGCCAGGAGGATGCGGCCGATCTGCGCGCGCCGCTGCGCGCCTCGGAAGGCGATGAACTGCTCAGCGCGCCATCGACGAGGCGATCGGCGCAAGCCGAAGGGCCATGATTTCATCATCGACCGCCGCCACAACCGCCCAACCGTCAGCCGTCACATGAGCGTGACCGGCGGCTGCAAATCCGCCCTCATCACTCCGTCGACCGAACTTACCTTGACGTCAAACCGGCCGCCTAATGTCGCGCTAACGCTCGGCGAGAACAGGCCGCCGTGAGGCAACGCCTGCATGACGCCGGCGCGCTGGTGGCGACGGGGATTGAGATGTGAGGCGCTGCTCAAGCTGAGCCGCGGCATCGACTGGATCAACGACCGTTCGGCATCATCGCCAACTGGCTGGTGCTGATCGCCTGCCTCGTCAGCGCCGGCAACGCCGCCAGCCGCTATCTTTTCAGCGACAGCTCCAACGGCTGGCTCGAAATCGCAATGGTACATGTTCGCCGGCATGGTGCTGCTCGGCGCGCCCTACACGCTCAAGGTCAACGAGCATGTGCGCGTCGACCTCGTCTACGGCATGGTCACCGAACGCACGCGCCTCTTGATCGACATCTTCGGCGTCATGTTCTTCCTGCTGCCGATCTGCGTGATCCTGATCTACTTCACCTGGCCCTGGTTCGTTGAATCCTGGCGCATCGACGAGATTTCGTCGAATGCCGGCGGCCTGATCCGCTGGCCGGTGAAGCTGGTGCTGCCGGTCGGCTTCTACCTGATGGCGCTGCAAGGCATCTCCGAAATCATCAAGCGCGTCGCCGCGCTCTGAGCACGTCATCGACGCCGAATTCAAGTACGAAAAGCCGCTGCAATGAATTTCATCCGCGACAACATGGCGCCGCTGATGTTCGGGGGCATGGTCCTGTTCATGCTGATCGGCTATCCGGCGGCGTTCTCGCTGGCCGCGACCGGCCTGTTCTTCGGCTTCATCGGCATCGAGCTCGGCCTGATCCGGCCGGACTTTCTCGGCAACCTGACCTATCAGCTCTTCGGCATCATCTCGAACGAGCTGCTGCTGGCGATTCCGTTCTTCACCTTCATGGGCGCGATCCTCGAACGCTGCGGGCTGGCCGAGGATCTGCTCGATTCCATCGGCCAGCTGTTCGGCCCGGTGCGCGGCGGCCTCTCCTACGCGGTGATCATCGTCGGCGCGATTCTCGGCGCCATCACCGGCACGGTCGCCGCTTCGGTGATCGCGATGGGCGTGATCTCCGTGCCGCTGATGCTGCGCTACGGCTATTCGACGCGCCACACCATGGGCGTGATCGCCGCGTCCGGCACGATCACCCAGCTCATCCCGCCGTCGCTCGTGCTCGTCGTCCTGGCCGACCAGCTCGGCCGCTCGGTCGGCGACATGTATGCCGGCGCCATCGGCCCGAGCCTGATCCAGATCGCGCTGTTCTGCATCTGGGTCTTCATCGTCAGCATCATCTGGCCGAACGACGTGCCGGCGCTGCCGCCGGAAGCGCGCACGCTTGCAGGGCTGGGCGCTGCTGGAAGAAATGCGATGCGCGGCATCATCCCGTCGCTCGGGCTGATCTTCCTCGTGCTCGGCACGATCTTCGTCGGCCTCGCGACGCCGACCGAAGCCGGCGCCATGGGCGCGGTCGGCGCGCTCGCGCTCGCGCTGTTCAACCGCACGCTGACCTGGCCGCTGGTCTATCAGGGCATGGCAACGACCATGCGCATCACCGCCATGGTGGTCTACATCCTGATCGGCGCGCGCGTGTTCAGCCTGGTGTTCCAGGGCGTCGGCGGCAAGGAGTGGATCGAGCACCTGCTGACCGCGCTGCCCGGCGGGCAGATCGGCTTCCTGATCTTCGTCAACATCTTCATGTTCGTGATCGCGTTCTTCCTCGATTTCTTCGAGATCGCCTTCATCATCATTCCGCTGCTGGCGCCGGTGGCCGACAAGCTCGGCATCGATCTGATCTGGTTCGGCGTGCTGATCTGCGCCAACATGCAGACGAGCTTCATGCATCCGCCGTTCGGCTTCGCGCTGTTCTATCTGCGCGGCATCGCGCCGCCGATCGATCAAGACGCACGGACATCTATCTGGGGCGCCGTGCCATGGGTCTGTTCCTGCAGGTGATCCTGGTGCGATCCTGATCTTCTGGCCGGGATCGGTCACCTACTGGCTCAGCAAGGCGACCGACGATCGATCCGAGCAGGATCAAGCTCGACATTCCGCAGCTGGACCTGCCGCCGCTCGATTTCGAACGCCAAAGTAGCTGCGATCGCAAAAAAAAAGCCCCGGAACTGCGTTTCCGGGGTCTTTCGCTTCGACGGATCGCATCAGCCGCGCGTGCGCGAGCGGATCATGAAGTTGTCGTAGGTGTATTCCGCGACCTGCCACCACAGATACTGGTCGTTGCGGAACGCGAGCATGACGTCCCAGACCTTCTTGAAGTCGGCATTGTCTTCGGCGACTTCGTCATACACTTCCAGCGCCGCCTTCAGCAGGCATCCATCACCGCCGGCGGGAACGGCCGCAGCTGCGCGCCGCCCGCAAGCAGCCGCTTCAGCGCCGGCGGATTGAGGGCGTCGTAGTTCGCCATGCATCCAGGCATTGGCATAGTGCCGATGCCGTCTTGACGATCGACTTGTAGGCTGGCGGCAGCGCGTTCCACTTCTCGATGTTGATGAAGTTGTGCAGCATCGCGCCGCCTTCCCACCAGCCCGGGTAAGTAGTAGTACTGCGCGACCTTGCTGGAAGCCGAGCTTCTCGTCGTCATAGGGACCGACCCATTCGGCGCGTCGATGTGCCCTTTTCCAGCGCCGGATAGATTTCGCCGCCGGCGATCTGCTGCGGCACCACGCCGAGCTTCGCCAGCACCTGGCCGGCGAAGCCGCCGATGCGCATCTTCAGGCCGTTGAGGTCGGCGACGGTCCTTGATCTCCTTGCGGAACCAGCCGCCCATCTGGCAGCCGGTATTGCCGGCCAGGAATGCGCGTAGACGTTGTACTTCTTGTAGAAGCTCGTTCATCAGCTCCATGCCGCCGCCGAAGTACAGCCAGGCGGTCTGCATGCGGCTGTTCAGGCCGAACGGCACCGGCGGTGCCGAAGGCAAAGGTCGGATCCTTGCCGACATAATAGTAGGAAGCGGTGTGGCACATCTCGACAGTGCCGTTCTGCACGGCATCCGGCGCCTGCAGGCCCGGGCACGATTTCGCCGCCGGCGAAGACCTGGATCTGGAATTTGTTGTCGGTCGCTTCCGCCACCGCCTTGGCGAAAATCTCGGCGCGCGCCGTAGATCGTGTCGAGCGACTTCGGAAAGCTCGATGTCATCCGCCATTTGATCTCCGGCATCGATTGCGCGATCGCCGGCGCGGCGATGGCGGCGGCGGCCACGCCCAGGCCGGCACTGTGAGAAATTGACGACGTTTCATTCCGATATCCCTCTCGTTTTTCGGCACGCACCTCGCTCCCGTTACGCTCCCATCGCCCTGCCATGCGAGACTGCTTGGTCCAGAATGGACTGGTTTCCAAACTTGTAAATGGAGATTCACTATCCAAGAACAAAGCCCAGCCCAGCGGCTGGCCCTTTACGTCGCTATTGAGCGAATCAGCCGCGCGTGCGCGAGCGGATCATGAAGTTGTCGTAGCTGAATTCGGCGACCTGCCACCAGAGATATTCGTCGTTGCGGAAGCGATCATCGCTCATAGATTTTCTTGAAGTCGGCGTTCGTGGCGGCGGTTTCCGCATTCACTTCTTCGCGCCTTCAGGCAGGCATCCATATCGCCTCGGTGAACGGACGCAGCTGCGCGCCGCTGGCACAGCCGCTTGAGCGCCACGGGATTGTGCGCGTCGTAGTCGCGCCTGCATCTCGACATTGGCGATGCCGCGGCCGCCGCTCGAGCATGGCCTGATAGCTCTTCGGCAGCGCGTTCCACTTCTCGATGTTGATGAAGAAGTGCAGCGGCGGCGCCGCCCTCCCACCAGCCCGGATAGTAGTAGTACTTCGCGACCTTGTTGAAGCCGAGCTTCTCGTCGTCATACGGGCCGACCCATTCGGCGGCGTCGATCGTGCCCTTCTCCAGCGCCGGATAGATGTCGCCGCCGGCGATCTGCTGCGGCACGCCGCCGAGCTTCGGCAACACCTTGCCGGCCAAGCCGCCGATGCGGAATTTCAGGCCTTGAAGTCGCGACGGCTCCTTGATCTCCTTGCGGAACCAGCCGCCCATCTGCGTGCCGGTATTGCCGCCGAGCAGAGCCGATGACGTTGAACTTCTTGCAGAACTCGTTGAGCAGCTTCATGCCGCCGCCGTCGATAGAACCAGGCATTCTGCTGGCGCGCATTGAGCCCGAACGGCACCGCGCAGAAGAGGCGAAGGTCGGATCCTTGCCGACATAATAATAGCCGGCGGTGTGGCACATCTCGACCGTGCCGTTCTGGCACCGCGTCGAGCGCCTGCAAGGCCGGCACGATTTCGCCGGCGGCGAAAACCTGGATCTGGAATTTGTTGTCGGTCGCTTCCGGCGACATATTTCGAGAATCATCTCGCCGCCGCCATAGAGCGTGTCGAGCGATTTCGGAAAGCTCGACGTCAGGCGCCATTTGATCGTCGGCGACGATTGCGCGATCGCCGGCGTGGCGATGGCGGTGGCGGCAACGCCGCACCCGCGGCCTTCAGAAATTGACGACGCTTCATGCTGCTCTCCCTCGGGATCCGACGGTTCGTCCCGCTGCCTGCGAAGCATGAACCGTCGGCCAGTGCTGCACAATGCTGCCGACCGACAGAGCGCAGCTTCAAGGCGGAAATCGACTTAAGGCGCAGTCATTGCGCCCGCGCATGACGAATGCGGCCGAGATCTAGGCCTCGATGACGATCTTCGGCGCCGCGCGGCCGCTGCCGCGCCTTGAGCTGGTCGCGCACCTTCGCCGCGATGTCGCGATAGATTTGCGCATGCGGGCCGTCCGGCTCGGTCGCGACCACCGGCAGCCGGCATCCGATTTCTCGCGGATCGTCATGTGCAGCGGCACCTCGCCGAGGAACGGCACGCCCAGCCGCTCGGCCTCGTGCCGCGCGCCGCCATGGCCGAAGATGTCGGAGCGCGTCGCCGCAATGCGGGCACAGGAAGTAGCTCATGTTCTCGACGATGCCGAGCACCGGCACGTTGACGCGCTTGAACATGGCGACGCCGCGCCGCGCATCGATCAGCGCGAGGTCCTGCGGCGTCGAGACGATGACCGCGCCCTTGAGCGGCACCTGCTGCGCCATGGTGAGCTGCGCGTCGCCGGTGCCGGGCGGCATGTCGACCACCATGACGTCGAGCTCGCCCCACTCCACCTCGCGCAGCATCTGCGTGAGCGCCGACATCACCATCGGCCCGCGCCAGATCATCGGCGTCTCTTCCTCGATCAGGAAGCCGATCGACATCACCGTCAGGCCGTAGCGCTCGATCGGCTTGAGCCGCGTGCCGCCGAGGGTCTGCGGCTTTTCCCGGATGGCGAGCAGCTTCGGCATCGACGGGCCGTAAATGTCGGCGTCGAGCACGCCGACCTTCAGGCCGAGATCGCGCAGGCCGAGCGCGAGATTGACCGCGGTGGTCGATTTGCCGACGCCGCCCTTGCCGGAGGCGACCGCGATGATCGGCTTCGACCCCGGGAATGCCGGGCTGCGTCGCGCCGCCGCGCCCGCCGTGCGCATGCGGCACGCGGCGCACGCGCGCCGGCGCTGCGGCGCCGGCCGCGCCGCGCCGCCGGCGCGTTCGGCGGTCAGCGCGACCAGCGCCGACTGCACGCCGGGCACCGCCCGCACCGCGTCTTCGGCGCGCTTGCGCACCGGCTCCCAGGCCTTCACCGCCGCGGCATCGACCGTCATCGAAAAGAACACTTTGCCGTCGCTGACGACGATATCGGACAGCGTGCCGGTCTGCGGCAACGGCGTCCGTCCGGCGCCGGCACCTTCGCCAAGCGCTGCAAGAATCTGCTCCTTGCTCGACCGCCATGACCGCTGCCTCCGTTTTGCGGCGCACCATAGGCGCGGGCGCGAGGCCGGTCAAGCGCCAACGGATGGGTTGACGCAGCGCACGCCGCCTGTCGCAATCAATGGTGCGGCAACAATCCGATTCGGGAGGAGATGATGGCGAAGGTGGCGTTTCTCGGCCTCGGCGTCATGGGCTATCCGATGGCGGGCCACCTCAAGACCAAGGGCGGCCACGACGTGACGGTCTACAACCGCACCGCCGCCAAGGCCGAGAAATGGGTCGCGCAGCACGGCGGCAAGAGCGCGCCGACGCCGACGCGAGGCCGCCGAGGGCCAGGATTTCGTGATGGCCTGCGTCGGCAACGACGACGACCTGCGCGAGGTCACGCTCGGCAAGACGGCGCCTTCGCCGGCATGGAGAAAGGCGCGGTCTTCGTCGATCACACCACCGCCTCCGCCGAGATCGCGCGCGAGCTTTACGACGCCGGCGAAGAAAGCGCGGCTTCGACTTCATCGACGCGCCGGTGTCGGGCGGCCAGGCCGGCGCCGAGAACGGCGCGCTCACCGTGATGTGCGGCGGCGACGACGCGCCATTCGACGCGCGCCGAGCCGGTGATCGATGCCTATGCCCGCGCCTGCAACCTGCTCGGCGCGGCGGGCTCCGGCCAGCTCGCCAAGATGGTCAACCAGATCTGCATCGCCGGTCTGGTGCAGGGCCTCGCCGAAGGCCTGCATTTCGCCAAGAAGGCCGGCCTCGACATCGAGAAGCTGATCGCGACGATCTCCAAGGGCGCGGCGCAGTCCTGGCAGATGGAGAACCGCTACAAGACCATGAACGACGGCAAGTTCGATTTCGGCTTCGCGGTCGACTGGATGCGCAAGGATCTTGGCATCTGCCTCGCCGAAGCGCGCCGCAACGGCGCGCACCTGCCGGTCACCGCGCTGGTCGATCAGTTCTATGCCGAAGTGCAGAAGATGGGCGGCAAGCGCTGGGACACGTCGAGCCTGATCGCGCGGCTGGAACGCTAAGACTTTCTATCCTTCGTCACGCCGCTTTTTTTCGCAAGCATCGTTTGGTTCATGTGAGTGAGCATGATTTTGGCGCGCGAGCAGGTCGGGGAGCGACTGGCTTGAGCTCTTCCCAGGTCAGGTGTCCGCTCAGCGGCCCGATATCGTCGTAGCACTCGCAGACGAACAGATCGGCGCCGTCGGCGATCGTCAGTGAGGCATCGATCCACTCGGTATCGCCCGAATAGGCGAATGTCGCCGAACCATCGGATAGCCGCAGCGCAGTCGAGGGTGCACCGGAGCAGTGCACGACCTCCGCCTCAACGATGAGAGGCCCGAGCACGTGCTCCTGCACGCGGACCTCGATCTCCATCACTTCCCAGGGAAAACGCCACTTCGAGGTGGTGGACTTGGGGAAGAACACTTCTAGCAGCTGTCGAGCCGCGCTCGCGTGCCGGGTGGGCCGGCGATCAGCAGCGGCCGCGACGGGCAAGGAATTGCGCGTCGAGCAGGAAGAACGGCAAGCCGCCGAAATGGTCGCCGTGCAGATGCGAGAGCACGACGCCGTCGATGCGATTGGGATCGATGCCGCGCGCCTTGAGGGCCGCCAGGGAGGAGGCGCCGCAGTCGACAGAGCGTGGCTTTGGCGGTCTCGAGTAAAAAGCAGGTGTTGAACCGCCCGCCCGAACCGAAAGCGTCGCCCGATCCGACGACAGTAAGCCGCATGAGCGATTAGGCCTTGGCGCTCGGCCGCGCCGAGATTTCGGCGTGCCAGCGCTGACATTGCGAGCTCGCCGGCACGCGAGCTTGGCCGGCTTCATGAAATCGACCGCGACGAGCCCGGTGATGTCGGCGACGGTGAAAGGCGTCGCCGGCGACGAAGGGCTGCTGGCGAGCTGCTCGTCCAGACGCAAGATATCCGCACGCGCGGCTTGTTGGCCTCGGCCCAGGCCGGCACCTGCGGCACTTCCAGCTCCTTCATGCCGGATGCAGATGCGGAACACATGCGCCACGCGAAGAAGATTCAGCTCCTCCGCCTGTTCCACATCTCGACCTGCGCCTGCTCCAGCGCGCCGCGGCCGAACAGCGGCGGGTCCGGCTGCAGCTCCTCGAAATAGCGGCAGATCGCGACCGATTCCGTGATCACCGTGCCGTCGTCGAGCACCAGGGCCGGCACGCGCTGCAGCGGATTGATCGCGGTAAAGGCCGCCGACTGTGCTGGCGCCAGAGATCGACCTGCTCGGTCGGCACGTGATGCCCTTCTCGGCCAGAAAAATACGCACCCGCCGCGGATTGGGCGCCCGGCCGCCATCGTAAAGCTTCATCCCCGCCCTCCTGCGCCGCGCATAATGCCGCGGCTTAATCGCTGGTTAACCACGTTTTTAGCGGTCTTAAGCTGGTCTTAAGGATTTTGC
Organism: uncultured Alphaproteobacteria bacterium; assembly: GCA_963788805.1. GTDB lineage: Bacteria > Pseudomonadota > Alphaproteobacteria > Rhizobiales > Xanthobacteraceae > Pseudolabrys. Next base: position 8,785 of record CAWBHU010000005.1, read on the forward strand.
GCGACTTTGCGGCCGGTCGTTCCCTGAAGTCGCGTGTCACGAAGTCCATTCCAGGCGAACAACGCGACTGCGCGATCCCCGCGAGCTCGCCGGTGCGCCGGCGGCTGGCCGCGCAGACGTGCGTGAAGCGCGCGACCGGCTGACCTCGACCACCGGCACGCGGCCCGCCTTCGACTTACGAATTGCTGCGCCAGTTTGCGCAGAACCGCTGTCCGCTTCGCTGGTCATCCTGCTCCTGGTCGGCACGGTCGGCTTCCTGTCGGGCCTGTGGACCGGGCTGACCCCGCCGGCATCTGGACCGCCGCCGTGCTGGTCATCCATCCGTCATCATCACCAAGTGCCGCCAATTCCTTGCCAGCCGCCGCCCGAAATCAACATCCGCCATGGCGGCTGCGCTTCATCATGCTCGACCTGTTCTTCGGCCTGGCCTGGATGTTCATCCTGATCCAGCCGGTCGGCGTCGACGAGACTCGGCGACCTTCATGCTGTTCGTCATGCTGCTGGTGGTCGCGGTCTCCAGCATGCTGGCGTCGAGCCTGCCGGTCGCGGTGTTCGCCGCGACCGTGCCGGTCACCGCTGCGGTCGCGCTCAATTTCGTCCTGCAAGGGCACGGTGCACGACTACATCCTGGCGGCGATGGCGATCACCGCGCAGGGCTATTTCGCGCTGCTGGCCCACCGGCTCTACTCGACCACGCTGGCGACATTGAGGCGCGCGCGGAAAAGGACGCGCTGATCGGCGAACTGGAACAGGCCAAGGCGAACTCCGACGAGGCGCGCACGCCGCGCCGAAGCCGCCAACATCGCCAAGTCGCGCTTCCTCGCGCAGATGAGCCACGAGTTGCGCACGCCGCTCAACGCCATTCTCGGCTTCTCCGAAGTGATGAAGAACGAAATTTTCGGCGCGCATCGGTGCCCGCCTACAAGGAATATGCAGGCGACATCCACAATTCCGGCGTGCATCTGCTCGGTCTGATCAACGAAATCCTCGATCTGTCGCGCGTCGAAGCCGGCCGCTACGAGCTCAACGAGGAGGCGATCTCGCTCGCGGCCATGCGTCGAAGAATGCCACCATCTGCTGAAGCTGCGCGCCAAAAACCGCGGCATCACGATCCACGAAATGTTCGAGCCCGATATGCCGCGGCTGTGGGCCGACGAGCGCGCGGTGCGGCAGATCTGCCTCAATCTGCTTGTCCAACGCGATCAAGTTCACGCCGCAGGGCGGCGAGATCTGGCTCAAGGTCGGCTGGACCGCGTCGGGCGGCCAATACATGAGCGTCAAGGACACCGGCCCCGGCATTCCCGGAGGAGGAAATCCCGATCGTGCTCGCCTCTTTCGGCCAGGGCTCGAACTCGATCAAATCGGCCGAACAGGGCGCCGGCCTCGGCCTGCCGATCGCCAAGAGCCTGGTCGACCTGCATGGCGGCACGTTCACGCTCAAGTCGAAGCTGCGCGTCGGCACCGAGGTGATCGTCACGTTCCCGCCCGAGCGCGTGATGTCGGCGCTGGCGCCGATGCGCGAGCCGCGCCGCCGATCGCAGCCGCGCGAACAGGGCGAGCCCGACGAGCGAGCGCCGCGCCTGCTCGAAGCAGCCGCTGTTCCGGCTCGGAGCTTGAACGCCGCTCACGTCAATCACGATTGTCTTTCGCGACCCGGCGCCGCTTATCTTGCTCATGCAATTCGCGCCTGACCCGAGCCCATGGCCGACGATCGAAACCCCCTGCATCAAGGTCTGCGCGCTCGATCCGCAGCCGGCATTTGCATGGGCTGCGGCCGCACGCTGGCCGAAATCGCACGGCTGGATCGCACTGAGCGACGACGAGCGCCGCACGCATCATGGCCGAGCTGCCCGGCGCGCTTCGGCGCGCGGCACGAGCGCGAGCCGAACGCGCCGCTGGCTGAGGACCTGATGCGCCGCCGCCTTCTCTGGTCGCTGCTGCTCGGCCTTGCGGTTTCGCTGCTGCGTTGATTGCCGCAAGGCAAGGACACGCATCGGCAACCTGCTGAGCCACGACGATCTCAGCGCTGCTCGCTCAAGGTCGCGCTGCTTGTTTTCCTCGGCGGGATGGTGCTGACGCTGTTCCGCGAGCGCTTCTCGCAGCGCTGGAAGCCGCTGCTGATCTGGGTCGTGATCGCGCTGGTGCTGGCGGTCGGCTACACCTATCGCTTCGAACTGCGCAGGTCGGCGACCGCGTGATGGCCGAACTCATGCCGGGCCCGCCGCGACCGCGGCCGCGTGGTCGAGATCGCGCGCGGGCACGCCGGCGATTTCGCTGTGACGCACGCAAGGTCAACGGCGCGCGCATGCCGATGGTGCTCGACACCGGCGCGAGCGCCGTCGTGCTGACCCAGAGGCCGCCAAGGCCGCCGGCCTGCCGCTCGAAGTGCTCAACTATACGGTCGACGTCGACACCGCGAACGGCCGCACGCGCGCCGCGCCGGTGACGCTCGACCGGCTCGCGATCGGCGGCATCGTCGAGCGCGCGGTGCCGGCGCTGATCGCGCAGCCCGGGCAGCTCAAGACCAACCTGCTCGGCATGAGCTTCCTCAACCGGCTGGAAAGCTGGGAGGTGCGCGGCGACAAGCTGGTCTGCGCGGCTATCCGTAGACGCTCACGATCAGGCTGACGAGAAAGCGCAGCGCCGACCGCCAGCAGGAAATATGCCGAAGACGATCTCGAGCTGGCGCCGCGGCAGCGCATGCGCGAGCCGCGCGCCGTAGGGCGCGGTGAAGCTCGAGACCGGCGCCATCAGCGCGAAGCCGATCAGCGAGACGAAGCCGATCGAGAACGGCGGCAGCAGCGCCTGGTGCGGCAAGCCCGCGAGCATGAAGCCGATCGTGCCGACGATCGTGATCGGCACGCCGAGGCCGGCCGAGGTCGCCACCGCGTGTGGATCGGCTTGCCGTAGAGCGTCAGGATCACGTCGAGATCGAGCCGCCGCTGACGCCCATCAGCGCGGAGACAAGCCCGACCACGAAGCCGTAGACCGACATCAGCGGCGCGGCCCGGCAAGTCGTCGCCGATCCGCCAGGTGTCGCTGCCGAACAGCAGCTTGCCGCCGATCAACGCGGCAGAACAAGACGAACGCGAGCTTGAACACCGCCGGATGGCGCGAACGCCGCGATCGACGCGCCCGACGCACACGCCGACGATCGCCGGCAGCGCCCAGAGCCGCACGACATCCATCGACAGCCGCCACGCCTTGCGCGATGTGCGCACGAAGGAGCGGATCGTGGTCGGCACGATGATCGCGAGCGAGGTGCCGACGCAGAGCTGCATGCGCACCTCTTCGGGCACGCCGAGCACGCGGAACACCTCGTAGAGCACCGGCACGATGATGCGCGCCGCCGCCGATGCCGAACAGGCCGGCCAGCAAGCCGGTGACGACGCCGCCGGCCAGGATGAGCAGCGCAAGCACAGCAAGCTCGCTGACCGGCACGCCCAGCACGCGACGCCCTCCTCGGAAACGCCTAAGCAGCGATGCGCGGCAGTGTGGCCGCGACTGTCGCACCGATGCTGGCGCATCGGCGACAGCGCAGCGCATCCTGCAGGACGCTCGATGCCGGCGCCGGGCTTGACCGCCTCGGTCGCGAGGTGGCGGCGGAAGGCGCGCGCGCCCGGCACGCCGTGGAACAGGCCGAGCATATGCCGCGTGATCGCGTGCAGCCGCGTGCCGCGCGCAAGCTCGCGCTCGATATAGGGCACGAGCGCGAGCGCGGCCTCCTTCGCCGAGGCACGGCGCGGGCTCGCCGAACAGCAGCGGATCGACCGCGAGCAGCCGCCACGGCTCCTGATAGGCGGCGCGGCCCATCATCACGCCGTCGACATGCGCGAGATGCGTCCTTGCGCCTGCTCGAGCGAGGCGATGCCGCCGTTGATGCACGATCGGAAGTCCGGATGCGCGGCCTTCAGCCGGTAGACGCGATCGTAGTCGAGCGGCGGGATGTCGCGGTTCTCGCGCGGCGAGAGGCCCTGCAGCCAGGCCTTGCGCGCATGCACGATCAGCGCGTCGACGCCGGCCGCAACCACCGCCGCGGCGAAGCGTATCGAGCGACTGCTTCGGGATCCTGATCGTCGATGCCGATGCGGCATTTGACGGTCACCGGAATCGTCACCGCCGCCTTCATCGCGGCGACGCAATCGCCGACCAGCGCCGGCTCCGCCATCAGGCAGGCGCCGAAGCGGCCCTCCTGCACGCGGTCGGACGGGCAGCCGACATTGAGGTTGATCTCGTCAGTAGCCGAAGTCCTCGCCGATGCGCGCCGATTCGGCGAGCGCCGCCGGATCGCTGCCGCCGAGCTGCAGCGCGACCGGATGCTCGGCCGGATCGAAGCCCAGCAGCCGCGCGCGATCGCCGTGGATCACCGCGCCGGTGGTCACCATCTCGGTATAGAGCAGCGCCCGGCGCGTCAGCAGCCGATGGAAGAACCGGCAATGCCGGTCGGTCCAGTCCATCATCGGCGCGACGGAAAAGCGCCAGCTGGCCGATCTTCTGAGCTTCCTCGTGATTTGTCAGCCATTTGATGTTTTCGACACTCGTCTCATGTCGTACCGTTTTGTCGCTTTCCGGCTCATTTTGGAAGCGCCGGTACGAAAAAGACTTGCGGCGGACGCAACGCCTTCTCCTACATCTGCGATGGCAAGACTGCGGTTCCAGTTCACACCGTAGCGCGGGTATAATTTCAGCCTGGCTGGGGCCGTGTGACTAACCTCGCAGGGGCGGCCCTGTCAGTGAAAGACCTGATGAACAAAACGCTGGCCAGTCCGCTTTCCACCGATCTCTACGAACTCAACATGGTCCAGGCCTATCTGGACCGCGGCGAGCAGGCGGAAGCCGTCTTCGAGTTTTTCATCCGGCGCCTGCCGGCCCGGCGCAATTTCCTGCTGGCCGCGGGCCTCGAGACGGTGCTCGACTATCTCGAAACTCTGCGTTTCACGCCGCAGCACATCGCCTGGCTCAAGCAGACCGGCCGCTTCAAGGCGAACCTGCTCGACTATCTGGCGAGCTTCCGTTTCACCGGCGATGTGCACGCGATGCCGGAAGGAACCGTGTGCTTTCCGAACGAGCCATTGCTGCGCATCACCGCGCCGCTGCCGATTGCGCAGCTTGTTAAATCGCGGATCATCAACGTCCTGCACTTTCAGACACTGATCGCCTCGAAGGCGGCCCGGATGGTGCTGGCCGCAAAGGGCAAGTCGCTGGCCGATTTCGGCCTGCGCTCGGCGCATGGCGCCGAGGCCGGATTGCTGGCGGCGCGCGCGAGCTACATCGCCGGCTTTTCGGGCGCGGCCAATGTCGAGGCCGGCGAGCGCTTCGGAATCCCGGTGGTCGGGACCATGGCGCACTCGTTTGTGCAGATTCACGACGATGAAAGCGCGGCATTCGAGAATTTCGCGAGATCACGGCCGGACGGCGTGATTTTCCTGATCGACACCTTCAATACCGAAGCCGGCGCGCGAAAAGTCGTCGCGCTCGCGCCTCGTCTGCGCAGCGAAGGCGTCAATATTCGCGGTGTCCGCATCAATTCCGGAGACATGATTGCGATGTCGCGCAAGGTCAGGCGCATTCTCGATGACGGCGGCCTGAAGGACGTCATCATTCTGGTGAGCGGCGGCGTCGACGAAGATTTCATCGCCAAGGTCGTGGAATTGGAAGCGCCGATCGACGGCTTCGGCGTCGGCTCAAGTCTCAATTCCTCGACCGACGCGCCGACGCTCGATTGCGCCTACAAGCTGCAGGAATATCGCGGCAAGCCGAAGCGCAAATTGTCCGAAGGCAAAGTGACCTGGCCCGGCCGCAAGCAGGTGTGGCGCAAGCGCAGCGCAGAGGGCCGCATCGCCGGCGATGTGCTCGCGCTCGAAAGCGCGCCGCGCGAGGGTAAATCCCTGATCGTTCCAGTCATGAAGTCCGGCGAACGCGTACGGACCGCGCCGACGCTCGACGAGATCCGAAGCCGCGCCGCCGCGGAGCTGGCGCGCCTGCCCGAACCGTTGCGCGGCCTCAAACCGGCGCGTCCTTATCCGGTCGAGATTTCAGATGAGCTTGAGCGGCTCGCCGAAGAGGCCACGCGCCGCTAGGCCGCCGTCAAGCTGCTTTCTTGCCCCACAATTCGCGGCTGGCGAGGCGCGCGCCTTCCGCCATCGCCTCGAGCTTCGCCCACATGATCGAGGGATGGACGCGGCGGTAGAACGGCCCCTGCGCAAAGCCGCAATCGGTGCCCGCGATAACGTTCTCGCGCCCGACGATGTTGGCGAGCCGCACGATGCGCTGGGCGACAAGCTCGGGATGCTCGACCACGTTGGTGGCGTGAGCTGATCACGCCGGGCATGAGCACTTGCCCTGCCGCGAGCTTGGCGTCCTGCCAGACCTTCCACTCGTGCTCGTGCCGCGGATTGGCGCCTTCGATCACGTAGGCGCCGACCTTCACCTTCAGCATCGAGTCGACGATATCCTTGAGCGGCACGTCGGTGGTGTGCGGCCCCGGCCAGCTGCCCCAGCAGACGTGATAGCGGATGCGGTCCTGCGGGATGCCTTCGATCGCGTAGTTGATCACCTCGACCTGGCGCGCCAGCCATTTGCGGTAATCCTCGAAGCTGGCCGGCGGCACCATGCGGTCGTAGGTGACCGCGTTGCGCGCATCGTCGAGCTGCACGAGGAAACCGGCATCGACGATCATCCGGTATTCGGTGCGCATCGCCTCGCCGATCGCGGCGAGCAGCTCGTCGTCGTTCTTGTAGTACTCGTTCTTGCGGTCCGGGATGACGCTACGCCGGCGCGGCCACCGGCAGGAAGCCTTCCTCGACCTTTGCGCCGCCGAGCGCGGCTTTGAAATTGTCGATGTCGCGCTGCAGCTCGGCCTGGCCGGTATATTTGATCGGCCCGACGCAGACGGAATCGCTTGTGGTCGCCGACGCCCGTCGGTGGCATCGAGCTCGGCATAGAATTCGGAGAATTTGGCGCGGTCGGCGCCGCGCTTGAACGGATTGGTGGTCTCCGCCTTGATCGGCCGGCGCTCAAAGCCGGACAGCCGCTCCAGCACATATTGCGACCAGCTGATCGACTTGCCGAACTCGCCGTCGCTGACGACATCGATGCCGGCTTCGGCCTGCGCGCTGCACGACTGTCCGCGACCGATTGCGTCAGGCAGGCCTGGTAGGCCGCCTGGTCATAGGGCTTGCCGGCCTGCTTGAGCCGCAGAAAGTCCTGCAGTTCGTTCGGCCGGATCAGGCTGCCGACATGCGTGGTCAGAATGCGGTCAGTGCTGCGTTTCATCTGTCGTCCTTTTTCGCAGGCTATGCGCGAGCCCGCGAGAAAAGGCAACGATGGGCAGCGCCCAACGAGCTCAATGATCGATGTGGTGAGTTCTCAGGCCGCGGTTTTAGCTGCAGCCTGAACCGGCTTCGCGGCGGGTTCGTCCTTGCGCTGGCGCACCAGATCGAGCGAAGCAATTTCGACGCGATTGCGGCCGCGCTCCTTGGCGAAATAAAGCGCCTGGTCGGCCTGCGCCAGCAGCGCCGTGACGTCGATCAGCGGCGTCTCACAGTGCACCATGCCGACGCTCAGCGTAGCGCCGACCGGATAGCCGTCGATCTCCTGGCAAGCCTGCGCGAAAGCGAGCCGCAGCCGTTCGGCGATCGCGGCAGCGCGTTCGTGCGGGGCTTCACAAAGCACTGCGGCGAACTCCTCGCCGCCCATGCGACCGACCAGATCGGTGGAGCGCAGCGTGTTCTGTGCGGTCTCGGCGAAAACCTCGAGCACACGATCGCCGATGGCGTGACCGAACCGGTCATTGATCGACTTGAAGTGGTCGAGGTCGATCAGCAGAACAGCGGCAGGCTTGGGATTGGCTGCGTGACGTTTCCCGATCGCCGCCGCATCCTGGAGGAATGCGCGCCGGTTCGAGATGCCGGTCAGCGGATCAAGCATGGCGGCGGTACGGTGGCGCAACTCGGTGCGCTCTTTGGCCATCGCCAGCAGGATGAATGCGATGGATATCGTGAACAGCAGCGCCTCGAAACTGATCACCGTGAGCCAGACGCTGCCGATAGACTTCGTTGTTCGGCGTGAACGGAAGCGCGCTGATCAGCGGCGTGCGCAACAAAAAGAGCGCGCCATGCGCGAACAGCATAAAGATCGCCGGCCAGCGCGACACCAGCGCTTCGCTCCGGCCCCGCCAGAATTCGTATGCAGTCAGCCATGTATAGGCGGTGATGATGCCGGACGTGACGAAGACCCGCACTTCGACAGATTCAGCGACCACCGGCAGGCGGCATACCAGCAGCCAAAGCACTGCGCCGGTGACGAGATAAACCGGTTCAACCGGTTTGCCGTCGAACAGGCGCGCGCCTGTCCAGATCACAGCGAACGACGTGAACAACAGCGCGTTGGCGAGATCGATCGTGACGAGATCGGGCGCCGAGCCGTACATGCCGAACAGCACGACGGATGCCGCGCGGATCAGATGCGCGAAGCCCCACCATGCGACCGCTGTGATTGCAGTGTTCTGAACCCAGGCGAACAGCAGCAACAGGCCGAGGATCGACTCGACGTAGATCGTCACCATGAACAGCGTATTGACGTCGAGATCCATCAAGCCAGCACCGCCTGCGACCGCCGGGGCAATATTGATTATGAAAATGCGTCCCCCGCTTTTGAGATAGGTCCCGCGTGCCAAAAATAGGTGAATAGGCATGGATAGTGGCTGTTATGGTTTCGCGCTTCTTGCCGCCGGTCCCGCAATTCGCGGAACAACAAACGGCTACCGCCGTGACATTTGGCATCGCGCCGATGCTCGCAAATGCCGGCTGGTAAGAATTTTTTGACCGTAAAATTCCAGAGAAACCGCTGACTTGTCGGCGGCAAACGCCTCAAATAGGGTCGGCGCGTCATTTTCCGGGAACGCCATGCCGCAAATACGTGCAGACGTCATCGACGCGATCGGCAACACGCCGCTGATCAAGTTGCGCCACGCCTCCGAGGCGACCGGCTGCACCATTTTGGGAAAAGCGGAGTTCATGAACCCGGGCCAGTCGGTGAAAGACCGCGCCGGCCGGCAGATGATCCTCGAGGCGGAGAAGCGCGGCGAGCTCAAGCCCGGCGGGCTGGTGGTCGAAAGCACGGCCGGCAACACCGGCATCGGCCTTGCCGTCGTCGCCTCGGCGCGGGGCTACCGCACCATCATCGTCATTCCTGAGACCCAGAGCCAGGAAAAGAAGGACACGTTGAAATTGCTGGGCGCCGAGCTGGTCGAAGTGCCGGCGGTCGCCTTCAGCAATCCGAACAATTATCAGCATGTCGGCCGCCGTCTCGCCGACGAGATGCGCAAGACCGAAAAGAACGGCGTGCTGTTCGCCGATCAGTGGAACAACCTCGACAATCGCAAAGCGCATTACGTCTCGACCGGGCCTGAGATCTGGGAGCAAACCGGCGGCAAGCTTGACGGCTTCATCTGCTCAATCGGGACCGGCGGCACGATCGCCGGCGTTTCGACGTTCCTGCGCGAGAAGAAAAAAGACATCGTGATCGGCGTTGCCGATCCGCGCGGCGCGGCGATGTACAACCTCTTTGCCCATGGCGAGGCCAAGGCCACCGAGGGCGGATCGATCACCGAAGGCATCGGCCTTGGCCGCGTCACGCCGGTCATCGAAGGCATAAAGGTCGACAAGGCCTACCTGATCCCGGACGAGGAAGCCGTGCCGATCCTGTTCGATCTTTTGGAGCACGAGGGCCTGTGCCTCGGCGGCTCGACCGGCATCAACATCGCCGGCGCGATCAGATTGGCCAAAGAGCTTGGACCCGGAAAAACGATCGTCACGGTACTGGCCGATTACGGCACCCGGTACCAATCGAAATTGTTCGATCCGGCGTTCCTGCGCTCCAAGAATTTGCCGGTGCCCGCATGGCTCGATCGCAAATCGAAAATCAAGCCGCCATTCGTCAGCTGAGCGACGCATGCCGACCGAATGCCTGTTTCGTGACGACAGCTATCTGCGCGAGTGCGAAGCGCGGGTCGTCGCGGTGAATGAGCAAGGAGTCGTGCTCGATCGCACCATCTTTTACGCAAATTCGGGCGGGCAGCCCGGCGACCTCGGTGTCCTGGTGAGCGCGAGCGGCGCGCAGGTGCCGGTCGCGAACACGATCTATCTCGACCAGATGAAGACCGAGATCGCGCATGTGCCGGCGCCCGGCACGCCGCCGCTCTCGACCGGAGAGAAGGTCGCGGCGCAGATCGATTGGGACAAACGCTACGCGCGCATGCGCATGCATACGGCGCTTCATCTTCTTTCTGCCGCCCTGCCCTACGCGGTAACGGGCGGATCGGTCGGCGACATCGAAGGCCGGCTGGATTTCGACATCCCGGAGGCCGGGCTCGACAAGGACGCGATTACCGCCAGGCTCGCCGAGATGATTGCCGCCAATGCGGCGGTGACCAGCCGGTGGATCAGCGATGACGAACTCAACGCCAATCCCGGCCTCGTCAAAACCATGTCGGTGAAGCCGCCGATGGGCACCGGCAAAGTGCGGCTGATCGAGATTGCCGGGCTCGATCTTCAGCCATGCGGCGGCACGCATGTCCGCTCGACCGGCGAGATCGGCAAAGTCGCGGTCACGCAGATCGAGAAGAAGGGCAAGCAGAACCGCCGCGTGCGGCTCGCCTTCGTCTAGGAAACCGGCGGCGCCGGCGGCGGAATGTCGTGAACGTCGCGCACATTGTAATGGCGTGAACGCTCGTCGAAGCGCTTGAGCAAGGCCCGCGCCTTTTCGGGCACCACCGCCACTTCATGGTCCTCGCCGGCAAAGGCCTTTATCGCGGCCATGGTTTCGAACCACATGACCGTCACGAATTCGACGTCGTCGCCGTCCGGGGTGCGGAACAATTCGATCCGCCGCAGCCCGATGATGTTGCGGTCGAGAATGCCCGGGAAAATCTCGTTGCGCAGCAGAACGTCATAGGCATTGGCGTTGTCCTTGCTGGTCCATCCGCGCCAGATCCGGCTGATCATGTGACTTCTCCGCCTCGCCTTCACGTGGTTGCGCTCTTGGGGCAATTCCCACATTGTCATTAGCTAAGAAGTGGAGTGCGCAATGGCAAATCCGTCGAGCCGCTGGCTCAAGTCGACCGAATGGCTGGCCGGCAAGCTTGGTGACGACAAAGTCGTCGTGGTGGACGGCTCGTACTACCTGACAACTGAAAACCGCAACGCCAAAGAGGAATATCTCAAGGCGCACATTCCCGGCGCGGTATTTTTCGACATCAACGCAATCGCGGACAAGGAAACCGACCTGCCCCACATGCTGCCGGGACCGGATCAATTCGGGACCGCGCTCAGCGCCTTGGGCATTTCCGAGAAGGACACGATTGTCGTTTACGACGGCAAGGGCCTTTATTCGGCGCCGCGCGTGTGGTGGACCTTGCGCATTTTCGGCGCCAAGGACGTCTACATTCTCGATGGCGGCATGCCGGCGTGGAAGGCCGAGGGACGGCCGACCGAGGCAGGTGAAGTCAAGCGTGCACCGCGCACGTTCAAAGCAGAGATGGATACCGGCGCGGTCGCAATGGTCGCCGACGTGCAGATGGCCCTGAGTAATGAAGACATCCAGGTCGTCGATGCCCGCTCGGCGGGCCGGTTTGCCGGCACCGAACCGGAGCCGCGCAAAGGCTTGCGCGGTGGCCATATGCCGGGCGCCCTCAATGTGCCGTTCACCGAGATTGTCGAGAATGGCCGGCTGGCCGCGCCTGAGAAAATCGCCGCAGCCTTTGCCAAAGGCGGCGTCGACACCGACAAGCCAATGATCACTAGCTGCGGCTCGGGCGTGACCGCGGTGGTGCTGGCGCTGGGCCTCGACGCCATCGGGAAGAAAGTGCCGCGTGTTTACGACGGCTCCTGGACCGAATGGGCATCGCGCGCCGATCTGCCAGTGGAGAAGGACTGAAGGCTTGGCGGCAGGAACGCCCAGACCGGACGTTACCGGCTACTACCACGAGCCGACCGGAAGCATCGCCTATCTGGTGGCGGATCCTGCCACCAGTCGCGCTGTCATCATCGATCCGGTGCTCGACTACGACGAGAAAGCCGCGCGCATCTCGACCGAGTCCGCCGATGCGATGCTCACCGACGTCGCAAAGCGCAAGCTGACCATCGAGTGGATTCTCGACACCCATCCCCATGCCGACCACCTGTCCGCAGCGGGATATCTCAAGGACAAGCTGGGCGCGCCGATCGCCATCGGCGAGAAGATCGTCGAGGTGCAGAAGCTTTGGCGCGACATCTACAACATCGCGGATTTCCCGACCGACGGGAAGCAATGGGACCGGCTGTTCGCGGCGGGAGACACGTTTCAAATCGGCCAATTGCCGGCGCGCGTGATGTTCTCGCCAGGCCACACGCTGGCGTCCATCACTTACGTGATCGGCGACGCGGCCTTCATCCACGACACGATTTTTATGCCGGACACCGGCTCGGCGCGTTGCGACTTTCCGGGCGGCAGTGCCGAGACGCACTATCACAGCTGCATGGCGATCCTTGCGTTGCCGGACGAGACGCGGCTGTTCACCGGCCACGACTACAAGCACGGCGGGCGCGAAGCGAAATGGGAATCGACCGTCGCCGAGCAGAAGCGCAACAACATCCACTTCAAGAGCAATCCGAGCTGCGAGGAATACGCGCGCATTCGCCGCGCACGTGACCGCACATTGCCGATGCCGAAGCAGATCTTGCACGCGCTGCAGATCAACCTGCGCGGCGGCCGCCTGCCGCCGCCCGAGAATGACGGGCGGCACTATCTGAAGATTCCGGTGAACCGGCTTTAGCCGCCTAGTGCAAAATCTGGCTTAGGAACAGCTTGGTGCGCTCGTGCTGCGGATGCGCGAAGAACTCGGCCGGCGTATTCATTTCGATGACCTGGCCGACGTCCATAAAGACGACGCGGTTGGCGACCTGGCGCGCGAACCCCATCTCGTGCGTCACGCACAGCATGGTCATGCCGTCCTCGGCGAGGCCGACCATGGTGTCGAGCACCTCTTTGACCATCTCCGGGTCGAGCGCGGAGGTCGGCTCGTCAAACAGCATGATCTTCGGGCTCATGCACAGCGCCCGCGCGATCGCGACGCGCTGTTGCTGACCGCCTGAAAGCTGGCCGGGATACTTCTGCGCCTGCTCCGGAATGCGGACGCGCTTGAGGAAATGCATCGCAATTTCTTCGGCGTCCTTCTTGGGCATCTTGCGCACCCAGATCGGCGCCAGCGTGCAATTCTCCATCACGGTGAGATGGGGGAACAGGTTGAAGTGCTGGAACACCATGCCGACGTCGCGGCGGATTTCGTCGACCTTCTTGAGGTCATTGGTGAGCTCGACGCCGTCAACGAAGATCTGCCCGCGCTGATGCTCCTCCAGCCGGTTGATGCAGCGGATCATGGTGGACTTGCCGGAGCCTGAGGGCCCGCAAATGACGATGCGCTCGCCCTTCATGACCCGCAGATTGATGTCGCGCAGCACATGGAAATCGCCGTACCACTTGTGCATGCCGACAATGTTGACGGCGACGTCGGTCCGGAGCGGCGTCGGCTTGGGGGACCGGGTTGGCGTTGCAATGGCCGTATCGTTCATACGCTCACCTCTTCTCGCCTTTCGCTAGCCGCTCCTCGGTGGCGCGCGCGTAGCGCGACATGGCGTAGCAGAACACAAAGTAGAATATCGCCGCCACGGCATAGCCGGTCGACGAGGTATTGGGCGCTGCCCATTTCGGATCGATGCGCGAGACCTCAATGGTGCGCAGCAGATCGAAGATGCCGACGATGAAGACCAGCGTCGTATCCTTGAACAGGCCGATATAGGTGTTGACGATGTTCGGAATCGTGATCCGCAGCGCCTGCGGCAGGATGATGAGGCGCATCATCAGCGCATAAGACAGGCCGACCGACTGGGCGCCTTCGTACTGGCCCTTCGGGATGGCGGCGAGACCGGCGCGGACCACCTCGGCCATATAGGCGGAGGCGAACACCGCGATACCGACCAGCGCACGCACCAGCTTGTCCGGGGAATATTGCTCCGGAACGAACAGCGGCAGCATCACGCTTGCCATGAACAGCACGGTGACGAGCGGCACGCCGCGCACGAACTCGATGAACATGATCGAAAGCGTGCGCACGATCGGCATTCTCGAGCGGCGCCCAAGCGCCAGCAGCACGCCAAGCGGCAGGGAGATAACGATGCCGACGGTCGCGACCACGATGGTCACCAGCACGCCGCCCCAGAGCGAGGTGTCGACCGGTTCAAGCCCGATCGCGGACCAGCCGCTGAGCAGCAGATACGAGCAGATCGGCAGGACGATGAAGAAATAGATCGCGCCAAGGTCGCGCCGCGGCGCGTTGAGCCACAACATCCACACGACGCCGACCGCCAGCATCGCGAAGAATATGTCGACCCGCCAGCGCAGCGGGATCGGATAAGAGCCGTAAATGAAATACGGCAGGCGCTCCCATACGAACGGCCAGCAGGCGCCGACTTCCCGGCCGGACGTCGGGAGACAAGCGACGCGGTCCTCGCCGCTCCAGACCGCATCGAAGATCAGGAAGCGCAACGTATCCGGCACGATCCAGATCAGCAGCAGAGCGACCAGAAACGTCATCACCATGTTGAACGGGGTCGACAGCAGGTTGGCACGCAGCCAGCCGATCGCGCCGGTGGTCGCGAGCGGCGCCGGCAGCGAGTCAATCTGCTGCATCCGCACGAAGCGGATTTGCGCAACCGCCAGATCGCCTTCGCTCATTGTCATCGCGCGGCCCTCACCGTTCCACCAGCGCGATGCGCGCGTTGTAGACGTTCATCAGCGCAGACGTGACAAGGCTGATGGTGAGATAAACCGCCATCGTGATGGCGACGACTTCGACCGCCTGACCGGTTTGATTGAGCACCGTGCCGGTGAAGATCTGGACGAGGTCGGGATAGCCGATCGCGACGGCCAGCGTGGAGTTCTTGGTCAGGTTCAGGTACTGACTGGTCAGCGGCGGGATGATCACCCGCATCGCTTGCGGGACAATGATCAGCCGCAGCGTGGGACCCGGGCGCAGCCCGAGCGAATATGAGGCTTCGGTCTGGCCCTTGGAGACGGCAAGGATGCCGGCTCGCACCACTTCGGCGATGAACGCTGCGGTGTAGATCACCAGGCCGACGAGCAGCGCGGCAAATTCGGGCAGCACTTCAACGCCGCCGCGAATATTGAACCGGCCCTTCTCGGGATACTCGAATTCGACCGGAAAGCCTGTGACGGCGGCTACCAGCAGCGGCAAGCCGATCAGAAGCGCCAGAGAAACCCACAGCACCGGGGCACGCTGTCCGGTGGCCATCTGCCGTTTGCGCGCCCAGCGGGCGTAAATGAAAGAGCCGATCGCGCCGATCAGCAGAGCAATGCCGATGTAGCCCGCGCCCGGCTTGAAAATCGGTGACGCGAAGAACAGGCCGCGATTGTTGAGGAAGCTGCCGCCGATAAAACTGTAGCTGTCGCGGATGTCCGGCAGCGCCTTGAGCACGGCGTTGTACCAGAACAGCAATTGCAGCAGCAGCGGCGTGTTGCGGATGATCTCGACATAGGCGCCCGCAACCTTGGACAGCAGCCAGTTTTTCGACAGCCGCGAAATGCCGACGATGAAGCCGAGGATGGTCGCAAAGATGATGCCCAGTCCGGCGACCAGCAGCGTATTGAGCAGGCCGACCCAGAACGCCCGGCCGTAAGTCGAGGCCTGCGCCGAATACTCGATCAGCGTCTGGCGAGATGTCGAAGCCGGCGGTTTGCTCCCAGAAGCCGAAACCGGAGGCGATGCGTGCGCGCTGGAGATTGACGATCGCGTTCTGAGCCGCGCCGGCAATCAGCAACACAACGATAATGATGAGCGCGGCCTGATAGACGAGGCTACGAACCTTGGGGTCGTTGTAAAACGGCACACGCGCCGGAGCAGGCCCAGCCTGCGACTCGACAGCCATCGTTACCCCTCTGACGCGGCGCCGGAAGGCGCCGCGTCGTCATTCACTCGCGCGCCGGCTACGCGCGTGCCCCTCGACTTTCCGTCAGCGGATCGGAGGCGCGTATTGCACGCCGCCCTTGTTCCACAAACGGTTCAAGCCACGATCGATCTTCAGCGGCGACCCCGCGCCGACATTGCGGTCGAAGCTCTCGCCGTAATTGCCGACATGCTTGACGATGCGCACCGCCCAATCCTTGGTGAGACCAAGCTGCTCGCCGTAATTCCCCTCAGTGCCGACGAAGCGTTTGATGTCGGGATTGGTCGAGTTCAGCATCTCGGCGATGTTCTTCTGGGTGATGCCGAGCTCTTCCGCATTGAGCATCGCATTCAGCGTCCATTTCACGATGTCGAACCACTGGTCGTCACCATGACGGACCGCCGGACCGAGCGGCTCTTTGGAGATGATCTCCGGCAGAATGATATGATCGTCCGGCGCGACCACCCGCAGCCGCTCCGAATAGAGACCCGACGCGTCGGTGGTGTAGGCGTCGCAGCGTCCTGCGTCATAAGCCTTCACCGCTTCGTTGGCCGTGGCGAAGGTGACGCTCTTGAGCTTCATCTTGTTGGCGCGGAAATAGTCCGCGAGGTTGAGCTCGGTGGTCGTGCCCTGCTGCACGCAGATCGCCGCGTCGTTGAGCTCGAGCGCGGAATTGAGCTTGAGCGACTTGCGGATGATGAAGCCCTGGCCGTCGTAATAATTGACGCCGACGAAGTTCAGCCCGAGCGAGGTGTCGCGCGAGGACGTCCACGTCGTGTTGCGGGCCAGGATGTCGACTTCACCGGATTGCAGAGCGGTGAAGCGGTCCTTGGCCGACAGCGGCACGAATTTCACCTTGTTCGGATCATCGAAGATCGCAGCCGCGATCGCTTTGCAGAAGTCGACGTCGAGACCGGTCCACTTGCCTGCCGCATCCGGCAGGCCGAAGCCGGCGAGCGTGCCGTTGGCGCCGCAATTGAGAATGCCGCGTTGCTTGACCGTGTTGAGCGTCTGCGCGCTCGCAGAAGATGCCGCGAGCCCGACCGTCGCCGCGAGAGCCAGTATGCAGATAACGCGTTTCATGAAAATGCCCTTTGCCCGTTAGATCGTTGGCTTGCACCCATTCCAGAACGATGCCCTGCAAGGTCAAGGGGTTGACCGCCGGGCATTACGCGGCGGATATGCTGTAGCATCTCGACCAGCCCCGACATGGCAAAAAAGCCCGACCGACCCCTCAAGCCCGAAACGCGCCTCGTCACCGGCGGCCGCGATCCGCAGTCCTATTACGGCTTCGTCAATCCGCCCGTTTATCACGCCTCCACGGTGCTCTATCCGACCGCGGCGGACCAGGTCGCGCATCGCGCGCGCTATCAATATGGCCGCCGCGGCACGCCGACCTCGGAAGCGCTGGAGAATGCGCTGAAGGAGCTGGAAGGGCCCGGGTGCGCTGCTGTGTCGCTATTGCCCTCCGGGGCGTCGGCGGTGGCGACCGCCCTGCTCTCGGTGCTCGGTGCCGGCGATCATCTGCTGGTGACCGACAGCGTCTATCGGCCGACCCGCACCTTTTGCGACACCATCCTCAAGCGGCTCGGCATCGAGACGACCTATTACGATCCGCTGATCGGCAGCGGCATCGCCTCGCTGATGAAGACAAATACGCGCGCGGTGTTCGTCGAAACGCCGGGCTCGCAAAGTTTCGAGATGCAGGATGTTCCCGCAATCGCGGCAGTTGCGCAATCAAAGGGCGCGGTGGTGCTGATGGACAATACCTGGGGGACGCCGCTCTATTTCAGCGCGTTCGACAAGGGCGTCGATCTCTCGATCCAGGCCGGCACCAAATATATCGGCGGCCACTCCGACATCATGCTCGGCACCGTTTCCGCCAATGCCAAAACGGCGGAGCGGTTGAAGACAACGGTCGGCACGATGGGACTGTGCGTCGGCCCCGACGACATGTATCTCGGCGCAGCGCGGCCTGCGCACGTTAGGCGTTCGCCTGGCGCGCCACTACGAAAGTGCGTTGAAGATCGCGCGCTGGTTTGCGCAGCGGCCGGAGGTCGCACGGGTGATGCATCCCGCGCTGGAAAGCGATCCGGGGCACGCCATCTGGAAACGCGACTTCGCCGGCGCGAGCGGCCTGTTCAGCATCGTGCTCAAGCCGGCGAGTGAGAAGGCGGTGCATGCCTTCATGGATTCGCTCGCGCTGTTCGGCATGGGCTTCTCATGGGGCGGCTATGAGAGCCTGGTCATTCTGTTCGACTGCACCGAGTACCGCACCGCGACCAAATGGGCGCCCGGCGGCCCGACCTTGCGCTTTCATATCGGGCTGGAAGATCCCGGCGATCTGATCGCCGATCTCGAGGGCGGCTTTGCCGCGATGGCTGCCGCGCGCTGAAGCGCGTCAGTTGCTCGGTCGAGCGGAACACCGCAATATTCACGCGCCGGCCGGTACTGAAATTGAAGCCCTCCACCCGTGTCAGCGGCGCATAACGCAGACCGCTCGCTTCCGCATGTTGCGCGAAGATGCGCTCGTGACGGCCTTCCAGGATCGCGAAGTGGCAATCGCCCTCGCGCAAGAATTCAACGGTACCGGCAGCGTCGGTCAGCCGCGTTTGCGTGCCCAACAGAAACACCAGGCTCGGCTCGTAATATCCGGCTGCGGCGACAGCGGGCGCGGTGCAATCGGTTGAACGGATCGCGGTCGCAAGAGCGCGGCTCGGGAACAGCGCGGTCAAGGACGGCAACAGCAAACCGAAGATCGTTGTCGTCACGAGAATGGAAGCAGCGAACGCACGTAACAGCGCGCGTTCGGCGCCATCGAGATCGAACAGGCGCCAGGCGAACAGGCCCATGACAATCGCGCCGGCGGCCAACGGCCATGCCAGGAGGCCAAGCTCGCCCTGCAGCATGATGAAGCCGGCAATCGTGAGGACGCCGAAAACCAGCGGCACGATCATCCAGCCCGCCAATCCGAGCTGCATTCCACGCATGGTGACGAGGCTGCCGCGCTCGAGAATTCCTGCGATCAAAATCGCAATCGCCGGATAAAGCGGGAGCACGTGGTATGGCGCCTTGACCGGGATCAGCTCGAAGAACAGCCATGCGGGCACCAGCCAGGCCAGCAGAAACTGCGCGCCCGGCTCGCGCCGCACGCGCCACACCATGGGAACGACCAGACCGGCGAGCACGGCACCCGGCCAGAACATCAGCCAGAACAGCACCAGGTAATAGCCAGGCAGACCGCCATGGCCCTCGAAGCCGCCGAGCAGGCGCGCCATGAGTTCGCTTGCAATCCCCGCCTCGTCGGCGCGGCTCAGAAGGAGCGCGAGCGGCAGAGCAACCAACGCCGCGAACCACAACAGACCGACCAAACGCAATCGCCCAAGCCACCGCCAGGATCGATCGAGGATGCTCAAGCGCGACGATTGTGAATCCAACGATCAGCAGGATGGCCGCGCCCTTGATCAGGACGCCGGCGGCGAGCGCAGTCCAGAAAATTGCAACGACATGAACGGGCACAGCTTCGCCGGGCGTGCGCCGCGTCATGAGATAAGCGCGTGCGAGCGCGCCCATGGCCGCCACGATGCAGAGCAAGAGAATTGCATCGGCCTTGGCCAGCCGTGCCTGGACACCGAGCAGAAGCGATGTTGCCATCATGCCCGCCGCGATCAGCGAAGCGCGGCGTGAAACGAAAGCGAGCGCCGCCCAGTACGTCAGCAATACGGCGCCGATCGCGCCGAATAACGACGGCAGCTCGATAGAGCCAGATGTTCGAGCGAGCCGTCGCGAAGCCGGCGGCTTCGGCAGCGTTTACGACGAGCAGTTTGCAGCCAGTTAGCGCCGAGAAAATTCTTCGATCGCAGCTGATTTTGGAAACGGGTGTCGAGATAGTCGCCGCTCTCGATCATCTGCTTCGAGGCTTGCGCGAAGCGCGCCTCCTCGCGGTCGATCGGAGGAATTTGAAAGAAGCCGGGAAGGAAAGCGAACAGCGAGAGCACAATCAGGATCACTGCCGCGCGAGCGTGCGACGCTGACGCGAAGCTCACCAGTTCGGTGAGGCTGGAGGGTGTGGCGTTGCGTGGGTGGTCGGCCGTGCTGGCCATTGCGAATTGTGCCGATGCCGGATGCGACGACAATAATGCGAATGCCGCCCTGCGTGAACTTCGTTTATTGCACGCGCACCATGACACTGTCGCTGCGGCCGCCCGCATCCATGACGGTCAACCGGAGAAATCCAGGACCATCCGGCTGCACGAAAACAGTGCCGCGCCGGGCGTGCTCATCAAGCGGAACGCCGTTCATCAGCACCGTCAGGTGCCCGGCGCCACCGGCGAGCTTGAGCGGCCAGCGCTCCAGATTCCCCTGCCCCGCCCAGGTCGACGCGGGCGCCATTGGGCGGGAAGATAATGCGGGGCGGATCGGCAAGCTCACCGATTGCGGAGGTCGGCCGGAAGCGCTGCAAAGGCAGCGGCAGCTTGCCGCTCGACGCAAGGAGTGCGCCTTTCGGCGCGGCGGCAAGCGCGACCGGCGAATAACCGCTGCGGGCAAAAGCATCGAACAGGATCGGCGCCGCCGCCGCGCGCCCAACAAGACCCGGCACCGGTACGCCATCCGGCCGTCCGACCCACACCCCGACCGTCATGCGGCCATCAAAGCCGATCGCCCAGGCGTCACGAAAGCCGTAAGAGGTACCGGTCTTGAACGCGATGCGGCCATGCGGCGCATGCTCCGGGGGCGGCGTACCGAACAAGAGCATTGCCGATGTACCAGGCGGCGACCGGATCGAGCAGGCGCTTCGCGCTCGTCTCCGCAGTGTCGGCTCGCTCGGTCAACGGCGTCGCATTGCCCGCATTCGCGAGACTCCGATACAGCATGGTGAGATCGGAGAGCGTGATGCCGACGCCGCC
This sequence comes from uncultured Alphaproteobacteria bacterium, assembly GCA_963788805.1. GTDB lineage: Bacteria > Pseudomonadota > Alphaproteobacteria > Rhizobiales > Xanthobacteraceae > Pseudolabrys. The sequence continues at coordinate 29,693 of CAWBHU010000005.1, forward strand.
AAGCCCCATCGCAAGACCGGGCGCCTCGTGCTTCGGCAGCACAAGCTGAGCGCCTGAGCCGTTGATGCGGCTGGCAAGGCGGCTGACACCGAGCCGCTCAAGCACCGCGATGGCCGGCACGTTGAGCGAGAGCTGTAGTGCTTTGCGCACCGTGACGGTGCCCTGGAAGGTCAGGTCGAAGTTTTCCGGCGCGTAGCTGCCGTAGCGGATCGGCCTGTCATCAATCAGCGTTTCCGGATGCAGGAAGCCGTCTTCGAATGCCAGGCCGTAAATGAACGGTTTCAGCGTCGAGCCTGGCGAGCGGACCGCGTTGGTCATATCGACCTGGCCGGCGCGCTTCACGTCGAAATAATCCGGCGATGCGATGCGGGCGAGCACCTGCCCCGATGCGTTGTCGACGGCCACGATTGCCACCGACATGTCCGGCCCGAGTGCTTGCGCACGCTCCCGCGCCAAGGTCTCCAGCGCCTTCTGCAAGGGCAGATCGATAGTGAGACGGTGGACACGCGCTTCCGGCTGCGCGGCGACAATCGCATCCGATGCATGCGGCGCGAACAGCGGCATTGGCCGGCGCGCATTTGGCACAAGTTCCGCGACCGCGCGGGTAATCTCATCGCGCGGAACAACGCCTGCCGTCACCGCACGCGCGAGCACGCGGTCGCGCGCGGCTTGCGCCGCGACTGGATTGCGGTCCGGCCGCCGTAGTTCCGGTGACTGCGGCAGTGCGACAAGCAGCGCCGCCTCGCCAAGCGACAGCCGCTTCGGCTCCTTGCCGAAATAAGCGAGCGAGGCCGCTCGCACGCCTTCGAGATTGCCGCCGTAAGGCGCGAGCGAAAGATAGAGCGAAAGTATCTCGCGCTTTGTCATCACGCGTTCGAGCTCGATCGCGCGCACCATCTGGCGCAATTTGGCCGAGAAGCTGCGCTCGCGGCGCGGCTCCAGCAGCCGCGCCACCTGCATCGTGATGGTGGAGCCGCCGGATACGATCTCGCGATGCGTGATGAGCTGAAGCGCCGCCCGGCCTAATGCGAATACGTCCACGCCCGGGTGAGACTGAAAGCGCCGATCCTCATAGCTGAGCAGAATGTCGACGAAGCGCGGATCGACTTCGTCGACGGTTACCGGCAAGCGCCAGCGGCCATCCTTGTCGGCATAGGCGCGCAGCAGCCGGCCCTCGCGATCGAGCACGACATGCGAATAATCGAGGCGATCGCCGCGCGGCACCGGGCCGAGCGACGCCACGTAGAATGCAACGCCTGTCAGCCCGGCGATAATCGCGCCGGCGAAGACCGCGAGGCCGTGACCGCCAGTATCTCATCGCGGCGCGATCTCCACCGATCCCGGTCGCGGTGCGGCCGAACCGATCGGGGCGATACATGTCCTCGACACCGGCCTGCGGCAGCACATATCTCCCCGGCGAGACGGCGCGCACGACATAGGCGACGCTGAACACCGCCGGCATATCAGCCTTCCGCTCGAACGCCGCCGCGAAACGGTCGTCCCTGAATTCGGCATGGGCCGGCCTCGGCCGCGTTCTCGATCCACGACAGCTTCCCGGCATCGCCTGAGGAGACCAGCCGCGGATTGTCGATCTCGAACCCGGCCGGGAGATAATCGGCAACGATCACGCGCGCGAATTGCGGCCTGCGATCGGTCACAGTGAGCACCACCGCGAAGCGCTGGTTCTGCTTCACTTTGGCGATATCCGCCGGCTCGCCGTCGAGGCTGAAATACTTGCGCTCGATCTTGAAGCCTTCTTCGGCCGCGGGCTCAGGCGTCAACGGCGCGCCGCTGACGGACACCACCGCCTGCACGGCGCCCTCGCCTGTATTCGCCAGCGTGAACGGGCTGGCGAGTTCGGCCGGCCGCAAGGTCCGGTTGAATGCGCCTTTGTGAGCGGCGCCGCCAAGCGTGAGCGAAATCGCGCTCGTCTCTTTATTGAGAGCGCGGGCGGCGAGCACCAGCCAAGCCTGCTCCTGGGTCGAGGTGTAGGCCGAGAGCCCGCGCGCCGCGTCGATGCGCTGCACCGCCTGATCGATGGTGGCGCGGGGCGCACCGCTTTCAGAGGCGAGCGTCACCAGCGCCGCGGAATCGCGCAGTACCGATCCATAATCGACCCGGCCGATCTCGAGCGATGGCCGCGGCGCTATGGCTGCGAGCGCCGTAATATAGACCCGCTCGGCACGCGCCTTGTCGCCGACCAGCGCAAGCGCGGCTGCCAGCTGCGCCTTGGCGATCGGCGTCGCGATCTCGTTGATGCTGACATCGGCCAGATAGCGCAGATCGCCGACCGGCGCGGCGCCGTTGCGGGCGAGAACGTAGAGCGCGTAAGCGAGGTTGCGCCCACCGTCGCGCTTGGGCTCCGGCGCGGTCCCGACAAAATTGCGCAGCCGGTCGAGCGCGAGCTTGAAGGCCTGATCGGGCACTTCGAACTTGCGTTCGCGGGCACGGCTGAGGAAGTCGGTAACATAGGCGTCGAGCCAGACGTCATCGCCGCCGGCAGACCACAGGCCGAACGAGCCATTGGCGCCCTGCCGCGCCAGCAGGCTGGCAATCCCGCGTCCTGATCCGCTGATCGACCGCATCGTCGAGCCCGAGGTTTGCTTCGCTCGCGAGCTCGTTGACGTAGAGCATCGCGACAGCGCGGCTCGCGATCTGCTCGGAGCAGCCGAACGGATAGCGGTCGAGCGCGTTCAACAGCGCCGCAGCGTCGAGCGCGCTGGAGATCGACACCGACAGCGATACGCGCCCGGTGCCGGGCACGAGGTCGGCAAACATGTCGTTGGAGAGCGTCAGGCTCTCGCCCTTGGCGAGCGGCCGCACCGTGCGGCGTGCAAGGATCTGCGTCGCCGGGCGCACGCCCAGCGGATAGTCGCGCGCGATGGTGAGGTTATTCGGGCCGGTGAGCGAGACGGTGACAACCGAATTGCCGGCCGTCGTCGCGGATAACGGCAACGATACGTGCTGCCGCTCATTGGTTTTCAGCGAGATTTTTTTCGCACCATCGCTGATCTTCGCCGGACCATCGGATGTCACGTTCAGCGCGTAATCGCCGGCCGGACCTTCGACATTATCGATGTCGACCTGAAGCGTCGCGGCATCACCGGTGCGCAGGAAACGCGGCAGCGTCGTCGTGAGCACGACCGGATCGCGAATGACGACATCGCCCGTCGCCTTGCCGACTTGCGTCTTGCTCCACGCAATCGCCATGACACGCGCCGTGCCTGCGAAGGCCGGAATATCGAACTCGACCTGCGCGGTGCCGTCGCGATTGACCGTCACAATGCCGGAATAAAGAGCGAGCGGCGCCTGCGCCGGCGGCGAGCCGGACAGTTCGCCGCCACCCCCATCGCCACCGGAGCGGATGCGCCCTGCGCTGCCCTGCATGCCGTCGATCAACTGGCCGTAGAGGTCACGAACCTCGGCGCCGAGCCGGCGCTGGCCGAGATAATAGTCATCGGGCGCCGGCGGCTTGTAATTGGTGAGATTGAGGATGCCGACGTCGACTGCGGCGACAACGACACGCGCCTCTTCACCGGCAGCCAGACCACCGACCTTCACCGGAATCGTCAGCTTGCCGTTCGGCCGGATCGTCTGCGGCAAGTTGCAGATCGAGCGCGAGCGTTTTCGCCGCCCGATCGATTGCGAACCACTGCACGCCGATTGCGCGACCCGGCATGCGTTGCGCCGGGGCATCGAGCGGCCGACGCAAGGTCGCAACGGCATATGCGCCACTGCCCCAGTCCGATCCGACCGGCAGACGCAGCGTGGCGGTCCCCGGCCGCACATCCTGCGACACGGTGGCGAGCAGCTTTTCATTGTAGATGTTCACGGTGACGCGGCCGGCAGTACGCGCGGTGAGCGACGACGGTCATGGTTTCGCCAGCGCCGGTAGCCCGGCTTGTCGAGCGCGATCTCCAGAAGATCGGGCGTGTCCGCAGCCGATTCCGCGTAGAAGCCCGCGTCAAATTGCAGCGACGTCAGCAGCCCATCGGCTCCGCCGGTCGAGACTTCGAGCCGGTAGCGGCCCCAGGCCACCGGCATCGAGAGCCGCGCCGGCCGATCGGCCGTAACATCCACACTGCCGTCGCCGACCAGCTTGGTGGACTTCACCGGCTCGTATTCCCAGCGAGCCGCTCTGCCGGTACCACTGGTACCGCGTCTCGACTTTGAGCAGTTGATACTTCAGGCCGTTGCGCGCGAGCGGCTTGCCTTGCGCATCGACAACGATGACGTCGAACACCGCGTTCTCGCCATCGCCGAGCGAGCGTCCGGAGAACGCAGGCTTGATACCGATCATCGGTCCCGCCGCGGCGACCGGCAGCGTCAGCTTGCGCTCGATCGCGCGGCCGCCGGATTCCGCCATGCGGACCGAGATTTCGGCGGAGAGCGGCCGCGTTGTGCCCGGCAATTTATCGAATGTGACGTCAAAGCTCGCCTTGCCGTCCTTGTCGGTGGCCGGAAGATCTTCGAGCGGCTGACGCAGCGACGTCACCTGCTCGTCGTTTTGTCCGAACGCATAACCGGGAAAGCCCGCACGCTCCTTGGCGGCGCCGATCACCACCTCGCCTTCAAGCGTCAGTTCGGCAGCCGGCGCGCCGTACAGATAACGGCCATCGACAGTGACCGGCGTCGCAGCTCTCGCGCGGCATCGCGGTGACTTGCGAGCTCAATTCAAATTCGAGGCGGTCGGGCACATAGTCCTCGACCATGAAAGTCGTCTCGCCGACCGGCGGACGCTTGGGATCGGTGTAGGCACGCACGCGCCAGGTGCCGGTCGGCGCATTCGCGACCAGCGCCACGCTCAAGCTGCGGCCGCCCGCGCCCTGATCGGCGACGCTGGTGCGCTTGTATTCGACGCCATCGGGCCGCTCGAGCACCAGCATCATCGGCGTGTCGGCCACTGCCTGAGCGCGCGCGTCGCGCAGCAAGGTCGTGACGTGCACGGTCTCGCCGGAGCGATAGACGCCACGCTCGGTGTAGACGAATGCGTCAAGCGCGGCCGGCGCCGGGCGGCCGCTCACGCCGCGATCCGTCAGATCGAACGCCGGAGCTTTGAGATTGAGGAACGCGTAGTCGGATTGTCCGGCGGCGACGAGGGCTGCAGGCGACAGACCGCCCTCGCCTCGCGTCAGGCCGGCTTCAAAGTGCACGAAGCCGTCGAAGTTGGTGCGCTTGGCGCCGAGCACTTCGTTATTGCGCGCGATCAGGCGGACGTCGATGCCGCCAAGCGGCTGCGGCGCTCGCCAACGAATGCAGGAACACATCGATTCCGCCCGGCGAGGAATAGGCCGAGAGGCCAAGGTCAGAGACGATGAACCATTGCGTCGCCTGCTGCTGGTAATCCTCGGCAGGCGCGTCCTTCGGCGCCGCCGTCATGACATAGACGCCGGCTGCGAGATTGCCGACCGCCTCGGTCACAGGAAATGCGGTGGTGACTTCGGTATTGAGCCGCGGCTCGACCGTCAGCTCGCCACTCCAGACCTTCTCGCCGCGTTCGGTCCCGATCTGCTCGGCCTGATAGCCGGACAGGCTGCGCTGGAACTCGCCGCCCAGCAGCGTGTCCAGCAGATTGCGATCGCCGACCCGGTAGATCGCGACTGCAATGGCCGACGTGTTGACGCTCAGCACCGGAATGCCGCGCTGGCCGGTCTTGGGCAGCACGTAGGCCTTGGCGCCGAAACCGGGCGAATGGCTTGCGGTCGCGCACGAAGATCGTGAACTCCGCCGATCGCGGCAAGTGTCTCGACCACGCCCGACGGCAAGCCGGCGCGCAATGTCATTTGATAGCGCTCGCCGTGCTTGAGGCCTTCGACGCAAAGCTGCTTGGCTTCAACGGAGAGCGCCGGCCGATCCATTCCGGCAACCGCAACAAAGGGCGAGAAGTCCGCGCGCTTGGCGAGCTCTTCGGAAAACTGGAAGCAGGTGCGAGGCGTCAACGCATCGGAGTTGATCGTATAGTCGAGCATGCGGAAGCCGTGTTGAGCGCGCAGCGTTTCGTACTGCGCGCGCAGCTCCGCGCTTTCGCGCAGCTCGAGGCCGACCCGCATTGCATCGAGCGAAGGCCGGTACATTCTTCGCTCGGCGAGCAATCTGCCGAGCAGCGCAAGGCTCTCCGCTTCGTCATTGCGCGCGCCCGAGCGCTGATAAGCGATGTAAGCCGCTATTGAAGCGCGCTCGAGGAAGAATGCGCGCTCTTTGTCGTCGCGCGGCCGGATTTGCGAGATCGTGCGCGCCAGCCGCAGCCAGGATGGCCCGTCGCCCGAGGCGACAGTCACAAGCTGCCCAAGCACCTGCATGCCGGTGCGCAAATCGTTCTTTTGGAAAGCCGCGTTGGCGTCGTTACGCAGCGTTGCGGCATTCTTCGTCACGACGCCCGCATCGGTCTTGATCTGCGCTTCGAACTTGACGGCGGAATCGTCGAGATCGGCCCGCTGGAATGCCTTGTCGGCGGCATGAGCAAGACACGGCAAAGCGATGAGCGCGGCGAGAAGGCCGGCGCGAACAAGCGCGAACATGGGGGTGGCTCCGTAGCGGCTCTGTAGCCGCATCATCAGGTTCCCGGGCAATCGTGTCGAGGCTGGGGCAGCGCGCCGGATCGAAAGGCGATTCGGCTGAATACCTTTGGGTGAATCTGCTGATGTATTAGATGAAGTAGTTGAAGTGTTATATTCAAAGTATTCAGCGGATTGAATAATCGGCGCTGGCCGGCGCAGCCTTTCCAGGTTGGAGGCGCTGCAGGTAAACCGGCGACACGACCCCGTAGCTCAGCCGGATAGAGCATCAGCCTTCTAAGCTGAGGGTCGCTGGTTCGAAATCCAGCCGGGGTCGCCATCGTCAGCCGCCAGCCCGCCTCTGCGGTTCGCCGGCGCCTCTAACGCGCGCCTGGCGCCATGGCACGCAACCAAAGGGTGCACGGATATCCCGGCGAAACCGATAATTAACAGGTTTGGAAGAGGGTTAGCCCAAACCAATCAGAATTATCTGCCCGGGACCGATGTCAGACGATCTCGCCGCCGCAGCTGCACCGCCATTGAGCCCGGAAACCGTCCCGGGCCATACCCCGATTTGTTACATCGTCGACGAGGAATCCAGCATCCGCCAGTTCTTGTCGCTGGTGCTGCATGGCGCCGGCGTCGACGCGGTTGAGTTTGCCGATGGCGCCTCGATGCGCGCCGCCGCGGCCAAGCGCACGCCGGACCTCGTCTTCCTGAACATTTCCCTGGAGTCGACCGACGCAATCGAGTCCGTGATTGCGCTGGCGCGTCACGCCTTCAATGGCTCGGTCCAATTGATGAGCAATCGCGGCGCGGCGGTGCTGGAGCACGTCAAGAACATCGGCATCCAGAACCGGCTGGCCATGCTGCCGGTGCTGAAAAAGCCCTTCGAAACGGACGCCGTCCTGAAGGTCCTGCAGCAGCTCAAGCTGGGGATCCGGAACCAGGAGAATGCCAAGGTCGATCTGTCCGAGGCGCTGGCGAAAAACTGGATCGAGTTCTGGTATCAGCCGAAAATCGATATTCGCCGCAAGCAGCTGGCCGGCGCCGAGGCATTTGCGCGCGTCAACCACCCTGAGCAGGGCATTCTGCCGCCGGGCGCCTTCATGGCCGGACGCCAAAGAGGAAGACCTCGTCAAGCTATCGGAGATGGCGCTGCTCGATGCGTTGCGCGCCGGCAGCAAGTTCGCAGAGATGGGCATCCAGTTGCGGATCGCGGTCAACGTTCCGATCGCGGCCCTGGTCAAATTGCCGGTCACCGAAATCGTCGGCTCCAAACGTCAGCCCGGCGACAAGTGGCCCGGACTGATCATCGACATTCCGGAAGATCAGATCATCAATGATATTCCGCTGGCCAACGAGCTGACCAAGAAATTCGCCCCTGCCAATGTCCGCCTGGCGGTGGACGATTTTGGCCGCGCTTACGCGGCGCTGACCAAGATCAAGGAAATGCCGTTTGTCGAGCTCAAGCTTGACCGCACATTCGTGGTCGACTGCGGGCATCACAAATCGAATGCGCCGATGTGCAAGACCGTGATCGACCTTGCGCATAGCTTCGGCAGCGTCGCTGTCGCGGTCGGCATCGAAAAGGCGTCCGACGCGGTCGCGCTGGTCAGCATGGGCTGCGACTATGGCCAGGGCTTCCTGCTCGGCCAGCCAATGCCGGACGAGCGGCTGATCTCGCTGTTACGTCAGCGCGCCGTCGGTCGTAAATCTCAGCCTCAAGCTCCGGAAGCTCAGCCTCAGGCTCAGGAAGCTCAGCCTCAGGCTCAGGAAGCTCAGGCTCAGGAAGCCCAGCCGGCCTGACGCCCTTCAGTGGGTCCAGGGATCGCGGCGGGTAAAGGCGAAATTGTCCGAATAGGACATGATGCGCCGTTTCACCGGCTCGGTTTCAAACACCTGGTGAGCGATGCCGTGATGTTCGCAATAGGCGACCGCATCTTCTTTCGTATCGAAGTGTAAGCTTGACCTGCTGCTTCATGTCGCCCGATGAGGTCCAGCCCATCAGCGGCTCGATCGTGCGCGGCTCTTCCGGCTCAAATTCCAGCAGCCAATCCTTGGTGGCGGCCTGACCGGACTGCATCGCGGTTTTCGACGGCTTGTAGATGCGGGCGGTCATCGCAGATCTTTCTTGGAACGTGCACAGCCTATACGGCGCGCAGAATAAGTTCGCAACCGCGATTGGATTCGAAACGCCGTCACGTTAAAACGGAATGCAACCGCTGGGGGAACTCTCTCATGATACGTTTTGCTTCCGTCTTGTTGTTTGCTCTGTGCGTCGTCGCCCCAAGTCAGGCCGTGGCGCAAACAATTCAGATCACACGTCCCAGCGCGTTACATGTATGCGCATGGCGGACGCAGTATATCGACGTGAACGGCACCAGAGTAACGGATCTCGCCAATGGCGGGACCTACAAGGGATCGGTGAAGCCGGGTCCTGTCACCATTGTGGTGACCAATTGGCAATCGCCGGGACGTTCGGTTGCGTCATTCAGGGCCGCACCGGGAAAGACATATCGCTTCACCGTCACACCGCGTGGCGAATCCATGGCAGCGGGCCTTGCGTTGGGACTTATCGGCACCGCGATCGAAGGCGGCGGCATGTTCCAGATCACGCCGCGGTAAACCTTCATCGCGGCGCAGGCTGGTCGGGGCGGCAGGATTCGAACCTGCGACCCTCTGCTCCCAAAGCAGATGCGCTACCGGGCTGCGCTACGCCCCGACTTCAGGCAGGCGATACACGCTTCGCAAAAACCCGGCAAGTTTCGCTAGCGGCCGCTGAAAATCGGGTGCGCGACCCGGTCGCCGGGCGCGATTCCGAGCTTGCGGGAGGTCCCCGCAATGACCTCCAGCACGCCCCGCACCGGGCCTCTGGAGGGAACCTGCTCGAGCGAAAGCGGCACGGTGTTCTCGGCGATACGGTGGATCCGGCCGTCGGCCCGGATGAAGATCATGTCGAGCGGGATGTAGGTGTTCTGCATCCAGAACGAGACGTCCTGCTCGCGCTGGAAGTCGAACAGCATGCCGGTCCCTTCAGGCAGCGACCGCCGATACATCAGTCCCTTGGCGCGATCGGCGTCGTTATCGACGAGTTCGACGCTGAAGCTGTGCACGCCCGTCTTGGTCGACGATTTCGACGACGGACTTTTCCGCGGCCTGACTGACGCCGGCGGATAGCGCGAGGAAAGCCGAAAGAACAAAAGCCGCGACCATTCGCATGGTCACGGCTTAAACGTCTCAGGCCGAACCGGCAACGATTAGTGCGATGCCAGGCCCAGCGGTCCGCCGTCCGGCCGGACCTCGGCCGCCATCAGGCCTTTCGGGCCAGGCCCGAAGCGGACCAGCACGGTCTGGCCGGGCCGCAACTCGGCAATGCCGTAGCGGCGCAGCGTTTCCATATGGACGAAGATGTCCGGCGTGCCCTCGCCGCGCGTCAGGAAGCCGAAGCCGCGCAAGCGGTTGAACCATTTGACCTGCGCGCGCTCGAGCCCGCTGGTCGGCGTCACCGTCACATGGGTGCGCGGTGGCGGCATCTGCGCCGGATGGATGGCCGTCGAGTCATCCATCGAGAGGATGCGGAAAGCTTGCAGGCCCTTCTGGCGCGTCTGCACTTCGCAGACGACGCGCGCGCCCTCATAGGCGGTCTGGAACCCGTCCCGGCGCAGGCAGGTCACGTGCAGAAGCACGTCTGGCATGCCGTTATCCGGAACGATGAAGCCGAAGCCCTTGGAGACGTCGAACCATTTGATGACGCCCGACATCTCGATGAGGTCGGCCGACGTTTCGTCGACGATTTCTCTGGCCGTGGTTGGCCCGAGATTTGCCCCTGGCATTTTTGATTCAATCCCGTCCGACGCCATGACGCCTGACGCTGCCGCCGTTTGTTTGTCGCCTCTTGCGGGCGCTTAGAAACGAATCTCTGTGAATCGAAGATAACACCGGCCCAACGCGCGGCAAAGGGCAAAATGCGCTTGCGCACAGGTCATGCACAGCGGTAGCGGCGCCGAATCAATGGCTGATGAAGGGGCCGAGAGCGCTGCCGATGTCGCCGCGGATGACAAGATCGGCGAGGTGATCGCATCGGTCGGCTCGCGATTGATGATGACAAGCGCGGCGCCATTCCTCTTTGCCATCAAGGGGAAGCCCGCGGCCGGCCAGACCACGAGCGACGAACCGATCGCGAGAAAAAGGTCGCAGCTCGTGCTCAAGTCTTGCGCGCGCTGCATTGCAGCTTCCGGCATCGCCTGGCCGAATGACACGGTCGCCGTCTTGATGAAGCCGCCGCAGCCGCAATCCGGCGCGCAATTGGCTCCGGCTGCATATTTCTGGCGCACCCACGCGATCTCGTAGCGCTTGCCGCAGTCGAGGCAGGTCGCGTAGGTCGTGTTGCCGTGCAACTCGACAATGTCGTCGGGTGCGATCCCGGATGCCTGATGCAGATTGTCGATGTTCTGCGTGATCAGGCCCGGCACTTTCCCGGCCTTGTAGAAGCGAGGCGAGCGCGAGATGGCCCCGGCCCGGCGTCGCCTTGGCGAAATATTCCTCCATCGCGAAGCGCCGCCTCCAGCCTCGTCGCGCATCTCCTGGCTGGAGATGAAATCGTCGAAATGGATCGGCTGATTTTTGGTCCAGATGCCGCCCGGGGAACGGAAATCCGGGATCCCGCATTCGGTCGAGATGCCGGCGCCGGTGAAGGGCACAATCGCGTCCGCGCTATCGATCAGCTCGCGCAGGCGCGCTACGCCCTTGTCGAGATCGGTCTCAATCATCGATAAATGGCCGTCCAGGGAGACATGACGATGCGATATCTGCACACCATGCTGCGCGTACGCAATCTCGATGACGCGCTCGATTTCTACGTCAACAAGCTCGGCCTGAAAGAGACGCGCCGCCGCGTCGACGAGAAGAACCGCTACACGCTGGTGTTCCTCGCCGGATCGGATGATCTCGGCTCGGTCGAGGACAGCAAGAAAGTCGGCCGGCCGCATATGGAGGTCGAGCTCACTTACAACTGGGACACCGAGGACTACGGCGAAGCGCGCCACTTCGGCCACCTCGCCTACGAGGTCGACAACATCTACGAGGCTTGCGAGCGGCTGATGAAAGCCGGCGTCACCATCAATCGCCCGCCGCGCGACGGCGTGATGGCGTTCGTGCGCTCCCCCGACAAACATTCGATCGAGCTCTTGCAGAAAGGCAACGCACTGCCGCCGCAGGAACCTTGGAAGTCGATGCCCAATACCGGCAAGTGGTGATCCATAATCGTTCGCAATGGCGTATTGCCGCTGCTCGCCAACCTCTTTATATGTCCCGCCTCTCCGGCACGCGCCCTTCGTCTAGCGGTCCAGGACGCCGCCCTTTCACGGCGGAAACACGGGTTCGATTCCCGTAGGGCGCGCCACCGCCGCAATTTCGCAGACATGCCAGCCATGCGGTGAGCGGGCAGCTTTTAACGCACTCGTTACAGACGCGAACTCGTCGTCAGGCGTTAGAAGCACATCGTCGGTACATGGAGTACGCCATGACCAGTCTGCATTTGAATCGAAACGTCGCTGCCACGCTGCGCCGCGATGCGCAGTATCGTTGGTCAAGCCGCGGTCGCGGTTGTCTGCATCGGCTTCGCCAGTCTGGCGGTCGGTGCAGCGCTCGTGGACATCATCACGATCGCGCAGTGACGCTATCGGCGTAGCGATGACGCTCGCCTTTATAATCGTCGATCACGTATTCGCCGGCTGAACCGCTCACATAGTTCGGCCCGATCGGCGATTTGCCGTGGCCTCCGGGAATGTCGAGCACGTAAGTCGGCTGGCACAATCCCGAGACGCGTCCGCGCAAAGCGCGCATCAGCTCTTGCCCGCTGGCAATCTCGGTCCGCAGATGACTGGTGCCCGGCGCGAGATCGCCGTGGTGCAGATAGTACGGCTTGATGCGGCACTCGACCAAAGCGCGCATCAAGTCGGTCAGCGTCCGCTCATCATCGTTGACGCCCGCAAGCAGCACCGATTGCGAGAGCAGCGGAATGCCGGCATCCGCCAGACGCGCGCAAGCGTCTCGCGCCGCTCCCGTGAGTTCACGCGGATGATTGACATGGACGGCGACATAAACCGCCTTCCCTTTCGCTTTCAGCGCGCGCACGAGTTCCGGCGAAATGCGCTCCGGCTCGGCGACCGGTACACGGGTGTGGATGCGGATGACTTTGACGTGGTCGATCGCCGCCAAGGCCTTCATCACCTCGCGCAGCCGGCGCGGCGACAGCACCAGCGGATCGCCGCCGGTCAGGATGACTTCCCAGATTTCCTTGTGGGCGCGAATGTAATCAAGCGCGCCAGCAAGAGCATTTTTCGAGAGCATGGTCGGCTTGCCGGGACCCACCATTTCCCGGCGGAAGCAGAACCGGCAGTACACGGCGCAAACGTGGACCAGCTTGAGCAGCACGCGGTCGGGATAACGATGCACCACGCCCTCGATCGGGCTGTGCGCGTCATCGCCAATCGGATCGGCGTTCTCGTCCGCTGATGCCTGCAACTCGCGTGCGTCCGGGACGAACTGCCGCGCGATGGGGTCATTGCGGTCCGTGGGATCGATCAGAGCCGCGAGCGCTGGCGGCACGGTGACAGCGTAGCGCTGCGCAACCTTCTCCAGCTCGGCCCTTTGCTCGGCCGGCGCGAGGCCGCGCTCGATCAAGTTGAGTCACATTTCGAAGCGGTGCTTCTTTCATGGCCTTCCTCTTTATCTCGATGCCGGCTCGGGCACGGTGCTCCACAGCACCTGCTCGATCCGTTGCGCGCCGGTTGCAAGCATCACCAGCCGGTCGAAACCAAGTGCGATGCCGCTCGCCGGCGGCATATGCGGCAACGCCGCGATGAAATCCTCGTCGATCGGATAGCGCTCGCCGTACAGCCGCTCCTTCTCCGCCATCGCTTGTTCGAAACGGCGGCGCTGTTCCGCAGCGTCGGTCAGTTCGGCGAAGGCATTGGCAAGCTCGACCCCGCAAACATAAAGCTCGAAGCGTTCGGCCACGCGCGGATCGCCCGGCTTGGCGCGCGCCAGCGCGGCTTGCGTGATCGGATACTCGTACAAGATGCAGGCCCGCCCGTCGCCGAGATGCGGCTCGATTTTCTCGGCCATCACCCGGCTGAAGATGTCGCCCCACGTATCGTCGTCGGCAACCGACACACCCGCCCTGCCAGCCTCCGCAGCCAGCGCATCGCGGTCGCCCTCGCCCGGCATTCAGCGTCCCCAGCAGATCGATACCCGCATGGCGTTCGAACGCCTCGGCAACGCTTAGCCGTTCCGGCTCCGCAAATGGATCCGCTTGGCGGCCGCGAAAGCGAAACTGCGTGGCATCGACTGCGCGGGCGGCTTGCGCCAGCAACGCAGCGCAGTCCGCCATCAATCGTTCATAGCCTTCGTTCGCGCGATACCATTCGAGCAGAGTGAATTCCGGGTGATGCAACGCGGTGCGCTCGCGATTACGAAACACCCGGGCGAAATCGAAGATGCGCTCCTCGCCGGCGGCCAACAATTTCTTGCAGGCGAATTCGGGCGAGGTGCGCAGATAAAGCGCGTTGCGTTCGCCAGCGGCGCCGATCAGCTCGGTCGAAAAGCCGTGCAGGTGCGTTTCATTGCCCGGCGAGACCTGCAGCGTTGCCGTTTCGACCTCAATGAAATCCTGCGCGGCGAACCACGCGCGCAAAGCCGCCGCAATCCGCGCGCGCGCGACCAGAAACGGCCGCCGGTCGGCATGCACAGCCTTGTCCCATTGAGGTGAAATCGGTTTCGACACGTTGAATTCTTTGGCTCCTAGCCACTGGAAATGGGCGGCGAGATCAGTATGGTGCGGCCCGAAACCCGCGGCCTTGCCGCCTCCAGGGATTAAAAACGTGAAAGTCATCGCTAGTTCGGTCCGTAAAGGCAATATCCTCGATCTCGATGGTCAGCTCTACGTCGTGCTGAAATCGGAGAATTTCCACCCCGGCAAGGGCACTCCGACGACTTCGATCGATATGCGCCGCATTTCCGACGGCGTTAAGACCATGCAGCGCTACAAGACCACCGACCAGGTCGAGCGCGCCCACGTCGAGGATCACAAGTATTCGTACCTTTATCAGGACGGCGACGGCTTCCACTTCATGAATCAGGACAATTACGAGCAGGTCCAGGTTCCGGAAGACGTCATCGGCGACCAGGCGGTTTACCTCCAGGAAGGCATGGAAGTCATGCTCTCGGTCCACGAGGGCAATCCGGTCGCCATCGAGCTGCCGCAGAAGGTGACGCTCGAAGTGCTCGAAACCGAGCCAGTCGTCAAAGGCCAGACCGCATCGGGTTCTTTCAAGCCGGCAAAGCTGTCAAACGGCGTTCGCACAATGGTGCCGACCCACATCGTCCCCGGAACGCGCGTCGTGGTGTCGACCACGGACGGCGCGTATAGCGAGCGCGCCAAGGACTGACGACGATATACCTGCCCGGCTTTGCAGAGCGTTGGGCCCGCGCTAGGTTCCCGCGGGGCGCGGAGCGCGGGGGAATCGTTTTGCTGTTGAAGCGTTCGGTATTATCGGCCGCGCTCATCTTCGCATTGCCGGCGGCCGCGCAAGAGTTTCAAGCGCCGCGCGTTTCGCTTTCGACTGTCGATTGGAGCGCTGCGGCAAAGGCCGTCGCGCCTGACGCAAGCGGCGAGCCGGCGGAGATACTTGCTCCGCTCAACAAGGCGCTGTCCTCTCGTTTTCCAGGCATTGAGAAGAGCACCGTCCCGGTGCTGCTGCCGGTTGACGTCGCGGCATTCCGTAAAGATGCCGAAGCCGGCAGTGCGGAAACCAAGACGGCAAACAAATACTTCGGCGAGTTTTCGCCGTCGAAATTATTTCTCGCCGGACCGGCGGGTTACGACGCGACGTTCTGGATCACTCCCAAAGATGTCGGTCTGAAATTCACCTACCCGAAGCCGGTGGAAGTCGAGATCACGGGCGCTGCATTCGTCTACGACCTGGAAGGGCCCGACCACGAGCAGGTCTTTACAAAAGAGCTCAGCGCAAAATTTCCCGGAATGAAGCGCATTTTGCGTGAAGGGCACATGCGCTATGCGTTCGAGCGTTTCGGCGTCCCCTATGTCGTAACGATCCAGTGCTACGACCGGCGTCCTTCGAAGAAATTTCTGATCTGCCGCGATGCCGACCAGGTCGCCGAGAAGTTTTTCAATCGGCTCGAGCTTGCCGGCGGCACACCAAGCCAGATCGCGCAGCCGAAAGTCGAAATCGCGCGGCCCGACAAGTCGTCAGACGACTTCACCTATTACGGCCCCGGCGACCTCATTCCGAGCAGCGGCTGGAAGAAAATGCCGGGCCGTGTGGACTACACGGTGTACGCGCTGTTCCGCTTCCCGATCGCCAATGCGCCGGCCTACATCAAGTCGCAATCCTTCAATCCCTGGGGCGATTGTTACCGCTCCGGCAAAACCGGAAAGATCGGAAAGAAGGACTTCGCCTTATCGCTGCAAGGTGAACGACCTTCCCCTCACCTTCAATGAAGCGGCGCCGGTGAACTTCACCTATCCCTGGCGCGACAACTTCTGCGAATTGCGCGACTTCCATGTCGGCCAGTGTCCCGGCGGCTATGGCCATCAGGGACAGGACATGCGGCCGGCCAATTGCGTCCTGTTCAACGAAGGCGCCGACCGTTGCCAGCCCTACCAGCACACGCGTCGCCGCGGTGCATGACGGTGTGGTGTGGCGCACGCCCGGCAATCTCGGCGCTTTCATTCTCCGGAATACGGCGAACGAACATGTGCGCGCCGCCTATCTGCACATGAACCCGAACTTCATGGATGAAGAGGGACTCGTCACCGGTCGCACCGTCTCCGAAGGCGAGATCATCGGCAAAGTCGCGACCTGGGGCGATTACGAGAACGGCACGTCCTACCATCTGCACTTCGCACTCCAGGTGTTCACGCGGAGCGGTTGGACGTGGGTTAATCCCTATGCGAGCCTGGTCGCATCGTATGAGCGGCTGATCGGAGCGCGCGGACGCGAAATCAAGCCGGGCGATGCAGCCCCGGCCACGCCCGACAAGCCGCCGGTCATTCTCAACCCCTCACCTGTTGCGGACGCCGTCCGCGCAAGCCGAAAAGCCTGCCGAGGCAAAGAACGAAAAGCCTCCGGAGGCAAAGAAGAAGCCGCCGCCGAAAAAGAAGAAGCCGGTTCGACGCCGCCGCCGCAAGATCCAGGAAGATGAGCTGTAACGGCGGAACTCCGCGTCAACCTTTCCTGCGCGAAGCGATTGTGGGAGCGGCGGCACTCCCTATGATGCCGCCATGGTTCGATTCGATCTGAATGGATTGACGCGTCGCAAGGCGATGCTCGCCTTGGCGAGCGGCGTCGCCACTCTCGCCAGCCCGCTGCCGCTCCTCGCCGCTCCCGACGGCGGCTTTGCAAGATGGGTCGCGAATTTCAAAGCGCGCGCGGTGGCGCGCGGCATCTCGGAAAAGACCTATGACCGCGTGATGAACGCGGTCACGCCCGATACCAGCGTCTATGCGCTGCAGCGTTCGCAGCCCGAATTCAGCGAGGAGATGTGGCAGTACATCAACCGCCGCTGCTCGGAATGGCGCGTGAACACCGGGCGCGAACGCGCCAAGCAACATGCCGATCTGTTGCGCCGCATTGAGCGCGATTACGGCGTTGATCGTTACGTCGTGCTCGGCCTGTGGGGCATGGAATTGTCATTCGGCGACGTGATCGAAAACCCGAAATACATGCGGCAGGTCATCCCGGCGCTTGCCGCACTCGCCTATGGCGAACCGCGGCGGCGCAAATATTGGGAGCAGGAGCTGCTCAATGCGCTGACGATCGTCGATCGTGGCTGGGCGGAGCCCGCCGGCATGATCGGCTCATGGGCCGGCGCGATGGGCCACACCCAATGGATGCCGGAGGTGTGGCTCAAGATCGGCGTCGATTACGACAAGGATGGCCGCATCAATCCGTTCGGCAAGCCTGACGACGCGCTCGCGGGCGCTGCGCGCTACCTCGTCGAGCGCGGCAAGTATGAGCGCGGCGAAGCCTGGGGCCACGAAGCGAAGTTGCCCGCTGCACACGTCAAGCTCGCCGATAATCGCACCAAGCGCAGTTACGAGAAGTGGCAATCGCTCGGCATCGTGCGCGCCGACGGGAAAGCATTCGACCGGCCGAACGATCACGCTCGACTCTGGCTGCCGGTGCGCGGCGGCCCGGCATTCCTGCTCGGGCAGAACTTCTTTGCCATTCGCTCCTACAATCCGTCGTCGAGCTACTCGCTCGCGCTGCTTCATCTCGGCGATCTCATTCGCGGCGACGGCCATTGGAAGCAGGAGTTTCCCGGCGGCGAGCGGCCGCCGACATTCGAAGAGGTCAAGGAAATCCAGCGGCGGCTCAACGAGCAGGGTTTCAAGACCGACGGCGTCGACGGACGGACCGGCTCCGACACTGTGAAAGCCATTGCCGCTTTTCAGAAGAAAGTCGGCATGGACCCGCCGGATGGCTATGCCGGGCCTGAAAGTACTCGCGAGGTTGCGTCAGGGATCATGATCCGGTTGAGTAGCCGCCCGCCGCACTGTGCGGCGGTTCAGGCCGGTTCATGACGAAGATTCAGCGCGAGAAAGCGAACAAACCGCAATCTGCCGACCTCACGCAGGTCGATCGCCCCGTTCCGGCCGGCGTCAACGCCGCCGGCTTCGGCAGCGACGTTGCCGCTGACGCGTTACGCGCCACCGACATCCCCTACATCGCGCTCAATCCCGGGGCGAGCTACCGCGGCTTCCACGACAGCCTCGTGAACTATCTCGGCAATGAGCGGCCGCAAATGCTGCTCTGCCTGCATGAAGAGAGCGCGGTCGCGATCGCGCACGGCTATGCCAAGGTCACCGGCCGCGCGATGGCGGCGGCGGTGCACTCCAACGTCGGCCTGATGCACGCCACCATGGCGATGTTCAACGCATGGTGCGACCGCATGCCGATGGTCGTGCTCGGCGCGACCGGGCCGGTCGATGCGACGAAACGGCGGCCATGGATCGACTGGATCCACACCTCGGCAGACCAGGGCGCGCTGGTTCGCGGCTATACCAAATGGGACGACCAGCCCGCCTCGCCCGCCGCCGCATATGAAGCGATCCTGCGCGCGAACTGGATCGCCAACACCGCGCCGTGCGGGCCGACCTACGTCAATCTCGACGCCGGCATGCAGGAGGCAAAGCTCGCCGAGCCGTTCACGGCGCCGGACCCTGCGCGGCTGATGCCGCAAGTTGCCGGTGCGGCGGCGCCCGACATGCTGCGCAAGGCGGCGGATCTTCTGCGCGGCGCGAAGTCGCCTCTGATCCTTGCCGGCCGGGTGTCGCGCGACGAAGCGGCGTGGGATGCGCGCGTTGCTCTCGCGGAGCGGCTCAACGCCAGAGTGCTGACCGACCTCAAGGTCGGCGCGGCTTTCCCCACCGATCATCCGCTTCATGCCGGCGTGCCGGGCATGATCGCGCCGGTGCCGGATGCGGCAGAGGCGTTGCGCTCTGCCGATGTCATTCTCAGCCTCGATTGGGTCGATGTGGCGGGCACGCTCAAAGCGGCCGGCGTCACCAACGCCAAAGTGATCCAGGTCTCGGTCGATCATCAACTGCATGGCGGCTGGAGCCTCGACTATCAGGGCCTGCCGCCGGTGGACGTCATGCTCGCCTGCGAGCCCGACACCGCGGTCCCTGCCCTGATCGATGCGCTCGGCGCCGGTGGCTTGCGGGGCGTTGCCGCGCCGCGCGCGCCCGATTTCGCACCTGCCGGCGACAAACTCACCGTCGATCATCTCGCCGCGGCACTCCGCAAGGCCGTCGGCGACCGACCCACGTCGCTCACCCATGTCTCGCTGTCCTGGAACGGCGCGAGCTGGCCGTTCCGCCATCCGCTCGACTATCTCGGCTCGGACGGCGGCGGCGGCGTCGGCGGCGGCCCCGGCATCTCGGTCGGCGCGGCGCTTGCGCTCAAAGGCAGCGGCCGGCTCCCGATCGCGGTCTGCGGCGACGGCGATTTCCTGATGGGCGTCACCGCGATCTGGACCGCGGCGCATTACCGCATTCCGCTGCTGGTCGTCGTCGCCAACAACCGCTCCTTCTTCAACGACGAGCTGCACCAGGAGCGGGTGGCGCGGATGCGGAACCGGCCGGTCGAAAATCGCTGGATCGGCCAGCGCATCTCCGAGCCCGATATCGACATTGCGGCGATGGGACGCGCCCAGGGCGCCGAAGGTTTCGGCCCGGTGCACAAGATCGAGGAACTCTCCGGCGTGTTCGCCAAGGCGATCGCCGCGGTCGAAGGCGGCGCGGTCGCCGTGGTCGATGTGCGCGTTGAGCCGGGCTACACGGCCGCGATGACCGCCGTGATGACGCGAAAGAGCGAGTAATGACGAGCGACGCCATCCTGGTTGCCGAGAACATTGGCGTTCGCTTCGAGACGGCCGAAGGCCCGGTCATCGCCGTCGACGACATCACGCTGCAGGTGCGGCCCGGCGAATTCGTCTCGGTGATCGGCCCCTCAGGCTGCGGCAAGTCGACCCTGTTCAACGTGATCGGCGGCCTGCTCACCGAGCACGAAGGCAAGGTGACGGTGGCGGGCGAAACGATCTCCGGCCCGCACAAGAATATCGGCATGGTGTTCCAGGAGGAATCGACGTTCCCCTGGCGCACGGTGGTCGAGAACGTCGCCTTCCCGCTCGAGCTGACCGGCATGCCGAAGGCCGAGCGCGTCAAGCGAGCGCGGCACTTCATCTCGATGGTCGGGCTCGACGGCTTCGAGAACCGTTATCCCGGCGAGCTGTCCGGCGGCATGCGCCAGCGCGTCTCGCTGGCGCGCACGCTCGCCTCCGAGCCGAAGATCCTGCTGATGGACGAGCCGTTCGCCGCGCTCGACGAGCAGACCCGGCTGCTGCTCGGCGACAAGGTGCTGCAGATCCAGCAGCAGCTTCAGCAGACCACGCTGCTGATCACCCACAACATCACCGAGGCGGTGCAGATGTCGGACCGCATCCTGGTGATGACCTACCGGCCCGGCAAGGTGAAGCGGATGATCAACATCAACCTGCCGCGGCCGCGCACCTCCGAGATCGTCGGCAGTGACGCGTTCGGCCGCTACGTCGCCGAGATCTGGAAGGATTTGCGCGAAGAGGCGAGCCGCGGCATGACGGACCAAGAAAGCAACACCCGCGCCGGAGCACCGGCGTGAGCGTGGCGCGCAAATCCTATGCGCTTAATCCCAAGCTGGTCGGCCTGGCGTCGGTGATCGGGTTCTTCGTGTTCGTCGAGCTTTTGATCCGCGGCGGCCTGCTCAACCGTTTCATCGTGCCGCCGCCGTCCGAGATCATCGCCAGCTTCGAGCGCGTCATCGCCGAGGAACACATCTTCCGCCGCTTCATGCTCACGATCGGCGAGTGCCTCGCGGCCGGCATCATGCTCACCGTGGTCGGCGTCGCTATCGGCGTCGCGATGCACCGATTCAATCTGTTGCGCCAGGCCTGCGAGACCTGGGTCGCCGCCGTCGCCTCGGCGCCGATCGTCCTGATGTATCCGCTCTTCATGGTGATCTTCGGCCGCAATGCCTGGACCATCATCATGATCGGCTTCATCGCCGCATTGCCGGCGGTGATCCTCAAGACCATCGAGGGACTCTCCGGCACGCGGCGCGTGCTGCTCAATGTCGGCAAGAGCTTCAACCTCACGCCGGCCCAGCAATTCTGGAAAATCCAGTTTCCCTCTGCCCTGCCGGTCATTTTCACCGGCATCCGGCTCGGCCTGATCTTTGCGCTGATCAACGTGGTCGGCGTCGAGTTCCTCATCAATTACGGCGGCCTCGGCCAGCTCATCAATGAGCTTGCCGAGCGCTACGATCTCGCCGGCACTTATGCCGCGATCTGCTTCGTCATCCTGGTGAGCGTCCTGTTCTTCATCACGCTGGAGAAAGTCGAGCGATGGCTCAGACCGGTCGACTGACCAGCAAGGCGGCCCCGGGCTGGCCGGTGAGCGCTGTCACGATGCTGCGCATCGCGCTCATCCTGGCCGTGCTCGTCATCTGGGAAGGCATGGCGCGCTCCGGCCTGCTCTATCGCGACGTCGTGCCGTCGCTGCTCGCGATCGGCAAGGCGCTGTTCGAATTGCTCAGCGACGCCTCCTACTACCTCCACCTCAGCGTTACCGCCGGCGAGATCGGCGCGGCGCTGGCGATCGGCGGCGGGCTTGGCCTCGCCGCCGGCATCGCTGCTCGGCGCCAATCGCTATCTCTCGCAGGCGTTCGAAGCCTATCTCTATTATCTCGGCCCGACCCCGAAGATCATCTTCTTTCCGATCATGATCATGTGGTTCGGCGTCGGCCCGGGCTCCAAGGTCGCGCTCGCCACCTTGTCCTGCTTCTTCCCGATCGCGCTCTCGGTTGCCGCCGGCATGCAGCAGATCGACAAGGTGCTGATCCGCGTCGGCAAAAGCTTCCGCGCCAATACGTGGCAGATGGTCACCAAGATCTACATGCCGGCGATGCGCCATCCGATCATCAACGGCGTCCGGCTTGGTTTTGGCGTTGCGCTGATCGGAACATTGCTGGCGGAGACCAAGCTTTCCAACAAAGGCATTGGCTTCCTGATCATCCAGGCCTATTCGGTGTTCGATATGCCGAGCATGTACGCCATGCTGATCGTGCTGTTCGCGCTGGCGATCGGCGCCAATGCGCTGATCGGCCGCCTTGGCGGCATCGATACGATAAAAACACGCTGAGAACTGGGAGGATACCATGAAGCACATCCGGATTTTGCTCGCCGCCTCCGCGCTGCTCGCGGCGGTGCCGGCCTCTGCGCAGGACCTGGTCAAGATGACGATCGGCCAGCGCGGCAATTGGGACACCGCCATACCGCACCTCGGCGAGAAGGCCGGCATTTTCAAGAAGCACGGGCTCACGCTCGAGATGCTCTACACATCGGGCAGCGGCGAGACGGTGCAGCCGGTCGTGTCCGGCAATGTCGATCTCGGCCTCGCGGTCGGCACGCTCGGCGCCATCGGCTATTTCGCCAAGGGCGCGCCGATCCGCATCGTGTCGGCGCAGGCCACCGGCGCTGCCGACTATTGGTACACCAAGGCGGAATCGCCGCTGAAGACGCTCAAGGACGCCAAGGGCCAGACCATCGCCTATTCGACCAATGGCTCGTCGACCCACTCGATGGTGCTCGCCTTCATCAAGGAATGGGGCGTCGACGCCAAGCCGACCGCGACCGGCAATCCGTCGGCCACGCTGACCGCGGTGATGAGCAACCAGGTCGACATCGGCTGGGCCGCGCCGCCGTTCGGGCTGAAGGAAATGGCGGAAGGCAAGATCAAGCTGCTCGAACAAGGGCGGCGAGACCAAGACCATCGGCGGGCAGACGGTC
Organism: uncultured Alphaproteobacteria bacterium; assembly: GCA_963788805.1. Classification (GTDB taxonomy): domain Bacteria; phylum Pseudomonadota; class Alphaproteobacteria; order Rhizobiales; family Xanthobacteraceae; genus Pseudolabrys. The sequence goes on from CAWBHU010000005.1 coordinate 52,600, forward strand.
CGCACCATCATCGCCAACCTGGACTCGCTGAAGAACCGCAAAGAGGTTCTGCGCAAGTTCATGGCGGCCTATCGCGAGACGATCGACTACATGTATTCGGACAATCCGCAGGTGCATTACGGATTACGCGGAGTTCGCCAGGACGACGCCCGAGCTCGCCAAGCGCGTGCGCGATGAGTTCTTCCCGCGCTCGATCCTGCAGATGAGCCAGATCGATGGCCTCGATCAGCTTCTCAAAGACGCCGTCGAGCTGAAATACGCGCCGAAAGAGCTGACCAAGCAGGAAGTCGCCGAGCTCATCCAGATCGACGCGGTGCAGAAGTAGATCACTTCGGCGGGTCAAAACCGCGCTCGGTCCACGCAGCGCGGTTTTTTCCGTCGCTCATGAAGCGGATGAACGCTGCGGCGGCGTCCGGCGCCTTGCTCTGCGTCGTGACTGCGGCGCCGTAGATCGTGGTGAGCTGAATTTCGGCGGGCAGCGGGCCTGCAATCGTCACGCCGTCAATGCCCATGACTTCGCTCTTCGGATAGAAGCCGATCTCGGCCTCGCCGCTGCGCACCAGATCGACGCCGCCTTCCAGCGCAGGGCGATGAATGATCTTGCCCGCCAGTGCGCCCGGCCCGCCGAAGCTGTCGATCAGCTTGCCCATGTGGCTGCCGCTCGGCGTTGCGCCCGGTGTCGCAAATGTCACGGCGCGGCTTTTCAGGATCGTTTCACGCGCCTTCTCGGCCGTCGACAGGTCGGGTTTGGCCGCACCGGCCTTCACCACCGCATTGATCGGCACCAGGCCGAGCACGGCACGGCCCTCGCCTCTGACCACGCCTTCCTTCTGATACGGGTCGAGCAGATTGGTCGGCATCACCAGCACATCGACGCTCTCGCCGCCCGCGATCTTGTCGCGCAGCGTCGACATCACCGCGAAGACGTAATCGACCTTGTGGCCGCTTTCGCGCTCGAAGGCGGGAGACAGGTGGGTGAACACCGGCTTGGGAGCGCCGCCGCTGAAAACACGGATAGTCGCCATATGGAGTCCTAAAGGCTGAATGCTTCGTGGGTGCCGGGGTGGAACAGCTCCTCCGGCTTCACTTCGCGCGAGGACAGGCCTTGCGCATGATGATGGCGCAGGAAGGTCTCGAGCGTTTTGCGGTTGGCCTTCAGGCCGTAGGACCAGAAATCCTCGCCCATCAGCTCGCGCGCTTCCTTGAGACGCTCCTCGACAAAAGGCAGCGTCACCTTGGTCGCGGACGTGTCGCTGAGCTGCTCCAGCGCTTTGGCCTTGGCCTGCTCGAACGCCTTGTAGACCGCGCCCGGCAGCCAGGGATGCTGCTCCGCCAAGGTCTTGCGCACGCCGACCAGATGCATGATCGGGAAGATGCCGGTGCGCTTGAAATAGTCCTTCGCCGCCGCGACCGGATCGGGAAACAGCCAGCCGACATTCGGGGTGTTCTTCGGCAGCGACGGCGGCCGCGGCGCGATGAAGCCGTCGATCGCGCCCTCGGCGAGCAGCTGCGAGATCGATTTGCCGGGCGGCCCGTCCTCCAGCTTCACGTTTGGCGGCAGCTTGATCGAGATTTTCTCCGGCCGGCCGGCATCCTCGATGCCGCCGCGGATCCAGTGAATGTCCGACGGCTTCACGCCGTAGTCGTCTTCCAGGATGGCGCGCGCCCAGACATTGGCGGTGAGCTGATATTCCGGCAGCCCGACCTTCTTGCCCTTGAGGTCTTCCGGCTTCTTGATGCGGTCGGTCCGCACCTAGATCGAGGTGTGGCGGAAGGCGCGCGAGACGAAGGCGGGCACGCCGACATAGGGACAGTTGCCTTGCGCGGTCTTGACCGTGAAGCTCGACAGCGAAAATTCGCAGATATCGAATTCGGCATGGCGAAAGGCGCGGAAGAAGATCTCTTCCGGCGACAGCGTCATGCAATGCGCATTGACGCCGTCGATCTGCACCGAACCGTCGATCAGCGCGCGCGTGCGGTCATAAGGGCCGACCGCAATGGAAAGATCGAGTTTCGCCATACGAGTTCCGGCTTTGACTTGTCGCGACGGTCATAGGCGAAAGCCAATCGCAAAGCAAAAGCGGCGGCCGCAAGGACCGCCGCTTTCCTCGATGCCGTTTCGATCAGCCGAAAATGTCGGCGACGATGCCGTTATACCAATCGACCAACTCCTTGTAGTTCTGCCTTGCGGATGTCGGCGCTCTCGCCCTTCTGGCTGACGAAGCCCTGGCCGGCCTTGATCTTGCCGTCGCCCGGCTCGTAGTTCGCGCCGACCTTGATGTCGTCGTCCGGCGCGATCAGGCTCCAGCAGGTGTTGGAATAGCGCGCCGGGAACACGCGCGACTGCGTGAGCTCGGCGCGGATGTTCATGGCCGCGACCTTGGCCTGGCTGTTGGCCGAGAAGGCCGACTTCGGCATGTCGCCCGGGATGCAGGCGTCGCCGACCACGAAGATGTTGGCATCGATCTTCGAGCTCATGTTCTCCGGATCGATCGGGCAGAAGCCGGACTGATCGGCGAGGCCGGCGTCGCGCGCGATCTTGCCGGCCATCTGCGCCGGGATGACGTTGGCCAGCGCGGCCTTGTAGGTGGCGAGATCGGTCTTCACCTCGCCGGTCTTGGGATCGACGCCCTTGATGCCGCCGTGCATCTTCGGGTCCTGCCATTCGATCATGCCGGGATAATGCTTCTCCCAGCCTTCCATGAACACGCCCTGCTTGGAGAAGGTCGGCTTGGGATCGAGGATGACGATCTTCGATTTCTTGTGGCCCTTCTTCTTGAGCACATGCGCGAACATGGACGCGCGCTCATAGGGGCCCGGCGGGCAGCGATACGGATTGGGCGGCGCGACCATCACGATGGTGTCGCCGTCCTTCAGCGCGTTGAGCTTCTTGACCAGCAGCTCGGTCTGCGCGCCCGGCTTCCAGGCGTGCGGCATGATCTGCGCCGCCTCTTCCGAATAGCCGGGCACCGAATCGAACTTCAGGTCGATGCCGGGCGCGACCACGAGCCGGTCGTAGGGCAGCTTCGACTTGTTCGACAGCACGACCTCTTTCTTGTCGCGGTCGACCGAAACCGCGCTGACATGCGCGACCTGGACGCCGCTTTTGCGCACCTTGTCGTAATTATGGGTGAGCGACTTGAAGTCGCGGAAGCCGCCGACATAGAGGTTGGAGAAGAAGCAGGTCGTGAAGTTCTTCTGCGGCTCGACCAGCGTCACGTCGATCGCGCCGTTGGAATCCTTGGCGAGGTAGCGGGCGACGGTGCCGCCGCCCGGCCCGCCGCCGATGACGACCACGCGCGGCTTGGCCTGGCCAAGCACGGCCGGCGCGAAGACCGGCATCGACAGCGTGGCAAGCGACAGCGTCGTGAATTTGCGGCGTGAAAGTCGTCATGGCAACACCCCCTTGGTTACTTCGGTTTTTTGGCAGTTCGAAAATAGGCCGCGAGCGCGGCAATCTCGTCATCCTTCAGCCGGCTGGCGACGGTTTGCATCACCGCGTTGGGCAAGCGCTTGTCGCGATAGGCCTTGAGCCGCTCGTCGACAGGCTCTCCGGCTTGCCGAAAATATCCGGGATCGTGTGAATCCGATTTGCTGGCGCCGTGGCAGGTCATGCACTCGGTCGCGAGATAGCGGCCGAGCTCGACATCGGCGGCGAAAGCATGCGGTGGCGACAGCAAAAGCATAGCGACAAGTGCCGCGGCCTTCGTTTTACGACCTACGCTGGCCACGTCACGCTTCATGTTCGGGCACAATCTTGCGCCGATCTCACCGGACTGTCCTCAGCGGCCTCAAAGACACGTTGTCGCAGCGTTGGATTTTCCTCTGCCCAATCAAGGCGAAGGATAGACGTTACTCGCCGCCCCGCCGGGCGGATTTTTCATCCTCCGGCGTCACATCGATCGCCCGCGCCCGCCCGGTGACCTTCACCGGCGGCGAGCAGTTGCTCATGCAGGGATTGGCTTTCCAGAACGCCTTCTCGGTGATCTCGCGGTCGTCGTCGAAGAAGCCTTTCGCGTTCGGCATCTTGACCTGCTTCCAGGTCTCCTTCGACAGCACGAATTTGTCGTCGACGATGTCGTTGAGGTGCAGCACGTAGGCCGTGACGGCATAGAGCTCGTCATTGGTCAGCGACTGCGCGTTGCCGAACGGCATGGCGCGGCGGATATAGTCGAACAGCGTGCCCAGATGCGCGAAGTACGAGCCCACGGTCTTGACCGGATCGTGGCTCGCCAGCGTGCCCTTGCCCTGCGCGAGCTGCGGCCAGCGGCCGGCGCTCTCGCCGAACTCGCCGTGGCAGGCCGCGCATTGCGTCATGTAGAGCTCTTCGCCGTGCTTGACCGAGCCTTTGCCCGGCGGCGCGCCCTGCCGTCCGGCCGCACGTCGATGTCCCAGCCGGCGATCTGCTCGGGCGATCGCGGGCTGGCCGATGCCGCGCTTCTTGCCCTGCGCGAGTGCCGGCGCGCTCGCCGGCAAGCAGCAGCGCAATGACGAGCGCGCTAGCCGACCTCGACATTCTCAACCTCCCCGTCCGGCTTGAGATGCCAGGTCTGGATGCCGTTGTTGTGATAGATCGAATTGACGCCGCGGATCTTGCGCAGCGCGTCCTTGGTCGGCTGCACATAGCCGGTCTCGTCGATGGCGCGCGATTGCAGCAAGCAGCGGCTCGCCGTTCCACTCGTGCTCGAGATAGAAACGCGCGCACGCCTTGTCGAGCACCGGGCCGTCGAGCCGCGCGGTTCGCCAGTTGCGGCCGCCGTCGAGCGAGACGTCGACGCGCGCGACCTTGCCGCGGCCCGACCAGGCCAGGCCCGAGATCACCATGAAGCCTTTGCCGCTGCACCGGCGCCTGCGGCGACGGCGAGGTGATCACCGACTTGGCGTCCATCACGAAGGTGAACTGGCGCGCTTTGCCGTTCTCCAGCAGGTCGGTGTATTTCGACGTCTCTTCGCGCGTGAACCACGGCTCGTCGCCGACCTTGATGCGGCGCAGCCACTTCACCCACATATTGCCTTCCCAGCCCGGCACGACGAGCCGCAGCGGATAGCCGTGCTCCGGCCGCAGCATCTCGCCGTTCATGCGATAGGCGACCAGGCAATCGTCGAGCGCCTTGGCGAGCGGGATCGAGCGCGTCATCGCCGCGGCGTCGGCGCCCTCCGCCAGGATCCATTTGGCGTTCGGCTTGAGGCCGGCCTCGTCGAGCAACAGCTTCAGCGGCACGCCGGTGTATTCGACGCAATGCACCATGCCGTGGGTGTACTGGCAGCCATTGAGCTGCGCGCCGCGCCACTCCATGCCGCCATTGGCCGCGCATTCCAGGAAATGGATGCGGTTGACGCGCGGGAAGCGCTTCACGTCGTCAAGCGTGAAGATCAGCGGCTTGTCGACCAGGCCATGCATCATCAGCCGGTGGTCGGCCGGATCGATCTCGGCGATGCCGGCATGATGCCGCTCGAAGCACAGCCCGTTCGGCGTGATGATGCCGTCGAGCGCATGCAGCGGCGTGAAGCTGACGGAGGATTCCGGCGTCGCGGTCAGCCACGGCACGGTGCGGCGGATGACGTGCTTCTCGTGTTTCGACGGCAGGCCGTAGGCGCGCACGCCGACGCCGTCGCCGAGCGTCTTGCTCCAGTCCGGCACGTTGGGCGGCAGGTTCTGCGGATTGTCGGCCCGCGCGGCGCCGGCAGCGACAATGCCGGCCGCTCCCGCGAGAAAGCCGCGGCGCGGACTGCCGTCTCTTGTCGTGGTCGCCCATTCTACATCCGGCTAGGTGCCGGATATTTTTATGCTGCTATTGGGCGAAACGCGAATAACTTTTTCTCCGGAGACGTAACGTTCCACCACTTCCCAGACCGGCGGGCCTTCGGTCCCCTCGTTGACGCTGGCCCAGCCGGCGACGGTGTAATCCGGCCGGCTCGATCGGCTTGCCCGATCTTGAGATGGGTCATGCTCGGAGATGCGCTGGCCGATCGGCTTCGACGTCGATCGCGATAGCCGAGCCCGCCGCAGCGCACCATGTCGCCGCCCTGCTGGTAGTACGGATCGGGATTGAACAGGTTGTCGGCGACGTCCTCGAGAATTTCCTTCAGCCGCGCCCCGGTCATCGCCATGGCGATAGACCTGCGGATAGGTCATCGCGGTCGCGTTGTGGATGTCCTCGACCGTGATCGGCTGCGCCCGGCAGCACGCTGGTGCCCCAGCGGAAGCCCGGCGACAGCGCGATCTCGGCGTCGCGCTCGTTCAGGAGCGCGTCGCAGATCAGATCGTCGAACGTGCCGTTGAAGGTGCCGCGGCGGTAGAGCAGCGATTTCGGTCCGGCCGACCACGCGCGCCAGTTCGGCCTTGAACGGCGCCCGCGCCTTCGCGATCGCCGCCGCCATCTCCGGCATCCGGCGCGATCGCGTCGGCGAACAGCGGGATGAGCTTGTAGCGGAAGCCCTTCACGTCCATGCCGCGCACATCGAGATCGAGCCGCGAGAGGAATTTGCCGTGGCTGCCCGACGCGATCAGCAGCGTCTTGCCGACCCGCACCGCCTCCGGCAGCGCGTCATGCGTGTGCGCCGGTGAGGATCACGTCGATGCCCGGCACGCGCGACGCCAGCTTGCGGTCGACAGTCGAAGCCGTTGTGCGACGAGCAGCACGACGAGCTGCGCGCCTTCCTTGCGCGCCTTGGCGACATTGGCGCGCACGTCGTCCTCGCGGATGCCGAACGTCCATTTCGGCATCATCCAGCGCGGATTGGCGACCGGCGTATAGGCAAAGGCCTCGCCGAGCACCGCGACCTTGACGCCGCGCCTTGTCGAAAATCTTGTAGGCGGGAAAACCGGCTCCTGCCATTCGGTGTCGCGGATGTTGAGCGCGAGGAACGGATAGCCGAGCTCGTCGATCAGCTCCTTCACCCGCGTCTTCGCCGTAGGTGAATTCCCAGTGGCCGGTCATGGCGTCGGGCCTGCAGCAGCTTCATGCAGTCGACCATGTCCTGGCCCTTGGTGCGGTTGGCGTCGAGCGAGCCCTGCCAGGTGTCGCCGCCGTCGAGCAGCAGCACGCGGTCGTCGCCGCGCTCGGCGCGCACCGCCTTGACCGCGGTCGCCATGCGGTCGAGCCCGCCGATGCGGCCGTAGGTCTTGCGCGAGCGCCGCGAAATCCTCCGAGCGTCAGCGCATAGGCGGCGGCGGACTTCGGCCGGGATGCCGAAGTGCTTGAGGAACGCCGCGCCGGTGACATGCGGCGGCACGCCGCTTGGCCTCGCCGACGCCGAGATTGACTGCGACGGCTCGCGGAGATACACCGGCAGCGAGCTGCGCGTGCAGGTCGGCGAAATGCAGCAGCGTGACGTTGCCGAAGCCGTCGAACCGCAACAGCTCGTCCTGCGTCAGGCGCTGCTGCGCCATCGCGCGCGGAGAACCAGCCGCCGCCAGTCGCGGCGGCGGCGGCGCCGATCTGAAGGCTTCGCGGCGGGTGATCATGAACGCCCTTGCTTATCCCTCCGCGGCGGGAAGGCCGGACAGCGTCGCCAATGCGCTAGTGCCGGATGCCCGGCACGCTCAGTCTTGAGGCCCGGCGTTCACCGACGCCAGATAGAGCTCCAGATCGCCGTATTCCTTGGCGTCCGGCGGCAGCTCGTCGGCGCGGATGTTGACCTGGCACCACTGGAAGCGCTTGCGGATGTCCCAGATCGCCTGCAGGCTGGTGCGCCAGGTCGGGAAATGATCGTACTGGCCCTTCTGCTCGCCGAGCCACTGGCCGCGGATCCACTTCAGGCCGCCGCGTGCGGTGCTGTGGCAATCGATGCAGGCGAAGTTGAGCTGGCCGAGCTTGCGCTCGGATCAGCGCCTTGCCGCGCTCGAACGCTTCCTTGGCGCCGGGGCTCGTCGATGTCGACCTTGATCGGCTCGCCGTTGGCGAGGAAGCTGCAGATAGACCGACATCGCGATGTTCTCGTCGCTCTGCATCAGCCAGTTCGCGCCGGTCGTCGCCTTGGCGTGGCGAGTAGACGAACTCCTCGACGCCGAGCACCTTGTCGAGCCGCGGCTCCCACTTCGGCATCGCCGCCGCCCAGGTCTTGAACTGCGTCTCCGGCGTCGGTGTGGCAGGACGTCGCAGGACGAAGCCGACTCGGGCCGTTGCCTTCCACAGCGCCTGCGCGCGCTCGACCGCCCACATGCCGGGATTGACCAGATCGGATCGAGATTGTCGCGCTTCTCGACCGGCGGCGGGCGCTTGTCGGGATCGTCGAGCGCGGCTGCGGATACTTCGCCGGCGACTTCAGCGTCTTGAGGAACGCGACGATGTCGCTGATTTCCTGCTCGTTGAACAGGCCGTGCGTGCCCCACGGCGGCATCACCGTCTCGGGGTTATAGACGCGGCGCGTCGTAGACGTAATTGAACAGCCACTCGTCCTCGCGGCCGGCATTGCCGATCTCGGAGAGATCAGGCCCGACATTGCCCGGCAGATCGGCGTTGCCGGCCGGACCCATGACGTGGCAGGCGAGGCACGAGCCGCCGCGGTTGCGGTCGGCGACCAGCTTCGGCGCCGTTGGCGGCATCGCCGGTGATCGGCGCCGGAGAGCTTGCGCGGCTCCTTCGGCGCCGGCGGCGAAGCGAGATTGGCCAGCGTGTTGAATTTCGACATGTCGCGGGCCGGCCAGCCGGTGTAGCGCTTCCACGGCCGCGGCGACGCTCGGCCCTTCGAGCGTCGAGCGGCAGGCTTCGTTCTTGGCCTGTTGCCTGGCGCGTCGGCCGAGCGCCGCGACGGTGCCGGCCGCAACAAGCGCAACTGCGCTGCGCCAGCAATGATGAGTGTCGACGCATTCCCCTGCATCATCGCACTCTTCCGGTACGTTATTGGTCAGACGACCGTGATCTTTTCTTCGGCCGTGGTCACCGTGCCGTCGTCATCGGTCCAGGTGAACTTGAAGGTGCCGCTCTCCTCGACCTTGGCGTTGAACTGCAGATACGGATTGGCGGCGACCGCCGGCTCGATGTCGGCGGCGAACACCGGCTTGCCGTTAAACTCGCAGGCGAACTTGTTGATGATCTTGCGCGGGATCGTCGTTGCCGGCCGCGATCCTTGCGCTGGCCCGATCTCCATCGACATGCGACGAGAAGCGTCTTGATCTCGATGACTTCGCCCTTCTTGGCTTCCTTCGGGCACTTTGAGCCGCGGCTTCTCGGCCATGTGATCTCCTGAAATCTCGTCGTGATCGTGCGCTGTCGATCAGCCGCCGCAGCCGCCGATCGTGACCTTCACCAGCTTCTGGTCGGTGAAGAACTGGCCGTCGCTGGTCTTGGCGACGACGATGATGTTCTGCGTGGCTGCAAGCCGGATGCGCGTCGAGGCGTCGCCTTGCCGGACAGCGGCGTGAAGTGGAACTGCGCGACGCCCGGACGCGGATTGCCGTCGGCCACCACCAGAATGTCGCTGACGTAGTTGCCGCTCGTCATCGGAGCATTCGACGGTGACCGACAGCGGCACGGTGTTGCCGTTCTCGGCGATCTCCGGCAGCTCGATCGTGATCTTGCCCTTCTCGGCGCCTTGCCGCCGGTGAACTTGGCGATCTCGTCGGCCGCCGCCTTGGCGTCCGCCAGCGCAGCACGTCGGCCAGCCGGCCAGTGCGAGCGCCGTGCCGCCTGCGCCGAGCACAATGCGCCTCGCGGCGCGTCATTTTCGGCATCTTCAAGTCTCCTGTATCGGTCTAGAGTCATAAGCCGTTTTGCAGACCTTAGCGGGCCGACGCCCAAGGTCAAATTCACACGCCTACGCATGAGAATATCATCGCAAATCGCGAAGCGTTCCAGGCGTCTAGCTGGGCTGCGCCTTCACGTATTCGCGGAAGCTTTTGCTCTCATAGGCCTTGTCCCGGACGAAGCGAAACAACGGCAGGAAATCGTCCGGCCGCAGATAGCCCGGCAGGCGCGCGACTTCGCGCTTTGGCCGGCGCCAGCGCCTTGAGGCCATCGGTGCGCTCCGGGAAGAACTGGAAGGTCGGCGTGAAGCGCACGCCATATTTGGGCGCCAGATTCTTCTCCGACAGTTCCTCGCCGTCGAAATCGGTGACCTTGCGCGCGCCGATGATGTTGAGCTGCAGCACCTCGAAATTCGTCTTCACGTAGTCGGAAATGCGCGGCTGGGCGAAATTGACGAGGTGGGTCTCCTTGCAATAGGGGCAGCCGCGCAGCTCCCAGACGACGGCGAAACGCTTGCCGTGGCTGCGCGCCGTCTCGAGGTCTTCCGCCAGATCGAGGAAGCTCTCCACAAACCACGGCTGCTTGTAGATGCCGTCATCGGTCAGGATCGCCGTATCGGCCGATGCCGAACGGCTTCCGGCTGCGAGCGCGGCTGCGCCCGCAAGGAAGCTTCGCCGGTCCAACATGTCGCGCATTGCGCCGCCGTCCTGTAGGTTCGAACGTATATAGCGCGACTCCCCGGTTCTTGCATGCACGCCTGGTCGCTACGCATTGCAGCCCTGTCATTGCTGATTGGCAGCACGGCTGGCCCTTGCGGACGAGCTTTCGGATTTCAACGCGGCGGTGGAGCGCGCGGCATCACATCAACGTGTTGCGATCGCCTATCTGCGCACCGGCAATGTCGACCTCGCCGCACTCGAAATCGACCGGCTGCGCCAGGCCTGGGCGGCGGTGACCAGCCTCAAGCGTCCTGCTGCATTGAACCGCGATCCGCAGCTCTACACGACCACGATGGTGGACGTCGCGACGCGCCTGGTCGGCGTTTCCATCATGATGGACAGCGGGCGGCCGGACAATGCGCGGCAAGGGCTTCAAGCGATCCGCGCCCAACTCACGGCTCTGCGCAAGGCAAATGGCGTCGAGGTGCTGGCCGACTGCATTGCGGAGGCGAATGCGACGATGGACCGGCTGATGGCCTTCAACGACGACGCGCTCGACTGGAGCAAGCAGGCCGGCGCGGTGGCGCAATCCGGCACCACCTACCGCACGCAAATCGATCGCTGCGATGCCATGGCCGACCAGACAATCCGCGCCGCGCCTGAATTCCGGCGGTTGGTCGATGGAATACGCAATTCGCTCAGCCAATTTCCCAAAGCGATTGCCGAAAAGGACACCGATCTGTTGCGGCGGCTGCTCGGCGAGATGCGCTCGTTCGATAATCTGCTGGCGTTCCGATATGGATAGGCCGCTTTCGCGGTAAACGAACGCTGAAGGCGAAGCTGCGCGTTTTCCTCAAACTGAAGTCCGCGCTCCAGCGTTGCATCAACACGCCTCTGCTACTTTGCCTGCCGGGACAAAGACGCGGAGGGAGAACGCGCAGGGAGCGTACAATGTCAGTTGAAATTTCGCTTGGCGCAGGCGCACGCGCTACGCTGGCATCGCTGAATTCAATTCAGAGTCAGGCAAACGTGCTGCAAAAGCGCCTTGCCACCGGCAAACGCGTGGGCTCGCCGCTCGATAATCCTGCGGCCTTCTTTCTGGCCCAAAGCCTGACCAGCCGCGCGACGCAACTGGACAGCCTCACCGCGGATATGGAAGCGGCGCAAAGCACGATGAGCGCAGCGAGCGCGGGCATTGCTGCGATTCAGAGCCTGCTCACGTCGGCGCGCAGCCTCGCCAACCAGGCTCTGTTGTCGACGCGTTTCCACCGCCACCGTGACCGGCAACTATTCCGGCACGCTGACCACCGGTTCACAAATTGCCTCGACCAGCGGCAGCGCGACCCGCTTCCGCGCCGGCGACGTCGTGACCGTCAGCGACGGCACGACCACCGCGACCTATACCGCGGTCAACGGTGACACCGTTCAGACCTTCCTGGACACGATCAACAACACCGCCAATTTGAAGATTGACGCGAGCCTGAATTCAAACGGCGACATCGAGTTCACGTCGACCGAAGCCGTCAATATAACGATCGGCGCCACCATGAACGGCGCCGGTGGCGCGACCCTGAGCAGCGTGATCGGGCATAGCGCCGGCACCACGAACTATACGGCGAATGCGACGCGCACCAACCTGGCGGCGCAATTCAACAGCTTGCGGACCCAGATCGATCAGGCCGCCCAGGATGCAGGCTTCAACGGCGTCAATCTGCTGGCCGGCTCATCGCTGTCGCTCACCTTCAACGAGACCGGCAGCTCGCAGATGACGGTGGCCGGGTCCACCATTACGTCGACGAACCTGTCGCTCTCAGCAGGCGCCAACAACTGGCAGAACGACAGCGACGTCAATGCGGCGCTGACCGCCATCAGCAATGCCATCGACAGTCTCGAAGCCACCACGGCGACGTTTTCGTCCATGGCAACGGTTATTTCGGCGCGCAGTGAATTCAATTCGGCGATGATCGACACGCTCAACACCGGCGCCGATCTGTTGACGGAGAACGACAGTAACGAGGACAGCGCCATGTTGCTCGCGCTGCAAACGCGCCAGCAGATTGCCGCGACCACGCTTGCACTGGTCCAGGACAGCCAGGCCACCGCCCTAAAACTGTTCGGCTACTAGCCGCATTTGCCGGATTGCTTTCTGCCGCGCGCGGGCGGACAAAAGCATCATGCGCGGGCTATTCCGGTTGGCTGCTGCCGCTCTTCTCGGCACCGTTCTGACGGCGTTTCCCTGCCTGGCAGCCGAACTCATCATGTTCCACGACGTGCATTGCGTCTGGTGCGCGCGGTTCGATGCCGAGATCGGCCCCATTTACGCGAAGACGAAGGAAGGCCAGCGCGCGCCGCTGCGGCGGGTGGACGCCGCCAAGCCGATGCCGCCGGAGCTCGCATTCATCGAAGCGGAGCGTCTCACGCCGGTATTCGTGCTGATCGACAATGGCCGCGAGGTCGGCCGCATCCGCGGCTATCCGGGCGAGGATCACTTCTGGGGATTGCTCGGCACGCTGCTCGCAAAGCTGCCCGAGTAGGCGTCACACCAGCGGCACCGTGAGCGGATTGTACGAGTAGAGCCACTTGTTGCGATCTTCGCCCTCATTGCGCTTGGCGAAGGCGTCGCGGATCGCCTGCTCTGACGGCAAGATGAAACAAGGTGCGGTTCGCGGTCGATTGCTCGACAATGCGCGCGGTGCGATCGACCCGGTTGCGCTGATAAAGCTGCAAGGCGTCGGGAATGCTCTCGCGCATCGCCAATGCGCGGGTGAGCACCGCGCCGTCCTCGATCGCCATCGCCGCGCCCTGCGCCAGATAAGGCAGGGTCGGATGCGCGGCGTCGCCGAGCAGCGTGACGCGCCTGGTGCTCCAGTTCCTGATCGGCTTGCGGTAATGCAGCGACCAGCGGTAGCAGGCGTCGCGGTCGGCGGCGTCGATCACCGCCTGGATGTTCGGATTCCAGCCGCGGAAATCTTCTTTGAGATTTTCCCACGGATATTTGACGGTCCAGGATTCTTCCGAAATGTCGTCGGTCTCGACACAGCCGACGAAATTCAGGAGATCGCCGCCGCGCAGGTAGTAACAGACCGCGTGCTTGCCCGGCCCGACGAACACCGACATGGCGCGCTCGAGCTGCCCTTCGGCGCTGAGCCGCTCGACCGGCACGGTCAGGCGCCACGCCGCATCGCCCGTATAGGTCGCGACCGTTTCGCCGAACATCTGGCCGCGGATGACGGACTTCAGCCCATCCGCCGCAATCAGCAGATCGCCGCGGGCCGATGTGCCATCGGCGAAATGGAGCGCCACGCCGTCCTCGTGTTCGGTGAAGCCCGTCACCCGCTTGTCGAGCCGGACCACGTTCGGGTCGAACTCCTGGGCCTTGCGCGCCAGCATGTCGTGAAAATCGGCGCGATGCAGTTGGGTATAAGGCGCGCCATGCTTGCTCTCGTGCTCCTCCGACAGCGAGAAGCGCTGGATCTCCTCCCCGCTATCGAACAGCCGGAACACATAGGCGGCCGGGTGCACGCCGGCGGCGCGGATCTCGCTCTCGAGGCCGAGATCGCGCAACACATGCATGGCATTGGCGCTGATCTGGATGCCGGCGCCGATCTCGCCGAGCTTCGGCGCCTGCTCGTAAACCTCGACCTTGTGGCCGGCCTTCATCAGGCACGACGCGGCGGTCAGTCCGCCGAAGCCCGCGCCCGCAATCAAGATCTTGTACGCCATCACAAAAACTCAGAACGGTTCGTAGTCGCGCAAGGCCGGGCATCACCTTTTCGCCGAACAGCCGGATCGAGCGCATCACGATCGGCCTCCGGCAGATCGGTGAAGTTGAATTCGCCGAGGAAGACGTTGAACACGCCCTCCTCCGCGGCCTTGCGCAATTTCCTGGTCACGGTCTCGGGCGAGCCGATGAAGACCAGATCGCGCTCCATGATGAAGTCGGGATCGAACAGGTTCGACATGATCTCGGAGGCGCCGGGCTCGCCGCGGCCCTTGAAGAATTCGGAATGCTTCTTCGCGCGCTCGGCGAAGCTCTCGCCGGGCTGCGCCGGCTTCATGAAGCCTTCATAGGCGCGGCTGGCGCGAAACAGCGCGGTGTCGATCGCCTTCTTGTCGGTCTCGTCGACGTAGACGATCGTGCAATAGGCGATGTTCGGCTTCTTCTTGTGGCCGGCGCGCTTCCAGTCGTCGAGAAATTTCCCGTAGCGCGGCGCCGCATCGCCGCGCGGATAGATCAGGAAGTAGCCGGGATTGATGCCGTTCTTCGCGCAGAATTCCAGCGTCTGCGGATCGCGCGACATCATCCAGAGCGGCGGATGCGGCTTCTGCACCGGCTGCACCGCAAGCTCGGCGCTTTCGGTGTGGAAGTTCTCGCCGTGGAAGCCGAACGGCTGCGTCTCGCCATAGGCCGCGCGCAGGTAGTCGACGAACTCCAGCGTCGGCGTCTTGCGGCGGTCGTAGTCGATGCCGAACGGCTTGAAGTAATCCGGGTTGATGCCCGGCACGAGGCCGAGCTCCATGCGGCCGCCGAGCATCTGGTCGACCAGCGCGATCTCCTCGGCCAGCCGCAGCGGATGATAGAGCGGCACGATGTAGCCCATCGGGCCGATCCGCATGCGCTTGGTGCGCGCGCCGGCGCCGACCGCGAACAGGCTCGGCGACGACATCCAGCTTTCGTCGGGCCGGAAGTGATGCTCGACGCAGAACGCGTAGTCGAAGCCGAGCGCGTCGCACAGTTCGAGCTCGCGCCACAGCTCCTCGTAGCGCTGGTGCGGCGTCAGGCCGGGCTTGTTCCAGACGTGGGAAAAATGCGCGAACTTCATTCCGGCGCTGTTTAGCGTCTAAGTCGCGGCAATATCAATGATGCGGAATTGCACCCGCTCCGCGCCCTGATAGCGATCGATGGCGAGGCATCCGGCCGCGTGCACCGCCCGGCCGCGGTTTTCGATCAGCGCGCGGCCAAGCGGCTTGTCGGCGGTGCGGAACGAAATGGCGTTGACGAAAGCGCCATCGGGGGAGCGCAGCCGCACGCGGACATGGTTCTCGCCGACCGGATCGGCGAAGGCGATGGTGTGATTGGGCAGCGCAAGGATCGGCTCGGGATTGCCGGAACCGTAGGGCCCGCCGCGGGCGAGCAGATTGCAGAGGTCGACCGTAACGCCCAGCGGCGCTCACCGCCCCATCGATCGAGAGCACATCTTCGCGCCGCGCTGCAGTGACAGCGTCGCGCAATCGATCCTCAAGAAACGCGCGAAATTGCGCGAGCCGATCCTTTTGCAGCGTCACGCCCGCCGCCATCGCGTGCCCGCCGCCCTTGAGCAGAAGACCATCGGCAACAGCCTGGCGCACGACGTGGCCAAGATCAGCGCCCGGGATCGAGCGGCCGGAGCCGGTGCCGATACCGCCCGCGCCGAGCGCGATCGCGAAAGCCGGACGTCCGTAGCGCTCCTTCAGGCGCGCCGCGATCAGGCCGACGACGCCCGGATGCCATCCCTCCGCCGCGGTCACGACCACAGGCACGTTGTCGTCCTTGCCGAGCGAAGCCTCCGCTTCGGCTTCCGCCTGCAGCACGCAATCGCGTTCGATGGCCTGGCGCTGCACATTGAGACGGTTGAGCTCTTCGGCGATGCGGCCGGCTTCCGTGGCGTCTTCTTCCAG
Source organism: uncultured Alphaproteobacteria bacterium (assembly GCA_963788805.1). GTDB lineage: Bacteria > Pseudomonadota > Alphaproteobacteria > Rhizobiales > Xanthobacteraceae > Pseudolabrys. Next base: position 68,606 of record CAWBHU010000005.1, read on the forward strand.
CAGCAATTTCACGCCGAGGTCGGCTTGGCCGATCCGCCCGCCCGCATTGATGCGCGGCCCGAGCAGGAACGCGAGGTGCCAGGCTTCGGGCGGGCCTGACAGTCTCGCCACATCCATCAGCGCGGTCGTGCCGGCGTTTTCGCGCCAGCGCAGCGCGATCAGGCCTTTGGCGACGAAGGCGCGGTTCAGTCCTTTCAGCGGCACGACGTCGGCAATCGTGCCGAGCGCGACCAGATCGAGCCGCGACAACAGGTCGGGCTCCGGACGATCGGCCGTCCAATATCCGCGCTTACGCAACTCGCGATTGACCGCGACGACGGTGACAAAGACGAGCCCAACCGCGGCGAGGTGGCCGAGACCGGAGAGATCGTCCACCCGATTTGGGTTTACGACCGCAATCGCTCGCGGAAGTTGCTCGTCGGCCTGGTGATGGTCGATCACGACGGCGTCCATCCCGAGCAAGGCTGCTTCTGCGAGAGCATCGGGGCTGGTCGTGCCGCAATCGACCGTGACCAGCAGCTTGGCGCCGCGGCCGGCAAGCGCCCGCACCGCGTCGACATTCGGGCCATAGCCTTCGAACAGCCGGTCCGGAATATGGACGATCGGATCGAGCCCGCAGTGGCGCAGATACCGGCACAGCAAGGCCGCAGAGGTCGCGCCATCGACATCGTAATCGCCGAAAATCGCGATCTGCTCGGCGCGCATGATCGCGTCGGCAATGCGGGCCGCCGCTTCCGGCATTCCGGTCAGGGTGTAGGGATCCGGCAGCAATGACCGGATGGTCGGATCGAGATAAGCGGCCACATTCTCCGGCTCGACGCCGCGTGCCGCCAGAACGCGCGCCAGCAGCTCCGGAATATTGTTGCGCTGCGCGATCGCCGTGGCGATCGCTTCGCCACGCACATCAAGGCGGCTGCGCCAGCAGCGCCCGGTCGCCGAGCGCTCGACGCCGAGAAATGCGCGCTCCTCGCGCTCCAATGCCGCAGCCGGCAAGGCCATTTGCTGTCCTTCGAGAATTGTCCGGCACGCCGGATGGCCAAATATAGCGAGCGAGGCCGCCACCGCCAGCGGCCGCCCGGCACGCCTGTGCGCAGATCGGCGCTCTAGTCGAGGTAAAACTTGTCGAGTTGCCGGTGCTCGGCCCGCACCCGCCGCACAGTTCCGGTCACCGAGCGCATCACCACCGTGTCGGTCTCGATGACATCCTTGCTGAATTTCACGCCGTCCAGCATGGCGCCGCTGGTCACGCCGGTCGCCGAGAACAGGCAATCGCCGCGCACCATGTCCTCGATCTCATATTTCTTCTTCGGGTCCTTGATGCCCATGTTGCGTGTGCGCTCGCGCAGCTCCTCGGTGTCGAGGATGAGCCGCGTCTGCATCTGCCCGCCGATGCAGCGAAGCGCCGCCGCCGCGAGCACGCCTTCCGGCGCGCCGCCAATGCCGAGATAGATATCGATCCCGGTTTTCGGCTCCGCGCAGTGAATGACACCGGCCACGTCGCCGTCGCTGATCAGCGACACCGCGGCGCCGGTTTTGCGCACCGCGGCGATCATGTCGGCGTGGCGCGGCCGGTCCAGCAGGATCGCCGTGATGTCGGACGGCTTCACGCCCTTGGCCTTGGCGAGGTTCCTGATGTTCTCGTCGGCCGGCGCATCGAGATCGATCGTCCCTTTCGGATAGCCGGGGCCGATCGCAATCTTTTCCATGTAGCAATCGGGCGCGTGCAGCAGCGTGCCGGCATCGGCGATGGCAATGGTGGCGATCGCGCCCGGCATGTTCTTGGCGCAAAGAATCGTGCCTTCCAGCGGATCGACGGCGATATCGACCTTGGGGCCGTTCTTGTTGCCGACCTTCTCGCCAATGAACAGCATCGGCGCTTCGTCGATCTCGCCCTCGCCGATCACGACCGTGCCGTCGATCGGCAGCTTGTTGAGCTCGCGGCGCATGGCGTCGACCGCGGCCTGGTCGGACGCCTTGTCCTTGCCGTGGCCACGCAGCCGCGCGGAGGAAACCGCGGCGCGCTCGGTGACCCGCACGATCTCCAGCGTGAGAATGCGCTCCAGCAGATGTTCCGGCTGGACGGTAATCGTAGCCATAACGCCTTCCTCCCCCGCGCCTCGTTTCTTAGTTCTTCTCGATCCGGATCACCTGCGGGCGCCCGGAGATCACCCTATCACGTCCCACCGCGGCAAGCGCTTTGCGCACCGCGTCCTCGCTGGTCGCGTAAGTAATCAGAATGACGGGTACCGAACCGTCTTTGGTTTCACCTTTGCCGTGCCGCTGCACGATCGACTCCAGTGAAATGTGCTGCTGCGCCAGACGCCGGGCAATCGTCGCCGCGGTGCCGGGCTTGTCGCGCGCCAACAGCCGGATGTAGTAGCCGCCCTCATGGCGCTGCATCGGCGCTTTTTTCGCCGTCGTGAGCTTTGCCGTCGGCCGGCCGAACGGCGCGGTGCGCACGCCGCGCGCAATGTCGCCAATGTCCGAGAGCACGGCGGACGCGGTCGCCGCTCCGCCCGCGCCGGGCCCGACCAGCGTCAGAGGATTGATGCCGTCGGCGTCGATCGTCACCGCATTGGTGACGCCCATGACGCGCGCAATCGCGGTTTCTTTCTGCACCATGGTCGGGTGCACGCGCTGCTCGATGCCCTTTTCGGTCTTCATCGCAACGCCGAGCAATTTCACGCGATAGCCGAGCTCGTCGGCCGCCGCCAGATCGGCCGGCGTGATCGAGGAGATGCCCTCCACGTAAACCGCGCCTTCATCGACCTTGGTGCCGAAGGCGAGGCTCGCCAGGATCGCGAGCTTCTGCGCGGTGTCGTGGCCTTCAATGTCGAAGGTCGGATCGGCTTCGGCATAGCCGAGCCGTTGCGCGTCCTTCAGGCAATCCTGGAACGACAGCCCCTCTTCTTCCATCCGGGTCAGGATGTAATTGCAGGTGCCGTTGAGAATGCCGAACACGCGCTCGAGCGAATTGCCCGCCAATCCCTCGCGCAATGTCTTGACGATCGGGATTGCGCCGCCGACCGCTGCTTCGAAGTTGAGCGCGACGTGATTTTCCTCGGCACGGCGCGCCAGCGCGACGCCATGCTTTGCCAACAGCGCCTTGTTCGCGGTGACGACCGATTTGCCGGACGCCAGCGCCGCTTCGATCGCGGCCTTGGCGGGATTGCCCTCGCCGCCCATCAGCTCGACAAAGACATTGATGTCGGGATCGCGCGCCAGCGACACAGGATCGCTGTGCCATTTCATCTTGCGCAGGTCCGCGCCGCGCTTCTTTGCTTTGGAGCGCGCGGTTACCGCCACGACGTCGATACGCCGCCCGAGCCGCGCGGCGAGCGCCTCGCGCTGCGCGGCGATCTGCGAGATCAGCGCGGCGCCGACCGTGCCGACGCCGGCGACGCCAATTTTGAGCGGTTCAGCCATGATGAACGTGGATCAGCGCCGGGTGGCGAGCGGAACCACGTTATGCAGCTTACTCGGGCCGGTTTCAAGGAAGCGGCGGATATTGCGGGCCGCCTGACGGATGCGCTGCTCGTTCTCGACCAGCGCGATGCGCACATGGCCCTCGCCGAATTCGCCGAAACCGATGCCGGGCGACACGGCGACCTCGGCCTTCTCGACCAGCAAGGTGGCGAATTCGATGCTGCCGAGGCTCTTGAACGGCTCCGGGATCGGCGCCCAGGCGAACATCGACGCCGCCGGCGCCGGCACGTCCCAGCCGGCGCGGCCGAAAGCTCTCGACCATGCAATCGCGGCGCTTGCGATAGGTGTCGCGCATCTCCTTGATGCAATCGTCCGGGCCGTTGAGCGCGGCGGTCGCGGCGACCTGCACCGGCGTGAATGCGCCATAGTCGAGATAGGACTTCACGCGCCCGAGCGCGGCGATCACGCGGTCATTGCCGACCGCAAAGCCGATGCGCCAGCCCGCCATCGAAAAGGTTTTCGACATCGAGGTGAATTCCACCGTGACGTCGATCGCGCCGGGCACCTGCAGCACGGAGGGCGGCGGGTTGTTTTCGAAATAGAGCTCGGCATAGGCGAGATCGGACAGGATCAGGATGCCGTGCTTCTTCGCGAAGGCGACGAGGTCCTTGTAGAAGTCGAGATCGGCGACATAGGCGGTCGGATTGGCCGGGTAGCAGACCACCACCGCGATCGGCCGCGGGATCGAATGCTCGATGGCGTGCTCGAGCGTCGTGAAGAATTCCGGCGTCGGCTGCGACGGCACTGAGCGGATCGCGCCGCCCGCCATCAGGAAGCCGAAAGCGTGGATCGGGTAGCTCGGATTGGGCACCAGCACGACGTCGCCCGGCGCGGTGATCGCCTGCGCCACGTTGGCGAAGCCTTCCTTGGAGCCGAGCGTCGCGACAACCTGCGTGTCGGGATTGAGCTTCACGCCGAAGCGGCGCTCGTAATAGGCGGCTTGCGCGCGGCGCAGTCCGGCAATGCCACGCGATGCCGAATAGCGATCGGTGCGCGGCTTGCCGAGCGTCTCCTTCATCTTCTCGATGACATGCGGAGGCGTCGGCAGGTCGGGGTTGCCCATGCCGAGGTCGACGATATCGGCGCCCTGGCTCCGCGCGCGTGCCTTGGCGCGGTTCACCGTCTCGAACACGTAAGGCGGCAGGCGGCGAATACGGTAGAAATCTTCCATCGGATCAGTCCTGAAGCGGGCTCTCTCTAGCCCAGCGACCCCTTCGGAACGCTGGCTTTTATCATGCAGTCGTTAACGCGCCAGCGAATTACTGGCTGCCTGGCTTCGGACTTGCCGGGCCGGCGGTTTCGCGTCAGGATCGCGCAACTTTTCATGGCGGGCGCGGATGCCGGAGAGTTCGCGTTCCAGCCGCAACTGCTCTTCGCTGTTGAGCGGCTGGGTGGCCCGCGGCGGCCGGCAGGTCGTGGATGGCGGGATAGGGAGGCGGGACGGCGGAGGGCGGCGGCGCGTCCGGCGAAGCCCGGAATGGATTGGACGAGGCCGTCTGCGCGGCGGCAAGGCCGGGCAAAAGCAGCGCAAGGGCCGCAAGGGCGAGGATGATCGTCCGGTTGGTCAATTCGCGAATCCGTCGCAATCTCAATGCATTAACCCGCTAGCGGGGATTTATGACGTAAGCAAGGAAACCATCTTTGCCGCTAATTTCGCGCCCCATTGCGGCTAAAGTTGCGGCCGGCCGGTGCGCTCGCCATGTTTGGCCGTGGGACGACGATGAAGCTTGAGAAGCCGCCAGTAGAGCCGAAATTCAGCGCCGCCGATGTCGAGGCGTTCGCGCGCAATCTCGCGCGCCTGGTCGAGGAGAGCGGCAAGGCGCTCGCCGCCTATATGGCGCCGCGCGAGAAGGGCGAGCTCAAGACCGAGCTGTCGGACGGCGTCACCGATGCGGTGAAGACGATCGGCCACGTCGCGGAATACTGGCTGTCGGACCCGCAGCGCGCGCTCGAACTGCAGACCAGTCTCGGCCGCGCCTATCTCGATCTGTGGGCCGGCGCCGTCAAAAAGATGGCGGGCGAGCAGACCGAGCCGGTCGCCGTCCCTGCCCCGAGCGACAAGCGCTTCGCCGATCCGGAATGGTCGCAGAACCAGTTCTTCGATTTTCTCAAGCAGGCCTACCTGCTCACCGCCGGTTGGGCCGGCAAGCTGGTGAAGGACGCCGACGGGCTCGACCCGCACACGCGGCAGAAGGCCGAGTTCTACGTCAGGCAGATCATGAACGCGGTCGCGCCGACCAATTTCGTTCTCACCAATCCGGAATTGCTGCGCGAGACGTTCTCAAGCAACGCCGAGAACCTCGTTCAGGGCATGCACATGCTCACCGAGGACATCAAGGCGGGCAAAGGCAACATCAAGATCCGGCAATCCGACGCGTCAAAATTCGAAGTCGGAAAAAATCTCGCCACCACGCCCGGCAAGGTCGTGTTCCAGAACGATCTGATGCAGCTCATTCAATATGAGGCCGTCGACCGAGAAGGTGCTCAAGCAGCCGCTGCTGATCGTGCCGCCGTGGATCAACAAGTTCTACGTGCTCGACCTCTCGCCGGAAAAATCCTTCATCAAATGGTGCGTCGACCAGGGCGTCACGGTGTTCGTGATCTCCTGGGTCAATCCGGACGAGCGGCATGCCAGCGCCGGCTTCGACGAATATATGCGCGACGGGCCGCTCGCCGCGCTCGAAGTGATCAAGGACATCACCGGCGAGACCAAAGTTCATACTGCCGGCTACTGCGTCGGCGGCACGCTGCTCGCCATCGCGCTCGCCTATCTCGCCTCGAAGAAACAGAGCCGCGCCGTGACGGCGACGATGTTCACCGCGCAGGTCGATTTCACCCATGCCGGCGATCTTATGGTGTTCGTCGATGAAGAGCGCATCGCTTCGCTCGAGAAGCGCATGAAGGATCAGGGCTATCTCGAAGCCTCCAATATGGCGACGGCGTTCAATCTGCTGCGCTCGAACGACCTGATCTGGCCCTACGTCGTGAACAATTATCTGCGCGGCAAGAAGCCGTTTCCGTTCGACATCCTGTACTGGAATTCGGACGCGACGCGCATGCCGGCGGCGAACCACTCGTTCTATTTGCGCAACTGCTATCTCGACAACAAATTGTCGAAGGGCGAGATGGAAGTCGGCGGCGTAAAGCTCGATCTCAAGAAGATCAAAGTGCCGCTCTATAATCTCGCGACCCGCGAGGACCACATCGCGCCGGCGAAGTCCGTTCTGACGGGATCGGCGCTGTTCGGCGGCAAGGTCAAATATGTGCTCGCGGGGTCAGGCCATATTGCCGGCGTCGTCAACCCGCCGAGCCGGCCGAAATATCAGTATTGGACCAACGACAAGCCGCTGGTGCCCGATTTCGACAAATGGCTGAAAGCCGCGACCGAGCACGCGGGCTCCTGGTGGCCGGACTGGTTCGAGTGGCTCAAAGCAGCACGACAAGAAGCTCGTGCCGGCGCGCAAAGTCGGCAGCAAGATGTACAAGCCGATCGAGGACGCGCCTGGATCCTATGTCAAAATGAAGAGTTGAAACGCGGCGTTTCAAACGAGGGCATCGATGACCAAAGAATTGCTGTGGCTCACGCTCACCATCATTCTCACCGGCGTCTTGTGGGTGCCCTACATCATCGATCGCATCCAGGTGCGCGGCCTGAAGGGCGCGATGGCCAATCCGTCGCGGCGCGACAAGCCGCAGTCGCCCTGGGCGGAGCGGCTTTATTTCGCGCACACCAACGCGGTCGATAATCTCGTCATCTTCGCGCCGCTGGTTCTGATGCTCGACGCGCTCGGCCATTCGACGCCCGCCACGGTGTGGGCCTGCGCGGTCTATTTCTTCGCGCGGCTCGCGCACGCGATCGTTTACGCGCTCGGCATTCCGGTGGCGCGCACGCTCGCCTTTGCGGTGGGCTTTGCCGCGCAGGCCGTGCTGGTGCTGGCGGTATTCGGGCAGGTCTAGGGAAACAGCGCGACCTGCTCGAGCCCCATCGTCTCGGGGAAGCCGAGCAGGAGATTGGCGTTCTGGATCGCCTGACCCGAGGCGCCCTTCACCAGGTTGTCGAGCGCCGCAATGACGATGGCGCGGCCCTCGATCCGGTCCTTCGCCACCCCGATGAAGGTCATGTTGGAGCCGCGGATGTGCCGGGTGTGCGGCGTCTCGCCGAACGGCAAAACATGCACGAACGGTTCCTTCTCGTAATACTTTAAAAGTATCGCATGAAGGTCTTGCGCGGTCCGGCCGCGCTTTCCCCGCACGTAAATCGTCGAGAGGATGCCCCGGTTCATCGGCACCAGATGCGGGGTGAAGGTCACGGTGACCGGCTTCCCGGCTGCGAGCGAGAACTCCTGGTCGAGCTCGGCCATGTGGCGATGTTGGCCGACGCCATAGGCGTTGAAGCCCTCGGAGACTTCCGAGAACAGCATCGACTCTTTCGCCGACCGCCCTGCCCCGGTCATGCCGGACTTGGCGTCGATCACGATCTCGTCGGTGTCGATCGCCTTGCTCTCGATCAGCGGCACCAGCGGCAGCTGCGCGCAGCTCGTGTAGCAGCCCGGATTGGCGATGAGCCGCGCCTTCTTGATGTCGCGCCGGTGCACCTCGACGAGGCCGTACACGGCCTCCTTCTGAAGCTCGGGCGCGTGGTGCTCATGGCCGTACCATTTGGCGTAGGCGGCGGTGTCGTGCAGCCGGAAGTCGGCCGACAGGTCGACCACCTTGGTGTTGGGCGCCTTGGCCAGAAGATCGCTGATCACCTTCTGGGTGGTGGCATGCGGCAGCGCGCAGAACGCCAGATCGAGGCCTGCGGCGGCCCAATCGACGCTGTCGATCGAGACCAGCTTCGGCAGCGGATACGGCGAGAACTGCGGATAGACCTCCCGCATCTCCTTGCCGGCGCTGCGGTCGGCGGTGAGCAGCACGATCTCGGCGCGCGGATGGCGCAGCAGAAGCCGCACCAGATCCGAGCCGGTATAGCCGGACGCGCCGAGCACGCCGATTTTCGCTTTGGTCGCCATAGGTCAGTCCTCGCTTACGGTCTTAACGGACCGCCGGAGCAAGGCCAACAGCGCGGGAGGTTTATAAGGAGCGCCGCGGCGATGATCCGGCGGCACTTGGTGAATGACGCGTTAGCGCGCCCGTGCCGCGGTGAAGCGGCGGCGGCGGAAAACAGATGCTGCGGCGTCTTTCGTCATGGCGGCGATATAGGGCGCGCCCATAAAGTCGTCAATGCCGAAGCAAAAAGGCCGCCCGTGCGGGCGGCCTTTCCGACTTCGTATGACTTGCAAATCAACTAATGCCGCCATTCGCCGCGATCAGCCGGTAACCATTCCCGGCCTTTTCAACATAACTGACGGTGCCGAAGGGGAAGTGATAGCCGATCACCGGCAATTTCTCCGCTACCGCCATGTCGTAAATCTTCTTGCGGGTCGCGACTGCAACTTCCTTGTCGTTATCGAACAGGATCTGCAGGTCCGGATTTTTCACGAAGATATCCGGCGCCAGCGCGATGTCGCCCTGGATCAAGACGCGCTTGTTGCCAGAAGCGACCACGAACGAGGTGTGTCCCGGCGTATGGCCAGGCGACGCGATCGCCGTGATGCCGGGTGCGATCTCCTTGCCGGCTTCGTACTGCGTGACCTTGAGACCCTCAAATACCTTCTTCACGTTGGCGAAGTTGCCCTTGTTGGTCGGGCTGGCCTTTTCCATGTTGGCTTCGTTGGTGAAGAACGCGTGCTCGGTCGCCGGCACCATGATCTCGGCCTTCGGGAAGGCCGGCGTGCCGTCGGGATTCTTCAGTCCGCCGATATGATCGCCGTGGAAGTGCGAGATCAGCACGATGTCGACCGCGCCGGCGTCGATGCCTGCAGCCGCGAGATTTGCGCGGTGATGGCCCGCCTCGCCGTTGGTTTGCGCGATCGCTCCGCTGCCATGCCCGGTATCGATCACGATGGTCTTGCCGCCGGCCTTCACCGCGACCGGGCAGTACGGATTACGGAAAATACCACCCGGCATATAGGCCTGCTCGAAGAGCGTACCGAGTTGCTCCTTCGAAGACATTGGCGATGAAGTTATCCGGATACTTGATCAGGCGGATGCCTTCGAGAATCTGGATGACTTCGGCGTCACCCAGGCGATGGCGGAACACGCCACTGGTACTGCTGGCCGCAGCCTGCGCCAGAGCCGGCGTCAGGGAAGCCGGTGAAAGTGTGGCGGCGGCTGCCGTCAACGCAGCTGCTCCCGCAAGAAGATCGCGGCGTTTGAATTCTGTCATTGTCGTTGCTCCCTCCAATTATTGTCGCGCTTATGCGCGCGCGCAGCGCTTTCGTCACGTGATCAACCCCAAGTCTTTTCACTTATTCCGCACTGCGCAAGAGGTATTCCTCTAGGCCATTTCCAGTGACCGCTCCGATAACATCCTGCCTTCGAGATGTGCGACGAACGGCGGCACGCCAAGCGCCGGGCACAAAATGGAGGGAGGAAATGCGTTCGTCCTTGATAGCTGGACTGGCCTTCGCGACGCGTTCTTTTTGCCGCACCCGTTTACGCGCAACAGCCGGCGGCGCCTGCCGCCGCACCGCCCTGCTACGCCACCGCCGGGCTATGGCGCGCCGATCATCGCTCGAAGATGCGAAGAAAGTCGCAGCGGGCGCGGAAGCTGAAATGAAGAAAAACAACTGGAACTTGGTCATCGCCATCGTCGGCCCGTCCGGCGATCTCGTCTATCTGCAAAAGGCCGATCTCGCAGCGGTCGCGTCGGTCACCGTCGCGCAGGAAAAGGCGCAAGACGTCCGCGACGTTTCGCTGCGCCGACCAAGACCTTCATGGACGTCTCGCCAACGGCGAAACCTATTTGCTTCGCCTGCCCGGCGCATACGCCGGTCGCCGGCGGTCATTCCGATCGTGATGGGCGGCAAGGTGGTCGGGGCAATTGGCATCAGCGGCGCCAGCGCCCTGCAAGACCATCAGACCGCGCAGGCCGGCATCGACGCGCTGAAGTAATCTGATCGAGTCGATGAACGCGCCGGGCGATGAAAGCCCGGCGCGTTTTCTTTTATGGCCAGAAACGGCTGACCGTCTGCGAGATGGCGTCACCGAGCAGAAGCAATACGGCCGCCCATAAAAACGCCGACGCAAAGTTGGCGAGCTGGAAGCGCCAATACGGCATCTCGAAAATGCCGGCGACCAGCGGCACCGAAGCGCGCAGCGGCCCGGAAAAGCGGGCGATGAAGATGCCGAGCACGCCCCACTTTTTCACGAACTTCTCTCCGCGCGGAATGAGAGTCGGATGGCGCGACAGCGGCCACATGTGCTGCACGCGATGCTCGAGCTTGCGGCCGATCCAGTAAGACAGCCAGTCGCCGAGCGCTGCACCGATCGAGGCTGCGATCCAGACCGGGATGATGATGTGGAAGCCCTGGCTGGCAACGATCGCGCCGATCGCGACCAGCGCCGCCCAGGCGGGAATGCAGCAGCGAGATGAAGGCAAGGGATTCGGCGAAGGCGAGCGCGAACATGATTGGCGCCGCCCAGATCGCGTTGCGCTGGACGACCGCCATGATGGCCTGAAAGTGCTCTTCGAATCCCATGTGAGCGTGCCCTGCGCCGATCATCTAGCGCGGGCGGATTCGTCGCGCCAGCGTCACTTCGGCAGCGCGGATTCGTCTTTCGGCAGAAGGTGAGAAGAGACGACCAGCATCGACGATCAGCAGCGGCACGGCAAGAAAAGCGCCGATCGGTCCCCACAGCCAGGTCCAGAACACCAGCGACAGAAACACCGTCAGCGGGTTGAGCGTGAGCTGCCGGCCCATGATCGCAGGCGTGATGAAATGGCCCTCGAGCACGGTGAAAGCGAGATACAGCGCCGGACCAAGCAGTGCGTGGCCGAGCGTCTCAAAGGTGACGAGCCCGACGCTCAGCATGACGAGCTGCATCATGAACGCGCCGATATATGGAATGAAGTTGAGCAGGAAGCCGAGCACGCCCCACGCAAGCGGGCTTGGCAGCCCGACCGCGTAAGCGATTGCAAATGCGGTCAGTCCGACGATCGTGTTGATGACGACGACGATGCTGAGGTAGTGCGTCAGGCTGTGCTCGATGTCGTTCATGATGCGCAGCATCCGCAAGCGGGATTCGCGCGCCTCGAAAAACGCGACAAACTTGCGGCGAACCTGGTTACGGCCGAACAGATAAAAGAACAGCGTGCCCAGGAAGATCACCACCTGGCCGATGGCCGGCGTGACGAACAGAACCACCGGCTGCAGCACCGCGAGGAGATCGACGTTGACGCCGGGCTCATCCTTGCTGGCGGGCAGCACGGCCTCGCGAAGCTGACGAAATGACTCCAGCGGGCGGTCCAGCACGCTCATCTTTTGCCGGATGCTGGCGCCGATCTCCGGCGCCTTGCCGATCCATTCGCCGACCGGGGCCGCAAGAATGACAATGACGACGTTGAAAATGCTCGACCACCAGCAAAGTGAGCACGATCGCGGTGATGACCGAGGGAATGCGCAGCCGGTCAGCTTGCGCCGACTAACGGCCCGAGCATCAGGCCGACGACGAGTGCGGTGGTCGCCGGCAACAGCATCGGCCGCGCAAACCACAAAGCCCCGAGAACCATCAGGACGAAAATGCCGATGATCGCGACTTCGCCCGCGCTGCGCCGGAAGGTGGTGTCGCCGGCAGGCGCCGCCTCTTCAGGTGCGGCGACAAGACGGCGCTCGCCGGGGGCCGGCGCGACTTTCATTTTTTCCACGGATTGGCTCGCTTTCACAGCGCGAAATCGAATGGTGCAGCAGATAACGACGCTGGGCAACTTTAGTTTCCGACGCAGTGCGGCGCCGAGGTTGTTGACATGGCCCGGGGACGCACCCGATTGTGACGCAGATAAAAACAAAGACGCCGCATGGCGTCAGGGGAGGATTCAATGACGTTTCGGACTTTGACGCGCGTTGCCGCCGGTCTGGCGCTCGCGCTGGTGTGCTCGGCGGCGTCCGCGCAGGACGTGATCCGGCTGCGCATCGCCTCCGGCCATCCGCCGGCGAACACTTACGTCAACCTGATGCAGAATTTCTTCGTGCCGGAGGTGACCAAGCGCGTCGCCGCGAAGACCAAGTACAAGGTCGAATTCATCGAAGGCTATGGCGGCGCGATGGTGAAGGTCGCCGACACGCTCGAAGGCGTGCAGGCCGGCATCATCGACATCGGCGGCTACTGCTTCTGCTTCGAGCCGTCCAACCTGCCGCTGCACGCGTTCCAGATCATGCTGCCGTTCGGCACCATGGACCCGGAGACCAGCCTGAAGGTCGCGCGCGCCGTGTACGACAAGGTGCCGTACATGTCGAAAGTGTTCGAGGACAAATTCCGGCAGAAGCTGATCGCGCTGATCGCCGACAATGGCTACAACCTCGGCACCAACTTCGAATGGAACAGCGTCGCCGACATCAAGGGCCAGAAGATCGCGGGCGCCGGCCTTAACCTGAAGTGGCTGGAGTTCGCCGGCGCGACGCCGGTGCAGTCCTCGCTGGTCGACGCCTACACATCGATGCAGACCGGCGTCTACAACGGCTGGATCATGTTCCCGTCGGGCTGGGTCAACTTCAAGCTCTATGAAGTCGGCAAGTTCTATACCGAGATCGGCTTCGGCGCGATCACCTGGCACGGGCTGACCATCAACACCAACCGCTGGAACAGCCTGCCGAAGGAAGTGCAGGACGTGATCGCGGAAGTCGCCAAGGAGTACGAGGCGAAGACCGGCTCGGTGAACAAGGCCGACTATCCCAAGCAGATCGAGGAGCTCAAGGCGAAGGGCGTCAACGTCCGCCAGCTGCCGGACAAGGTGCGGCAGGACTGGGCGCAGTCGCTCTCCAAGTGGCCGGCCGAGAAGGCCAAGGAGCTCGACGGCGCCGGCCTGCCCGGCTCGCAGGTGCTCGAGATCGCGCTCAAGGCGGCCGAAGACAACGGCCACAAATGGCCGCTGCGCTATAACCTGAAATAAGATCCCGAGGGGCCGCTGCGGCGGCCCCTCTCCCTTCCTGCTAGGCTTACATCCGTGATCGAAGACCTCAACGCGCGCGTCGTGCGGCTGCTGCTCGCCGCAGCCGCGATCATCATCTTCCTGCTCGGCTTCCTGGTCTGCGCCGACATTTTCGGCCGCGCGATCTTCAATTCTCCGGTGAAAGGCACGCCGGAAATCGTCTCGATGTCGATCGTCATCATCTGCTTCCTGCTCGCCGGCTATTCGGTGCAGAGCAACAGCATGATCTCGACCGACGTGTTCTCCGGCATGTTCGGCGCGCGCGGCATCGCCTTCTCTCAATTGCTGTCGGCGATTTTCGGCCTGCTGTTCTTCGGCATCATCGTGTGGGGCAGCTACGAGCCGCTGCTGCACGCCATCAACACCGGCGAATATGAAGGCGAAGGTGCGCTGCGCGTGCCGGTCTGGCCGACGCGACTGATCGTGGTCGTCGGCTCGGCTCTGGTTGTCGTCAGCTACGTGCTTGTACGGGCTCAACGCGATCCGCGCTCTGCGCAGCGGACGGCTTGCCGAGTCCGACGCCGCGCCGCCAGCTGGCCTGAGAACGCACATGCTCGGCAATTTCGAAATGTTCACGATCGTGCTGGTGCTGCTCGCGCTGGTCTTCGCCGGCGTGCACATCGCGATCGCGCTCGGCATCACCGCGGCGCTCGGCCTTTATCTCATGACGGACCAGTTCGAGACGGTCCGTACCTTTGTCGCCAATACCGCCTATGAAGCGCTGCGCGACTATGTGTTCGCGGTCATTCCGCTCTTCATGCTGATGGGCGATTTTCTGGCGAAATGCGGCGCGGCCCGCGACCTTTACGCGCTTGGCAACCGGGCCAGCAAATGGCTGCCGGGCCGGCTTGCCGTCGCGACGATTGTCGCCAATGCGCTGTTCGGTTTCGTGACCGGCGTGAGCATCGCCGCCGCCGCCGCCTTCTCGCGCATCGCCTATCCCGAAATGCGCCGTTACGGCTACCGGCGCGACTTCGCGCTCGGCTCGGTGGCGGGTAGCGCCTGCCTCGGCATGCTGATCCCGCCATCGGTGCTGATGATCGTGTGGTGCGTGCTCACCGAGCTGTCGATCGGCAAGGTGTTTCTCGCCGGCGTCATCCCCGGCCTGCTGGCTGCAGCCGGCATGGTGCTCTACGTCGTGGTGGCAGCGAAGCTCAAGCCTGAGCTGGTCGGCGAAGCACACGCCGCGCCCACGGCGCTGCGGCCCTTGAGCGCGGATGTTGCGCGAGCGCCCGTTCCCGAGATGGATGACGCGGAATTCCGCCGCATCGTGATCAGCACGCTGATGGTGATCGCGCTGATCCTCGGCACGCTCGGCTCGATCTGGCTCGGTCTGTGTACGCCAACGGAAGGCGCCGGCATTGGCGCGGTCGGCGCGCTTATCCTGGCGATGATCAAGGGCATCAAGCCGCGGGAAGTCTGGCAGGTCGTGCTCGACGTCGGCCGGACCTCGGGGCCCTTGCTGCTGCTCTTGTTCTGCGCGCAGCTTTACTCACGCGTTCTCTCCATGACCGGTTTCACCGAGGCCGCGAAGCAGTTCCTGCTCGCGACCGGCGCCGGGCCGTGGGGCATTCTCGCCGTCATGGTGCTGATCTGGTTCGTGCTCGGCATGCTGATCGATTCAATTTCGATCATTTTGCTCACGGTGCCGATCTTCGCGCCGATCGCCGTCGCGCTCGGCTTCGATCCGCTCGCCTTCGCGATCATCGGGATCCTGGCGATTGAGACCGGCCTTCTCACGCCGCCGTTCGGCATCCTGGTCTTCACGGTCAAGTCCGCCGTTCCGGACAAGAGCGTCACGCTGAGCGAAATCTTCCGCGGCTCGATCCCCTATTGGATCGTGCTGCTCGGGATCGTCGTCCTGCTCGCCGTGTTCCCGAAATTGGCCACGTTCCTGCCTTCGCTATAGGCAATTCACAGCGGACAACGCAGCCGCGCCGCTTCGGGCGGTGTATGCCATGGCATAGTGGCTGGCGAATGATTCGCAGCTCACCCTATATAAAGTCCGCAATGGCCAAGTCCGCGACCAAGAAGAAAAAATCCGCGCAAACCGATCTGTTCGAATTGCCGCCCGCCGCGCAAAGCAAAAAAGTCCGCCGCGACGCGGCAAGGCGCCCGCCCGCGTGAGCGACGGCAGCTACACGGCAGCCGACATCGAAGTGCTGGAGGGGCTCGAGCCGGTGCGCCGCCGGCCCGGCATGTATATCGGCGGCACCGACGAGAAGGCGCTGCATCACCTGTTCGCCGAAGTGATCGACAATTCGATGGACGAGGCGCTGGCCGGCCACGCGACCTGGATCGAGGTCGAGATGGAAGCCAACGGCTACGTCTCGATCACCGACAACGGCCGCGGCATTCCGGTCGATCCGCATCCGAAGTTCAAGAGCAAGTCGGCGCTCGAAGTGATCATGTGCACGCTGCACGCCGGCGGCAAATTCGACTCCAAGGTCTATGAGACGTCGGGCGGCTTGCACGGCGTCGGCGTCTCGGTGGCCAACGCGCTGTCCGAGCGCATGGAAGTCGAGGTCGCGCGCGACCAGACGCTGTGGAAGATGGCGTTCGAGCGCGGCAAGCCAAAAGGCAAGCTCACCAAGGCCGGCCGCGCGCCCAATCGGCGCGGCACCAAGGTGCGCTTCCGGCCCGACCCGCAGATTTTCGGCGACAAGGCGCACTTCCGTCCCGAGCGCGTTTTCAAGATGGCGCGCTCGAAGGCCTATCTGTTCGGCGGGCGTCGAGATCCGCTGGCACTGCGCCAAAGAGCTGCTCAAGAACGTCGAGAACGTTCCGGAGACGGCGACCTTCCACTTCGCCGACGGGCTCAAGGATTATCTGGCCGAAAGCCTGCAAGGCGCGACGCTGGTTCATCCCGACATCTTCACCGGCCATGCCGGCAAGACCGGCACGCACGGCGCGGCGGAATGGGCGGTCGGCTGGACCGTCGACGCCGATGGCTTCATCCAGTCGTACTGCAACACCATTCCGACGCCGGACGGCGGCACTCATGAATCCGGGCTGCGCTCCGCCCTGCTTCGCGGCCTGAAGGATCACGCCGCGCGCATGGGTCAGGACAAGCGCGCCGCGCCGGTGACGAGCGAAGACGTCATGGTCGGCGCCGGCTCCATGCTCTCGGTGTTCGTGCGCGAGCCGGAATTCCAGGGCCAGACCAAGGACCGCCTCGCCACCGCCGAAGCGCAGCGCATCGTCGAGAACGCGATCAAGGATCCGTTCGACCACTGGCTCGCGGGCAATCCGCTACAGGCCAGCAAGCTGCTGGATTTCGTGATCGACCGCGCCGAAGAGCGCCTTCGCCGCCGCTCGCGAGAAGGACATCGCGCGCAAAAGCGCGGTGCGCAAACTCCGCCTGCCCGGCAAGCTTTCCGATTGCACAGACAGCGCGGCCGACGGCTCCGAGCTCTTCATCGTCGAGGGTGACAGCGCCGGCGGCTCGGCCAAACAGGCACGCGACCGCCGCTCGCAGGCCGTGCTGCCGCTGCGCGGCAAGATCCTCAACGTCGCCTCAGCCGGCAAGGACAAGCTCGCGCAGAACGCGCAGATTTCCGATCTGGTGCAGGCGCTCGGCTGCGGCACCGGCGCGCATTTCCACGACAAGGATCTGCGTTACGGCAAGATCATCATCATGACGGACGCCGACGTTGACGGCGCTCACATCGCCTCGTTGCTGATCACCTTCTTCTACCGGCAGATGCCGAAGCTGATCGAAGGCGGCAGACTCTATCTCGCCGTGCCGCCGCTCTACCGGCTCTCGCATGGCGGCAAGATCGTTTATGCCCGCAACGACAAGCACAAGGATGAGCTGCTCAAGAAGCAATTCCACGCCAATGCGAAGGTGGAGATCAGCCGCTTCAAGGGCCTTGGCGAGATGATGGCGGCGCAGCTCAAGGAAACCACGATGGACCCGAAGAAGCGAACGCTTCTCAAGGTCATGCTGGTGGAGAAAGAGAAGAAGTCGACCCAGAAATCGGTCGAGCGCCTGATGGGCACCAAAGCGGAAGCCCGCTTCGAGTTCATTCAGGAGAACGCCGAGTTCGCCAGCGAGGCGCTGATCGACCTGTGATCCTCTCCCCGCGGCGGGAGAGAGGCGATCCTTATTGCTCGAACTTCAGGTTTGCCGCTTTCGCGACATCAGAGAAATTCTTGATGTCGTCGTCGATCAGCTTGGCGAATTCGTCGCCGGTCGGTCCGCCCGGCTTCACCGCCATGTCCTTGAGCTTCTGCTGCACGGTCGCATCAGCCAGCGCGCGGCCGATCTCGGCTGCGCAGCTTGTTGACGATCGGCTCGGGCGTGCCGGCCGGCGCGAAGAAGCCGCTCCACAACTTGGTGTTGACCTCCGGCATGCCGAGCTCGCCCATGCTCGGCACGTCCGGCAGTTCCGGCGAGCGCTCGGAGCCGGTCACCGCAACGGCGCGAAGCTTGCCGCCTTTGACCAGCGGAATGGCGGGCGGGCCGTCGGAGATCGTGAACAGGGTCTGGCCCGCAACCACGGCCAGATTCGATTCATTGCTGCTCTTGTAGGGGATCGCCTGTGACGGCATGCCGGATTTCAGCTTGAGCACTTCGCTCGCAATCGTGAAGGCCGGCGAAGAGGTCGCGTAATTGGCCTTGTCCGGATTGGCCTTGGCGAAGGCGATGACATCCTGTGGCGTTTTGTGCGGCGATGTCCGCCGAGACCACCATGACCAGCGGAAACGACGCGATCATGTTGAGCGGGATGAAGCTCTTGGTCGGGTGATACGCCAGATTGGGATAGGTCGCGGCGGCGATCGACATCTGCCCGGTCGCGCCGACCATGACCGTGTAGCCGTCAGCGGGCTGGCGCGCCGTGTATTCGGCCGCGAGGCGGCCGCCCGCGCCCGCCCTGTTCTCGATCACGACCTTGGCGCCGGACAGCTCTTCGAATTTCTGGGTCGACGAGGCGCGCGAACAGGTCGTTGCCGCCGCCGGCCGCAAAGCCGACGATGACGCGAATGACTTTGTTCGGATAGGCGTCGGATTGCGCGTGCGCCGGCATCACCGCCGCCAACGCAATCAAGAGCGAGCCGCTCAAGCGACGAATCATCTTCATGGCGCTTCCCCGGTTCGCCCTCTTAGCGCGGGGCGTCGGTCCAAGGCTATACCGAACAAAGCCTTTGGCAAGCGGGTCGCCTCCTCAATCGATCGGCAAGCCGGCGTAGTTCTCCGCCAGCGTGGTCGACGCGGCGATCGAACTCGTGACGTAATCGAGTTCGGCCAATTGGCGGCGCTGATCGAAGGCATTTTCGTGCGGGAAACCGGTGCAGCAATTGGGTCATCCACCACGAGAAGCGCTGCGCCTTCCACACCCGCGGCAGCACGGTCTCCGAGTAACGCTCGAGTAACTCTGTCGCACCGTTCTTGTAATAAGCAGCGATCGCGCGCGCGAGCACGCGCACATCGGCGAAGGCGAGATTCATTCCCTTCGCGCCGGTCGGTGGGACGATGTGGGCACTGTCCCCCGCGAGAAACAGCCGGCCGTGCTGCATCGGCTCGGTCACGAAGCTGCGCATCGGCGTGATGCCCTTCTGCACGATCTTGCCTTCCTCGAGCTTGCGCGCGCCGTGCAGCCGGCGATGCAATTCTTCCCAGATCCGATCGTCGGACCAGTTATCGATGTCTTCGTCGTGATCGACCTGGAGATAGAGCCGCGAGACCGTCGGCGAGCGCATCGTGTAGAGCGCGAAGCCGCGGTCGGTGTAGGAGTAGATCAGCTCGTGATCCGGCGGCGGCGACTCCGAGAGAATGCCGAGCCAGCCGAACGGATATTCGCGGTCGAACAGCTGCAGCGCGCCTTGCGGAATGCTCGGCCGGCAGATGCCGTGGAAACCGTCGCAGCCGCCGATGAAATCGCATTCGATCTCCTGCGACTTGCCGTCGTGGCGAAACTTGATTTTCGGCTTCTTGCTGTCGAGATCATGAACGGTCGCATCTTCGACCTCGAACAGGATCGGGACGCCCGAGGCGATCAACGCGGCGTTGAAGTCCTTCACGACTTCCTGCTGGCCGTAAATCGTCGTGCCCTTGCCGACCAGCTTGCGTGAAGCTGATCGGGTGCAGTCCACCATTGGCATCGTCGCCGAAGCGCAGCTTGATGCCTTCGTGGTACATGCCTTCGCGCTTGAGGCGCTCGCCGAGGCCGATGTCGATCAGACAATCGCGCGCCCATTGCTCGATCAGGCCGGCGCGCACCCGCGCCTCGCAATATTCGCGGCTGCGGTTTTCGATAATGATGCTCTCGATGCCGGCCATCTGGAGCAGCTTCGCCAGCATCAAGCCGGCCGGGCCGGCGCCGATAATTCCGACTTGGGTGCGCAAGGTCATGGCTTAGCTATACGGGGCATGCCGAAGCCTGCAAGAGCCGGTCAGGCGCGCAGCCAGTCAATCAGCGCCGCATTGACCGCGTCGGGCTGCTCGATGGTCGAGAGATGGCCGCAGTCGGGAATGATGGCGAGCTTCGCGCCGGGTATTCCTTGCGCGATTTCTTTGGACAGATCCGGCGGGGTCAGGGTGTCGCTGTCGCCGACCAGGACCAGGGTCGGACATTTGATGGAGGCGAGCAGCGGACGCGAGTCCGGGCGGCCCATGATGGCGCGCTGCTGTTTCAAGAAGCCGTCGACGCCGGTGTCGCGCGCCATGTCACGCACGATTTGCCGCAGGTGCGGATCGTTCTGGCGCGCGGCCGAGAGAAATTTCGGAGTCAGCAGGTCGATGACGTCGTTGAGCTTGCCCTCTTCCGCCATCCCCATCAGCTTGCGCCGCCCAACCTTCCCCTCCTCGCTGTCAGGCCGCGCCTGGGTGTCGAGCAAGGCAAGCCGCGCCACCCGCTCCGGGGCCGCGCGGACAACAGCAAGGGCGACGTAGCCGCCATAGGAGAGACCGGCGAGCGCAAAGCGCTCCGGCGCCGCATCGAGAATGCGGCGTGCGACGCCCTCCACGCTGTCGTCGCGGCGATGATCGGCGATCGTGACGGCACCAAATGGCCAGAGCG
This sequence comes from uncultured Alphaproteobacteria bacterium, assembly GCA_963788805.1. Taxonomy (GTDB): domain Bacteria; phylum Pseudomonadota; class Alphaproteobacteria; order Rhizobiales; family Xanthobacteraceae; genus Pseudolabrys. The sequence continues at coordinate 89,144 of CAWBHU010000005.1, forward strand.
CCGGCAGCTGCGGCGCGTAAAGCCGCGCGCTGCAAAGCAGGCCTGGAACCAGGATAAGCGGAAGCGGATCAGCCATGCGGGCGCGAGTTTACTGAAATCGTTAGGGATTTACAGAGCTGTCACGGGCCCGAGCATTGACTTTAGGGCCTTGAACCCTATGTTCCTTCAAACGGTCTGAGGAATAGATTCGACCGCCTCTCCGCGCAGCGCAAACCGTTTTCCATCAGGCGCGCGGATCCCAAAAGGACAACAAAGGCGGTCCCGACCAGAGGGTTCATGTCCTTTACGCATCTCGGCTTGTCCGACAAGATTCTCGCCGCTATCGACGCGGCCGGCTACAAAACTCCCACCCCGATCCAAGAGCAGGCCATTCCGCACATTCTCGCCCGGCGAGACGTGCTCGGCATCGCGCAAACCGGCACCGGTAAAACCGGCGCATTCGTCTTGCCGATGCTCAAGTTGCTGGAGCAAGGCCGGGCCCGCGCGCGCATGCCGCGCACCCTCATTCTCGAGCCGACCCGCGAACTCGCCGCCCAGGTGGTCGAACAGTTCGAGAAGTACGGCAAGAACCACAAGCTCAATGTCGCGCTGATCATCGGCGGCGTGTCGTTCGACGATCAGGACACCAAATTGCTGCGCGGCGTCGACGTGCTGATCGCGACGCCGGGCCGGCTGCTCGATCATTCCGAGCGCGGCCGCCTGCTGCTGTCGGGCGTCGAGCTTCTCGTGATCGACGAGGCCGATCGCATGCTCGACATGGGCTTCATCCCCGACATCGAGCGCATCGGCAAGCTGGTGCCGTTCACCCGCCAGACCCTGTTCTTCACGGCGACCATGCCGCCGGAAATCCAGCGCATCGCCGACAACTTCCTGCACAATCCGGTACGGGTCGAAGTGTCCCGGCCGGCCACCGCCGCAACCACCATCACTCAGATGCTGGTGCACAGCGGGCGCGAGGACCATGAGAAGCGCGAAACGCTGCGCAACCTGATCCGCAACGCCGCCAACTTCAAAAACGCGATCATCTTCTGCAACCGCAAGCGCGAAGTGGCGACGCTGCACCGCTCGCTGGTCCGTCACAAGTTCAATGCGGTGGCGCTGCATGGCGACCTGGACCAGTCCGCTCGCACCGCGGCGCTCGATGCATTCCGGCGCGGCGACGCCAAGCTGCTGATTGCCTCCGACGTGGCGGCGCGCGGCCTCGACATTCCCGACGTGAGCCACGTCCTCAACTTCGACGTGCCGCATCACCCGGACGACTATATTCACCGCATCGGCCGCACCGGCCGCGCCGGCAAGAGCGGCATCGCGATCACCATTGCGACATCGGCGAATTCCAGGTCCGTGGCCGCAATCGAGAAGCTGATCGGCCAGCCGATCCCCGCGACCGGCGAGCCCGTCAAGGCCGAACCGGCAGAAGCCAACGGCCATGCCGATCACGAGCGCTCGGGCGGCTCGAGCCGCCAGCCACGCTCGCGCGGCAACCGTTCATCCAGGCAAAGGGGCCGCCCGCAGACCCAGGCGGCGCCGAATCCGGTCCAGCCAGCCGCGCCAAGGTCAACCCAGCCAGCCGGGCCAAAGCCGGCCCAGCCGGCCGCGCCAAGGTCAGCCCAGCCGGCCGCGCCGAAGCCGGCCCAGCCGAGCGCGCCGAAGTCGCGGCCACCGCTCGAAGATGCAGGTGATACCTCGCATCTCCCGGCGTTTCTGCTGCGTCCGGTGACCGTAAAGGCCTGATTAGCCAAACGCGCTGCGGATTGATCGCCGATTATTATCGGCCATCACGCATTTACCCCTGATTCACGCCTGTCGCATACGGTCCCCGATTGGGGGATTACCTGGCCAGAACGGCCGGGCTCTCTGACTTTCCAGGCAGTCCCGACGCCCGGACGGAGCTTTTGCATGACCGCGAACAGCGGCGAGCATGAACGCACAACGGCGTTCGCCGAGATCGCACTCGGTCAGATGAAAGCGCTCCGTCAGGCGGCAACCCCCCGCAATTACGAGATCTGGTACTGCTATGCGACGGGCTACAACCCGTCGCTCAATCAAAAGGTCAATGAGCTGCTCAAGGAAAAGGGCGGTCTCGACGAAGACGATCTCGACAACGTCTATAGCGCTTACCTCGCGCCATCCCGCCTCACCGACCGCATCGACAGGGTCGGCAACCAGGTGATGGGCGAGATCGAGCAGGTCATGGCGATGATCGACGCCGCCGCCGGCACCGCCAACTCCTACAGCGAGAGCCTCGCCGGCGTGTCCGAACAACTTGGCCAGGCCAAGGGCGACCGCGAGAGCTTGCGCGCGATCGTCGAAGGGCCTGGTGCAGACCGCGCGCGACATGGAGCAATCCAACCAGCAGCTCGAGGAGCGGCTCTCGGCATCAAAGAAAGAGATCACCGAGCTTCAGACCAATCTCGAAGCGGTGCGCTACGAGAGCATGACCGATCCCCTCACCCAGCTCTTCAACCGCAAGCATTTCGACATGACGCTGGCGCAGGCGATCGAGGACGCCACCAAGACGAGCGAACCGCTCTCGCTGATGATGAGCGACGTCGATCACTTCAAGAAATTCAACGATACCTACGGGCATCTCACCGGCGACCAGGTGCTGCGTCTTGTCTCCATGTCGATCAAGCAGAACATCAAGGGCCAGGACACGGCGACGCGCTATGGCGGCGAGGAATTCGCGGTGGTCCTGCCGAACACCGTGCTGCGCTCGGCGATCGTGGTCGGCGACCACATCCGCCGCGCCGTCATGACCAAGGAACTGATGAAGCGCTCGACCGGCGAGCATCTCGGCCGCGTCACCGTCTCGATCGGCGTCGCGACCTTGCGCAAAGGCGATACCCCGCAAACGCTGATCGAACGCGCCGATGCCTGCCTCTACGCGGCGAAACGGCACGGCCGCAACCGCGTCATGTCGGAAACCGATCCGGAAGTGAGCGTCTCGGCGAAGGTCGCCTAAACGGCCTCTACGCCATTCGCAGGCTCGAGCTTCACGCTCTCGCCGCAGCCGCAGGCGGAGGTCTGGTTCGGATTTTTGAAGACGAACTGCGAGGACAGCTTCTCGGTCTTGTAGTCCATCTCGGTGCCGAGCAGGAACAGCACGGCCTTGGGATCGATCAGGAGCTTCACGCCGCGGTCCTCGACCACCTCATCGGTCGGCGCGAAGCTCTCGGCATATTCCATCGTGTATTCCATGCCGGCGCAGCCGCCATTCTTGACGCCAACGCGCACGCCGGCGACCGGGCGATCGGCCTGCGCCATCACCTGCTTGATACGCGCGGCGGCGGCTTCGGTAAGCCGCATCACCTGAGGTTTCGGTCGTGCCTGGGTCATCGTCATTTCGAATCTCTATATAGGGTCGCGCCGGCCGGTTAAGAAGTCACCACATATTGAGGACGAGCCGCGCCTCATCCGACATCCGGCTCGGGTCCCAGGGCGGATCCCACACCACATCGACCTTCACCGGGCCGACACCGGCCACACTCGACACCGCGTTTTCGACCATGATCGGCAGTTCCTGCGCCGCCGGGCAGTTCGGCGAGGTCAGGCTCATGTCGACCTTCACGCTGCGGTCGTCGGCAATGTCGATCTTGTAGATCAGGCCGAGCTCGTAAATGTCGGCCGGGATTTCGGGGTCATAAACGGTCTTGAGCGCCGAGACGATGTCGTCGGTCATGCGATTGACCTCGCCGTCCGGCAGCGCGGACGAGCCCGCAACGGCCGCATTGACCGGCGGCTTGTCGGTGATCGGAGCGTCCTCACTCATGCGAAAAAGTCCCGTGCCTTGACGAGCGACGCCGCCAGTCTATCGACTTCGGCCTTCGTATTGTAGAGGGCGAAAGAAGCGCGGCAGGTCGCGGTTAATCCGTAACGCGCCAGCAGCGGCATGACGCAATGCGTGCCGGCGCGCACCGCAACGCCTTCGCGGTCGATCACGGTGGCGACATCGTGGGGATGCGCGCCCTTCATCTCGAATGAGACGATGGGCCCCTTCCCTTTGGCATTGCCGATGATGCGCAGCGAATTGATCTTGCCGAGCTGCTCGTGCGCGTATTTGACGAGCTCATTCTCATGGGCGCGGATGCGCGCCTTGCCGATTGAATTGACGTAATCGATGGCGGCGCCGAGCCCGATCGCCTGAACGAGGGCGGGCGTCCCGGCTTCGAACCGATGCGGCGGGTCGCCGTAGGTGACGCGGTCCTCGAACACATCGCGGATCATCTCGCCGCCGCCGTTGAACGGCGGCATTTCCGAAAGCAGCGCGTGCTTGCCATAGAGCACGCCGATGCCGGTCGGCGCATAGAGCTTGTGGCCGGTGAAGACGTAGAAGTCGCAATCGAGATCGCGAACGTCGATATCCATGTGCACGGCGGCCTGCGCGCCATCGACCAGCACCGGAATGCCGCGCTCATGCGCGAGCCTGATGACGTCCTTGACCGGCACGACCGTGCCGAGCGCGTTCGACATCTGGGTGATCGCGACCATCTTGGTGCGCGGCCCGAGCAGTTTCTCGAACTCCTCGATGAGGAAATTGCCTTCCTCGTCGATCGGCGCCCATTTGATCACGGCGCCCTGCCGCTCGCGCAGGAAATGCCACGGCACGATGTTGGAATGGTGCTCCATGATCGAGAGCACGATCTCATCGCCGGCCTTGATCCGCTCGCGGCCAAAGGTCTGCGCAACCAGATTGATCGCCTCGGTTGCGTTGCGCGTGAAGATGATTTCTTCGGTGCGCTCGGCGTTGAGGAACGCGCGCGCCTTTTCCCGGGCGCGCCTCATACGCCTCGGTCGCGGCGTTGGCGAGATAGTGCAAGCCGCGATGCACGTTGGCGTACTCGGTCTCGTAGGCCTGCGTCAGGCGATCGAGCACAGCCTTCGGCTTTTGCGCCGAAGCGGCATTGTCGAGATAGACGAGCGGCTTGCCATAGACCTGCATCGACAGCGCGGGGAAGTCCGCGCGGATGCGCTCGACGTCGAACGAGCCGTTTTTGACGGCGGGATGCATGGCTAGCCTCGGGCCTCGAGCCAGGCGATGGCGCGAAGCATCACCAGCTCACGAAGCTGCTCGTTGCCGATTGTCTCGACCGTCTCGCCGACGAAAGCCTGGATCATCAGCGCCTCGGCTTCCTTTCTCGGAATGCCCCGCGCACGCAGGTAGAACAGAAGCTGCTCGTCGAGCGCGCCGGCGGTCGCGCCGTGACCGCACTGCACGTCGTCGGCAAAGATTTCCAGCTCCGGCTTGTTATCGGCTTCGGCTTCGTCCGACAGCAGCAGCGCGTTGCTGACCATCTTGGCATCGGTCTTCTGCGCGCCCGGTTCGACAATGATCTTGCCCTGAAACACGGTGCGGCTTTGCGCCATCGACCACCGAGCGGAAACGCTCGCGGCTGACGCAGCGCAGCGCATCGTGACGAATGACCAGCGTCGTATCGACGTGCTGCTTGCCATTGAGGAGGCTGACGCCGCCGATCGCGGCTTCGGTGTCATTGCCTTTGAAATGCACAAACGCCTGGTTGCGCACGACCGCGCTATCGGCGGTCAGCGCGAATGTAGCGAACCGCGCCTTGGCGCCGACCGAAGCCATCAAGGTCGAGAGGTGCAACGCCTTCGCTTCGGTGATCTTGACGTGCTCGACCTGCGCGCGGTCACCGACGACGAGTTCGAGCGCGTTGTTGGCCTGCGTGTCCTCGCTTTGGTGGATCTCGACCAGTGTCACCTCGGCGCCCGGCTCGACCACGATCAGCGAACGGGTGAACACGGAAGCGGCTTGCGTACCGGCGAAAACCAGGATGATCGGCTCGGCAACCTTGGTATTGGCCGCAATGTGAATGAGAGCGCCGTCGCCCATGAAAGCGGTGTTGAGAGCAACCGCCGGGTCCTTGGTCTCAAAGACCTTGCCCATATGAGCGCCGAGCAGCGGGTTGCCGTCGGCGAGCGCTTTCGCCATCGGCGTGATGGTCACGCCCGCTCCAGCGCTCGCATCGGATTGCTTCGGCTCGAAAGCACCGTCGACAAAGACGAGCCGGCAACCCTTGAGCGTGTCAAAACCGGTTTTGACCTTTGCCGGCGTCGCCGCCGTATCCGGCCAGCGGCAACGCCTCGCCCATCAGGGCGCGCAAGTCGGTGTATTTCCACTCTTCGACCCGCCGATTTGGCAATCCCTGCGTTTCAAAGCGCTTGAAGGCGTCCTCACGCAGCGAAGCGATCGCGCCTTTGCCGGGCAGCCTGGCTTTCGCCGACGCATAAGCGTCGGCGAGCCCCTGCTCGGCCGCGCGTCTTGATCACTCGGAGTTCGGCATTCATCGCGCTTAGGCCGCCTCGTCCTGGTACTGGGCGTAACCCTTGGCTTCGAGCTCGAGCGCGAGCTCCTTGCCGCCGCTCTTCACCACACGGCCGCGCGAGAGGACATGCACGACGTCGGGCACGATGTAGTTGAGGAGCCGCTGGTAGTGGGTGATGACCACAAACGAGCGCTCGGGACCGCGCAGCCGGTTGACGCCCTCGGAGACGATCTTGAGCGCGTCGATGTCGAGCCCGGAATCCGTCTCGTCGAGGATTGCGAGCTTCGGCTCCAGCATGGCGAGCTGCAGGATTTCGTTGCGCTTCTTCTCGCCGCCGGAAAAGCCGACATTGACGCCTCGGCGCAGCATCTCCATGTCGATGCCGAGATGGCCGGCGCCGTCGCGCACCTTTTTCATGAATTCGGGCGTGGTCAGTTCGACTTTCGCCGCGCGCCTTGCGCTGCGCATTGAGCGCGGTGCGCAGGAAGTTCATGGTCGCAACGCCGGGGATTTCCATCGGATACTGGAAGGCAAGAAAAACGCCTTTGGCGGCGCGCGCTTCCGGCTCCATCGCAAGGAGGTTCTCGCCGTTGAACAGCACTTCGCCTTCGGTCACGGTGTAGCCGGACCGTCCGGACAAAACATGCGCCAGCGTCGATTTGCCGGAGCCGTTCGGCCCCATGATGGCGGCGACCTGGCCCTTCTCGACGGTCAGCGAAAGACCCCGGAGAATCTTCTGCTCTTGCACTTCGACGTGCAGGTTTTTCACTTCAAGCAATGACATTACAGCCTCTGATTAATCGTCCAGCGCGCACGCGATCGACACTCATCCCACGCTGCCTTCGAGCGAAATCGAGATGAGCTTTTGCGCCTCGACCGCGAACTCCATCGGCAATTGCTGCAGCACGTCCTTGACGAAGCCATTGACGACAAGCGCGGTCGCTTCTTCCGCCGACATGCCGCGCTGCCGGCAATAGAACAGCATGTCCTCGGAGATCTTCGAGGTGGTCGCTTCGTGCTCGAACACGGCGGACGAATTCTTCGCCTCGATATACGGCACGGTGTGCGCGCCGCACTTGTTGCCGATCAGGAGCGAATCGCAATTCGTGAAGTTGCGCGCGCCGGTCGCCTTGCGGTGCGCCGTGACGAGGCCGCGATAGGTGTTCTGCGACTTACCGGCGGCGATGCCCTTGGAGATGATGCGGCTGGTCGTGTTCTTGCCGAGATGCAGCATCTTGGTGCCGCTGTCGACCTGCTGCATGCCGTTCGAAATCGCGATCGAGTAAAATTCACCACGGGAGTTGTCGCCGCGCAGGATGCAGCTCGGATATTTCCAGGTGATGGCCGAGCCGGTCTCGACCTGCGTCCATGAGATCTTTGAGCGCGCGCCGCGGCAGTCGCCGCGCTTGGTGACGAAGTTGAAGATGCCGCCGCGCCCTTCGGCGTCGCCCGGATACCAGTTCTGCACCGTCGAATATTTGATCTCGGCGTCGTCATGCGCGACCAGCTCGACCACCGCGGCGTGCAACTGGTTTTCATCGCGCATCGGCGCGGTGCAGCCTTCGAGATACGAGACGTAAGAGCCCTTGTCGGCGATGATCAGCGTGCGCTCGAACTGGCCGGTGTTCTTCTCGTTGATGCGGAAATAGGTGGAGAGCTCCATCGGGCAGCGCACGCCCGGCGGCACGTAGACGAACGAGCCGTCGGAGAACACGGCGGAATTGAGCGTCGCAAAGAAGTTGTCGGTGACCGGCACGACCGAGCCGAGATATTTCTTCACCAGGTCGGGGTGCTCGCGCACCGCCTCCGACATCGGCATGAAGATCACGCCGGCTCTCTTGAGCTCTTCCTTGAAGGTGGTGGCGACCGAGACGCTGTCGAACACCGCGTCGACCGCGACGCGGCGGCCGCCGGCCGGCCCGTCCGGACCTTCTTCGCGCACAACACCGGCAAGGATTTCCTGCTCGCGCAGCGGAATGCCGAGCTTCTCGTAAGTGCGCAGGATTTCCGGATCGACTTCGTCGAGCGACTTCAGCGCCGGGTTCGCCTTCGGCGCCGAATAGTAATAGGCGTCCTGATAGTCGATTTTCGGGTAGTTGACGCGCGCCCAGGTCGGCTCGCGCATGGTCAGCCAGCGCTTGAAGGCTTCAAGCCGCCACGCCAGCATCCACTCCGGTTCGTTCTTCTTGGCCGAGATGAAACGGACGGTGTCTTCCGACAGGCCCTTCGGGGCCTTGTCGGATTCGATCAGCGTCTCGAAGCCGTATTTGTACTGGTCGACGTCGATACGGCGGACCTGTTCGACGGTCTCTTGAACAGCCGGCATTGTTTCCTTCTCCTCACGGTTTCAAGGACCGTGGGTCAGCAGTTGTCACGCCGCAGACGCGGAAACCGCGCCACTGGTGGCGGCCTCATCTGCGATGGTGGAACGAGACTTAGATAGTGACGGAACCAGTTTTCTCCAAGCAGTCAGCAGGGATTCGACCTCGTTTTCGGTCGTTTCCGCGCCAAAACTGATGCGGAGCGCGGATTTCGCCAGATTTTCAGGCGACACCCATGGCCGCAAGCACATGCGAAGCGGAGACCTTGCCGGACGAGCAGGCCGCGCCGGAGGACAGCGCGATGCCGGCCAGATCGAAGGCGATGATCGCCGTCTCGGCGCTCATGCCGGGAACGGCGACCAGAATCGTGTTGGGGAGACGCGGCTGACCGGCACCGAAGATGACGGCGTGCGGTGTCGCAGAGCGGATGCCGGTTTCGATTCGATCACGCAGCTGGATCAGATGCTTGGCGGCGTTTTCCCAACTTCGTGCTGAACTTGAAGCAGCGCCAAAACCGGCAATCGCGGCGACGTTCTCGGTGCCGGCGCGACGATTGCGCTCCTGGCCGCCGCCGCGGATCAACGGCTCGACCGCAATGCCGCCGCGCACGATCAGCGCCCCCGCCCCCTGCGGGCCGCCGAGCTTGTGGCTGGAGATCGTGAGCATGTCGGCGCCGAGCGCGCCCATATCGACCGCGATCCGGCCGGGCGCCTGGACGGCATCGACGTGCAGCAGACCGCCGGCACGATGAACGATGTCGGCGAGCTGCCGGACCGGCTGAATGATTCCGGTCTCGTTGTTGGCAAGCATGAGCGAGACCAGCGGCCGCTTGGCGTGCGCGATCAGCGCCTCGGCCTTGCCGAGATCCACGACACCCTCGCTCGTGACCGGAAGCTCGGTGACGGCGCCAAACCGGCCGCCCGCCCGCACCGATGGATGCTCGATCGCGGAAACGAAAAGGGCGTCACCAAGCGACGGCGACAGCGCCAGCATGTTCGCTTCGGTCGCGCCCGAGGTGAAAATCACGCCGGCGGGTTCCGCGCCTACGAGGGCAGCGACCTCGGCCCGCGCCTTCTCGATCAGCGCGCGGGCGGCGCGGCCCTCGCCATGGACCGACGAGGCGTTGCCGGTGCGGCCGAAGGCGCCGCGACCATGGCCTCGCGCGCCTCCGGGCGCAGCGGCGCCGTGGCATTCCAGTCAAAATACGCGCGTTCCGTCACAACCTGTCGCTTCCCTCGCCCGTTCAAGGCGGGCGAAAAAGCTTGATTTTTGCCACCCCCGCTATGTTAGAAGCCGGGGCCTGTTGGCGTGCTTATAGCGAGCATGCACCGCGATGGCAGCGAAAATCGTATAATTGGAATAGTTCTAAGAATAAAGCGGGAACAGAATAAACCGCTCGTTTTGGACGCGCGAGGCGTCAAACGCCCCGCCACCGGACGTGGAGACGAGATGCCTGAAGTCATTTTCACCGGCCCGGCCGGCCGCATCGAGGGCCGCTATCACCCGGCCCGGCAGAAGAACGCCCCGATCGCGATCATCCTGCATCCGCACCCGCAGTTCGGCGGGACGATGAACCACCAGATCATCTACCAGCTCTATTACGCGTTCGTGCATCGCGGCTTCTCGGCGCTGCGGTTCAACTTCCGCGGCGTCGGCCGCTCGCAAGGCGCCTTCGACCACGGCCAGGGCGAGCTCTCGGATGCCGCCTCGGCGCTCGACTGGTCGCAGACCATCAACCCGGAGGCCAAGAGCTGCTGGATCGCCGGCTTCTCGTTCGGCGCCTGGATCGGCATGCAGCTTCTGATGCGCCGGCCCGAGATCGAGGGCTTCATCTCGATCTGCCCGCCCGCCAACCTCTACGACTTCTCGTTCCTCGCGCCCTGCCCGTCCTCTGGCCTGATCATCCACGGCGACAAGGACGCGGTGGTTCCCGCCAAGGACGTCACGACGCTGGTCGACAAGCTCAAGACGCAAAAGGGCATCGTGATCGAGCAGAAGGTGGTGCAAGGCGCCAACCACTTCTTCGACGGCAAGGTCGAAGCGCTGATGACCAGCGTCAACCAGTATCTCGACAAGCGGCTGGTGAATAACCGCAAGCCTGCGGTGGCTTGAGCGGCGCTACCGCGCCGCGCCGTCAATCGCCCGCGCTGGTGTAGCTGTAACCGAGGCGGGCATTGAAGAAGACTCCGCCGGGATTCAGGCAGACGTTGACAGCGTAGGTGTAGCGGGCGTTGTCGACCAGACCGAAGTTCGGATCGATTGGGACATTCAAAGCAACCCGCAGGCCGGTCGTGGTGGTCGATGTTCCCGTGCCGATCGTGTCACGACCGTCGTCGCTGATGTGCTGCCGAGACAGGACGCTCGATACGTCCGCTTGGTTGAAACCACGGTGGAACACGATCAAATTCTTGATAGTGGCGCCATGGGGTAGGTTTATGCCCCTGCTGAAGCATTTAAGGATGCTTGTGCCGAGTCCGCCGCTTGGGCTGTTGTCATAGTCGCCGGCGGCCTTATTAGGCACCATCCCCAGATTGCTGATGCCCACATAGCCGGTCTTGGCGTTCGTGTAGTTATAGGTGTTCTCGGTAATGGCGACCGCCGCGCCACTCATGAACAAGACCGCAAGTGCGCCGCCCACGGCAAATGCCGCCCCGGCACCCGATCCGCCGGCAGATTTCAAACGTTGAAGAATATTCATGGTCATCTCCTCCGGTGCTGTATTCGTGGCGGAGTAATGGCTGCCGTCGCTCCCACTGAACAGCCGGCGCGCGGCTAACGGTTCGTTAGCCTGGGCGTAACGACCGGTCGGATGTCGCCGGGAGCTGCGCTGCACGGCATGAACAGCGCCGCCGCCCGAAGCCAGGCGGCGCTAGTCGTTCACCAGCTCATAGATGACGCCGCCGTAGGAACCGCCGAGGCTGCGTCGCACCGAACAGGTTGCCGGCGCCGTCCATCACCACGCCGGCGTAAAGACTGTAACCGTCGGCGCAGCCGGGCTCGCGAGCAGAATTTGTGCAGCGTGCGCTGCGTATAGGTGCCCTTCGATTTGTTGAACACCAGCTTGTAGAGCACGCCGTGATCGTCGATGCCGCCCTCGTTGGCGGTGCCGTACAGATTGCCCTTGGCGTCCATGATCGGATTTGTATAGGGCGATCCGCCGTCGGTGCAGTCGTCCCCGCCTTTGCTGCAGAAATCATGGAGCACGCTGTAGCTCCACTTCGCCTTCGCTCCGGCCGGCCGCCGGCGGCGTCAGCTTGAAAACCACGCCGCCATCCTGTGCACCGCCCGTATCGGCGGTGCCGATCAGGCTGCCGTCCTCGAGCATGACCATCGGCAGGTTGCCGTTATACGGATAGGCGCCCTCGGTGCAGTCGCCGCCTTCATTGCAGAAGTTATGCAGCGTCCGAAAGGCGTAAGTGCCTTTCGACTTGTTGAAGGTCAGCTTGAATACGGTCCCTTTTCCCCGGGAGCCGTCCTGATTGCTCGAGCCGAACAGATTGCCGTTCTTGTCGAGCAGCAAGGTAAAGTATGGATAGGTGTGCTCGGCGAAGCTGTGCAGCGCCGTGAAGGTCCATCTCGTCTTTTTCTTGTTCGGCGCCAGCTTGAAGATGACGCCGGCCCCGTCCGTCGCGCCGTAATAGGTGACGCCGAACAGATTGCCGGCCTCGTCGATCGTCAGGGTCGTGCTCGGGTAGGCGCCGTCGGCGCAGTTGGCCTGCGCGCAAAACGAATACAGCACCTTGTAGGTGTAGGCCTTCGCCGCCCCGTCATAGAGCAGCGCGAAGACGACGCCCTTGGTGTTGGCGCCGCCTTCAGAGGTGGTGCCGAACACATTGCCCTCGCCGTCCACGATCAACCCGCTATAGGGGTGGCGGCCGTCCGCGCATCCCGGGGCCGGGCAGAAGTCGTAGAGCGCCTTGTAGGTATAGCCGCCCGCCTTGTCCGGCTTGAGGACGAACACGACGCCCGCGTCGTTGGCGCCGCCCTCGTACGTCGTCCCGAACAGCCGGCCCTTGCCGTCCAGCACCACATCGTTGGGGTAAGCGCCGTCGCGACAGGTCATCATGTCCTGGCAGAAATCGTGGATCACTTTGTAGGTGCGGGCCTGCGCGCCCTGCGGCGCCGCCGCCACAAGAAGCGCGCGCGATCGCCAGCACGCCGCGCAAAATCCTGATTGCCCAATGCATGGTCATCTCCGTTGGCCTTGTTGGCTTGCGGAAGGTAGTGGGCCCGATCGCTGGTGCTGAACAGCCGGCGCGCGGCTAACGGTTCGTTAGCCTGGGCGTAACGACCGGTCGGATGTCGCCGGGACGCGTGCTGCACGGCATGAACAGCGCCGACGCCCGAAGCCAGACGGCGCTAGTCGTTCACCAGCTGATAGACGACGCCGCCGTAGGATCCGCCGAAGCTGCGTCACACCGAACAGGTTGCCGGCGCCGTCCATCACCACGCCGGCGTAAAGATTGTAACCGTCGGTGCAGCCGGGCTCGGTGCAGAATTTGTGCAGCGTGCGCTACCGCATAGGTGCCCTTCGATTTGTTGAACACCAGCTGGTAGAGCACGCCGTGATCGTCGATGCCGCCCTGGTTGGCGGTGCCGTACAGATTGCCCTTTGCGTCCATGATCGGATTTGTATAGGGCGATACGCCGTCGGTGCAGTCGGCCCCGCCTTTGCTGCAGAAATCATGGAGCACGCTGTAGCTCCACTTCGCCTTCGCGCCGGCCGCGCCGGCCGGCGGCGTCAGCTTGAAAACCACGCCGCTATCCTGTGCGCCGCCCGTCTCGGCGGTGCCGATCAGGCTGCCGTCCTCGAGCATGACCAGCGGCACGTTGCCGGCATACGGATAGGCGCCCTCGCTGCAGTCGCCGCCTTCAGTGCAGAAGTTATGAAGCGTCCGGAAGGCGTAAGTGCCTTTCGACTTGTTGAAGGCCAGCTTGAACACGGTCCCTCTTCCCCGTGAGCCGTCCTGATTGCTCGAGCCGTACAGATTGCCGCTCTTGTCGAGCAGCAAGGTCAGGTATGGATAGGTGTGCTCGGCGAAGCTGTGCAGCGCCGTGAAGGTCCACCTCGTCTTTTTCTTGTTCGGCGCCAGCTTGAAGATGACGCCGGCCCCGTCCGTCGCGCCGTAATAGGTGACGCCGAACAGGTTGCCGGCCTCGTCGATCGTCAGGGTCGTGCTCGGGTAGGCGCCGTCGGCGCAGTTGGCCTGCGCGCAAAACGAATACAGCACCTTGTAGGTGTAGGCCTTCGCCGCCCCGTCATAGAGCAGCGCGAAGACGACGCCCTTGTTGTTGGCGCCGCCGTCATAGGTCGTGCCGAACACATTGCCCTCGCCGTCCACGATCAATCCGCCATAGGGGTGGCGGCCGTCCGCGCATCCCGTGGCCGGGCAGAAGTCGTAGAGCGCCTTGTAGGTATAGCCGCCCTCCTTGTTGGGCTTGAGCACGAACACGACGCCCTTGTCGTTGGCGCCGCCCTGGTACGTCGTCCCGAACAGCCGGCCCTTGCCGTCCAGCATCACATCGTTCGGGTAAACGCCGTCGCGACAGGTCGGCGCGTCCTGGCAGAAATCGTGGATCACCTTGTAGGTGCGGGCCTGCGCGCCCTGCGGCGCCGCCGCCACCACAACAAGCGCGGCGATCGCCAGCACGCCGCGCAAAATCCTGATTGCCCAATGCATGGTCATCTCCGTTGCCTTGTTGGCTGCGGAGTTATTGGCCCCGGTCGCTGTTGCTGAACAGCCGGCGCGCGGCTAACGGTTCGTTAGGCTGCGTGCAACGATCGCAGATCCGGCTGAGCTTGCGGCGTTACCCGGCGGCGGATGTCGTGGAACTCTGAGTTTTCTTGCAACGCGAAACCGAAACGCCGATGCTGTCGGCAGGACGATCGCAGGACGCAAAGCGGTGGAATTGCACCAAGTCCGCTATTTTCTCAAAGCGTGCGAGACATTGAACTTCACGCGCGCCGCCGAGCAATGCGGAGTGAGCGTGCCCTCGCTGAGCCGCGCCATCCACACGCTCGAGGAGGAACTCGGAGGCCAGCTATTTCGGCGCGAGCGGCATCTGACGCACCTGACCGACCTCGGCCGGCTCATGCAAATGCACCTGTCGACGATCGACAAAGCCGCCGACGCGGCCAAACGCGATGCCCAGGACTATTCGCAGCTGTCCGGCTCCCGCCTCAAGCTCGGCATCTTCGCGTCCATCGGAGCCGATGTGTTGACGGGTTACCTGGCAACGCTGCAGTCCGAAGCGCCAGAATTGGAGCTGCACATCTGGGAGGCCAATTGCGAAGAGCTCGAAGGAGCTCTGCTTGGCGGCGAGATCGACATCGCGCTGACCAGCGCCACCGACCTCGATGAGCGCATTCGTTTGATGCCGTTGTTTCGCGAGGCATTTTATATCTCTTTCGCGCCTGGGCATCGTTTCAGCCGGTTGAACGCAGTGCCGATGCACGAACTACAAGGCGAGAACTACGTCAAACGCCTGCACTGCGAATTTCCGGCGAACTTGACGCGACAGGGTGACTGCAAGCCGTACGAGGCCGTCAACGTACGTTATGTCGGCGAGCGGGAGGACTGGATCCAGGCACTTGTCAGGGCCGGGCTTGGCTGCGCCGTGATGCCGGAGCACTCGCCGCTGTTGCCGGGCATTGAGACGCGCAAGCTGGTCGACCCCGAAGTTTACCGGGAAATCAGCCTGGCGACCGTAGCCGGGCGGCCGCACACCCCTCCGGTGGCTGCAGCGGTGCGGGCGGCCCGGCGCTATCAGTGGCCTACCGAAGCGGCGGGCGAAAATGCCGGAGGCGCGGGCGGCTGAGCGCCCGTCGTGTTTAACCGCCGGTTAATAGAATGCGGGCACTTAGACCTACCATCCGGGGGGATGATCCGGAGAATGCCCGTGCATCAGCTTAACGAAGAAGCCTGTCCCGTTTCCGAAACTCTGTTCGGCGAGCTTTACCGCGCCCATCCGGACGGGCTCGCGGCGCTGATCGAAACCGTCCCAGCGGCGGTGCGGGCCGTGCTGGCCGACTACTGCTATCGGCGGTCGCACCTGGCGTCGCTGGGCCTCGCCATCGCGACCAGTTGCGAGCGCGATGACCTCGTCGCTGCGGGAAGCAACGGTGCCGCACTCTATGAGCGCTCGCGCACGCCGGACGAGTCGCCGCCTTTGAGCCACTATGAAAGGCGGCGCAAGATCACGCTGCCCACCAGCGCAACGATGAAGCTGATCGCCCAGGACCTGATCTAGCGGGCGGAGCCTATACGCCTGTGTTTAACGGCTGACATTGTCCTTGACGGCGGCAACGGCGCTGACATTGCCTAGTCGGACCTACGCCTTTTCCGATTCGCAATGCTTTTGGTCCGCACTTACCTCGACAAGTCCTCGATCCACGGCCTTGGTGTGTTCGCCGATCAGGTGATCCGCAAAGGCCACGCGGATTTGGACCTTCGTCGAAGGCTTCGACCGCGCCTGGTCGCCCAAGCAATTCGCCAAGCTGCCGAAGCCGGCGCGCGAATACATCCAGCGTCACGGCTACCGGGTGGACGGCGAGATCCTGCTGACGGTGGACCATGACCACCACATCAACCATTCGCCCAACGCGAATACCTGCTGGCGGTCGGGCTTCATGGTCGCCAAGCGCGACATCTTCAAGGGCGAAGAGATCACCAACGACTACCGCATCATGGATGCGGCGCTCTGCGCAGCCTTCCTGAAGAAGGCGAACGGCGTCCGGGTGCGGCGCTCGTACTAAGCGTTACGAATAGCGCTTCGCCGCCAGCACCGCATTGAGCCCGCCGAACGCGAACGAGTTCGACAGCGCGGCATCGATCTTCATCTCGCGCGCTTCGTTCGGCACATAATCAAGATCGCACTCCGGATCGGGCCCGAGATAATTGATGGTCGGCGTGATGACTCCTTCGCGCAGGCTCATGACGGTCGCGACCATTTCGAGCGCGCCGGCGGCACCGAGCGCATGGCCGATCATCGATTTGGTGGCCGAGATCGACAGCTTCTTCGCGTGCCCGCCGAACACCGCCTTGATCGCCTGGGTTTCGGTGCGGTCATTGGCGGTGGTGCCGGTGCCGTGCGCGTTGATGTAGTGGACATCGAGGGGTTAAGCGAAGCGTCGGAAAGCGCCGCCTTGAGCGCGCGGCCCATGCCGCCCGCGTCCGGGGCCGTAATGTCCTTGGCGTCGGCGCTCATGCCGAAGCCGGCGATCTCGCCCAGGATTTCTGCGCCGCGTTTCCGTGCGGCTTCTTCGGTTTCGAGCACCAGCACTGCGGCGCCCTCGCCGATGATCATGCCTTTTCGGTCCCTGGAGAACGGCCGCACCTTGTCGGGCGCCATAACGCGCATCGCTTCCCAGCATTTGATCGAGCCGTAGGTCAGAGCAAGCCTCAGCGCCGCCGACCACCGCCGCCTCGCGAGAGGCCGCTGCGCACGAACTGGTAGCCGAGCCCGATTGCATGCGTCGCCGACGCACATGCACTGGCCACCACGAAGGCTGGACCGCGCAAGCCGCAATGCATCGAAATCTGGCTGGCCGGCGCATTCACCATCAGCTTCGGAATGTTGAGCGGAAACACTCGCGGGTTCTTGTCGCCATAGAGCCGCCGGTAGCTGTCGTCGATCGTGGTCTGGCCGCCGACGCCGGTGCCGATAATGGTCGCCGTTCTGTCGGCGAGTTCGCCCTCAAATGACTGGCCGCTCTGCTTGATGGCTTCGCGTGCCGCCACCACCGCTAATCTGCGACACGCGGTCGAGGGTGTTGAGTTGGCGGTCGTCGAAATGCTTGAGCGGGTCGAATCCTTTGACCTCGCCCAGCACTTTTTGATTGAGCGTCTCGCGCTGGAATTGTTCGATCGGCCGGATGCCATCGGTGCCGGCTTTGAGCCCGGCCCAATATGACGGGACGTCGTAGGCCGAGCGGCGTGACCGCGCCCAGGCCGGTAATGACAACGCGATTCACGCCGGCTGCGCTTTCTTGTCGATGATTTTCTGCACGGCGGCGACCACGTCGCTCACCTTCTCGAAGCCGCCGATCTGCGCGTCATTGGCATTCACCGGAATCTCGATCTCGAACTTCTCTTCGAGATCGAAAACGAGCTCGAGCGCGTCGAGCGATTCCAGACCGAGGTCGGCCAGGCGGTCGTCCATCGTGATCTCCGAGCGATCGACCCGGATCTTCTTCTTGATGACGCTCATCACGTCGGTGGCAACGTCGCTCATCCCCGGCCCTCGATCATTTTTCCTTGGCAGCCTTCTCCAGCGCCTCGATGCGAGCTTCAGCGTCCTTGATCGCCTTGGTGAAGCGCTTGTTGCGCATCAGGAAGGCAAAGGCCTCGGCGTTGCGCTCGTGCGGCATCGCCGGGTAGCCGGACATCTTGCTGCCGGCCGCCACGTTGGTGGCAACTCCCGAGCCTGCCGCGATCATCGCCCCTGCCCCGATCTTGACGTGGTCCCCGATACCGACGCCGCCCGCAATGAGAACGCCGTCGCCGATTTCCACGCTGCCCGAAATGCCCACCATGCCGCAAATCAAACAACCATTTCCGATTGTTACGTTATGCGCGATCTGCACCTGATTATCGATCTTGGTGCCGTTGCCGATCCGCGTGGTGGTCAATGTGGCGCGGTCGATCGTGGTGGAAGCCCCGATTTCCACGTCGTTACCAATCACGATATCGCCGAGCGAGTGGACCCGCGACCGGCATGGGTGGGGAACTCCCCGGCACAGGCGGCAGGAAGCTGAAGCCGTCCGAACCAATCACAGCATTTGCCTGAATGATGACCCGCTCGCCGATCGAGACGCGGTCGCCGATCCGAACACCGGAATGGATCAGGCCGCGCGAGCCGATGGCGACGTCGGCACCGATCGTGACCTGAGGCAGAATTGCGGTGCCTGCGCCGATCCGGCTGCGCGCGCCGATCGTCACATAGGGCCCGATGCTGACGCCCTCGCCCAGCACGGCGTCCGGCGCGACAACAGCGGTCGGATGCACGCCGGCGGCATGCGATGGCCCGCTGTCGAACAGCGCGGTGAGCCGCGCCAGTGAACTGCGGTCGGCCGATGCGAGGATGGTCGCCTTCAGGCCGGCAGGCGGCGTGGACTTCGTCGGAGATGACCGCGACCTGCGCCTTTGAGCCGGCGAGTGCGGAGAAGGTCTCGCTCGTCATCGCGACGGCGAGATCGGACGGTTTCACCGCCGCCGCCGGATGCACGATCCGCTCGATCGGCAGCGAGCCGTCACCAACAAGCTGCGCGGAAAGCGCGGCGGCTACATCGCGAACGAGCATTTTTCGTCCGAAACCCTTCAGAGCGAACCGGTGTTGAGATTGGCGCCCTTATAGCATCGTTTGCCGCACGCGCCACAAGCAACCCGCGTATGGTGAACTCGCCCAGTGAGTTGAATTGGGCGTCGAAACTGTTACACCCTCGCCGCTGCCGAATTTAGCCGCGACCACATCGACATGAGCGCATACAAGTCCGATTTCCTGCAAGTTCTGGCGGACCGTGGATTCATCCACCAGGTTTCCGAGCCGGACGCGCTCGACGAAAAGGCGAAGGCCGGCACGATCACCGGCTATATCGGCTTCGACTGCACCGCGCCCTCGCTGCATGTCGGCTCGCTGTTGCCGATCATGATGCTGTACTGGATGCAGCAGACCGGGCACCGGCCGATCGCGCTGATGGGCGGCGGCACGACGCGGGTCGGCGATCCGTCCGGCAAGGATGAGAGCCGCCGCATCCTCACCGACGATGCGATCAACCAGAACCTCGCCGGCATCAAGCAGATCTTCTCGAAGTTCCTGAAGTTCGGCAGCGGGCCGAAAGACGCCGTGATGGCGAACAACGCCGACTGGCTGAACACGCTCAACTACATCGACTTCCTGCGCGACGTCGGCCGGCACTTCTCGGTCAACCGCATGCTCTCCTTCGACTCGGTGAAGATGCGGCTCGAGCGCCAGCAGGAGCTGTCGTTCCTCGAATTCAACTACATGATCCTGCAGGCCTACGACTTCGTCGAGCTCAACAAGCGCACCGGATGCGTGCTGCAGATGGGCGGCTCCGATCAATGGGGCAACATCGTCAGCGGCATCGACCTCGGCCGGCGCATGATGAACGCGCAGCTGTTCGCGCTGACCTCGCCGCTGATCACCACATCGTCCGGCGCCAAGATGGGCAAGACCGCCGCCGGCGCGGTGTGGCTCGATGCTTCGATGGTGAGCCCATACGAATACTGGCAGTACTGGCGCAACACCGAGGACGGCGACGTTTCGCGCTTCCTCAAGCTGTTCACCATTCTTCCGATGCAGGAGATCGCCCGGCTGGCGGCGCTCAAAGGCGCCGAACTCAACGAAGCGAAGAAAGTGCTGGCGACTGAAGCCACCGCCCTCGTCCATGGCAGGGAGGCGGCCGAGCAAGCCGCCGAGACCGCACGCCAGACTTTCGAGCAAGGCACGACCGCGGAAAATCTCCCGGCGGTCGAATTTCCGCGCGATCTTCTCGACAAGGGCTACGGCGTCTTGAGCGCCGCGGTGCGCGCCGGCCTCGTCTATTCGACCGGCGAAGCACGCCGGCAGATCCAGGGCGGCGGTCTGAAGGTCAATGACAAAGCGGTCAGCGACGAAAAGCTGATGCTCACATCAAGCGACGTGACGCCCGAAGGCGTCATCAAGATGTCGCTCGGCAAAAAGAAGCACGTCCTGCTCAAGCCGCGCTGATCAACGCGTCGGCGGAATGTAGTTCGGGTCCGCTGAGCCCGGCCCCGGTATCAGCTTGCGCAGCAGCCCCGGCGCCACCGCCGAGATCGGATTGATGCTGATGCGCGGCGAATCCGGCGATCCGGACGCCTCGTAATTGATGCCGACCAGGCCTTCATTGCTGCCGCCGCCGAGGAAAAGGCCGACCAGCGGGATTTTCCCGAACATGTTGTTGAGGCCGTAGAGCGGCACGAACGTGCCGCGCAGACGCAGTTCGTCCTGCGCGTAGTCGATGTGTCCGTCGAGCGTGGCGCCGATCGTGGGTCCACGCACCACGCCTTCCTTGATCAACATGCGGCCGGGCACGCGGCTGAAATCGCACCGAAACTCGGAGAACTCGACGGCTGCGCGCGCGCTTGCCGGCGCATTGGACAGAACGCGATCGAGGCTCTGCTCGCCGCGCACCGAGAAATTCTGGATATTGAGGACGCCGACTTGCGGCGTCGCGTCGCGCACCGGCGGATCCATCGCCATCCACATCTGTCCGCCGAACATCCGCGGGTAAATGTCGGTGAAGCGGAACAGCGCGCCGGCATCGTCGGTCTCGAAATAAAGCACCTGGCGATTGTCGCGCTGGCGCAGCCGGAATTCCCCGACCAACGGCGTATCGCGTCCGATCTTCGCCTTCATGTTGAAGTTTCGAATGCGCCCGGCGCGGCGGGACATCTTCATATCCAGCCCACGCAGCGCCTCGCCATTGTGACCTGCGACCGCGCCGAGCCTGATATCGAGATCGAAGTCGATCTGTTTCTGCCGCGCATTCGCATTGGTATTGGCGAGCGCGGATTTGACGAATTGCCGCCCGTCATAGACCTCGCCGCGCATGACGACATTGAGCGCGCCGTCATTCATGCGCTCGGCCCGCAACGAAACCTGGTCTCCGCCGGTGAGCGCAAAGACCGGAAAGTTGGCCGACACAATATCGCTGTTGGCGTCGAGCTCGACCGAGCCCCTGGCGATGCCGCCCTGGGTGTCGAGCGTGAGGTCCTCGAACCTGGTGTTCTTTCCCGCGGTGACGAGGTTGAAGGTGATGCGGGCGGGCCTGCCGGCCGCCTTGACCCAGCCGGGTAACAGCTCGTCGATTTTTGCCGGCGTGAAGTCGGCATCCACGGCGATCTTGTTCTTGCTGTCGTCCGCGCCGATCCGCCCTGTGAGCTTGACCGGAATGTTGCCGGTCACGGCGGGGCCGAAATTGATGCCAAGCCTGCGCCGCGCCGCCTCGTCGAGCACGGCGCTGACGCGCAGATCGCCTTGCAGGTCCGCGTTCGCTTTCCTGAATTCGATCGCCGCGGCTGCGCCATTGATCCGCGCATCGCCCTTGACCGCGAAATCGCCATCGGTTGCCGTGACCTGCAGCGTCTGGGCTTCGAGCTTCTGATTGAGCAGCAGGTTGTCGCCGGCGAAATTGGTCAGGTCGGCATTGACGCGGTAGCGCACATTCGCGACGTCGTCCTCGGTCAGCACAAAGTTGATGCCGACCTGCGCGGTCACGTTGCCCCGCGTGGTCGCAGGATCGAGCCAGGCTGAGGCTGCGCCTTTGAGCGGCTCCATCGCCAGCAGCGCGGCGGTCGCGCCGATCCCGCCGTCGATACGGAACTGCGACGAAGCCGGTATCGGCTTGAGATGGGTGTCCGGCACCTGGAACGTGCCGCTGGCAATGTTGAGCCGCCGCCCTGCCGCCACGTCGATCGTGCCGCGGCCCAGATAGACGCGGGCCGAACGGCCCGTGACGAGGATGCTCAGATCGGCATCGCGGATCGGCGGCAATTTGGCGACCGGCCGCAATGTCGTCGCGCTGGTCTCGATCTCGATCGACAGCGCCTCATCCGGCAGCGGCACTTTTGGATCGAACAGCACGGCAGTGGAGACATTGCCGGCGATCAGCACGCGCTCCACCGTGCCACCGGAAATGCGCTCGTTGACCCAACTGCGCACCTTCGGCGCGACCAATGCCGGCCACAGACGCCGCATCACCGAAACCGGCATCCGGGTTGCGGCGACACCGAAGCCAAGCCGCGCGTCAGCATCGCTCCAGTCGTAGTTGCCGGTCAGGGCGACACCGATATTGAACGCCGGCCGCGTGTCGGTGCGTCCGACGTCGCCGCCTTCAAGCTCGGCGCGCTGGCGCGCAAAATCGATGCGGCCGCGCACATTGACGCGGTTGAGCGAAAAGCCCTCGTCGCCGGTCGGCTTGTGAGCCGCGAAGATCACAGGATCGATCACCGGATCGCCCCGCTCGATCGCAAAAGACCACACGTCGGATTGGCCGGCCCTCGGGCTCGCGCGCGCAAGGACGGTCACCTGGTTGCCGCTGCTTTGCACCTGGAATCGGCAGCAGAAGAAGCTGGCGCGCTCCGTCCCATGCCAGGCGAATGTCGGCGCGATCGACATCGACACGGGAGTCCGGATCACCGCGGTCCTGGATGTAGCCGCGTGACGCGACCAACTGACCGCGCGCGACCTGCACCTTGCCGTCGCTCGTCAATTCCGCGCGAAGGCTGGCGGACAGCGGAATATTGGATTCGACCGCGCCGCCGCCAAGGCGCGACGCAAGAAGAATGTCATTGAGGGAAACCTGCCGCGCCTCGATGCCGACTGCGCGCACCCCGCCCCCAAGCGGGCGCAATGCGGCGCTGATCAGCCAGGGCTTTTCGTCGGTCTCGGACTCGATGCGGAAAATCACCCCGCCCGGCTCGGGCCTCGACAGGCTCACATTGATCTCGCTGAAGGTCCAACGCTTGCCGTTGCGCGCGTCGTCGACGGTAAGATTGCCGTCCTTCAAGCCGAGAAGAGACAGACCATGTCCGTCAAGTCCGCTTGCGCCGATCGCATCGATCCAGGCAAGCGCCGCCGTAGCCATCTGCAGCAGCCCCGGCGTTCCCTCGACTGTCGGCGTCGGCACGGCGGAAGGCTGAGCCTGCGCGATCGGCCGCGTATTGGCGCCCGCAAAGATCGTGACGCTTCCATCGGTCTCGATGCGGACGGAAAGCTCGGCGCCGACCAGATTGAGGCTTTGCGCGCGGACCCGGCCGCGCAACAGGTTCGAGCCGGAAACGCCGATTTCCGCCTTCGGTGCGCTCGCGACGACAACGCCATCGGGATCACGAACCACAATGTCGAGAATGCGTACCGAGGTTCGCCCGCGCTGATCGCGTTCGATTTGTGTGCCGCCGATCGTGACCAGATGCTTGCCGCTGAAATTCTCGGCGATCGCCTCGCTCAGCCATGGCGTCACGAAACCGATGCTGATGGGGCCGGACGAGAGCCGCAGCCAAAGGCCGGCCACAGCAATCGCGACGAGCGCGGTCACAGCGCCGGTCGTGATCAGCGACCGCTGCACCCATTTTCGTCGCAACAGCGCCATGGTGCCGCGGCGAAGCCGCACCCACGCGGCGTACGCCGCGCGCAACACCGCCCGGCGCCGCGCTATGGCCGGCCCTTCTTCAAGGTCGTGCGTTTCGCTCATCCGATACCGGAAGGCTCCGCGTCTGTGAGAGTGGCGCGAAATAGAGCCGCCAACTCTCAATAATATCGTCCCCAACCCACGATTCGCCTAATGTTGCGACGAAAGGAAGGCACATGGCGCTTGAGCCGGGGTCGAAGGCACCCGCATTTACCCTCAAACGCGACGGGGGCGGCAGCTGTGTCGCTTGCGGACTTCAAGGGCCGCAAGCTCGTCATCTACTTCTATCCAAAGGCCGACACGCCGGGCTGCACCCGGGAGTCCATCGATTTTTCGCGGCTGAAGAAGGAGTTCGCCAAGGCCGATACCGAAGTGATCGGAATTTCGGCTGACCCGGTCGAGGCCCAGGACCGTTTCAAGAAGAAGCACGGGCTCAGCCTGTCGCTCGGCAGCGACCCGGAACACAAGATGCTCACGGCCTATGAGGCCTGGGGGAAGAAGTCGATGTACGGCCGCAGCTTCATGGGCGTGATCCGCATGACCTACCTGATCGACGCCAAAGGCAGGATCGCGCAGGTCTGGCCGAAGGTCCGCGTCGACGGCCACGCCGACGACGTGCTGGCGGCAGCGAAGGCGCTTTAGCCGCCGCAGCGGTTACCGGTTTTTAACCATACAGGATTTATATCGCAGCGCTGGTTTCCGGCCTCCCGCGCCGGCCGGCGCGGAGCGTTGATGTCGTCGTCCCATTACCCGCCCAGCAGCCAGCCTCATCCACATCACGCGCCGCAGCGGCATCGTTCCGCTGCGGCAGCGTCGCATCGCGCACAAGATGGCTACACGCTCACGCATGCCGGACGTCAGGTTCGCATCGGGCCGGTCTCGTTCTGGATTGCGGTCGGCACGTTGATCGTGATGGCGGTGTGGACCGCCGGCACCGGAACCTATTTCGCTTTCAAGGACGACGTGCTCGTGCGGCTGATCGGCCGGCAGGCCGAACTGCAATTTGCTTACGAGGATCGCATCGCCGAATTGCGCGCGCAGGTCGATCGCGTCACCAGCCGCCAGCTGCTCGACCAGGAGCAGTTCGAGAAGAAGCTCGACGTGCTGCTGCAAAAACAATCGACGCTCGAGCAGCGCAGCGCCGCGCTCGGCGGCGATTTGTCGGCGATCAAGAAGTCGCCAAAGCCGGCGCGGCCCATGAAGCCGTCGCCACTGAGCGACAATGGCGACTATCTGCCGTCGCGCGACAAATCATCCGCCCTGCCCGGCGGCACCTTGGCGGCGCAAGCTCAACAAGGTTGCGCTGTCGCTCGATACGATCGAGCAGCGCCAGAGCGCTTCGCTCGGCCTGATGGAAGCGAGCCTCGACGGCAAGCTTGCGCATGTGCGCAACGTGCTCGCCGAATTGAATGTCACCCTCGGCAAGCACGCCGATATTACCGGCGCGATCGGCGGGCCGTTCGTGCCGGCAAAGCCGCCGGCAAAGAACGCCAGCTCGTTCGAGCAGGACCTCTACCGCGTCAGCGTCGCCCGCGCGCAATACGAACGCATGACGCAGCAGCTGCGCACCGTGCCGGTGCGCAAGCCGATCGAAGGCGACATCGACATGAGCTCGCCGTTTGGCATGCGCATGGACCCGTTCCTGCGCGGCCCGGCGATCCATAGCGGCATCGACTTGCGCGGCGACACCGGCGATCCGGTGCGCGCGACCGCAAACGGCACCGTCGTGACTGCGAGCCCGCAAGGCGGCTACGGCAACATGATCGAGATCGACCATAATAACGGCCTGTCCACGCGCTTCGGCCATCTCTCCAAGATCGAGGTGAAGGTCGGCCAGCATGTCAGGATGGGCGACGTGATCGGCCGCATCGGCTCGACCGGCCGGTCAACCGGCCCGCATCTGCATTACGAAACGCGCGTGAACGACACCGCCATCGACCCGCAGAAGTTCTTGCGCGCCGGCGACAAGCTGGGCGCGATCAATTAATCGACGTCCTCGACGTCGACCGGCTCGGTGCCGAATGCTTTCTGCGCCAGTGCAGCCTGCATGAATTCATCAAGGTCGCCGTCGAGCACGGCGCCGGTGTTCGACGTCGAAACGCCGGTGCGAAGATCCTTGACCATCTGGTAGGGCTGCAAGACGTAAGACCGGATCTGGTGGCCCCAGCCGATGTCGGTCTTGGCAGCGGCTTCAGCGGCCGCCTTGTCCTCGCGTTTCTTCATCTCCCGCTCGAACAGCCGGGCGCGCAACATGTCCCACGCAATCGCGCGGTTGCGGTGTTGCGAGCGGTCCTGCTGCACCTTGACGACGATGTTGGTCGGGATGTGCGTAAGCCGCACCGCGGATTCAGTCTTGTTGACGTGCTGGCCGCCGGCGCCGCTCGAGCGCATCACGTCGGTGCGAACATCCTTCTCGTCGATGTCGATTTTGATGCTGTCATCCAGCACCGGATAAACGCTGACGCTGGCAAAGGATGTGTGCCGCCGCGCATTGGCGTCAAACGGCGATATCCGCACCAGGCGGTGCACACCGCCCTCGCTCTTGAGCCAGCCGTAAGCGTTATGGCCGTGGATGGTGACGGTGGCTGACTTGATGCCGGCGCCATCGCCTTCGGTCTCTTCCACCCATTCGACCTTGTAATCGTGCTGCTCGGCCCAGCGCACATACATGCGCATCAGGATGCTGGCCCAATCCTGGCTTTCAGTGCCGCCCGCGCCGGCGTGGACTTCGACATAGCAATCATTCGCGTCGGCCTCGCCCGACAGCAGAGCTTCGAGCTCGCGGCGCGATATTTCGGTCTTGAGCTTCTTGAGAGCGCCTTCCGCATCGGCGACGGCTTTCTGGTCTTTTTCTTCTTCGCCGAGCGCGATCATGGTGAGCTGATCGTCGAGCTCCTGCTCGATACGGCCGATCGCGCCGAGCTGGTCTTCCAGCGCGTCGCGCTCGCGCATCAGGCGCTGCGCGCGCGCCTGGTCGTTCCACAGCTCCGGGCTTTCGGATTCTTTATTGAGTTCGGCTAGACGCCGTTTCGCCGTGTCGACGTCAAAGATGCCTCCTCAGCAGTCCAAGGGACTGCTTGATATCGTCGACCAGCGTTTGGGTTTCCGCGCGCATTTTCGTTCTTGGTCTTGGTTGAGGTGAGAGGTGGTTAGTAGAGCCCGCCAGTGCCGCGGATGGCGCGGTCGGAATCGGCCGGGATGGCGGCGCCGAACGGACGGCTCTCGCCGTCGCCATAACCGACAACCGAGTAGCTGTCAGGCGGCGCCGTGCCCGGCTTGAAGCGCTTCGAGGATCGAGGCGGTGCCCGGCCCGGCGCGCGTTCCGCTCTTTGGATCGACGCGCACCAGCTTGAGGCCGGGCGGCACGCGGAACGGCGCGGCCGATTTGTCCGCAAGCGCGGTTTTGAGGAATTCCTTGACCACCGGCGCAGCGAGATGGCCGCCGGTCGCGCCACCCGGGAACACCAGATGCTTCGGCTTGTCGTAGCCGATGTAGACACCCGTCACCATGTCGGAGCTAAAGCCGATGAACCAGGCATCCTTGTTGTCGTTGGTGGTGCCGGTCTTGCCCGCGACCGGCTTGCCGACCTCGCGCAGGATCGTCGCCGTGCCGCGCAGCACGACGCCTTCCATCATCGAGGTGATCTGGTAGGCCGTCATCGGATCGAGCACCTGCTCGCGGCGGTCGACCAGCACCGGCTCGGCCTGGTTGCGCCAGGCATCCGCCGAGCAGCCGCGGCATTCACGATCGTCGTGCTTGTAAACGGTGTGACCGTAGCGATCCTGGATGCGATCGATCAGCGTCGGCTTCACGCGCCGCCCGCCATTGTCGAACATGGCGTAGCCCGCCACCATTCGCAGCAACGTGGTCTCGCCCGCGCCAAGCGCGAAGGAAAGATACGGCGGCAGTTCGTCATAGATGCCGAACCGCTTGGCGTATTCGGCAATCAGCGGCATGCCGACATCCTGCGCGAGCCGCACCGTCATGACGTTGCGCGAGCGCTCGATGCCGAAGCGCAGCGTGGAAGGCCCGTAGAATTTGCCCTCGTAGTTTTGCGGCGCCCAGGCGGCCTGCCCGGCGCCCTGGTCGATTTCGAGCGGCGCGTCCATCACCACGCTCGAGGGCGTGTAGCCGTTGTCGAGCGCGGCGGCATAAACGAACGGCTTGAACGAGGAGCCGGGCTGCCGCAGCGCCTGCGTCGCGCGGTTGAACTGGCTCTGGTCGTAGGAGAAGCCGCCGACCATTGCGAGCACGCGGCCGGTCCACGGATCCATGGCGACGATCGCGCCCGATACTTCGGGAATTTGCTGCAAGCGGAACTGGCCGCTGGTCTTGGTCGGCGACACATAGATGACGTCGCCGGGGTTGAGCACCTGGCTGACTTTGGTCGGGACCTTGTTCTGGACCTTGGCCCACTTCACGCCATCGAGCGGCACGATGCCGACCGGCCGTTCGTTGCCGACGGCGCCACCGGGCTCGCGGCCCGGCTGCAGGCCGATGCGCGCGGCCTGGTCGCCCGTCTCGAGCACGACCGCGATCTGCCACGGCGAGACATCGGCGAGCGCCTTCACGTCCGCAAGCTTGAGGCCCCAATCTCCGCTGCTGCGAAGATCGATGGTGGTGATCGGCCCGCGCCAGCCGTGATATTCGTCATAGCGCACCAGGCCGTCGATCAGGGTTTGCCTGGCGAGCTGTTGCAGCTTGGTGTCGAGCGTGGTGCGGATCGAGAGCCCGCCTTCGTACAATTTCTTCTCGCCGTAGCGCTCGTAGATTTCGCGGCGCACTTCCTCGGCGAAATAATCGGCGGCGAAAGTACGCGGACCGACCGGACGCGTGACAACGGTCAACTGCGTGCGCTTTGCGTTCTCGCCTTCATTCGCTTTGATGAAGCCGCCCTCGACCATGCGGTCGAGCACCCAATTGCGGCGCTCGATGGCGCGTTCACGCTGGCGGAACGGGTGATAATTGTTCGGCGCCTTCGGCAGCGCGGCGAGATAAGCCGCTTCGGTGACGGTGAGCTCGTGCACCGACTTGTCGAAGTAAGTCAGTGACGCCGAGGCGATGCCGTAAGCGCCGAAGCCGAGATAAATCTCGTTGAGATAGAGCTCGAGAATTTTCTCTTTGCTGTAGGTGCGCTCCATCTTGAGCGCGAGCAGCGCTTCCTTGATCTTGCGCTGGAACGACACCTCGTTCGACAGCAGGAAGTTCTTCGCCACCTGCTGCGTGATGGTCGAGGCGCCCTGGGGGCGGCGATTGGAGCCGAAGTTCTGCGCGTAGTTGACGGCGGCGCGCAAAATGCCCCCGAAATCCAGCCCGCCATGGTCGTAGAAGTTCTTGTCCTCGGCGGCGAGGAAGGCGTTGATGACGAGCTTCGGCACCGCCTGGATCGGAATATAGAGACGGCGCTCGCGGGCATATTCGGCAACCAGCGCGCCGTCCGCGGCATGGACGCGGGTGACGACCGGCGGCTCATAATCCTGAAGCTGCGAATAGTCCGGCAGGTCCTTGGAGAAATGCCAAAGCAGGCCGGCCGCGGCGACCGCGCCAACCACGAAGACGATCGTGCCGGCCGCAAACAGGAAGCCGACGAAGCGCAAGGCAAGTTTCATTCGTCTCTCACGTCAGCGGCGAAGGTCCGCGCTGCTCTTTGCCGTCCACCCCGGCCGGCAAGGGAACCCCTTGCTCCGCCGGTTTTATGTTGAAACTAGGGCTACAAATCCACTCAAAACCGCGTCAGTTCGAGCTTTTGGCCGTCGCTCCAGCCAGTCGCGGGGCCAAAAAGCTGTCGATCGCCCGCGTCATCGCATCCGCCGTCCGCTCGCGCCAGGACGGCCGACATGAGCTGCTTGAGGTCGTCCTTGGTCGAAACATAGCCAAGCTCGAGCAGCACCGACGGCACATCTGGCGCCCTGAGAACGAGGAACCCCGCCGATTTGTTCGGAATTTTGTGAAGCTTCGTTGCAGTTTTCAGCTCGGTCAGCAGCGTCTTGGCAAACTGGTGCGAGAAGGCCTTGGTCTCGCGCTGCGCCAGGTCGATCAGGATATCCGCGACCGCGTTCGACTCGGCGGTGAGATCGACCCCGGCGATGACGTCGGCCTTGTTTTCGGCTTCCGCCAGCCGCGCGGCCTCGCTGTCGGATGCGTTTTCCGACAGCGTATAGACCGTCGCGCCCTGCGCCTCGCCTTCCTTGCGCGGCAGGTAGTCGGCATGGATCGAGACGAACAGCGACGCCTTGAGGGAGCGGGCGAACTTCACGCGCTCCGACAGGGCGACAAAGCTGTCGTCCTGACGCGTCATCGCGACCCGGTATTTGCCGCTGCGCTCGAGCTTGTCCCGCAGCGTGGTGGCGAATTCGAGCACGATGATCTTTTCCTGCTCGCCGCTCGCGGCCTTGGTGCCGGTATCGATGCCGCCATGGCCCGGATCGATCACGATCAGCGGCCGCGGATCATCCGGTACAGCCGGAAGCGCGAGACGCGGCTGCGACTGCTGCGCCGGCCGGCGGTCGAGCGACATGTTGCGCACGAAGGCCTCGCGATCGGTCGCAGCGAGATCGATGACGAGCCGGGCCGGCTGACCTTCCGCCGGCGGCAGCACGAAGGCCTTCTCCACGCGCGCCGGGCCTTTGAGATCCATGACGATGCGCGAGCCGCCCTGCATGACCAGCCCGTAGCGGAACGCTTTGATCAGGCCGCGGCCGTTCTCTCCGGTCTTGGCCGGAAGCTGGAACGCGACTTGCGGCAGGTCGATGACGAGCCGGTACGGATCGGCCAGCGTGAAGGTGGCGATGTCCACCTTTTCGCTGAGGTCCATCACAAAGCGCGTGTCCTTGGCGTCACCGCCGAGGCGGACTTCGTTTGCGACCGGAAACGCTCCCGCCCCTGCACTGGCAAGGCCAAGCAGTCCGGCGGCAAGCGCGATGATTTTGGCGCGGCTGGACACGAATCCGTCCCCTCTCCGCCAATTTTAGCGCAGCGTGGCAGCGGCGGGTTAACGGAACCTGCGCGTTGGAGGTCTTTTCGCCCGCTATTGTGGCTTCGCCGCACATCTGAGGCGCGATGCAGCCTTGGTTCAGCGTCCGCCTGAAAGCGCGCCCAGCGCCCCTTCGGAGAGCTTCTGTGGGTCCCATTGGCCGGCTTTGGCCAATGTGATCAGGCGCTCGGCGATGACGTCGGTCACGATGTCGGGTTGGCCCCTGTCATGGAGCGAGCGGCAGGCGCGCACATAGGCGTCGAGCAGGATCACGACCTCAGCCTGGTCGAATGCGGCGTCCGTAAACAGCTTGGTCTTGTCGGCCACGATCTCATCCCCCGGCGCCTGCGGTGGCACGAATCCCCGCGGCGCCACTGCAGGAGACTAGCCCTTACCGCCTGGCTGGAAAATGCGGATACCGGACAGAGCGCCGGCTTGCGGCGCGTTTGGCTTGTTTGGCCCTAACGGCCTCCCGCGGAACTATGAAAAATGCTCCGTTTCTGTTGGCCTAAGCGGCCGTCCGCATACGTTTCTTGCTATCGCGGGCGGCGGGCCGTATGTATTTCATGCTGACGGTTCGAAGAGTCCGGTTGGTCCGCGTTTGGGCACCGGCGCGCCAGTCCCAGGATCGCCCTCTCGAGGAAGCAGGCGAATGGGCGGTGCCAAGCCGAAACCCTTGTAGGACATCCGGTTCAGCGCTTCGCCCGCATCGCGGGCCGCATGCGCCGCTGCCGTGAGCACTGAAACAGGCCGCGTTTCCAACGCGGCCCCCACGGGTCGCTGTTACATGCTGCCAAGATTGCAGCCATCGCAATTGAAAGTCCGGCTCCAGAGCGCGTGCGCTGAGTCAGCGCGCGTTTCCTCATGCGCCGGACGGGCCGACACCGCGCCCCACTCCTTCCACCCCTATCGGGCCCGCTCCCTCGCCGGCCGTGCTGCGCCGTCTGTTTCGCGCATGCGCGCCAAGGGAGCCGCCCCAGTGAGAATTTACGATGTCCACCAGCAAAATGCTGATCGACTCCACCCACCCGGAAGAAACCCGGGTGGTGGTGATGCGCGGCAATCGCGTCGAAGAATTCGACTTCGAGTCCGCTAGCCGCAAACAACTTCGCGGCAATATCTATCTCGCCAAGGTCACGCGCGTTGAGCCGTCATTGCAGGCGGCGTTCGTCGATTACGGCGGCAACCGTCACGGCTTCCTGGCCTTCTCGGAAATCCATCCGGACTACTACCAGATCCCGATCGCGGACCGGCAGGCGCTGCTCGCTGAGCAGCAACGCCGCGACGAGGAAGATGAAGCCGAGCACGATCGCCGCTCCGGCCGCCGTTGGCGGCACCGCAATCGCGGCGCGAACCGCTCGCGTGACGGGGTACGCAGTGACCCGGTCGAAGGTCAGGCTGCCGAAGGTGACACATGCCGAGGGCGCCGAGCCTGAGAACATCGAGACTGTAGCGGAAGGGTCATCGGAGTTTTTCGCCGAAAGCGCGCAAGCCGAAACGAGCACACAGACCGAACCAGAGCAGTTCGAAACCGCGTCAGAGCCGGCTGAACAGTTCGGCTCATCCGCCGCCTCTGATGAAGGTCAGTCAGCGGAAGGAGCGAAGCGTCAGCCGAACAAGACGCTGCCGAAACCGCAACAAGCGAGGACATCGCACCGGCGGTCGAGGAAACAACCTCGGCTGACATCGCCGCTGAAGCCGAAGCCACCGGCGAAGGCGAGAACGGCAACCGCGACGACCGCGCCGAAGAAGAAGGCGTGGAGTTGGTCGGCGGCGCCGATGCGCTCGAAGAAGCACAGGAGCGTGCGCCGCGCGTTCGCATTCGCCAGTACAAGATCCAGGAAGTGATCAAGCGCCGGCAGGTCATGCTGGTGCAGGTCGTCAAGGAAGAGCGCGGCACCAAGGGCGCGGCGCTGACCACCTACCTGTCGCTCGCCGGCCGCTATTCGGTGTTGATGCCGAACACCTCGCGCGGCGGCGGCATCAGCCGCAAGATCACCAGCTCGGACGATCGCAATCGCCTCAAGGAAATCGCGCAGGAGCTCGACGTGCCGGAGGGCATGGGGGTCATCGTGCGCACTGCGGGCGCCAGCCGCACCAAGCTCGAAGTCAAACGCGACTTCGAATATCTGCTCCGCATCTGGGAGCAGGTTCGCGATCTCACGCTCAAGTCGACCGCGCCGAAGCTCGTCTATGAGGAGGGCTCGCTGGTCAAACGTTCGCTCCGCGACCTCTACTCGAAGGACATCGACGAGATCGTCGTTGCCGGCGAGCAGGGCTACAACGAAGCCAAAGAGTTCATGCGCATGCTCATGCCGAGCCATGCCAAGAACGTGAAGCTCTACCGCGACAGTCAGCCGATCTTTACGCGCTATGGCTGCGAGAGCCAGCTCGACGCGATGTTCTCGCCGACCGTTCAGCTCAAGTCCGGCGGCTACATCGTCATCAACCAGGCGGAAGCACTGGTCGCGATCGACGTGAACTCGGGCCGCGCCACCCGCGAGCACAATATCGAAGACACCGCGGTCAAAACCAATTCGGAGGCTGCCGACGAAATCGCGCGGCAACTCCGGCTGCGCGACCTTGCCGGGCTGATCGTCATCGACTTCATCGACATGGACGATCACCGCAACAACCGCACGGTCGAGCGGCGGGTCAAGGAAGCACTCAAGCACGACCGCGCCCGCATCCAGGTCGGCCGCATTTCGCATTTCGGCCTGCTGGAAATGTCGCGCCAGCGCATCCGCTCCTCGGTGCTGGAAAGCTCGACGGAGAAATGCCCGATCTGCGGCGGCTCCGGCCATGTCCGCTCGGTCGGCTCGGTCACGCTCGCGCTGCTGCGCGCGATCGAGGAGACCTTGCTCAAGGGCGCGACCCACAATCTGGTCGTGCGCACCCGGCCCGAAGTCGCGCTGTACGTGCTCAACCAGAAGCGCGGCCACTTGCGCACGCTCGAAGAGCGCTTCCGCATCAATGTGACGATCAATGCCGACGAGACCGTGGTCGGCGCGACAGGCCTTCACCGTCGAGCGCGGCGAGCAGGTGCATAGCGTCGAAGCGGCGCGCGAGCTCGCGGCACAACACAGCGAGGCCCTGCCACCGCTTGTCGATGAGGCCGACGCGCAAGTCGCCGATGAGTTCGGCGAAGAACCCGCGACTTGCCGAACCGGAGCGAAGTCGAAGGCGAGGAAGCCACAAGCAGATCAAGCCGAACGCGCGGCGAGGAAGGCGAGCGCGATGGCGCCCAGCGGGGGCGCAGACGCCGGCGTCGCGGCGGGCGCGGACGCAGCCGCGGCGGCGAACACCGCGATCAACCGGCTCCGGCCGGGTTTACCGGCGAGGCGCCTGAGACTTCAGGCGAGCAGGCCGCTGACGAAGCGGGCGCTGCCGGAGACGGGCAACCCGCGGAGCAATTTGCGCAAAACGGTCAAAACGGCGGCGACCGCGGACCGGACGATGGACCCCGCAGGCGCCGGCGCGGCCGGCGCGGAGGCCGCCGTCATCGCCGCGGCGAAGGCAATGGCGAGCAGCCGCCGCATCAGCGGCAATGGCGGCAGCGACTTCCAGCCGCGCGACGACGCCCAGCCGCATTATGGCGAGGCAGCGGAGCAATCCCGCCCGGAACCGCAGAGCGAGCCAGCGCCTGCGCGTGCTGAAAGCCCCGCTCCAGCGGCCGAGCCTGCACCTGCGGCAGCCTCCGCTGAGGCCGAACCGCCCCGCCGGCGCTCGACCGTGCGCGAGCCGGTGTCCTGGACGCCGTCCGCGCCGTCGTCTCACGCGCCTGCGCCCTCGCCAGCTCCGGCGCCAGAACCGGCCGCTTCAAGCACTGCGGCCGACGCCGGTCCGCCCAAGCGCGGCTGGTGGGCGCGCCGCCTGATGGGCGACAAATAAGCCGCACCGCCGTTAACGATTGGCCACACCCGAATCAGAGACATTGCCGTCATGGACGGCAATGTCTCTTTTCCCTTGTCGGCGGATGATGTCGCCGCGCTGAGCGCGGTCGAGCGCAAGGTCGTGCCCGGCCGCGCCTGCGGCTCATGCAATCTGTGCTGCAAGGTGATGCGCATCGAGGACCTTGCGAAGCCCGCGGGCAAATGGTGCGGACATTGCCGGCAAGGCTCCGGCTGCGGCATCTACGACGCGCGGCCGTTCAACTGCCGCGCGTTTTACTGCGAATGGATGATTGCGCGCGGGCTCGGCGACGAGTGGAAGCCGCAACGCGCCAAGTTCGTGCTGGTCGTGCGCAACAACGGCGACGCGCATGACCGCGCATGTCGATCCCGGCGCGCCGAATGCCTGGAAGCGCGAGCCTTATTACACGAACTTCAAGCGCTGGGCGGCCGAAGGCGCATTGAAAAATCCGATCCATCTGGTCGATGTGATGATCGGCGAGCGGCTGACCGTGGTGCTGCCGGATCGCGAGGTCGAGCTCGGCGTGCTGGCGGCTGACGAAAGCATCGCGATGACGCGCGATGCAGCCGGCCAGGATTGACGTGCGCGTCATCAAGAGCGCGGACTCGAAGGTTCTCGAGCCGGCCTAGTCACTCGCCAATATCGTATTTCTTACAATCGGATAGATCTGGCTCTGCCAGCTCTTGCCGCTGAATACGCCGTAGTGGCCGACACCTGCCTGCAAGTGATGGCGCTTGCGGTACGGTCTCAAGCCCGAACACAAATCGTGCGCGGCGAGCGTCTGTCCTACCGAACAAATGTCGTCGCGTTCGCCCTCCACGGTCAGCAACGTGGTCCGCTTGATGGCTCGCGGATCGACCGGCTCGCCGCGATACGTCAGTGTGCCAAGCGGCAAGACATGCTCCTGAAACACCAGCCGCACTGTTTCGAGATAGAACTCGGCGGTCAGATCGAGCACCGCGAAATACTCATCATAGAATGCGCGGATCTGCTCGGCCCTGGCGATGTCGCCCTTGCGGATGTTTTCGTACAAATCCTGGTGCGCCTTGATGTGGCGATCGATGTTCATGCTCATGAAGGCCGCGAGCTGCACGAAGCCGGGATAGACGCGCCGTCCGCCGCCCTCATAGCGATGCGGCACGGTGGCGATCAGATTATTCTCGAACCACGAGATTGGCTTGGACCTGGCAAGCTCGTTGACCTTGCTCGGATTGACGCGCGTGTCGATCGGACCGGCCATCAGCGTCATTGAGCGCGGCTGCGCCGGGTGGTCGGCCTTCGCCATGACCGCGGCGGCGACCAGCGCGGCGACGCAAGGCTGACACACCGCGATAATGTGCGCACCCTCGCCTATCTTCTCGAGGAAGCGAATCAGGTGAGCGACATAATCGTCGAAGCCGAACTCCCGGTGGCTCGCGCTGATGTCGCGCGCATTGTGCCAGTCGGTGATATAGACGTCGTGGTCCGGCAGCATGGTGCGCACCGTGGCGCGCAGCAGCGTGGCGAAGTGGCCGGACAGCGGCGCGACCAGCAGCACGCGAGGCTGCAACGTCTCGATGTCTTTCCTAAAATGCAGGAGCGTGCCGAACGGCGTGCGGTCGGCCACCTCCTCGGTGACGGCAACCTCGGCATTGCCGACGGTGATCGTGTCGATGCCATAGGGCGGGCGAACATGGGTCAGGCCCGCGCGTGAGATCAGCTCGTACGCCGCCGTGAGATTGGAGAGCATCGAGGGGCGCGCCGAGCCGTTGAGGCGCGTATGACCGTTCGTGGCCACGGCAGCCGCCATGGCGCGCACGGGGCCCATAATGTCGATTTGGGCCTGATAGGCCTGATAGAGCATCGCCGTCCTGGGCGGCCCGGCAGCCGCAGGTTCAGGCTAGCGCCCTTTGTGCTGCACTGCGACATAAAAGTTGCAAAGACCTTGGATAACCGCGCCAAGCCTTATGTTGCACCACGGAAAAAGATTGAATGCCGCCGCCGATCGTCTAAGCTCATCGCGCCGGGCCTGAATTGACCCACCTCGCCTTTGCGGGAGCGTCCATGGCCAAGGCTATCCTCACCATTGCCAGCAAAAACTATGGCTCGTGGTCGCTGCGGGGCTGGCTGCTCTGCAGGATGGCCGGGCTCGATTTCGACGAGCAGATGGTCGGTCCCGACGATCCCTCGACCCGCGCCGAACTCCTGCTGCTGTCGCCATCGTTTCTTGTGCCCGCGCTGCTCCATGATGGCGTCAAGGTCTGGGACACCCTGGCGATCGCCGAATATCTCGCCGAGCTTTATCCCGATGCCGGCCTCATTCCGGAAGAGCGCGCGGCGCGCGCCCGCTGCCGCTCGATTTCCGGCGAGATGCATTCCGGATTTTCCAATTTGCGCTCGGCCCTCCCGATGAACATCAAGGCGCATCATCCCGGCTTCAAGATCTGGGCGGGAGCGCAAGCGGACATCGACCGCGTGAAAAGCATCTGGCGCGATTGTCTCGCGCAAAGCAAAGGCCCGTTTCTGTTTGGCGGGAAGCCGTGCATGGCGGACGCCATGTTCGCACCGGTGGTGACCCGTTTCCTCACCTATGACGTCAAGCTCGACAGCGACTGCGCGGCTTACGCGAAGGCGATCATGGCGATGCCGGCGATGCAGGAATGGGTCGAAGCGGCGAAGGCCGAGCCTGAGGAAGTTCTCGAACTCGACGTGGAATTCTAGTTCTTACGTCTTGAGCCAGCGGCCGATGCGTTCCATCGCCTCGCGCATCTCGGCAGCCGAACCCGCATAACAGAAGCGGATGAAATCCTTGCCGTGGACCGGGTCGAAGTCGACGCCCGGCGTCGCGGCGACATGCGCTTCCTCGAGCAGCCGTTTGGCGAAATCGACGCTGTCATTCGAGAAGCGTGAAATGTCGGCGTAGAGATAGAACGCGCCGTCGACCGGAAAGAATTTGTCGAGCCCCGCTTTCGGCAGGCCTTCGGTCAGAATTTTCCGGTTCTCCTCGTAGCCGTGCTTGACGGCTTCCATCTCGTCGCGGCCGTCGAACGCCGCTTCCGCCGCGATCTGCGCCAGCGTCGGCACCGAGATCGCGAGGTTGCCCTGCAGCCGCTCGATCGGGCGCACCAGCTCCTGCGGCGCCACCAGCCAGCCGATCCGCCAGCCGGTCATGCAGAAATATTTCGAGAACGAATTGACGATCAGCGCGCGCGGCGACAGCGCCGCGGCAGTCACCGCGGGAAAGGCATAGTCGAGGCCGTGATAGATCTCGTCGGAGATGACGCGGATGCCCTCGCCTTCCGCGACTTCGATGAGCCGCGACAGCGCCGCTTCGTTCATCATCGTGCCGGTCGGATTGGCGGGGCTCGCGACGACAACGCCGGAAAGCTTCTTGCGCTTGTGCTCGGCGAGCAGCGCCTCGGGCGTGAGCGCCCAGCGCGTCTCGCTTCTGGTTTCGATCAGCACCGGCTCGCAGCCGAGCGCCGTGAGGATGTGCCGGTATGGCGGATAACCCGGATTGGCGAGCGCGACACGATCGCCCGCTTCGAACAGCGCCAGAAAGGCCAGCACAAACCCGCCCGACGAGCCGGTCGTCACGATGATGCGCGCCGGATCGAGCGCAACGCCGTAGGTGTCGCGATAATGCCGCGCGATGCGCGCGCGCAGTGACGGAACGCCGAGCGCTTCGGTGTAGCCGAGCTTGCCCTTCGGCAGCGCAAGCTGTGCCGCCTTGATCGCGGTCGCCGGCGCCGGCGCGGCCGGCTGCCCGACCTCCATGTGAATGACCCGCCCGCCTGCGGCCTCGATGCGCGCGGCCGCGGCGATCACGTCCATCACCATGAAGGGCGGCACGTCGCTGCGCTTCGACGCCGTGAGCAGTTGTCTTGCCTTATCCAGCATCGCCGCCATGCGCCCCGCTAAAGCCGCATTTCATGGGCCTGTCTGCACATCCCACAAGCAATCGTGACAGGAACTCGCGTTGACCGCATC
This sequence comes from uncultured Alphaproteobacteria bacterium, assembly GCA_963788805.1. Classification (GTDB taxonomy): domain Bacteria; phylum Pseudomonadota; class Alphaproteobacteria; order Rhizobiales; family Xanthobacteraceae; genus Pseudolabrys. The sequence continues at coordinate 127,779 of CAWBHU010000005.1, forward strand.
CGGAGCCGACTTTAGTTTCGCCCCCGATTGATGGCCCTTCCCGCATGAATTCGCGCAGCACACCTATCAAAGCGCGCCGCCTGGCGCCAGCGCGCCGCGCCGCCGCGCTCATGCTTGCGGGCGCGCTCGCCGCGACCACGCTGCTGGCGCCGGCGCCGGCACATGCGCAACGCATTCCGATCATCCGCGATGCCGAGCTCGAGCAATTGTTGCGCGACTATCTCAATCCGGTGCTGCGCGTGGCCGGTCTCGGCAAACAAAATGTGCGCGTCGTCGTCATCAACGACATGGGCTTCAACGCCTTCGTGATGGACGGCCGCCATGTGTTCGTGAACGCCGGTGCGATCTTCGACTCCAAAACGCCGAACGAACTGATCGGCGTCCTGGCGCATGAGACCGCGCATCTCGCCGGCGGCCACCTGTCGCGGCTGCGCGAGCGTCTCGCGGCGGCGCAGACCCAGTCGATTGCCCTGCTGTTGGCGAGCGTCGGCGCAGCCATCGCCGCCGGGAAAAGCGGAGGCGGCAGCATGGGTATGGCCGGCATCGCGGCGCCGCAAGAGCTTATCCGCCGCCAATTGCTCGCCTATGTGCGCAGCCAGGAAGATCAGGCCGATCACGCCGCGCTGAAATTTCTCGCCGCCACCGGCCAATCGCCCAAAGGCATGGTCGATACGTTCAAGCGCATGAGCGGAGATATTCTCTTCAAGGCCACCGGCGCCGACCCCTATCAGCAGACCCATCCGCTGCCGGCCGATCGCGTTGCCACGCTCGAAACGGCCGCCAGGGCGAGCCCGCAACTGGGACAAGAAAGATTCAGCGGAGCTGCAGCTTCGCCATGATCTCGCGCGCGCCAAGCTCGCGGGCTTCCTCGGCCGCGCCGACTCGATCGCGCGCCGTTTTCCGGCGAGCGACACCAGCCTGCCTGCCCGCTATGCGCGCGCGATTGCGGCCTACCGCAATACCGACATTCGCAGCGCCGTGGCGCAGATCGATGCACTGATCGCCGCGCAGCCGGGCAATGCCCATTTCCATGAGCTGAAGGGCCAGGCCTTGCTGGAGAACGGCCGCGCGGCGGAAGCCGTCGGGCCGCTGCGCCGCGCCGTTCAACTCGCGCCGCAACAGGCGCTGATGCAAATCATGCTCGGCCAGGCGCTGGTCGGCTCCGACAATGCCAAAAATGCCGAAGAGGCCATCCCGGTTCTTCGCGCCGCGTTGCAACGCGAGCCCGAAGTGGTTGACGGCTTTACGCAGCTCGCCATGGCGTATGGAAAAAAAGGCGACCTCGCACAGGCTGACCTCGCCTCCGCCGAAGCCGCATATTTGAAAGGCGACGCGCCGACCGCGACGCTGCTTGCCACCCGCGCCAAGGGCCGCTTCCCGGTCGGCTCACCCGCCTGGGTGCGCGCCGACGACATCGTTTCGGCCAAGAAACCAAGGGCCAATTGATTAACCCGTATCTGACAAGGATAGACGCAAATGTTTGCCACCCTCCGTTCAATAATCCTCGGCGCAGCCCTCGCGCTCGCAGCGCTCGTCCCCGCAATGGCGGCGGGCTTTGACGCGGCTCAGCGCAGCGAGATCGAAAAGATCATCCGCGAATATCTGATCGCCAATCCGCAAGTGCTCCAGGACGTGATGATGGAGCTCGAGAAGCGCCAGGCCGCCATGGATTCGCAGCGGCAGCAGTCGGCCGTGCGCGAGAATGCCAAGGACTTGTTCTCTTCGTCACGCCACGTCGTGGTCGGCAATCCGCAAGGCAACGTCACGATGGTCGAGTTCTTCGACTACAACTGCGGCTACTGCAAGCGCGCCATGGACGACATGAATGCGCTGCTCAAGAACGACCGTAATCTCAAGGTCATCCTCAAGGAATTCCCGGTGCTCGGCCCGGGCTCGCTCGAAGCCGCCAAGGTCGCCACCGCGGCGCGCATCCAGGACAAGACCGGCAAGAAGTATCTCGACTTCCACCAGCGGCTGATGGGTGGCCGCGGGCAAGCCGACAAGGCGCGCGCGCTCGCCGCGGCAAAAGACGCCGGCTTCGATGTCGCGAAAATCGAGAAGGATCTCGAGAGCGAAGAAGTGAAAGCGAGCCTTGCGGAAAGCTTCAAGCTCGCCCAGGCGCTCGGGCTTAACGGCACACCGAGTTACGTGATCGGAGACAAAGTGATCATCGGCGCAGTTGGATTGGAAGCGCTTCAGGAAGGCATCAACACGGCGCGCTGCGGCAAGCCGACCTGCTGATCACTTTCGATGAATTCGAAAAGCCCGCGTCGCTGACGCGGGCTTTTTTGTGTGTGCTATAGCCACCGGAACTTTCGCACGAACGAGTCGTTGTGGCGGCCATGGCGCAAAGTCCGTACTCCATCGGCGTCGAAGAGGAGTTCTTCGTTTTCGACGCGAAGACCCGGCTTGCCGTGGGCGAGCTGGACAAGACGTTTTTGGCGAACGCGCAGAGCGAGCTCGGCGATCGCGTCGTCACCGAGATGCTGCAATCGCAGATCGAGGTGGTGACGCCCGTCTGCGACACGGTTGCGCAAGCGCGCGAGCACCTGACGCGCTATCGCCGGGTGCTGTCACAAGCCGCTCGTGCCAACGGGGTCGGCATCGCCGCAATGGGCACGTTTCCGCTGGCGTTCTGGCAGGAGCAGAAAGTCACCGACAAGGCGCGCTACGACGCCATCATGGACGATCTGCAAATGATCGGGCTGCGCAACATGATGTGCGGCATGCACGTGCATGTCGCGGTGCCCGATCCGTCGACCCGCATCAATCTGATGATGCGGCTGATGCCATACCTGCCGCTGTTGCTCGCGCTTTCGACCTCTTCGCCGTTCTGGCAAGGCCACGCGACCGGACTCTCGCGGCTACCGGCTTGCCGCCTATGACGAGCTGCCGCGCACCGGGCTCCCCGAGCTGTTCCGCACCTACGAGGATTACGAGGAATACGTGCAGGCGCTGGTGAGCGCCAAGATCATTCCGGACGCGTCGTATATCTGGTGGGCGCTGCGGCCTTCGTCCCGCTATCCGACCATCGAGCTTCGCGTCGCCGACAGCTGCACGCGGCTCGAGGACGCGCTTGCGATCGTGGCGCTGTTCCGATGCCTGGTTCGCGCGCTCGACCGCGACCCCGCGCGCAATGCCGGCTTCGACCGCGTGGCGCGCGCCATCACCGCCGAGAACAAGTGGCACGCCCAGCGCCACGGCATGGCGGCAACCTTCGTCGAGCCGCTGCGCCGCATCGCCATCAGCGCCCGCGACTGGCTCGCCGAGATCACCGATCTGCTGGCCGATGACGCCAGGGCGCTCGGCTGCGAAAGCGAGATCGCGCACCTTCGGACCATCGCGACAGACGGCACCAGCGCCGACCGGCAGGTCGAGGTCTATCAGAAGGCGCTGGACGCGGGCGCCACGCGGCTGATCGCGCTGCGCAAGGTGGTCGACTGGGTCGCACGCGAAACGCGCGCCGGCGCGCGCTGAAGGCTTCCCCTTCCGGCTGAGCCCACCTATAAAGCTGCAACACCGGAGCCGGGCATCAGGCCAATGGCCAA